>NZ_WPZC01000010.1:0-142475 GCF_013031165.1 Ruegeria sp. HKCCD7251 | reverse complement strand
ACAACGTCCGACCCTCAACCTCACCGCTCACAGCTACGCCGTTCACAGTCATCGAAATCTTCATCAGATTTTCCTCCCTGTAATACTCAGCTCAACCACCGATCAGGCGCTTGAGCCATCCTTTCTTCTCTTCGGTTTGCGCGTCAGCTTGAGCAGGCTCAGGCGTGGCCGCGGGTTGCGGCGCAGCGTCTGCTGTTTCGAGCTGAGGCTCTTCTTCAACCACATTCTGGAAGTTCTCAAAGAACTGGTCGGCCATTTTCTTGGCCACGCCGTCGATGACCCGCCCACCTAACTGGGCAAGCTTTCCACCCACACGCGCATCGACATTGTAAGACAGCAACGTGCCTTCCGGCACGTCGGACAGAGTGACGTCTGCGGCGCCCTTGGCAAAACCGGCGGCCCCTCCTTTGCCTTCACCCGACAACTTGACGCTTTCCTGATTGACCATGTCAGACAGGGTCACTTCACCCTTGAAAGTCGCCTTTACCGGGCCGACTTTCTGTACCACCGTAGCGGCAAAGCCATCCTCTGCCGTTCCCGACATTTCTTTGCAGCCGGGGACACATTCTTTCAGAACATCGGCTGACAACAAAGATTCCCAGACCTTGGAACGTGGTGCCGCGATGACGCGACTGTCATGAAGTTCCATGTCATTCCCTCCAGTATTTTTCGTTAAGTTAAGCGGTGATCCACTTGGTGCCTATAAGACCTTGGGTGTAGTCACCGAAGTTTCGGTGGCGAATGCGTCAGGCCGTGCGCCGCAAAAATCTGCTTGATCCGGCCATCCTGAAGCGCCGCATAAATCGCGTCATCCACTGCGTAGCTGAGACCGCGATAAGCGAAGTGAACTGCCACGCCGCTGGTCCAGGTGCTGACCGCAAAGCCGGGCAGGGGCGGGGTGTGAACATCCAATTCGGGTGTCAAACCAGCCTCAAGCTGGGCGCGTGGTCCCATGGCCGCCATGGTTTCGCCTGCTGCCAATGCCTCCATCGCAAGACCTGCTGTTGGAAAGCGGCGCACATTCTGCGCAAGCTGACCGCCCGGAAAGGCCGATAGAAAGAAATCGGCAATCGAGTCATTTTCGACCGCGACTGTGTCAAAACGGAAATAGGCAGGGACCGGCGGGTCATCAGGATACGCATCCTTGCGATAGGCGATGGCTATTTCTTCGTCGTGATACTGACCGGTGAACACAACCTGTTCCACGCGGCAGGCAAATTCGCTGTCGTAAGGAATGTGCAGCATCACATTAGCCACGCGCCCGTTGATCAGGGGACCTTTCCAGATCCAGTTGCGTAGATCGGCCTCAAGGTTTTCCCCGGCGGCGACTAGATTGAACCTGGCCTCGACCCCCAAGTCATCGGCAATCAGTTTGCCGATATCAATATCAACGCCCTGTATCTGGCCGTCTTTCTCAAAGGACCAAGGCGCAAAGTCTTCGTAAGCTGCGAACTCGATATATCCGCGCTCGACAATCGTATCGAGATCGGCCCCGACAATGTCCCGGCTTGCATTCTGAGGTTTAGGTTGGGGCACATGATCTTCACACCTGGCCGATACCGTTCCGGCGGAAAGGGTTGCGGCCAACAGGGATAAAACGAAAAGGTGTTTGATCATGTGCCCACTTTGCTGCGCTATTGCGCGGCAGACAATCCGATAGTCAATTGTTCGGCAGCTTCGGCAAAATCCGGGTTTTCGCCCGAGATCAGAACCGCAGCCCGCAAAGCGACGCTGTCAGCGACCGGAGCACCCGAACCCGTTTCGATCGTTTCAGCGATCTCATTGAGTTCGGACTTCAACGCCTCTGCGTCGCCTTCTCCGCCACCTGCCATATTGGTGAGAGTGTCGCGGATTTCCTTCAGGCGCTCGGCGTGATCTTCCAGCGCGCCGTCGTCGGGGCGCGTTTCAATATAAGTCCGTATGGCCCAGGCTGCTTTCTGCCCCAGTAGTTCACCGAACGCGGGCATCTTTGTGATCCCGTTTTGGGTGTAACCGTCGCGGAAGCGTTCGACGTACCATTCGTCACCGTATTCTTCGGCCTCCAGATAGCGCAGATCAGGGGCCAGACCGCCGGAAACCACTCCAAGACCGTGACAGCGCGCACAGTTCTGATTGTATCCGGAATCACCGATTGCGATCGCCGCTTGCCACACCTCTTCTCCCTTGTCGCGGTAAGGGTTTTCGATCAGCCATTCGTCACCCACCTCGGGCAGGGCGTCGGTGTTGACGGGTTGCGGGGCGACATCGCCATGAGCCAGTGCCGTGCCCCCAGCGGCGACGGCGCCCAGAACGGCACTAAAGAAAACTAGACGCATCCTATCCTCCTTTACGATGCTTTTCCCGGTCATAGCGCAGCGGGAATCAGCGGGAAATTCGACCTTGGTTGCAGATCAGGCCAATGTTGCGACTAAGGTCCAATGGTACCGAGGCAAATCGGCGTTTTTTATTTGAACTGCCTGGGAGGAGGCATGGTAATGAAGACTTGTCTGAGTGTTGTCGCGGCATTGATAATGTTGCCGGGCGCGGTTTTGGCCGAGATTGCAATCTCGGTTACTTACCTGCAGCTTCAAGTTCCGCGCCCGCCGGTTTTGTCAAACCTCGACCCGCTGCCTGACGATCTGGGTATGGCCGGTGCTGAACTGGGCTTGGCTGACAATCTGACAACAGCGAAGTTTCTCGGCCATAAGTATGAACTTACAGTCGTGGCCGTGCCTGAAGGCGAAGACTGGCTGGGTGCCGCGCGGACTGCACTGAATGAAACACCTTTTGTGATTCTGGATGCGCCTGCGCAGGCGCAAATGGACGTCGCGGATTTGCCCGAAGCGTCATCGGCCATATTATTCAACGCTTCTGCACCGGATGTGTTGATCAGAGAGGAGGAGTGCCGCGCAAATCTATTGCACACGCTGCCTTCTGACGTGATGCGAACCGATGCATTGGCGCAATTTCTGGTAAAGCGCCGATGGGACGATCTGGCTTTGATTACAGGTGAACATCCTGGTGATCTGGACTTTGCGGCCGCTTTAAAGCGATCATTGCAGAAGTTCCGCCTTGAGCTGAAGGCGGAAAAAACGTGGGCTTTTGATGCCGACCTTCGGCGTAATGCGTCGCAAGAAGTGCCCCTGTTTACGCAGGATTTCGGTGATTATGACGTATTGCTGGTTGCCGATGAGCTGAACGATTTTGGCCGTTATATTCCGTTTAACACGTGGGAACCCAGACCAGTTGCCGGTTCCGAAGGGCTGAAGCCAGTGACGTGGTCACGCGTGGTCGAGCAATGGGGCGCGGTCCAGATGCAGAACAGATTTGTTGATCAATCGGGACGGTCAATGATGCCCAAGGACTATGCCGCATGGGCGGCGTTCCGGTCCCTGGGAGAGGCGATAACGCGTACCAACTCGGCTGATCCCGCTGTTTTGCGGTCATATTTGTTGTCGGATGACTTTGAATTGGCGGGTTTCAAGGGACGCCCGATGAACTTTCGGGCATGGAATGGTCAGTTGCGCCAACCCATCCCCCTGGTGACGGATCGCGCCGTGGTTGCAATGGCGCCGCTCGAGGGGTTCCTTCACCAGCGCACCGAACTAGACACGCTGGGAATCGATCAGGGCGAAAGCCAGTGCCAGGCGTTTAAGGAGTAAATTCTATGAGACTGACTGCAATTGCCGCCGCACTAACCATCTGCACCCCTGTTGCAGCGGATGAGATCTGGATCAGCAACGAGAAGGACGACACGCTCAGTGTTATTGATATCGACACGCTTGAGGTAATTCGCACCATCGAAACCGGAGAGCGTCCTCGGGGGATTACGTTCTCCAAGGATTTTTCGGTTTTGTACATCTGCGCCTCTGACAGTGATGCAGTACAGGTCATGGATCCGGAAACCGGTGAAATATTGCACGACCTGCCCTCGGGTGAGGACCCGGAACAGTTTGTACTGCATCCGAACGACCGTCATCTTTACATCGCAAACGAAGATGACGCGATTACAACGGTTGTCGATACGGAATCCCGTGAGGTCATTGCACAGATTGATGTAGGGATTGAGCCCGAAGGAATGGCAGTGTCACCGGACGGGAAGATCGCAATTACCACCTCGGAAACGACCAATATGGCCCATTGGATTGACACCGAAACGCAGGAGCTTTTCGCCAATACTCTGGTTGATTCACGCCCCCGCCACGCGGAATTCGTCAAGGACGGAACCGAGCTGTGGGTGAGTTCAGAGATTGGCGGCACTATCACCGTGTTTGACGTCGAAACCCAAACCGAAAAAGCCAAGATCAAATTCGAGGTTGAAGGTGTCCACCCGGACCGCGTTCAACCCGTGGGGTTTGAATTGTCCGAAGGTGATGAAACGGCTTTTGTCGCGCTGGGGCCGTCAAACCATGTCGCGGCTGTTAATGCCGAAACTTATGAAGTCGAGGATTACATCCTTGTCGGCCGCCGTGTCTGGCACATGGACTTCAATGCCGACAAGTCGCTGCTGTTCACAACGAATGGTGTGTCAGGGGATGTAACAGTGATCGATGTCGCCAAGCGCGAGCCTGTCAAAACGATCAAGGTTGGTCGGTTCCCCTGGGGCGCTGCTTTCCGCCCAACCAACTGAACAATTGTAGGAGAAATTGAAATGAAGCGACTGGTACATGTGGCAGCCCTGTTTGCTTTGGCGTTGCCGACAACAGCCTTGGCCGACGATGAAGATGACGATAACGGCTTTGGTCTTGCCGGTTTGCTTTCGGCAAAGAACAAGGAAGACCTGCCACCAATTATCTTGTCGGCCGGGGAACCTTTGGCAGACGCCCCTTGGGAGCTGAAATCAGGCACCTATTACGAGTTTGAAATTCAAGGCGACGGCAGTCAGGAACTGGCTATTGTCGGGCCCGAGTTCTTTAGGGCAATCTGGGTCGACGAAATCGTGGTCGAGGGGCTTGAGATCCGACCGCTTGGTGTTGATTCAATCGAGTTTGACGAAGCCGGTGAGATGGAAATAGGTTTTGTCGCTATCAAACCTGGCAGCTACTATCTGAAAGTGCCGGGCAGCACCGGCGAAACACAGAGGTTGGAGATTACCATTAAGTGACGGGGCTTTCGGTCCGAAATGTCAGCTACGCCTATGGCGAAAAGCACGCTTTGGATGATGTGAGCTTTCACGTTCCCCTAGGCGCGTTTTGTGCGTTACTGGGGCCAAACGGTGCTGGGAAATCAACCTTGTTTTCCCTTTTGACGCGTTTGATGACCACAAGTGGCGGGATGATCGAGATTGCGGGTTTCGACATTTCGAAACACCCGCGTCAAGCTTTGGCTCAGGTTGGTGTAGTCTTTCAGCAGCCCACTCTGGATTTGGATCTGACCGTCCGCCGAAACCTCAGCTATTTTGCGGCTCTTCATGGGTTATCAGGCCGAGAAGCCGAAAGCCGTATCGAAGCCGCGTTAGAGCGACTGGACATGGCAGAACGCATTGGGGAACGTGCGCGCGATCTTAACGGGGGGCACCGCCGAAGGCTGGAAATCGCCCGGTGCCTGATCCATTCGCCATCCGTTTTGTTGCTGGACGAGCCAACTGTCGGGTTGGATGCTGCCGCCCGAACCGCGATCACCAAACACGTTCATGACCTGTCCGCGCAGGAAGGCATGACCGTATTATGGGCCACGCATCTGACAGATGAGATTTCCACGGATGATCAGGTCGCCATCCTTCACAAAGGACGCCTTTTGCAACAGGGTTCAAGCCAAGAAATTACGAATGGCGCGCCTTTGAAGGACGTTTTCTTGTCGATGACTGGGGCCGTGGCATGAAGGCTGGCTTGATCGCACTTTGGGCAATCCTGTTGCGCGAGGCCTTGCGTTTTGTTCGACAGCGCAGCCGGTTCATCGCAGCATTGATACGCCCATTGGTCTGGCTGATTGTTTTTGCCGCCGGGTTTCGCGCGGCTTTGGGGCTTTCGATCACGCCGCCGTATCAGACCTACATCACCTACGAGATTTACATCGTGCCGGGCTTGTGCGGGATGATCCTGCTGTTCAACGGGATGCAAAGCTCTCTGAGTCTTGTTTACGACCGCGAAATGGGTTCGATGCGTTTGCTTTTGACCAGCCCGTTGCCGCGATGGTGGTTGTTGTTCTGCCGGTTGCTTGCCAGCACGACGATTTCGATCTTACAGGTCTATACTTTTCTGGCGGTGGCCGCGATCTATGGAATCGACATGCCGTGGAATGGATACATCTATGCCTTTCCGGCTTTGATTGTCGGAGGGCTGATGCTGGGTGCCCTTGGGTTGGCCCTATCTTCGGCAATCCGGCAGCTTGAGAATTTTGCGGGGGTGATGAACTTTGTCATCTTTCCGATGTTTTTCCTGTCTTCCGCTCTCTATCCGCTATGGAAAATGGCTGAAAGTTCAGCTTTGCTTAGGGATATCTGTGCCCTCAACCCTTTCACCCATGCCGTTGAACTGATCAGATTTGCGCTTTACGGACAATTCAATGCCACCGCATTTGCCTGGACTGTACTTGCTGGGCTTGTGTTTCTGGGTCTGGCGCTGTGGGGCTATGACCCATCTCGCGGAATGAAGCGCAAGGCTGGCTGACGTTTTCTACGACCACAACACAAGTGAAATGACCTTTGGGATGCGCTATAATGCCCGGCAATCGGAGGGTTCTGTCATGATCCGTATCGCAATTGCTTTGCTGTTTCTGGGCGCGGCCGCCTCGGCCCAGACGGTCGAGGATGAGTTCGGCACGCTAAACCCGCAGGACACGGGCTTTGGTCGGGTCATGAGCAATATTGACAATGGCGTCACCGATATGACGACCTGCGCAACCGGCTATTACATCACCAAATCCGGCCGTCACGAGATGGCGCGCAAGCTGTTCGAAAGCTGCGCTAATGCCGGGTATACCAGCGCGATGACTTGGATGGGGCAGTTGGACAATAACGGGCTGGGTGGTCCTTACGACCCGGACGCTGCGGCAGCTTGGGACAAACGAGCCGCTGACTTGGGCGATCCCGTTGGCAAGTTCAACTACGGGCTGAATCTTTTGCGGGGTCACGGTGTCGCAATAAACCCCGAATTGGGCCGCGCTTACGTGGATGAGGCTGCGGAAGACGGTTTGAAAATAGCGAAGCGCCTTCAGAATTCGGGCTATGATCCGAACGAAGTTACCCCCGACGCAGACGAGTGGAAATACGCACCGCTATTCTAAGTGTGTTTTTGTTTAATATATTGAATTTAAAGAAAACACAGAAATGTAACCCCGGAGAGGCCTGATTCAAGCTTTTCCAGATAGACATTTGCCCCATGAGAAAAGTTTTGAGCCTGTTGAAATCCACAAAACGCGCCCTACGACCATTGTGCAATTTCACCAAAGCGCCTGCCCGAGAATAATACCTTCGCCAGCAATCCCGATTTGTCGGAGATTCGGCGCTGAGGAAAGACATAAGTCTAGGGAGGACACCGATGAACCGGTTTATCATGGCCGCCGCCGCAAGCATTATCGCAACCGGCGCAGCCTATGCAGAAGTTACCGAAGACGATCTGGCCAATGATCAAACGATCACCACTCAGGTTGTAACCAACGGCATGGGCCGTCATTTGCAGCGTTACAGCCCGCTGGACACCTTGAACAAGGATAACGTCAAGAACCTGCTTCCGGCCTGGGCCTTCAGCCTCGGCGGCGAAAAGCAGCGCGGCCAAGAGACACAGCCGCTGATCTATGACGGGATGATGTATATCACCGGGTCATACTCGCGCCTTTATGCGATTGATCTGCAGACCGGCAAAGAGGTCTGGCAATACGACGCCCGCCTGCCCGAAGGCATTCTGCCCTGCTGCGACGTGGTCAACCGGGGTGCTGCCATCTATGGCGACAAGGTCATTTTTGGCACGCTGGACGCGCGGATTGTGGCGCTGAACAAAGACACGGGCGATGTGGTCTGGCGCGACAAGATCGCAGACTACAAAGCGGGCTATTCCTATACGGCGGCTCCGCTGATCGTGGACGGGCTGGTCATCACCGGCAACTCGGGTGGTGAGTTCGGCATCGTTGGCGCGGTTCAGGCGCGGGACGTCAATACCGGCGATCTGGTTTGGGAACGTCCAGTGATCGAAGGTCACATGGGCACGCTGAACGGCGAAGAAAGCACCATGACCGGTGAGCTGAACGCGACATGGCCCGGCGACATGTGGAAGACCGGTGGCGGCGCGACCTGGCTGGGCGGATCTTATGACGCGGATACCGATACGCTGGTCTTTGGCGCAGGCAACCCGGCCCCGTGGAATAGCTGGCTGCGCGATGCAGGTACACCGACCGAGGGCAACAAGGGTGACAACCTCTATGCTGCCAGCCGCATCGGGATCGACCCGAAAACCGGCGACATCAAATGGCATTTCCAGACCACCCCGCGCGAGGGTTGGGACTATGACGGCGTGAACGAGGTCGTCGCCTATACAGACCGTGAGGGGAACAAGCGCTATGCCACCGCCGACCGGAACGGGTATTTCTATGTCCTGAACCGTGAAGACGGCGCTTTTGTTTCGGCCACGCCATTCGTCAAGGACATCACCTGGTCAACGGGCGTGGATGAAACCGGTCGTCCGATCTTTGTCGAAGAAAACCGCCCCGGTGATCCTGCCTCGGCTGCGGACGGCAAGAAGGGTGAGGTGATCTTTGCCTCGCCATCCTTCTTGGGCGGCAAGAACTGGATGCCGATGGCGTTCTCGCAGAATACCGGCAATTTCTATGTGCCTTCGAACGAATGGGGCATGGATATCTGGAACGAGCCGATCACCTACAAGAAAGGCGCTGCCTATCTGGGTGCGGGTTTTACCATCAAGCCGAACTATGAAGATCACATCGGCTCGCTCAAGGCGATCGACCCCGATACCGGCGAGTGGAAGTGGGAATACAAGAACGACGCTCCGCTGTGGTCTGGTGTGATGACCACTGCTGGCGGGCTTGTGTTCTTCGGCACCCCTGAAGGCGAGTTCATTGCGCTGGATGACGAAACCGGCGAGAAGCTGTGGTCGTTCCAGACCGGGTCCGGCATCGTTGGCCAGCCAGTGACTTGGGAACAGGACGGAGAGCAGTATGTCTCAATCATTTCCGGTTGGGGCGGCGCGGTTCCACTGTGGGGCGGCGAGGTGGCCAAGAAGGTCAACTATCTGAACCAGGGTGGTACCTTGTGGACCTTCAAACTGCCTAAAGAACTGGCGTCGGCGAACTGATCCGAAACCAGATGTATTCTGAACGCGCGCCTGATCCGGGCGCGCGTTTTTTTATTACGACCTTCCGCCAGTAGGCGACCTTCCTTTCAGTTGCTAGGATTTGCTAAATTGGGTCAACTTTTTGCAAAGGCCATTTCCTATGCTTGCAAATACCGCTGGACAGAGTGATTTCGAAATCGTTTTGATCATCGATGATCACCCTTTGTTTTGCGATGCACTCTCGATGACATTGCAAAGCGTCGCACATATCGGTGAAGTGCATACAGCCGACCGGCTTGAACAAGCTTTGGAGCTTGTCAAAGGTGGATTAAAGCCGGATGCAGTTTTGCTTGACTTGAACTTGCCAGATGTTGACGGGTTAGACGGCTTAATTCGTCTAAAGGCGGTGGCGAATGCGCCTGTAATCGTCGTGTCGTCAATGACCGACAACAGGGTGATCAGCCAAGTGATTCACGCCGGCGCGTCGGGTTACGTTCCGAAACACAGCCAGCGGGATGTCTTCCGCACCGCGTTCGAAACCGTGCACGCAGGTAATGTGTTTCTGCCCGAAGGATGTGTGCTGATCAATCCGGACGACGAGAATGAACAAAGCGACGCCGTTGGTCGTCTGGCTACGTTAACCAATCAGCAATCGCGTATCCTTCAACTGATCTGTGAGGGTAAGTTGAACAAGCAGATTGCCTATGACCTTTCCATAGCTGAAACGACCGTCAAGGCGCATGTTACTGCAATCATGCGGAAATTGGGTGTTCAAAGCCGAACCCAGGCGGTTCTGATTGCCAAGAAAGCGTCTTTTGCCAGCGTCTTGCAAGAGCAGGGCTAACTTAATATCTTCAAATCTCGTCGTGCTTTAGGGAGGAGGCCCGATGGATCAAGCAGTCGGGTGGGCCGAGACCCATACCCGTGAGCCAGGCATCGTGAAGACGGCATTTGCGCACTATGATGCGGATGATGCGATTACTCAGCTTGCGTCTGCGCTCGGGGGAAGCGAGCACGCGCTTGTTGTTCTGTTTGTGACTTCAAAAGCAGATGCAGCGTCCGTAATTGCCGAAGCTGCTTCGGCCTTTGCGCCTGCGCCTGTGATTGGTTGCACAACTGCAGGCGAGTTGGCCGGGCAGGGCTATACGGAAGAACAGATTGTTGCGATTGGCTTGCCTGCGTCTCATTTCGCGGTTCGAACGATCCTGGTGCCGGATCTCAACGATTTTTCCGCTCAGGACATCATTCATGAGATGATCCGAAACAGAAATGAGATGACGGAAGCAGACCCCGACTGGCATCACGAATTCACATTTTTGCTGATCGACGGATTATCGACCAAGGAAGATGCCCTGACCTCTGAGTTGGCTGTGGGTTTGGGGCCGGTGCCGTTGTTTGGCGGGTCGGCCGGGGATGGGACGCAATTTGGTAACACATTCGTTCTGCAGGACGGCCTTGCGCGTGAAAATGCGGCTGTTCTGACCCAGGTGCGGACAAGCTGTCCGATCAAGGTATTCAAGACGGATCACCTTGTGCCCACGTCACAGCGCATGGTGGTCACCGATGCGGACCCTGCCAATCGGATCGTTCGTGAAATCAACGCGGAACCGGCTGCCCGTGAATATGCAAGAATATTGGGAAAAGACCCTGAGCAGTTGAATACTTTTACGTTCGCCGCACATCCCGTTGTTGTTCAGATTGGCGGCCAGCATCATGTGCGCGCCATTCAGCGCGTTGATGAAAACGGTGATCTCGTGTTCTTTTCAGCGATCGATGAGGGGCTTGTTCTGACGATGGCCGAGCCTATGAATATGGCAACCCATCTCGAGCAGGAGCTTGCGGCATTGACGCAACAAGAACAGCCCGATGCGATACTTGGGTGTGACTGCCTTCTGCGCAGGCTTGAGGCGCAGGAAAAACAGATGACGAGCAATTTGTCCAAAATTTTGTCTGACAATCGTGTGGTCGGATTTTCCACCTATGGCGAACAATTCAATTCGATTCACGTAAACCAGACCCTGACCGGAGTGGCCATTTACCCCCCGGAAGATGCGCAGCATGATCGAAACCCTGATTAATCCTCAGGATCCGTTGGATCTTCAGAACGAAAAGCTTCTTAAGATAGCAGCCGCCTTGATGCGGCGGGTCGAGGAATCGACCGATGCTAGCGGCGCCGCCTACGCGCAGTTTCAGCGCGCTGCAACGCTTGAACAGGAAGTCCGGGCGCGTACGTTGGATTTGGAGCGCGCTCTGGAGTTGTTGAACGATTCCAATGCGCGGCTTGCGCAGGCTAACCAGGAAACTGAAGCCGCACGGGCTGATCTGGCCAATGCAATCGAAACCGTTCAGGAAGGGTTCGCGCTGTTCAACCTGGACGAGGAACTTGTTCTGTGTAACAGCCGTTTCGGTATGCATATGCCCGACATTCAGGGTCATTTGGTGCCTGGCCTTCATTTCACTCAGTATGTCGAACTGGCGAGCCAGTCCAAATTTCTGTCATTGCCCGAAGCGGTTTCGCCACAGGATTGGGTTCAGCGGCGCATGACGCGCCACGCCGATGACCACGTCGTCTTTAACGTACGCCTGAACGGCAACCGTTGGACGCAGATTTCCGAGCATCGGACGCCTGACGGTGGAACCGTTATCTTGCAGACCGACGTCACGGATATCATGCGGATCGAGCGGCAGGAGAGGGACCGGATACTGGACGACAAGGCCAGTCTGATCCGAGCAACGCTGGAGCATATTGATCAGGGCGTCTGTATATTTGACAGCAAGTTACGCCTGATCGGGTGGAACAACCGTGCCAGTGAATTGCTGGCCATACCCAACGCCCAGTTCCAGATGGGTGCGCAGTTCAAAACTCTGTTTGACCGGTTGAGTGCGACGATCAGATTCGCAGACGGAGTCAGCGCCACCGATCTTATGGCTTGGGTGAACCGCGAGACGGAACGACCACCCCTGAAATTCCAGATGCATTCGGGGCGTTTCAAAATCCTGTCCGTATTTGCGCAGGAAATGCCGGATCGTGGGTTCGTTATATCGTTCACGGATGTCACGGCGGAACACAGGTCAGCCCAAGCTTTATATGAAGCGAAGGAATTGCTTGAGCAGAGAGTTGCATCGCGAACCGAGGAACTTGCTGACGCCCTGAACGAAGCAGAGCGGGCGAATTCCTCAAAATCGCGGTTTGTCGCGGCGGCAAGCCATGACTTGTTGCAACCTTTGTCGGCAGCGAAGCTGTACGTCGCCACCCTTGGCAGCGGGTTGAGCGAAGATGACGCCCAGAACGTCGCCGCCAAAGCCGAAAGCGCGTTAAGCAGTGTGGAACATATCCTTGAGGCATTGCTTGATATCTCAAAGCTGGATTCCGGACGCGCCACGGTTCATTTGTCTACGCTTTCGGTCAACGACATTTTCTCACAGCTTGAAGACTCATTCAGACCTGTCGCTCAGGCCAAGGGGTTGGAGTTGCGCTTTGTGCATACCGATGCCCTTGTACGAAGTGACGCCAGCTATCTTCGACGCATTCTCCAGAACCTTCTGTCAAATGCTATCCGATACACCGAGAAGGGGAGGGTTTTGGTTGGTGCGCGCCGTCGCAAGACATCAATTGCGATCGAGGTTTGGGACACGGGCATTGGTATTCCTACTGAACAGCGCGACATTGTCTTTCAGGAGTTTCAGCGACTGGACTCTGACGCGAGTGCCGCCGAAGGGATGGGGTTGGGCCTGGCCATAGTTGAAAGAGCCTGCGGATTGCTTAAACACCCGATCAAGTTGTCCTCGCAGGTCGGACAAGGCACCATGTTTTCGGTAGAGGTTCCGCTTGCTACGTCAGAAAGCACTGCGCCGGATGCCTCGATCAATAAGCAGGCAACGGACACCAATACCCTGGCTAGCACCGTTACATTGCTGATCGAGAACGATGAGAATTTGCGCGGTGCCCTGACGATGACAATGGAGTCTTGGGGCGTCCAGGTCCTGGAATGTGCAAGCGAACAACAGGCTACCAACCTTCTGCGAGAGATCGGCATTTTACCGGACATAATCGTGGCGGACTATCAGTTGGATCACGACTTGAAGGGAACTGACGCCGTTCGTGCATTGATTAATGAGTTCGGAGATTTGCCTGCGTGTATTATCTCTGCAAACCGGTCAGCGGAATTGACGCAGGTGTGCAATGCAGAAGAGTATTCTTTGCTCCATAAGCCGATTGACGCGCTAAGCCTAAAGTCAGTTCTTGAAAGTGCGCGCGATACTTGAACCGCGTCTCCTTACATTGTGAGGATAGGGGCGTTGGCTGATGTTTTTAGGCATAATATGGGTTATGTTAAATAATTCCCGGCTACTCAGCTCACCGATACGTTTCCATCGGTTGACCCAAAAGGATTCATCTACCATCCTGATCTAACGTTGATTTCCGCGATGTGTCATTCTTAAAGTTGTTCTGATTAGGGTCCGCCACATGCCAAAAACCTCGCAGAAACAGTATTTGGTGGACACGCATCGCTCACGCGACCCGCAACAGACACTGGGTATTGTTAAGCCATACCTAAAGGAAATGGGGATCACTCGGATCGCTAATTTGACGGGGCTGGACAGGATCGGGCTTCCGACCGTGATGGTGTCGCGCCCGAACTCGCGCTCAGTCGCCGTTTCGCTGGGCAAGGGGCTGTCGCTGGAGGCTGCTCAAGCCTCTGGCGTAATGGAGGCTATCGAGGCCTGGCATGCCGAGCGTCTGCAATTGCCACAGCGTCTGGCGCGTTATTCCGATTTGTGCGCGGATGATCTTGTTGTGGATGTCGAACGCCTTCCGCGCGTCACCTGCGGGAAATTTGACCCAAACCGCAATATGTTATGGGTTCAGGGACAGGAGTTGAACGGCAAGCTCAACTGTTGGGTCCCCTTGGAAATGGTCGATACGGACTACACCGCACCACCCAGCGCCGGGCAAGGTGCGTTTCCGCGAACCACGAATGGGTTGGCGTCGGGCAACAACGTAACCGAAGCAAGATGTCACGCGATTTGCGAATTGATCGAACGGGATGCGACAACTCTTTGGCACCACAAAACTGCGGAAAACCGACTGGATCACGAAACGATTGACGACAAACGCTGTAAAAGTGCCCTTGGAATGTTCACCGCTGCGGGCTTAAAGGTTGGAATATGGAATACGACGTCAGATATTGGGATCGCCAGTTTCCGTTGTGTGATCTGTGAATCTGGTGCGCAGAATGGCCACATTGGAATTGGCGACGGGTGCCACCCAGACAGTTCCATCGCCCTTTTGCGCGCATTGACCGAGGCCGCGCAGACAAGGCTGACGTATATCTCGGGTGCAAGGGATGATCTGGACCCGGTTGAGTTCACGGATCAGGCCCAGTCGGATCGCAGCCAATATGTGCGGGACCTTATTGAACGCGCCGATCCAAGTCAGGCGTTCGCGGATTGTCCGTCCTATACCACCAGCTCATTTGACGAAGACCTCACGTTAATTCTTGGTCAACTGGGTTCTGTTGGCCTTTCACAAGCCGTCTGTGTTGACCTTTCGCGCCCTGAACTGGACATCGCTGTCGTTCGTGCTGTCGTGCCGGGGCTTGAGGCACCGCACGACGACCCAGACTATGTTCCTGGCGCAAGAGCCGTGGCTGCTATGAAAGACCGGGCATGAGTCTCGCCGTCTTCGTAGGCCCTACCCTGCCCCGTGATGCGCTGGATGAGTTTCCCGAGGTCAGAATACTGCCCCCTGTCCGGCAAGGCGACGTTTATCGGGTCGCCAAAGACCGCCCAAGTGCCATCGGTATCATTGATGGGTATTTTGAGGGCGTCCCCTCGGTCTGGCACAAGGAGATTCTTTGGGCGCTTGAACAAGGAATTCCGGTGTTTGGCAGCGCCAGCATGGGCGCTCTTAGGGCTGCCGAACTTGCTGACTTCGGGATGATCGGCGTTGGCCAGATTTTTGAGGACTATGTCGCAGGTGTTTTGCAGGATGATGACGAGGTCGCGGTTGTCCATAGCCCGGCAGAGCTTGGATACCAGTCCCTGAGTGTACCTATGGTTTCGGTCCGTGCCTCGGTTTCCCGGGCTGAAACCGTTGGGGTCATCGAACCTGAAACCGCCGCAAGAATCATAGATGCGGCCAAGTCCATCCATTACCGGGACCGCAATTGGCCTGATATCGAAAACGCGGTTACGGAACACGCCGGGACCGAAGATTTTTTCAAATGGCTGCCAAAGGGCCAGGTTGACGCCAAAGCGGAAGACGCCAAAGCCATGCTGAGAATGATGTTCGACTATCTAAGCGATCCCCCTGCCCCGCAGACCTCAACCGTGCGTGCCGAACGGACATTGGTTTGGAAAACCCTGCGCAACCGTATTGATGCGGAAGCCACCGAAGGCGATGCGGTGATTGATGAACTACGCCTGACGCCAGAACTGTATTTCGATCTGCGCGCCCGCGCAGTTCTGAGACTTCTGGCGCAGGAAGAGGCCGATCGGATTGAACACAGCCCCGACCGTGAGGTTTTGCTGACGCACATGTCGGACCATCGCAACAACGCCGGGCTGTCCCGCAAGGCTGACTTGATGCAGTGGCTGCGCACCAACGACCTGAACCCGGAACTGTACGAAGCGATGCTAACCGGAGCTGCACAGATTGATGCGGTGACCGAAGCCCGTAGCACCCGGCTGAATGCCCCCCTGCTGACCGAGCTAAAACGCAGCGGGCGCTATGCGGATTTGCGTGACCGTGCCGATAAAAAGACCCAACTGGTCGCCCCCTCTGATCGCAAGATCAGTGCAGATCGGTTGCATATGCTGATCTGGTTTTTTGAAACAAACCTTGACCGCGATGTGCCAGATGATCTTGAATCCTACGCAGTTTCGCTTGGCTTGTCCGGGCGGGATGCTCTTTATGATTTGATAGAAGCAGAGTTTTTGTATTGCCATAGTGATACCGGATCAACGGCCTAAGACCGTTAAGGGGTCGTCGACCGGACACAGGAGGGCGCTTGATGGATTTGCCAGACTACAGCGACGCCGAAGAACCCGGCACCCGGTTTTTGCTGTTTCCCCAATCTCCGTTTCTGGAACCGGATGCCCAACTGGAATTGGTCGAGATTTCGGCACCGCAAGGAAGCATCGGACCGGGCCCATCGGGCCCAAGGATGTATACGGTCAATCCGGTTGGTAAAACGACGCCATATGGCGCAATCGTCCCCGGACCAAACGGACCGGGCATGTACCTGCCGCCCTGGGATGGATATTTCCATCCCCCCGCGATGCCCGATGAGTTTGGGAATTTCATCCATATTGACCCATCAGACCCGGCCTTTGAGGCGGCGCATCTCTTTGGGTCTGCTCATTTCACCATGGACGTCTGGCAAGGGTATTTCGATCGCCCCATACCGTGGCATTTCGCGCGCGATTTTGATCGGCTGGAATTGTCGCTTCTGCCTAGTTTGGATAACGCACATATCGGCTGGGGGTTCCTTGAAACCGGTGGCACGCGGGAACATGGGGATGAATATCGCCCATACAGCCTGAACTTCGACGTTGTCGCTCATGAAATCGGTCACGCAATCATCTACAGCGTGATCGGAATGCCAACCGATGGCGATGCCGGGGGCGAGTATTACGGATTCCACGAATCTGCTGCGGACATGGTTGCGCTTCTCGCGTCCTTACATTTTGGATCGGTCGTGGACACGTTGCTGAAGAACACGCGGGGCAACCTTTACACGTTCAATCGGCTAAACCGATTTGCGGAACTTTCGGAAAACGCTCAGATACGAACGGCCGCCAATAACCGGTCTCTGTCCGAATTTGCGTCTGGCTGGTCCAGTGAGCATGACCTGTCTGAGCCATTGACCGGAGCTATGTTCGATATCTTCGTGGATATTTACCATGAACGATTGCTGCTGCACGGCCTGATAACGCCCGAAGAAGAAGACCTGTCTGATCAGTTGGAAGATTCCTCTGACTACAGCGCCGTGATGCAGGATATTTTTGATACCCGTTACGCTGAGAACCCCGATGGGTTTCGTATCGCGCTGCTTGAGGCGCGGGATTTTTTGGGCACCTATCTTGCAGATGCGTGGGAACGGCTGGACGCTGATATGCTCAGCTACTTCGGGGTTGAAAAAGCTTTGCTGGCCGTGGATCAGGAAATCACCGGCGGTGCCTTTCAGCGCATCATTCAAGGTAACTTCAGAATGCGTGATATTGGCGTGGCAACCGCAGGGCCGCAGTTGCCTGATCCTGACGAAGACAGCCACGCCAATTCTGTCCGCACGCAAGTTCCCGGATAGCGGTCAAAAATCCTTTATTTTGAAGTGGTTTTATGGCATGCAAACGTGGGATGATTATTGGAAATAATTTTCTCGAACTATGCGTTCGGGTTCAATTCAGGGGAAAAGATGAGGGCCTAAGCTCTGTCCACCCCACAATTGGGAGAGAATATTATGGCTGAATCCTTGCTTAGTTTTTCCGAAGTGTTGTTGTTTGGGCGTTTATTGAACGACTTGAAGGTCGCGAAATCCAAAATTGCGGCCCCAGATAAAACAGTCCGCCTTGTTGCAGCGAAAAAGGTGAAGGTGAACAAGAATATCTCCATCGTAGACGGCACGATCGACGGTGAAGAGGTGGCGGCTGGCAACTTAGTTCTGGTTACTGGAAATCGTCCCAAAAAGAATGGTATTTACGAAGTAACAGTAGTTGACGAGAACTATAAGCTGGAAAACCAAGAGAGGATTGAAGAAGACGCGCTGGTGAAGGTCACGCATGGGGACCAATACGAAGACAGCTTCTGGCAGCAGACGCTGCCCACCCCTGCGGGTTTCGAAAAGCAAGAGTTCATTTTCCGCAAAGAACTGTCCGAAAAAATCGGCGCGAACAAGCAGCTCAAGGATCAGTATGGTAAAGACTCCCGATTGGCGCGTATCTACGGCTTCTCGTTTGAAGGCACGTATTATGAGCTGCCTGAACCCACCATTTTCCTGGTCCATGGAAAAGGCGAAAGCCCGACCGATGGAAACCGGCCCGGTGGCCTAGCATCCCGCGCTCCGAGTGATCCATCCCTGTCTGGTGTCGCTTCGGCTGACTATCAAATCTCGGACGACATCAGGGTCTGGGATTACGACAAGGCTGATTACACGATCCGTATGGACGTGATGACCGGCCAGTTCGAGCAAGTCCTGCTGGACATTTATTTCGGTTTTGACAGCCCGGCTGTCAGCGGTGCCAAGGTATCTGGCGCCAAAGTCAGCGGTGCAAAGGTGAGTGGAGCGAAAGTCAGCGGTGCAAAGGTATCAGGTGCCAAAGTCAGTGGCGCAAAGGTGCGCGGCGGCGACTAAGATCAAGCCAATATCTACAGAACAAGGGCACGTCAGGCGCGTGCCCTTTTTTCTGGATTATCAAAACCCAGCTTTTTTCAAGCCTTCTACAAAATGCTGGGTATCCTCTTCCAACCGATCCGGCTGTACCGTGGCCCATCGCGTAAGCGAGAAATTGGGATGTGCCGCGCGGTGCTTGTCAGTGATCTGACGCGCCAGGTCGGTTTGCCCCAGCTGGGCATAGCTTGCAGCCAGCATACGTTGACCTTCGGTTGGGTTGTTCATCTTATTGACGGTCTCAATCACATCGTCATACCGTCTGAGATTGTAGTAGGCCCCACCCAAGTGCCACAGATACTGATCTGGGAAATAGGGGTTCAACCTCATGGCCTGCTGGATATGTGTGATCGCCGTTTCATTGTCTCCGTAATGTGCCAACGCATCCGCAAAATCCGAGTGCATGTCGGCGTCATTTGGGTTCAGTGCCAAGGCACGTTGATAGGACTGAATCGCGGCGTCATGTTCCTTTCGGTACAGGTGCACATACCCCAACTCGCCAAAACCGCGGGCATCCGTTGGATCCAGTTCGATAGCGCGCTGCGCAAGCGACAGCGCCTTGTCCAACGCGGAAGATGGATCTTCGGCCCAGGAATACCGCCAGTCTATGTTCAGCGTTCGTGACAAAGCTGCCGCCGCCCGGGCATAGCGCCCGTCCCGCTCTAGCGCGGATTGATAGAAATCCTGCGCCTTACGATTGTCGTTCCGCGTATACTTGAAGATGTGATGTTGACCCTGAAGAACCGAACCATACGCCTCAAGGTCGGCGGGCACTGCCTGAATCATACGCTGTTTTTCATGGGATTCGATCATCACGGCGGTGGCGGCAACAATGCATTCTGTAACTTCGTCGAGAATGTCGAAGATGTCGTCGATATTCCGATCGAACCGCTCGCCCCAGATAGTGCGTTCAGTATTGGCATCCACAAGTTCGGCGGTAATCCGAATGCGACTGGCGGACCGCCGGACACTACCACGCGCGATATATCGTACGTTCAGTCTCTGGGCTGCTTCCTTCGGTGGCATCGCCTGTGCCTTGAAGAAAAACGATGAGTTCCGGGCGATGATGAACAGGTTCCGGAACTTGGAAAGGTTCATGATAATGTCGTCGGTCAACCCCTCGGCAATCCAATTGTCGGACTCGTCCCCGTTATTGCTGGTGAATGGCAGGACAGCCACCGACGGTGTATCCGGCCGCTCCAGAATATCCATCGTCAGCTCGGGGCGCATCGTTCCTGCCATGGTCGCGCCAGCAACCTCGCTTCGGACGCAATAGGTTGAGATCGGAGAAACGATGTTCTTCAGTTGCTTTGGGCCCAGAAACTCATACCCATATCGCAGGCGGTTGCACACCTGATCGTAAACGGCCGAGCTGACGTAAACACGCTCTGGTTCCGCTATTTCCTGAAGTCGGGCCGCAATGTTCACGTTATCGCCATGAATCCCGCGTTCGTCGATAAGGATTTCTCCTAGATGAACGCCCGCGCGAAATTTGATTCGCTGATTCTCGGATCGCGTGTGGTTATGCTCGCTCGCGATCTGGTGCAGTTCCACACCAAATTCCACCGCGCTTGTAGCCGTTTCAAACAGTGCAAGAATGCCGTCACCGCGCACTTCAATCACGCGGCCATTATATTTTGCGCACGTGACTTCGAGCTTGGAGAGCAATGATTTCAAAGCGTTATACGTGTCCAGTTCATTCTCGCTCATCAAGCGAGAATATCCGACAACGTCGGCGAACAGGACAGCCCCGAGCTTTTGTGTGATGGGAACGTTCAGATTGTTGGTGTCCACTGGCGTTTCTCATTTGGTAGGTTCTGCTGAAACCACTTGTTCAACATATACCTAATTTCAAATATTTCGACTGCTTGGGTCATTCGGATGCCTTGGTCAGGAGCCCGCACCCTGAGGAGGCCATGACCAAGCGCCAGGTGCGCTTGTACCAAAGGTCACTACGATGTCGTTGCTCAACTCTTGCGCAAGTGTTTCTCGATGTTTCATCCAATCTTGGTTCAGGACTCCTACCACGATCATGTCGTGGAATTTTCCGTCTGCGAACCATGCCTGCCGCATGGTTCCTTCGATCTGGCATCCGACCCTTGCCACCAAGTCCCGACTGCTTTGATTGTCCACGCGGTAGTAGGACGTAAGGCGGTTCAAACCTAACTGCCGAAATGCAAAATCAATCAGCAAGGCTGTTGCGCGCAGCCCGATCCCAAGGCGTCGGGCGTTCTTCTCAACAAACATGGCAATGACCGCGTCACGATTGACGGTTGATATTGCTTCGATCCCCGCCATCCCAAGCGCCTTACCATCACTGGATTCCACCACGAACCAGCATTTGCAGCGGTTGTCAGGGGAAAAGGCATCTTTCCAGATTTCTTCGGTTTGCGACTGGTTGAAGGGAATGCGCGATGTTCGGTCAAACAGCGCCAAATCTTCTACGTCCTGAAACCACGGCGCGATGACCTCCAGATCGGACTTTTCAACTGGGCGCAGCCTGAATGTTCCTGTCGTTTTGTCCTGCACTGTAAAAACCTTTGAATAAAATACAAAAAATGACTCTGGCGACAGTAGCACAAAAATTCTGCAAATACGAAGGCAGAAACATGTGGCAGGTAAGAAGCCCCTAAAGTCCTTAGATATCAAGATGAAACTTTGTTTGATCGGACTCAACGGGGCTATTGCGCCCTGCATTGGACTCCGAAAATTCAAATTCCGAACCGACATGCCCAACGGTACCCATGAGGCGAACTAGCGAGTCGGGAACGCTGCAAGTTGTAGGTGAAATTCTTGCATCTGCCGCAAAACCGGACTGAAAGCCTATCGGTACTGGAATGCCCGGATGCAAAGGTGGGATGCACGGTTTCGCAACGCCGGTGATCTCGTGCGTGCCGCTTTGGGGCAAATTTGTGCACGGCGGGTTTGGGCCGCCAAGGATATTGGTTCTAGCCCTTGGCTTTCGTTGCTATTGTCATTCAGCGATGATCAGCGACCAAAAACTTTCATTTTCAACAGTCTCAAGCAGCTTCATTCTTGATTGGCTTGTGGCGTTGCAGGCCCTTTGTGAGCCGGATCAATTTGCTTCGTTGCTCGCCCGATCCGGCATCTCATATGGCGACAATGCCCCGTTGGGTCGAGTGACTCTGGAGCAGATCGTTCGCCTGTACCAACTGGCAGCTGTGGAAACCGGCGATGAGATGATGGGGCTCTGGTCGCGTCCAATAAGGCCACGTGCCTTGCAACACCTGCTGACATCGGTGCGCGAGTCAACCTCGCTGTCGTCGGCGCTTTACCGGTTTTCGACATTCTGGAACCTGTTGCTTGATGACTACCGGTTCGAGTTGGTCGATGCGGAGGATACCATGGCACTGCGCCTTGTGCCCCGGTCAGACGCCCTTGCGCAGCGCTTTGGCCATATGCTGATCCTTAAGCTTGTCCATGGGATTCTGTCTTGGCTGGCCCGCCGTGAGGTCGCCGTGGAGCGGGTCGATTTCGCATTTGAGCGCCCCTCTTTCGAAGAGGACTATGCCGTCATTTTTCCCGCGCCTGTCACGTTTGATGCAAATTCCACATCAATTCGCTTTGCCAAAGCTTCGCTGGGGCCGGTGAATACGCGCAGTACCGATGATCTGGATCGCTTCCTGGAAAATGCGCCGCGCGACTGGGTCTTTACGCATTCGCAAGAGCACACTCAGTCTTTGCGTGTCCGCGCCTATCTGAACCAATCGAGCTGGCAGGACGCGCATTTGGCAGGGGCCGCCAAGGCGCTTGGCATGACGCCGCGCACTTTGATCCGTAAGTTGGACGCTGACGGAACGTCCTTTCAGGCCATCAAAGACGGGTTGCGCAGGGATATCGCAATTCGCCGCTTGCAAATTGGAGATGCAAGTATCGAGGTTATTGCTCAGGACGTTGGCTTTTCTTCCGCGGCAAGTTTCCACAAGGCGTTTCACAGGTGGACAGGGGCGACACCAAGCTCGTATCGGCAGCGGGCTCTACTCTAGGAAAAGATTTGTCACTTTTGGACAATCGGTTGTCACCGCGCGAGATGGAGTAGGTGTTAATTGTGCTGCTACCTAGCGGTCAAGGCACATCTTACTGCGTAAACCCGATTTGCTTCGCCCAATGGTGGTGGCGAGATTGGATATTTGCGTTCAACTGAAAGGACCAAGGCCATGTCGTCTGATCTTGAAACTCTCTTGTCCGCCGCGCGCGATCACGCCAGTGAAGTGATCCTGCCTAATGTTGATGCCTGGAACAAAAACGGGGCTTGGCCTCGCGCGGCCTCTGACAAGGCAGGTGCGGCTGGTCTGACTGGCCTCTACGCACCGAAAGAGTGGGGCGGACAGGGTTTGCCGCTGTCCGAGGGTATTCAGGTTTATGAACAATTGGGAAAAGGCGATGGAGCTTACGCATTTGCGATTTCCATGCACAACATTTGTACTTTTGCAGGTTGTGGATACGGGACCGACGCGTTCAAAGAGGAATGGGCGCGCGATCTGACTTCAGGTCGCAAGCTTGCGAATTTCGCGCTGACAGAGCCGCAGTCCGGGTCTGATCCGATGAAGATGTACACCCGTGCAACAATCAACAGTGACGGCACCTGGACTATCAATGGCGCTAAGGCGTGGGTCAGCTTGGCGACTGAGGCCGATATCTACTTTACCGTTGTCAAAACCTCGGATGAGCCTGGTCATAAGGACATGGCCATGATCGCGATTCCGGCAGACGCGCCAGGTATCAGCTTTGGCCCAATTTATGATACACCATCCTATAACTTCCTGCCGATTTCCGAGATGTATTTAGACAACGTCGTGGTCAGCGAAGACAATATCATTCTTCCAATTGGCCAAGGCTTGCAGGGCTCATTGATGGCGATCGACATCGCAAGGGTTTCGATCGCTTCTGGGTGTTGTGGCCTGTTGCAGGCCGCGCTGAATACTGCGCTGTCCTATTCAAAGAACCGCAAGATGTTTGGCGGCAAGAACCTCGACCTTGACGGCATTCAGTGGATGCTGGGAGAGGTGGCAACAGATCTCGAAGCGTCCAAGCTGCTTTACCGCAAGGCAGCCGAAGCCCTTGGCACCCCTGAGGGGCCACTTATGGCGGCACATGCCAAACGTTTTGTCCCCGACGCTGCAGTAAAAGCTGCGAACACTTGCACCCAGGTTCTGGGTGGGATGGGTCTTTTGCAGCCTTACGGGCTGGATCGACTATCACGCTTGGCGCAGATGCTGCGGATCGTTGACGGAACAACCGAAATCAGCCGCGTCGTGATTGGTAGAGCGCTGCAAAAACGTGCGGCTGGTCTGCCGGACCTTCCTGTGCCAAAGGGGTATGGCGAAACTGACAAAAACGATACAATCCTAGCGGCGGATTAGTACGCTATACATACAGGAGTTTGGGCTATGCGCGCTGTCCTATGTTCGAAATTTGAGGGCGCTGATGCGCTTGAACTTGGCGAAGCGCCAGAGCCTGTTCCAGCAGCCGATGAAGTTCTCATCGAGGTGCATGCCGCCGCCGTGAGTTTTATGGATAAGCTCATGACGGAAGGTGGTTATCAACTGAGGCCAGAGTTGCCTTATGTCCCGGGAACGGACGCGGCAGGCATTGTCTTACAGGTCGGGAGCGAGGTCACCGACTTTAAACCAGGTGATCGTGTCGTCGGGCAAATGTGGCACGGCAGTTACGCGGAACGTGCTGTAACCAAACACTGGAAGTGCGCGAAAGTACCCGAAAGCGTCGACCTTACGGTCGCTTCGACCGTTTTGCACAACTACATGACAGCCTATCACGCTTTGGCCCAAAGATGCGCGCTGCAACCGGGTGAGAACCTGTTGGTCACGGGTGCCACTGGCGGGGTTGGACTTGCTGCCGTTGACATGGGGCGGATGCTTGGTGCGCGCGTCCTTGCAGGAACCGGAGACGCCGCCAAAATGAGTGCGCTGCAGGAGGCAGGCGCCGATGCAGTCGTCAATATGCGCGAAGGCGACCTGCGCCAACAGATCCAAGACCTTACAGACGGAAAAGGGTTGGATGTTTGCTTTGAGATGATAGGCGGAGACACCTTTGTAAAGATTGCCCGATCCATGCGGTGGGGCGGGCGCATCACGCCAATTGGGTTTGTGAGCGGGGAAATCCCAAACCTACCGATGAACCTGCCTCTGCTCAAAGGCTTCTCGGTGGTTGGAGTGTTCGAAGGTGCATGGGCCGAGAAGTTCCCGTCGGAAGCCAAGGATGCAGCAGACAAGATAATGAACTGGATTGCTGAAGGTGAACTGCGCCCACTTATTGATCGCGTTTTGAAGTTGGAGGACGCATCTGAAGCCTTCCGATCTCTCAATGAGCGTGAAGTGATCGGGCGTATTGTTCTGCAAATCTAGGTGTTCCAGCCACTTTACAAGTTTGGCTAATATACATCGAGGATCGGATGGGTCGCGCTCGGTCGACGATCTATCGCGAATTGAAGAGAAATTCTTCAGGGACGAGGATTTGGTTCGAGCGGTTTGGTAACAGATCCGATTTGTTTCAGAGTCTCAAATTCCCTCGATGCGATGTGAGTTGGCAGAGCGCAAATAGTCTGCTCAGAATCTTTCCATCTTAGATTTGGATAGGACATGCGCCATGACGATCAAACGCCGCCAATTCATGAAGCTGGGACTTGCTTCAACAGCCGCACTCGCACTTGGAACTCCTGCTGCATTTGCCGGGGACAAGGAACGCACCGGCAGCCTGTCTGGGCGTCGTGGCTATAACGTGAAAGGGACGGTATCGGTCACCGGTGATACCGTTACACTCAAAAGCGACTATGTCTTTGACCCCAGCAAGAACCCACCGGACATTAAGATCGGCTTCGGCAATGGTGAGACCTATGCCAATGGTTCAAAAATTCACGACAAGCTGACCGTCAAGAAGGGCGAAGCCTCGTTTAAAATCCCGACCGGGATCGACACATCCAAGTACAACGAGTTGTATATCTATTGTGAGAAGTTCACTGTGATCCTGGCGGTCGCCCCGCTGAGTTAAGCGGTCCTTGAAGGCATTGTAAAACCGCCCGCCAAGGTGGGCGGTTTTCGTCCTTTTACCCAGCACTCAGCGAGGGCAGGTTTGTACCGTCAGGACTCCTTTTTTGATTTGTCAGGTTGGGGGCAGGTCGGACTGGCGTTGTTAAGCGCCATTCTTTTTCTGCTGATGGTGCTTCTGGCACGTCGTGCCTTGCGCCCTTTCCCGATCTGGGTGCGATTATTCGGGGCGCTTTTCTTGTTTTGGCTGTTCGTGTGGCTGTCGCCGCAAATCTATTACATGTATTATCGGTTTGTCATTCCCGATCTGCCTTTGCAATGGGTGATCTGGCCGCCCCGCGACCCTCTCAAGCCGTTGGAAATTCTGATTTTCTCGTATGAGCAGAACCTAAGCGCCCACGGGCAGGGTATCCTTGGGTGGACGGTCATTCTGGCGGCCGTCCCGCCACGCAAGCAAGCGGGTCGATCAGAGGGTTAGCTCTGTTCCCTGGTTGGTTCGATCTGGTCGAAAATGGCTGAACATATCTGGTCCATTTCCAGCGCAAAGAAGTTTTTAGCAGCCGCCTCGTTTGGATGGTATGGGTCCTTAACCATGCCGTTCCTGTTCAGGCGGAAATAATGCTTGTTGCCTTGGTTGGCCGCAACCGTTTCAGGGGTAGCACCAGGTACGAACGTGCACCGCAGTCCCGTGACCTTGAACGCATCCATCAGATTCTTCTGCGCCCGCAGCCGCAAATCTACGATCTTCTTCTTGTAAGCGGGCGCTGTGGTCATGAAAATGCACGGCAGGTCGGGAGGCAGTTGCGCTTGCAGGCGTTCAACATCCCGTACGGCGGCTTCGGGGTTGTTAGCCCACCGCTTGGCCGAGTTGCCGAGAAAGGACATCAGGATCAGTTTTGGATCATAATACCCGTCCCGCAGCATCTCTTCGAGCGGTGAGGTTTTGGCCGCGCAGAACTGATATTCCTTTCCCTTGCCAATCTGCACATACTTGTTGCCGGTCTTGTTCACGAACCCGTACGCACCGGCGTTCACGTTCCATTTCGGGTCCACCTTGCAGATCGTGTCCTTTGCCCGCCCCGACCGGGCGGTCCACGAGTCGATTGAACTGGACCGGACACCTATCACCCCGACCCGCATTTCCCCAAGGCGTTCAAGGTGCTTTTTCTGCCGGGCATTGGGGTGGCAGTGGTCCTTGATATCGCTGAAAAACTCCAGGAAAGCCGGGCCCGAACCAA
Source organism: Ruegeria sp. HKCCD7251 (assembly GCF_013031165.1). NCBI lineage: Bacteria > Pseudomonadati > Pseudomonadota > Alphaproteobacteria > Rhodobacterales > Roseobacteraceae > Ruegeria > Ruegeria sp. HKCCD7251. The sequence goes on along the minus strand of NZ_WPZC01000010.1, from coordinate 115,617 downwards.
AGGATATCTGGCTGTCCCCGATAATCAGAATCTCGGGCGAGGTAAAATCCTCTGCGCTTGCCCCCAGAGTGGTGAAGGCCAAAGCGCAAACAGTTGCGACCATCTTTTTGAACACCTGCATATCCCCCCTGCAGTCTTTACCTCTACTTCACGGCCGAAAATACAGCGTTGCAGATTTCGGCCGTGTTAATGTCAAGAAAAGCCCGGACCGCAGCCCGGCTTGGATGGTGCGGGTCCTTGACCTTGCCCGCATCGTTGCGCCGGAAATAAGCGGGCTGACCTTCAATCACGGCGCGTGTCTTGCGGTTGAACCCTTCAACCACGGCACATTGCGTTCCCGCCTGCCGCAAGGCGCGGGCTATCGCGGTTTGGGCCTTCATTCGTTTGTCGTTGGTCTTTTTCAGATAGACCGGCACGCTTGAGATGAAGATACATGGAATGTCGTCCGGAATTTGTTCCAGCGTGCGGCGGGCATCCTGTTGGGCCAAATCAGGAGAATTCGCCCAGCGATCGGATGAATTGCCCAGAAAGGTCAGAACCAGCAATTCGGGGCTGTAATACCCGTCGTCAAACATCGCCTGAAACGCGGTCTGATTGGGTTTGCAGAACTGATAGGCGTTGTCTTTGCCGATCTGAATGAACACCCGGTCAGGGTTGCCTTCGATACCATAGGCCCCGGCATTGACCCCGAATTTCTTGTCGACATCGCAAATCGCACCTTTTGCGGCCCCCTTGGGCGTTGTCCATGACTGCAAGGATGTCGAGCGGACGCCAATCGCGGCAGTCTCGCGGTTGCCGAGATTACCCAGTGCCCTTTTGCGTTCAGGCGTCATCCTGCACCGATCCGCCAGCTCATCGAAGAACCTCAGGTACTCTTTGCCAGCCCCGAACGAAATCTGGCTGTCCCCTAGGATCAGAATATCCGGTTGCGCCGCCGCGGGCTGTGCGCTTAGGGCTGAAACGGCGGCCAGCCAAAGTCCGAATACTGATGTTCTGAACAAAGTCACACAATCACCTTCAACAGTCGTTCCCGCAGCCGGACCATGCCCGGTCATTCGCGCCAGAATGCGGGATTGTGCAGTGTAATACCAATCAATACCTGGTTATTTCCACTGCGCCTGCCGTGATGATCTGGCTGGGGTTCTATGAGGGGGGAGGTGGGTGTCCGATTGGTCGGATTAAGGGACATGCCCATATTCCATGCCATTCACGAAGGCCTGCAACTCTATGGTTACCAATGCTTCTGGGCAAAGCCGCTCGATAACAAAGGCAATGAAACTAAAGGCTATTGGATATTGTGGCGTCCTTTCGTATTTTGGATACAAAGTGGAAATGCCAGAGACCATCCCAATGCCAAAAACCCGCGCGATTCATCGCCAAAGTTTGCCTGATGTCATCACAAACGACCTGCGCGAGCGTATCCTGAGCGGAGAGATGGTGGAAGGTGAAACCATTCGGCAAGAAGCGTTGGCAGAGGAATATGACGTATCCCGCATGCCGATACGTGAGGCGCTCAAGCGGCTGGATGCCGAGGGCCTGGTCCAACTGACTAACAATCGGGGGGCCTGTGTAACAACTCATTCCCTTTCGGAAATCGGAGAGATTTTCGACCTTAGAATCCTGTTGGAAGTCGACCTTTTCAAACGGGCGATCCCCCAGATGACAGAGGCGGATTTCGTCATCTGCGAAGAGTTGTTGAACAAAATGGAAAAGTCCTATGAAACATATGACGTCGGGCGGTGGGGCAGTCTGAACTACGAGTATCACAGGGCGTTATATTCCGCCGCTGAGCGCGGGATTACCAACGAATTCCTGCAACGGGTCAATCTGCAATCTGACCGTTATGTGCGGATGCACCTGAGTGTGATGGAACAGCGAGAGCCAGCCAAAGCGGAGCACCGTCAGTTGTTGGCACTGGCGCGGTCGCGCAATGCAGAGGCTGCTTGCGCGCTGCTGACGAACCACATCCAGCGCACCAAGGAACAGTTGCTGGCTATGGTCATCGCGACCCGCAAAGCCGAAAGTTAATCTGAATAGTCAGCTCACAGGACACTGACGGGCCACTTGGAGCGACCCGTCATTCCAACACGTTTCGTGAACCAGTCAAGTGTCAGCGGCCTATGATTGTAAGATCTTTGGGAAAACTGGTCAGCGACCGACAACCATCCTCGGTCACAAGAACATCATCTTCGATCCGAACACCAAAATTGCCCAGATCATACAGGCCCGGTTCGTTGGTCCAAACCATGCCCGGCAGGATTTTCTGGTGGTTCCCGCGCATGATATATGGCGCTTCGTGCACGTCGCGACCCAGACCATGACCCGTCTTGGTGCGAATCCGGTTGGCATAGGGCGAAGCCTCGAGCACATTTGTAACTGCGTCGTCGATGTCATGGGCGCTCGCGCCGGGGCAACAGGCCTTGAACCCTTCGAGGTTCGCGCGAAGGACTGTGTCGTAAACTGCCCTACCCTCGTCCGAAACCTCGCCAACAAAGAATGTACGCGTGATATCCGCCGCAAAACCGTTTTTGCGCGCGCCAAAGTCGAAGAGCAGCGCATCGCCGGGTTTGATCTGATAATCCGCGCGGGCTTTGCCGTGTGGTTGAGCCGAGTTGTCTCCGGCGGCGACAATCGGTGCAAAAGCCAACGACGCGGCGCCTTCAGCAAACAGCGCCTGGATCAACGCCTGTTCGATCTGTTTCTCGGTTTGCCCGACGCGAACCTCTGAAATCACACGTTCCAGCGCGCGTTCCGAGATATCAATAGCAGCCTGCAAAGCGGCAATATCGGCGTCGGTCTTGATGATCCGCAAACCGGAAATCTCGCGCTCGGCATCTACGATTTGCAAGTCGGGCATCGCATTGGTCAGGGCCTTGGACACGAAAACCCGCATCACTTGCCCTTCAACGGCAAGTGACCTCAGGGGCATATGAGCGGCCAATGAAGCAAAGGCGCTGTCATAGCCCTTTTGGTCCATCCAGTCGAAGACGGCCCCCTCAAAACCGACCAATTCCCACGTTCCCAGTTCCAGATTGGGCACAATCGCAGCCGGTGTGCCCTCAGCCGGGATAATGACCACAAAGGGCCGTTCGTGGCTCATGAAAGGTTTGCCCAATGCGCGGGTGAAATTAGGGCCCGGTACAAGGGCAATGGCATCTACTGACATTTCCCTTGCCAGTTTACTGTATTCCGACAAATTCGGCATGTGCGCCGACCTCCCAAGATAGTAAGGCCGAGCCGCCGTATCGGGCAGCCCTTGCCAATAATCTGCAACTGTTGGGACACTTACACCATGGAAGATGTAACTGCCCAGAGGGTGTGTTTTGGACCCGTGCCCAAAGTGCCCATGGTCAAAACTCAATACCGAGCCAGATAGCGACCGCCACGCAATTGCCCAAATATTGGGCGTAAGATTTGGGTTTGACGCGCATTTGGCCAGAATGGATTTACTTCCGATGGTCACGGATTTTTACTTCCACTCAATGAGAGAACGAATTGATCGCCCTTCCCCATGACCGCCGACCCAAAATTGCTGGTTTTCTCTGATCTCGACGGGACGCTGTTGGATCATCACAATTATAGTTGGGCGGCTGCTCAGCCGGGACTTCAACGCTTGTCGGAAATCGGCGCGGGGCTTGTATTGGCCAGCAGCAAAACAGCGGCAGAGATTGCACCGCTGCAGCAGGAACTTGGTGTTACGCGAATGCCGGCAATTGTCGAAAATGGGGCGGGTATCCTATGGCCCGATGCGCCCGATATTGAAGGTGACCATTATCAGGACTTGCGCACGGCGCTTTCCCAACTGCCCACGGGATTTGTCGGGTTTGGCGATATGTCCGATCAGGATGTGGCAGATGCGACGGGGCTCAACCCCGTTCAAGCCGCCCGTGCTCGAACGCGGAAATTCAGCGAGCCCGGGCTGTGGATGGGCACGGAGGCCGAGTTAGACCACTTCGTAGCACAAGCGCGCAACATGAGTCTTTTTGCCCGTCGCGGGGGGCGGTTCCTGACCGTATCCTTCGGAAAAACCAAGGCGGACGCCTTAAGGGAAGTTGTTCAGCAGCTAAGACCAAGCCGATCAATCGCCTTGGGTGACGCGCCAAATGACATCGAAATGCTAATGGCTGCGGATCAAGGCGTCGTGGTTGCAAATCCGGATGGGCCGGGCATTCCGCCTTTTCCACCTCATATCGAACCACGCATATTCAGGACAGACAGCAACGGTCCCCAAGGTTGGTCGGAGGCCATCCTGACCCTGACTGCAGAGTTCTGACAAAAACAAGGCGAACGACATGGCAGACTTCCATCAGAACGGAAATATAACGACGCTGCACAATTTGCGCAGCAGACCCAGTGGTCACCTGTCACATGAGATTTCGGTCTTTGCACAGACCCGCAAGATCACCCTGATCCTTCCGTGTCTTTATTCCGAGCTGGAGGGGCCGGCCCTCGCTGGTATCCTCAAGGAACTGTCGCAGGTCCCGTATCTTCACCGCGTCATCATCGGCCTGGACCAAGCGGATGAAGAACAGTACCGCAAAGCCCGTGCGTTCTTTGCCGACTTGCTGCAAAACCACGCTGTTATCTGGAATGACAGCCCTCGTCTGACGCATCTTCAGGAACATCTGAAAGCCTTGGGCCTTGCGCCGCAGGAACCCGGCAAGGGTAAGAATGTCTGGTCTTGTATCGGCTATCTTCTGGCCTGCGCGGACAGTTCCGTTATGGCGATTCACGATTGCGACATTGTCACGTATAACCGCGAGATGCTGGATCGGCTGGTTTATCCGGTGGTCAACCCGACCTTTCCGTTTCAGATGGCCAAAGGGTTTTACCCCCGTATCGGGTCCGGCAAGCTGAACGGTCGTGTGACGCGTCTTCTGGTCAGTCCGCTGCTGATCGCGTTGAAAAAGGTAATCGGGGACCGGGATTACCTCGATTATCTGCGTAGCTTCCGCTATCCACTGTCGGGTGAGTTTGCAATTCGCACCCCTACCCTGCCCGATTTGCGCATTCCTTCCGACTGGGGGCTTGAGATCGGAGTGCTGTCCGAAGCGTGGCGAAATCTGGCCCCGAAATCCGTCTGTCAGGTCGAAATTGCCGACAATTATGACCACAAACATCAGGAGCTGTCCCCCGAGGACGCAAATCGTGGCCTGTCGCGCATGTCCACCGATATCTGCAAGGCGATCTTCCGCAAACTGGCCGCCGACGGCACGGTGTTCACGCCCAATACCTTCCGTACACTCAAGGCGACCTATTACCGCTCGGCGCTGGACTTGCTCGAAGGGTATTACACCGACGCCAAGATGAATGGGTTGGAATTGGACCGCCACAAGGAAGAGAAATCCATCGAACTGTTCGCCGAAAATATCATTCGCGCCGGGCAGGTGTTTCTGGACAACCCGCACGAGACGCCGTTCATTCCCACATGGAACAGGGTCCATTCGGCTGATCCTGAATTCCTGCTGCGCCTCAAGGCGGCGGTGTCCGACGACCTGGACGAATTCAGCCCGCGTTCGTGATCCAGCGGCACTGATACGGGGCCAGCACAATATCGGGGCCGTTGGTGGCCAGGATTTCTCCAGTCAGGGCGTCCGTCCAGGTTTCCTCGGCAATCATGTTGATCTCGGCAGGGCTGACGTGGACCAGCTCGGCCGAGACATTATGCAGCGCAAAGATCGACTGGCTGCGATCCAGACTTTGCCGCCAGATGCCAAAGACGCGATCATCCAACCGCAGGGTGAATTGCGTGGCGTTCGGGTGAAAGGCCGCCTGTTGCGCCCGCAGGCGCAGACGTTTGGACAATTCGGACAGCACCAGCGCCTGATTTGACCCCGGATCGGCCAGCCTTGCCAGCAGGTCAGGGTAATGCCAGCGATGCCGGTTGATTGCCCGGTTCATGCCCCGCCGCGCAACAGCCTCGTGATCATTGGGTGTGGCCAGCAGGGAATGGATGTAAAAGGCCGGTATCCCTTCCAAAGACATCACGATGGTCTGTGAACAGATGAACCGCGCCAGATGGTATTGATCGGGGCCTTGAAATGTCTCGGCCATGGCTTCGAAATAGCCGCAGTTCAACTCATAGGGTTCTTCGCGCCCATCAGGCAGCGCGCGCATCGAAACCAGCCCGCCAATGCGGCGCACCGTGTCGATCATGCGCTCTTTTTCGTCGGGCGGCAGCAATCCCTCGGCCGGACGCATCCCGATCCCATCGTGGCTGGCGGTGAAATTCAGATACGCGCAGCCCAACTGGGCCGGAGGCATCGCGGCTTGCCATTCGCTCAGATATTGCGCTGTGCCTGACTGCATTGCGTGCAGGATCAAAGGGGGCAGCGGGAAATTGTAAACGGCGTGCGCCTCGTTCCGGTTGCCGAAGTAACTCAGATTCTCGGTCCGCGGGACGTTTGTTTCGGTCAGCAGTACAAGTGTTTCAGTTGCATAGTCGCACAGCAACCTGAGAAGCTGCACGATCGCATGGGCTTGTGGCAAGTGAATGCAGTTGGTGCCGATTTCCTTCCAGATGAAAGCCACCGCATCCAGTCGCAATATCCGCACGCCTTTGTCGATATGCAGACGGATAATCCGCAACATCTCGACCAAAACCTCGGGGTTCGAGAAATCCAGATCGACCTGATCGTGGCTGAACGTGCACCAGACGTATTTCTCACCCTCGCTGGTATCCACTTGCCGCAGCAACGGCGTGGTGCGGGGGCGCACAACCTCGGACAGATCATCTTCGGGTGACGCTTCAAAAAAGAACCGGTCGTGCGGGGATTTGCCCTGAAGGTAGTTGGTGAACCACGCGCCCTGGCTTGAGACATGATTCAACACGAGATCGGACATCAGATGAAAATCGTCCGCGATACGCGTGATATCCGTCCAGTCACCAAGCTGAGTGCTGACGCTATAGTAATCGGAAACAGCGAACCCGTCGTCCGAAGTGAAGGGAAAAAACGGCAAGATGTGAACGCCGTTGACCACCCCGGTCAGGTGTCGAACGAGAAAATCGTGTAACAGGTCCAGGGGTTTGTGCGCCTGATCTTCAATCGAGTTACCATAGGTTATCAGGACGCTGTCGTTCTCTGACCACAACTTATTGCCGGGCTTGCGGCCTTGTTTGCGCCTGTGCGTATTGGACGGCCAAAAGGCATCGGATACCTGTCGCGCCAATTCCGATTGATCATGGTCAGGGTAGATCTGAACAAGCAGGTCAATCAGGCGTCGGGAGAAGCTGGTATTATCACTGGTCAAGAGTCACAGGCCCTTCGCTGCATCCGCCTGATGGTTTTCCAGAACGGTCAGCCTGTCAAACCGAACGGCGGTTCTTTGACTCAACCTGCACCACCTTGCACATTTTTTGGACATGTAACCGGTAACAGAAGGCTCACACAGCGTAGCGGGTCATGAACATATCAACTGCCTGCCGCGCCACTTCGTCGATTTCAGACTGGGAAAAGCTATTCTGAATGCCAAATGCGGCACGGGCCCAGATGCGCACTTTACAAAGCTCTGAGAATTGTTCTGCGGCGATCTGCAAATCGTCGATGGCAAGCTCGCCTTGATTAACGGCCTTCCTAAAGTATTCCACCAAGTGCCGGACGCCGTTTTGCGGACCGGCCTCATAAAATGCTTGACCCAATTCCGGGAACCTGTCGCGTTCGGCCACGCAAATGCGGAAAACCTGCTGCGCAAACTCGGACACCAGAAAAGTAGTTAGTTGGGTTGCAGCTACAGTCAGCACCTCGCGCACTGGTTTGGAATCGTCGATCATCGACAAGACGTTTTCAGCCATCCGGCTGCATTCGGTGTGAGCAACTTCCATGAACAAAAGGCGTTTGTCAGGAAAGTAGCTGTACAAGGTCGCCTTTGAGACACCAGCCGCGCGTGCGATATCGTCCACACTTGCGCCTTCGAAACCATCCGCCATGAATACTTCACGGGCACCGCGTACCACTTGATCGAATTTGCGACCTGTACGCAGGATGGTGGCTGACTCGGGCATTGTTTCTCCTTGGCTGCAGGTTCCAAGTTTATAAACCGTTCAGTTCAGATTCAACGATTCTCGCAGAAACTCCCTTGGGTGAACTACCGGACCCGCTTTGGGCAAGCGGGCTTGCCGCCAGTTCAAACCGTGCTAACACTCTGGCCATGGTCGATATCTTTCTGCGCACACTTCCTTTCTTTGCGATCATAGGCCTTGGATATTGGGCCGGGCGCAGCCGTTTTTTCTCGGAAGATGCAACAGCGTATCTAACAAAATTTGTCTTCTATTTTGCGTTGTCGGCGATGCTGTTTCGATTTGCCGCCACGCTTCCGTTTGCTGAAATCTTCAATGCGAAGTTGGTGCTGGGATACCTTCTGGGCACCTTCGCCGTCTATGCGCTGGCAACATTCGTTGCCTGGATCAGAGGTCTGGACATCCCCACTTCGGCCGTCGAAGCGCAGTGCGCAGCCATTGGCAATGTTGGCTTTTTGGGCCTGCCGATGCTGGCGCTTCTGTTCACCGAGGCCGCAATCGGGCCGGTTATGTTGGTCCTCACAGTGGATCTTGTCGTCTTTTCGTCGTTGATCGTCATCTTGATCAACGGAGGGCGGGATGGGCGGCTGACCCCGTCTACGTTTCGGTTGATTGCTGTTGGGCTGATAAAGAACCCCATGATCGTTTCGATCTCGGCCGGGATGCTGTGGTCTGCGTTTCAAGTCCCGGTCCCAGTACCACTGAACGACTTTCTGGCAATTTTGGGTGGTGCCGCGACGCCCGGAGCCCTGTTTGCAATTGGCGCGTCATTGGCCAGCAAGTCGGCGGAACGCGTGCAAATCGCGGGTTGGCTCAGCTTTTGCAAACTGGTGGTACATCCTGCCTGTGTCGCAATCGTCCTGATTTGGGTGATCCCCGTCGCGACATTTCCTGCGTCAATAGCCATCGCTGCGGCCGCTCTGCCGGTTGCGGGAAACGTTTATATGCTTGCCGCACATTACGGCGTTGCGCCGCATAGAGCATCGGCGGCAATCCTTCTTTCTACTGCCGCAAGTATTCTGACTGTACCCGTCGTGATTGCGTGGGTGGGAACGCTTTAGGTTTCTGCGCTTCGAATTATCCCCTTAACCGTCGCGCACAGGCTTTACGCAGCGGTTTGGTAAGGGTAGCCATGGCCCGAACCTAACGTAAGGACACGAGCCAGATGGAAACCCTTTCGGAAAACGCCTGTTTCGGGGGCGTGCAAGGCGTCTATCGCCATACCTCCTCCGCGTGTAACTGCGACATGACCTTTGGCTTGTTCTTGCCCGCCGAAGCAAAAGACGGACCCGTCCCTGTACTGTGGTATCTGTCCGGGCTTACATGCACCCATGAAAACGCAATGACGAAGGCCGGGGCGCAGTCGTGGGCGGCTGAACAGGGAATTGCGGTCGTGTTTCCCGATACTTCGCCGCGCGGTGAAGGCGTGGTTGATCACGAGGATTACGATCTGGGTCAGGGCGCCGGGTTTTATGTCAACGCGACGCAAACCCCATGGGCCCCCCACTTCAAGATGTGGGATTATGTGGCCGAGGAACTGCCCGCGCTGCTGGCAGAGCATTTCGCGATTGATATGGATCGTCAGGCCATCACTGGGCATTCCATGGGTGGCCATGGTGCGCTGACGCTGGCGATGAACTTGCCGGGGCGGTACCGTTCAGTTTCGGCCTTTGCGCCGATCTCGAATCCGACGGGGGCGGATTGGGGCCGCAAACAACTGGCCGCCTATCTAGGGGATGATGAGGGCGCCTGGGCCAAGCATGATGCCTCGCTGATGATGAAGGAAAAGGGTTTTGACGGACCTGTCCTGATCGACACCGGGGCCAGTGACCAGTTCATCGACCTGCTGCGCCCCGAGGCGCTGGCAGAAGCCATTGCAGAGCGTCGCCAGCAGGCCACCTATCGCCTTCAGCCGGGCTATGATCATTCGTATTTCTTTGTATCGACCTTCATGGAAGATCACATCACCTTTCACGCAGAGGCGCTGTACGGAGACTGAGGCATGAGCGACTTTGATTACGACCTGATCATCATCGGGTCTGGCCCCTCGGGGCGGTCGGCAGCGATTCAGGCGGGTAAGCTGAAACGCCGGGTGCTGGTGATCGACCGAAAGGATCGGTTCGGCGGCGTGTCAGTACATACCGGTACGATCCCGTCAAAAACCCTGCGTGAAACGGTTCTGAACCTGTCGGGCTGGCGCGAGCGCAGCTTTTATGGCCGCTCGTACCGGGTGAAGGATCAGATCCGCGCCGACGACCTCAAGGCGCGTCTGCACATGACGCTGGATCATGAAGTTGACGTTCTGGAACATCAGTTCAACCGAAACCATGTGGAAACCCTGAATGGGCTGGCGCGATTTGTCGGCCCGCATGAGGTTGAGGTTGCGACCGACGCTGGTGACACGACCCGCCTGACCGCCGCAAAGTTTCTGATCGCGACCGGGACCAAAACTTACCGCCCCGACTATGTGCCATTTAATGGCAAGACCGTGGTCGATGGGGATGACTTTCTTGAAATGGCCGAAATCCCAAGGTCGCTTTGCGTGATTGGCGCGGGTGTGATTGGGGTGGAATATGCCACCATGTTTTCGGCGCTGGACGTGCGGGTTACGCTGATCGAACCGCGCGACACGTTTCTGGATTTCATCGACAGCCGCCTGATCCACGATTTCACTCACCAGATCCGCGAGAACGGCGTGGACCTGCGTCTGGGTTCTGCGGTCGAAAAGATCGAAGACGCAGGCGGCCATGTCGAGGTGACATTGGCCAATGGGCGTCACGTGCGGTCCGAGATGCTGCTATTTGCGGCTGGCCGAATGGGTGCGACTTCGGCCCTGAACTTGTCTGCTGTGGGGCTTGAGACAGACCACCGCAACCGGATCAATGTGGACCGCAAAACCTATCAGACTGCCGTGCCGCATATCTATGCGACGGGCGACGTGATCGGGCATCCTTCGCTGGCATCGACATCGCTGCAGCAGGGCCGCGTCGCCGCGTGTCACGCCTTGGAGACCCCTACTCTTCCGGAAAGCCCGTGGTATCCCTATGGCATCTATTCGGTGCCCGAGATTTCCACCTGCGGCATGTCCGAGGAAGAACTGCAGGAGCGCGGCATCCCATACGAGGTCGGCGTGGCACGATTCCGCGAAACCTCTCGCGGGCATATCATGGGCTTGGAACATGGTATGCTGAAGATGCTGTTCTCGCTAAAAACCCGGCGGGTTCTTGGCGTGCAGATTGTCGGCGAAGGCGCGACCGAACTGATCCACATCGCGCAGGCGGTGCTGAACCTGAAGGGAACGGTGGACTATTTCGTACAGAATACGTTCAACTATCCGACGCTGGCCGAGGCGTACAAAATCGCAGGTCTGGATGCTTTCAACCGAATGCCCATTCCGGATGAGTTCAAGGTGCGCAAGACATCAGCCGAAAAAAAGGCGAAGAAGGCGTGACGACGCTGTTCATCGACGCCGACGCCTGTCCGGTTAAAGCCGAGGCTGAACGCGTCGCTACGCGGCACAAGGTACAGATGGCTCTTGTCTCCAATGGTGGCTTGCGGCCTTCGGCCAATCCACTGGTGCAAATTGTTATCGTATCTGAGGGTGCGGATGAGGCCGATAAGTGGATCGCTGAACGTTGTGGCGCAGGCGATGTGGTTGTCACGTCCGATATCCCGCTTGCCGCGAAATGTGTTGAGGCTGGCGCGCGCGTATTACGCCCCAACGGCGAAGCGTTCACCGCAGCCAATATTGGACAACAACTGGCTATGCGTGACCTGATGGCAGACCTTCGCGCCGCCAATCCGCTTGGTGCTGGCGGTGGCGGCAAACCCTTTGGCAAAGCCGACAGATCGCGGTTTCTGGACGCGCTGGAACGGGAATTGAGGGCAGCGCAAAAAGCATAGTCCTCGCGCCGGGGGGCGTTTTGCGCTGCGGTTGGGTCTTGTCAATCGGCGCCTGGCTTGATTCAGTCGGCGCCGACGTAAACCTTCAGAACAGGTGTGCCCATGGCGGTTGAAGCCGTAGTTTTTGACATCGGAAATGTCCTTATCGAATGGCAGCCCGAACGTTACTACGACAAGGTGATCGGCGAAGACCGTCGCCGGGCCATGTTTGAAGAAGTCGATCTACATGGAATGAACGACCTTGTGGATCAAGGACATCACTTCACGGACACGATCTATGACTGGGCCGAGAAATACCCCAAGTGGCGCGAAGAAATTCGGATGTGGCACGATAAGTGGATCGAACTGGCCGCGCCCGAAATTCCGCATTCGGTCCGTTTACAGCGTGCTTTGCGGGGAAAAGGCGTGCCAGTTTTTGCTCTGACCAATTTTGGAGTACAGAATTTTGACTATGCGACAACGGTCTACCCATTTCTGAACGAGTTCGACAGGCACTATGTTTCGGGAAGGCTGCAAGAGGTCAAACCGCACGTCCCTATCTACCAAATGGTCGAAGAAGACTGCGGCCTTTCACCCGATACTTTGTTGTTCACCGACGATCGCCTTGAAAACATTGAAACGGCGCATTCACGTGGATGGCAGACGCACCACTTTGAGGGCGCGCAGGGGTGGGCTGACCGCCTTGTCAAAGAAGGGCTGTTGAAGCCCGAAGAAGCCGTCTAGCTCAGGCGGGGACTGCATCCCTGTTTTCACGTATAGGCAGGTGAACGATTGCGCTGAATGCCCCGATTGCGACCCCAATCCACCAAACCAGCGTGTAATCGCCATATTGATCATAAAGGCGTCCCCCAAGCCAAATACCCAGAAAACTGCCAAGCTGGTGGCTGAAAAAGATAATCCCGTAAAGGGTGCCCATGTAGCGCAAACCATAAAGATGCGCGACCAGACCCGAGGTCAGCGGCACGGTTGCGAGCCAAAGCGAACCCATGACCAACGAAAAGACAACCACGGAAAGTGGTGTGATCGGAAAGATAATGAAGGCTGCGGCCGCAAAAGTTCGCGCGGTGTAGACGGACGCCAGAAGGTATTTCTTAGGATAGCGACTTCCGGCCCATCCCGCCAGCAAGGTCCCTCCGATATTCGCCAGACCAATCAAAGAGATGGACACGGCCCCCAGCGCCGATGTCGTTGTGATGCCAATGGAATGTAAAATACCCCCCGACATGATCGGGCCGCACATCTCGGTCACGAAGGCAGGGAAATGGGCTGTCACAAACCCAAGCTGATACCCGCAGCTAAAGAACCCAAGAAAAATGAGGGTGTAGGAAGGATCGCGAAGGGCCCGCCCCAATATTTCCCCCATGCTTTCCTGTAATTCTGCCTTCGACACCGTTTGCGGTGCCCGCATGAAAGGCAGCGTCAAAATCAACGCAAGAATCGCGATGGCGAAGACGATAAATACTTGCTGCCAAGGAAGAAATGTCAGCATCCATTCGGCTGCCGGAGCACCAATTATCTGCCCACAACTGCCGGCGGCGGTTACCAAGGCAAGAGACATTGACCGGTTTTCATCCGAAGAGGCGCGACCAACGACGGCAAGCACAAGGCCAAATCCCGTCCCGGCAATGCCGAACCCAACAAGCCAAGCATACATCTGATGTTCGAGCGGCGTCACCGACCACGCCGACAGCACCATACCAGCGGCATAAGTCAGTGCCCCCAACACGATGGCACGCCGGTCGCCGGTTTTTTCCGCAATAGCGCCAAATATGGGCTGTCCGAATCCCCATGCCAGATTCTGAATCGCGATAGCCATCGAAAAATCTGTGCGCAGCCATCCGAACTCTTGTTCAATCGGGATCTGGAACACACCAAATGACGCGCGCACGGCGAAACTGACCGTCACGATAATACAACCGACGATCAGGATAGGATTCAGAAGGCGCGGTGGCTGGGGCATTGAAACCTCATGACATTGGAAGGCAGACGCTAAATCAAAAATTAGTCCGGTCAATTCAGAAGTTTTGGGGCCGTAGATAAGCAAAATTGATGCAGGGCAGGTCTGGCTGCTTTTCAATGCGCGATGCAGAGGGTATGCCTCGGGCTATGACGGATTTGATTTCGCTTTATGAGGCTCGCGTCGCAGATGGAACCCTCACACGGGATGACGCGCAAGAGGCAGTTCTACCGCATTTTGAACGCATCCGCTCAACGTTGGCGAAACCGGTAAAGCGCGGTTTGTTTCGCAAGCCACCCCCGCCGCCTAAAGGATTGTATCTGTGGGGCGGCGTTGGGCGCGGCAAGTCCATGTTGATGGACATGTTCGTCGACGCTCTTGACGGCATTCCGGCTAGGCGCGTGCATTTTCATGCCTTCATGCAGGAAATTCATGCCGGTATGCACAAGGCCAGAAACGATGGTGTTGAAGATGCCTTGGCCCCAGTTGCGGACGCCGTCGTCAAGTCGGTTCGGTTGCTGGCATTTGATGAAATGCAGATCACGGATATCACGGATGCCATGATCGTTGGGCGTCTGTTCGATCTGCTGCACGCAGGTGGGGTTGTCGTGATCACGACGTCGAACCGTCACCCTGACGACTTGTACAAGGATGGTTTGAACCGGCAACTCTTCCTGCCATTCATTGCCCATATCAAGGAACAGCTGCAGGTGTGGGAGCTGATCTCGCCAACGGATTATCGCCAAAACCGTTTGGAAGGTGCGCCTGTCTATTTCTCACCCATTGGACCTGAAGCACGGCAGAACATCAGCTCGGTCTGGAACGACCTGTCCGGCGGCGTTGCAGATCCGCTGATACTGCAGGTCAATGGCCGTGCGGTCGAGTTACCTGAGTTTCGGAATGGCGTTGCGCGGGCCAGCTTCTATGATCTTTGCGGCCGGATGCTGGGACCTGCGGATTATCTTGCCATCGCAGAGGCGGTCAAGGTTCTGGTGCTAGAGGATATCCCCCGTCTGTCGCGGAACAACTTTAACGAAGCCAAGCGCTTTGTGACGTTGATTGATGCGTTGTACGAGGCCAAAGTGCGGCTGATCTGCTCGGCAGCGGCTGAGCCGGAGATGCTGTATGTCGAAGGTGAAGGCACCTTTGAATTTGAGCGTACCTCGTCACGTCTGCGGGAAATGCATGATCAGGATTGGGGGAATTAGGGGGCTCTGCCCCCGCCGCGGCAAGCCGCGCCTCCCCCGGGATATTTTTAGGCCAGGTGAAGTATCAGGCGTTTTCGCGCAGGACGTTCCCAGCCAGATAGAGGGAACCGCAGATCAGGACGCGAGCCTGAGGATCATTGCCGACAATGGACTGAAGGGCATCTGTGACGCTGTCTGCAGTGGTCGATGCCAGTCCTACCTGGGCGGCGGCGGCGGCGGTTTCATCCGCGCTAAGAGTTGCGGCCTCGCCCGGAATTGAAACGGCCGTCAGGCTTTGGCACTGATTGGCCAAGGGCTTTAGGTACCCGGTTACATCTTTTGTGTTCAGCATGCCGCAGATCATATGCGTTGGGCGTGACGGAAGTTTCGCAAGCACATCCGCAAGCGCAACACCCGCGGCGGCGTTGTGACCGCCATCCAGCCATAGTTCAGCATCTTGGGCTTGCTCGACCAAGGGACCCGACTTTAACCGTTGCATCCGTGCGGGCCATTCGGCCTTTGTTACTGCGGCCTCATACGCGTCGTCCCCCAGATCCAAATGACGCATGACGGCAAGGGCCGCGCCTGCGTTCTGAATCTGGTGCGCGCCCAGGAGGTTCGGCAGTGGCAGGTCACGGAGACCTGTTTCGTCCTGATACACGAGACGCCCGTTTTCTTCGACGACATGCCAGTGCTGGCCATGAATCAACAGGGGTGCGCCAAGGCGAGCGGCGGTGTATTCAATCACCTCCAGCGCTTCATCTTGTTGCGGCCCAACGATACAAGGGACCCCGGGTTTGATGATGCCCGCCTTCTCGGCCGCTATTTTTCCAAGGGTATTCCCCAGAAACTGTTCATGGTCGATGGATACAGGGGTGATTACTGTGACCGCAGGATTGTGCACGACGTTTGTCGCGTCCAGACGTCCACCCAATCCGACTTCGAGCAGGGTGTAATCCGCAGGCGTGCGTGCAAATGCTAGCAGCGCGGCGCAGGTTGTTATTTCAAAATACGTGATGGTATCGCCGTTATTCGCGGCGTAACACTCGTCCAGTACTTCGGTAAGTGCAGGTTCAGAAATCAATTCTCCGGCGAGGCGGATGCGTTCGTGAAACCGTGCCAGGTGAGGTGAGGTATAGGCATGGGCCTTAAGACCTGCCCCTTCCAACCCGGCGCGGATCATGGCCAGGGTCGACCCCTTGCCATTTGTTCCGGCAATATGGATGACGGGCGGTAGTTTTTCCTGCGGATAGTCCAATGCGACCAGCAAACGCCATACGCGGTCCAAGGTCAGGTCAATGATCTTGGGGTGAAGCGCCATCATCCGTTCGAGGATGAGGTCCGACGACTGAGGGGTCATTTCTCTTGTGCAGTGTCAGCCGGATTGCCGGGCTGTGCTTCTTCAGGTTTGGGGGCTGGAAGGTCACCTTTGACCGCAGGAGGTTGATTCATCAACATCCGCGTGATGGTGATCAGTTCCTCACGCATTTCTGTACGCTTGGTTACCCGGTCCAACATCCCATGATCCAAAAGGTATTCCGCGCGCTGGAACCCTTCGGGCAGCTTTTCGCGAATTGTTTGTTCAATAACGCGCGGCCCGGCAAAACAGATCAGAGCGTTGGGTTCTGAGATATGCACGTCGCCCAGCATCGCATATGATGCCGTAACCCCGCCGGTCGTCGGATGGGTCAGCACGACAATGTAAGGCAGGTTGGCTTCCTTGAGCATTTCGACTGCCACCGTTGTACGCGGCATTTGCATCAGGCTTAGTATGCCTTCCTGCATCCGTGCGCCACCCGCAGCCGAGAACAGGATCAGCGGGCGCTTGAGTTTTACGGCCTCTTGCGCGGCGGCAATGATGGCGTTGCCGACATACATGCCCATCGACCCACCCATGAAGGAAAAGTCTTGTGCGGCGGCAATAATCGGCGTGCGTCCGATTTCACCCTTGGCAACAAGCATCGCTTCTTTTTCGCCCGTCTTTTTCTGGGCCGCCTTCATGCGATCGGGATATTTTTTCTGATCCCGAAACTGCAGCGGGTCGTCTTTGGGGGCGGGAACGTCTACCTCGGTGAAGATTCCGCCATCAAAAAGATGCTTGAACCGGTCCCGCGGCGTGATCGCCATGTGATGGTCGCACTGGGTACAGACATTTTGGTTTTCCGCCAGCTCGCGGTGAAACAGCATCGTCCCGCATTCGTTGCATTTGTGCCAAAGGTTTTCGGGCACTTCCCGACGCGAGAAGATCGAGTTGATCCGGGGGCGGACGTAATTTGTGATCCAGTTCATATCGGAACCTTGCTAGTGCGGCTTGGAGGTCAAATAAGACGCTGCGGAAAGAAATGCAATCAACGCCTGAGCGCAAGGCGTGCTGTCAGCCAGCCGACGATCATGACGGCGAAGTCTACATATAACCATCCGCGCACCATATCCGTGTCGGACATGTCATAGGGCAGAATGAAAAGGGCCAGGCCGCTCAAGTTGTCTGGCAACGAGATCAGCAGCAGCGCAATAAGGTTATTGAAGAAATGCAAGGCGATAGCCGGACCCAGTGTGCCGGACCGCGCCGTGAGGTCAGCCGCAAGCAGGCCGAACATGCAAGACCACAACGCGATCAGCCCCGCATTGTCCCCTGCAGCAGCCGGCGCGTAGTGGCCGAGGGCAAATAACAGGGACGGTAGTCCCATCCAAATGATGGGGGACTGGAACCGAGCTGCAAGGCTTTGTTGTATGTACCCGCGAAACAGCACTTCCTCGGCGCTGGTTTGAATCAGTACCGCTAGCAGCGACAGCGGCAACAGCATTAACCACGTGGAGAGACCCAGATTAGGGGTCAACGGAGCCCCCATGTCATAGGGTGGCAGGACTGCGATCACCAAACCAAGGATCAGCAGCGCGCGAAACACAACCCAGAATTGGCGCGCACTTCTTCGAAATGAGCCAAGAACAGAACCCAGCGACCTATTTTGAAGCCGCCGAACCGCCATCCTGACGCCTAGCGTGACGAAGCCAAAACTAGACAATAAAATAATCATCGCCAGCGGTGTAGACCCTGTCAAAAACCCTTCGGCCACCGCATTTGACCCAAAGCCCACAACCACGCTGAATAGAACGAGGTTCATTACGGTGACCACAACAGCGACCAAGCCCAAGCCGACAAGCAGGCGCCAAAGCTCGGGCTTTGGGCGCGCTTCGGCAACCAGACCTTCATGTGCGGCGTAGTACGCTGGGCGGGGTTCAGACACGGTCACTTTCACCTTCTGCTAGGTCAAACTCTTCCCAGAATTCGGTTGAATCTTTGGTGGCGTTTATTTGATCTGCCAGAGAATTCAGATAACCCGCAACGGTTTCAAGCAATTGAACGGCCACACCTGCATCGCTTTCGACGACAGCGCGAAGTTCCTCCGCACCGATTCGAAGGAACGAACAGTCGCTGACCGCGACCAGATTCAACTGCCTTGGATCATTGGTTATGATTGAAAGATCGCCGATCAACCGGCCCGGCCCGACCGTTGAAATCGGACGGGAACCGCCGCCGTCTTCGGGCCATTCAAGACTGGCCTCACCGGAAATGCAAAGATACGCCGCATCCGGCGCTTGCCCGTGAGAGAATATCACCTGCCCGGCTGCCACATCATACCATTGCGCCGAAAACGCCAACAGGCGCTGGTTTTTGGCATCTATTCCGGCGAACAGTTCGGTCGATGAAATGATCTTCAGCTTGCGGCCCAGATCGCCGACAACGCTGGCGTCTTCCTCGGCGGTCGCTTTCGAGACACCGTCGATGCGCCCATCTTTGATCTCGACGAACAGGTCATAGGCTTCGGGATGGGCAAAGCTGTCCTCCATGAAGATCATGATCGAATCCGGCAACAACTCGCGCAGCTTCAGTCGCGTGCGCAGGCGGCTTTCGGAATCGTGGCTGGCCAGCGCCTTGTCGAGGATCAGCACATCGGGGCGCTTGATCCCCGCACGCGAGAAGGCGGCCCTTTCCTGGAAGACCGTCGGCAAGTTGTTTCCACCCAAGCCGGATGGCAGGTCATAGATGATGGCGGCTGCTCGGCGACGTAAACCGGCCTCGTTCATGGTTTCCGCAACAACATCCTCGATCTCATCCGCATGGGCCCCTGCCGTCAGTGAAATCCGACCAAACAGAGCATTCTCCATAGCCGTCATGCGCCCGATATAGGCATCAGGGTCTACGGGGATGAACATGCCATCCATTGATGTTCGCAGCCGTTCAGCCTGATTGCTTCGGATCGAAAGGATCTTTTCTTTGTATTCATCCGGGAAATCCGGGCCGATCTGCTCGGCCGTCAACAGGAAAGGGACCGTTAGCAGCAATGCGCGCTCGCGTTCGCTGATCGCGTCGTCGCCCTTAGCAATGCGCCGTTCCTCGATATCCAGCAGCCGATAGTACATCTCCTTGGTCATACCAAGGCGCAGGAACAGCGGGTGGTCTGTCCCGTCGCGCCCAAACGTGCGGTTCAGTGTCTTGAGAACCGCGCTTGAGATACCCATCGCGTCATCGTCCAACTCATGCGCGCGCAGCATGGACATGAACCGTCCGTCACCGGCCAGAATATCCGGAGAAATGTCCCGCGACGGAGCCGCATAAAGCAGGTTGCCGCCCAAGGGAACGGCTGGATTGAACCGATCCGGGTCGAACCGGTAAACATAGCGATCCAACCCTCTGTCCCTAAGCCGCTCGGCAACAACGTCGCGCAAACCCACGATGTCACGCGCAAGTGTCGGGTGCTGAACCGGGTCGAACTGGCTGCGCAACGTGCGGCGGAACATGAACTCGTCAATGCCCATCGCTTCAACAAGTTGGAACCACCAATCGCGGATTTCTTCGGCATCTTCCAGACCGGCCAGTCCGGGATCAATCCAGTCATCAGACAAGGAATCCACTGGGTTTCCGGCGCGTTCCGCTTCGATCTGCCATCGGCTAGGGGCCTTTTTTGCGTCTTCCTCATGCTGAGGATGGGTTCGCAGCGGCATAAGCAGGTTGTCCCCCAGCGTGCCATCAAACAGGTAAGGGCGAGAATATGCATATCCGATCCGCGCCGCGATCACAGCCTGATGCAAGCCCTGAAGATCGTGCCCTGCTATGACGACGCCCCCCTGAACCGGCAAAATTTCCCGGGTCAGCAATTGTGCCAAAGCGCTGCGTTCGGCCGCGTTTGATGACTTGATGGCCACACGGGCACCCTTGGGTATGGTCAAGTCGATGTCTTCCAGGACCGTCTTTCCGTCACCATCGCGAACGGTGATGTTCTGAAGCTGAATCGCGCCCGTGAGATGAGGAATGGTCTCGGGTTCGCCCAAAAACAACTCTTCGGGGATCATGTTGTCAGGCGCAAAACGCTCGGTCACAACTTCCCACCGCAGCGACATGTCCTGCACCTGATTGTAATAGGTCAGCAGGTCTTTCCACGGGCCGCTGAGATCCTTGTAAGCACCCAATGCGGCGACAAGCGCGCCCACAGTCACCTCGCCCTTGATCGCAAGATACCCGCCTACTGAATAGAACAGGAACGGCGTGATCTGCGTGATCAGGTTGTTGAGGAACTTCATGAAGAACTTCTTGTTGTAGATCTTGAAACGGATTTCGAACAAGGTTCCCAAACGGTGACTGAACTGTGCCAGGCGATACCGCCAACCGCCATTGGTGCGAAGATCACTGATCCCTGCCGCGCTTTCGCCGATCTCGGAACTCAGTCTGCGCACTTCCTGAATGCGATCTTTGTTCAGAAGGTTGATCTGCCGCTGTAGCTTAGGGATCAGCCAGGCCTGCAGCGGGATCAGTGCGATACTGGCCAAACCAAACCAGACGCTTTGCATGAACAGAAAAGTGACAATAGTCATCATCTGACCAAACTGAAACACCGGCTGTGCGATGGCGTCGCCCATCAGCCCGCCCATCGGCTCGGCCTCGGATGTGATCATGGATACCAACTCACCCTGACTGGTGGTGGCAAAATAGGACTTGGGAAACCGCATGGTACGATGGATCAGCGTAAAGCGCAGGCGGCGCAGCATCCGTTCGGCCAGCACGCCCTTCATTGTGTTGATCCGCATCTTCATCAATCCGCTGGCAATCACGGTCGCCAGAAACGCAACGCAGAGGATCAGAAGATACTGCACCTGCGTGAACGTCACGCCCATTACCGTCACGCTATCACTGGGCGCACCGATGGCATCGTTGATGATCTGCTTTGGCAGTTCGAGCGAGGCATAAAGAAACGGAAACGAGAATACAGTCAGAACCAGCAACACAAGCTGTTGTTTCTTTGAATATTTCCAGATGAATGAAAAAAGAGTGGGTTCCATGCCCCGGCCTTGTATCAAAAATTGGTATGCAGTTTTTCGGATGATCCACAGCAATCAGGTGCCGGACGGTACGCATAGACCCGGTTGATTGCAAGAACGCCGCCTGACGTATCAGAACGCCACCGGACTGCCCAGCCCAAAGCGTAATGGCGTTTCGCGAAAATTAATCCTGTTTGTTCGAATTCCGCTTTATCCTGATCGCTGTCTTTGACTAAAGAGAAGTACCTTCAGGCGATAGGATTATGGGCAGACTTCTGGATCGCTATATACACCGCAAAGTTCTTGCGCGTTGGCGTCAGGCTGCACAGTCTGCATCAGACGCCGCGCCCGCGACTTTGCGCGCACAACGAGACGAGGCGCGCAGGCTGCGCGGTCACCTCGACCACTTGATTCACGAAGCAGACGGTCAACTGATGCGCCCGCTGATTGGCTCGTCTCAGTTTCCTAAGCCGCTGGGAACAGATTGGTACTGGCGGCCGGATCTTTGGCGGGGACCGCTGCCGCGTTCCGGTGTGGCATCGGCCCCTCGTAAAGTCACGGTGGATCAGCATGTGTCTTTGTTTCATGACTGCCGTTTGTCCGAGATTGGAATCCGACAAACGCGAAACACGCGGGACGCCGACCTTGCCGCATTTGGACTGAGCCTTGAAGTATTCGGGTTCACCGGATCATTTCTGTCCCTGACCGTTGATTTGCCTGTTGAGGCCACGCAAGGATTCAGCAAACAACATCTGGTGCGGGTTGACGTGCATGCCGAGGCAGAGCGCCCATCAAGCATCATGGCGCGGCTGAATATCCAGCACGGCCCAAATACCGATCAGGTCCTGCGTCCGCTTGACATATCCCACACCTCCAGCGTGGCAGATTTCGATCTTGCGCATTTACCTTTGAATGAACGGCGCATTGATAAGGTTTGGCTGGACTTGATCATGGACAATCCCGCAATGAACCGCATCATTCTGCGCGACCTGACCTTCTGCCGCCACTTCCGTGCCGATTTGTGAGTTACTTGGATATGACACCCCCTATTCTGACGCCCATCCGACTGGAAAACGGCATCTGGCACGGGCACCTTTCAGCAGAAACGGAACCTCGGATCGAAGTTCGGTATCTGGGGCAAGAACTGGATGGTGTTGCCTTGTCTCCGACCAAAGGCGGATGGGCTCTGAGCGTAGAAGTCCCCACCGCAGCCTTGTCCGACGGGGTCCACAGTTTTCTAATCGTGGACCGGGAAACGTCACAGAAACTTGCTGATTTCACTGTGATCGCTGGAACGGCGGCGGCTGACGACATAAGAGCCGAGATCAACTTGCTGCGCGCCGAACTGGATATGTTGAAGCGCGCTTTCCGCCGGGTACAGACGTCGGGCGACTAGGCAATCGACCCCCTGGAGACCGCATAACCCTATCTTTCGGCTTGTTTCCATGCATCATAGATGCATTTTTCGGGAACAGGGTGCGTTCATGGACCGAGCCAGCATAATCAAGGTTATCGCGCTGATGGTGACAGGGTTCGGCATCGGCATCGACTTTACGGGTGCCTTGATATTGGTACCCGCGATCGAAAACAGCTTTGACGCTGATATCACCAGCACTCAGTGGGTGCTGAATATCTATGCCCTGTTTTTTGCCATGACCATGGTCGCGGGTGGCCGCATGGGGGATATGTTTGGCCATCGCAGGATGATGCTGATTGGCCTTTCAATCTTTCTGTTTTCCTCGGTCATGTGTTTTGTTTCGCCAAGCCTGGATTTTCTGATCGCGTCACGTGCCTTGCAGGGGATCGGCGCAGGATGCGTGTGGCCCTGCACTTTGGCCTTCGGTGCCACCAAGGTTTCCAAACCAGAACACAGAGCCATGATCATGGGTCTGATCCTTGCCGGCGTAACCACCGGCAATGTCTTCGGTCCGATGATCAGCGGCATGGCCGTCAGCTTTGGTGACTGGAGGATGTTCTTTCTGGCAAATGTCGTCTTCTCGACCATTTCGATGGTGACAGCTCTTGTTTTGATGGAGCGTGAAACTCAGCACAAAAAGGGCGAGCACCTGGATTTCGCTGGTATGGGCCTTCTGTCCTTTGCGGTTTTGTTACTGCTCTACGGGCTGGACGTGGGTGCCGATTGGGGATGGACGTCAGTCCCGTTACTAATGCTGTTCTTCGTCAGCGCCGTCTTGTTTTTCTTTTTCCCGATGGTCGAAAAGCGTGTGAAAGAGCCGTTGCTGATGCCGCAAATGATGCAGAACCGCGAGTTCCGAATTACGCTGGGCCTTAACATGTTCAATGTATCGGCGGCCTTTGTCGGATTGCTGTATTTCCCGCAATATATGCAAAAGGTTCTGGGCTGGTCGGTGTTTCATTCGGCGCTTGGCCTTGCCCCGCTGACCGTTTTGTTGGCCGTCGGGTCGATCGTTTCGGGTACGCTTTATAATGACTTTGGCCCCAAACGCCTGCTGCTCTGGGGCTATCTCATCGCAACCGTGGGTGCAGTCAGTATCGTCGTGATGCCCAGTGGCCTTGGCTATTTCCAGATTTTGCCCGGCATGGCGATGATTGGCTTGGGTGCCACGCTTACTGTCGGGCCCTCCGGCACGGCCGCTGTCTGCGCCGTCAAGCCTGAACGCGCGGGGCTGGTAGGCGGATTAAGCTTTATGACCCACCTGGTCTATGGGGCGATCTCGGTCGCCTGTGCAACGGCGATCATGTATGTCACCAGCCTGTCCAGTCTTGGCAAAAGGCTTTCCGAGGACGGCATCAACATGTCAGAGGCGGATCAAAGGGCCATTAACGGGGGAACCCTGACAACGGACTCAGCAAAGGCGGTCATGTCCAAGCTCAGTTCGGCAGAAGCGGAAAGCGTTAAGTCCGCAATCGCTGCAGCGTTCGACACCGGTATGAACATGGCGTTTGTCTTTGCCGCCATATCTGTTTCGGTGGGTGTCGTTCTGGCGATGATGCTAGACGAAGACAAGCTGCGCAGCGTCGAAAGCTGAGGGAAAGAAAAAGGGCCGCCAGTTGGCGGCCCTGGTATCTTATTGGGATGGCCCATTTGGACTAAACGCTGAAAGACCCTTGAGAATGTCAATGGCATAGGCCAGTTGATAATCCTCTTCCCGTAGTTCAGCCGTTTCCTCGGCCTTGGCGCGATCTTCCTCTATCTGGCGAATCTCATCTTCGCTCAGACTGTCATTGTTCAGGCTGCCACGCAGATCAGCCTCGGACCGGGTGCGCGCATCGCTTTCGTCTTCTTCTGTTTCTGGCGCCGAACGCGGTTGCTCGACGATGATGTCCGGGCTGACACCAAGCGCCTGAATCGAGCGGCCCGACGGGGTATAGTAGCGCGACGTGGTCAGGCGCATTGCGCCGTCGCCCCGCAGAGGCATGACGGTCTGTACCGACCCTTTACCAAAGCTCTTAGTCCCAACAACAATCGCACGGCGGTGATCCTGAAGCGCACCTGCGACGATCTCGGACGCTGATGCAGATCCACCATTGATCAGCACGACAATTGGCTTGCCTTCGGCCAGATCGCCCGGCGTTGCATTAAACCGCTCGCCATCATTTGCGTCACGGCCGCGGGTCGAGACAATCTCGCCTTCGTTCAGGAAGGCATCAGACACTTTGATCGCCTGCGTCAACAGCCCGCCCGGGTTGTTCCTGAGGTCGAGGACAACGCCGTTGACCTTGTCGATACCGCCGATTTCGGCGATCTGCTCATTCAATCCTTCTTCCAGATTGGGGAAGGTCTGGTCGTTGAAAGTGGTTACACGCAGCACGACGCTTGTGCCTTCGGTCCGGGCGCGCACAGCAGTCAGCTTGATCGTGTCGCGGATGATGGTGACGTCAAAAGGATCAGTTTCACCTTCCCGGACGACCGTGATGATAATCTCGGACCCGACAGGGCCGCGCATCAGGTCAACGGCCTTATCCAGCGTCAGCCCCAAGATGCTTTCGCCATCAACATGCGTGATGAAGTCTCCTGCCTCGATCCCCGCCTCATCCGCCGGAGTACCGTCGATGGGTGAGACGACTTTTACAAAGCCTTCTTCCTGTGTGACCTCGATGCCCAACCCACCGAACTCACCCCGGGTTTGGACGCGCATCTGCTCGGCGTCATCAGGCGACAGATAGCTTGAATGCGGGTCCAGCGATGTCAGCATCCCGTCAATCGCGGCTTCAATCAGTTCTTCGGGCTCAACCTCTTCGACATATTGCGCGCGAATGCGTTCAAAAATATCGCCAAACAGGTCCAGTTGCTCATACACGCTGGCCTTGTTTTCGGCCTCTTGAGCAAGCAGGGGACCGGCAATCTGTGTCGTTGCGACGATACCTGCCAGGGTTCCGGCCAAACCGGCCATCACAAATTTCTTCATACTCGTTTATCCATCCTTGTCGGTCCGAAACCAAGATTCCGGGTCCACGGGGCTGTTATCTTGTCTTACCTCTATATAGAGCGTTTCTGACCGCTCAGTTCCAGTGCCATCACCGCTTGTTGACAAAATAGCGCCTATTTCTGGTGTTTCCCCGGGCATCAACCCGACCGGAGTGCCCTCGGGGATCACTTGTCCGGTCTCGCCATAAACCTCCTGCAAGCCTGCAAAAACGAACAGCAGTCCCGGCTGAGGTTCAAGAATTATCAGGTTGCCAAGTTCCAACAAAGGCCCGCGATATCGAATGGTTGCGGCAGTTGGCGACGTGACAATCGCGCGTGGCCGGGTTGCCAGGACGATACCTGGTCGGGTGACACCTGCAGCATCAGATTCGTTGGCGTGGTGCAAAATGACACCCCGCGCTGGCAGAGCGATCTGGCCTTGTCGGTTTGAAACATTCGCATCGGTCTGCGCGATTTCACCTTCCGATATTTCCGACAATCCGCTGGCAAACCCTTCCAGAGTTTCGGTCGAGGAAATCAGAATGGCGGTGCGGATCGGGTCTTCTACAAATCTGCGGGGAAAGTCCGTTCTATCAGAGATCGCTTCGCTCAACTTGGTGCGCGCGGTCTGCACCCCAACCAACCCTTCGGTCAGGGTTTCAGACGCGTTCTGCTGCAAAAGGCGCAGCGTCTGAACCTCATGCAGGTTTTCGGCCAATGCCTGTGCGCGGGCATTCAAGGCCGGAGTGACTTCGGACAGCATCATCCCGGCGCGCGCCGACCCCAACGGGCCAGACGGGTGCAGCATGAGAACCGGCGGCGCGGTTGTCTCAATGGTTTGAAGGACACCCAATAGCTGGGCCACATCCTCTTCGCGTGCGTGCAGTTCGGCGGTCAATTGGGCCTCACGCGTGGCGGCCCGGCGCAAACCGTCCCGCATTGCTGAAAGCCCGGCTTCATAGGCCTGTATTGTCGCAGTCAGTGCGCGTACGCGATCTCGGGCACTGTCAGCTTCGGTCAGTGCAATTGACGCCTGTTCAAGTTTGCGCGCGGCGTTCAGCGCAGCCGTCGACGGATCAGTCTGTGCGCTGGCAGGCGACGTGAGAGCCATCGCCAGAATAAGCGCGCGAAGCGTCATGACAACAAACTCTGCCCGGTCATCTCTGGCGGCTGGTCAATATTCATCAGGGCTAGAAGCGTGGGTGCTAGATCAGACAAACGCCCATCCCGCAGCGACGCACCGGATGGGCCGCCAATCAAAGCAACCGGCACCGGGTTCAGCGTGTGAGCAGTGTGGGGTCCACCGGTTTCTGGGTCGACCATCACCTCGCAGTTTCCGTGATCAGCCGTCACGATCATCGCCCCGCCCGCCCTTTCAAGCGCCGCAGCTACCTGTGCGAGCCCCTGATCCACCGCTTCGCATGCCTTGATCGCGGCCTGTAGATCGCCTGTGTGTCCAACCATATCCGGGTTGGCATAGTTTGTGACAATCAGGTCATAACCTTCTTCAATTGCTTCAACGAATTTGGCTGTGACGTCTGCAGAAGACATTTCGGGCTGTAGGTCATAGGTCGCGACTTTGGGCGATTTGGGCATAAAGCGATCCTCGCCCGATTCCGGGGTTTCCTTGCCACCATTCAGGAAAAAGGTGACGTGCGGGTATTTTTCGGTTTCTGCCAGACGGAACTGGCGCAGTCCCTGTTTGGCCACCCATTCGCCCAGCGTGTTTACGATATCGCGCTTAGGGAAGACGGTGGTCATATAGGCGTTGTGGCCGTCGGAATATTCGACCATGCCCAAAAGCGCGGATAGCTGCGGGCGCGGCCCCGTTTCAAAGTCACCAAAGCCGGGTTCCCCGATGGCGCGCAATATTTCGCGCGCGCGGTCAGCGCGGAAGTTCAAGCAGAAGAACCCATCTCCGTCTTTTACGCCATCGAATTCAGCCAACACCGTCGGCACAATGAACTCGTCGGTTTCTGACTGGTTGTATGCGTGGTCAATCGCGCCATGCGCTGTGGCTGCCGCTCGCCCCTGCCCTTTGATCATCGCGCCGTATGCTTCGCTGACGCGTTCCCAGCGGTTGTCGCGGTCCATCGCAAAATAGCGCCCGCTGACTGTCACAATACGTGCACCTTCCGGCAACCGGCCTTCCAGTTCTGCAACGTAGGTAAACGCAGATTTTGGGGCCACATCGCGGCCGTCGGTTACAGCGTGCAAAGCCACCGGAACTCCGGCATCCGTGATCGCCTTTGCCGCGGCGACTATATGGTTCAGGTGCCCGTGTACGCCCCCGTCCGAAACCAGACCCATCAGGTGTGCCGTGCCACCTGACGCTTTCACCTTGGTGATGAAGGCTTGCAGCGCCTCGTTTTCGAAGAACGAGCCATCTTCAATCGCCAGATCAATCTGCCCCAGATCCATCGCCACAACGCGCCCGGCGCCGATATTGGTATGGCCAACTTCGGAATTGCCCATCTGACCACTGGGCAGCCCAACATCCGGGCCATGCGTGATCAAGGTCGCGTGCGGCCCGTTCGCCATGATCTTGTCAAAGGTTGGCGTGTTCGCCAGCAAGGGTGCATTGGCGGTCGTGTCCTCTGACAGACCCCAACCATCAAGAATACACAGGACAACTGGTTTGGGGGCGGTCATTTCGGCTCTCCGGATTATCTGCTCTTGGTTGGTCTTGTATCGTCTGGCCTGCGGCGGGTGAACCGCCTTTATTCCGTTAAGCCTAAGAATTCATACAGCGGGCTAGTCTTTGCTGGTGAGCTCTCGGTAAGGCCGTGCTGTCCGGCTCCGGTACTTCACCGTCAGTTCCAGCGGAGCGTCGTTTTCATCGTAGACCCCGACCACGACTCCGCGCCCTCGGCTTTTGGTGCGCATTTCGATCAACTGTTGCTCGGACCGGGTGGTGCGCTGCGACTGGCGACGTGTCCATCTGAAAAGATGCGAATACATGTCCGCGATAACGTCTTCATGATCCGCAGAGCCACCCAAATCGTTCAGTTCATTCGGGTCATTCTCCAGATCAAACAGTAATGGGCGATGCCCGCCTTCGCAGTGGATCAGTTTCCACTTTTTGTTGGCGACCATGAACATCACGGCATCCCGAACTGACGCGTTCAGCTTGTCCGCAATCGGAGACGCAGAATAGTCGTATTCGCAGATCACTACATCCCGAGGTGTTTCCGTGCGCAGACCGTGTAGGATCGGCAACAGGGAATGCCCTTCCAGAATGTGATACGCAATTTCTTGGCCAGTTACGTCAACGAAAGTTGGGGCAAGGTCGATCGATTCGACCAGAGCATCACAAACCGTTCCGCGCGTGCTGTCGGCTTCGGGCGAAGGGTCGTAAATGATCAGGGGAACCTTGGTCGAGGCATCATGGAAGAACGTCTTTTCCCCCATCCAGTGATCGCCCAGAAAGTCTCCGTGGTCCGAGGTCAGAACGATCATGGTATCGTCCATCCGACCGGTCTCTTCCATCCACTCAAACAAGCGGCCCATTTGATCGTCCGCCTGTTTGATCAATCCCATATAGGCCGGGATCACGGCGTCCCGAACGTCTTCGCGGGAAAAAGCCTGCCCCACCTTGGTGTCCATAAAGGCCCTGAGGATCGGATGGGCGTTCTGCCGCTCGGTTTCAGCGCGGACAACGGGCAGCATATGTTCAGGCCCATACATCGAGGCGTAAGGTTCCGGCACAATGTATGGCCAGTGGGGTTTGATGAAGCTCAGGTGACAACACCACGGACCGGCATGAGATCTCATGAACTCGATCCCCCGTCCGGTCAGGTACGGCGTTTCGCTGTCTTCCTCGGCGATGTTGGCGGGCTCGGTCGAGTTTTTCAGAAACCAGCCCGACAAGACATTGCCGTCCGCATCCAAACCGGAATTGGCAAAGTCATGCCAGGGATTGTCACTCTCATAACCCTTGGCGGTCAGAAACTTGTTGTATTCCTTCGCGCCGTCAGGGTCGTAATACCCATCCGGCCCTTCTGGAAGCATCCCGTCGTCGCGTTCAAACACATCGAAGCCGCATTCTGCTACGCGCGCGCCGATCAGGCTGTCAGGCTCCAGACCCAGCCGCGCCATGCCATCGGCATCTGCCCGCATATGAGTCTTCCCGACCAGGCAACACTCCATCCCGGCTTTGCGCAGATGATCCCCCATTGTCATTTCACCTACCTTGAGCGGAATGCCGTTCCAGGACGCACCGTGCGAATGCACATAGCGCCCGGTATAGGTGGACATGCGCGACGACCCGCAGATCGGCGACTGGATATAGGCGCGATCAAAACGCACCCCACGCGCTGCCAATCGGTCAATATTTGGGGTGTGTAAGTGTAGGTGGCCGTAGCAACTCAGGTAATCCCAGCGGAGCTGGTCAAACATTATGAACAGAATGTTTTTAGCTTTGGCCAACGCGATGCCTCCCCGATCGTCAGGGTCGCAGATTAGCTAACCCCTGCCCGTCGGTTAAGCGCAAATCACACCTGCGCTTCGCGTTCCATCTGTTCCAGCATTTTCTTGGCGCGCTTGCATTGCAATTGATCGCGCAGCGGGCTGTTTGGGTCGACGTCTTTCTGGCAAACCACGCATTTATCAGCACCCGAGATTGCGTTCAGGCCGCCGCAGCTACCTTTGATGGTCTTCCCCATCAACATGACACCCAGTGACATGCCCACCATCACAAGGGCCAACAGGATAAATGCCAGAATAAAGGTGCTCATATCTGTTCCTGCTTTCAGTTGGTGCCCAAAGCGTCTTTGAACGCGGTGCTATGTACTGTAATATAGGCATCTTCGCCGCCTGTCACATCCCGCGAGATGAAATACACGGCAAGTTTATGCTTCTCGGCCAGTTCCATACCTTTTTCCTGACCCAGCGCCAGCATCGCCGTCGCCCACGCATCCGCCATCATCGCGTTTTCGGCCAGTACGGTCACCGATGTGGTACGATGCGTGATCGGCCGCCCTGTGGTCGGGTCGATGATATGCGAATAGCGCACACCGTCCTGTTCGAAGAAATTCTTGTAGTCGCCGGACGTCGCCATGCCCAGATCGTCCAATTGCACGATCAACTGCAGGTTCTGCGCCCCTGCTTCGGGTTTCTCGATCCCGATCCGCCAAGCCTCGCCCTTATCGTTTTCACCCATGGTGACCAGATCGCCGCCGATCTCGACCATGTAATCCTCAATCCCCGCATCCCGCAGGGTGCCTGCAACGGCATCAATCCCGTAACCTTTTGCTATGGCCGACAAGTTGATCCCGACCCCGGCATCCGACTTGACCAAAGTCCCGGCCTCACGATCCAATGTCAAAAGACGCGCCTGCCCGACACTGTTCAATGCGGCCTGAATGTCTTCGTCCGAGGGAACAGGGTCTTCGGGTTTACGCGGTCCGAATCCCCAGAGTTCAATCAGAGGTCCAAGCGTTACATCGAATGTACCGCCAGATTTTTCGTGGACGTCATTGGCCGCCGCGATGACCAGGGCAAATTCATCTGAAACCTGCGTCGGCTCGGTGCTCTGCGACTTGGAAAACTTGGAAACTTCAGAATTTTCGTCCCAATTGGACATCTTGGCATTTACGTCTGCCAAGGTTTCCTCAACCGCTACGGCAAGGGCTTCTTCGTCGACATCGTCGCCAATTGCTGTGATGTTGAAGGTCGTTCCCATCGTCTCGCCAGACAAACGCACGACGTCCGGCTCTTTGTCGAACAAACAGCCGGATACGAGTGTCGCAACAGCCAGAATAGGCAAAAGACGCATGCGGGAATCTCCTGTGGAAAAGCGTGATCGGCGTATGCCAGTGGCCTTTGCCAGAGTCAAACCAGCCTTACATTTTCAAGGGCATGAACCCCAGCACAAGCAGGCCAATTCCTGCCGGAACTCCAAACAGCCAAGCCTTCTTTTGCCAACCCGGGGCCTGCTTTTTCCATGTCATGCGGAAATTGTGGCCGCATACGACCACAACGAAGAAGATCAATGCGGCAACAGGGGGGGTCAGGTAAAGGTCAGACAAAAGGTCGAATATCCTGTGTGTTAGGCGGTTTTTCACGCTTGGGGCAATTGAACCTTATACAGGTCGCAAAGCTGCGCTAAGGTGAACTACAAAAGAAGAGGAGATTTCCCATGGCACCAAGCTCTTATCAGCCCCCAACGCGCGGCGACAAGGCCGAAACCGCGACGCGTAGCCAGTCCGTGGAATCCAACCTTTCCCATTCCCAGACTACAGTTGCGAAATTGATGGAAGGCAAAGGCGACGCGGTTTTTGCAGTGCGGCCGAACGATACGATCCACTCGGTTGTAAACATCCTCAAGGAAAAGCGGATCGGGGCTGTCGTTGTGACCGATCAGAACGGGAAACTGCACGGTATTCTGTCCGAGCGCGACATTGTGCGCCGGATGGCAGACACCCCCGGTCAGACACTTCCGCAATCGGTCGAAGACCTGATGACCCGCGAGGTCAAAACCTGCGCGCCAGAAGATTTGTTGAACGATGTACTGAAAACCATGACCGAAGGCAGATTCCGCCACATGCCAGTTCTGAGTGATGGAAATCTGCGCGGTGTCATTACCATTGGCGACGTTGTCCATTTTCGCTTGAAAGAGCTGGAATACGAAGCGTTGCGCATGAAGCAAATGATCGTGGGCTGAGAAACCCCTTGACCTTGGGCCAGTGACAGTATCCCTGATGCGAAAAAGTCTGCGATAGGTTCGAGGGTTGCATGAAACGGGTTCTGGTCACCGGTACGGCGGGTTTCATCGGTTTCCATCTGGCAAAGCTGCTGTTGTCCGAAGGGTTTCGGGTGCACGGCTATGACGGGATGACCGATTACTACGACGTGACACTCAAACAGCGACGCCACCAGATGCTGTTGCAGACGCCGGGTTTTTCGGCCACCGAGGATTTGCTGGAAAACCACGACCGTCTTGTGCAGGTCGCGGACGAGTTTCAGCCGGAAATCATCGTGCACCTCGCCGCTCAAGCCGGGGTGCGCTACAGTCTCGAGGATCCGCGAAGCTATATCAACTCGAATGTTGTGGGCACGTTCAACGTCATGGAGGTGGCGCGCGAACACAAAGTCGAACACCTGCTGATGGCGTCGACGTCGTCTGTCTATGGCGCGAACGAAGAGATGCCCTTTACCGAGGTTGAAAAGGCCGACACGCCGTTGACGATCTATGCCGCCACCAAGAAGGCAAACGAGGCGATGGGTCATTCCTACGCGCATCTATGGAACCTACCGACGACCATGTTCCGGTTTTTCACGGTATATGGTTCTTGGGGGCGTCCGGATCTGGCTTTGTACAAATTCGTGGACGCGATTTTGGACGACCGCCCCATCGACATTTACAACCACGGTGACATGTATCGTGACTTTACCTATGTAGACGATCTGGTGCGGGGTATTCGGCTGTTGATCGACGTGCCGCCTGTGCGGCCGGATAGTGCCGACGATATCGCCGAGGGCGACAGCCTGTCCCCCGCCGCGCCGTGGCGTGTGGTCAATATCGGCAATGGCGACAAGGTGCGGCTGATGGATTTTATCGTAGCCATCGAAGAAGCCGTCGGAAAGAAAGCCATCCGCAACTACATGCCCATGCAAATGGGGGATGTGCCAGCAACGTGGGCGAACAACGATCTGTTGCAGGAATTGACGGGCTATCGGCCACAAACAGATTTCAAAGACGGGATTGCACGCTTTGTCGAATGGTTCCGCGACTATCATGGAAAATGACGCATATGTTTGAAACCGATCCAAACTCGCGCAGAATTGCCGTGATCGGACTGGGCTATGTTGGCCTGCCTCTGGCCGTGGCGTTCGGGAAGATAGCTCCGGTGGTTGGGTTTGATATTAACCCCGACCGAATAGACGCGTTGCGTGCCGGGCACGATTCCACGCAAGAGGTTGAACCCGATGACCTAAAAGCCGCAACTGGCCTGACGTTCACCTCTGATCCGTCAGAGATTGCGGCCTGCGATACCTATATCGTCACCGTCCCCACACCGATCACCGCTGGTAAGCAGCCTGATCTGACGCCTTTGCTGCGCGCGTCGGAAACCGTTGGCCACGTGTTGAAACCCGGTGATCTGGTGATCTATGAATCCACGGTATACCCCGGAGCCACCGAGGAAGACTGCGTACCGGTTCTTGAGCGCGTGTCCGGTCTGACCTTCAATCGTGATTTTTTTGCCGGTTACAGCCCCGAGCGGATCAACCCCGGCGACAAGACGCACCGGATCGCGGACATCTGCAAGGTTACATCCGGCTCGACCTCCAAGGTGGCCGATCTGGTGGACGCGCTTTACGCTCGCATCATTTCGGCAGGCACCCATAAGGCTGAAAGCATTCGCGTGGCCGAGGCTGCCAAGGTGATCGAGAACACGCAGCGCGACCTGAACATCGCGCTGGTCAACGAACTGGCGATGATCTTTGGCCGGATGGATATCGACACGGAAGCGGTTCTGCGCGCAGCGGGAACCAAGTGGAACTTTCTACCTTTCCGCCCCGGTTTGGTTGGCGGGCATTGTATCGGCGTTGACCCCTATTATCTGACTCACAAGGCCGAGGCCGTGGGCCATCACCCGCAGATCATTCTGGCTGGGCGACGGTTGAATGACAGCATGGGCGGCTATGTGGTCTCGCAACTGGTCAAACGGATGATGCGCGACGGGATCAATGTTGCCGCTGCCCGTGTGCTGGTGATGGGGCTGACTTTCAAGGAAAACTGCCCCGATCTGCGCAATACCCGCGTTGTCGATATCATTCACGAACTGCAGGACTATGGCGTCACGGTCGATGTCTATGATCCCCACGCCGATCCTGCCGCCGCGCAGGCTGAATACGGAATTTCATTGATCAAGCAGCCGGAAACTGGGGGTTACGACGGCATCGTTCTGGCCGTTGCACATCGGGAATTTCTGACGCTCGAACCCGCTAAGATACGCGCCCTTGGCAAGGATCAAAGCGTGTTGTTCGACGTCAAATCCTGCCTGCCGCCCGAGGCCAGCGACCTGCGGCTGTAAAAAAACCGGCGCTCGGAAGCGCCGGTTTTTCTGTCTTATCCGCCGAAATCGTCCAGCATGATGTCTTCGCGATCCACACCCAGATCCAGCAGCATGTTGATGACCGACTGGTTCATGATCGGCGGGCCACACATGTAGAACTCGCAATCCTCGGGCGCGGGGTGGTTTTTGAGATATTCATCGAACAGCACGTTGTGGATGAATCCGGTATAGCCTTTCCAATCGTCCTCGGGCTGCGCGTCCGACAGGGCGACGTGCCAATCGAAATTGTCGAACTCTGCGGCCAGTTGGTCGAAATCCTCGACAAAGAACATCTCTTTTTTCGACCGCGCGCCATACCAGAAGCTGATCTTGCGGTCGCGGTTTTCCAGACGCTTGAGTTGATCGAAGATGTGGCTGCGCATGGGGGCCATGCCTGCACCACCGCCGATAAAGACCATCTCTTTCTGTGTGTCGCGGGCGAAAAACTCGCCAAACGGACCCGAGATCGTGACCTTGTCGCCCGGTTTCAGGTTGAAGATGTACGATGACATCTGACCCGGCGGGATACCATCCGAACCCGGAGGCGGCGAAGCCACGCGGACGTTCAGCATGATCATGCCCTTTTCGTCCGGGTAGTTGGCCATCGAATAGGCGCGCTCGATCGGTTCGGCCACGACGGATTCGTATTGCCAAAGATTGAACTTGTCCCAATCCTCGCGGTATTCCTCTTCCACGTCGAAATCGGTGTATTTCAACGCATGCGCGGGGGCTTCGATCTGGATGTAACCACCTGCGCGGAAGTTCACATCTTCACCCTCGGGCAGGTCCAGTGTCAGTGCCTTGATGAAGGTCGCCACGTTTTCATTCGAGCGAACGGTGCATTCCCATTTCTTGACGCCAAAGACCTCTTCTGGGACTTCGATATCCATGTCCTGCTTGACCGCAACCTGACAGGACAGGCGGTCGCCACAGGCGGCCTCGCGCTTGGTGATATGGCTTTCTTCGGTCGGCAGGATCGAACCGCCGCCCGAATGCACCCGCACCCGGCACTGCGCACAGGTACCGCCGCCGCCGCAGGCGGAGGGTACGAACAATTTCTCGGCCGCAAGGGTTTGCAGAAGTTTGCCACCGGCGGGGACCGAGATGGTTTTCTCACCGTTGATGGTGATGTTCACGTCCCCGGTCGACACCAGTTTAGAGCGCGCGGCCAGAATGATTGTCACCAGCGCGATGACGATTACGGTGAAAAGGGCTACGCCTAAGCTAAAAGTTTCCATTGCGCCCTCCTTACAGTTTCACGCCCGAGAAGGACATGAAGGCCATCGCCATCAGACCTGCGGTGATGAAGGTGATCCCCAGACCCTGAAGGCCGTCGGGAATGTCCGAGTATTTCAGCTTTTCGCGCACGCCCGCCATCGCGGTGATCGCCAGCGCCCAGCCAAAGCCGGAGGACAGACCATAGGTCGCCGCCTCGGCAAAGTTATAGTCGCGCTCCACCATGAACAGCGAACCACCCAGGATCGCGCAGTTCACCGTGATCAAGGGCAGGAAGATCCCCAGCGCGTTGTAAAGCGGCGGGAAATACTTGTCCAAAACCATCTCAAGGATCTGAACCATCGCCGCAATCACGCCAATATATGAGATCAGGCCAAGGAAGGTCAGGTCCACATCCGGGAAGCCTGCCCAGGCCAGCGCGCCCGGTTTCAGCAGATAGTTCAGCAGCAGGTTGTTGGCGGGCACGGTGATGGCCTGCACCACCATAACCGAGATGCCCAGACCCAGCGCGGTCGAGATCTTCTTGGACACGGCGATGAAGGTACACATCCCCAGAAAGAAGCTGAGCGCGAGGTTTTCGACAAAAATGGCCTTTACAGCCAGTGAGATCAGACCTTCCATCAGTGGGCCTCTACCTGCTGAATTTTGTATTCACGCTCTTCCACCTGGTTCGGCTTCCATGTGCGGAAGGCCCAGATGATCAGACCGATGATGAAGAACGCTGACGGCGGCAGCAGCAGCATGCCGTTGGGCACGTACCAGCCACCGTTGTTCACGGTCTCCAGAATGGTGATGCCAAACAGAGACCCGGCGCCAAACAGTTCACGAATGAAACCGACCAGCAGCAGGATCAGGCCATAGCCCATACCGTTGCCCATACCGTCAATGAACGACGCGACGGGCGGGTTCTTCATCGCAAATGCCTCGGCCCGGCCCATCACGATACAGTTGGTGATGATCAGACCCACGAAAACCGACAGTGTTTTCGAAATTTCGAACGCATAGGCTTTCAGCACCTGATCCACCAGGATCACCAGCGAGGCGATGATCACCATCTGCACGATGATACGGATCGAGCCGGGGATCTGGTTGCGCAGGCACGAGATGAAGAAGGACGAGAACGAGGTCACGAACGTCACCGCCAGCGCCATCACGAAGGATACCTGCAGCGACGAGGTCACCGCCAGCGCCGAACAGATGCCCAGCACCTGCAGCGTAATCGGGTTGTTGTCGACAAGCGGGTCGACCAGCATCTCTTTTTTGGTCTGAGACATCAGATTTCTCCTGCTTGCAGTTTGGCCAGGAACGGAGCGTAGCCCGCATCCCCCATCCAGAACCTTACAAGGTTATCAACACCCACCGAGGTCAGCGTTGCCCCTGCCAGTGCATCCACATAAAAATCAGGGCCAGCGGCAGGCTGCGACTTCGCGACGGTAATCTGAAGCTCACCCGCATCATCGCGCAGCTTCTTGCCGTTCCACAGCGCCCTCCAGCGCGGGTTATCTACCTCGGCCCCAAGGCCCGGCGTTTCACCATGCTGATAGAACTGTAGGCCGAAGATATCGTTGCCGTTATTCTCCAACGCGATAAAGCCAAAAAGTGTGGACCAAAGGCCATATCCATGCAGCGGCAGGATCACCTTGTCCAGTTCACCGGAATCGTCCCGCAACAGGTAAATCACGCGGTATTTGGATTGGCGTCCGATGCCTGCGGGGTCATTGTCCAGCGCGATGCTGAGGTCAGGATCACTGGCCGCAGCGATGTCATCGAACGTGGTGGCATCGAACTGATCGTCCACGAACTGACCGGTCGACAGTTCAAGCACATGTGGTTCAAACGCGGCAAATGCCTCGGAAACGTCGACGCCCGGCTCATAGACGCCTGCGACCTGCAGCACGTTGACCTGCTTGTCTTTCAGCGCGTTCGCTTCCTGCACAGGACGCAGGCTGACTGCCGCCGCAGACACAACCATTGAGGCCACCAGACATACGGCAACCGCGACAAAGATCGTTTTGCCAACTGAATCAGGCGAGGCCGCAAGGAACTTGGCAATCGCGCCTTTCGGTTCTGGGGATTGCGTATCAGACATGGCGACGCGCCCTCCGTTTGATGTTTGCCTGAACGACGAAATAGTCGATCAGCGGTGCAAAGACGTTGCCGAACAAGATGGCCAGCATCATGCCCTCGGGGAAAGCCGGATTGATCACGCGGATCATCACAACCATGACACCGATCAAGGCGCCATAGATGTAACGGCCCATATTGGTGTGGCTGGCGGAAACGGGTTCTGTAACCATGAAGGCCAGACCAAAGGCGTACCCGCCCAGAACGATGTGCCAGTACCAGGGCATCGCGAACATGGGGTTGGTGTCCGACCCGATCAGGTTCAGCAGCAGGGTAAAGCCGATCGTGCCCGCCAGGCAGCCGAGGATCAGGCGATAATTGGCAATCCTTGTCATCAACAGGAAGGCCAAACCAATCATACACGCCAGCGTCGATGTCTCACCAAAGCTGCCTTGAATTGTTCCGAAGAACGCATTGGCCCAGGTAATCCCATCAGCCGCCAGCGCCTGAACGCCTTCGGCTGCGGTGATACCCAGCGCGGTCGCCCCGGAAAAACCGTCGACCGGGGTCCAGACTGAATCCCCCGACATTTGCGCAGGATAGGCGAAATACAAGAACGCCCGCCCCACCAGTGCGGGGTTGAGGAAGTTCTTACCGGTGCCGCCAAACACTTCCTTGCCGATGACAACGCCGAAGATGATGCCCAAAGCCACCTGCCACAGCGGTGTCGATGCGGGCAGGATCAGCGTGTAGAGCATCGATGTGACAAGGAAGCCCTCGTTAACCTCATGCCCGCGCACGGTGGCAAAGATGACCTCGAAAATACCGCCCGCGACCAGTGTCGTGATGTAGATCGGCAAGAAATAAAGCAACCCGTGCAACACATTGGCAAACAGGCTGGACGGATCCAACGAAATGCCGAACATCTGCAGCAAAGCAATACGCCAGCCGGTCGCGGCATCCGGCCCCAGCGTGGCAATGGCCGAGTTTGCCTGATAGCCCGTGTTCCACATCCCCCACAGGATACAGGGGATAGTGGCGATCACGACATAGGTCATGATCCGCTTCATATCCACGTAGGACCGTGCGTGTGGGGCAACGGTGGTGACGGTTTTCGGAGTGTAGATGAAGCTTTCGACCATCTCGTAGATGGGGAAATACTTCTCGTACTTGCCGCCCTTGGTAAAGTTCGGCTCGATCCGATCGAAGAAGCTGCGCAAACCCATGTGGATCAGCCCTCCTTTTCAATCTTGGTCAGGCAGTCGCGCAGCGCCAGCCCATATTCATATTTTGCTGGGCAGGCAAAACCGACCAGGCCCAGATCTTCTTCGTCAAGTTCCAGCGCCCCAAGCGCTTGGGCCGTATCCGTATCCATGACCAACAGCGCCCGCAGCAACTGTGTCGGCAGATAATCCTGCGGCATCAGTTCTTCGAACGTGCCCGTTGGAACCATTGCACGGCGGCCGCCATTCAGATTGGACGTAAATGCAAACAGCTTTTTGGCAAAGGCAGAACCCAGAACCGGTTGAACGGCGTATTTTGACGGCATTGGGCGTATCCAACCCATCGGAATCTGGTCAGGGTCTTCGCGGATGATCGAAATCTGGCGCGCAAAACGGCCAAGATACGCGGTGGGGCCGTCTGCTAGTTTTCCCGAGAGGATCGAGCCCGAAATAATCCGCGCGGTGCCGTCAATTTCGATCTCGTCCCGGGTCAGGTCATCTGTCGACGCGCCCATGACCGTTCGGATCAAGCGTGGGTGGCGTGCACCGGGGCCCGACAGGGCAATCACAACATTCGGGTCCAGATGTCCTGTCTGCATCAGCCGGCCAATCGCGATTACATCCTGATATCCGATCGTCCAAACCTGCTTTTCGCCGGCCAGAGGTTCCAGAAAGTGGATATGAGTCCCAGCCAGACCAGCCGGATGCGGGCCGGAAAATGCTGCCGCTTCGACATCCGCAAGATCAGACCCCGGCAGCGAATCCCCTTCCTGTTGACACAGATACGTTTTGCCATCCGTCAGAAGCGATACCGCCTTCAGCCCCTCGACAAATGCCTCGCCCGCGTCGTTTATGATGACGGCCGCGTCACCGGAAAGGGGCTCACTGTCCATTGCGGTGACAAAGATCGCCGCAGGCTTAGAGCCCGGTGCAGGCATTTTCGAATAGGGGCGCGTGCGGAAAGCTGTCCAAAGACCAGAGGTGCACAGCTTGGCAATAACACCTTCGGCGCTGTCCGAGTTACCCGTCGCCGAGAAATCCAAACCCACATCGTTTGGGTCTGACACCTCGATCACGACGCTCTGCAAAACACGACGCGCGCCACGGTTGACCGCGACGACCTTCCCGGTCAGAGGCGCAACCATCATCGCTTCGGGCATGTCCTTGTGGCTGAACAGCGGCGTCCCCCGTTGTACCTCATCGCCTTCCTGAACCAGCATCCGTGGTTTCAGGCCAAGATAGTCACCACCCAGAACCCCAACGGTCGAAAATTCCGGACCGGGTTGAATTGTCTGCTCCGGGGCGCCCTGCACCGGCAATTCCAACCCCTTTTTCAGTTTGAAAGTTTGCATGTCGCTACGGTCTTCCAAGCCTTGTTGCTGCACCACTCCGTTTTGGCACTCACATAGTGGCACAAAACGCTGTGAACGTGGGAGCCTTGGAGCAAAAAAAAGCGCGCGGCGCTCAGTCCTGATCTATGGCTTCCTTTCGATCACGGACCCTTTACGCGCGGATGCTGACAAACGCAAACCCGTTACGGCTAAAATCGGCATCGGAATTTCACTTTCGGAAGAACAGCCTTATTTTAAGCCTTCTTAAATTGCGTATCGCGCCCGGAATGCTTCCGGTGTAAGCACCCAGAATGGAACACGCTGACACACTAGAGATTTTTTTGGTGGCCACGCCCGGCCTTGAAGCACCGCTTCGTGCCGAAGCGCAACAGAAGGGATTCGCCGATGTCACCGCCGTTCCTGGCGGGGTGATTTGCCGAGGGACATGGTCCGAGGTGTGGCGTGCGAACCTGTGTCTTCGTGGCGCAAACAAGGTTCTGGTCAGGTTGGGTAGCTTTCCTGCTGTGCATTTGGCCCAACTTGACAAAAGGGCGCGTAAATTTCCCTGGTCTCAGTTTCTGCGCCCCGATGTTCCTGTCCGGGTTGAGGCAACCAGCCGCAAGTCCCGAATTTATCACGCCGGTGCCGCGCGCCAGAGGATCGAGCGTGCGATTACCGAAACTTTTGGCGTTCAGGTGTCACCTGAAGCCAGTTTGCGCATATTGTTGCGTATCGAAAAAGATATCTGCACGTTTTCTGTAGACACATCCGGAGACCCTCTGCACAAGCGCGGTCATAAACCTGCGGTCGCAAAGGCACCAATGCGCGAGACAATGGCCTCTATGTTGCTGCGCGAATGTGGGTTCGACGGAACTGAGCCGGTACTTGACCCAATGTGCGGATCGGGAACCTTTGTGATCGAAGCGGCGGAAATTGCTTTGAACCTGAACCCGGGTCGATCGCGCTCATTCGCGTTCGAAAGTCTCAAGACTTTTGATCCCGCCATCTGGGCCGACATGCGGGCCCAACATGCGCCCTCAGAAGCAGATGTCATGTTTTTCGGCTCGGACCGAAACGCAGGAGCCGTCGACGCTTCGACTTCTAACGCCGAATGTGCAGGCGTCGCCAGTGTAACCAGATTTCAAACGAGATCTGTCAGCGACATCAAACCCCCGACGGACCAAGCTGGGCTCGTAATCATCAACCCCCCTTATGGTGCAAGGATTGGTGAAGAAAAACGTCTGCGTTCCGTCTATGGGACGCTGGGCAAGGTCCTGACCTCAAAGTTCGTCGGCTGGAGAGTCGGATTGGTCACAAGTAATGCCTCGTTGGCGCGCTCGACTCGTCTACCCTTTTTACCTGCGGGACCGGTGGTGGATCACGGCGGCACCAAAATCTGGCTTTATCAAACAAAGCCCTTGGCCTGACATGGAGCAAACTACTGTGTTCAAGTCGTCCTCAGCCATTTCGGTGCGCGACGCACAAAATCCCCCTTGCGCATCCAAATCGCCGGGTATAGACCCCCCGCCACGGTCGGAGTGTAGCTCAGCCTGGTAGAGCACTGTCTTCGGGAGGCAGGGGTCGGAGGTTCGAATCCTCTCACTCCGACCAATAAAATCAATTGCCTGTATTGATTTAGCGCCTTCCCAAAGCATCGATTTTTCCTAACATTTTTGGGAATCCCTATTCCCTCACCCGCTCATTTTGTCGGTAAGGTTTGCATCTAAAAAACTCTGCGGTCGGTTTGAATTGGTCGGAGGGTCTGTGCAGGCGGCGATTGCGGCCCGTTTTATTGGATCGTTTGACCTACAGCTCACTCAACCAGTTCGTAGTGCTTGATTAACCTGCTTTCGACCAACTCGGCTTCGGCTGGATCAATATGCGGAGAGCTATAGTCTTCGCCAACAAACTTCTTAAGCGAGGCCAAATCTTTCCAGACCATCACGAAACTGAATTCTCTTGGGCTTTCGCTGTGCGGAGCACCCGGTAAAACCTGAACAATCCCTGCAGTTTCTTTCATCATTGGAATTGCGATTTTGTGGAAGAATTCCGTAAATTCGTCTTCCTTACCTTCTTTTATCTGGACTTGAAAAATGCGCATTATCATGCCGTTTCCTCCCTCAGAGAATTACTGGCCAGCATAAATGCGTCGGATAAAATAATACCATCAGAGCCTGTGAATGTCCTGACTGCGCGTATCCCTTTGTCACCCCATCGCTTCCAAGGATTATAGAGTGCCGAGTGTAGTCCGTATTCCCTTGGCGCATTTCATCACCGTAACCCATTGTGATTGATAAAGATAATCCAACTCAAGACACGCCAGTGATCGACGTAAGGTTTGCCCTTGGACCTTGGCAAGAAAGGCTCAAGGCGCGACATCTGCTCGTCTCATAATCAAAAAAACATCAGGCATGTTCACCGCTCGTTTTGAACGCGATGAATCACTCAGCCAAACGGAATTCAATGGGTCCTGAGCCCAAGGCGTTCGTGGCCCAAATTATCTTCAGTAAAACCTTCGGGGCTGGCTTGGAAGAAGGTTCAGGCCAGCTTCAACAGCGGGGTCAAAGCATCCACTCAACGGGCAGCCACCTTACGACCGCCGTTAGGGCGCGTTGGAAGCCGCTGGTTTCCGGGTCCGCGGTGTAAACGGTGACCGTCCCGTCTTGTTCTTCTTGCAGCCAGACAATCTCATCGTCTTCATTCAACTCAACGCGATACGAAAAATCGGTGTTAGCCAATTTCTCGGCCAGTGATTCAGCGATCGCCGCGCTTTCGATCATGAGCCCCATTTCAGTGTTCAATCGCGCGGATCTGGGATCGAGGTTGTATGAACCAATAAAGACACGTTTGCCATCCGATCCAAATACCTTTGCATGTAATCCTGATGCCGACCCCGCCAGCATTTCTGGCAGGCTTCGTTCGCGATGTTCCTGCCTTAAAGCCCGAAGCTCCAAAAGTTCTACGCCGCTATTCAGCAAATCTTCCCTGTAGCGCATATAGGCCGCATGAACCGGCATAACGTCGGTCGCGTCCAATGAGTTGGTCAAGACACGGACTTTAACCCCAGACCTGGCTAGTCCTTCCAAAACTTCGGCACCGCGTTTGCCGGGAATGAAATATGCTGAAACAAGGTCCAGTGAGGTTTGAGAGTCGTTGGCGAATGCTATCAGTTGCTCGACGATCAGATTTTCACTGTCTGCTTGGCCCAACCCTTTGGCTGGGTCGTCCACGAAAAGGGTAACTTCGCTCCACTCGACCTTC
This sequence comes from Ruegeria sp. HKCCD7251, assembly GCF_013031165.1. Classification (NCBI taxonomy): domain Bacteria; kingdom Pseudomonadati; phylum Pseudomonadota; class Alphaproteobacteria; order Rhodobacterales; family Roseobacteraceae; genus Ruegeria; species Ruegeria sp. HKCCD7251. The sequence continues at coordinate 71,674 of NZ_WPZC01000010.1, read as the reverse complement.
AGATCACGCGCAGCTATCCGGTCCGCAAGTTCATTGTCTTGGATCGCTTTTTGATAGCCTGCACCAACAGCGGTTTTTCGTGCGGCATCCGCCTTGGATTGCAGGCTTTTTCCCGCGGTGGGCTCCAGAAACAAGGCCGCGTCATAGGATGATGAGCTGTTCCAATACGCGTCGAATGACTGCGACACCTCATCGACAATTGGGCCAATGGCGATCGTATCTACATCCAGATAGTGCGTGCCAGCCCCATAATCGAAATAGATGTCACCGATATTGCGGCCTCCGACTATCGTGGCGACCCCATCCACAGTCATTGATTTGTTATGCATCCGACGGTTCAAGCGACTGAAGTCGAATGCATAAGACAGAAGTTTGGGGTTTCTCAGCGTAAAGGGATTAAAAATGCGCACATGCGCGTTGGGCAGAGCATCCAGTTCAGCAAGCAAGCCATCCAACCCCGAGATGCCGTTATCATCGACCAGCAATCTGACCCGCACGCCACGCTCGGCTGCGGCCCTAAGCTCATCAAGAAGCATCAGACCAGTAACATCGTCCTGCCAAATGTAGTACTGAGCGTCGATAGAAGACGTCGCTTGCCTTGCGAATATAGCCCTGGCCGCAAAGGCGGCGCGTCCATTGCCCAAAGGCCGCACCCCGTCAAGGCCGGGGTTTCGTTCGATCGCTTGTTTAATAGTGGCGCCTAAAGGTCCGTCCCAGTCGGGATCTTGTTTGAGAGTTTGCTCAGAATAGTTTTTCTCAGGAAGTGGAAATGCCAGCTTTAGCCCGACCACGGCGATTGTGATCACCACCACTACAGTCAACAAAATCCTGATCAGCCGCATTCAGGGCTCCGTGTTCAGTACATCAGATAGGCCTTGTTCGTTAACATGATCTATCGACGGCTCATTTATCAAGAGGTTAGACTTGGGCGTCGCGCGATCGAACTCAGGCTCCGTGCGACGAACCGGGTATCTGGGCAGTTAAATCGCGGGAATGGCTTTCCCTCAGCGCCAACTTCTAAATGTTGATATTATCCTTCAGTCGGCGCGTTCTCTCGGAAAAACTCCCAAGCGTCGACTTCTTCACCTGATGGAAGAATACAAATCCCGGTCTTTCCACCATTAGCACCATCGCGGATTTCATAGGTCCCCCCGCTTTCTTCACAGAACACAGCCGATGGGTTTGGGACTTTCACAAGGTCGTTGTTTGGCTTCATGCTGGCTTCCTTTACAATCGGGTATTTTTGGCCTTCGAAAACCGTTCCCCATATTCCGATCTTGGACAAGTCTGCAGTCTGGACCTCATACGGGTTTTGCTCAAGCACAACAAAATCTGCCTTCTTGCCTGCGCGGATCGAACCGATCTCGTCCTCCATTCGCATGAACCACGCGGCATCAATGGTGATTGCGCGCAGGGCCTGATCTATGTCCAGTCGTTCTGACCCGGCATTGTTATTGCCGTTGATCGACACGCGTTCCATCGCATTTTGTGCCAGCGTTAGCGGGCTGAGAGGTGCCATTGGGCTATCGGAATGTAACCCGATTACCAACCCCTCGTCCGCAGCACTACCCAAGGGAACCATAAAGCGCGCCACGTCTGCCCCCAACCACACATCCGCGTACACGTCAGCAAGGATGTATTGGTAGTAAGGGTTGGCCGACACCACCATACCCAGCGCCTTCATCTGCCGCATCTGGTCCCGCGTGGCATAAGCAAAATGTTCAAGCGTCGTGCGGTGGTCAAAACGCGGTTTTTCCTCCTGCAGGTCGCGTACGATCTCGATCAGTAGGCTTGCGGACCCGTCGCCGTTGGTGTGGGCGTGCAACTGGAACCCTTCGTTCCAAAAGAACCGGGCCCATTCCAAAATATCCTCAGGCTCGTTCATCCACTGGCCTTGATGCCCGTCCTTGTAGCCTGGGAACCCGTATTGCGAGAGGCCGCTGTAGATCGCACCATCCATCATCAGCTTGAAGTGGTTGTCGAACTTGACCCTGTCGGTGTTTCCCTTCTCCCACTCGCGGATTTCGGCCAGAGCCTCTTGGGGCGATTTCCCACGCGCCGTGAAATCCGTGATGATCGGCGTCAGGACGACACGCACCGGGGCTCCGGTTTGCTCGGACACTTTGCGGATCAGATTTGTCTCGCCAACTGGATCACCGAACAAGCCGATGCCCATATCCATCACGCTTGTGACGCCAGCCTGATGGACGATCTCAAAAAAGGTCTCCATGCCTTGCGAGTAGCGGGATTCTTCCAGAATGAAGGGCATCTTCGGGAAAATTCCGACCAGCCCGTTCTCCCACCAGTGGCCGCGTTCCCAGTCGGACTCTTCGGGGAAGATCTGCGCATCTTCTTCCGTCAGCCCAAGCAACTCGATGGCCGCGTCGTTTAAGAAATGCTCATGGAACGAGCGATGCCACAAGATCACTGGGGTATCAGGAAAAAGTCCGGTCAGATCATCGCGATACAACTCGCCATGCCATAGCGGATGGTAGCCCCAAGTGATGAAGGGGATTTCAGTGTCCCCCGATGCCTCATATTCAGCCACCAGTTCCTTTAGGCGGTTCACATAGCCCTCGGGTGTGGTTTCGCCGGGGAACTCACCAGTTGGAAGGCTCCAGTTATCCGGAGCGATGTAGGGATATTGTGTCAAAATCGCAGGCAGCGACGGATGAACATGAGGGTCGACCAAGCCCGGCATAAGGATTTTGTCGGCGAAGGTGGTGTCGATAACCGCCCCAGCCTTTACATAGTCGACCAGCGTTTCCAACGTCCCGACCGAGACTATTCGACCATCCGATACGGCCACCGCCTTGGCCTCGGGCAGCGGTTTTTCCATGGTGATGATTTTGTCTGCGGTGAAGATGGTGGTGTCACTCTCCGCCGCGACCAGCGGTAACGACAGGCCAATTGCCGAAATTCCCGAGGCGAGTGCAATCTTGGTCAGGGTCTTGAACATCGTCGTCCCTCTTGTTCAGTAAAGTATATATTCAAATCTTTGAGGTGGATTTTGCCGCAACTACCTTAAGTTGCATAATGAATTCTTAAGCGATCACAAGGACTGAGTCTTCAACATTGTTCCAGGGTTGCCAGAACATCAGGAGTATGGCGAAATTTCCGCTGCTGTGATCTCGTAGCCAACTTTAGCCAGATGGGTCTCGGATTGGTTGGTTGAGAACACTCCGAGCGCCCAAACGGGTTCAAACAGCGTATCTGTTTCATAGGGCGTTTCGGGCGAAAGAAGAACCAATTGGTTTGGGGGCGGCGGTGGCACATGAATACATGCCCCGACATATGGCACAAGAAGAGCGGACAAAACTTTGTTTTCTTCAAATTTCAAAGGCACGAGATATCCGGGCAGGCGAACCCGCAGGCCGTTGTATTGAGTGGTCAGTTGCGCGCCCTTTTCGGCGTCAACGGGTTCTGACAATTCACCATGTTGAACAATGCCGCCATTTCGAAGGCGCTGAACGACCGTAGTCTCGGCCCCCGGTGCAAGATCTTTCCAGCCTAGTTGTGTGGGTTCAGCGTCCAGTGCAAGCACGCCAGCGGGGCTCAGCACGCTTCTGGCACTTAGGGCCGTGGCAATCAAAAAATCTCTTCGGGTTTGGGTCATGGTTTAATCTCATCCCCCTTTGCCACGATTTCAGATCAATGCTTTTCGTAAACCAAAAATGGCGTCTTCTCGGCGACCTGATCATAGAGCATTCGTCCCTTATAGTTGAACTCCTGCGTCATCCAGTATGTAGTCGTGATGCCGTTCTCGGCGGCTTTGCTGTGAACTGCGTCGATCAAAGCGCGACCGACGCCAGTCCCCCGTGTGTGCGGGTCGACAAAAAGATCCATCAGGTAGCAGGTATTTTCCACGCTCCACATGGATCGGTGGAACAAATAGTGGGCCAGGCCCACAGGCTTACCCTGGACCTGAGCCAACAAACCCTGAAACTCACCGGGGTTGCCCGACATCATCCGGGAAAATGAGGTGCGATAAATCTCGTCGCCCAGCGAAGTTTCATAAAATGCAAGGTACTGGCGCCAGAGTTGACACCAGACCTCGTAATCCGCCTCGGCGATGGGACGTATGGTCGTGGTTTCTTGCATGTGCTCATTCAGTTGAAAGCCGGAATGCCCTTGAGTTTCTTGGGTGAGTGATCGTGGTAATGCGCCTTGTTGCGTGCATGGCGCAGCGCGGCTTCAAGTATTTGATCGTCGTTTTCCAGTTTGATACCTGCCCTGTCATCAGGGTCGCTGTCTACCGGTACCGGTTGTACCCGGCCTTGCAGGACCGTGCCCCAAACGCCAATCTCTTGCAGTTTCATGGGGTCGACTGTCAAAGGATTGTCTTCAAGGATCGTGAAATTCGCAAGTTTGCCGGTTTCGATCGAACCGATCTCATCTTCCAATCGCAATGAATATGCCGCCCCGATCGTTATACCTTTGAGCGCGTCTTCCGCGCTGATCTTCTGGTCCGGTCCCGGCACCCAGCCACTTGTTGCCACGCGGTTGACGGCGGCCCACATGAACTTGAGCGGTACGGCAGGTGCCATCGGCATATCAGAATGCAGTGAGATGGAAATACCTGCATTCACGGCATCGGCCAAAGGCACCATGCGTTCCGTCCGTTCGCGTCCGACGCCTTCGGCTGCATATTTGTCAGCCAAAGTCGGCGTATAAACTGCATTCGCACTCACAAGCGCCCCAAGATCCTTGATGCGGACGATCTGGTCCGGTTGGGCATACCCAAAATGCACCATCACTGTCCGATGGTCGTCGCGCGGGTTGCGCTGCATGGCGGCGTCCAACGTGTCGAGAACGATATCCAGACCCCCGTCGCCCAAGTTATGAATATGGATCTGATATCCGGCGTCCCAATACACATCGAACACGTCCTCGAAGAACTCGGGCGTCATGATCCACTGGCCTTTGTGACCATCCGTGTATCCGTCGCGCATGATCATCAACTGGCTATAAATGGCACCGTCCAGAAGTAGCTTGATCTGCTTGGGCAGGAATTGGGTTCTGCCCTCGCTCCAACTCAGCATAGCTTCGGTTTCGGCCAGCATACGTTCGGGGCCCTCGGACTCGAGGAACATCCCGCCCAGCGTGCGTCCGTCAGGAATAAAGTAGAAGTTGAACGGCGTGTCATCCGGCCCAAACGCTTTTGCCACCAAGGCTTGCGCGTTTTGATCTACGGGGCCTGCGGGCTCGGCCAGAGTCGTGATGCCGTTGCTGTGGTAATAATCCTGCGTGTATTCCAGTGCGTCCATTACCCGGTCGATTGATGCAAAAGCGGGCGCAAACTTCTCAAAGAAGACGTGTTCCCAGAAGGCGGCCTCCAGAAAATGTCCATTCTCAAGATCAGCCTGCGATATAGCCAGCTGACTTGGCCAGCTTTGAATATAGTCGTCGGTAATGTCCAACTGCTCGAGCGCCAGTGTGTTGAAGTACATCTCGTGGGTGGAGCGTTGCCAAACAGCAACCGGAACATCTGGCACCAGCTCGTCAAGGATCGCGCGGCTCATGTCGCCGTGCCAAGTCGAGTGATACCCCCAGACCATCATTGGGCGACCCAGACTGGTATCAAAGCTTTCGACTGCTTCGACTAGTCGGCTCCTGAATGCCTCCTGATCAATAGCAAGGGGTGCAAAACCGTTCGGGGTTTCCCAGTCTTCGATTGAGATAATGGCATCAGACATCATCACCAACGCCCCAAGCAGCGGGTGGAGATGTTGTTCGATAAAGCCCGGGACAATCACCTTGTCCTCGAATCCACGATCAATTGCATAGCTACCTTCGGGAAGGCGCTGCTCGATATCAGCCAAGGCCCCCACATCCACTATGCGGCCATCTTTGACAGCCACCGCTTCTGCCACGGGCGCGTCCGGGTTCATCGTGACGATCTCTTTCCCGACGTAAACGGTGGTTGCCGGGAATTCTGGAAATTGCTGGTACGCGTCTTGCAGCGCAGAGGATTGTGCAAGGGCGTCAATTGGTAGAAGGGTGAGTGACAGTACGGAAAACAGTTTTGAAAAATTCATGGCATTACCTCGATCAAGAGAAAACACTGGGTCGATCTTCCACCCGCGCGGTGATTCAATCAACTAAATTCTTCTTCGGTTTTCAGGACTTATTCGTCATCATGTGCCCTTGTAACCTCCTGAGTGGTCGACGCTGCGTCCGGCTGCCAAGGTATCGTTGTTTGCGATATGCACGATTAAGGTTAGGGCGGTTTCGCGAAAGGGTTAAGGATGATCAAACGCATTTGGCACGGTTACACGACGCACGAAAATGCTGATACTTATCAGGCCCTGCTGAACGACACGGTGTTTCCCGGCATCGAGGCCAAGAACATCCCGGGCTATCGCAAAATCGAGCTTTTGCGCCGGGATCTTGGGCAAGAGGTCGAATTTATTACCATCATGACCTTCGACAGCCTGCAAAACGTCATTGATTTTCAGGGCGAGGATTATGAGCGTTGCTATGTTCCGGCTGAGGCGCAAAAGGTCCTCAGCCGCTGGGATTTGACCAGCGCGCATTATGAGGAAATTGAGCACCGTGGTTACTGAGACACGTTGGTCGCAAGATCTTGCCTAATTTTCATAGGTTTCGTTTTGAGACCCGTGTGGCTGAAGCTATTGTATGCCAAATACGCAATAGTTGGCATTTTCCAACACTCGCTCGAAGTCTTTGTATTTTAAGAAGGATGAGATATTTGCAATTCCTGAGATTTATTGGATTGGCATTAATTTCGGCATTCATTGGAACAGGCGCTGCGCAGGCGCAGTCAGAAGCTGAAGATCTGGCCAAGCAGTTGGCGAACCCTGTCGCGGCACTAATCAGTGTTCCGTTCCAACTGAATTATGATGAGAACATCGGGCCAGATGATGACGGGTCCCGCTGGACCCTGAATATTCAACCCGTCATTCCCTTTGATTTGACTGAAGGTTTGAATTTGATCTCTCGAACGATCTTGCCGGTTGTCTCCACCGATGGCATCCCAACTGGCGCAGGAAGCGAATTTGGATTGGGTGATACGGTCCAAAGTTTCTTTATTTCCCCAAAACGACCAACTGCTGGGGGATGGATATGGGGGGCTGGCCCGGTATTTTTGCTGCCAACATCCACGGATGACACATTGGGTCTTGGGGAATGGGGCGCAGGCCTAACGGCAGTAGCCCTTAAGCAACAGGGCCCATGGACATACGGAGGGTTGACCAACCACATCTGGGACATCAGCGGCGACACTGACGTCAACCAGACGTTCTTACAGCCCTTCCTGTCTTACACGACACCAAATGCATGGACATTCACGCTTAACAGCGAGTCCACCTATGACTGGGAAGCTGAGCAATGGTCGGTTCCGCTTAACGCGGTTGCAACGAAAGTAACCAAAGTTGGTGATCAACTCATAAGCGTCGGTGGCGGTGTTCGTTATTGGGCAGATAGCACGGATGCAGGGCCTGAAGGTTGGGGCGCACGTCTGATCCTGACCTTGCTGTTCCCGCGATAGTAGTCTGACACGGTCAGCCGAAAATATAACCGATACCTCGGACAGTACGAATAACCTCGGGTTTGGAGGGGTTCCTTTCAATCTTTCGGCGCAGGCGGGATATGCGCAGGTCGATTGAGCGGTCGAAAGGTTCCCAACCGCGGTCGTGAGCCCGCTCCAAAAGCTGGTCCCGGTTCAGAACACGGCCCCGGTTCTCGGCAAAAACCCGAAGCAAGTTGAATTCCATCGCAGTCACCGGAATTTCTTGCCCCTCGGTGTCGAAGAGACGCGCCGCGTCCAGATCCAGGCAGCAGCTTCCGAATGGCACTTTGGCCGCAAGACAGGATTGGTTGGCAGGAGGGGCCGGTTCGCCACCACGCCCTGCTGCGGGCCAGCGCCGAATGGCCGCTTTGATCCGCGCCTCCAACTCGCGCAAGTCAACGGGTTTACCAAGATAGTCATCCGCACCCATCTCAAGCCCAACGACCCGGTCGATGACGTCAGCCGCAGCGGTCAACATGATGACCGGAACTTCTGTTTCCTGCCGCAGTCGTTGCAATGCAGCCAAACCATTCTGGCCCGGCATGTTGATGTCCAAAACAATCAGATCCGGTGCAGTGCCGTCGCTGATACAGTCAAACAGCGCGTCTGCATTCTCGGCCTCACGGACGTCAAAGCCGCGTTCGGCTAGGTATTCCGCGACCATTTCCCGAAGATGCGGTTCGTCATCGCAGATGATGATGTTTCCATTACTCATGACCGGGGCCCGCCTGCCTCATGCGAACTGAAAATCTGGTCGACCAGTCTTAACAGGTCCTGAGGCGCAATTGGCTTTTCCATGTATCTGCAATTGTTGGAATTTAGAAACTCTATCGTCTTACGGCTCATTGCGTTACCTGTCACGAAACCAAAGCGGTTCAAGCACTCGGGCTTTTGCTGTGCAATCAACTTCAACAATTCCGTTCCATCCAGACCCGGCATTGTCATGTCGCTGAGTATGACATCGTATTCGTCCCGCTCCAGCAGGTTCAACGCGTCCCGGGAATCGTTGCAAGTTGTCACTTCGTATCCAGCGTCCTCGAGAATATCGGAAATCAACTCGGTTACATCTTGCTCGTCGTCGATGCTGAGCACCTTCAGCCTCGAGGTGTTCGAGGTTGGCGCTTCTTCCGCGTTCGGAGCGGCCTGATCAGGTGATGCTGGTTTCAGGCAAATGCGAAATTTTGCACCCTCACCCGGTGCTGTTTCAACGGTCAACCTGCCGCCATGACTGGTCACGATGCGATGGCAAAAGGCCAGTCCAACCCCCGTCCCTTCGCCCGCCACCTTGGTCGTGAAGAACGGCTCGAAAATCCGGGACTGGATGGCGGGGTCAATTCCATGTCCGTTGTCGTCGACTTCGATGAAAACATGACCGGACTTCGGTTCCGTCCCGCTGCGCAGTGTGACGCGGCCCTGTTCGCCCAAGCTCGCGACAGCATGTTCCGCGTTGACCACAAGATTGGTCAAAACCTGAACAATCTGATCGGGGTCTGCATCAACACATGGCGCATTTGGATCCAGCTCGACCCGCACATCTGCGCCCGAACTCTTCAACCCGTACCCCGAAATCTCGAGCGCAGCTTCGACAAGAGTTCCGACATCGCATTGCACAATTTCCATCGGACGTTGGCGGGCCATGGCCAAGAACGCCCGCACGATCCTTGTGCAGCGTTCAGCGGCTTGACCAATACGTTCCACCCGGCGCTTCAGAACAGGATCATCAACCTTGTCCTGCAACATCAGCGCATAGCCGACGACGATGGACAGAGGGTTGTTCAACTCGTGCGCCACACCCGCAAGCAACGATCCCAACGCTGACAATTTCTCGTTCTGATGGGCAATTTCGCGCTGCTTTTCCAGTTCGTCCTGCATCTGCAGGTAATCGGTCATGTCCCGCGTTGATGATACGATGACGTTCTCACCCTTGAAGTCGATCACCCGGGCCGATGTCAGCCCCTGCATGACGCTGCCATCCTGCTTAAGGAAGCGGACGGGGTAATTGTCCAACTGCCCTGTGGGTAACAGCGCATCCAGATAGGCCTGTCGATCCTCGGGGTTTAGAAAGAACCCCAGCGTGGTATCCAATTGACCAAATCGTTCCCGCGAGGCCGGAGGGCAATAGAGGATTCTGCCGTCATCCACACGCGAGACCAGAAAAGGCGTGGGCGAGGCATCAACAATCGTGCGCACCAGCAGGTCGGCTTCGCGCTGCGCCTGCTCGATCTGATCCCGTCCGCTCTGGTCCGAGAGGGTCAGCAACAATTCGCCCGCATCGCTTTTCCTTCCAGAGAAGGTGACTGGACGACCATCGCGCGTGTCCAGCCTGGTTTCTGCAGCCGTTTGCTCGCTCAACCGTATCAGGGCGTCCTTGCTGTCCGAATGGGGTGCAAAATGTCCCCTTGCCGCAACAGCACGCGCAAAATTCTCGAAACGAATGCCCGGTTGCGCGTCTCGCTCGGCAAGACCAACAAAAATCGAGAATGCGGGATTGCAGACGATCAGGCAGCCATCCCGATCCCACAGGCTGATGCCATCCCTCAACGGGTGAATTGCGCTGTGCAGCAAGTCGCGTGCGGTGTCCGTGTCAACCTGTCGCGCAGCGGCGTCTTCCCTACCTCCCAGCGGTGCAAGCACATACCCGCGGTTATTGCCGCACTCAAAGCTGGAAACGACCACCACTTGATTGCCTTGCAGTTCCATCGTGACGCTGGCGTTTCCACTAAGCAACAGGCTCGCGGCCGTTCTCGCAGAACAGACCGTTTCTTCGGCGGTCAACTTCAATGCGTTGGACAAAATCTCATCAAGAAAAGCGCGTTCTGACAAACCTTCAGGTGTAGGCAGCCTAGCCGGGATGACACCGTTCCATTCCACGCACAAACCAGCCCTGTCGAAACGGAAAAAACTGACGGTTGCTTCAGATTTTTGGGGCTGGGACTTGGCGGCGCGTGAATGCATCTGGTTTCTCTTCAAATAGTGAACTTTCTATGTGACCGCAGGACGTGTCTGTCTGACGTCACCACATAAATCCGTTTGTATCAATTGTATCTGCGCCAAATGCATGCTTTGGCGGACGCACACAAAAAAGGCCCCCTCGTTCAGAGGGGGCCGATCACTCGTTAAGATAAATCAGTTCAGTCGAAGTGTCTTGGGCTTGCTTCCGCCCGACTGGACCTTGAAGCCGCCAATACCCGGGCTTTTGCAATTCATCGAATATTTGGCACCGTTCGACTGGAACTTGGGCGAGACACCTTCGATTTTCACCCAACCGTTTTCCGGACCGTTGCCGTTGGGAATATCCCAAGTGTGCTGCACCACGGCGATCTTGTTGGCTGCTGTCTTGGCGGTAAAAACGTTGCTTTTCTTGCCAGTGTTATGCACGAACCGATACTTGATCTGTGCGTTGGCCGTATTGGTGGAAATAGCGGTCGTGGTCTTGATTTTGCAGGCCCCGTTGGGCGGCGCAATTTCAGTCAGTTTCATCGTAGCCTTCTTTACGGAAACCGGCTGGGTATAGCCTTTGACGCCACCCCCGGCCAAAGGCACGCGCGGCCCAGAGAATTTGCTGCATACGATCTTGACCGTCTTCGGTGCAGAATATTCCCAGATTTGGTTATTGGACCCGGCACCTGACGCTTCGACTGTGGTTTTCAGCGAAACCTTAAAGCTCACCTCGTGGTTTGAGCCAAAGATTTGCTTATCCGATTTACCCTGGTTGCGCAGGACAGTTGCTTTCATTTCGCACATGCTGACAGCCGCGGATTCGATCGTGCCGACGCTAAGGGCGAAAGGCCAGTTATAGTCGATGGATTTCGGACGATTGCCGACCGAATACGAGACAGTCTTCTTGTAAAACGACGTGCCCTGAACCTTGGCCGCGATACCGAAACCATGGGTGATTTCAGGCTCCATGGTCCATTTTTTGATCCGCCCTGCGGTGCCGGTGTCATATTTGAGATTGGCACCTACTACGAATTTTCCGTTCAAATCCAACTTGGTATAATTCTGACCGTTGCTGAGAACTTTCAGCGAGGTCGGGTTTGTGTTGGTAACAGTCGCCACACCACTGTCGGCCGAGGCCACGTGCGGCAGGGCGGCAAAAATGCCAGAGATCAGAGCTACGGTTTTGATACTGGTTACGGTCTTCATAATCTTAATTCCTTCAGCTTTCTGTTTGCTTGTGACTGTCTGTCGTTTGGCACCCGAGAAAGGTTCAAATTTTTTTGAGGGCCTGTTCGAATTGCGCCTGCGGCGTGAGATTAAGGTTCGGACGTATCTGGCAGATGTCCGGCAGATGTTTGGAATGTATCGACTTTGTCAGAGCCTTGTGCGGTCAACACCCGCCGGATTGCACAAGGCCATAACCAAAACGCGTATCTCGGCCTGATGAACCAAGATCAACGGCTGTCTGGCGCAAGATGCGTCGCGCTTTGTCCAGAGACAGCCCGCCGCGGGATGCGTGTCGGGCCAGCAAAGCAGTCACAAGCGGAGCGGCGTAAGATGTCCCAGACCGATAACCGCCGCCTTTCGCTGTAATGACCCATAAGTCGACCCCCGGCGCGGAAAACTCGATATGAGGGCCCTTGTTTGCCTTGCCATAAATCCGGCGGGCCGCGTCCACTGCTGTCACGGCAATGGTATCGGGGGATGCCGCTGGCAAACGCGGCGCGTTGCTGCTGCTATTTCCGGCGGCTGCAACCACGACCATGCCACGCGCGCGGGCTCTGGCAAGCAATTCAGCAAACACCGCGTTAGGCGCGCCTGACATCGACATATTGACCAACTGAACATTGCGCGCGCGTAGCCAGTCCAGACCCGTGGCAATATCTTCCAACCGTGCACCTTCACGGCCTTTGTCGCGACCAAACGCTTCGGCCGCAAAAATCTCTGAACCCGGTGCCAGGCCGATAATCCCGCCTGAGCCATTCCCGGCGATTAACCCAACGACTGCCGTAGCATGGTCGGTTCCCGTGGGCCTGAGCCCCGGCGACAGCACAGACTGACGCTGGATGCGCACGCCGGCAAGCGCCGGGTGTCCCGCCTGAACAGGGCCGTCGATTACTCCGACCCGCACGGCGCGCCGAAGAGCGCAGGATTGCTCAGGAGGATCTCCTACCATCGCGGCAGCATAGAGACGCGGCGGGGCCGCGAACCCGTAAATATGATGGCGGTCAACGTCAGCATCTGGCGAAGGGATCGTCAAAGCAGCGCGCGCGTCTGCAAGTGTCAGCACTTGGGGGAAAGCATAAAAGAGTATGACCCGGCCCATCTGGGGTAGATTTCGCCGGCGCAAAAGCTGCGCCCCGCGTTCTTGCAACACATCCCTTGCCGCTTGCTCTTGCCGGGCTGGGACCAGAACCGTGTATTCCGGTGACCCATCCGGCGCAGGCACCATGTCACGCGCTGCGCGTTCTGTATTGCGCTGGCGTTGCGCGCAAAGCGTGATGGGCCCAAGGTCTCGTCCGGTTGTTCCACGGATAGCCCAGACGAGGCGATAAGTTTCACCTGCCCGAAGCCCGCGCGGCGGCACCGCGATCGTGACTTGGCTGGGTGACCAGCGCAGCACCTGCATCTTCAGGGTCTGGCCCCGGCTGGTCGCGAGAATGTCACTGGGTCTTGCACCAAAATCGCGGGCTTCAATTCGGATGGAATCTCTGGGCTTTACGCATCCCGTGGCAATGATCCGAAAGTCGTCGGCCTGCGCTGCAATCGGAAAAGCAAGCAATAGAAGGAGCATGAAAATACGCATGATCAATCCCCTCCCTCGACTTCGACGCTTTCCACAATCCCCGTTGCGGCGTTTAGACGTTCCAATGCACGGGCGGCGGCGTCTTCGTCTTTCGCGGCCAGCGAGTACAGACCCAAAGCCGATGGCCCGGACACGATGGTCAATTCCAGTTCCAGCAAAAGGGCGCGGATTTCTTGTTCGGTGGCTGTCGCGGCAAATACCACTGTCAGGGTTGGCCCAGCGTCCAGAGATTCAGGGCCACCATCGGCCAGCTCGACATCTGGTCCAGTGTTCAAATATGGCAACGTCACCTGAACGGCCAGCAAAGCCATTGCTGCAATGGCCGCGATTTTCCAAAGGCCAGGTTTTGTTGCTTTTGGCTGCGTCACGGTACGATTTGCATCTACATCCCGCATTAGCCTTGCCAACCCAAACTCACCCGGAGAGGTCCCGACTTCGGTCGCTTGCATTTGAATCCGCGCCGCTTTCAACGCAGCCAGTTCCGCCTGCAATTCGGGATTTGCGGCCACTGCGCGTTCAATTGCGCGGCGTTCATCACCTTCCAACGTATCATTTGCAAGAAACACCAGCAGGCTCTGGATTTCATCGTCATCCTTATTTGGACCGGTCATGTCGCTGCCTCCTTCATTCGACCTGACAGGCAGCGCAACAAAAGCTTCTTTGCGTGAAAAATTCGCGTCTTAATCGTGTTTTCAGGGGCGTCAACCACGCGCGAAATCTCGCCGTAACTCATGTCTTCGTAGAACGTGAGCTCAATGGCGCTGCGGTGATCGGCCTTAAGCCCCTCAAGACAGAACCGAAGATGTTCGGCCTCTTGCGCGGCGGCAAGGCAGGCCACGGCATCAGGCCCTTCATCGACCTGCTCGGGCAGGTCATCGCTGGGCGAGATACGTTTATGTTTTCTGAAGTGATCCATTGTCTTCCTGTAGGCAATTCCAAATACCCAGGTCTTGACAGCAGACCGACCCTCGAATTTACCGGCCGAGCGCCAGACTTCCATAAAGACCTCGTGAAGTATGTCGCCCGCTTCGAATGGATCGTTCATTTTTGAAGCAATAAATCTGTAAACCGGCTTTTCCAGCGCCCGGTACAACCCGGCCAAAGCGGTCTTATCCCCGCCCGCGACGGCCTGCAGCAAGGCGTTCAGTTGCGCGTTATTCATGGCTATTGCCTAAGCTGCAAAACAGGTTGCTGGCTTGGCGTAGTGTTCAGGCCACGTACCGAAGACACAGCCAACAGGTTCCCTGCAGAGTCAAACGCAGCAACTCGCCAGCGCAAAACCCTGACCTGACGCAAGCGATCGAGCGTGAAATCCTTCAACCGCGTTGACCGTTCACTGGTATCCAAAGCGGCGATCTGTTTTGGCGCAAGTCCGCCAGCACCCGAGTCCAGAAATTCCAGACGATAGAGGCTTGCGTTGGGAACCGGTTGCCAACTGAACACAGTCGCTGCACTAAGCCCCGCGCCCGGTTGGGGCGCCGAGAGATTTAGCATCGGTTTGGAGGCTGGATCCGGCGTTTGCGGCTCAATGGGCACGGCGGTGACCGTATAGCGCAGATCGGGAACGGATAGCGTAAAGCTGCCTCGCTGTCCGGGCGAGGGTACGAACCGCACCCTGTAGATTCCGGGCCGATCTACCGGCAGCGGCGGGCTCTCGAATGTGGCGCGCCGCGCGCCTGCCAGAACCTGACGAACTCTTCCGACGACACGGAAATCACCCGCGACGTCCGACGGACCGGCAACCTCCCACGCGCCGTCAAGGATGCCGCGTCCGTTCGTAGTCAACTCAAGCCGGGCCGCCAATTGCGTGCCGCTGGGAACCACACGGAAAAGACTGTCGTCGTCAAAGGCAAGATCAGCAAAACGCACGGCCAGTGGACCGCCACTGGTCGCTTGCATGCGCAAGGTTGCGGGCGCTGAGGTTCCGTTGAAATCCGTGAAGCTGCGGGTCAGAACGGCGTTGCCCGCCTGCGCAATCCGCGCCGCTGTTGTCCGGTCAACAACAAGCCGTTCGGACAGTGTTACAAAGATCAGACCACCGCCTGGATGCTGCACCGTTCGGCGTAGCGGGCCGCCAATGGTACCGCCGGTGCTGAGTTGCGCGCCGGGCGAAGTGACCGTAACGGCTCTTGCTGCTCGCGAGATTACCCCGACGCGCCAGTTCAAGGTTATTGCGGATTCACCCGACCCATTGACGCGTGCCGTCGGAGGATTGACGGAAACCGGCCCCGCTGCATGAGCCAAGCCGCACAAAAGGGACAGGACAAAGCTGAGTATGAGTGTTGGCAGAAATCGCATACTCCGCCTCCTACCTAAAGAAATTAGTTGTTGCGCGCAGGGTCAGGCCGACCAGCGTATCCTCGTCCCCGCCGCTTTCGCTGGCATAGGGCCCGTCGGCACGGCTTGCGCTTAGAACCAGTTCGGCTGTGGGGTGGAACCGCCACGCCAGTTCGGTTGCATAATACTCTCCGTCCAGCGCAAAGGGTTCATCAGTGCGCGTTATGCCGGTATCCAGCCGAAAAATCAGATCATCCGGCCGCAGCGCATAACTGAAGCCCAAAGTGGCTTCGTACCGCTCCCAAGTGTCAAAATCGCCATCCACACGTGTGTAGCCCGCAGTGCCATTCACATTGGCCCGGTCGTTGACGCCATAGTCGAAAGCTGCATTCAAGCTGCGGCTGTCGGTGTCTATATCCAACACCCCCTGATCATCTTCACGGATGCGGACATAATCCAGTGACCAATTGCCGACATCCCCCAGCTTGTCGAATCCCACATACAAAGTTGTTGAGGTATAATCCTCGGGCGGGGGTGCCGCGTTGGGGGTCGTCAGCCGATCCTGTTCGAGGTAGCCACCCCCAAAACGCAGGGCTGTACCCTGCCAGAACCCCTCGCCCTGTAAGTCATAGCGGAGGTCGGTCAGGACCTGCGAAATCCGATCTTCGGGCCAGCCGGATGGCCCCCCAACATTGGTTTTCTGGGTATCGGCAAAGATATTGAGGGCGAACCGGTTGGCGCTGTAGTCCATCGTTAGTCGCCAGGTTTCGGCCCCGACTGCAACACCGGGATTGGCGAGCGAAAAGTAGTCCTGATCCACTTTTTCATAGCCCAGACCCACGGTTAAAGCCCGGTCACCCGCGTCCGTGTTCAAAACGTCGTAGCTTAAGTGGGACAGAACCGCGTTTGCGCTGGTTTCAGGCAATGGGCCGCCGTCATCTTCGTCCCAATCGGTCTGTGACCAAACTGACCCATAATACAATCGCCCGCCCAACAATGTCCCGTCCAGCGAAAGCGACGAGCCTTGACCGGAACCTGTCGCGCTGCCGCCATAGGGATCACCATCGCCGGTATAGGTTTGCACGGACACTCTGAAGTCCTGCGTGGCAAAAGGTTGGAACGCGAATCTTGCCCCCTGCATGCGGCTGTCTTCGTCCGCCAGCCCTGTGAAGTTGGCGGCCCCCAATGCGTCGGCACTTTGCGACGCGAAGGCCCCCAGTTCCACGCGCTGATCTAACAGGCCCATGTCGACCGATAGACCACGCCGGGATACATCACCTACCAGCGCGCGATCATAGTCCAGCATCTGATGGCCCAATCGCCCAGTTAAGTTTGTGGCACCCAGCGTGCGATTGAACTCGAACAGATACTCGGCAATATCTACCGGGTTTTCGGTGACCCGCTCGACGGGGCGCGTCGAGCCCAGATAACTGACTTGTCCGCGAAAACTACCTTCTTCATTTTCCACGCCAAATGAACCGCTGCTTGAGGCGTTTGCAGCTTCGTCGCTGTTGAGAGATTGGATGCTGGCCTCGTGACTGGCGTCAACGGAAACCGTCAACCGGCTGGGGGCCGTGGTCAGGAAGCTGTAACTGGCGATCGGCACAAAGCCGTCACCCTCAAGCAGATAGACGGTCACATCGTGGAACTCACCCGCCAAAGGGGTTACAATGTTCAGAACAAGCTGTCCATTCTCGACCGCCGCGACATCGGTCATGTCGATGCCGTCAACTTCGATTGCCACCTCTCCGGTCAGGCTGGAAATGTCGAGTGGCAGGTAAAGCGTTTGCCCGGCTTCCAGCGTCCCAAGATCTTCAATCAGATCCTGCGCGGCTGCGAGGGTGGTCGCCATGGCCAATCCACCGATGCACAAAAAACACCGGACTTTCTGTTTGAATTGCTGCCGCAAAACTGCGCCCTCGTCGTCTTGTCGCAGTGCAACGCCCTATGCGGCGAAACTGCCTAAAATATTGTTTTGCTAAGGATTAGGAGAGAGCAGTAACGAGACAAGCCACTGTAATGTCTCAATTGTTGCTGTTGCGTATCAGCTTGGGTCACGCACTAAGCCACACAAGGCTTTGGTGCCCGCGCAACGTGTCTGACAGGATACAATTGATACACCCGCAGGGATATTCCGAAGGCTCTGCCCAAAGTAAAGTCTGCACGTAACCAGACTGCAAAAGGCATGGTGATGGCTGAATACGAGTTTGTTGAAAGCGCCCCGTTCGAAGCGGGGTTTGCAGAAGTGTATGAATGGCAGATTGCCCCCTTTTTGCGCGGCAAAGAGGAAGAGCGCCAAGCCGCGATCTCGCGCAGCATGGTCTGGGTAAAACTTATTGGCGCTGTCTCGGTCGTTCTGGCTGCTTTGGCATCGTATTACGTCCACCCGCTCCTTGGTATATTTCCACTGGGGTTTGGTGGCGGTGCAGCGTTGATTATCTATCTCGAACGCGGAAGCCGCATCAGCAAGGACGTTTCGGGTTTTGTGCGTCCTATCTTGTGCAAGTTTCTGGGTAACATGGACTTGCACGCACAAGTTCCCGCAGACTTTATGCCAGTAGGCCGTCTTGTTGCCCTGCAGATTTTACCCAAAGCCGAGCGCATACGCGAGGATACCGCCATCACCGGAACATGGCGGGATACAAACTACAAGCTGCTGAAGATGAGCTGCTCTGAAAGCTATCGCGATCACAATGACGACCGGAAATACAGAACCCTGTTCGCCGGAATCGTGCTTGAGATCGACTGCCCGGTCGACATGCCACGCACTGTGTTCGTCAAGGATTTTGGCGAGACCCTGAATAAGCTTTATTCCTGGGCGTCCCGTAATACCTTGCCAACCCATCGCTGGGATTTGGGTCTGGAAGATGCCGAACAGGTTTTTGAGGTCTACACTGACGACCCGGCCCAACTTGGTCAGTATCTTAAACCTCAATTCGCTTACACCTTGACGGACATTGCAGGACGGTTTCAGGGGGGGAAGGATTACTGCGCTGCGGCCTTTTCTGGCAGGCGGTTCTATCTGGCACTCAGCTTGCCGCATAGCTTTTTGGGGTTTGATGTCGCCAGCGCCCCCCTGAGCGAAGCTAATGACAGCATCCACCGCGCTTTACGCGATCTGATGACGCCAAGGCAGATCATTGACGCCCTGCACGCCTGAGGGGTGTGGCGTTGGCTTCGCCTGTGCTTTCAGGCAAACGCAATATCGACTGAGCCGAATGGACTGAAATCAGCATGGAATTTACTTCCCGGAGGGCATTTGGCCGGGCTCAACGCCCTGTCCGCATTGCGAAGCTCTGCGCCCACCCTGACCTATCACACTCGCCATCTCGCCTTGATAATCCAGCGTGTGATTTTCCAGTGACCGCACTAAAATAGGTGTGACCGCCCGCGGTCAAGGTCGCAAGCTTCAATTCAAAGCCTCCCAAACCTCGCTGATCACATCAGCAGCCATCAACACATCATTCCGCGTCGTATCGAATTGCCCCACCTGAAAGCGGATGATTTTGCGGCCGTCGAACATGCCCTGCGTCAGATAAATCCGACCATCGTCATTCACCGCATCCACCAGACGTTGTTGCATCACGTCGTCACCCGGGCAGCGGAACGAAAACAGGCTCAGGATGGGTCCCGTCGTGATCTCGAACCCGTCCATTGCAACGATTGTGTTGGCAAGCTCATTTGCCCAAACAACATGGTTGCGAATTCGCTCGCGCAGGCCATCCAAACCGTAAGAGCGCAGCAGGAACCAGATTTTCAACGCCCTGAACCTGCGGCCCAGCGGAATGGTCCATTCGGAATAGTTCGTGACCTCGGCCCCTGTGGTCTTCAGGTATTCAGGTTCGATTTTCAAAGTGTTGAGTTGCGGTGTTGCGTCCCTCAGAAACTGGATCGCGCAATCGAACTGGGCGCCAAGCCACTTATGTGGGTTAAAGACAACACTGTCATAGCGATCCGCTCCGGCCCACAACGCCTGACGGAACTCGGGGCAGATCATGGCGGACCCGGCCCAGGCAGCGTCAAGATGGGTGTATAGGTCATGCTTCTGCGCGATATCCGCAACGGCCATCAGATCATCGCAGGCCCCTACACCCGTACCCCCGGTGATCGCGATGATCCCGGCCGGAACGTGCCCGGCGACTAAGTCGCTTTGGATCGCCGCCTCAAGCGCGTTGGGATCAATCGCGTAAGTTGACCCCAGCGTCGGCAATTTGACCAGATTGTCTTGCCCGATCCCGGCAACCCAGCAGGCCCGGTCAATGGACGAATGCACCTGATCCGAGCAGTAAATCCGCAACGCGCCTTTAGTATTCAACCCTTCACGGTTGCCGGTAAACCCGGTGGCGCGCTCTCGCATGGTCAACACCGCCGACAAAGTGGCCGAAGACGCACTGTCCTGAATGACGCCTGTCATGCCAACAGGCAGTCCAAGCGCCTGGCGCAACCAATCGACCATCACGGTTTCCACCTCGGTCGCGGCGGGCGAGGTTTGCCACAACATGCATTGGGCTGCGATTGTGGTCACCAACATCTCGGCCAACATCGAGGGTGGCGCGGCGTTGGCTGGGAAATAGGCAAAGAAACGCGGGTGCTGCCAATGGGTCATTCCCGGCATGACGATCCGTTCAAAATCGGCCATGATGGTTTCCATCGCCTGCCCCGAGTCTGGCGGCGACGCGTCAATCTGGACGGCAATATCCCCCGGGTTTGTTTGCGCCCGGACTGGGCGATCCGACAGGGTTTGGTGATAATCGGCAGCCCATTTCGAAATGTGCTGCCCCCAATGCGAAAATTCATCCCAGTTCATCAATTCGCCCTTGTGTCGCCCGCTGATCAACTGGACATGACCTCTGCGGCAGTCGTTGTATTTGTAGCTGAAAGACTTCGGCCTAGACCTATAAGCCTATATTGGCCTGACCCGTTCCGGAACTGCCAAAATGGGGCGTTTAGATATCAATTGCGCCCTTGCAGCTGCCCAACCCACGGGCACCAACAAAAGCGCCGTATCGTTCATCGCGCATTCGCCGGCGCATTTCTTGGCTTAATCGGGAAGAACCCGAGACCGAGCCAGTGCACTTTCCGAAGCTGTTCTGGCACAGTTGCCACCTGGCCCAAATAAACAGCGCGTGCATTTGGTTGATTTCAAGCAGGTCAAAGTGGCTGTTTCTTATGCAAAGCAAGGAAACAGGTCCGTGTTCTGAAGGCGTTTAACACATCAGTGGTAGACCAGAGCACCTCCGCCTGCCTCTAATGTTCTAATAAACTGTCGGACCATTCAGGTGAAGGCAAGGGCAGGTGAAAGGCTGATTGGCAACCCTGTGTCATTCGACCAGCATGAGCAAAACAACGGTTTTGTTTAACGCATTGACTGACATCTGCTACTGATTGTGGCGTGAATTTTAGAATCAATGGAGAAGTTTACACCACTTCCTCCTCCATCGGTTAGCCCAGTTTCTGCGGGTTCTTGTGACTAGTGTGAAGGTAAATCGGTTTGAAACTCATAGTTCAAATTCCCTGCTACAACGAGGCAGAGACCCTGCCGGCGGTCCTTGCCGATATCCCAAAGGAAATTCCCGGCGTAGACAGCATTGAAGTTCAGGTTATCGACGACGGGTCCACCGACGGAACATCAGAGATTGCGCGCGAAAACGGGGCGACATATGTGCTGCGAAACCGCGGCAACAAGGGCCTTGCCCGAAGCTTTCAGGTTGGAATTGATCACGCGCTGCAGGCCGGGGCGGATATCATCGTCAACACCGACGGAGATAACCAGTATTCCGGTTTGTCCATTCCCGATCTCGTGGCGCCGATATTGCGCAAGGAAGCGGACATTGTTGTCGGCGATCGCAAACCCGGCGAGAACGCTGAATTTTCCACATTGAAGCGCCTGTTGCAGCGGTTCGGAACGTCGGTCGTGCGGCGGCTTGCCGGGATTGACGTCACTGACGCAGTATCTGGATTTCGCGCATACACCCGTGAAGCTGCCCTGACGATCAACGTCATGACCAAGTTCAGCTATACCACCGAAACCCTGATCCACGCAGGGCAGACAAACCTGAAAATAGCGTCCGTTCCCGTCAACGTGAATCCCGTCGAGCGCCCCTCGCGCTTGTTCACGTCGATGGGTGGATTTCTGCGAAAGCAGGCGACAACAATCCTTCGCAGCTATACGATGTATCGACCTCTCAGCGCCTTTTTGACAATCGGCCTGGTGATGTTGATCATCGGAACAATCCCGGTTCTGCGGTTTCTGTTCTACTATTTCGCCGGTGACGGAGAGGGCCGCGTACAGTCCTTGATCCTGGGCGGCGTTTTTATTCTGGCCGGCTATATCACCATGATCATCGCGCTTCTCAGCGACGCGATTGCAACAAACCGGCGCCTTACGGAACAAGTCCTGAGCCGAATGCGGGAACTGGAACTGCGTATCGACACAAATAATCGTGGGAATGGATCGACGTGACGGATATGGGCGCGGGAAACGCCCCGTTTGCCGGGGGCAAACGTATTCTATGGCTGATTTCAGTTTTGGGGTCCGTCTATTTCGGTTTTCTTGTGATTTCTTCGTGGACCTTGTTCGACCTCAAACCTTTTGGCTGGCAGATATATGACGCTTATTATGCTGCGATTTTGGATGGTCGGTTTGATCTGCCCGCCCGCGTGCTTCGCTACGAAGGTCACTATACCGCAGACGGAACGGGCTATCTCTATCATGGCGTTGCGCCGCTTCTGACACGCTTTGCCTTTGGCTGGGCTTGGCCGTTCGAGACCTTCCCCATGAACGGCTTTTCGATCTGGTTTTGGGCCGTGGTCGGAACGCTGGGCTGGCAGCATGTTCTTGTGACCTTGGCCCGGACAGCAGGAGTTTCTGCGGATCGCCGCGTTTTGGTGCTGGCGCTTTGTGCCGCCTTGTGGGTCGCCGGGCCAGGCCCCGCCCTGGTCATCAACCTTTCGTTTTATCACGAACCGATTGCAGTGGCGTTTGCGATGTCTGGGCTGTTTGCTGCCGTTTGGACACGCGCGGCGCGCGGCGTGACACCAATGTCAGTGGCAGTCGTTTTGCTTGCCGTTTGCGCGATGGTCGCCGTGCACGCGCGGCCAAATGTGGCAATCGGGCTTTATGCCGGTGTCGTTTTGGCAATTGGACACGGTTTGTGGCGCGACCGTTCAGCCTTTCTCATCCCCGCGATCATCGCCATGGGGATTTTGGCCGCAGGCGGGTTCGGATATCTCGGGCTAAATGCTTTGCGGTTTGGGGATGCGTTGATCACCCATGGCAGCTATGAAGGCTCGCGCGTTGTATATGGCAACGTCTTTTGGGGAATAGAAACCAAGGACTCGATCCGCGCGGCAGCCTTCGAAGAGCATGGTCGTCTGAACCCATTACGCGTTGTTCCCAATGCAGCGTTTTACTTGTTCGACGTCCCTTCAGCATCTTTCCTGACCGGCCTGTCCGACTCGATTCTCGGTCTTTACCGGGCGGTAACGGAGCCGATTCTAGGCCATATCAGAGTTGGCGGCCCAAGAACCGGATTGGTTATGCTATGGCCGCTTTGGTGCCTTCTGGCGCTGTTCGGTATTCGCGCGGCTTGGCGCGACACACAAATGGCAGGGCTTGTGGTTGCGGTTGCGCTGTCGGCTATTGTGACATTGGCCTACGGCACGATCACCTTCCGATACCGCTTGGATCTTTGGCCAGTTATCGCAACACTGGCGCTGATGGGTGCTGTTTTCTGTATGCGACGCGAACCGGGCATAGCTGCAAAAGCCTGGATCGTTGGATTAGGTACGACGGCTTTTATTGTCGGAACTGCAACAACGACAGCGTCGGTGTATAAATATGCTTCTCCGCTCAGGGAAAGGCCGGGAGAATACTTTGAAAAGTGGTCCGAAGACGCCTGCCTGAAGCGCGCGGCCCAGATTGGTCTTACCGTCGAACAAGGTACGAAAACCTGCAGGTCGCATTCTTCGCTTGAGGACGCCGTATGACAAACGATCCACGCGCCACCCTTTCGAGGGCAGCAAAATCCGGCTACGTCGCAACGATGCGAGGCATCGCTTGGGGCCTGAACAAAACAAGCGTCACAGACTGGCTCTCGCGCCGGCATCATCGCGGCAGGGGGTATCATTGGGCGTCAAGCCTTATGGCAATCCATGACATAGATGGGCTGATCGCCCTGGACGTTCCCTGGTGGACCTATGATGCGATTGAAGTCGTCGACGCGTTCCTAAAAACAAGACCTGCCCGTGTATTTGAATACGGCGCGGGGGCCAGCACGATCTGGGCGGCGCGACGCTCGGCTTCTGTAACGAGCGTTGAGCATGATGCGGATTGGTACGCACGCGTTTTGGAACGGGTCCAGGGTCAGACCAATATCTGCCCGGTCGACCTGCGTTTAGCACCTGCTTCGAACGCAAAAGACGCCGCACTTTCGGACCCTATCTACCTGTCTCAGAAACAAGACATGCGCGGCCTGAACTTTACATCCTATGCATCGGAAATTGACAAGGCGAATGGCTCATACGACTTGATAATTATCGACGGTCGCGCACGCCAAGCTTGCTTGCGCCACGCTGCAAACCGGCTGTCACCGGGTGGAATGATTGTCTTCGACAACTCAAAGCGTGCCCGATATCGCGAGGCTATCAGTCAGTCCGGGCTTTCCGTCAATCGCTACCCCGGGCTTACCCCGTCGCTGCCCTATTCAGACGAGACGTCAATATTGACGGCTCATACCTGAGCCTGCCGATGGAAGAGAACACGCCCTTGCGCGCAGGCTTATGGTTCAGGCGCGGAATTCGTGTGGCTGGGGTCGTGTTGCTTGTCTTGTCACTGGGTTATATCGCGCTCGAAGTTCAGCGCAATTGGACAGAGGTTTCGCATTGGCGCCCAAGTTCAACGGAACTTGTCCAACTATTCGGCCTGACGCTTGTCTACATTTTGACGCTGTCCCTGCCTGCCGAAACCTGGCACCAACTGGTTGGCGTCTACGGCGCGGAACCCCGGCGGCGAACGTGGCGCTCTTTCGGGTTGGCGCAGATTGCACGCTATTTGCCGGGTAATGTGGCCCATCTGATCGGGCGCGCTATGGTCCTGCGCGACGGCCCGTTAAGCGCGAAACAATTGGGGCTGGCGACGCTGTTAGAATTAATTGCGATGCCAGCAGGCGCTGTTTTGGCACTTTTGATTGCTGCACTCGTCACTCCGGGGGTCGATCAAATCGCGCAAACAATTGGCTGGTCGGAAGACACAGTGCGGATTCTCACACTCATTTCTGCTCCCTTGTTGATCGCAGGTTTGTTCATCACCTCGCGAATAGCGGGGAATAGCAAGGAACTGACCCGTACTTTTTGCATTGTGGTGCCGATTTGCGCGCTGTTCATGCTGGGGCTCGGCGCAATTTTTGGAGCAATCGTCTGGGTAGTGGGTCAGGGCCCATTCCTTGTCGCAACTGTCGCGGGCATCTGTGCATGGCTGGTTGGGTACGTAACACCCGGTGCACCTGCTGGTTTAGGCCCGCGCGAGGCAGTACTGCTACTGTTTCTTTCGAATGTAATGCCCGCAGGCGGGCTGATCGTAGCTGTCGCCGTTTTCCGGCTTGTCACAGTCTCTGGCGATTTGGTCTGCTTTGCGATGTGTGCAGCCGTTCTGCGCAACGGCGCGCCAGCATAAGCCCCGCTGCCAAGTTTTACGTCGTTGCTCATCCTCTGAAATCCAACGCGCAGACCCTCTT
Organism: Ruegeria sp. HKCCD7251; assembly: GCF_013031165.1. Classification (NCBI taxonomy): domain Bacteria; kingdom Pseudomonadati; phylum Pseudomonadota; class Alphaproteobacteria; order Rhodobacterales; family Roseobacteraceae; genus Ruegeria; species Ruegeria sp. HKCCD7251. The sequence continues at coordinate 46,386 of NZ_WPZC01000010.1, read as the reverse complement.
TTTGTAGTTGAAATGCGATTTGGGTGAAAAATTGCTGCAATTTGAGACAATAAGCGGAATACTGGCATTAGGGAATCGTCTCTAGCCAGGTCAACCAGTATGGATCGAGTGACCAGCCGACGTGGGTTTCTGAGTGCCAAAATTCTCAGGGAGGACGGAAACATCGTCCGACCTCCGGGTGCTTGTGTGAGCGGTTTCGCCGATGCCTGCACAAAATGCGCAGAATGCGTGTCAGCCTGCCCGGAAGACCTGATTTCAATGGAACCCGGCGGCTACCCTGTTTTCAAACCAAACGATAACCCCTGCACGTTCTGTGGTGAGTGCACGCGCGCCTGCCCGACCGATGCTTTGGATGTCGAACGCTTGGCCGACTGGCCCTGGCGGGCTGCGGTGCAGGCTTCAAGCTGCCTGTCCATGAACGGTGTAAGCTGTCGTATCTGTCAAGACAATTGCGACCAGAATGCGCTTCGGTTCAAACTACAGACAGGCGGGCGTGCCGAACCCGCGCTGGATTCCGATGCCTGCAACGGATGCGGGTCCTGCGTGGCGCTGTGCCCTGTCGATGCGATTATGCTGGAACGGCGCACCCAAGTTCAGATGGAGCCGATTCAATGAATATTTGTGGCTGCCTTACCCATGTTTCCCCGGCTCAGGCCGATGCTGCGGCGCTGGTGATGAATGAGATACCGGGCGTTGAAGTACATGCGCAAACAGCCGAAGGCCGGTTCGTCGTTGTTGTCGAAGACACGCCCGCGCGCCTAGCATCCGAGATCATCATGGACCTGCATCAGATCCCGGGGGTGCTCTCGGTCACTCTTACCTATCATCATTTTGAGGATATTGCGGACAACGTTTCGCGTCCTGATGCCCCAAGCCAAACCACCAGTCGGAGGCCATAGCTATGACTACATCAGAATCTCGCCGAACATTCCTTAAGGCATCTGCTGCCGCTGCAACAGCTTCTGCCGCTGGTATTCCCCTGGCCGGAGGTCAGGCCAATGCGCAGATTGGCATTCCAGACATAAGCTGGGACAAAGCGCCCTGCCGGTTTTGCGGGACCGGATGCACCGTCCTTGTTGGCACCAAGAATGGCCGTGTTGTCGCCACGCAGGGTGATCCGAAAGCCGAGGTGAACCGCGGCCTCAACTGCGTCAAAGGCTATTTCCTGTCCAAGATCATGTACGGCGAAGATCGCCTGACCCAGCCGATGCTGCGTATGAGAGATGGTAAATACGCCAAGGATGGAGAATTCGAACTGATCTCATGGGACGACGCTTTCGACATCATGGCCGAAAAGTGGAAAGAGACCCTAAAGAACAAAGGCCCCGAGGGCGTTGGAATGTTCGGCTCGGGTCAATGGACTGTATGGGAAGGGTATGCCGCATCCAAACTGATGAAGGCGGGGTTCCGGTCAAATAACATTGATCCCAACGCGCGACATTGCATGGCGTCGGCTGTTGTTGGGTTCATGAGAACCTTCGGAATTGACGAACCGATGGGCTGTTACGATGACCTGGAAGCTGCGGACACCTTCGTTCTTTGGGGATCGAACATGGCCGAGATGCACCCGATCCTATGGTCGCGTCTGACCGACACACGCCTGACAAAAGAAGGCTGCGAGGTTCACGTACTTTCCACGTTCGAACACCGCTCCTTCGAACTGGCCGACAACGGGATGGTATTCAATCCGCAGACGGATCTGGCCATCCTCAACTATATCGCCAACCACATCATCCAAACGGGCGCGGTAAATGAAGAATTCCTGTCCAAGCATGTCAATATCACCAAAACTGACACTGATATCGGTTTCGGCCTGAGGGACGACAATCCACTGCAAGAGGCGGCGGCCAATCCGAACTCTGGCAAGCTGACCGAGATCAGTTTTGACGAATACGCAGAGTCGGTGAAACCCTACACCCTAGAATACACGGCCGAGCTGTCTGGTGTTCCGGCCGAGAAACTTGAACACCTCGCGCAGCAGTATGCCGACCCAAACCGCAAGGTCATGAGCCTGTGGACGATGGGCTTCAACCAGCATACGCGGGGCTCATGGGTGAACTCGCTGATGTATAACGTTCACCTGCTGACCGGAAAGATTTCCGAGCCCGGAAACTCGCCATTCTCACTGACAGGTCAGCCGTCCGCCTGCGGTACCGCGCGTGAGGTGGGAACTTTTGCGCATAGATTGCCAGCCGACTATGTGGTCACCAACCCAGAACACCGCGCGAAGGCCGAAAAAATCTGGAAAGTGCCCGCGGGCACAATTCCTGAAAAGGTCGGCTTCCACGCTGTTCAGCAAAACCGGATGCTGAACGATGGAGTGTTGAACGCCTATTGGGTCCAGTGCACGAATAACATGCAGGCGGCCCCGAACATGAACCAAGAGGGTTGGCCGGGTTACCGTAATCCCGACAACTTTATCACTGTGTCCGATCCCTACCCGACCGTAACGGCGATGTCTGCCGACCTGATCTTGCCGACGGCCATGTGGGTTGAAAAGGAAGGCTGCTATGGCAATGCCGAGCGCCGCACTCAGATGTGGCGGCAACAGGTTCACGCACCCGGCGACGCTAAGTCGGACCTCTGGCAGCTTATGGAGTTTTCCAAGCGGTTCACCGTCGAAGAAGCATGGGGAGAGGACTTTGTCGCCACGGCACCCGAAATGGCCGGGAAAACCCTGTACGAGGTTCTCTACAATAACGGCAATGTCGACAAGTTTCCGCTTAGTGAAATTCAGCCAGGGCACCCAAATGACGATGCAAACCATTTTGGGTTCTATGTTCAGAAGGGCCTATTTGAGGAATACGCCGAGTTTGGGCGTGGACACGGCCACGACTTGGCACCCTTTGAACGCTATCACGAAGAGCGCGGCTTGCGCTGGCCGGTCGTGGACGGAAAAGAAACTCTGTGGCGGTATCGCGAAGGCAGCGACCCCTATGTCGAGGCCGGATCCGAAGTTCAGTTCTACGGGTTCCCCGACAAGAAGGCCAAGATCATCTTCGCACCCTATGAGGCACCTCCGGAAATGCCGGATGAGGAATACGATCTGTGGTTCTGTACGGGTCGTGTCCTTGAACACTGGCATTCGGGCTCCATGACACGCCGTGTTCCTGAGTTGCACCGGTCCTTCCCTCTGGCCGTGATCTACATGCACCCCGAAGACGCCGCAGCCCGCGATTTGCGACATGGGCAGGAAATCAAAGTTTCCACGCGGCGCGGTGAAGTCACAAGTCGCGTATCCACCAAGGGGCGAAACAAGGTTCCCAAGGGGCTGATCTTCATGCCTTGGTTCGATGAAGGCCAGTTGACGAACAAGCTGACGCTTGACGCGACCTGCCCACTGTCCAAGCAGACAGATTTCAAAAAATGCGCCTGCAAAGTCGAGCGTGCCTGAAGCAGCGATGACCGCCCCAAGGCGGTCATCCAGCCAATAAAGAAGGAACATGCAAGATGAACAAGATAGTCGCCACCGCAGCAGCCCTTCTCATCGCGCTTGGCAGTATTGCGATTGCGCAAGAACTTCGTGACCTGCGCGGAACCCCGCCAGATGCGCCCAGCGTTGTGAACATGAGCCCTCAATGGGAAGGCCGAGAGGGCCGAATGGTCCGAAACTACCGCCAGCAACCGCCGTTGATTCCGCATTCCATCACGCAGTACCAGATTGATCTGCGAACCAATCAGTGCCTATCCTGCCACGACTGGACAAAGGCCGGTGAGCGGAATGCGCCGACGCTTTCGATGACGCACTACCTGGATCGCGACGGGACCGAGTTGGATCACATCGCCGGAACCCGGTATTTCTGCAACCAGTGTCACGTCCCGCAAGCGGATACGGAACCTCTGGTTACCAACCTCTTTCAACCGTCGTCCACCGACTGATCCAAAGCTGATCTGAAAGGAGCACCGAGATGGCAGACTCCCCTGAAAAACGCGGTTGGATAGGCCGAGTATGGAACGCAATCTGGACACCGGCAGTTGCCTTCAGTTCTGGTTTTTTGCTGCTGGCAGGCTTTCTTGCTGGAATCCTGTTTTGGGGCGGATTCCACTGGACCTTGGAACTGACCAACACCGAGGAATTCTGCACCTCGTGCCATTCGATGGAAACCAATTTGGGCGAGTATCGGGAAACGATACATTACAACAACCACTCTGGTGTCCGCGCAATTTGCTCGGACTGCCACGTCCCTCATGAATGGAACCACAAGATCAAAGCTAAGATCATGGCCGTCAAAGACGTGTATCACGAGATGGTCGGCACCATCAGCACAACCGAAAAATACGAGGAACACCGCCTGAGTATGGCATCGGCTGTCTGGAAAAAGATGAAGGCCTCGGACAGTCGCGAATGCCGCAATTGTCACAACTTCGATTATATGGACTTTACGATTCAGGAAGCACGCGCAGCGTCTGAACATCAGCGCGCGATCGACAACAACATGACCTGTATCGACTGTCATCAGGGCATCGCCCATAACCTTCCACCCGGATACCTTGAACGATACCAAGAAGTTACAGAGACACTTGCCGGCACACCACAGAATTCCGTTCAGGGTCAACTGGCTGACAGTAGCGCTGAAATCCGGTCGTACCTGACCACGCAGGCCGAGTGAGAGGGGACAAGACATGCTTGAATTACTTGGAACCATCGGAGCCAACATTATCGGCCTGCCCGGAATCCTTGGCCTTGCTTTGGGGATGATGACCCGAAATCTGATGCTTGGCGCTGCGATGGGTGGGATTGTCGGCGTGATCGAGACATTGATTTTCGCACACTGGTCCTTTGCCAATGTAGAAATGACCGAACTGGTCATCGCTGTGATCATTGGGATATGCGCAGGCATGCTGGGAACTGCTATTCGCATCAAGGGCGCAACAGTTTGACCCAGCCGAAACCTGCCCGACGGGTTCTGAGACAGGTATTTCAAAAGATGTGCCTAATTTAAGTTCAGCGATGCGGGCCTGCGACCAGTTAAATTGCGGGGTTTGCACCGCTTTGGAGATTGCAGTTCCCGATGTTACAGTCTCGACTCAGACGAATTGTTCAAAACCATTTTTCAGACAGATTCAGGGAGACCCGCGATGAAGGGTGACAAGAAAGTAATAGAATACCTTAACAAGGCTTTGCGGCACGAGTTGACAGCAGTCAGCCAATACTGGTTGCACTACCGATTGCAGGACGACTGGGGTCTTGGCAGCATGGCCAAGAAAAGCCGCGAAGAGTCAATCGAGGAAATGGAACATGCCGACAAACTCATCGAGCGGATCATTTTCCTTGAGGGGCATCCAAATCTTCAAAAACTCGACCCGTTGCGGATCGGTGAAAATCCGCGGGAAACACTGGAATGCGATCTAGCCGCCGAAAGAAGCGCACGCGCCCTTTACAAGGAGGCCCGAGATGTCTGCAAGGATGCGGGCGATTACGTCTCGATGAACCTGTTTGAAAACCTGATGTCGGACGAAGAAGGACATATCGACTTTCTCGAAACCCAACTGGAATTGTATGACCGTGTTGGGCCTGAATTGTTCGCTCAACTCAACGCAACCAAAATGGAAGACGCGGAGTAAGCGCATTAGCGTACCATCTGTTACGCGGTTTCAATTTTGCGTAGTTCGTACGTCCTGCCGGATGAGCCCCCTGCCCGGGTGGTTTCGACCGGTGAACTGTAAGGTGAAGTTTCACAAGCTAAGGGATATTGCCGAAAATAGCGAACTATTGAAAAATCAGTCTCAGTTTTAGACAGAATCACATTGGGTTATTTTGGTATGATGGGTCTTGCAAGATTGGGTTGGCAATACGCCTTTGCAGGATGGTCGGAGTTTCACAATGGCCGCCGAGCAAGGTTTTTCTTTCCCCTAACCCTGCTGAAACATGAAAAGAACCTAGGGATAAATTTCGCAGGCGATGCCACATCGGATGACAACGCGAAATTTGACCTGCCTTTCCAGATGGCTCTGATCTGATGCAGGACCGTACTCAAGTATCGGCTTTTGACGTTGCACCTTTCAGCATTGCCGTAGGCTTGATCAGCCTGTTGATCGTCTTCGGCATCTCTTGGACGACCGGGTCAGACTTTGGCTACCTGACCCGCGATCCTGCGCAACAATTCAAAGCCCCGTCTTATGCAGGGTTTCTTTCGAATATGGGCGTTCTGTTCTGGATGGCCAGCGCGACCGTAACTGCGTTTGGCTTTGCCCTATTAAGTGGCTCGCCACATACAATGGCGTCACGAAGATTTCTGTTGGCCCTGACATTTCTTTCGACCGCGTTCTGCCTCGATGACTTTTTCTTGCTGCACGAGCGGCTCCCCATTGGTGAAAAGTTTTTCTTTGGAGGGTACGCTTTGTTCCTGGCGGGTACTGTCGTTCTTTACCGCCGTCATCTGGGACGGCTGGCCAGTATTCACCTTGTTATCGCGGGTTTGTTCTTTATGACCTCGATCGGAATAGATTTCTTTCAGAAGTCAATTCAGGTCTACCTCGGCCAGTATCGCATCCTATTTGAAGATGGCGCCAAATTCCTCGGAGCGGTGTTTTGGCTGAACTTCTCTTGGGCGGTAACCACTCAACAAATACTAAGCCTTTGGCCTAACATTTCCGAGCTGCCCGAAGGCCGCCCGAACTCTGACGGCGTAACAGCAGGCGAATAGAACCGCTGCTCACCATACATCGCTAAGGGACCAAGACCCGGCTTTGTACGGGCCAACGCGCCCCTTAACTTTGTTCGCTCAGGCGCGCAGGCGGGCTCGGGAGCTGATGATAGACTTCCAAATATTCGCCACTGCAATCAGTTAGGGCGGCAGGTCAGTGCGTGTGGACTCCGCCACCCTTGGCCAACAGGAACAAGCAAACCTAAGACCCGTGTGAATCAGGAAAGACAGGTTTGCGTTTTTCCTCGAACGCGCGAATACCTTCCTGCGCTTCGTCGCTGCCAAGGGCAATTGACATAAGGCGTCGCTCGCGCAGCAGATGTGCGTTGAATGCTTCCCGTTCGGGCGCCGCAATTAGCGATTTGATAGAAGCCTGCGCCTGACGTGGGCCGCGCGACAACGCTTCGGTCAGGTCCAACGCATCGCTCAGGGCATCGCCGGGCGCAACAACCCGGTTTACAACTCCCATGGCGTACAGCCGTTCGGCCAAGACCGGCTGGCCCGTCAAACACATTTCGGACGCCAACTGGCGTGGCAGGTTCATCGACAGGAAACCCGACCCCCCTCCATCCGGGACCAGCCCCGCGTTGACATAGGCCAGGGTGAATTTAGCTCCTTCTGAGGCCACTATCATGTCACAGGCAAAAGCAAGGGATGCCCCCGCCCCCGCAGCTCCGCCTTCTACCGCCGCGATCACCGGCAGCGGACAGGCACGGACGGTTCGGATCATGCTGTGCAGAAACTCAATCTGCTCTTCTCGGTCCGGCAGAGGCATTTCGCGTCGCTGCTTGAGCATACGCAAATCGCCGCCAGCCGAGAAAAACTGCCCGGCACCGGTGATCACCACGGCCCGAACCGAGGAGTCAGGTGCAACCGCATCGCTCAGGGCCTTTTCTACAGGCTCATAGACCGCGCGCGACAGCACATTGCGGCGCTCGGGCTCATTGATGGTGATGATCAGTGTTGACCCTTGGGTCTCGAACAAGACAGCTTCGCTCATGAGTCAGGCCGCCATCACTCGGTGCAACTGAGCATAGCGGTCGCCCAGTTGGTGGTCGATCATCGACAGCCGCTTGGCATAATGCGAGCCGGGATATTCCCAGGTCATGCCGATGCCGCCGTGCAACTGAATGCTTTCTTCCGAAATCAGCAGTCCGGTGCGGCCGATCAGGTTCTTGGCCATCGCGACATATTTACCCGCCTCATCCGTTGCCAGCTTGCTTGCCGCCAGAATGGTGATCGCCCGACATTGTTCGATCTCGATTGCCATATCCACCGCGCGATGTTGCAGCGCCTGAAAGCTTGCGATTGGGCGACCGAACTGTTTGCGCTGTTTGAGGTAGTCGACCGTCATGCCGACCAGAACCTCCATGACGCCCACAGCCTCGGCGCACAGCGCCAGACGGCCAGCGTCAAGTGCAGCTTCGATGATATTCCCGGCATCTTCGCTGATGCAGGTGGCCGCCGCGCTGTCGAGGATCAACTCCCCCGCGCCACCGCCGTCGATCATGGCATAGTCGATGGTTTCGGGGCTATCGACCAGAAACAGCCCAACCCCGGCTTCGGTTCGCGCCGCGACCAGAGCGCCATCGGCCCCCGGCAGGCCATAGACCACAGATTTCCGGCCATTCAGCACCCAACCATCGCCGGACTTGTCTGCGCTGGTTCGGATCAGCGGCAAGCTGTCCGCGTCCGGCTCAAACACCGCAAAGGTCAAACGTTTTGTGCCTGCGATCATGTCCTCGACCAGTTGCTCGGCACCGCAATCAGCCGCGGCACGCACGCTCATGAGCGTGGCAAGAATAGGTTCAGGACAGAGGCCGCGGCCAAGTTCCTCGAACACGGTTGTGATGTCGAAACCAGCGCCGCCGAAACCGCCCTGATCCTCGGGAACGAAGGCGCCGATCAGGCCAAGCTCTGACAACTCTGCCCATTTCGCTGGGGAATGATACGGCGCGGTTTCGATCAAGCCGTTGCGCGTTTCAAAGTTGTACTGGTCCGCAAGGTAGCGGCGCAACGTGTCCGACAGCATCTGCCGGTCTTCGGTCAGTTTGAAATCCATGGCTCAGCTCCGGAACATGTCTTTGGCGATGATGTTGCGCTGAATCTCGTTCGATCCGCCAAAGATCGAGAGTTTGCGATTATTAAAGTACGTGGCCGCCGATGCGGTGGCTTCTTCGGGCACTGTGCGGGCGTTGTCCGACAGCTCGGTGGCCGGGAATGGCGCAGCGGCGGCCCCCAACGCGGATTTGGTCAGGCCGTGGATGCGCTGACGGATGACCGTTCCCTTAATCTTAAGCATCGAGCTTTGCATCCCCGGCGCAGCGCCTTCCTTGGCCGCGGACAACATCGCAAGGTTCATCACCCGCATGGCTTCCAGATCAATCTCCACCTCGGCGATCTCAGCCGCGAAAACCGGGTCTTCAGCCAAGGGTTTGCCCATCCGGTGCAACTGCTTCGACAGCCGCTTCAGCCGGTCCAAGTCACGAAGTGAAAAACCCACTCCGGCGATATTGGTCCGCTCATGGGTCAGCAGATACTTGGCGATCGTCCAACCTTTGTTTTCCTCGCCCACCAGATTGGCCACCGGCACACGGACATCGGTGAAGAACACTTCGTTCACCTCGTGCCCGCCTTCCAACAGTTTGATCGGGCGAACCTCGATACCGGGCGTGTTCATATCCACCAACACAAAACTGATCCCTTCCTGCGGCTTGCCCTCGGAAGAGGTGCGCACAAGGCAAAAGATCTTATCGGCGTGCTGACCCAGCGTGGTCCAGGTTTTTTGACCGTTGATCACATAGTGATCCCCATCACGGTCCGCGCGTGTTTTCAAGCTGGCCAAATCGGACCCGGCACCCGGTTCGGAATATCCCTGACACCACCAATGGGTCCCGTCCAGAATGCGCGGCAGAAATTCGGCCTTTTGCGCGTCCGAGCCGAATTTCAACAGAACCGGCCCCAGCATGCTTACGCCAAAAGCCACGATACGCGGGGCAAATGCCATTGCGCATTCTTCTTCGAAGATATGGCGCTCGACCGCGCTCCAGCCGGGGCCGCCGTATTCCACTGGCCAGGTAGCGGCCAGCCAATTGCGTGTTTGCAACGTGGCGTGCCAACCTTCCATATCCGCCTTGGTCAGTTCTTCACCATTGCGACCCTTGGCAGCCAGTGCCTCGGACAGGTTTTCGGCCAGAAACGCTTTGACTTCGGCGCGAAACGCCTCTTCTTCTGGGGTAAAGCTCAGGTCCATCCTCAGCCCTCCTTGTTGAGATCGTTAAAGGATTTGCCAGCCTCGGCCAGCTCACGCAGCAGGGCTGGAACCTGCCAGTAATACGGGTCTTCTTTCGCGTATTCCTCGATGCGCTGAACCAGAACATCCAGCCCTGTGATGTCTGCATATTGCAATGGTCCGCCCCAGTGGCGCGGAAAGCCGTAACCGAACAGGAAAACCGCATCCACGTCGATGGGGCGCAGGGCGATCTTTTCTTCGACCACTCGCGCGGCCTCGGACACCATCGCGGCCATATAGCAATCCACGATCTCGGCATCGGTAAATTTGCGGGGCGAGATACCTTTGGCCTCGCGCTCGACCTGCGCATACTCGGCCACGGCAGGGTTCACGCTGCGGGTCTTGCCGTCATAAATATAGAAACCCTTAGCGCTCTTGCGTCCAAACCAGCCCTGCTCGCAGACCCGGTCGGCGATCTCGACATAGCGCTCCTCGGCCGGGCGGAACTCTGCCTGCCGCTTGCGCGTGGCCCAGCCGATATCCTGCCCTGCCAAGTCCGATACAGCAAAGGGACCCATCGCAAAGCCAAAACCCTCAAGCGCGGCGTCGATCTGTTCAAACGGCGCACCGTCCAGTTGCATATAGGCGGAAGACTTGCGGTAATGTGCCAGAATACGGTTGCCGATAAAGCCGTCGCAAACCTCTGACCGCACGGCGATTTTGCGCAGTTTCTTGGCCAGCCTAAAGCTGGTGGCGACGATTTCGGGCGCGGTCTCTTTACCTACCACAACTTCCAGCAAACGCATCACATGGGCGGGCGAGAAAAAGTGCAACCCGATCACGTCCTGAGGCCGGCTGGTTGTCGCCGCGATTTTATCGACGTCCAGATACGAAGTATTCGTCGCCAGAACAGCCCCCGGTTTACAGATCTGGTCCAGCTTCCCGAAAACCTCGCGTTTTACGTCCATGGATTCGAATACCGCTTCGATCACCACATCTGCGTCCGCCAGAGCGGCCATATCGGTGGTGCAGGTCAGCATGCCTAAAACGGCGTCCCGCTGCCCCTCGGTCAGTTTTCCGCGTTTGACTGCACCGTCGAGGTTCTTGGTGATGGTCTCACGGGCAAAAGCAACGCGGTCCTCTTCCATTTCAATCAGCGTAACAGGCATCCCGGCCAGCAACATCGCCGTTGCAATGCCCGACCCCATGGTACCGCCACCAATCACACCACCAGACTTCAGGTCACGTGCGTCCGCCTTGGCTTCGGGGATATGCGCCACGGCGCGTTCCGCAAAGAACGCATGTTTCAGGCCCTTATGAGCATTGCTGCCCAATGCTTCGACAAAAAGGTCACGCTCTACCTGCAACCCTTCGGACAGCGGAAGGCTGCTTGCCTCTGCCGCTTTCAATGCGCGGGTTACCAATTCGCCCTTTGCCTTGGCGCGGAACGTGTTCAACTCATCTGCGGTGATGCGGTTGTCTTGTTCAGCCGTAACGCGGGTTTTGAGTGTGCCGTCCAGAACCTGCTGACCAGCAGCCAGGGCAACCGCCTCTGGGTCACCATCCTGCAAATCATCCAGCAGCCCAGCTTCCAGTGCCGCTTCGGCCGAGATCGGCTTGCCCGAGGTGATCATGGTCAAAGCCGTCTTACCATCCACAAGCCGGGGCAAACGCTGAGTCCCACCTGCGCCGGGCAGCAAACCCAGATTAACCTCGGGCAGGCCCAGTTTCAGGCCCTTGATGCCGACCCGCGCCTGACAACTCAGAGCGATCTCAAGACCGCCGCCCAGTGTCGTCCCGTGCAAAACGCAGACTATCGGCTTGGCACTTGCCTCCAGCAGGTCGCAAACCTCGGGCAGGCCGGGCAGTTTCGGCGGCTGGCCAAACTCACGGATGTCTGCACCGGCCACAAAGGTTCGACCCGCAGCAAAAAGAGCGATGACCTTGATTGCGTCGTCCGATGCCGCGTCCTGAATTGCATTCACCAGCCCGACGCGTACGTCATATCCGGCGGCATTGACCGGAGGGCTGTCGATCTTGACAAGGGCGACCTCACCCTCTTTGCGAATTTCGACCGCAGTCATAAAAATCTCCTGCTTTCTATCACATGTACCCAAGGCTATGCCTGAGTGTTTGCACCGTGTCGCGCAGCCGTGGCGCCACAACCCGTTCCAGTTTTTCGGTATTCAGATCAGAGGCATTGGCACCGCACAGAAAGGCAAATGGCTGCGTGCCCAGGGCGGTTTGGAACGGGACAGCGCAAGCATTGACGCCGCTGTTCCAGCCTCCGTAGGAAATTACATAACCTCTGCTTTCAAGATGTTCGCGGTCGGCCCGTGCCTGTTCAGTTTCGGCAACCAGCGTTGGGTCAGCGGCAAGAATGGCGCGACCGGGGGCGCTTTGCTCCATCGGAAGCCGGTGCCCCTCGCTCAGCCACAGCGACGATGCGTTGCGCGGCCTCCAACAGCGGGTCAACATGGCCGCATCGCCGTGACGCATGGACAGCGCAACCAACACACCGGTGTCGTCAGCCAGTTGCTGCATCACGTTTTCGGCCATTGGCAGAAAGGACAGCCCGGCGCGTGCTGTGTATCCAAGCGCCATGGCCGAAGGCCCAAGCCGGTAGGCCTCGGACGGGTGCAACTGCTCCAAAAACCCCATCGAGGCAAGGGTGAAGGTCATCCGCGCCACGGTGGATGGGGGCATTCCTGTGCGCCTTGCCAACTCGCGGTTGCCCAGCGAGACATCACCGGGCTTGAACGCCTGCATCACCTGCAACCCTTTGGCGAGGGTCGAAGCAAACCGGCGATCTCTTTCCGCGTCCGACATGTGGGCTTACACGCGCTCCAGGATCAGGGCGATCCCCTGCCCCACGCCGATGCACATGGACAGACAGGCGTAACGCCCGTCCGTTTCCTCAAGATGCCGCATCGCGGTCAGCACGATCCGCGCACCCGACGCACCCAGAGGGTGACCAACCGCAATCGCACCACCGTTGGGGTTCAGGCGGCTGTCAGCGGGATCAATCTCTAAGTGTTTGCAGCAGGCCAGAACCTGTGCCGCGAAGGCTTCGTTAATCTCGATAAGGTCCATGTCATCCAAAGTCAGACCGGCGCGCTCCAGCGCCTTGGGGACTGCGAACGCCGGGCCGATTCCCATGATCCGGGGCGGTACGCCTGCGATGGCTCCGGCCACAATCCGCGCGCGCGGCGCGGCACGGTCGGTTCTGGCGCCGATTATCAGCATCGCCGCACCATCATTAACGCCCGAGGCATTGGCGGCAGTCGTCACCCCCTCGGGGAAGATCGTCCGCAAAGCCGACATCTTCTCAAGTTGTGTATCCGGGCGGGGATGTTCGTCCTGCCCAACGTCATGGGTCGCCCCTTTGCGCCCCTTGATGGTGATCGGGGTGATCTCGGCATCAAAGAAGCCACGCGCTCGGGCCGCCTCGTACCGGGCCTGAGAGTTGTATCCGAATTGATCCGACGCCTCACGTGTGATCTGATAGTCCTGGGCCAGATTATCAGCGGTTTCTGGCATCGGGTATTCCCCATGCATCTCAGCGATGCGCGGATTTGGAAAGCGCACACCGATGGCACTGTCAAAGATCTGTGTTTGCCTTGCATAGGCGGTTTCGGACTTGGCAATGGTAAAGGGGGCGCGGGTCATGCTTTCGACACCGCCTGCGACGTACAAAGGAGCCTCGCCAATTGTAACTGAACGCGCGGCGTCCAAAGCGGCTGACATGCCCGAACCACACAGGCGGTTTACGGTCTGACCGCCAACCTCAACCGGCAGACCGGCCAGTAATGCGGTGTAGCGGGCAACGTTGCGGCTGTCTTCGCCCGACTGGCAGACATTGCCAAGAATGACGTCTTCGATCTCGGACGCGTCGAATGCGCTGCGTTTAACCAGCGCGTCCAAAACCTGTGATGCCAGATCATCGGGCCGGACCGATGCCAGCGCACCGCCGTGCCGACCAAACGGGCTGCGCAGCCCATCGTAAATATATGCGTCAAGCATTCTCAACCTCTTTGATCAATTGTGCCGGTGTGTCCGCGAAAGCCCCAACTTTCTTGTGGGATAATTCGCTCGCTGCCTGTTTTTCGATCAGCTGGTGGGTTTGGCGCAATACACTCTCCTCAGATGCAGCGCCGTTGTTCTAGCTCCAAGATCTGAGTTAGTCAATATGCGGTTTAGTGTTCCGCATAGCGGAATTATAAGATCGACAGTCTCACCCAAAACCCCCATTCAAATGGGTCGGATTGGCATTTCCAGAACAGCCTAACGCGTTGTTTTGACGACCGGCAGATCAGACTGGAAAAGCAATTCCAATTCATGGGAGGATTACATCAAAGAAAAGTGAGCGATTCAATTTGGTGCAATATCCGTTGCTTGCACAGAAAATTACTATTGGAGACGACGATGAGTGGCGGTGAAAACAAATTTGTCCCAGAACACGTAGAGCTGGATCCCAACCACGAGGACGCTATCGTTCGATGGTGCAACCGCATGATCCGCCACGGCGTTCGAGCGTTATCTGTCCTCATGCTCGGCATTATTTTGTTGGCAATTATTGATGCCGGTTTCACAACCTATCAGAAATTTATGGAACCACCTTTGTACATTCTGGAGGTTAGCGATCTTCTGGCGGTATTCAGTGCTGTTCTGGTCGTATTGATCGCGATCGAAATCTATACAAATATCACGCTCTACCTGACCGCCGACGTCATCCATATCAAGCTTGTAGTCGCGACAGCCTTGATGGCGGTCGCTCGAAAGATCATCACGCTGGACGACAAGAGCTTGGACCCTCACTACTTTCTTGGATATGCAGCGATCGGTCTGGCGTTGGGCGTAACGTACTGGCTCATAGCAAGGAAACCATGAGCGGAACCGCCCACCCCCTACAAGCATTCTGCACAAACTGATTGCCGCCCGGATTTGTTCGGATCAGTCCAACAATCTGGGCGCTGCGTCGTTTAGGTCAGGTAGTACTCGTCGATCTTAACGAATTGCGGCCATGTGTTGAGTGGACGGCAGGTTACAGTCGCCCGCCATTTGCAAACGCATGCGTCAAAATATACATACAAAAAGTGACATTTTGCTACAATGTTTGGCTTTTGTATGCCATACACTCCGAGAATTTATCTTTGATGGCTGGATTCGGAAATGGAAGAAAGAGACACACGATCAGCCCTGCGCAGGGGCTTTGCTCTCAAATGCCCGAACTGTGGCAAAGGGCACGTGCTTCACAAGTACCTAAAGGTGAATGATACGTGCACTGTGTGCGGCCTTGATCTGACACACGCGCGCGCCGATGATGGCCCTGCGTATTTTACGATTTTGATCGTTGGTCACTTAGCAGGCTTTGCGCTGCATATTATCTGGTCTGTCTGGGAACCTACGCCGTTGGTTATGGCGACGGTGACATCCGCCGGTGCAGTTGCGTTATCCCTGTTCTTGCTGCCACGGTTCAAGGGCGCGCTAATTGGGCTTCAGTGGGCAAAACACATGCACGGGTTCTAAGGCAGGCTTGCCAATCAAGCCTAGGCTTTTCGGACAGATCAAGGCCCTAGTCGGTTGCGCAACTCCCTTCCGGAAAGCCCGGCTACGCAACATGATCTCCCTCAACCTTCAGTCACGCGACGCTCGCAAGGGCTATTTCAGCAAAAAAGATGAGCCGTCGCAGTAAGTTCTGCGATGGTTTTTCCTGTCGCCTCAAGCGAAACAGAACCCACGTCCATCTTTTCTTAATCTGGCTGAATCTACCGTGAGCGTTTGGACTTTCAGACAACCATCCAATCGTGCTGATCCGCGTTTTCCAACGCATCGACCAGTTTGCGCAGTGCTGTCCCCAAATTCGCCGCGGTATCAGGAGACCCAAGCGCAACCCGGACCGCATTTGGCGCCTTGCCAAGCGCAAAAGCTGCACCGGGCACAAGCCCCAGCCCCGAGCCGCGCAGCTTCAGAACAAACTCTGTGGCGGAACACCCGCCCGGCAGCGGAAGCCAGACATGAAATGCGTCCTTTGGAACACGAATATCCGGCAGAGATTGATGCAGTACGCCCTGCCGCCGTTCAGTCTCAAACCGGATCGCGGACAAAATTTTGTCGGCCAGGCCAGAGGTGATCCAATTCGTTGCCAACCTTGCAGAAATCGGTGATACGACGCTGCCATTTGCGCGCATCGCCCGCCTGACGCTGTCATTCGACGTGCCGGATGGCGGCACCATAAAGCAAACGCGAAGCGACGGTGCCAGACACTTTGAAAGGGATGATACGTACCACGTCCGCTCTGGCGCAATGGCACAAAGCGGATCCGGCGCCGTGCTTGCAAGCACCCCATAGGCATCGTCTTCAATGATGTGAAGATCGTGCTTGCGGGCAACCTCGGCAATACGCGCGCGCCGTGCGACGGGCATTGTGATCGTCGTCGGGTTGTGCAAGGTCGGCGTGGCGTAAATGGCACGGGGCTTCGCGGTCTGGCAAACCTCATCCAGCGCGTCGGGGTCCAGACCGTCCGCATCCATTGGGATCGGCACAACGTTCAGCTTCAGGTGCCGCGCAAGCGCCAGAAGGCCGGGATAAGTCAATTCTTCGCAGCATATCGTATCGCCCGGCTCGAGTATGAGCGACAAAATAGTCCAGGTTGCGCCCTGCACACCATTGCAAATGATGATGTCATCATGCGGCTGAAGCCCCAGATGGCGCTGAAGCCAGAACTGCGCGGCCTGTTGGTCTTCATGACTGCCACCGGGCATCTGGTAGCGCATCAGAAACTCAACCCCATGTTCGGATCGAAGCGCATCAAAGCCCTGCCACATACTGCGCACCAGCCCAGCATCCTCTAACCGGGGAGGCACGTTCATGCTCATATCGACAGTCTGGTTTTTTGCGCTGTCCGAAGCCACCGGATTGGCAGGCCTGGACTCTTTGACGTAGGTGCCCTGCCCCACGCGCCCCTCGACCAAACCGTCTTTTCCTGCAGCCGAATACGCCCGGCTGACGGTCGTGAAATCAATGCCGAGAACACTGGCCAGCGCGCGCTGTGGCGGAAGCCGCTGACCGGGGCGCAGGACGCCCGCACGAATATCGCGCGCAATGGCTTCAGCAATCGCAAGGTACATAGGGCCGTTGCCTTCTTCGACGGCTGGAACCCATGCGACATTTGGCGTGCTGTCATTCATTGCTTCACTCCTTGTCTGCATTTATATGCCCTTTGTATGCATATTGAAATGCATCAATCACGCTTGTGCCGCCCTTATGGCCGCCGGGCAGGAAGAAGCGCAAGTAAACGAAAAACGGGAAGACTTTCGACGTTTCATTCCAACCTTTCAAGGCAATAGCACAGTGTTTCGCACCCGATTGCAGCACAGCGGTATGCAAAAACCGACAGAACCTAACTTGGGTACAATCCAAGCAAGATCAAGAAGTAACGGATGTCGTCTCCCTCACTATGTGCTCCGCGCGAACCCATATCTCCCCGTCAGGTGTCAGGCTATTATCGCCGCCTCAAATGGGTGATCCTGATCGTTACGCTGGGCATATATTACGTCACCCCATGGCTCAGGTGGGATTGGGGTCCAAACCTGTCTGATCAGGCGGCACTGGTCGATATTGCCAGCCGTTGGCTTTACTTTTTCTGGATCGAGATCTGGCCGCACGAATTCTATTTCGTCGCGAGCCTGTTCATTATGGCGGGTCTGGGACTGTTCCTGTTCACATCGGCGCTGGGTCGCGTTTGGTGCGGCTACGCTTGCCCGCAGACTGTCTGGGCCGACCTGTTCATTCTGGTCGAGCGATGGATTGAAGGGGACCGCAATGCGCGGCTCAGGCTGCATCGCAGCACGTGGACCCTGCAGAAGTGGCGGTTGAGCTTGACCAAACGGACCATCTGGCAGCTAATCAGTGTCGGGCCTGGCGGAGCTTGGATTATCTATTTCGCCAACGCGCCAACGTTTCTGGCTGATCTGGTCGCATTTTTTGCCCACCCGGCCGCCTACGGCACCATCGGTTTCGTGACGCTGTCAACGTTCATCTTTGTCGACTTCATGCGTGAGCACATTTGCATTTATGCCTGCCCGGGGCCGCGCATTCAGGCTGCCATGATCGATGAACACACTCTGGTTGTAGGCTATCGTGACTGGCGGGGAGAGCCGCGAGGCAAAGCCAACACATTGGATGCCGGCAATTGCATTGACTGCAAGGGCTGAGTGAATGTCTGCCCGAAAGGAATCGACATCAGGAACGGATCACAGATGGAATGCATCACCTGCGCTTTGTACATCGACGCCTGCAACGACGTGATGACGCGGATCATGACCGGATATTGGGCAAGTTCAAAGAACGCTATCAGGAAGCCGTTCATTTGACGCTAATATATCCGGGCGTCAAACAGGCGCTGGATGCGCTGGTTCAGGGAGGTCACAACCTGGGAATTTGCAAATACAAGCCAACGGTCCCCTGCATGGACGTCGTTAAGCATCTTGATCTTGAAGAATATTTTTAGGTCGTGTGCGCCGGGGACAGACCGTCTGTACATAACCCCGACCTGGCTCCCCTGTATTCGGCCTATGCAGACCTGCCACCGGGGCCTGAGATTTTTGTCGGCGACAGCGGGGTTGATGCCGAGGCCGAAATGCGTGCGTAGGTTCCGTTTTTGCTGTTCACCGAAGGATATCGCAAGAAACCGGTCGGGTTGATTCCGCATACCCAATCCTTTTCCCACCACGACGGCATGCCGGGTTTTGTGGACGCACTATTAGCCGACTCCGAAAACGCCCGGTCGCCCTGATACACCCAGAGTCGATTCACCCCTTGAACCGCCAAAGTCAATTATTGGCGGTCCAAGGGGTGTGTTTTCTCGTCAATATTATTTCAGAATTATTTCAGACTTTTTGGCACATGTTTCAAATTTTAACCGATTCCTGCCGAAATTCCTTTTGTGATGCAATAATCTGCGCTCGCTGACCCAATCTGAACACGAAACTAACACTCCCCTTCACAAATCAGCGAAGCTCATACTCGGTCAGGTACCGCCTGTGGCATAAACGAGGACAAGGCCAGCCCGAAATGGTGCAGACAACGCTTGCCCAATAAGCGCGAGCGGTTCGAATAAGAGATATGTTTATTGACAGCGGCTAAGGACGACAAAATGGCTCTCGATCAAATGCAAGGCACTCCGCGGTCCTCAAAGGATATTCGCGGGGTACCGGTTTCTTATGGCGACGCATCGGCCATCGAGGGGTTGGAACGGGCGATTGAACAATCCTTGTCCTTCCGCGGAGACGCAATTGCCGGCATTGAAGCGATTTTGGCCGAGCATCCCCGCTTTGTCATGGGGTGGCTGTTCAAGGCTGGATGGCTGACACAGTTCATGGAAACGCGCGTGTACCCGCAGTTCATCGAAGCGATCACGCGCGCGGAACAACTGTCAGACCAGGCCAACACACGCGAGCAGGGTCACCTGGCGGCTGTCAAAGCCTGGGCGGCTGGTGATTTTTTTGGGGCCTTACAGAAGTGGGAGGCCGTTCTGACGCAATACCCTAAGGATCTGTTTGCGCTTGGTCTGATCCACTACACCATGGTTTTGCTTGGCGATGTCCCGGGGCAGCGCGACGTGGCCGCCCGTGTCTTCAACCTGTGGGATCCCGATATTCCGGGCTATGAGTTTGTTCTGGGCTTCTACGCTTTTGGGTTGGAAGAAAACCGCGACTTTACCCATGCCGAAGATCTGGCACGACAGGCATTGGATATCCGGCCTGACAACCCCTATGCGATTCACGCAGTAAGCCATGTGATGGAGATGCGCGGACAGCAATCCTGCGGCATCAAGTTCATGAAAGATCGCGCTGACGTCTGGGGCACGTCTAATTTCGCAAACCACCTATGGTGGCACACCTCGCTATATCACCTCGATCTGGAGCAATATGATCAGGTCTACGATATCTTTGATCACCACCTGGATTCCCGCCAGAAGGATGGCAACAAATACGAAGAGCTGGATGCGGCGGCCCTGCTGTGGCGTATGAATCTGGCCGGTCAGGATTCGGGCGACCGCTGGGTGCATCTGGCCAACAAATGGGAACCGGCGGCCCAGGACACGCTTTATGCATTCAATGATGTGCACGCGATGATGACATTTGCGTCTGACGACCGGTTAGAGGCACAAGACCTGTTGATCCACGCCAACAAACGCTATCTCGAAAGCGCCTCGGACGCGAACGCTGCAATGAGCCGCGAAATAGGAATGCCTTTTTGCATGGCAATTCAGGACTTTAAGCGCGAAGATTATTCCGCTTGCGTCGAACGCTTGTTGCCGGTCCGTTATATGACCCACCGCTTGGGCGGCAGCTTTGCCCAGCGGGACATCATCGGCTGGACCTTGCTGGAGGCCGCCTTGCGCGACAAACGCTATGATCTGGCGCTGGGGTTGGCCAATGAGCGCGCCGGATTAAAGCCAACGTCTGTTCAAAACTGGCGAGCCGTCGCGCGCGCGTTGAAAGGATTAGGCGATAACAGCGGCGCAGCTCGGGCCACGTCGAAGGCCGACGTGCTTGCCTCGGCCTGACAAGCCGGCAGACCCCTGCCCCTGATCTGTCGGGGCAGGAAACTACCTTCCATTTCACAAATCTCGCCCCAGATTGTTTTTGCTGCGGGCGCGCCCGGTATATTGAGTGGCTGAATAAGATGCCAATGCCGCTGCAGCGGCAGAACGTTCAGGTTCAGGCTGACCAGACGCCCGGTTTTCAGCTCTTCCATAACCGTATGTTTGAACAGCATAGCAATACCCAGCCCTGCATTCACGGCCTGTTTGATGGTTTCGTTACCCCATAACCGAAACCCGATAGCTTTGCCCTGCTCCCATGTCGTCCAGATAGCGCGCCATCAGCATCCGGGTGCCCAATCCCTCTTCTCGGGCGATGAACGTTCCCTGCAAAATCGCTTAGGACGACACTGCGCTTAACCCCGCCAAAGAATGTTCGGAGTTCGCGATCAGGATATAGGGATGCGACCCAATCATGGCCGACACAAGTTTGGGCGATTTCGGTGGGCGGCCCCGTTGCTTCGCGGAATACCAGCCATCAGCGAGACGTCCGCAGGCGCGGTCTTGGCGCGGGCGACGTTCTTGATCTGCACCAGCCAAGTTTCGCCCGTGGGAACGGCGGCCGAGTTCACCTCGATCTCTGTGGCCTTGGTGAACTCAGAAAAGATGAACTGCTTGAAGCTGTCCTTGAAGAACCCGCCATAGGTTCCGACCTTCAGCGGCTGTGCGGCGCTGACGATCGTAGGCACGGAAAGGGCGGCGGCAGTACCCAGAAAGCGGCGGCGCGGAAAGGTGATTGTGGCATTGCGGTCTCCTATTAGTGCCGTTAATTGGCCTGGTTTCCGGGCAAAACACATAGCATTTCATAGGCCAGGTTGGCCCCGATCAGCGCGGTGCAGCCGCTGACATCGTATTGCGGCGAGACCTCGACCAAATCGGTTCCGACAAGGTTGAGCCCGGCACAACCACGCACGATCTCAAGCGCTTGGATATTGGTCAGCCCGCCCATTTCAACCGTGCCAGTGCCGGGGGCATAGGCCGGATCCAGACTGTCGATATCAAAGGTCAGATAAGTGGGCGTATCTCCGATATTTGCACGGATATCTTGCATCAAGGGGATTAGAGACTTGTGCCAGCATTCTTCGGCCTGAATGACGATAAAACCCTGTTTGCGGCCCCAGTCAAAATCATCGGGCGCGTAACCCGTGCCGCGCAACCCGATCTGAAAAACTTTTTCATTTTGCAGCAACCCATCTTCGACCGCGCGCCGGAAGGGGGTGCCATGGGCGATCTTTTCGCCGAACATCTCGTCATTCGTGTCTGAATGCGCATCGACATGGATCAAGGCCACCGGGCCGTGCTTGCGGGCAATCGCGCGTAGCACAGGATAGGTCAGCGTGTGATCACCGCCCAGCGTGATCGGCACGGTGTTGTGGCTGAGGATCTGATCATAGGCGTCGGTGATGATGTCCACGGATTTTTTCAGATCAAAGGTGTTGATCGCTACGTCCCCGATATCCGCCACCTGCATATTGGCAAAAGGTGCCGCGCCGGTGGCCATATTAAAGGGCCGCAACATGCAGCTTTCAGCGCGAATTGCCCGTGGGCCGTAACGTGTACCGGTTCTGTTCGACGTACCGATATCCATTGGAATCCCAACGAAACAAGCATCCAGCCCCTGCGCTGTATCCTGAGCCGGAAGCCGCATCATCGTGGTTCCACCCCCGAAACGCGGCATCTCATTTCCGCCCAAAGGTTGATTGAAATGCGGCCTTGCGGTGTCTGGCATTGTGGTTCCCGTCGCGCTGTTTTTTCGACTATCGCCAGACCTTAACCAGAGGCGGGCGCTCGAAAAATACCGTTGCGCAAACTCTTACATTTTCATTTCCCAATGTAATTTGGCCTATAAACCCCTTCGAGAATTGAAATGAACAGCTCATTGACGTTAGGCAGGCTCCCGGAGCGGGTGACAATCTGCATGGTGCAGGTAAAGTCGCCGTGGCTATTGGGCAGACGCCGGACACGGCCCTCGCGCTCCAGTGGGGTTGCCAGATGCAGGGGCAACAGACCGACATAGGCTCCGCTCAGAACCAAGATGAGCTGAGCTTCGATTTTCTGCACAAACAGGTCCCTTTCGGACGGTTTCAGGGTCTTCCGCCTTTGCTGATTCCAGTATCCGCGATGCACCCAGGCCTGACGTGCGATCACATCCTCGGTGATCTCTTCTGCGAGGGCGCCAAAAAGAGGATGTGTACCCGCACAATAGAGCGCGTGGTTTTCATCGTATAAATCGGTCAGACTTAACCCGTTACCAACATTATCAAAACTCCCAATCCCAATGTGGTAACTACCGTCCAGAATACCTTGTAGAATCTCCTGCGGCTCGGAAATCGAAAGATCAATCCGAACTGCGGGCGCGGCTTCGGTGAACCGTTTTATAGCTTGCGGCAGCTTGAAATTTTTGTCGCTTGTGGTGGCGTCAACCACCGCCAGCTTCAGACGGCCCACCATATTGCCTTTCAACTCGGCCAGATGGGTCGAGTGTTCGTCCAAAGACCCAAGCAGAGCCATGCCTATCTCATGCACCATCTGACCCTTTTCGGTCAGCAGGAACCCGCGGCGCCCGCGTTGACACAGGCGCACGCCCAAACGCTCCTCTAACGCAGTAATATGGTTTGAGATCGTCGGCTGGCTGATGCCAAGCTCAACCTGCGCAGCCGAAAAACCCCGATTGCGCACCACACTGTTAAATACGGTCAAAAGATGGATGTCTGAGCCAGTTATTTTCATCTTTTCATTGAGCCTGAGAAATGTATCCGTTTGCAACGCACTATTTGTTGAATCCGGCATTCTGAATACGGTCGCGAAAGGAAACGCTGAATTTTTGATCCAACTGCACCACGACAAGGGGTCGAACATGAAAATCACCGCATTTCAGATGCAGGCGGGCGGCACCCCCCAAGACCGTTAGACCCGGTTGGAACGGGCCATGCGCGATGCCAAGGCAGAGGGCTCCGATCTGCTCGTCGCGCCCGAGTTGGCCATTTCCGGATATGGCGCGAGGCAGAACTGGGGACATTGGCGCAGCCAAAGGACGAGCCCTGGGTACAAAAACTGCAGCAATTGGTGCGCTGATCTCGGCGCAGATAGATCCGGCCAGATATGAAAAGTCCCGTTCAGACAATCCTTATTCGTCGGACACGCTAACGCTTGACCTTACGCGCCCGTGACACGGATTCTTGCAACCCAATTGATCATACACTTCTAGTGTTTCGAATATTGAATTTCGGGTCGCACCAGCATTTGGAAAGATTCTGTTGGTGAGAAGTTCGTAAGGAAACTCGGGCCACGTCTTTCGCATTTCAGTAACAAGTTGTCGCGCAGACTCTGAGTTTCCTAATTTGTTTTGCGCAACAGCTTGAAACAGCAATGAAGGGGCGCTGACAGGGGCGCCGGCGGCTGGAGCGCCTTGAAAGGCTTCGACAACACTTTCGTAATTCCCGAGCATAAGCTGCGAGACCCCCCAGATGTTTCTTGCGCCAAATCGGCCAGATCCCGTTCGGGGTCTCTCGGGGTTGCTGACTTGGGCTGCAAGCTCGGGTGCATTGGCAACAATGGCCGTTATTCCAACAAGATCCAAAACATGGCCGTCCGATGGGGTCAGTTCGATCGAAATCTTCGCAAATTTCAAAGCGTCGTTTGACTGACCGCTTACAGCCAATACCCATCCATTTGCAGCATTCGCCCACGCATCAGTTGGGGATAATTCAAGCGCCTTCCCTGACATTTTCGAAGCTTGGCCAATAAGCTCTTCTCTCTGCGCTTCATCCGGTGACAACAATGCCAGAGTCGCCAAAACCTGCGCCGATCCGGCGTAGCCGTCGGACAGCGCAGGGTCGAGTTCGGTCGCGTGCTGGAACATTCCTAGTGCGATCCGCTGACGTTCAGCGTCAAAGACGGGGAAAAACATGCCGCGCGCCTGATCCGCAAGGTTAGACGCCTGCAATCGCGTCAAAGACTGCTCGCCAAGTGCGGCTCGTTCCGCTTGCTCTCTGAAATTGGATGTTGGCATAGACTCGTTGCGTTCCAAGCCGAGCCAAATCCCAAGGCCAGCGACAGAAGCGAGAGCCCCAAATCCGAAAAGCAATGCGCGCCAGGAACGCCGCGCAGCACCTTTGTGCGTTCTAACATTTTCGGTGCGATCTTCAGGCGGGGCCTCGTACGAAAATCGAGGTTTGTAGCCGCCAGGATCGACAAATATCTGAACGCCGGTACCATCCCAGTGGTCGTCATAGTACTCACGCAGTAATCGACGCAGCCGTCTGGCTTCGACACGAACAAGGTTTTGACCGCCAGAACCGTCAATGCGGCGCCCATAGACCTCGACAGCGATTGCTTTACCCCGAATCTGGGGGCCGCGACCCGCGATAGTTTCCTCGACAACGTAGGTAAGAAACTGCTGGAGGCGGGGCGAAGCCTGAAACTCTTCGCTTGATACAACACGCGCGAGTGCTTCGCGGACAAGATCCGGCGACGGCTGCCCAACATCTTGATCTATCTGCAAATCATTGACTGTGTTCAAGGCAAACTCACCCCCAACTCACGGTGACTCACTTGGCCGATGCGGTCAACCACACTCATCTGGATGTGAGAATAGATAGTGGGAACCGGGATTTATCCAGTGGCGGTGGATCTGATTGAAGAGATACCAGAACTTTCCGAAGTGCTTTCAGGGCGTATCAAAGCGGATGCGTTGCTGAAAGAAGTCATCGAAGACCTACGGAAGGTTTCGACGCAATTGGATGACGTATCCATCACAGCCTCAGAGCGCGCGGAATGGGCCCACATCAAATCTGAACTCGTGAACGAGCTTCGCCGGATGGTGAAGCGCGATCCTCGTAGCATTTCCAATTGAGGGCATGGCCATGACAAAAGAAGACAACAGCAAAGATATTAAGAACAATCCGAACCAGCAATCTGACGAAATCGAAAACCCTTCACGGCGGCACGTTATTCAGGGGTTGGCCGCAGGTGCAGTCGCAACCGGAGCGGTCAGTTACGGTACAGGCGAAGCGCAAGCGCACCAAGGCAATGGACCACTGGGTGAAACCCTTAAGAACCCTTACGGCGGCAGGCCTGCCGGGGGCATCACTTTGCCAGAGTATTTTCGCCCCACGAAATACATGACAGGCTCGAACGCGAACTATTTCCCGCTGTCCGAGGAACTCGGGCCTGACGAGATGCGGATTTCATTCTGTGGTTCAACTCCATTTCCACCCCGTGAAGATCAGGCCGGGACATGTATCATGGTGGAATTGGGCAATGGAAAACGGTTCTTCTTCGATTTCGGATCGGGCTGCGTTCGCAATATCATCGGGATGCAGGTTCCGGGTCAGTTGATCAATGACATCTTCATCACACACCTGCATGTCGATCACTACGCCGATATTCCTTACATCTACCCATTCCGGGCGTGGTCAGGTGGATACACACCTCTGCGCATTCACGGCCCCTCTGGTCGGACGCCCGAACTTGGTACTGCCGGAATGGTAAAAGGCATGCAACAGATGCTCAAATGGCATCTGGAGGCATTTGACGTTTTCCCAATCGGGGACGGGTACGAGATCGACGTAAATGAATTCGATTTCCGTCAAGAAGGCGGCATTGTCTATGACGAAGACGGCGTCACGGTTCGGTCCTGGCCGCGCAGTCATGCCAAGGACGGCGCTGTTGGCTATCGTTTGGATTGGAACGGCCTGAGCTTTGTTTGGACCGGCGATGGCCGTCCCGATGAACTGAGCCTTGAGTACGGCAAAGGCGTCGACGTGTTTGTCACCGAAATGTCCGGTCAGGATATCGGTCAGTTGATGACCTACAAATACGGCCTGCCGCAAGAACTGTTCAACTACACAATCGATACCCACCACACCTCGCACTATGCGGTCGGTAAGATGATGGCTGAGGCGCGCCCACGGCTTGCAATGGTAACGCACTATACGCAGGACGAGGACATTGATGCCGAGATGCTGGCGGGAATCCGAGCCCACTATGACGGGCTATTCGCTTGGGGGTTGGATGTCGCCGTCGTAAACGTCACAAAGGATGCAATCTGGTATCGGAAGGCAACGCTTCCGGGAAAATCCGGCTCGGTCGCGCCATTCCGCGAATTGGGCAAAATGGAAGCCGAAGGCAGGATCACCTTGCCGGACGAAATCAAGCCACCGGCACCCCGGTCATCACGGGCGGAACAGCAGGACCAGAAATACCGCGATATGGAGATTGATCCCAAGGAGTACTATCCAGCCGACGTGTTCCGGGCCCCCAATCCAGAATGGCCCAGCGATTTCGTCATCAAGGTCGATGACGTCATCCCGAACCGCAAGAAAAAGGCGGAGTAACTACATGATCGAATTCGGCTCGGCATCCGCAATCCCTGTTACAATCCTTACCGGCTTTCTTGGGGCCGGTAAGACAACACTTTTGAACCGTATCCTGACAGGCAATCACGGGCTGCGGGTCGCGGTTCTGGTGAATGACTTTGGATCCATCAACGTCGATGCTGATCTCGTTGTTGGCCTTGAAGATGATGTGATGAGTCTGGCGAATGGCTGCGTTTGCTGCTCGATCCGGGATGATCTGATTGAGACTGTGGAATCCGTTCTCGCCCAGCCTGAGAAACCGGAATACATCGTTCTTGAAGCAAGTGGCGTATCGGACCCGTCGTCAATCGCAATGACGTTTACGGATCAGCGGTTCCAGGACATGATCCGCCTGGACAGCCTCATGTGTCTTGTTGATGCGGAACAATTATTTGCCGCGCCGGAACAGATGGAACTCAAGCTTCGTCAGATCGCATTTTCCGACATGGTTATTTTGAACAAGGTCGATCTTGTCGACAGGGCCACAGTTCAGAAGGTGCATGATTGGCTTGGCTCTCGTTTCAGGCGATATCGTCTTGTCGAAGCCGTCAATGCGAACGTCCCACTGGACATACTTCTTTCCGTTGGCCGCTTTGCGGCAGAACAACTTGAAGCAGAGATACCTGATCATCATGAACATGGCCCCGACTGCGACTGTCGTCACACTGATCATTCAGACAGCTTTTCGACGATCATGATGAAAGTTGAAAACCCGATAAGCCTGTCATCTCTTCGAAGTGCTATTCGAAAGCTTCCCGGCAACGTCTATCGCCTGAAGGGTTTTGTCTTCAGCCAAGAGGATCCGGATCATCGCATCCTTGTACAAGTCGTCGGAAAGCGTATGGACATCGCACGGGATGGGGCGTGGGGCAGCCGAAAACCCGAGACAAGGCTCGTCGCAATTGGCGCACCGGGCGCCCTTTCGGAACACGCGCTTTCCGATGCGTTGTTGGAAACCGCATAGCGGCACGTGAAGGCACCTTCCGATTCGCGCATCTGCTGAAAGCTTTGTTCCTGAGTTTTTGACAAAATGGCTTATGCGTCAGCAGCAAATGCCGCCTCCTGGGTCAGCCCCTTCACCGGGGCTCCCCTAACGATCTCTACACCCAAGCCGCATGCACCATTCTTGCCCACAGGTCTGAGTTTAATCCGTCGGCCGACGCGCACTATCGAACGGTTTAAGATGATTTGAAGGGGGTGCGTTTCGTCGATGCTTGCGCGCGCGTCAACGCAGGTTCATCCCGCTCACGCCTCAATGGCTGGCGCTAAAACCCAAGCCATAATCTTTATCTTTTGGGGATTTACGCCGTCGGGTTTTGGCCAAGAAGCAAGCCTGAACCCACTTGGAAAATCGAAAGATGTTCGGGCCTTTTTTACGCGTTCCTGCCGGGAACGAAATAACTCTTGACGCTTCACTGGCTTATGTGGTTTCGTATATGAAACCGTTTTACGGTGAACCGTTTTGATCAGCGAAGGGAGGCGCTGTGATGACGAAGCAAGAATCTGCTCTGCGTGCGCAACAAGGAACCGAAAGCCAGATCACCGTGTCCCTCAACGGGATTGGCATGTCGTTTTCGGGCGTGTCCGTTCTTCGAGATGTCGACTTGGTTTTCGACGGCGGTGAAATCCACACACTCATGGGTGAGAATGGCGCGGGAAAAAGCACGCTGGTCAAAATCATTTCCGGCGTACAAAAACCAACATTTGGAAAATTCCAGATTGATGGTGAGACGGTAGAACTCGACGCCCCACGCGATGCCGAAAAACACGGCATCGTCATCATGCATCAGGAGCTGAGCCTGATTCCGGAAATGACAGTGGCCGAAAATGTCCTGCTTGGGCATGAGCCCCGGAAGTTCGGCGCGTTCATCAACCGCAAAGCGCTGAGAGAGAAGGCAAAGAAAGCGTTGGCCCGATTTGGCTTTACGCTGGACATCGACACGCCGGTCAAAGATTTGCGCGTGGGCGAGCAGCAACTTGTCGAGATCGCCCGCGCCTTGCTGATGAATGCGCGGTTGCTGATCATGGATGAGCCGACCTCGGCCCTGTCGCAGGCCGAGGCAGATATTCTGATGGAGGTTGTGCGTGACCTTGCCCTGCAAGGTGTTGCCGTTGTCTACATCTCACACCGTATGGATGAGGTATTTGAAATCTCAGATCGGGTCACTGTATTGCGTGACGGGGACCTGATCGGAACACGGCTGGCCTCAGAGACGACCTCGGCTGAACTAATTCGCATGATGGTCGGTCGCACGGTTGAGATTAACGCAGTTGAACGCCAGAAACCGGCAACGGATGAAACCGTATTGCAGGTTGCCAACCTTTCGGCCTGGGACGGAAAACGCAAGGTGCTGGACGATGTTTCATTTGATCTCAAGCGCGGAGAGATTCTGGGTATCGGCGGCCTTTTGGGGGCGGGTCGGACAGAGTTGCTTGAGACATTGTTCGGCGCAAGGGGCGCCAGTTACCAGGGCGAAATTACGCTGGAAGGCCAAAAGCTTCGACCCGTTAAACCGCAGGATGGGGTGCGCAACGGGTTGGCCCTGATCACAGAAGATCGCAAAGGCAACGGTCTGATCCTTGATCGCTCGATCTCATCAAACGTGGCATTGCCGTTGATGCCTTTACAGTCCCGATTTGGGCGGTTTTCCGAGGCCGAGCAGCGAAAGCAAGCCCTCCAGGCAATCGAAACACTCAAGGTTGCGGCTACTGGCCCCGAGCATCCGGTTGGAAAACTCAGCGGGGGCAATCAGCAGAAGGTGGTTCTGGGCAAATGGCTGGCAACGCAGCCCCGTGTCCTCCTGCTGGATGAGCCCACACGCGGTATCGACATCGGTGCCAAGGACGAAATTTATGACCTGGTCGGACGACTGGCAGATCAGGGTATCTCGGTTTTGTTCGCAAGTTCCGAGCTGTCTGAGTTCATGGCCGTCTGTGACCGTATGATTGTGCTGTGCGAAGGCCAGATGGCGGGAGAGCTTTCCCGAAAAGAAATGTCCGTGGATTCAATCAAGGCCCTGGCGATGCAGTTCCGCTAACTGCCCCGGCCCACAAAAGAGAAAAGACATGACCGTTATGGAACCCAACAGCCCGACAGTGAAACAAGACCGCCCTAGTGCGGCGATGTTCATGCAGCTACTGAGCAAGACCAAACTATATTGGGGACTGTTCGCCCTGATCCTTTTTGGTGCGCTGACCTCACCCCTTTCTTCCAAGGGCAACAACATCTTTCTGTCACTGGGCAACCTGACAGACATCCTGCGGCAGGTGTCAGTCACCGGGATTGTCGCAGTCGGCATGACGATGGTGATCTTCATCGCTGGCATTGATCTATCTGTGGGGTCTGTCATGGCTTTGGGCACGGTGATCTGCGCCATGCTGCTGACGCAGGAAGGCTGGACAGCAGCCAGCTATTTCGGCGTTCCCGCCACGGGGATCGTCCTTTTCGTGACGATCGCGGCCCTGATCTATTTCGTCCAAAGCAACCTGAACCGCACTTCTGAAACCGCAGCGACAACAAGCGCGCCTTCGCGGATGCTGAGCCGTCTGGTCGCCGCTGCAATTGCCATCGGCGTAATGGTTTGGTTGGCGGGGCAAGTGATGCCAAAGTTCGGAGTGCTGGCTGTGCTGATCGTGGTGCCTTGTATTGGCGCCGTCATGGGCACGGTGAACGGCGCGCTGATCGTCTATGGTCGCCTGCAGCCCTTTATCGTAACGCTGGCGATGATGGTGGGCGCGCTGGGTCTGGCGCGCGTGATCGCGGGGCAAGATACCGCTGTCTATCCAGTCTATACCGGCAGCAACGCAACCGAGAATTTCGAAGTGCTGCGTGAACTGTTGTGGGGGGTTCTGCCTGTGCCGGGCTTGTTCTTTCTGGCGGTGCTGCTGATATTTTTCCTGATCACGCGGTTCACAACCTTCGGCAGCTATCTGATGGCCATCGGCGGCAATGAAGAGGCCGCGCGCCTGGCAGGCATCAATGTGGGCCGCAACAAGATCATCACCTATGCGCTGGCGGGTGGTCTGTCGGCGCTGGCCGGGGTGCTGTATGTGGCTCAGTTCCGCCAGGGCAAACCCGATGCCGGGCTTGGTTTGGAACTGGACGCAATCGCAGCCGTTGTGATCGGTGGCACCAGCCTGATGGGTGGTCGTGGGGCCATCATGGGCACCTTCGTGGGCGTGCTGATCTTCGGTTTCCTCAGCAACATCCTGCAACTCAACAACATAGACAGCAACACGCAGCTGGTGCTGAAAGGCATCATTATCGTGGTCGCCGTCCTGCTTCAGGAAGGGCGATTTGAAGAGATCTTTGTCATGGCGAAAGAGCGCCTGGGCAGAGGGAGGAGGCTCTGACCTCAAATCTTGGCGGACCAAGGTCAGAGCAATCAGAACGCGGGAATTTGGAGAAACCCGCATCATGACTAAGGAGTAGACTATGAAAAGAAGAACATTTGGCAAGGGCCTGATGGCCGCTACCGCGCTCGCGACTTCATTTTCGGCATCAATGGTACTGGCGGCTGATAACTATGTGATCGGCTTCTCGCAGGTGACCACGGTCGAACCATGGCGGGTTCAGTTTAACAAAGATCTACGCGCCGAAGCGGATCTGCACGAAAATGTCGAGCTGATCATTGCAGACGCCAATGACCGCACCGAAAAGCAGGTTGCGGATGTTGAGAACTTTATCCGTCAGGAAGTGGACGCGATCCTGATCTCGCCCAAGGAATCCGCCGGTCTGACCGGCGTGGTCGAGCAGGCAACCGATGCGGGCATCCCTGTCTTTGTGTTGGATCGCAACGTGGATACCGACAAATTCGTTCAGTGGGTTGGCGGCGACAACGAACTGATCGGCCGCGAGGCAGGCAAGTTCGCGCTGGACCAGTTGGGCGGTGCAGGTGCAGCCAAAGGCACCATCGTCGAGATCTGGGGTGGTCTGGGAACACAAGCCGCGCATGACCGCGCCAACGGCTTCCACGAAGCCTTCGACGGCGAGGACGGCGTGACCTTCCTGCTGGATCAACAGTCGGGCGACTGGAAGCAGGATCAGGCCTATGACATCATGTCGACCGCCCTGCGCAACTATGAAGACATCACCATGGTCTACGGCCACAACGACCCGATGGCCTATGGTGCATATCTGGCCGCCAAAGACGCAGGTCGTGCGGATGACATCATCTTCATTGGTGTTGACGCGCTGCCGGGCGAAGGTGTGACCTGGGTCGCCAATGGCGAGCTGTCGGCCACCTTCCTGTACCCGACCCCCGGTGCCGAAGGGCTGCGTCAGGCACTGAAACACCTGAAAGGCGAAGAAGTACCGAAGTCGGTCGTCATGGGCACCGAAGCAATCACTGCCGATAACGCAGGTGAGGTCCTGAAGAAGAACGGGCTTTAAAACCGATCAGACCGGTTTCCTTTCTCCTCCCTGTCGGGGTGGCCGGTCGGACACGCAGGGGCTTGCGCCCCTGCTGTCTTTTTTGAGAAAGCTTAAAAAAAGGTGGTACGAATGTCCGAACAAAAGACAAAACTCCAAAAATACTCCGCTCCTGCTCTGGAGAAAGGTCTGGATATTCTTGAGTTTCTGTCTCTGTCGGACACCGCCCCTACGCTGTCTCAGCTTGCGCAGGGAATTGGTCGATCAAAGAATGAAATCTTCCGCATGATGATCGTGCTCGAAGAACGCGGGTATATCGACCGTCAGGAGGGTGATCTGTTCAAGCTGACTGGAAAGCTTGCCCTTTTGGGTGGAGACAGGACAGACAACAGCAAGCTGGCTGAACTAGCTGAACCTTACATGCATCGCCTAGCCGAAGAAATTGAGCTGTCAAATCACCTTTGGGTGCCCAATGGCAAAGACGATCTGATTGTGATCAACAGTGTTTCATCCTCTCAAAACTACGGCGTCACTGTACAAGTCGGCTACACAACGCCCGTGTTTTCAACATCCGCCGGGGCGTGCTTTCTTTCAGAGTTGGCTTCTGACGAAGATCGGCTGGCATACCTCCGACGGATAGCAGGCGACGAAAATCCTGATGCTTTGCAGGAGTTTTCCGATCAAGCTGCAGTCTGTGCGGACCAGAATTACATCTCGCTCGGAAGTGTTGAAAGCAACGCTATCCATGAAATTTCGACCCCAATCCGGCATGGCTCGGGCGAAACGGTGATCGCGTCCCTGACAATCCCCCATTTCGCATCAGCCCTGATCGACAACCGGCGGGAATTTGTCATTGAGGCTCTCAAGCAAACCGCGGCGCAGCTACAGGCAAGTGTCGCGACACGAATGCCGCTGCCCCGTACCCCCTGGCATCAATTCGCTTGACCTTGGATCAAAAGCTATCCGGCCCACCCAAGAGGCAGGCCGGACAATTTTCGTGAGTGGTAGTCTTTAATCGTACAGAACAGCGGCGATCTTGGGATCGTCGATGTTAGACGCATCGTAGTAGTAAAACCCGGTATCAATCAGGGCAGGTACTTCTTCCCCTTTAAGGGCAGATACTGCCGCTTTGACGGTCTCATACCCGATACCCACTGGGTTTTGAGTAATTGCGCCAGCCATCAGTCCGCTTTTGATTGCGTCTTTCTGGGCTTTGCCGCTGTCATAGCCGATAATGACCAAACCTTCGGTGCCCAACTCCTGAACGCCGTTTACAACGCCGATGGCAGAGCCTTCATTTGTGCCAAAGATGCCGTTCAGATCAGGGTTTGCTGTCAGAATCGCCTTGGTCACCTCGGTCGATTTCAGGTGGTCACCCTGACCGTACTGCACCGTGACAACTTCGATATCCGGGTATTTTTCCGCTATCCGGTTCACAAAGCCATCGCGACGGTCGATACCTGTCCGGCTTGTCTGGTCGTGTGCTACGACTGCGACTTTCCCTTTGCCGCCGATTTTCTCGGCCATTTTGTCAGCCGCAAGCCCGGCAGCCGCAAGGTTGTCCGTCGTCGCAGTTGAAAGTGGAATGTCGCTGTCGACACCACTGTCGAAAGCGATGATCGGAATACCCTTTTCGTTGGCCTGCTTCAGCAGCGGAATTGCAGCCTGGCTGTCCAGTGCGGCAAAGCCAATGGCCTTGGGGTTGTTGGCCAACGCAGCCGCCAGCATGTCGATTTGACGGTCCACCATCGTTTCATTGTCCGGACCTTCAAATGTGATGGTGACGTCAAACTCGTCCGCGGCCTGTTCCGCACCGGACTTCACCGCCTGCCAGAACTGATGCTGGAAACCTTTGGATACCAGCGGGATATAGATATCCTCAGCGACAGCCATCGAGGCCGGGCCTGCAATCGTGGCCGCGCTTAGCGCACCCAATAGGAAACGACGTGTAAACATGTTTTTCTCCTCCACTGTTTGTCGTTTTGTCATTGTCTTGTTCAACCGGATTTCTTGCGCCGCGCCATGTCGGCATAGACGGCCAGAATGATGATCGCGCCGGTGACAACGGTCTGCCATTCCTGAGCCACGGACAGCACCCGCAGCCCGTTGGTCAGCACTGCCATGATCAGTGCGCCGATCAGCGTACCCAAGATGGTGCCGCGCCCACCCGACAGCGATGTACCACCGATGACCACGGCCGCGATGGCCTCAAGTTCGTATCCCAGACCCAGTGCGGGTTGGGCCGAGTTCAGGCGTGAGGCGATCAGGATGCCGGCAATACCGCAGATCGCCCCGGCAAGGGCATAAATGCGCATCTTCCACATATCGGTGTTCACACCAGAAAGCCGAACTGCTTCTTCGTTCGAGCCAAGCGCAAAAGTGTAACGGCCCAGAACCGTGCGCCCAAGAATGTACGACGCTGCAATCGCCACCAAAAACAGGATCAGCACGCCGTTGGGGATGGGTAACGCCGGGAAGACCTCTCCGATCAGCGACCCGCGCGAGATCAAGTCAAAGCCCGGTGTGTCGTTGAAATAGATTGGCCGCGTGCCCGAAATTACCAGCGACAGACCCTTGAGGATCAGCATCATCCCAAGCGTGGCGATGAATGGCGGAATTTTCATCTTGGCAACGAAAGTGCCTGAACAAAGCCCGCAGAATGCCCCTGCCGCAATGGCTGCGGCAACCCCCAGCAGCAATGGCATGCCCAGATAGGTCAGGACCACCCCGGCGATCACAGCGCAAAACGTCATCAGCGTGCCAACCGACAGGTCAATCCCGCCAGTGATAATGACCAGCGTAGCCGCCACGGCCAGCACCCCGTTGACCGAAGTCGCCTGGAGAATGGCGATCATGTTCGATGTCTGCATGAAGTTGGGCGATGCAATGGAAAAGCCGATTAGCAGGACAATCAAGCTGGCGAACGCGAGCAGTTTTTGATAGGCGCCGCTGTCGGACAGCCCTGCGAGTGGTTTTTTCTTTTCTATGTCTGTTGCGGTAGTCATTGGACTGTCCCTGTTACCTGCATCGCCGCCGCGCGCTGCGTCGCCAGATGCATGATGTCTTCTTGAGTGGTGTCTTTGCCGCCGGGCAGAATCCCGGTCAGTCGCCCTTCGCACATCACTGCGATGCGATGGCTGAGGCGCATGATCTCGGGTAGTTCCGATGAGATCACGATGATCGTCTTGCCCTGTTCCGCCAATTCTTCCAGCAGTTTATAAATTTCGGATTTCGCACCGACGTCGATACCGCGTGTTGGTTCGTCAAAGATCAGGATATCGCAGTCCCGCAGCAGCCATTTGGCGATGACCACCTTCTGCTGGTTGCCGCCCGACAGTAGGCGAACTTCCTGAACATCCGAGGGGGTTCGAATGCCCAGTTGCTGAATATAGCTTTTGGCGGTGTCGCCGATTTCGCTGTCGTTCAGAACCCCACCTGCGCCTGTGAACAGATCCATCGAGGCAAGCGCAATGTTGTCACGCACGTTCATACCCGTGGCGAGGCCGAAGTGTTTTCGATCCTCTGACAGGTATCCAATCCCGGCTTTGACGGCGTCAGTTGGTGATTTGATCGACACCACTTGACCATGTACCCGTATTTCACCTTTTTCCTTGGCGTCAGCCCCGAAAATAGCACGCGCGACTTCGGTACGTCCTGCGCCCATCAACCCGGCGAAACCCAAAATCTCGCCCTTTTGGACCGAGAAACTGACGTCCTGAATCTCAGTGTCCCGGCTCAGGCCGGTGACCTGCAAGGAGATCTCGGCATCACCCAGATCAGGGACGTCCAGCGGTTCTTCCTTGACCTCGCGCCCCACCATCATGGCGATGATCCGACTGATCGGGGTTTCGGCAGCATCAACCGTTCCGACGTATTCGCCATCGCGCATAACCGTTACGCGATCCGAAATCTGTTTTAGCTCGTCCATCTTGTGACTGATGTAAACGACACCCACGCCTTCAGCTTTGAGGCGACGGATGATCACAAACAACTCAGCGATCTCGGCGTCATTCAACGCGGCCGTTGGCTCGTCCATGATCAGCGCCTTGGACCGAAACGACAGCGCCTTGGCGATCTCGACCATCTGTTGCTTTGCAATCGTCAGGCTGCCGACCAAAGCCTTCGGATCAAGGTTCAGGTTCATCGAGGCGAAGATTTCGGCTGTTTGCGCATTCAAAGCCGCTTCGTCCAATCGGCCAAAGCTCTTGCGTGGTTCTCGCCCAATAAAGATATTCTGCGCGACAGTCAGGTCGTTCATCAGGCTCAGTTCCTGATGGATTATCCCGATGCCCAGATCCTGTGCCTCACGCGGGGTTGTCGGACTAACGTCACGCCCTTCAATCTTTAGGGTTCCGCCGTCGCGCTGATAGATCCCTGACAGGATCTTCATCAACGTGCTCTTTCCGGCGCCGTTCTCACCCATCAACGCATGGACTTCGCCCGGTTCAAGATCGAACTGCACGGATTTCAGCGCGTGCACACCAGGGAAGAATTTATCAATCCCCGTCATTTCGACCAGTTTATTCATTTTCCCTCCCATGTGACCCTCTCCCTTGGGCCCAACGCGACTACATCACCGCGCCGATTTGCCAGGGGACAAATTCAACGCCCCCAAAGCCAAGTTCCTCACTTTTGGTTTTCTCGCCCGAGGCAACCCGGATCAGCATCTCGAACAATTCCTCGCCCTTGGTTTCGATACTGACCCCGTCGGTGACGATGTCGCCGCAATTCAGGTCCATGTCATCGGCCATGCGCACATACATTTCCGAATTGGTTGCCAGCTTGATACAGGGCGTCGGCTGATATCCGGACACCGATCCACGGCCGGTCGTGAACACAATCAGGTTGGACCCCGAGGCCACTTGCCCAGTCACCGAACACGGATCAAAACCTGGGCTATCCATGAAGACGAACCCGTTTTTGTCGACTATCTCGCCAAATTTATAGACATCGCGCAGAGGCGCAGTACCCCCTTTGGCAACGGCCCCAAGCGACTTTTCCAGAATGGTCGTCAGCCCGCCGCGCTTGTTGCCGGGGCTTGGGTTATTATCCATCTCGCCGCCGTTGCGCGCGGTGTAATCTTCCCACCAGTGGATGCGTTCGATCAGCTTTTCGCCAACTTCGACCGTCTCTGCACGTCGAGTGAGCAGATGTTCCGCGCCGTAGACTTCGGACGTTTCCGACAAGATCGTCGTACCGCCATGGCGCACAAGCAGGTCTGACGCATATCCCAATGCTGGATTCGCAGTGATCCCTGAATACCCGTCCGATCCGCCGCACTGCATTCCAACCGTGATGGCACTGATCGGCGCTGGTGCGCGTTCAACCTGATTGGCCAGCTCTGCAATTCCTCGAAGCTCTTCCAATCCCCGCTCGATAGTGCGGCGCGTTCCACCCTCATTCTGAATGGTCATGTATCGCAAGGCACCGTCAGCGCGAATTGGGCGACCGCCGACAAGGTCAGCCACCTGCATGACTTCGCATCCCAGGCCAATCAGCAGGATACCCCCGAAATTCGGATGCTGCGCGTAACCGGCCAGCGTCCTGAACAGGGTGGCATAGCCTTCGTCCTTACCAGACATTCCACAGCCGGTCCCGTGCACGATCGGAACCACGCCGTCAACATTAGGGAAATTGTCCAGCAGCCCGGATTTTTCCGCAGCCTCGGCGATGAACCGCGCGACGGAACCCGAGCAATTCACGGTCGTCAGAATGCCGATATAGTTCCGGGTGCCCACCTTGCCGTCGGTCCGATGATAGCCGTCGAAGGTTCGCTCCTCAGTCAACGCCGGCAAGGGCGCATTGGCACTGGCATACGCATAGTCCTGCTGATGCGCCCCCATGCCTAGGTTGTGCACATGGACATGCTCGCCGGGCACGATATCGCATTTGGCCTGCCCGATGACTTGACCATAACGGATGATATTCTGTCCGGCTAGGATTCGACTCACGGCAATCTTGTGGCCCCGAGCGACTGACGCGACGAGCGGCACAGGAACAGGTGCGGGTTGTTCACCCGCTTCCAAGTCCCGCAAAGCAATGACGATATTGTCTTGAGGGTTGAGCTTCACGACATCACGCGTCGCCCCTTCCAAAACATTTGTGCCGCTATGTGCTTGCATCTTTTCCCCGCTTGCTTGGGCAATGTTGCTAAGCTCCAAATCTGTACTTGTCAACTAACATGTTAGAATGTTAATTTGCCAAGCATGAATAAACATCAAGACATAGATGCCGCGCTGCTGCCCGAGATCACGACAACCGAAGGATCGCTGACGCAGCGGGTTCACCATTCATTGAAGCAGGCGATTCTGACGCTGGATTTCCCGCCCGGAGCAAACCTCAGAAAGGCACCTGTGTGCGAAAGGCTGGGTGTTTCACGTGCGCCGGTTGCCGATGCGATAGCGCGGCTGGCCTCGGAAGGGCTGGTGGATGTGGTGCCGCAATCGGGAACCCGCATATCGTATCTTTCGATGGACGAAATCCGCGAAGGCGTCTTCCTGCGTGAAGCGCTTGAGCTTGCAACGGTGGCCAAGGTTGCACGCGACCTAACCGAAGAACAACGTAAACTCATTAGCCGCAACATGCGTCTGCAAGAGCTGTTGATCGAGGATGAAGATATCCCCGGGTTTTATCAGGCAGACGAAGAATTCCACGGCCTGTTGATGGAATTCACCGGCTTCCGCCGCCTTGCGGACGTCGCGCAGACAGTGTCCCTGCAGGTCAGTCGCGCCCGAATGCTGTTGCTGCCCTCGCCGGGCCGGATCGCGGAAACGATGGCAGAACACCGAGCAATTTTCGATGCGATCAGCAATCGCGACGAGCAAGCAGCGCAAGACGCCATGCGGGCCCATCTTGGGCAACTGATGCCGCGTATCGAGCAGTTGCAACAGCAAAAACCACACTTGTTTAACCTTCCAACACAACTCAATCGCGAGGCAGGATGACCGTTTCTCAGACAGAACTTCTGAACAATCGCACCACACGGCCCGTTCCCCTGACCCAAATGGGTTTTGGCGGCGCACCGTTGGGCAATCTGTACCGCAAAGTTTCGGACGAAGACGCACAGGCGGCTTTGCAGGCAGCCTATGACGCAGGCATCCGGTTTTTCGACACCGCACCACAATACGGGCTAGGCCGGTCAGAACACCGGTTTGGAGAGGCAATTGGCCGATTTGGGCGCGAGAACATTCAGCTTTCGACCAAAATTGGACGCCTGCTGCTGGATTGCGAACCACATGAGGTAACGCCCGAAGCCTTTGTCGATGTGCCGCAGAAGCGGATTGTGTTCGACTATACCTACGATGGGGTAATGCGGTCGTATGAAGCCAGCCGCGAACGGATCGGCGTCGCAAATGCAGATATCCTGTTGGTTCATGATGTCTGTGTATTCAGCCAGGGCAGCCAGGAAATGTCGGACGCAAAGGTACGCGAACTGTTCGATGGCGGCGGATACAAAGCCCTCGTAGAACTGCGCGATGCCGGTGAGATCGCAGCAATTGGCGCGGGCGTAAACGAATGGCAGGTTTGCGAAAAGCTGCTTGGATTGGGGGATTTTGACGGGTTCCTTTTGGCAGGCCGCTATACCTTGCTGGAACAGGAAGCCCTTGACAGTTTTCTGCCGCTTTGCGCGCAGCGCGATGTCGGCATCATTCTTGGGGGGCCTTATAATTCGGGCATTCTGGCCACAGGGGCGGTACCCGGTGCCAAGTACAACTACGCGGACGCACCCGAGGACATTCTGGATCGGGTTCGCAAGATCGAAGCCGTCTGCACAGCGCACAATACGCCGCTGATTGCTGCAGCCCTACAATTCGTACTTGGCCATCCATGCGTCAAAACTGTCGTGCCCGGCGCCGTCAGCGCGTCCGAAGTACAATCCAACGTTGCCTTGATGGAGCGCGAGATTCCTCCGGGTCTGTGGTCTGATCTCAGGTCCGAGGGTCTGATCCGGCCGGACGCTCCGCTACCAAGCGAGGCCGCAAATGCTGCGTAACATCGACCCCATCCTGTCACCAGAATTGCTGTATACTCTCAGGGCTATGGGCCACGGGGACGAGATCGTTATCGCTGATGCGAATTTCCCGGGCTCGAGCAGCGGTCCTGACTGCATTCGGGCGGATGGATCTTCGGCCAGTGAAGTGTTGCAAGCTGTGTTGTCCGTAATGCCGTTGGACACCTTCGTTCCTGACCCGGCGTTGACCATGCAGGTTGTAGGTAATCCGCAAGCAGTTCCTGACGCAGTCGCGGACTTTCAGCGCATCATCGATACGACCGCCGATAACCAGGTCAAGGTGCAGGGCTTGGAACGGTTTGCATTCTACGACCGTGCTGCCAAAGCTTTTGCCGTCGTGCAGACAGGCGAGCGCAGGCTCTATGGCAACATCATCCTGAAAAAGGGTGTGATCGGATGAGGATCGACGCGCACCAGCATTTCTGGGCTTTGGCGCGGGGCGACTATGGCTGGCTGACCGCTGAACTGGGCCCGATCTACCGGGACTTCGCACCGGACGACCTTTTGCCCTTGCTTAAGGCCGCCAAGATCGAAGGTACTGTCCTTGTCCAGGCCGCGCCGACCGTGGCCGAGACCGAATACATTCTATCGCTGGCCGATCAGAATGCATTCATCAAAGGCGTTGTTGGTTGGGTCGACTTTGAAGCAGCCGAAGCACCCGCGCGGATCGCTGAACTGGCGGCCCACCCCGCTCTGGTCGGCCTTCGCCCTATGATACAGGATATCGACGATCCCCTTTGGATGCTTGGTGACACGCTGGCCCCAGCTTTTGAGGCGGTGCAACATCATGATCTGACATTCGACGCCCTGACATTGCCTCAGCACCTTGGGCCGCTCAGGACGCTTCTTGAATTTCTGCCCAACATGCGCGTGGTTATCGATCATGGGTCGAAACCGTTGATCAAGGATGCAATCATAAGCGATTGGGCTGACAACATGGCAGCGTTGGCCAAAGAGACCGCCGCTTGGTGCAAGCTGTCCGGCCTTGTGACCGAAGCCGCCGCAGACTGGTCTGTCGAAGACCTGCGCCCCTACGTGGATCACCTGCTGAACACTTTCGGGCCCTCGCGTCTGATCTGGGGCAGTGACTGGCCGGTATGCACCTTGGCCAGTAGCTATGAGCGCTGGCTTGAGACAACCGATGTACTGCTGAACCAACTCAGCGATTCAGAACGCGAAGCAATATTGGGCGGAAATGCCGCCCGCGCCTATAACCTCAGGGAATGACATGACTGTACCGAATTTGGATTTAGACGGGCTTTGGCTCGGGCGGATCGAGCGTGCCGGGATTGGCCCCTGTGTCGTCACTCTGCGTGATGGGAATGTGGTCGACATCACGTCGAAAGCCGCCCCAACTGTCCGGGATATTCTGGAACGCGACGATGCAGCCGATTATGTGCGCACTGTTCGAGGCGAAGATGTCGGCCCGCTGGACGCAGGCCACCAATGGCTCGCCCCATGCGACTTGCAGGCGGTAAAGGCGTGCGGGGTCACATTTGCCGGGTCGATGGTCGAGCGCGTGATCGAGGAACAGGCCGCCGGTGATCCGGCCAAGGCCGAGGCGATCAGATCGCGCATCGGAGACCGGATCGGAGACAGCCTGTCCAACATCGTACCCGGGTCAGATGCCGCGGAACAAGTCAAGCAAGCACTAATCGCCGAAGGTCTCTGGAGCCAGTATCTTGAAGTTGGGATCGGCCCCGATGCAGAAGTGTTTTCCAAGGCGCAGGTTCTGTCCTCGGTTGGGCATGGCGCGGATGTTGGCCTCCACCCGATTTCAACCTGGAACAACCCCGAGCCAGAGGTCGTTCTGGCGGTGACCTCGCGCGGTGAAATCAGAGGGGCGACCTTGGGTAACGACGTCAACCTGCGTGACGTTGAAGGTCGCTCGGCCCTGTTGCTAAGCAAAGCCAAAGACAACAATGCATCTTGCGCGATCGGTCCAATGATCCGGTTGTTTGATAACGGATTCACCTTGGATGACGTTCGTCAGGCTGAATTGACGCTGACTGTCACCGGACCGGACGGGTTTGTACTGAATGGCAGCTCCTCGATGTCACAGATCAGTCGCGATCCCGCCGATCTTGTGAAGCAGACGATTGGACGCCACCACCAATATCCCGATGGGCTGATGCTGTTTCTCGGTACGCTCTTCGCTCCGACCCAAGACAGGGACACGCCTGGCAGTGGATTCACGCACAAACTTGGCGATGTCGTCACCATTGCCAATGACCAACTGGGCGCGCTGACGAACACCGTGCGCCTGTCGACAGACTGCCCCGAATGGACTTTTGGGGCGTCACACCTGATGCGAAACCTGGCCCATCGCGGCCTGTTGTAAGAAAGAATTCATGATGTTGACCGGAAAACACCTGATCGCTGGCGAATGGGTCAGTGCAGACACGACTTTTGCCTCTGAACCCGCGCATGGGCCGAGCCATGATTTTTCTGTGGGCACGGCAGCACTTGTCGATACCGCAGTCGAAGCGGCAGAGACCGCATTTGCCACCTTTGGCTGGTCCTCTCGCACCGAGCGCGCCACGCTTTTGCGCAAGATCGCAGATGAGATTGACGCGCGCGGAGATGCCATCACCGAAATCGGCACACAGGAAACCGGTCTGCCCGAAGCACGGCTGCAGGGCGAACGTGGCCGCACCGTTGGGCAATTGCGCCTGTTTGCCGATCACATCGAGGCCGGAGATTATCTAGACCATCGCCATGACCCCGCGATGCCCGACCGTGCCCCCCTGCCCCGACCGGACCTGCGGATGATCCAGCGCCCGTTGGGTCCGGTGGCGGTATTTGGAGCGTCGAACTTTCCGTTGGCCTTTTCGGTTGCCGGGGGCGACACGGCCGCGGCGTTGGCCGCAGGATGCCCCGTCGTCGTCAAAGGACACTCGGCCCATCCCGGCACCGGCGAAATCGTCGCGCAGGCCATCGACGCCGCGATCAAGGCGACCGGCGTTCATCCCGGCGTGTTCTCTTTGGTTCAGGGCGGCAAACGCGATGTGGGCAATCGCCTGGTACAACATCCATTGATCCGTGCGGTTGGCTTTACCGGAAGT
Organism: Ruegeria sp. HKCCD7251; assembly: GCF_013031165.1. Taxonomy (NCBI): domain Bacteria; kingdom Pseudomonadati; phylum Pseudomonadota; class Alphaproteobacteria; order Rhodobacterales; family Roseobacteraceae; genus Ruegeria; species Ruegeria sp. HKCCD7251. The sequence goes on along the minus strand of NZ_WPZC01000010.1, from coordinate 3,092 downwards.
CTGGCCGGAGGGCGCGCCCTGTTTGATCTATGTGCGCAGCGTGACGAGCCCATCCCGTTCTTCGGAGAATTGGGGTCGGTCAATCCAATGTTCGTGCTGCCGCAAGCCGCCACCGCCAGAGGGGCAGAGATCGGCACCGCATGGTCAGGGTCTCTGACCATGGGGGCCGGCCAGTTCTGCACCAATCCCGGCATTGCCGTCATCGTCGATGGCCCTGATGCTGATGCGTTTCAGGCCGCTGCCAAAACCGGCCTGTCCGCAGTGGCCGAGCAAACCATGCTGACCGACGGGATCGCCGCCGCCTACCGGGACGGTGTATCCCGCGTCGCGGCAGGGACCGGGGTTTCCAAAATCATCGGGACTGCGTGCGAAACCCGCGATGCGGCCCCTTATCTGTTCACCGTTTCGGGCGAGGATTGGCTATCCGACCACAAGTTGCAGGAAGAGGTCTTTGGTCCACTGGGAATTATCGTGCGCGTAAAGGGCACCGCGCAAATGCAACAGATTGCACGCTCTATCGAAGGGCAACTGACCTGCACGCTGCACCTCGACGAAGACGACATGGCGGACGCTCGTGCCCTGTTGCCTTTGCTGGAACGCAAGGCGGGACGCCTTCTGGCCAACAGCTTTCCCACGGGTGTTGAGGTTTGCGATAGCATGGTTCACGGCGGCCCCTACCCGGCCTCAACCAATTTTGGCGCGACTTCGGTTGGCACGTTGTCCATCCGGCGCTTTTTGCGGCCCGTCTGCTATCAGGACATCCCGACGTCCCTTCTACCCGAGCAACTATAAGGAACCGCGCATGACATCCAGACAACCCTCCCTTCGTCTTGCGGGTAAAACTGCCCTGATCACCGCCGCGGGCCAGGGCATTGGCCGGGCAACTGCCGAATTGTTTGCGGTCGAAGGGGCACGTGTAATCGCCAGCGACATCAATGAGGCTTCACTGGCCGAATTGGGCACCATTCCCGGTATCGAGCCGCTTAAGCTGGACGTAACGGACAATGAAGCCGTGGCAACAGCTGCGGCCAACCTGCCAAATCTGGACGTTCTGTTTAATTGCGCAGGCTTTGTTGCCAGCGGATCAATTCTGGAATGCAGCGAAAAGGACTGGGACTTCAGTTTTGACCTCAACGTCAAAGCAATGTTCAGGCTGATCCAGCTAACCCTGCCCGGAATGCTCAAAGAAGGTGGCGGGTCGATCATCAATATGTCGTCCGTCGCATCATCCATGAAGGGCGTACCGAACAGGTTTGCCTATTGCGCATCAAAAGCGGCCGTGATCGGCCTGACCAAGTCCGTCGCTGCCGATTTCGTAACCCAAAAAATCCGGTGTAACGCGATTTGTCCGGGGACGGTCGACAGCCCAAGCCTGCACGACCGTTTGCGCGCGTCGGGTGACTACGACCAAGCAATGGCTGACTTTATCGCGCGGCAACCGATGGGCCGGATCGGCAAACCGGAAGAAATAGCCGAACTTGCACTGTATCTCGCAAGTGACGCCAGTAGATATACCTCGGGACAACCATTCGCAGTCGACGGCGGTTGGACCATCTGAACGGAAAGGGACCATGAAATGAAACTGCTGAGGCACGGAACTGTGGGGGCAGAAAAACCCGGCATTCTGGACGAGGACGGCAATATCCGCGACCTATCAGGCATCGTTGACGATATCTCAGGTCCGGTTCTAATCGACGAAAGCCTGAACCGCTTACGGGCTGTAGACGTCGCCAACTTGCCGCTTGTTGCGGCAGACACACGTATCGGGTCCTGCGTCGGACACGTGGGCAAGTTTATCTGCATTGGCTTGAATTATGCCGACCACGCCGCTGAAAGCGGAATGGCATTGCCGGATGAACCCGTAATCTTTTTCAAGGCGACATCGGCTATCATCGGACCCAACGACACCGTGGAAATCCCGCGCAATTCAGTCAAGACCGATTGGGAAGTGGAATTGGGCGTCGTCATCGGGAAAGAGGCAAAATATGTCTCAGAGGCCGAAGCTCTGGATTACGTGGCCGGATATTGTGTGATCAATGATCTATCCGAAAGGGACTTTCAGTTGCATCGTTCAGGTCAGTGGGTCAAAGGGAAGTCCGCAGACACTTTCGGCCCGATCGGCCCTTGGCTGGTCACACGCGACGAAGTACCAGACCCGCAGAACCTGCCGATGTACCTAGAGGTCAACGGGCATCGGTATCAGGACGGGTCGACAAAGACGATGCATTTCGGCGTCGCGACCGTTATTTCGCATCTGTCGCAGTTCATGTCCCTGCAGTCGGGGGATGTCATCTCAACCGGAACACCGCCGGGTGTTGGCATGGGTCAAGACCCTGCGACTTATCTGAAACCCGGTGACAAGATGGAACTAGGGATCGAAGGGCTGGGCATTCAACGGCAGAACGTTGCAGCCGGATAAACCGGCTTTCGAACCCGGAAAACACCTTTGCATCCGAGCCGCAAACCATGTGTTCGGGGCAATCCTTCCAGCAAGTGTTCCCACAGATTAAATCAAAATAGGAAATTCAAGCAAGACGGCGCATCCGACTAAATGTGGTCAGTGGCAGGCCGCTTGACCTGCATACATCCCCAGACCCGCGCCGGCTGCGGTAGACAAAGCCTTGCCTGTTCCACCACCGAACCGGTTCCCAACCACTCCACCAAGTGCGGCACCGCCCAGAACACCCGCAGCGCAGCGCGCGTCATGCTGTAGTTGGGCCTGAGTTGGCGTTGTTGGGGCCCCACATGCCGCCAAGAACAACGATCCGCCAACAATGCTGGTCAACACCACCTTTTTCATCCTGATCGCCTCTGATTTTGTCCAATGGGATACCCGATTAGGTGGTCCGTGAGCGGTTTCCCTGCAAGGCTCCAACCGCAATATTAAGCAACCGTAATCTTATCTTAATGTACTCACTTGGCGCTGAGCTTCTCACTCAATGCGCGCAAGGGTGAGGATTCAGGGTATTCGTCATTTTCGTCCTGCGTGTGCGACCCCTCTCACAGAGTTTGGATCAAGGTCGCACCCCGACTGGATTTCACCGCTTCAGGATCGAAGCCCCAGCGTATTCGGCGACCTCGCCCAGCGATTC
>NZ_WPZC01000001.1:0-1256478 GCF_013031165.1 Ruegeria sp. HKCCD7251 | reverse complement strand
GAATCGCTGGGCGAGGTCGCCGAATACGCTGGGGCTTCGATCCTGAAGCGGTGAATGTTAACCTGATCCTCGAATTTGTTTCGAGGATCAGGTTTTGCTTTCAATCATAGACCCCAAAACGCCGGACCACTTTGATGCGGTCCGGCGTTTGTGTTGGGAATACCGCGCATTTCTTCTGACGCTGGATGAAAAATCCCAACGCATTGTCAGAACATTCTACCCGCGTGAGAAATACGCCCGTTTGATGGATGCCATCGAGGTTGAGCACGCGGCACCCACAGGAGGTGTCCGGCTAGCGTTAAAGGATGATCAGCCTGTCGGATGTGGGATGTTCCATACGATTGAACCCGGTGTGGCTGAAATCAAGCGCGTATTCGTGAACGAGAAAGCCCGAGGTACCGGTGCCGGGTACGCGATCATGAGTGATCTGATCGAAACCTGCCGCCTGAAGGGGTTTCGTATTATTCGGATGGACACAGGAAAACCACTTGAGGCCGCAACACGCCTTTATCTGTCGATGGGGTTTGAATTGCGTGACGCCTATTCGGAAATCCCCGAGGTTGCAGATGGTCATCTGCTGTTTTTTGAAATGGATTTGCAGGAATAGCGCGATTTTGGGCTAAAAAAGTCGAAATTTTTCGACCTTCTTTCCTGTTGTTATTGAAGGAGAAATTTAAAAAAGCCGCTACTTAAGTGAACATTATGGCACTTATGTGTGAACTTTTCCCTATTAGGAGGGCCGGGTGGTCTCGTACCCTGACTGTATTACAGAAAGGAGAACACCATGACTGGTTCTAAATTCCTTCTCGTAGCGTCGGTAGTCGGCACTGTATTTTTGGCGGCATGTTCAGCACCTGGCACATATCCGATCACTGGCGATCCGGTTTCAGCAAGTGACCCGGTTCGGGATATGGAATCGCCCACTTACATCTATCGTGGTGAGGCTCGCTAAGGCCTGTGCGTGACATCACGGGCAGTGACGTCCGTGATTGATCTGAATTCAGAGCTTCTTGCTCATTAACAAATACCGATCGCGCGGTTTGAACCCGGTGCGCAGATACAGTTTCTGAGCTGCCTCGTTTGTGCGGTCGACCTCAAGATGCAGGGTGGTAAGCCCAGCTCCGGCCAGTGCCTTTGGCAGGTCTAGCAATACTTCGGATGCAATTCCTCGGCCGCGAACGGCAGGGCGAATGTAGATCTCGTCCACAAAGCCGTCCATGCCGCCGAATTCGACGGACCAACCGAATGTCAGGATGATGTATCCCAACGGTGCTCGTCCGGGTCCGATCAGGTAGACACATCCGTGGGGGATGCCCTCTAATAGCGGGGCCAGAGCGTTGCGGGTCTGATCCGCATCCTGAGCGATACCTTCCTCGGAGTGGAATGCAGTGACCAGGCCCACCAAGCGGTCCAAATCTTCGGGGCGGGCAAGCCGCAGGGCAGCGCTCATAGTCGGGCCAGCCGTTCGGTCAACAGGGTAAAGAACCCGTCCGCGTCCACATCTCCTATGAATGTCGCGTTGGGTTTGCGATCGGTGACGCGCCACCAGTCGGCGACCGTCATACCCATCGTGAGTTCTGATTGGGTCTCAATCTCGACATTCACGAAACGACCCGAGAACAATTCGGGCTTGATCAGATAGGCTGTGACGCACGGGTCATGCAGTGGTGCCCCTTGGCTGCCGTATTTTTCCTTGTCAAAGCGTTCGAAGAAATCCGTCATCTCGGCCACGGCGATACCGACCTTGGTTCCCAGCGCGCGGAAGGCGTCGTTGCGGGGTTTGGTGACCAGCGCCTTGTGCGTGACATCCAACGGCATAACGACAATAGGGCGACCTGATGTAAACACGATATCAGCAGCTTCTGGGTCGACGTGAATGTTGAATTCTGCGGTGGGGGTAATGTTGCCAACCTCGAAATACGCGCCGCCCATCAGCACGATTTCCTGCACCCGATCCACGATATCAGGCGCTTTGGTAAAGGCCGTTGCGATGTTTGTCAGTGGCCCCAGCGGGCATAACGTGACCGTTCCTGGCTCATGCGCGCGCAGGGTGTCGATAATGAAGTCGACCGCATGCCCGTCGGTCAGTTGCATCTGCGGATCAGGCAGTTCCGGGCCGTCCAGACCGGTTTTTCCGTGCACATGTTCTGCCGTGACCAGCGCTCGTTTCAATGGGCGGTCGCACCCGGCGTAAACCGGCACCTCGGTATGTCCGGCCAGTTCGCAGACGATACGGGCGTTCTTGGACGTCAGGTCTAACGGCACGTTCCCAGCGACGGCGGTTATGCCCAGAACCTCAATCTCTTGGGGGCTGGCCAGCGCCAGCAGGATGGCCACGGCGTCGTCCTGGCCGGGGTCAGTGTCGATGATGATTTTACGAGGGGGCATGGGCGTCTCCGGGGGCGTGAAGGTCGGACACTCGCAAGTGTCCCGGCACTTGTCCAGCCGTTTTAGGTGTCCGCAACCGCATCCACCGGCGGGAGTTTGCCGTTGGCGCGGTGTTCTTCGGTTTTCACCTCGTCCCAAAGGGCGTCCATCTCGGCCAGATCGCTTTGTGAAGGCGTTTTGCCACGCGCCGCAAGGCGGGCCTCGACCTGTTCGAACCGGCGGGTGAACTTGGCATTGGTGCGGCGCAGGGCTGCCTCGGGTTCAATCCCGAGATGGCGGCCCAGATTGACAATCACGAAGAGCAAGTCACCGAACTCATCCTCTAGTGCGTCGGCGTCCATGCTGTCGCGGGCCTCTTCCAACTCGGCGGCCTCTTCGGTGATCTTCGCCAGCACATGACTGGCATCGGGCCAGTCGAACCCCACGCGGGCGGCGCGTTTTTGCAGCTTATGTGCGCGCAACAGGGCGGGCAGGTTAGCCGCCACTCCATCCAGCGCGCCTTTTTGTTCGTTGCCAGCGCGTTCCGCTGCCTTGATGGTTTCCCAATCCAGCGTCTGCTGCTCGGCAGATTTGTCGCGGGATTCGTCGCCGAACACGTGAGGATGACGCGTGACCATTTTATCTGACATGGTGCGGACTACGTCCTGAAAGGTGAAATGCCCGGCTTCCTCGGCCATCTGCGCATGAAAGACGGATTGGAACAGCAGGTCGCCCAATTCGCCTTTCAGCTCGTCATACGCCTCACGCTCGATGGCGTCGGCGACCTCATAGGCTTCTTCGATGGTGTAGGGGGCGATGGTGGCGAAATCCTGTTCGATATCCCACGGGCAGCCGGTCTGCGGGTCGCGTAGGCGGCGCATGATTTCCAGCAGGCGCTCGATCCCTGCGTCGCTATCGTGGATCAGAGGATTTTCGGCCATTGCGAACCCTTTCGTTCCGGTGTCAGATGCATCCATTCCGCAGTCAGGATCAGGAGTCCACCCCAGATGCCCGTCGTCAACCGAATTGCCGATTTTGCCGCCGATATGACCGCTTGGCGACAACACCTGCATTCGATTCCCGAGTTGGAGTTCGAATGCCATGAAACCGCAGCTTTTGTCACCGACAGACTGCGTGAATTTGGCGTTGACGAGCTGCATGAAGGAATTGCCAAAACCGGGATTGTCGCGATCATCAACGGGCAGGGCGAGGGGCCGACAATCGGCCTGCGCGCGGACATGGATGCCTTGCCAATCCCCGAGGAAACCGGGGTCGAATATGCGTCGACCAAACCGGGTAATATGCATGCCTGTGGCCATGACGGTCATACGGCAATGTTGTTGGGCGCAGCGCGTTATCTGGCTGAGACACGAAATTTCCGCGGCCGCGTGGCCCTGATCTTTCAGCCTGCGGAAGAGGAAGGCGGCGGAGCAGGCGTCATGGTCGAAGAGGGGCTTATGGACCGTTTCGATATTTCCCAGGTCTATGCACTGCACAATGCGCCCGGTGTTCCTGAGGGGGCATTCCAGACGACGCCCGGGCCGATCATGGCCGCTGTCGACACGTTTGAAGTTCACATTCAGGGTCTTGGCGGCCACGGGGCCATGCCACACGAAACTCGCGATCCAGTGATGGCGGCCTGTGGAATAGCACAGGCCATTCAGACCATTGTCAGCCGCAACAACTATGCGCTGGACGATCTGGTTATCTCGGTTACCCAGATTCACACCGGAACGGTCAACAACGTGATCCCGGATACTGCCTATATCAACGGAACCGTCCGCACTTTCGATCCGTCTGTTCAGAAGATGGTGATGGAACGGATGGAGCAGATCGTGCAGGGGCAAGCACTGTCTTATGGGGTTGAGGCAAGGTTGGATTATGAGATCAATTACCCCGCAACGATCAATGACGCAGACAAAGCCGGGTTTGCCGCCGATGTCGCGCGGGACGTGGCGGGAGACGAATGGGTGTTCACGAACATATCTGCGATGATGGGGGCCGAGGATTTCTCGTTCATGCTGAATGCGCGTCCGGGGGCGTACCTGTTTCTGGGGCAAGGTGAAAGTGCCGGGTTGCATCATCCAAAATACAATTTTAACGACGAGATCGCGCCGGTTGGGGCATCCTTTTTCGCGCGGATTGTCGAAAAGGCGCAGCCGCTGGGCTGAACGGGGGAATAAATGGCACTGGAAGATGCAAAAAATCAGGTGGACGAGGCGTTTACCAATCCTGACCTCAAGGGGTTGTCCTATGAAAATACGTTTGGCGGGGCGACGTCCTTTCTGCGTCGGCTGTACACCAAGGACCTGAAGGGCGTGGACATAGCCGTGACTGGAGTGCCGTTCGATCAGGCGGTGACCAACCGCCCTGGAACCCGACTTGGCCCGCGCGCAATCCGAGAGGCCAGTGCGCTGCAATCACCCGATGCGCCCTATGGCTGGCCTTTTGACGCGCTGAGTGAGCTGGCGATCGTCGATTATGGTGACATGGCCTATGACTACGCCAATATCCCGGCGTTTCCAGATACGCTGACCGATCATATCCGCACGATACTAGCCGCCGATGTGGCTTCGGTCACTTTGGGCGGGGATCACTATATCAGCTTTCCGATCCTCAAGGCTTATGCCGAGAAATTCGGGCCGATTTCCTTGCTGCAGTTTGATGCGCATACGGACACGTGGGCCGATGACGACATGTCGCGCGTGGATCACGGAACGATGTTCTACAAGGCGGTGAAGTCGGGCATCGTGGATCCCAAGCGATCGGTGCAGGTCGGAATCCGGACCACCAACGAGGATACGCTGGGTGTCAACATCATCGACGCGCGCGAGGTTTATGAATCCGGCCCCGCTGCCGTCGCGCACAAGATTAAGGGCATTCTGGGTGACAGTCCCGTTTATCTAAGCTTTGATATCGACGGTCTGGATCCCGCTTTTGCGCCGGGTACAGGTACACCCGTCTGGGGTGGGCTGAGTTCCATTCAGGCGCAGATCATCTTGCGCGATATCGCCGGTATTAACATCAAGGGCGGGGACGTTGTCGAGGTATCTCCGCCGTTTGATACATCCGGCGCAACGGCGATCGCCGGCGCGCATGTCGCCACGCAGATTATTTGCCTTTTGGGGTGGAACAAGTTGCAGCCTTAACCATTGGTTAGCCATCTTTCCTCTATCACGTTAACCAAAATAACGGATGGGAGAGATACTGGCATGAAAGACTTCAACCAGCCCCTCAGCGGCAATGATCTGGCACGGTTTTCCGGGCCGAATACGTTCATGCGCTTGCCGCAAGTGGATTCGTTGGCCGGGTTGGATGTGGCCGTTTTGGGTATTCCGATGGATATCGGCGCCTCATGGCGGTCGGGCACACGGTTCGGGCCGAAACAGATCCGCAGCGAAAGCGCGATGATCCGGCCTTACAACATGGCCACATTCGCGGCTCCGTTCGACAGCCTGCAGATTGCCGATATCGGTGATCTTGCGATCAACACGTTTTCCCTGTCCGAAAGCCTCAAGATCATTAAGGAAAGCTATGATGCTATTCTGGCGCAGGATGTGACGCCTGTCGCGATGGGAGGTGATCATTCGATCACCCTGCCGATTTTACGGGCAATTGCGGCCAAGCACGGGCCTGTGGCGTTGGTTCACGTGGATGCCCACGCAGGTGTAGACGACGAAATGTTTGGTGAGCGTGAGACACACGGCACCGTCTTTCGCCGCGCCTACGAAGAAGGTCTGATCGTTCCTGACAAGGTCTTTCAGGTCGGAATTCGCGGTTCGGGTTATTCAACGACGGATTTCAACGAAGCAAAGGAATGGGGATTTCGGCAGTTTCCGGCGTTGGAATTGTGGCAGCAGAACCTGACGGAAGTTGGCTCTCAGATACGGAAGACAATCGGGGATCACCCGACTTATATCACCTTCGACATTGACAGCCTTGATCCGGCTTTTGCTCCGGGAACGGGCACGCCAGAAATCGCGGGGCTAACCACGCCGCAGGCCTTGCAGTTGATCCATGCACTCAGCGGTCTGACCGTTGTGGGGTGCGATCTAGTCGAGGTCTCGCCGCCCTATGACACGACCGGCAACACGGCGCTGACGGCGGCTAACCTTTTGTTCGAGCTTATGTGCATCCTGCCAGGTGTGACGTCGCGGTAAAAGCCTGCCTCACGACTTGTCCAGGCCTGTATTCCGAATAAGGTTGCTAAAAGAATAGGGTCGGGATGAAGAAAATGCTCATTTTCCTTGTTGTTGCGGCGGTCGTCGTACTGGGCGCTTATATCAGGCTGGCACCGTCCGATCCTACGCGATGGCACGTAGTGCCCACCGGTCAGGCGGATCGCGATATGCAAGGCGGAGTGTTTCGGGTTTTGGAAACTGGCCCCGACGGGCTGGCGCGTCTGGATGCAATTGCGCGTAACACACCCCGAACAACGGTTTTGGCGGGGTCAGTGGACAAAGGGATGGTCACCTATGTCACCCGCACCAAAGTGATCGGCTTTCCCGACTACGCGACCGCCCAGCAGGATGGCGACACGCTGCGCATCCACGCGCGCCTGCGCTTTGGGCGCTCAGATTTTGGGGTAAACCGCAACCGTGTTGATGGGTGGCTGACTGCGCTCAAGCCCTGAGGACAGGCAGCCTTCCTGCACTTCGCGCCACATTGGTACGTTCAGCGACATTTGGCACTGTGCCATGAACATACGGCCATCGACCTGCAGGCAGATCATCTCGCCCAGTTCGATGCGGGTGCCGGATGTATCGGTGCAATAGCAATCGCGCACCTTGCCATCCGGGCCAACATAGTCGGCCATGGCCGGTGTGGAAAACAGCGTCAGGACAAGCGTAAACCATCTCATGCGCAGCAGCTTAGCATACGGTCGGCCCTTGACCAAAGCCCCGGATTGTTAGACACCCCCGGGGATGATCCCCGAAGAACGCCTAGAACAGATAACTCAGCGATTCCAATACCTCGAAGCGGCGATGTCAGACGGCGCGGCGGGTGGGGACATTGCTGCTTTGGCCAAGGAGTATTCTGACCTCAAACCGGTTGTCGAACAGATCACGGCCTGGCGACTGTTGGTGGCGGATTTGGCGGAAGCGCAGGCGATGCTGGCAGACCCCGATATGAAGGAGTTGGCCGAAGAAGAAATCCCAGACTTGCAGGCCCGCATCCCCGAAGCGGAACACGCGCTGCAATTGGCATTGCTGCCCCGTGACGCGGCCGATGCGCGCCCTGCGATGCTGGAAATTCGCCCCGGAACCGGAGGGGACGAGGCTGCCTTGTTCGCGGGAGACCTGTTGCGCATGTATCAACGCTATGCCGAGGCACACGGCTGGCGTTTTGAGATCATCGAAGAACAGGCTTCGGACCTTGGGGGCATCAAAGAGGTCGTGGCGCATATAAAGGGCGACAACGTCTTTGCGCGGTTAAAATATGAATCCGGAGTTCACAGAGTTCAGCGCGTTCCCGAAACCGAAAGTGGTGGGCGGATTCACACATCGGCTGCGACGGTTGCGGTGCTGCCCGAGGCCGAAGATGTGGATATCCAGATTGACGCGAATGACATTCGTATCGACACCATGCGCAGTTCGGGTGCGGGTGGTCAGCACGTGAACACGACAGATTCGGCTGTGCGCATCACCCACCTTCCGACCGCTCTTGTGGTTACAAGCTCTGAGAAGTCCCAGCACCGCAATCGTGAAATCGCAATGCAGGTTCTGAAGACGCGACTTTATGATTTGGAGCGTCAGAGGATCGACAGCGAACGGTCCGCCGACCGAGCCAGCCAAGTGGGCTCTGGCGACCGTTCCGAGCGGATCAGGACGTATAACTTTCCACAGGGCCGGATGACCGATCACCGCATAAACCTGACTTTGTACAAGCTGGATCAGGTCATGCAGGGCGATCTGGACGAGGTCATAGATGCGCTGACAGCCGATGACCAAGCCCGCCTGCTGGCTGCGATGGCGCAATGATTGCTGCGTTGACAGCGGCGCAGGCCATGGTCGCTGCAACAGCGCGGCTTCGGGCGGCCGGGGTTGCTGATCCGGCGCGTGACGCCCGAGTGTTGTTGGCCCACGCCGCGCGAATCGAAGCCAGCCGCGTCACGTTGATCGCCCCCGAGGAGCTTTCGCCGGAGATCGCCGAACGGTACGATCAATTGATATCCTTGCGGGCTATTCGAGTGCCGGTCTCCCACTTGCTGGGAGAAAGGGAGTTTTATGGCCGCCGCTTTCGGGTCAGCCGCGATGTGTTGGACCCTCGACCGGAAACCGAGGCGCTGATCGAGGCGGCGTTGAGCGAACCTTTCGGTCATGTTCTGGACCTTGGGGTCGGGTCCGGGTGCATTCTGATCACCTTATTGGCGGAAAGAACCAGCGCAACGGGGCTAGGCGTTGACCTAAGTGAGGCTGCTTGTCTGCAAGCCAGCGCGAACGCTGTTCAGCATCAAGTTCAAAACCGTATCGAGATTATCAAGTCTGATTGGTTCGGAAACATTAATGGTAACTTTGACCTGATTGTTTCCAATCCCCCGTATATTTCTCTGCCGGAAATGGCGGAATTGTCACCCGAAGTGCGTGAGCATGAACCGCGCATGGCACTGACGGACGAGGGCGACGGCTTGGGAGCTTACCGTCGTATTGCTGCCGGTGTTCCTGATTTTCTGTTACCCGGTGGGCGTTTGCTGGTCGAAATTGGGCCGACGCAGGGCCTGAGCGTTTCTGCGCTGTTTGATGCTGCTGGATTGGTCGACATAAGGATAATTCCCGATTTGGATGGTCGCGACCGTGTTGTATTTGCCAGAATGTCGCAGTGAATCTGTGCGCTGAGGCTGAAATACGCCGATTGATGTAAAAAAGCTGCGAAATTTAGTACAAACCCCTTGTCTGCACGCGCCGGACATGTTTACTCAGGATTAGTCAGCGAGGTTGACGCCGTTACAGCGCGCCCCTGACGCCAAGCCCAAAAAGTCGACATCGCGTCACAGCAAAAGCCTTTGAGCAGTGCAAGACGCGAAAGGTTCGACATCGAATGACAAGGCTGACGAAAGTAGATGAGATCTTCCAAATCCCGCTCGCGGGCCAAGAATAACCGCAATCGTCCTTCTGGAGGCAACGTAGTAAACCGGGTTTTCGACAGCTCGGGCCCAGAGGGTAAAGTGCGTGGCACGCCCCAGCAGATCATTGACAAGTACAACCAGCTTGCTCGTGACGCGCAGTTGTCTAATGACCGCGTGGCCGCGGAAAATTTCCAGCAACACGCCGAGCACTACCTGCGTCTGCTAAGTGAAGCGCAACGCGAAATGGAAGCGCGCCGCGAAGAACAGGAGCGGCAGAACCGTGAACGTCAGGCTGAACGTGATCGCGAACGCGCTGAGCGTCAGGAACGCGAAGCCGCGCGCCAATCAGATCCGGCCGAAGCACCGCAACCTGACGTGATGGATTTCACACCCGCAGCCGCTTCGCCTGAATCCGGTTTGGTGGAGACCCCTGAAAATAAGGGTGCTGAAGGCGAAGCCGCCGAGAAGAAGGAAAAACCGGCGCGCCGTCCCCGTACGCGCAAGCCCAAGCCTGCGCCGTCGGAAGACGCATCGTCGGACAAAGGTGATGCGCCCGAGGCCGCCGAGTAATCAAAGGCGCACAAAACAAGACAAAGCCCCGAGGTTCGACCCGGGGCTTTTTTGTTTCAAGCGTTATCAACCTCGCGCGACAATGCACAGAAGGCTTCAAGCGGCACCTGCTCGGCCCGTTCAGTTGGTTGAATCCCGGCCGCCAATAACCTGTCTTCGATATTCGGGGCGATGCCCTTTAGCGATGCGCGCAGCATTTTGCGGCGTTGGTTGAAGGCTGCAGCCACGACACGGGATAGTGTGGCGGGGTTCGCGGGATACCTGGGTTCGGGCAGGGCAGTTAGATGGACCACGGCGCTTGAAACCTTGGGCGGAGGCGTAAACGCGCCGGGAGGTAAAGACATGGCAATCCGAGCCTCGGCGCGCCATTGCGCAAGGATGGCAAGGCGTCCGTAGGCTTTGCCGCCGGGCTGCGCCACGATCCGTTCAGCGACCTCGCGCTGAAACATCAAGGTCAGGCTTTGCCAGAACGGGGGCCATTCGGGGGGGGTCAGCCACCGCACAAGAAGCTCAGTTCCGACGTTGTAGGGCAGGTTGGCTGCGACCCGGATTGGTGGCGTTAGATGTGTCAGCGGGTCAATCTCGAGCGCGTCACCGTTGATGACCTCCAAACGGCCGGGATATGCAGCGGCAATGTCGTTCAGGGCCGCAATGCAGCGGGTGTCTTTCTCGACCGCGACCACTTTCCGCGCGCCCTCGGACAGCAAACCCCGAGTCAGTCCTCCTGGGCCAGGGCCGATTTCCAACACATCGCACGCGGACAGATCTCCGGCCTGTCGCGCAATCTTGGCGGTCAGATTCAGGTCCAGCAGGAAGTTCTGGCCCAGCGACTTTCGCGCCGAAAGCTGGTGGGTTGCGATGACCTCGCGCAGAGGGGGAAGATTGTCGATAGCGCTCATTTTCAGATTACCGTGGCGCAGGAGGGATTGCGTGCACCAGAGATTTTTTGCCTCCGGCGGGGATATTTTCAGCCAGGTGAAGGATCAAGAGCTTTTTGCCATGCGGTGGGCGAGTTTCAAAGCTTCGATCAGGCTAGATGGGTTTGCGATACCTTGCCCTGCGATATCAAGGGCGGTGCCGTGGTCGGGCGATGTGCGTATGAAAGGCAGGCCGAGCGTCACGTTTACGCCGCGGTCGAAATCCAGCGTTTTGATCGGAATCAGCGCCTGATCATGATACATTGCAATGGCTGCGTCATAACGGGCGCGGGCTGCGGCATGAAACATGGTGTCCGCAGGGTTTGGGCCGCTGACAGTGTAGTCTTCCGAAGGAAGCGCAGAAATCAGCGGGCCGATCCAGTCCAGCTCTTCAAGCCCCATCTTACCACCTTCCCCCGCATGGGGGTTCAGCCCGGCAATGGCGATGCGGGGGTGAGCAATGCCGAATTGCTTTCGCAACCCCTCGGCTGTGATTTCAATCGTATCGCGCAACAGGGCGGGCGTGAGTTCGGACGGGACGCGGGACAGGGGAATATGGATCGTTGTGGGCACCACGCGCAATTCATCGCTGGCCAGCATCATCACAACGCGTTTACGCCCGGCCAGCGCGGCAAGAAACTCGGTATGGCCGGGATAGGCGAACCCGGCCCCGTCAATCAGTGCTTTCTTGTGGATCGGCGCGGTGCAGAGGGCCGACGCCGCGCCCGACTGAACCAGTGACACGCCTCGTTCAATCGCGTTTATGACGCCGGGCGCATTTGCGGCTGAGGGTGTACCGGGGCGATTGGGTTCGGGGAAGTCCAGTTGCAGAACAGGCATTGCCGAGGCGCTGATACGAAGGGCCTCTGCCGGGTCGCTGATTTGATGCACCGGAGTTCCCTGAGGAATATGCGCCGCGTCCCCGATATAGAAAAACGGGCAGGTATCTCGTAGTTCTGCCCATGCTTTAGCCGCGATCTCTGGGCCTATACCGGCAGGGTCGCCACAACTGAGCGCGATCGGGGCGATCATTGCTCGATTATCGTTGCGTCCGCGCGTAGCTGCTCTAGCAGGCTTTCGGAAAAGGCCTGCAGCCGCTGTTGCGTCAGCGCATTGGCCACATCAACGCGCGAAGTTTCTTCGCCTCGGTCGAGCGTCCGGGTGCACAACATCAGGAAACGGAGGGTCTGGCCGTTATTGGCGGTCAGATTCGTCGAAACTTCGTTAAGATCCAGCTTGGCTAGTTCCAGTGCGACGTCCCGCGGAATTTCCGAGGGGCTGGCTTCGATCCGTTGCAGAACCTCAGCCGGTTGGTCTTGTGCAATTCCATAGAGGTCATCGCAGGTGTCGATCTCTTCCCGCAATTTGGCGGCGCGGGCCAGCGTGTCAGCGCTGCGACCGCCGGGAAGATTGTAGATGGCATAGTCGATTTTCGAATAACGCGGCGCGCCAGACGCGACCTCGCGCAGGCCGCGCATCTGGAACAGGGCAATGGCGTTTGGCAGGTTGATGGGCTGTGTTATATCCCCATTCTTGAGGCCAAGGATAACCGGCTGCAAGGCAGGGGGCAGATCGGTCAGGTTCAGCCATTCCAACCGACCGCCATTGTCCCGTGTGCCGGCGGCGGAATATTGGGTGGCTGCCGCTGAAAAGGCATCAAATCCTTCCAATTGCGCGATCTCTTCGGCCAACAACTCGGCCTGGGCGATGGTCTGCTGATTGACCGGAATGATGATCTCGGACATCAGAACCTGCAATCCACCGCCACCGGCTTGTCCCAGCGCCCGGTTGATTTCATCCTCGGACGGGCGCGCCTGCGACAGGAAACGGGCGCTGACATAGTCGCGCCACGAAAGCTGGTCTGCGACAAAATCCCTGACGGTTTCTTGGGACACACCCGCATCGGCAAGAAGTTGCAGGAACTGATCCGTCGACAACCGCCCGCGCGCAGCGAACTCGTCAATGCCGACCTGAACATCCTCTGGGTTGATTTCGATTCCCGCCTCTCGCATGGCTTGCTTGCGCAGACGGTCGTCGATCAGGGCCTCTCGCACCTCGTCCTCGGAGGCTCCGGGAGCGCCCAGGGCTAAAAGGAATTGCAGACGCTGGTCCAGTTCATACCAGGTGACAATATCCTGATTAACCTTGATCGCAGGCGAGAACGGGCTTTGGGCTTGCGCTTCCATGGGCCCAAGACTCAATACCGCAACGGCCAGTGCCTGAGCCACCGAGGGCAGCCAACCGGAACGAACGAAACTGGAGAAACGTGAAATCAACTGCATCTTCTCTTGAACTGTTGTCCGCCACCTTCAACAGAATATCCTGTCAGGGCTACGGTAAAGCCGAATTCTGTCGAAGGCTCAATACTCGAAGACGAGGTAAATCGTCTACTCACGATCATATTTGCCTGTACACATTCGTTTTGGTAGGTCACGCCCAACCCATAACGGATCGGTTCGGACTCGGCGAGGTCATAGCGGGCGAATGCACGGGTCAGCCAGTTTTGGTCGATTCGGTAACGACCATTGACGCGAACTTCCGAGATTTCATCTTCCGCGTTTTCCGCTGGATCGGGTTCCTGCCAGACATAAGTGCCCGACAGGCTAGTTGTTTCTTGGCTCCAGGCGGCGCGCAATTCAGCCTTGGCGAAACTGAAGTCACCGTTGAGCAATCCGCGCCCTGCCAATGACCAGCCATTGGCCGTTTCCAACTGACCAGCAATCAACAGGTCTGACGCTGTTCCCTGCAAACCCGAGGTTACGTTGAATTCAGGGTCGGCATCCGCGCGAAAGACCTGACCAACTGTTGCCAGTGCGCGCCATCCCTTTGCTCCGTATCGGGCCCAGTTTATGCCGACCACTCCGGTTGCGCCGTCTTCCCGACGGTCGGGGGCCGGAAATCGCGAAAGGGACAGAAGGTTGCCTTGATCGAATTCCTGAAACGTACTTTCGTCGATCGGCACGTCGTTGGTTGAAACATGGGTCCAGCCGACTTGTGCGATCGGTTCAAGGACTTGGGTCGCGCCCGACTTTTCCCGCCGTGACATTGGGTAGCGCAGCGTCAGCGCCGCGCGTGGTGTGGTGCGGGTAACCTGACTAGGGAACCCGCTGTCATGACGAATATTGAACGTATCGACAGACGCGCCCAACCTGGCGTCCGCGCGCAGGCCCGTGGTGAATATCCAACTGCGCATCCATTCGGCATCGAAAGTTGCTCGCGCGACATCACGGCCCACGATGTCTTCGTCGCTGGTACGTTCATGGGCGTGTGCGACAAAGCCGAGCCGAACCTCGCCACCCACTGCGGTCGGGAAGTGGCGTTTCTGATAGTACAGGTCGAACACGCGCGAAGGGATTTCATCCTGATCTTCGCTGTCGCGCAAAGTCTGGTAGTGGATGAAGCTGGTGCGGAACGCCGTATCCCGTTTTATCCGTTCCAGCGCGACTTCGCTGCGCAATCGGTCGAAATCGGGCAGGCCGTAGTCGGCCAAATACGCATCGTCAGACGTGGTCTTCAGGTCAAAGGTGAACCGATAGCCGTCCCGCAGGTTGAATGCGCCATCCGCAAATAGATACCCGCGCTGCTCGTCTGGTTGAAGGTCATCTTTTGTATAGGCGCCCAAGATTCGGATACGTCCACGTTTGAACGCCTGACGATACCGGAAGCCCAGCGTTTTGGTCTTGGACGATACATATGGCGTCAGCGTCAGGTCCTTGTGGTCGCCCAACTTGAAGAAATACGGCACCTGTAGGCCGGTGCCCAGTTGCGACGTGGTTCTGACCGACGGGACGAGAAAGCCCGTCGCGCGGTCCAGTGTGGGATCGGGAAGACGCAGGTACGGAAAATAGAATACCGGAAAGTCCAGAATTCGGAACTGTGCACCTTCAAAATATAACTGCCGTTCCAGCTGGTCATGGGTGACTTTGCGCGCACGGATCTGCCATATCGGAGGTTTACCGTTGGCGCAGACGTGGCACGACGTGGCCGAGACCTTGCTGAATTGCGTATAGCGCCCAGCCGCACGCTTGGCCTGGACCGACGCGATCTGGACTTGCTGCTGGAACACCATTCTAGCGCCGATGAGCAGGCCGTTTTGGATGCCGCTGTCCAATTCCGCTGAATCCGCCAGCAGAGTCGTTGCGCCGCCCTGATCAATGCGGACCGGACCCTCAAGCAAAAGTTCGCCGGTGTCGCGGTCATAGGTAATCCGTTGCGCAGTAACTTTGATGTCGCCTTGAAACGCTTCGACGTTGCCCTCGGCGACAAGCACTCTTTGCGGAGTGATGAAAATCCGATCTGCAACCAGAAGGGCTGGTTCTTCCTCTTGCGGAGTACTTTGCGGCGGGCCGCCAGCGGGCTGATTTTGGGCGCCCGCGCCCTGTGGTATGGCCAACGCCAGAGCGCCGGACAAAAACAGGCAGGATAGAAGCCGCATCAGCCGTCCTCCGCGTGCAACAACAGACCGAGGGACAGCAATATGGCTGCGAAGGGCGGAGCCCACGCCGCAACAAAGATAGGCAGTTGTCCGTTTTCCCCCAGAATTTGGGCAAAGTTGCGCACGAAGTATATGCCAAAACCCAACAGTACCGCGGACAGAACCGCGATCCCGGTTCCGCCAAAGCGGACATGGCGCATGGTGAACGCTGCCCCGATCAGGACCATCGACACCAAGAAGATCGGGCGCGCAAGTTGCACTTGCAGCCAGACTTCGTATTGCTTGGTGGAAAACCCGGCTTCTCCTAGGTCACGAATAAGCTGTGGCAAGTCGTAGACCGAAACGGCCCCTTGCCGCCCCAGCGTGTCCAAAATGCGCTCGCGCGTCAGCGACGTAGGGATTTCAAGCGTCGAATGCTCGACGGCGTTGATTTCCGGGTTGATGTCCTGATTCAAGGACCAGACTTTGGCGTTGGACAAAGTCCAGTTGCCGTCGTCTAGGACAGCGCTGTCAGCGGCAATCTGTTGCGTCGGCGTACCGTCCGGCGAAAATGCGATGATCGTCACTTCGTTCAACTTCAGCGTATCGCCATTTGACGTGCCGCGCGCGTGGATCACAGACTGGCCGTTTTGCGAGCCCTGCCGCAGCCACATACCTTCGCCGCTGATCGAAAAGGCCGACCCGCCGTTGTTGCGATACGAGTCAGACAGTCGTGAGTATTCCTCGGACGTGGCTGCCGAAATCGGGTTCAGCAGGGCAACGGCAGCCGCCCCGATCGCCAGGGCCAATACTGCAGGGGCCAGCAGCGCACGAATACCCGAACGGCCAATGGCTCGGGTCACGACCAACTCAGAACTGCGCGCAAGGCCGACAAACAGCGCGATTGTCGAAAGAATCACCAGCAAGGGCAGCATTTCACTGATGGCCGCCGGGGTATTCAGCAGCGTCAGGTGCAGAAGTTGGCCAAAGGACAGGTCAACTTCGTCAAAGCGTCGCACCTGTTCGATCAGGTCGATCAGAATCAACAAAGTCAGGAAGATGCCGCCGATAACCAGAAAGCTTTGGATGAACCGGCGGGCAAAATAGCGGTCAAGGATCACGGGCGAAACCCCGCAGGGGTTGGGTGCAAGGCGGGCACTGTCAGGTTCAAGCAGGAATCATTGCAGCATGCGCCACGAAGCGATGGCTTATGCCTGCCCTGTTTTGCCACTGTACTCTCCCCCGATCTTGCCGGAATTTTTTCGGGACTGTACTGCAATTGCCAGTCGGGGAAAACTGCTATCTGGTCAATAGCGCCAGTGCGGGCTAGGTCTTGGGGAACAGATTTTCAGGAGTTCGCAATGAGCAGTCTAATCCCGATCCAGTTTCAGGCTTTTGACGTCGACGCAATGACGCAGGCTGAAGGCCGCGTTGTCATCATCATATCGCCGGACGGCAAGATGAGCCCCGCCGTTCGCCGCGCGAACCGTCTGACTCGTGGCACCGTGGCGCGTCTGGTTGAAAGCGACCGCTTTGCAAAGGTTAAGTCAGGGGATGTGCTGTCGCTTGCTTGGCCAACCGGCATGGAGGCCGAGGCGCTGGACATTCTGGTTCTGTCGCGCCGTCCGGACGCGGCCGAGGCCCGCAAGGCCGGTGCAAAGCTGGCGAAACTGGCCGACAACCGGGATGTGCTGCTGATGGCCGGTAATCAGGTTCGGGCCGAAGAGCTGGCGCTTGGGATCGCCCTGCGCAGTTACGATTTCGATGCGCACAAGTCGAAAGAATCCGAACGCACCGCCAGTGTCACGATTAGCCACCAAAAACCGGATGAGGTTGAGGCTGCGTTTGCACCGCTTTACTCCATTGCGGACGGGGTGCGGATGACGCGCGATCTGACCAACGAACCGGCCAATGTTCTGACCACGACCGAATTTGCTGACCGTCTGGCCGAGATGAAAGACCTTGGTCTTGAGGTTGAAGTGCTGGAAGAAGACAAGCTGGCCGAACTGGGAATGCGCACGCTGCTGAGCGTTGGGCAGGGCTCGGTCAGCCCGTCCAAGGTTGTGGTAATGCAGTGGAACGGCGGCAATAAAGGTGACGCACCGCTTGCCCTTGTCGGTAAGGGGGTTGTGTTCGACACAGGCGGCATTTCACTGAAGCCCGCCGGTGGCATGGAAGATATGACCATGGATATGGGCGGTGCGGGTGTCGTCGCTGGCACAATGCGCGCGCTGGCCAAACGCAAGGCCCAGGCCAATGTGGTCGGGCTTGTGGGGCTGGTCGAGAACATGCCCTCGGGCAACGCAACGCGCCCGGGTGATGTAGTCAAGTCGATGAAGGGCGACACGGTCGAGATCATCAACACAGACGCCGAAGGCCGTTTGGTCCTGTGCGACGTCATGTGGTACGCGCAAGAGCGGTTCAGCCCCGTGGGCATGGTTGATCTGGCCACGCTGACGGGTGCGATCATTATCGGGTTGGGCCACGAAAACGCAGGGGTGTTTTCGAACAATGACACATTCTGCAACGCCTTCCTGAAAGCGGCTGGGGCTGAGGACGAGGGTGCCTGGCGGATGCCTTTGGGCAAGGCCTATGACGACCTGCTGAAGTCGCGCATCGCCGATGTGAAGAACGTGGGCGGACGGCCTGCGGGCTCGATCACAGCGGCGCAGTTCCTGCAGCGCTTCGTGAAAGAGGAAACCCCGTGGATTCACCTTGATATCGCCGGCGTCGCCTCGGTTGCGGCCGAGACATCCTATGCGCCGAAAGGCGCAACCGGGTGGGGTGTGCGCGCACTGAGCCGATTTGTGCAGGACAATTTCGAGTAAGTCCGTGGGTGCCGTCTATTTCTACCACCTGACCCGCCAGCCGCTGGAACATACTTTGCCGGTTCTTCTGGACAAGGCGCGGCAGGCCGGGTGGAAGATCGCCGTGCGGGGTACTAATCCTGCGCGGATGGACTGGCTGGACGAAAGACTGTGGTTGGGGCCGGATGACGGGTTCCTACCACATGGTCGGGAAGGCGGCCCGCATGATGCTAGGCAGCCCATTTTACTGACGACCGAGATGCAGGCCGCCAACGGACCGTCCTGCGTGATGGCCGTCGACGGCGCACCTGTCGAACCGGATGAGGTGAACGCTCTGGAACGTGTCTGCATCCTGTTTGACGGCAATGACCCGCAGGCGGTTCAACATGCCCGGGGGCAGTGGAAAGCGTTGACCGGTGCTGGATGCGCCGCCAAATACTGGTCCGAGGAGTCGGGCCGATGGGAGATGAAGTCCGAGGCGTAACGCCTTTTCTTCAATGATATTTCAGGAGATTGACAGATGGAAATGAAGCCCTTGGGCCGCACGGGTATCATGGTCACCGACCTGTGTCTGGGGACCATGACCTTTGGCACCCAGACCACCGAAGCCGATGCACATACGCAGATCGACATGGCACTGGACGCCGGTATTAACTTTGTCGATGCGGCTGAGATGTATCCGGTGAACCCCATATCGAAAGAGACTGTCGGGCGCACAGAAGAGATACTGGGTAACTGGAACACCGCGCAACCGTCCCGGCGGGCTGATTATGTTCTGGCCACTAAACACTCGGGGGCCGGTTTTGCACATGCGCGAGATGGAGCGCCGATCTCGGGTCAGACAATCCCCGAGGCGATCGAAGGGTCGCTGCGCCGCCTGAAAACGGACTGCATCGACCTGTATCAGTTCCACTGGCCGAACCGGGGCAGCTATATGTTCCGCCAGAACTGGACCTATGCGCCGTCGGGCCACAACACCGACGAGGTGCTGGACAATATGCGGGAATGTCTTGAGGCGCTTCAGGCGCAGGTCGACAAGGGCAATATCCGCGCCTTTGGCCTGTCGAACGAAAGCGCCTGGGGCACCGCGCAGTGGTTGCGTCTGGCTGAGAACGGAGCGGGTCCCCGAGTCGCTTCGGTGCAGAACGAATACTCGTTAATGTGCCGGCACTTCGATACGGATATGGCCGAGCTGAGTGTTCATGAGGATGTGGGTCTGATGGCCTTTTCGCCTCTGGCTGCCGGGTTCCTCACTGGAAAGTACCAGGGTGGCGCGGTGCCTGAAGGGTCGCGCATGTCATTGGTACCAGAAATGGGCGGGCGGCATCGAACGCGTGCCTTTGATGCGGTTGGGGCTTATCTTGAGGTTGCCGCGCGCCATGGACTGGACCCTGTGCATATGGCGTTGGCCTGGTGTCAGACACGCCCATTCATGATGTCCGCGATCTTTGGTGCAACATCAGTCGAGCAACTTGCCCACATCCTGAGCGGCAAGGACCTGCAGTTGTCGGACGAGGTTTTGGCGGACATTACCGAGGCGCACCGCGCGCATCCAATGCCGTTCTAGGGGGATCTGCCCCCGCCGCGCGTGCCGCGCGACTCCCCCGGGATATTTTTAGCCAGATGAAGGGGGATCCAGCTCAGTGATGGGTGGGGTGCGTCCGGTCTTGTCGCAGATCGCGGGCCGAGAGGCCGTGGGCCGTTCGGAAAGCGCGTGCGAAGCTGGATTGTGAGCCAAAGCCCGTAGCAAGCGCCACATCCATCAGAGGCATGTCGGTGTCGGTGACCAGACGACGCGCCTCGGCCAGACGCAGTTGCAGGTAGTGGTCTTGCGGTGTGGTGTTCAGGCGCAGGCGAAACTGCTGCTGTAGTGTGCGGGGGCTGGTTCCAAGGGTCTCGGCGATATCGGCAAGCGGCAAGGGTTCATCCAGGGACGATTCCATCAGGCTGTTGGCTTTGGCTGTCAGCGCCGTGTGGCGGTGCGGTGCGCCAATGCGGCTTTGGGGTTTTGTCGGGGCAGGGGCACCGTCATAGAGGAACAGACCAGACACCCGCGCGGCAAATCCCGCCCCGTGCCGGGCGGCGATTATGTGCAGCATCATTTCAACGGCTGGAATGGCCCCGCCGGATGTCAGGCGATTGCCCGAGACTGTGAAACGGTCAGGGCGCACGTCAACCTCGGGGAACCGGTTGGCAAAGTTGTCCAAATCTTCCCAATGTGTGGTGGCGGCATGATCGTCCAGAAGACCAGCTTCGGCGAGCAGCCAGGGGCCGCCGTCTATGCCAGCCATGGTTGCGCCGCTGCTGGCAATGCGGCGCAAACCGGCCAGCAGGCTGGGGGTGGCGTGGCGCGCCAGTTGGAACCCGGCAACCACGATCATAAGATCGCAGCCCTGCAGGCGGGCCAGGGGAATTCCGGGAACGGTCAGCGCGCTGGTCAGCATCGCGGGTTCTGGTGTGGCGGTTACATAGTCCCAGTCAAAGGCGGGGCGATCTGCCAGGCGATTGGCTGCGCGCATCGGGTCAACGGCCGAGGCGAAGCTGAGCGTGTTGCATTCGTCCAGCACCAAAACCGCCGTTTTCAGGGCGCGGTGTTCGGGCTGCAGTATGTTTTTTGCGGATTTCATCAAGTCTGATTCGCATTCTGGCAAGTGTTTTCACAAGGCTGCGTCAGACTCGGGCCCGAAAGCAAATCGGAATCCGGGGAGAAGTCTGGGGAAAACTCAAGGCAAAACCGGGTATAACTTGGGGAAAACGTCATGCCTCTGGAAATGAACCGCGAAGTCTTCATCACCTGTGCCATTACTGGATCAGGTGGAACGCAGGATCGCAGCCCACATGTGCCGCGTTCACCGCAGCAGATTGCCGACAGTGCGATTGCAGCAGCCAAGGCCGGGGCCGCCGTTGTCCATTGCCATGTGCGCGACCCGGAGACCGGAGTCCCCAGCCGCCGTCTGGACCTGTATCGTGAGGTTACGGACCGCATTCGCGACGCTGATGTGGACGTTGTGCTGAACCTCACCGCCGGGATGGGCGGGGACATCGTGTTTGGCGGGGTGGAAAGCCCGTTTCCAGTGGCTGAAGGGACAGACATGATCGGCGCGTCCGAGCGTGTGGCGCATATCGCCGAATGCCTGCCTGAGATTTGTACCTTGGATTGCGGCACCATGAACTTTGCCGAGGCGGATTATGTCATGACCAACACGCCCGGTGCACTGCGGGCGATGGGGCAGATGATGACAGACATGGGCGTTAAGCCCGAGATCGAGGCTTTTGATACCGGCCATCTTTGGTTCGCCAAGCAACTGGTGAAAGAGGGTGTGCTGGAAACCAACGCTTTGGTTCAACTGTGCATGGGTGTGCCATGGGGCGCGCCGGATGATCTGAACACCTTTATGGCGATGGTGAACAATGTGCCGGATGACTGGACCTTCAGCGCGTTCTCGCTGGGGAGAAACCAGATGGCTTATGTTGCGGCCTCGGTGCTGGCGGGCGGCAATGTGCGCGTGGGGCTGGAGGATAACCTGTGGCTCGACAAGGGTGTGCTGGCCGAGAACTGGCAGTTGGTGGAACGTGCCGGGACGATCATCGAAAATATGGGGGCGAAGGTCATTGGGCCTGCCGAGGTGCGCGAGAAGCTTGGTTTGACCAAGCGTGCGCCTGTGGCGAAGTAGGCATGGATTGGGGGCCAGCCCCCAAACCCCCGGAGTATTTTGGAAAAGATGAAGTTTGGGGCGTGATATGACAAACACGGCGGCAATCATTGGTGGTGGCGTGATCGGCGGCGGGTGGGCCGCGCGGTTTTTGCTGAACGGTTGGGATGTGCGGGTTTTCGACCCTGATCCTGAGGCCGAGCGCAAGATCGGGGAGGTTCTGGACAATGCGCGGCGGTCGCTGCCGGGGTTAAGTGATGTGCCGTTGCCGCCCGAGGGCGTGCTGAGTTTCCATGACGACTTGGCCGATGCCGTGCAGGGCGCGGAGTGGATTCAGGAAAGCGTGCCCGAGCGGTTGGACCTGAAGTTGAAGGTTTACAAGGGCCTGCAAGAGGCGTGTGACCCGGGGGCGATCATCGGGTCGTCGACCAGCGGATTCAAGCCTTCGGAACTGCAAGAAGGCGCGCTGCGGCCTGAACAGATAGTGGTGACGCATCCGTTCAACCCGGTTTATCTGCTGCCGCTGATCGAACTGGTGCCGACCGACAAGAGCCCGACAGAAATGGTCGAGCGCGCGCAGGGGCTGCTGAAATCCGTCGGTTTCTTCCCTTTGCACATCAAGAAAGAGATCGACGCTCATATTGCAGACCGCTTTCTTGAAGCCGTCTGGCGCGAGGCGCTGTGGTTGGTCAAGGATGGCATCGCCACCACCGAAGAGGTTGATGAGGCGATCCGCATGGGGTTTGGCATCCGCTGGGCGCAGATGGGCCTGTTCGAGACCTACCGCGTGGCAGGCGGTGAGGCCGGGATGCGGCACTTTATGGCGCAGTTCGGGCCAGCGCTGAAATGGCCATGGACCAAGCTGATGGATGTGCCCGAGTTCACTGATGAGTTGGTCGATATGATCGCCGACCAGTCGGATGCGCAGTCGGGTATGCACTCGATTCGTGAATTGGAACGTATTCGCGACAACAATCTTGTGGGGATGATGCGGGCGCTCAAGGCGCAGAACTGGGGTGCGGGGGCGGTCCTGAACCAACACGATTCCGTGTTGAAGCCCGGTGCCCTGCCAACGATCGACCAAGCCGACCTGAGCCAGCCGATTCTGACCGTCGCGCGCGCGGTACCTTTGGATTGGACGGATTATAACGGCCATATGAACGAGGCACGGTATCTTGAGGCCTTCGCGGCCGCCACTGACCGGTTCATGGAGATCATGGGCTGTGATGCGGACTATGTCGCCTCGGGCGGTAGCTATTTCACCGCCGAAAACCACATTCGGTATATCGACGAAGTACATGCAGGCGCAAAAATTCAGGTGCGCACGCAGATGCTGCTGGGGCAGGGCAAGAAGCTGCATGTTTTCCACAGCATGTATGAGGGTGACAAGCTGCTGGCCACGGGCGAGAGCTTCCTGCTTCATGTCAGTCTTGAGACCCGCCGCCCCAGTGCTCCGTCAGCTGAGATTGAGGCAGCGATGGCCCGGATTTCCGAAGCGCAGGCCGCCTTGCCGTATCCCGAAGGCGCGGGTGCTGCGATCCGCAAACCGTCATGAGCGGGCGTGTTTTGATTACAGCCGGCGCTTCGGGCGTCGGTCGGGCCATGGCCGAAGCGTTTGACGCGGCGGGTGCGCAAGTCTGGGTGGCGGACCTGGATCCCGAGGCCCTGTCGCATTGCCCGTCGCATTGGCGAAAGTCCGAAATCAACGTGGCTGAGGAAATCACCGTAGCGGATATCTTCGCGAAGATCGAAGCCGAGTGGGGCGGGTTGGATACGTTATGCGCCAATGCTGGCGTTGCCGGGCCGACGGCCGTGGTCGAGGACGTGGCGATTGAGGATTGGCGGGCGTGCCTGTCGGTGAATCTTGAAGGTGCGTTCTTGTGCGCGAAATACGCCGCGCCGATCATGAAGCGTCAAAAAAGCGGGGCTGTGGTGATCACATCCTCGACTGCCGGACAATACGGATACCCTAATCGCGCGCCCTACGCGGCGGCGAAATGGGGGGTGATCGGACTGGCCAAGACGCTTGCCATGGAGCTTGGGCCGTTTGGCGTGCGTTGCAACACGATCTGCCCCGGCGCTGTAGAAGGCCCGCGCATGGAAGGTGTGCTAGAGCGTGAGGCGGCGGCCAAGGGGATGACCCGCGACCAAGTGTATAACGGCTATGCGTCCGGCACTTCGATGGGCAGGTTTGTCGAGGGACGGGACATCGCGGATATGGCCGTGTTCCTTGCCTCGGATGCGGCACGGCTGGTGTCGGGGCAGGTGATCGCCGTGGACGGCCACACCGTCAACCCCGATCCAAAACTCTGACTATCCCTGATTTGGCCCGCGTATTTGGCGGATGGTCTGACGAACCGCCTGCCAGTCCTGCGCTTGCTGTATGTTTCCGGCGGCTTGGCATTCGCGCATTTTAAGCGCGGCTTCGGCCTCGGCCCGGTCACCGTGCGCCGAATAAAGGGCGCGTGCGTATTGTGCGGTTTGTAGTGCGTCCATTTCTGTGGTCCTCCGTCTGTGGTCGGAATGCCCGTAAGTTCGCGCCAATTGACGATAACACAGGTTGGGGGTTAACGCATCTTTTCGCGTAACGACTTCAGGTGGCATGGAAAATCCCGCGCGGTCACGTCGGCCTCGCGGACCAGTGTGTCAAAGTGGCGCGTGAAGGTTTCGATACGATCACGGTCTCGGAACGCCATATAATGACTTCCGGCATAAAACACACACAGCAGCGGGCCAAATATCGTGACGGGCGCAGAATAAAGTCGCTTTGCATCAAAAAGATAGATGCGCATTCGGGGGTAAAGTTGTTCGCACAAGGCAAGCAGATGGTCGATCTGTTCCCGACGCGTCTGAAGGTCCAGTCCGTGATAGTAACCGGTCGCGTTAGCAAAGCTGTCGATTTCAAACAGCGGCATCGCGACTTCGTAGTCTGATTGTGCCTGGCGCATCCAGGTTAGGCGGTCTTCTGACGCCCCGATTGCTTGATCTGCTGTTCTGCCCAGATGCGGCGCGTATTCCCATTCCAGCACCGCGCGGGTTTTTAACATGTCAGGCAAAGTTGCTGGAACATAACGGATTTTGTAGCCTGCAGCCTCTTTGTGCCATTCAAATATCCGTTCATCCACAAGGGCGCGTGGCGCTTCTGTCATGGTGAGCGAGCTTGCCAGTAACTCTGCCGCGCTTTCAGGGCGGTCAGAAAGGCTCAGCAGCCAATCCGCCGACACACCCAAGGCCGAAGCGCAACTGCCGACCACATGCGCGTTCGGCAGCCGAGCGCCATCGAGCGTCAAAAGCTGCGACACAGTTGAACGGTCCACTCCGATCTCACGTGCCAGCGCGCTTTGACTGACCCGCCTTTCTTCCATGGCGCGGGCAAGGCGCTGTCGGAACTGTGCTGCGCGGTCTCGTTTGTCGATTTTATTCTGCATTTGTTTGAAAATATCACATTTGATGAATTTTGTTAATCATATTCAGAATTTTCAACCTGACCTGTTGTCCGTAATTCTTGAGACATAACAAGAATATGGGTGACGGAATGGAAACACGGCGAAGATCAGTCGTGAAGGCTGTGCTGTGGAATGCGATGGGGCTGATTGTCATGACCCTTGTTGGGTTGGTGGCAACTGGGTCCGCTGCAATCGGCGGGACATTGGCGATTGTGAACACCGCGATCGGTCTGACCTTGTACGTAATTTATGAACGCGTTTGGGCTGGTATCACGTGGGGTCGCAATGTCTGAGCGTGAGGGGCCCGAGTGGATCACCTTCGCGCTGATTCTGACATGTTATGCAGCTTGGCTGGGTGTGATTTTCTACGCGCCTTTATGGGTGGCAATCCCGGCGATGGGGTGTGTCGCCGCCATGCATTCCTCACTGACGCATGAAGCGTTGCACGGGCATCCATTCCGGCAAAACTGGTTGAACGAGGCTTTGATGGCCCTGCCGTTGACGCTGTTCATTCCGTATCAGCGTTTTCGAGACCTGCATCTTGCCCACCACAGGGACGCAACCTTGACCGACCCGTACGACGACCCGGAGTCGAATTACCTCGATCCGAAGGTCTGGGGTCGTCTACGCGTTTGGCAACGGCTGCTGCTGTCTGCGAATAACACTCTGCTGGGGCGTATCGTTCTGGGCCCGGCGATTGGGCAATATGTCTTCACGCGGGATGAGCTGCGCGCCACCTTTCGCGGTGACCGGAATGTTCTGAGGGCGTGGGCGCTGCATCTTGTCGGAGTCGCTGTTGTTCTTGGGGTCGTTGCGCAGTCCGGTATGCCGATTTGGGCCTATGTCACGTCTGCATATATCGGGTTGGGTCTGGTTAAGATCCGAACTTTTCTGGAACACCGGGCACACGAAGATGCAGGTGCCAGAACCGTCATCGTCGAAGACCGTGGTCCGCTGGCGTTTCTGTTTCTGAACAATAACTTGCACGTAGTTCATCACATGAACCCTGCAGCGCCCTGGTACAAGCTGCCATCTTTGTATCACGAGGGGAAAGACCGCTATCTGGCTAGAAACAGCGCCTATGTGTATCGCTCTTACGCAGAAATTTTCCGCGCGTTCTTCGTGCGTGCGAAGGACCCGGTTGCGCATCCGCTCTGGCCAAGGGATTGATTTAAGGCCACAAGGGTCGGCATGAGCCTTTGGATTCCCGTCACTCTCGCGGCTGCTTCGTTTCAAACCGTTCGCTTCATGCTGCAAAAATCGCTGAGTAGCGTGAAGCTGAGTGCGGCTGGCGCGACATTTGCGCGGTTTGCGTATTCGATGCCTCTGGCGGTGCTAGGGTTGGCTGTGGCTTTGATGCTGACAGGATATGGCCTGCGGCATCTGACCGCCAAATTTTGGCTGTTCGCCGTGGTTGGCGGGACAACTCAGATTCTTGCGACAATCTGTGTGGTCGCTTTGTTCAAGCAGCGCAATTTTGCCGTTGGGATCACCTTCAAGAAAACCGAAGTCATCCAGACCGCCATTGTGGGTTTTCTGGTCCTTGGCGATCAGGTGTCGGCGGGGGCGTTTGCGGCGATCATTCTGGGGCTGACGGCGGTTCTGTTGCTGTCGAAAAACCCCGGCGGGGATGGCGCGTGGTGGAAACACCTGACCAATCGCGCCTCGCGATTGGGGCTTGGGTCGGGTGTTCTGTTCGCGTTTTCCTCGGTCAGTTACCGCGGGGCTTCGTTGGAATTGGGTGATATCGACGCGTGGTTCCGGGCGCTGGTGACACTGGCTGTTGTGGTGTCGTTCCAGTTTCTCAGCATGGGGCTTTGGCTTTTGTGGCGGGACCGGGCCGAATTACGGGCTGTCTGGGACACGCGCCGGACCGGAGTATTTGTCGGCCTCACCAGCCTGAGCGGGTCATTTTGCTGGTTTCTAGCCTTCACACTGCAGAACGCGGCATATGTCAAAGCGCTGGGGCAGGTCGAGTTGATCCTGAGCCTTTTCGCCTCGCTGCTGTTCTTCCGCGAGACCATCACCCGGCGCGAGATCGCCGGGATGACATTGCTGGGTGCGTCGATAGTTGTGCTGGTGTTGTCGATTTAACCGGCTCGGCGCTCATCAAAGCTGAGTGCGATAAAGCTGGGCATATGATCGCCCATTCCTACAACATTCGCGCCACCACCGTCGCGACGATTGCGGCCCCTAGGTTCTTTTTCCCTTTTACGGTCGCTCTTTTTGCTGTCGCTTTTCTTTTCATCCGACGGCTTGGCTTTTTTCTCTTGCTTGGGCGCGTCCGATTTCGGTTCGTCCTTGATCGGGTTGTCGATCCGGGGGATTTCCTTTTGGATCAGCTTTTCGATTGCATCCAGCGCCTTTTCGTCGCGGCCCGAGCAGATGGTGATTGCCTTGCCCTCACGACCGGCACGACCCGTCCGGCCAATCCGGTGAACGTAATCTTCGGCATGGCCGGGCACGTCAAAGTTGAACACGTGGCTGACCGACGGGATATCCAGACCCCGCGCGGCCACATCCGAGGCCACCAACAGGCGCAGAGACCCGTCGCGGAACCCGTCCAGCGTTTTCATACGCTGCGACTGGTCCAGATCACCATGGATGGCGGCGGCGTTATAGCCGTATTTCTTCAGCGACTTCGCGCAGATATCAACATCCGTCTTGCGGTTGCAGAAGATGATCGCGTTCGTACATTTGTCGCCTTCGGCGTCGATCAGTGCGCGCAGGACCTTGCGTTTATTGCTAGCCTCACGGTCGCGGCGACCACCTTTGAACATCACCACGCCCTGTTCGATTGTTTCAGACGCCGTCGCCTGGCGGGCAACCTCGATGCGGGCAGGGGCTGACAGGAACGTGTCAGTAATACGCTCGATCTCAGAGGCCATGGTGGCCGAGAAGAACAGTGTCTGGCGCGTGAACGGCGTCAGCGAAAAGATGCGCTCGATATCGGGGATAAAGCCCATATCCAGCATCCGGTCAGCCTCATCCACCACCATGATCTGAACGCCGGTCAGCAGCAGTTTGCCACGTTCGAAATGGTCCAGCAGACGTCCTGGTGTCGCGATCAGAACGTCGACGCCACGGTCGATCAGCGCCTCTTGTTCCTTGAAGCTGACGCCTCCGATCAACAGCGCCTTGGTCAGTTTCAGGTGCTTGGTATAGGTGTCGAAGTTTTCGGCTACCTGCGCGGCCAGTTCCCGCGTCGGGCACAGCACCAGCGATCGCGGCATCCGCGCACGTGCGCGGCCACGGGCCAGCAGGGTGATCATCGGCAGAGTAAAACTTGCGGTTTTCCCGGTGCCGGTCTGGGCGATACCCAGAACATCCTTGCCCTCAAGCGCAGGGGGAATTGCACCTTCCTGGATCGGGGTGGGGGTTTCGTATCCGGCTTCCTCAATGGCTTTGAGGACCTTCGGGTTCAGGTTCAGTTCGTTAAACTTTGTCATGTATGTCCGTTTTTGCGGACACTAGACCTGGCCCGCGCGTCAAAGGAATGCCGGGTCCGGATGACCATACGCAGCAGCGCGCATTTCGGCTTGGTCGGGGACATAACAAAAACGTCGATCAGCGTCAAATGAAGACACGTTAACGTAACGGCGGTCCGTGATAGTCTGGATTTCGCGCAACAATTCAGGCGGTTCCGGGGAAGTGTTTCGCGAGCTTTTCGTCCAGATTGAACGGGCGATAGCGGATCAACCCATGTTGCTTCAATCGCGCGTAAACCTCGGGGTCTGTACCGCTGATTTCATCGTAAAACGCGCGAAGCCCGGTTTCGCCGCCTTCGGTCATTATCCAGCTCAGCAGTTCGTTCATGTTCAACCCGCCCTGTTCGCGTGGCACGTTCGGGGACATTCCGGCCCTGTATGATCCGCTTTGCATCCGAAATTGGACATGCGCCCGGAAATGATCCCAGTCAGGCGCGTGGCGGTGGCACAGGTCGATTCCGGGTAACTCGGTCTTTACCGGGCACATCTCTCCGTTCTGAAACAGGTTGTGGATGCGGAAATTGATCTGGGGCAGGCCGGTACGCACGAAGAGCTTGCCCTGAACGTGGCTGAGGAATCCACCCAGAACAAATGCGCCGTAATTCGGATAAAGCGTTTGCATAATCCCGTCGCGGCCCTGACCGGTAGGAATATAGGCCTTGTACTGATCCTGCGTGCCCCCGACGGGTTCAATCGGACGGACACGAACCGCGGGGAAGTCATCCGGAATCTCTGCCAACTGTTCATCAACAGGGGTCTGGGTCCACAGGAATTCGTCCAGATCAATATGAGTCAGCCAGTCAACTTGTGCCTTTCGATAAGTAAAGCTGGCATTTGCGGTCTGTCGCACCTGATGCGTATCGGGCCTTTTGCGTTGCCTGTAGGCCCAGAACCTTGTGTCGCAGATGCGGACCTCGACCTTCGGATGGCGAATTAGCACATTGAAGGCGTCGGGGCAGGGCTCGTCCAGAAACAGAAAGATTTGATCGGCCCCAAGATCGAGGTGGTAGGCCACAAACCGCAGGATGTCCTTCGCCGTTCCCCGAACAGTCGATACGATGCCCCAAGTTGTCACTGCCGCGCCCTTTGCCGCGCCGCCCGCATCTCTCGCATTAGTTTCAGGCGTCGGAACACAGTGCCGGGGTCCGCGTTAAGCCTGTTCAGAAGATGATTGGCCAACGGCGCTATGGTTGGGTCGGTCAAAGCTTTGGACCAGATCGGCGCAATAAGGTTGATATCCAGACCACCACTATCCAGCGAAAACCCCTCCATCCCCATTGGCAGGGCGGCATCGACTTTGTGTCGCAGCCGAAAGGCATCCGAGGGTGGGTGGCCGGAAAACAGACGTTCAAACTCATACAGTTTGACCAGACCAAACAACATGCGCAAGGCATGACCGACCTCACGTTGGGTCGGGGTCATGCCGTGATCTGCAAATGTCTGCACCGAGGATACCAGCCAACGCAGGTCCAATACCTGCAACAGATGCGCCGATTGCTCGGCCCAGAGGCGCTGAAACAGGGTCGGGCATTGTGCGGGAAAATCCCTTTTGCGCAGGTTTGCGATCAACTGAGCGTTCAGGAATGCCAGTTCGGTCGAGCCTACGAATTCTTCCGCGATCCGCGCCCGTTTGCGCGCCCAAGATGTGTTGGGCGACCCCGGACCCAGCCGCGCCGCATCCTCAGCAACGATCTGAACAGTCAAAGGCTCCAGAGCAGCATCAGCAGGCGGCAGCGTTTCAGCGCCAAAGTCGAACGGGGCGCGGCGGCCCTCAAAACGGTCCAGGACGCCTGTCAGACCGTCGGGATAGGTCAGGTCAATCTCGTTCATGCCCAAGAGATTGCGGCGGGGTATTTGCCACTGCAATCAAACCATCATTTCCTTGGTCGCCGTCAGGTTCAATGCCGGATAGTCCCGCACAACCCGGTCGATATCCCATTGCAGGCGCGTCAGATAAACGATGTCGCCGTCATGGTCATGCGCGATGTGCTGTTTGTTGGCTTTGACGAATTTTTCAACCTCGACCTTGTCACCGCTGACCCAACGGGCCGAGGTGAACTGTGACGCCTCGAACCGAACAGGCAGGCCGTATTCCATCTCGATCCGGCTGGCGAGCACTTCGAATTGCAGCGCACCGACCACACCTACGATAAAGCCAGACCCGATCGAGGGTTTGAACACTTTGGCTGCACCTTCCTCGGCGAACTGCATCAAAGCCTTTTCAAGATGCTTGGCTTTTAACGGATCTGCCGCGCGGACGGTTTGCAGCAGTTCCGGCGCAAAGGACGGAATTCCGGTGACGCGCAACGCCTCACCCTCGGTCAGGGTGTCCCCGATGCGCAGTTGCCCGTGGTTGGGGATGCCAATGATGTCGCCGGCCCATGCTTCTTCGGCCAATTCCCGGTCCGAGGCCAGAAACAGCACCGGGTTCGAGATCGCCATGGGCTTTTTCGACCGTACATGAGTCAGCTTCATGCCGCGTTTGAAATGCCCCGAGGCCATTCGCACAAACGCTACGCGGTCGCGGTGCTTGGGGTCCATATTGGCCTGCACCTTGAAGACAAAGCCTGCGACCTTCTTTTCATCCGGCGCGATCTGACGCGGTTCAGCCGATTGAACCTGTGGCTGCGGGCCGTATGCACCGATGCCTTCCATCAATTCCTTGACGCCGAACGAGTTAATCGCCGAGCCGAACCAGATTGGGGTCATATGCCCCTCAAGCACTGCCTGCGGGTCGAGCTTGGGCAACAATTCGCGCGCCATTTCGACCTCTTCCAGCAGTTTCTCCAGCAGATGTTCTGGGACGTGTTCGGCCAGCTTGGGATCGTCCAAACCGTCGATCTGAATGCTCTCGGCCACTTTGTTGCGGTCGGCGCGGTCCATCAGTTCCAAGCGGTCGCGCAGCATGTCATAGCAGCCGATGAAATCGCGCCCCACGCCAATCGGCCAGGCGGCGGGAGTGACGTCGATGGCCAGCATCTCTTGAATTTCGTCGATGATCTCGAACGTATCGCGGCTTTCGCGGTCCATCTTGTTACAGAAGGTCAGGATCGGCAGATCGCGCAGGCGGCAGACCTCGAACAGTTTCTGCGTCTGGCTTTCCACACCTTTCGCGCCGTCGATCACCATCACAGCAGCGTCTACAGCGGTGAGCGTCCGATAGGTATCTTCCGAGAAATCGCTGTGACCGGGTGTATCAACCAGATTGAAACGGAAGTTCCCATAGTCGAACGACATTGCCGAAGCGGAAACCGAGATACCGCGATCCTTTTCCATCTGCATGAAGTCCGAGCGTGTGCGCCGCGCCTCACCTTTGGCGCGGACCTGACCGGCCATCTGGATCGCGCCTCCGTATAGAAGGAACTTTTCCGTCAGCGTCGTCTTGCCCGCATCCGGGTGCGAGATGATCGCAAAGGTCCGGCGACGGGCGATCTCGGGCGGCAGGGAGGGTTGGTTCGAGGTATCAAGCATAATCGCGCGTATAGGCGGGGAATCCTGCCGAGGCAAGACAAAGGGGGTGGTTCGAATCGTACAGCTATGGCAATAAGAACATATAGTGAACAAATAGTGGAGTGGATAAATGAATTTGAAAGAGATTGCCGATGAGCTGGTGGCTGGTTGTCGCGAAGACCGCGCCAAGGAAAATCTGGATAAGCTCTATGCCGAGGATGCCGTTTCGGTCGAAGGGCAGGATTTCATGGATATGGGGCGTGAAACCCACGGTCGCGACGCCATTCGAGGTAAACACGAATGGTGGGAAGGCGCGCACGAGGTCTCGGGCGCTTCGGTCAGTGATCCCTTTCCTCATGGTGAAGATCGCTTTGCGGTGATTTTTTCAGTGCAGGGCAAGGTGAAAGAAACCGGTGAAGCCTTTGATATGCAAGAGGTTGGCGTCTATCATGTGGCGAACGGAAAAATTGTTCGGGAAGAGTTCTTTTACTGATCGTTCTTGAATTCTGGTCTTCCCTGTCTGGCCGGTGCTAGACATGGCAACAACAACAGATGGGGAGGATCAGATGGA
Source organism: Ruegeria sp. HKCCD7251 (assembly GCF_013031165.1). Taxonomy (NCBI): domain Bacteria; kingdom Pseudomonadati; phylum Pseudomonadota; class Alphaproteobacteria; order Rhodobacterales; family Roseobacteraceae; genus Ruegeria; species Ruegeria sp. HKCCD7251. Next base: position 1,223,729 of record NZ_WPZC01000001.1, on the reverse strand, counting down.
TCTGGGAATCAAAGGAAAACGCGCGCTGGTTTGTGCCAGTAGCAAGGGATTGGGTCTGGGCTGTGCCGAGTCATTGGCTGCAGCGGGGGTCGATCTCGTGATGAACGCGCGCGGTTCCGAGGCGTTAGAGTTTGAAGCCGCGCGGTTGCGCTCGGACCATGGCGTGGACGTTCAGACGGTCGCGTGCGATGTCACTTCGCCGGACGGTCAGGAGCAGGTCATAGAAGCTGCGCAGGGTGTTGATATTCTTGTGACAAACGCGGGTGGTCCCCCTCCGGGTATGTGGTCGGATTGGGAGCGTGAAGATTTCATCAAAGCGCTGGACGCCAACATGCTGACGCCGATTGCCTTTATGAAGGCCTTGCTGCCGGGAATGATGGACAAAGGCTGGGGGCGCGTGGTCAATATCACCTCGCAATCCGTGCGCGCGCCCATCGCCGTGCTGGGCCTGTCGAACGCGGCGCGGACGGGGCTGACTGGCTATGTCGCCGGAACCGCGCGTCAGGTGGCCCCCCAAGGGGTGACGATCAACAATCTGTTGCCCGGCATTCACGCCACCGACCGCGCCGATGCGCTGGACAGCGGGGTTTCCTTGCAAAAGAACATCTCGATGGAAGACGCCCGTGCCGAACGCGCCGCCACGATCCCCGCGCGCCGCTATGGCACACGGCAGGAATTTGGCGCGGCCTGCGCTTTTCTGTGTTCCCAGCACGCGGGGTTTATCGTGGGTCAGAATATCCTGCTGGACGGCGGCGGGACCAACCTGACGATGTAGATGATGGCGAAAAATTTTTCACTGAAAGATCAGTTATTTAATGCAGAAAAGACCCGCTATCTGGCGGGGCTTTTCGCGGCAGCCGACCCCGGTTTCGATGTGGATGCGCTTCAAGCGCAGGTCATGTCCCGCCTGTCTGGTCTTGAGTTGAAAGAGCGTATGGCGTGGATCGCCACGTGTCTGCAACAGGCCGTTCCCGGTGATCTGCCGGACGTTGCGCCGACGTTGTTGAACGCCTTGCCCCCTCCGTTGGACCCGACCAAGACGGATGATGATTTCGGTGACTTCATCTTTGCGCCCTTGGGCGATTGGGTTGTGGACGTTGGGTTGGACCATCCCGATCTGGCGCTGGACGTGATCGAAGAACTGACGCAGAGGTTCTCAATGGAATGGGCCATTCGCCCATTCCTTAACCACCATCCTGATAAGGTGATGGCGCGTATGGAAGTTTGGTGCGATCACGACAGCTATCACGTGCGCAGACTGGTTAGCGAAGGAACGCGGCCAAGGCTGCCGTGGGGGCAGGCGGTCGGGCTGGACCTGACTGATCCGTTACCATTGTTGGACCGGCTTCACGTGGACAAGACTCGTTACGTGACACGCTCGGTCGCCAATCATCTGAATGATATCACAAAGAAGGACCCCGAACTGGTTCTGAGCCGCTTGCAAAGCTGGTCGCAGGACGCGCATCAAGACGCTGACGAATTGCGATGGATGACAACGCACACTCTGCGCGGGCTAGTCAAATCGGGCCACCCCAAGGCCATGAAGATGCTGGGCTTTGACCCAGAAGCCGAGGTTTCGGCAAGCATCGCTGTTCTTGGTGAGGCCAGGATTAGCGGGGCGTTGGAGTTTGATGTGGCTTTGACCGGAGAGAGTGATCAACCCGTTTTGGTAGATTATATTATTCACTTTCAAAGGCCTGGAGGAAAAACTTCAACAAAGGTGCATAAACTCAAGCAATCGGCTTTGCGCGACGGGGCGTTAAAACTGGGAAAGAAGCACAAGCTTAAAGCCGATGCGACAACCTTCAAGCTGGTCCCCGGCGCACATCGGTTGGAAATTCAGGTGAATGGTCGGGTGCGCGCGGGCGTCGATTTCGAACTGCTGGGTTGAGGCGGGCAACTCACAGTTCTGTTAAATGTCGAAGGCTTGGATTGCACCTGACACCGCTCTGATCTAGCTGATGTCTGTCGCGAAACAGAGGGAAGCTCGGGATGAAGCATGAGTCGGTGCAGAATTACTATGGCGAAGTCTTGCAAGGTAGTTCTGACCTGCAGACCAACGCATGTTGCACGCCGGATGACATGCCGGATCATGTAAAGAAAATTCTTTCGCAAATTCATGACGATGTGTTGACCCGTTACTACGGATGCGGGTTGATCGCCCCGCTGGATCTTGAGGGGATGAGCATCCTCGACTTGGGCTGTGGGGCCGGGCGCGACGTCTACGCTCTGTCCGCTATGGTGGGCGAAAAAGGCCGCGTGGTTGGTGTGGATATGACGCCCGAGCAACTGGACGTCGCCCGAGCGCATCAGGATTATCACGCACAGGCCTTTGGTCACGGAGCGTCGAATGTTGAATTCCATCACGGCTATATCGAAAAACTGGACGAATTGGACCTTGAGCCCGGCTCGTTCGACATCATCGTCTCGAACTGCGTCATCAATCTGGCCACCGATAAAGAGGCGGTTTTGCGCGGGGCGCACCGCCTGCTGAAAGAAGGCGGCGAGATGTATTTCTCGGACGTCTACGCCGATCGACGCGTGCCTCAGGCTATGGCCGAGGATGAGGTTTTGTACGGTGAATGCCTGTCCGGGGCGCTGTATTGGAATGATTTCCTGTCGATCTCGCGCAAGGCAGGATTTGGCGATCCACGCCGTGTGACTCACCGACCGCTGACCATTGAAAACCCGGTGCTGGAGGAGCGCGTTGCGCCGTTGACGTTCCTGTCCGCGACGTATCGTCTGTTCAAGCTGCCGGAGCTGGAGCCAGCTTGCGAGGATTACGGGCAGGCGGTGATCTACAAGGGCACCATCCCTCATGCTCCGCATCTGTTTGAGTTGGATGACCATCATGCGATTGAAACCGGCAAGGTCTTTCCGGTTTGCGGTAATACGTGGATGATGTTGAAAGACACACGATTTGCCCGGCATTTCGACTTTATCGGCGATTTCTCGACCCATTATGGCATTTTCGAAGGGTGTGGCGGGGAAAGCCCGTTTGAAGCCGCCGGAGAAGCTCTGTCCGGCGGGTGTTGCTGATCCCTTGCGCCTGAGGGGCGGGGTTGCTATCCCCGCCCAAGTCCGATGGAATTGATCGGGAAAGGCAACGGGGTCCATCGGTGACAGTAGACGCAACTCCTCCACGTCTGGAAATTCGCAATCTGGTCGCGCGCTATGAAGGGCGGGTTGTGGTTGACGATGTCTCGCTGACCGTTCAGGCGGGGCAGGTCACCTGTTTGCTGGGGCCGTCGGGTTGTGGCAAGTCAACGACGCTGCGGATGATCGCAGGGGTCGACATGCAGGAATCCGGTGAGATTTACGTCGACGGGAAACTGATCTGCGACACCGTGTTTCGCGTGCCTCCGGAACGTCGCGAAATTGGGTTGATGTTTCAGGACTTTGCCCTGTTTCCCCATCTCAGCGTGGCGGACAACGTCGCTTTTGGCTTGAAAGGGCGCAAGGACGAAAAACGCGCCCGCGTCGAAGAACTGCTGCGCAAGGTCGACATGATGCGGTTCATAGACGATTTTCCGCATCACCTGTCAGGGGGTGAGCAGCAAAGGGTGGCATTGGCGCGTGCTCTGGCACCGCGCCCGCGTATCATGTTGATGGATGAACCCTTCTCGGGGCTGGACAACCGGCTGCGCGATGGCATCAGGGATGAGACCCTGGCGATCCTCAAGCAGGAAGACGCGGCTGTGGTTCTGGTCACTCATGAACCCGAAGAGGCCATGCGCATGGCAGACGAAATCGCGTTGATGCGACGGGGCAAGATCGTTCAGCAAGGCGCGCCCTATAACGTTTATACACGCCCGGCTGATAAGGCGGCCGTGGCCTTTTTTAGCGATCTCAATACTTTAAGGTCGCAAGTGAATGGGGCCTTGGCGGACACGCCGTTTGGGCAGTTTCTGGCGCCCGGCGTCGCTGATGGCACGAATGTCGAGATCGTTTTCCGCCCTCAGCACGTTCGCTTGGACTTTGATCGCAACGGCAAAGGGCCGCTCCCAACGGCGACGGATGGCGTCGCGGCCCGAGGCGTGGTCGAGCGTTCGCGGTTTCTGGGCAACGAAAGCCTTGTTGAGTTTCGCATGGATCATGACGGCTCGATCCTGAAAGCGACGGTACCCAACGTCTTTGTGCCCCAGCCGGGACGCGTTATGTGGCTGACGGTCCGCCGGGACCGGTGTTTCGTGTTCCCCGAGTAACGCCTGTAACCACAGATTAGGGCCAAGTGGTGCGCGAAAGCCGCAGATTGCGTGCGCGGGTCGCTTGCCGCCGCGCAGGGGCGGGTCTATCAAGGAAAAAACGCAGGGACGGATGGGGCATATGCGTATTCTTCTGACCAACGATGATGGAATCAACGCCCCGGGGCTTATCGCGCTCGAGGCGATTGCCGCAGAACTTGCAGGGCCGGATGGGGAGGTTTGGGTCGTCGCGCCGGCATTCGAACAATCCGGCGTTGGTCACTGCATCAGCTATACGCATCCGATGATGATGGCCCAGTTGGGTGAACGTCGGTTTGCGGCTGAAGGGTCGCCCGCCGATTGCGTGCTGGCTGGTTTGCACGACGTGATGAAGGATGCGCTGCCGGATTTGGTTTTGTCGGGTGTGAATCGTGGAAACAACTCGGCCGAAAACACGCTGTATTCCGGAACCGTGGGCGGCGCGATGGAAGCTGCCTTACAAGGTATCCCCGCGATCGCGTTGTCGCAGTATTTCGGCCCGCGTAATCTTGGGCTGGACGATCCCTTTGAGACAGCAACCCGGCACGGCGCCGACCTTGTACGGAAAATTCTGGATGCTACCCCAGCAGAACAGGGCGATTACCAATTGTTTTATAACGTGAATTTCCCTCCGGTTCCTGCGGACGAAGTGTTGGGGACGCGGATCGCGCCGCAAGGGTTCCGCCGGGATACACATTTCTCGGTCGAACCTCACAGCTCTCCTTCGGGGCGGCGCTTTTTGTGGATCAAGGGGGGCTATCAGCACAACCCGACCGCGCCCGGAACGGACGCCGCAGTAAATCTGGCCGGTTATATTTCGGTTACGCCGATGCGCGCGGACCTGACAGCGCATGACACGCTTGAGGCATTGAAGTCGATCGAATGAGCGGACCAAGCGCAGAAACCATTATGCAATTTCTGTTTGCCTTGCGCTCGCGCGGGGTGACGGATGCACGTGTTCTGGCCGCGATGGAGCAGATTGATCGCGGAAAGTTTGTCAAAGGCCTGTTTTCTGAGCGCGCCTATGAAGACACTCCGTTGCCGATTGCCTGTGGTCAAACAATAAGTCAGCCGTCAGTTGTTGGGCTTATGACGCAGGCGCTGGACGTGCGTCCGCGCGATACAGTTCTGGAAATCGGCACGGGGTCCGGATATCAGGCCGCCGTCCTGTCCAAGCTGGCGCGCCGGGTTTACACCGTCGAGCGCCACAAGAGGTTGGTCCGTGAAACGGGGGAACTGTTCCGCGATATGGGGCTGACCAACGTGACAGCGATGCTGTCGGATGGATCCTTTGGTCTGCCGGAACAGGCACCGTTCGACCGCATCATTGTGACGGCGGCTGCGGAAGACCCTCCCGGGCCGCTCTTGGCGCAGCTCAAAATCGGCGGTATCATGGTTTTACCGGTGGGGCAGTCGGATGCGGTTCAGACGTTGATCCGCGTGCGGCGAACCGAGACCGGTCTGGAATATGATGAATTGTTGCCCGTTCGTTTCGTACCTCTGCTAGAGGGGTTGGGAAAAGAAGGGGCGTAAAGGATTACTTTGCAGATGCACCGGAACCCCGGCCAACAGGGGCAGGTGATGAGGACAGCAAAATGAGAGCAGTTTCCAAGTCAGCGATACGACGCTGCGCAACCGGAGCCGCGGCTCTGGCCCTTTTGGCGGGATGTGAAGGCCCGCTCGATTATGATCTGCGCGGGCAGGTCGGTGGGTTTTCGACAACCGACGCGGCGCAATCCGCGACGACAAGTCGTCCGGCGCCGGATGCACGCGGCGTGATCAGCTATCCAACATATCAGGTGGCCATAGCGCGCCGTGGTGACACAGTGAGGGACGTGGCCGCACGGGTCGGGTTGCCTGAGGGCGAGCTTGCCACCTTCAACGGCCTCAAGCCGACGGACACGCTGCGTGATGGCGAGGTTGTTGCCCTGCCTCGGGCGGTTGGTGCCGCCAGTACAGTGGATATCGCCACGATCGCCGGAACGGCTATTGACGACGCGCCGACGGATGGGTCTGTTCGAACGTCGACACTGGAGCCTGCGCAACCTGCCGCGGCACCAGTCCCGGCCCCAGCTGGCCCAGAACCGATCCGGCACAAGGTCAAGCGGGGTGAAACAGCCTTTACGATCTCAAGGCTTTACGATGTGCCGGTGGACGCGCTTGCCGATTGGAACGGCTTGGATTCAGACTTTACTGTGCGTGAGGGGCAGTTCCTGCTGATCCCGATCAAAAGCCAGCCTGCGCCGCAACAGGTAAGCCAACCGGCAACCAATGTCACGCAGCCGGGGCAGGGGTCGCCGACGCCCACTCCGCCAAGCGCGACGCAACCTTTGCCGGAAGAAGTGATTGCGCCAGCAAAACCTGCGCCTGATGTTACGGCCGAAGCCCCAACCAACCAGAGCAACTCCCTGTTGGGTCTGCCCGTCACGGGGACGATTATCCGTACCTATAGCAAGGGAAAGAACGAGGGCATTGATATCGCGGCGGCACCGGGAACTGCGGTGAAAGCCGCCGAAGCCGGTACGGTGGCCGCGATCACCGCAGACGCTGATCAGGTGCCGATCATCGTTGTGAAGCACAAGAACGACTTGCTAACCGTTTATGCCAATGTCGAAAACATCGCGGTGAAAAAGGGCGATAGTGTGCGCCGGGGCGAAAAGATTGCTGCATTGCGCGGCGGCGACAATGCTTATGTCCATTTCGAGGTTCGGAAAGGATTCGAGGCCGTCGATCCGGAACCCTACTTGAACTAAAGGGAATGGCCCTGATCGGGCCATACCTCCGGTGGGGATATTTTTAGCCAGATGAAGCGCGGATCACGCTTCGGGGTCGAAGTCGCTTAGTCTTTTGCCGGGCTCGTCGGCAAAGATTTCTGGCAAGGGGTGCACGGATTCGATCAGGTCTACGCGGAAGACACGGAAGCCTGCGCGCAATTCGCACCATGCCGTCAGGGTCCAGACGCGGCCCCAGTATTCCATATGCAGTGGGCGGATCGTGCGTTCTGTCAATACGCCGTCGATGCGGCGGTAGGACAGGAGGAGCTTTTGGCGCGACTTGATGGCGGATCGGATTGGCGCCATATGCGCCAGCCCGCGCGCGGCATCGGCAAAGGGATAAACGGCGAATTTCCAGGCGTCGGCCTCGGCCACGACCTGTGCCGGTAGCACCGCGTCGATCTTGTCGGCGAGAGTTTCGGCGGCGGCTTTCAGATCCGGGTCGGCGGCTTCGGCCACGATCGCCATGCCGAGGTTCAGCGCTTCTAGCTCGGCTGGGGTCAGGTTCAGGGGGGGCAGGGTGATTTGTTCGCGCACCATGTAGCCTACGCCGCGCTCCCCCTCGACCGGGACGCCCGAGGCGACGAGAGTATCCATGTCGCGGTAGATCGTGCGAACCGACACCTCAAGCCGGTCCGCAATGTCCTGCGCGCGGTGCAGTTTACCGTCGCGCAGAATCTGGATGATGTCGAACAGGCGGTCAGTGCGGCGCATGACACACCGTTTCGACCGCGATCAGGCGGTCATGTTCCATAGCACATTCTCATGGCGCATCTGGATGCTTTCCGGATCGATCGCAGCCATCAGATCCGCGCAAAAGTCCTGCTGCGGGAATTGCGCGGCGGCGTCTTTGGCCGCTTTCATATCCGTCCAGACCACATAGTCGGTCCAGCGGCCATCTTCGCCCTGGCTTAAGTGTCGATGGGTGAAGCCGGGAGCAGACCGGACAAAGCCTTCGGAGGCCCGGCTAAGTTTCACAAACTCTTCCGGCGTGGTGCTATTGGCGAGGCTGAAGGTGACGATTTCTGCAACATGGGTCATTTGAGTCTCCGTTGACCAGGTTTCGATGTCCTCTACCTAGCCAACTACAACTGACATAAACCTGTCAGTTGCAAAAAGCGAGCCTCAAAAAAAGGGTAGGGCGATCAAATTTACTGCACAAATTGCAAGCCCTGACTTTTGCAATCGGGGATCCGGGCGTAGACACGAACTCAGATCACATTCCCGGCGCAGTGCGTCGATGTACAAGGAGATATGACATGCTCAACAATATCGGCCTTCCCGGTCTTCTGCTGATTGCGGTTGTGGTGCTAGTGCTGTTTGGCCGTGGCAAGATCAGCTCGCTCATGGGTGAAGTGGGCAAGGGTATCACTTCGTTCAAAAAGGGCGTCAAAGAAGGCGCGGATGAGTTGGAGCAGGACGCGTCCGAGCTCGCAAAGGACGTCACGCCCGAGACTGACAAAGATAAGGCATAAGACCAGATGTTTGATCTGGGCTGGACCGAGCTTCTGGTCATTGGCATCGTGGCCCTGATCGTTGTGGGGCCAAAGGACCTGCCTGTGCTGTTCCGCAATGTTGGCCGTTGGGTCGGCAAGGCACGTGGTATGGCGCGCGAATTCAGCAGTGCGATGAACGAGGCCGCAGATCAGGCTGGTGTCAATGAAATCAAAAAGGGGCTGAACGCGGCGACCAATCCGGTTGGCACAGCCATGGACGGCGTGAAAGAAGCCGCACAGGAAATGGCCAAGAGCATGGATCCGACCAAGTTCGACCCCGACAGCGAAACCGGCAAACTGGCGGCTGAACGGGCAGAGCAGGCGAAAAAGATTCAGGCCTCGACCGCGCGCGCGGCTGCCGAACGCAAGGCCAAGGAAGCTGCTGAAGCTTTGGCCAAAGCGGAAGAAGCCGAGGCCGCGCTGAATACCGAAAGCAAGACATGACCAAGACCGACGAGATCGAGGACAGCTCGGCCCCATTGATCGAGCATCTGGCGGAGCTTCGCACGCGGCTTATTCACTGCGTCGTAGCGTTTCTGATTGGCATGATCATCTGTTTTACGGTGGCCACGCCGCTTTTTAACTTCCTGACGCGCCCGTTATGCGATGTTCTGGCCGAACGCGGGCAGGATTGCGGACTAATCTTCATTTCGCCGCAGGAAGGTTTCTTTGTGGCCATCAAGGTCTCGCTGCTTGGCGGGTTCATTCTGGCGTTCCCCTATATCGGGATGCAGATGTGGCGGTTCGTTGCTCCGGGGTTGTATAAATCCGAAAAGAACGCGTTCCTGCCGTTCATGCTGGCCTCGCCCTTCATGTTCCTGCTGGGTGCAAGTTTTGCCTTCTACGTCGTTACGCCGTTGGCCTATGACTTCTTCCTTGGGTTCCAGCAATTCGGGGCCGAAGGTGAGGTGGTGACCGAAGGTGCAACTGCCGCCCCGCTGAGCGTGGTCTTCCAGGGCTCGGCGCAGGAATACCTGAACCTGACGATCAAGTTCATCGTGGCCTTTGGCCTGTGCTTTCAACTGCCGGTTCTGCTGACCCTGATGGGGAAGGCGGGGCTGGTGACGGCCGAAGGCCTGGGATCAGTCCGCAAATACGCCGTGGTCGCCATTCTGGTGCTGGCCGCGCTGGTGACTCCACCGGACGTGATCACTCAGGTCATTTTGTTTGTGGTGGTCTACGGGCTGTATGAAATCTCGATCTTCCTCGTCGCCCGCGTCGAGAAAAAGCGCGAGGAACAGCTGCGCGCCGATGGCTATTACGATGATGATGAAGAAGAGGCGGATGCCGAGATTATTCGCGACGAAGACGGTAAATAACCGCTCTTTGAACTGAAAATCGGGCGCGCCACCGCTAGGCGCGCCTTTTTCTTTTCTGGACCTTGTTGCGCAAGCCGGAACATGGTTTGAAACCGCTACGACAAGACCGGAGGCCCCGATGGACAACCAAGCCCTGAACCGCATTGCTGACGCTCTGGAACGGATGGCCCCTGCACCCTTGGCCGCACCTGATTTCAATGCGGCCCCGGCATTTGTCTGGCACGTGGACCCCGACCGGCTTGAGCCGGTGACCAAGGTCAACCGGGTTGATCTGGACCTACTGGTTGGGATCAACCGGTCCCGAGACACGTTGCTGGATAATACCCGCCGCTTTGCATCCGGTTTCAAAGCCAACAACGCGCTTTTGTGGGGTGCGCGCGGGATGGGAAAATCCAGCCTTGTCAAAGCGGTCCACGGCACCTTGCAATCGGACCACCCCAACCTGAAACTGGTGGAACTCCAGCGCGAGGATATGGGCTCGGTCGCGCGCCTGCTGAACCATTTGCGCGCCGCGCCGTACCGGTTCATCCTGTTCTGTGACGATCTCTCGTTCAGCCATGATGACCAGCATTACAAATCGCTCAAGGCCGTGTTGGATGGCGGCATCGAAGGCCGCCCGGAAAACGTTGTTTTCTATGCTACTTCGAACCGCCGCCACCTGATGCCAAGGGACATGATCGAAAACGAACGCTCCAGCGCCATCAACCCGTCCGAGGCGGTCGAGGAAAAGGTCTCGCTGTCCGATCGCTTCGGGTTGTGGTTGGGCTTCCACCCCTGCGATCAAGATGAATACCTTGCGATGATCGATCGCTATTGCGCCGCCTACGGAGTCACGGTCGACGCTGACACTCTGCGCGCCGAAGCGATCGAATGGCAGGCCACCCGTGGCGCGCGCTCGGGCCGCGTCGCGTGGCAATTCTTCGTCGATCTGGCTGGGCGCAGCGGCACCCAAATAGGCTGATCCGCCCGCTTCATCTGGCTAAAAATATCCCCGCCGGAGGCATGGCCCGAAAGGGCCATTCCTAGAGCAGGGCCAATATCCGCGCGGCTTCGTCTGTCGCGGGTGTTAGCGCGGCGCGATCCTCACCGGGGTGGAACCTGGCGCGTACAGCCGTTGGCATAGGCGCAGGCTCAATGATCGAAACGCGCGGACCGGTGCGTTCGGTCTCTGCCGCCCAACTCCGCGCCAACGCGATCTGGGCTGCTTTGGTCGCACCATAAATACCATAGAATTTTTGGCCCGCCTTTGGATCGTCGAAAAACACGGCATGTCCGGTTTCACCCAACAAAGGGGCCACGTATGGGATAAGAACGGACGTTGCCGTCGCGTTGATGCTTGCGGCCTTTGCCCACTCTTTGGGATCTACAAAATGAACGGGCGTCAGCGCCGAGGTGTGGATAGCAGTATGCGCCCACAAATCCACCTTGCCCCAACGGTCATGGATGCTGCGGCACAGGGTGGCCATTGCGTTTGGATCGGCGATATCCATGGGGGCCAGCGTCGCTGAGCCACCTTTGGCCTGAATGCCGTCGTCCAGTTCTTCCAACCCGCCGGTCGTGCGGGCGACGGCAACAATGTGATACTCCGGCGCGAGGGCCTCGGCCAAAGCAGCACCCAGGCCGCGCGAGGCCCCGGTGATAAGGGCGATTTTGGTCTGATCGGTCATGGATGCGGTTTGGACCCCTGTGCGCAAAGCGTCAAGACAGGATTAGCTGCCGGGGATGGCGATCCGCTTGGTTTGGCCGCTTTGTCGCAGCATCACTCCGTCGTCATCAATGGCGACCACGGTGCCCGAGGCAATGCGGCTACCCGGTTTGACCTCTTTCACGCGGCCCGATGACAAGCGCACCAAAGCACGCATATCGGTTTTGGAGCCAAAAATTCCAAGTAAGGAAACTGAGTTCTTTTTTAACGCGCCCTTCTGCGTGGCAGCGCTTTTGACGGTGGCGTTTGACATGAACTGCGGCCGGGGCGCATGGCCCCAGCCCCTTGTGTTGAGTGGTTGGTGACAGGGGGGCTATCAAAGGCGCGGCCGGAACAAAAGGTGCGGTTGGCAGGCCGTTCCGCCACATACCATACCGACCCAGCGAACCCATTGCGAATGCGCCTCCTTCGCCAGAGGGTTGTGCGCGGAAATCAACCAATCGTTCCCTCTCCGGGCATGAAAAATGGCCCGATCGCCTAAGCAACGCGGGCCATTGTCACAACTGATTCGCGATGTAGCTCTTAGCCAGAGGCTAGCTTGGCCGCGTTCCACGACCCGCCCGGTATCTGCATGTCCTCGCGCTTTTTGCTGACCCGAGTGCTGTTTTCCAGCGTGTCTAAATAGTCTTCGCTGACGCTGCCGGTGATGTACTTGCCGTCAAAGCATGAACAGTCAAAGGCCTCGATCTCGGGGTTGCCTTCCTTGGCCGCCCAGATCAGGTCGTCGAGGTGCTGATAGAACAAAGCGTCTGCACCCAACTCCTGCCGAATTTCCTCGATCTCTTTACCGTTGGCGATCAATTCATGCTTGGTGGGCATGTCGATCCCATAGACGTTGGGGTACTTCACCGGAGGCGAGGCGCTGGCGATATAGACCTTTTTTGCACCGGCCTCACGGCACATTTGGACGATCTTTTTGATCGTGTTGCCGCGCACGATGGAATCGTCGATCAGCAGCACGTTATGCCCATCGAACTCCAGCGGAACCGCATTCAGCTTGCGGCGCACGGATTTCTGACGCTCTTCCTGACCGGGCATGATAAAGGTACGCCCGACATAGCGGTTCTTCACCAAACCTTCGCGATAGGGAATACCAGTAATCTTGGCAGCCTCAAGTGCGACGGGGCGGGCGCTGTCGGGAACCGGGATGATCCGGTCGATCTCAAGCCCTGAATCCTGAATTTGTTTGGCCAGAGTCTGCCCCATGCGCATCTGGGTCTTGTAAACGGATACGCCATCCAGCAACGAATCCGGACGTGCAAGATACACATATTCAAAGATACAGGGTGTCAGCTTGCCTTCGACGGCCTGGAACTCGTGTTTGTTTCCGTCAAGGTCGATTAGGATCGCTTCGCCCGGACGCAGGTCACGCAATTTGCTGAACCCGTTGATCCCAAAAGCAACATCTTCCGAGGCAAAGGCATAGTCATCTCCTTTGCCGCCTTCCTCGCGGATCGCAACGGACAGCGGGCGGATGCCATGCGGGTCACGAAACGCCAACATGCCGACCCCAGCGATCAGGCAAATGACGGAATAGGCACCCTGAACACGTTCCATCGTCATCTTCACACCGGCGAAGATGTTGCGGATCGGATCGGCATTGCCGTTGACTTTGATCGCATCGGCCACTTTGTCGGCCAAAACGTTCAGCAAAATCTCGGAATCTGATGTCGTGCGCAGGTGGCGGCTGTACTTGCCCGTTACCTTTGCACGCTGTTGGGCGGTATTGGTGATGTTGCCGTTGTGGACCAGATAGATGCCGTAGGGGGCGTTCACGAAGAATGGCTGCGCCTCAGACGCGCTGAGCGACCCGGCGGTCGGATAGCGGACGTGGCCAATCCCGACCTTGCCCAGCAGGGTTTCCGCGTCCTTGGCGTTGAACACGTCCTTGACCAAACCGTTGGCCTTTTTCTCGCGAAAGAACTCTCCGGTATAGGTGACGATCCCCGAGGCATCCTGACCCCGGTGCTGCAACATCAGCAGCCCGTCATAGATTTCCGCAAACACATCATGCGTTCTGCTTGCGATCCCCAAAATCCCACACATGTACGGGCTCCAATTTCTATGACGTTTTGACGTGCGACGCGGTTTGGAACGGGCGCATGGGAGTATCTATGCTTTGTACTGCCCGTCTAAACTTAGGGGCAGACGCGCCTGCGTCACGAAGGGTTGGCGCGAAGAAAAACAGATACAGCAAGATCGGTGGCTCCGATTCCATGTCAGTTCGGCTCTCACATAATGCCTTACGGTGCCGGTGTCATCAAAGGATCACATTTGCGATTTGACGCAGGTGGATTTTGTCACAATGAGCATCAAAAGGTGACGTTCGGTGCGGCTTATGCTGTCAATTCCGCAAGAATGATTGTCTGATATAGAAAAATATCGGGCAGGGTTTTGAAAAATGTGGCAGCACAAACAAGGACAAAAAAAGGAAGAGCCGTCCAAGCGGCGATGCCATCGTTGTCGTGGAATGGGCCGTGCTCCGTGCCCGATTTGCAATGGGGCGGGCGAGGTCGTCAAAAGCCGCGATGTCTATGGAAAACCTATCTACAGCAACTGTACCGGCTGTTTCGGCCTGAAGAACGTCCGCTGTACGGTGTGCGCGGGTGAAGGCTTTACCTGAAGCAAAGTCTCACGGCCAAAGAAAAAGCCCGGTCTGAGCCGGGCTTTTTTGTTATTCGTTCGTTGTTGGTGTCGTCGTTTCTTCGGTCGGAGTAGAGCTTTCGGTGGGGGCTGACCCCTCTGTGCAGCTTGCGACCAGTTCTTCGTATTGCTGGGTGACCCAACCCAAAGCGGCCTCGGGGTTTTGCTCTTCGATCTTTTCCCCGAATTGTTCGAAAACTTTCGCCGAACGGCTTTCGTCCACGATGGTATAGGACTGGCCGGTCATGACCGTGTCGTAGACGAAGAACGCGATGGCGACCAATAAGATGCCGCGCGCGATACCGAAAAAGAACCCAAGCGCCTGATCCAGTCCACCCAGCGCCGAGCGTTGCACGACCGAGGAAAACAGGGGTGCAAATATGCTGACCACGATCAAGGCCACTGCAAATACGGCTGCGAACCCGGTTATCACCGACAATTCGCAACTGTCGCGCAGGAAATCACCAACGACGGGAATCTCTTTGATCAGCGGCACAGCTTGGGGTGCGAAAATAAAGGCAAGCACGGCGGCTGCGACCCAACCCGCAATCGCCAGAATCTCTCTCAAAAGGCCGCGGGAATAGGCCAATAGGCCCGACACCACGACGATCAGGGCAACCACCCCGTCAATAATTGTAAAACCTTCCATGGCCCTCGCCTGTATTTTTTTCAGCCTCTCAAGGCGTTACCTTAACCTGCTCCGAAGGTTTCGCCAACAAACCCCACCAAATCAGAGGGTCGGGTGAGTGTCAGACCTGCCACACTCCCAGTTTTGCCACCTGCCGGAGCTATGGCTGATGTGAAACCAAGTTTCTGGGCTTCTTTCAACCTATTTTCAGTTTGAGAGGCTGGCCTAAGTGCCCCGGATAACGAGATTTCCCCGAAGACGACCGTGTCTGCGGGCAGGGCCGTGTCTTCGCGTGCGCTGAGCAATGCCGCTGCAACCGCAAGGTCGGCAGCGGGTTCGCTGACTTTCAGGCCACCGGCCACGTTGAGGTAAACGTCAAGCCCGGTGAAGGGCACACCGCACCGTGCCTCTAGCACGGCCAGGATCATGGCCAGTCGCCCGCTGTCCCAACCCACGACCGTTCGGCGGGGCTGAGAGTGTGGGGAAGGTGCGACAAGTGCTTGTAATTCAACCAAAACAGGGCGCGTACCTTCGATCCCCGCGAATACTGCCGAACCGGGGCTGGGCGCGCCACGCTCGGACAGGAACAGGGCCGAAGGGTTCGTGACCTGAGCCAGACCTTTGCCCGTCATTTCAAACACGCCGATCTCATCTGCAGGGCCGAAACGGTTCTTGACTGCGCGCAGGATACGGAACTGATGACCGCGTTCGCCCTCAAAATACAGCACTGTATCGACCATATGCTCGACGACCCGGGGGCCTGCGATTTGACCCTCTTTCGTGACATGGCCGACCATGATGATCGAAATCCCGTGTCGTTTCGCAAACGTGGTCAATTCATGCGCAGCGGCCCTTACTTGTGAAACCGAGCCGGGGGCGCTGTCGACATTGTCGGCCCACATGGTCTGAATCGAGTCGATAATGGCAAGGCCGGGCTTTTCCGCCTCAAGCGTGGTCAGGATGTTGCGCAGGTTGGTTTCCGCCGCCAGTTGCACTGGTGCGTCTTCTAGCCCAAGGCGACGCGCGCGCATCCGCACCTGCGCGCTGGCTTCTTCGCCGGACACATAAATGGTCTTGACGCCAGCACGCGAGAACCGGGCGGCAGCCTGCAGCAGCAGAGTGGACTTGCCGATTCCGGGGTCACCGCCCACCAGCAAGGCCGAGGCCGGAACAAGGCCACCACCCAGAACACGGTCCAGTTCATCAACCCCGCACAGCGTGCGGGGCGGGGGAGTTTCCTCGGTCGACAGGTCCGTGAGTGCGATGGGCTGGCCACGTTTGCCGCCGAGGGATTTTTTTGCAGGGCCAGCCGAAAGGGGTACATCCTGCGCAATCGTGTTCCATTCGCCGCAACTGTCGCATCGCCCGGACCAACGGGAATGGGTAGCACCACAGGCCGAACAAGAAAAAGAAGTCGTCTTCACCATGCCGTCCTTGGTGCCCGAGGACGGTCGGTTCTTCAAGCCCTTATGGGCTTTCCTCTCCGACGGTGGCGGGCTGCGTCCTCAGACCCGACGGGTCATCGTCGACAGCAGGCGCTGACGCGCCTATTCCGCCGCGCGTGGTGGTGACATTGCAATTACGCTGGATGCCGAAGTTTCACGATCTTCGGCCGGCGTCTGTAACTGGGCTGACAGCTCTGGCAGAAGTTCGAACAACTCATCGCGCAGCCGAGCAAGCTGAGACTTGGCAATGGATTCTTCGATCTCGATATCGCGTGTCCACTGTCGCAGTTCCTGCTGAATGGTCTGGGCGTCGCCGATCCGCTGCTGGAATTGTTCGATCTCTTCCTGTCGCTGTTGCAGGAACATACGCGCGCGGGAAACTTTGGCATCGCCATAGGTTTCAGCCAGCTCGTGACTGATCTGACTCATCTGTGCGGCCAGTTCCAGGATTTCCGGCTCAAGCAATTGCAGGTCTGGATGGTGGCGCAGAAACGCCATCCGTTCCTTGACCGCATCGAATTCCGAGGACAGTAGAAAGGTATCCCCACGATCAGCCGCATGCGCCAACTGGTACGCGTAAGAGATGTCCTGCATGTTCAGCGAGAACTTCCGATGGGCGTTTTCCAGCGCCATCATTCGCGCATTTGCCGGCAGATAGAACGCCAGCATGAGAATCAGTGCTGTCAGTCCTATCTGTATGAACATACCCGCATCAACATAGGTTCCCGTGCCGAAACCGGCTTGCATGGACAACCATGGCAGCACGCCGAAAGCAGAAAGTATTGTCGTTGAAACAGAGAACAGTGCCGCAGCACAAATCAGCAAAAAAGTAAGTCTTAAAAACGCATTCTGAAATTGCAAAGTCATATTATGGAGGGCGGTCATGATAGACGAACTCCTTCTCAAACCGGTACAAACCAGGCCAGAGTGGGATGCAATTAACACACGCAGATTGATCCGCTGCGGACCTGGAACTACTAATTGTTGCTGCTCGAAATATTAAGATGATACCCAGATGAAGGTTTTCAATCAATTAGGTCTGAGGTTTTCGTGAACTGGATGTCATTTCCGTAATGTATCCCAGCGCGATTGAGGCCAGAATGCAGGCTGTAAACAAGTACAATCCCCATGCGGTTTCGATAGTGGCGTAGGAGATGCCTTTGGCCAGCGTGATGTACAGCGCGATCAGAAAGATGTCAGCCATCGCCAGTTTCCCCATGATATTGAGCGCGGGTTGAACGCGGGCGTCCAGCAGGTCCCACTGCACCAGAGCCGTGCCAATCGTCTTGATATAGGGCGCGAAGAGGGCAAAGACGGTGACAACCAGTGCAAGGAAGATATCGGATTTCCACAGGGATTGGAGGCCGGTGATGACGCTGATTTCCGACAGGCCGAAAATGGGCAGCAGACCGGCGCGCATCAGTGGGGCAAACCATGCGATGGGGTAGAGGATCAGGAGCGAGAGGGTGGCGAGGCGGAGCATATGCTTAGATTGGTCAAAGATGTCAGAATTCCAAGTGGAATTTCGACTTAGTGTTCCACAAGCGCAAACAAGATGGATGAGCTATGAATTATCCAAATACCTCTGCAGAATATTTAAAAAACATCCGCATAACCGGAATACAAAAAATAACGGTCACAGCGGCATGAACCGGGTAGAGACGTTTAGTGATTGCGAAAATCGCGGCACCAATTGTTGCAACGGCGCAAAGAATGACCGGCGCAACCACCACGGTTTCCAGCCATTCTCCTTTTAACATCGACTCCTGAACGCTTTCAGGGAAACTAGAAGTGTTAAGGAGTGCAATTATTGAAAGTGTTATCCAAGCGCTGCAAAGCATGGGGGTCCAAATCAAGACTAGACCGACTTTCTTGTAGTCGGTGGTCGCTTTGATTTTCTGACCAAGCGAGATAGAGATCCAGGCGGCTGTTATTGGTAAAAATAATACTACAGCAATTAAGAAAAACATCTTTGTAACTTACGTGGTTGTCACATTGCCTCGCATAGTGAAGCTTTTATCGCACCGCCTCAATTGGCCCCTCGGCACTCCCACTGATAAACTGTTCCACGTAAGGATCGCCCGACGAATCCATCTGCCCAACCGGGCCTGTCCATTGGATGACGCCTCCGTGAAGCATGGCGACGTTGTCGGCAATCGCGCGGACGGAACTCATGTCGTGGGTGATGGTCATGGCCGTCGCGCCCATCTCGGTCACGATTTCGCGGATCAGGTCGTTGATGACGCCAGACATGATCGGGTCAAGGCCGGTGGTGGGCTCGTCGAAGAAAATGATCTCCGGCTCGGCGGCGATGGCGCGGGCGAGGCCCACGCGCTTCTGCATCCCGCCCGACAGTTCAGATGGGAACCGATCGGCCACGTCGGATTTCAGACCGACCCGGCGAAGTTTCTCGATTGCAATCTCGCGCGCATATTCCGGGGGGCGTTTTAACGGGCCGCGCAGCAGGCGGAAGGCCACGTTTTGCCAGACGGGGAGCGAGTCAAACAACGCCGCCCCTTGAAACAACATCCCGAACCGCGCCAGAAACGCATCCCGGTCGCCCTTGGTGGCGTCTTTGCCGTCAACATAGATCATGCCACTGTCGGGTTTGATCAGGCCAAGAATACATTTCAGCGCAACGGACTTTCCGGTGCCCGACCCGCCGATGATGACCATCGAGGTGCCCTTGGGGATATCAAGGCTCATGCCGCGCAGAACCTGATTGGAGCCAAAGGCTTTGTGTACATTTTCCATCCTGATCATACCGAGAAGAACACCCCTGTCAGAATGAAGTTTGCGGCCAGAATCATGATTGCAGCAGACTCGACCGAGGACTTGGTCGCCCGACCGACGCCTTGCGCGCCGCGTCCCGAATTCATGCCGTAGTAGCAGCCCATGATCGCCGCGATCAGGCCAAAAGCCGCCCCTTTGACCAGCGACGAGACAATGTCGCGTGTTTCAAGGAAATTGACCGTGTTTTGCAGATAGGTCGCTGCGTTGAAGCCCAGATTCTCGGTCGCGACGACATACCCTCCGGCGATGCCGATGATATCCCCGATGCCTACCAGCAGGGGCACGGTAATTAGCGCGGCCAGAACGCGGGGCGCTGTTAGGTATTTCATCGGGTGGGTCGACAGTGTCACCAACGCGTCGATCTGTTCGGTCACCTTCATGGTCGCAATCTCAGCCGCGATGGACGAGGTAACACGGGCGGCGATCATCAGGCCGACCAGAACCGGACCAAGCTCGCGCACCATGCCAATGGCAACGATCTGCGGTACCACGGCCTCGGCGTTGAAACGCGCACCGCCTGCATAGATTTGCAGCGCTAGCGCACCGCCGGTAAAGATGGCGGTCAATCCGACAACGGGCAAAGACAGCCATCCGATATTCATCAGCGCAACGGCAAATTCGCGTGGGTAATAAGGCGGCCTGAAGATGTGTGAGATGGCGTCAATGGAAAACAAGGCCACCTTGCCAAAGGTCGCAAGCAGGGTCAGCACTGCGCGACCAAGACCGCCCAGCATGTCCAGCGCACTCATTCCACGTAGCCTCGGGAATATCGCGCGCCTAGCGATGTGAGGATTTCATATCCAATGGTGCCAGCGGCCTCGGCCAGATCATCGACAGTCTGGTGACCGTTCAGGATACGCATACGCTCGGGGTCATTGGGCAAATCGGTGACATCGACGGTAATCAGGTCCATCGAAATGCGTCCAACGACTGGGCAGGGCTGACCACCGGCGAACGCGTCGATCCCGCCGCCAATTGCCCTGTGCAACCCATCCGCGTATCCCGCCGCGACAGTTGCAATGCGCGACGGCCGCCGGGCCGTCCAACTGTTGCCATAGCCAACCGTTTCTCCGACCGCCAGTTGGCGGACCTGAATGACAGGCAAGTCTACGGTCACCACCGGTTTTGCGTCAGCGAACGGCATTCCACCGTACAAACCGATCCCTGGGCGGCAAAAGTCGAAATGGAATTCGGGGCCAAGCAGCGTTCCCCCAGTGGCCGCCAGTGAACGCGGCGCGGAAATTCCATCGGTCATCTCGCGGAAGGTTCGCAACTGCTGTTGGTTCATGGGGTGGTCAGGTTCGTCCGAGCACGCCAAATGCGACATCACAACAAGCGGTTTCAGCGGTTCGATCCTGGGGCGCAGTTCCGCCCAGTCCGCAGGCTCTAGGCCCAGACGGTTCATGCCGCTGTCCAGTTGAACCCCGAAAGCCTGATCGGGCAGGGCCTCGACATGGCGTAGGAACTGCTCGGGTGAATTGATTAAAGGTGTCAGGTCATGGTCGCGCAACAGATCTGTGTCGCCTTCCATATGGCCCGAGAACACGCCGATCATTGGCATAGGCCCGACGGCCTGACGGACGGCGGCCCCTTCTTCCGCGGCCGCCACAAAGAACTTGCGCACGCCTTCTTCGGCCAGCGTTGCCGAAACGGGCTCGGCCCCAAGGCCATAAGCGTCGGCCTTGACCACGGCGCCGGTCTCGACATTGGTTTTCGCGTCGAGCGCCTGCCAGTTGCTGGCCAGCGCATGAAGGTTGATCGTCAAACGTGCGGTACTCATGGCTCTGTTCATGACATTGGATCGCGGCAGGTCAAGGGGGTACGGGCCGATTATTGCCTCGATTGACGGGAACGTGGGCGGCATGCGGCCTGTATTTCGAAACGGGCGCGCCAAATTGCCGGTCGAGTTTTCGTTTTTTACGGGTGCCCTATTGTGTTTAACTTGTGATCAACAGCGGCCAGCCAGGGGAATCGTTCACTTGGGCTGTGACGGCGGGAAAAGGGCGAACATGATTGAACTTACGTCGGGATACGCCGGTTTTGAGGCGCAGATACCATCGTTTTATGGGGACGTTTTCACAGCCTCCGAAGGAGTGGCCGAAGGTCAGGCTCTGACGTCGTTGGTGCAGGATTTGATGGGGACATCCGAAGACGACGATCTGCGCTGCTATCTGGCAAGCGAAGGTGAAGAGCTTTTGGGGTGCATCCTCTTTTCGCGCTTGTTTTACGATGAAGACCCGCGCAACGTCGTTTTGATGTCGCCGGTCGCCGTTAAAACCGATCGCCAGAAAGCAGGGATTGGGCAAAGGCTGATCCGTTTCGCGCTGGACGACCTGAAGGGGCAAGGCGTTGATTTCGCGATAACTTACGGTGATCCTGCCTACTACGGAAAGACAGGGTTCAAACCGATGGCGCAGGATTTCGCCCGTCCGCCCCAGAAGCTGAGCCAGCCGCACGGATGGATCGGTCAGTCGCTGGCTGAGGGCGACGCGGCCCCTTTCACTGGTCCGTCGCGCTGCGTTCCCGCGTTTGACAAGCCTGAATTGTGGTAGGTCAGTAGCCTTCGATCTGGCCGTCCTGCTGCCAGGGTTTGACCAGATTGCCGAAGCGGGTGAATTGCGCCTCGAACGACAGTTCGACCGTGCCGATGGGACCATGTCGCTGCTTGCCGACAATGACTTCGGCCTTGCCGTGCAGGCGTTCCATCGCCTGTTTCCACTCTTCCATCTTTTCCAGCTCATGATCGCCGGGCTTTTCGCGTTCCTTATAATATTCCTCGCGGAACACGAACATCACCACGTCGGCATCCTGTTCGATCGAGCCTGATTCCCGCAGGTCTGACAGTTGCGGGCGCTTGTCGTCGCGGCTTTCGACCTGACGCGACAGCTGAGACAGAGCGATGACCGGGATGTTCAATTCCTTGGCGATGGCCTTCATGCCCATCGAAATCTCGGCAATTTCGTTCACCCGGTTGTCGGACATACCCCGGCAGAGTTGCAAATAGTCGATCACCAGCAGGTCCAGCCCATGTGTCCGCTTCAACCGCCGCGCGCGGGCGGCAAGCTGCGAAATCGGCAGGGCCGGGGTGTCGTCGATGAAAAGCGGGCAGGCTTCCAACTCCTTCGCGGCGTCCACGAAACGGCGGAATTCGGATTCCGTCATGTCACCCTGACGGATTTTGTGGCTTGAGATTTCGGACGCTTCGGCCAGAACCCGGCCCGCCAACTGCTCGGCGCTCATTTCCAGTGAAAAGAACCCGACCACGCCGCCGTCAACCGCTCCTTCGGACCCATCCGATTTAGTGCCGCGCTTGTATGCTTTGGCCACGTTGAACGCCACGTTGGTCGCAAGCGAGGTTTTCCCCATCGACGGACGCCCGGCCAGAATGATCAGGTCCGAGGGGTGCAGGCCCCCAAGCTGTTTGTCCAAGTCGGCCAGACCGGTGGATATCCCCGCCATGCCACCGCCGCGCTGGTACGCTTCGTTGGTGACGTTGACGGCTTCTGTGACCGCCTTGAGGAAGGATTGAAATCCCTGTTCGGTCTGGCCCTGCTCGGATAACTGATAAAGCTGTTGCTCGGCCTCGACGATTTGTTCTTTTGGTTCGCTTGATACATCGACCCGCGCCGCTTTGTCCGAAATGTCCCGACCCAGTCGGATCAACTCGCGCCGAATGGCCAGGTCATAGATCATCTGGGCATAATCATGCACGGCAAACGCACTGATCGAGGCGCCCGCCAGTTTGACCAGATAGGCGGGGCCGCCCAATTCCTTCAGGCCCTCATCCTCGGCCATGAAGGATTTCAGCGTGACGGGTGAGGCCAGCGCATTCTTGGCGATGCGGTTGGCGGCGACTTCATAGATGCGGGCGTGGACCGGGTCATAGAAATGCTCGGCCCCGATGATCGAGGCCACCCGGTCATACAGATCATTATTCGTCAGGATCGCGCCCAGAAGCTGCTGCTCGGCCTCGATGGAGTGCGGCATAGTTTCGGCATTCTGAATCTGCGCCGCTGCCTGCTCGATGCTGCTAATCTCGTTCATTTTGTCCCCGCTGCCCGTGCGACAGTTCTAATCATTCCGGCACCTGTTGGGCCATCTGTAAATCTCTGAAGATAAGTTGCGTATAACTCGGCTTCAGCTTGGGATAAGTTTGGACAACTTTGCCAAAGAACGCCGCGCCGCGCAACATTTAGTGCGCCATCCAGCCAGCGATACTAGATGCAAGCGTCTAGGGGCGATTCTACGCCGAGTTACCCCCAGCTTATGCACAGGTGGATTATCAGCTTTTGTGGGTTTCCTGCCATCCACGCGGATCATTCAGGAAGGCTTCGACGCCATCAAGTGTCTCTGCATCAAAGGCTTTCTGCGCCTTTGCTTCGGCCAGAACATCCCACCAGGTGCACAGGTGATGCAGCTTCACGCCATGGTCGCCCAGGGTTTTCTCGGTCTCGGGGAAGATCCCATAGTAGAAGATTACTGCGGTATGGCCGCAGGTGGCACCCGTATCGCGGATCGCGTCGACGAATGACAGCTTGGAACCTCCATCGGTGGTCAGGTCTTCGACCAGCAAGACCCGCTCACCCTCGGACATTGCGCCCTCAATCCTGGCATTGCGGCCATAGCCTTTGGGCTTTTTGCGTACATAGGTCATCGGCAGGGCCATGCGCTCGGCCACCATGGCGGCAAACGGGATGCCAGCGGTTTCTCCACCCGCGATGTTGTCAAATGCCTCGAACCCCGCGTCCCGCATCACGGTAACGGTCAGGAAATCCATCAAGGTCGACCGGATACGCGGGTATGAAATCAGCTTGCGGCAGTCGATATAGGTTGGGCTAGGCAGGCCCGAAGCGAGCGTGAACGGCTCACGCGAATTGAAGTGGACGGCTTTGATCTCCAGCAGCATCCGCGCGGTCAGGCGGGCGATTTCGGTGCTGTCGGGGTACGAGCTGGGGATCATGGTGCAAACCTCTGGGCTGAAAACACGTTGCGGGCTGATAGCGCGCCCCGCCACCCAGAGTCGAGAGGGCGGGCAAAAGAAAAGCGGACCCCGCAGATGCGAGGCCCGCCATGGCCCAAAAGGGCCCGAGCGCCAAGGTGGGCTTAGCTGCTCATGTCATAGGCCCGCTCACCGTGTACCGACAGATCGAGGCCGTTTGTCTCGGTCTCGGCGTCTACGCGAAGCGGGGTGATCAGCGCAACCACCTTGATCAACACAAATGTGACAACTGCCGTAAAGGCACCCACGATAACCAACCCGCCCAACTGTGCGGTCCAAGCGCCAAGGCCGAACACGGCGATCATGATCGTGCCGAAAATGCCTCCGACACCATGCACGGCAAAGACATCCAGCGTGTCGTCGATTTTCAGCACGTTGCGGATGACATTGACGGCCTCTTGGCACAACACACCTGCGACAGCACCGATGATCAGCGCCTGCACCGGATCGACATAGCCCGAAGCCGGGGTGATTGACGCCAAACCCGCAATCGTGCCGGTCACCAGACCAACCATCGAGGCTTTGCCGTACTTGATCCGCTCGTACAGCGCCCATGTCAGCGAGGCGGTTGCGGCCGAGATATGTGTCACGGTCATCGCCATCGCGGCACCGCCGTCAGCGGCCAGTTGCGACCCACCGTTGAAGCCGAACCAGCCGACCCACAGCATCGCGGCACCAACCATCACGAATCCGGGGTTGTGCGGCGGCGTCGTGCGGTTAAGGCGGGGACCAAGCACCACGGCAATGATCAACGCGGCCAGACCTGCGGTTTCATGCACCACAATTCCGCCTGCAAAGTCGCGCACGCCGACCTCACCCAGAATACCGCCATCGGTCAGCATGCCGCCGCCCCAGATCCAATGCACCACCGGCGCATAGCACAGCAGCATCCACAGGCCCGAGAAGGTCAGCACGAAGCCAAAACCAACGCGTTCCACATAGGCACCCACGATCAGCGCGGGCGTGATGATGGCAAATGTCATCTGGAACGCGAAGAAAAGAACCTCGGGCAGATTGCCTGAAAGGCTGTCTGCATCGACGCCGTTCAGAAAGGCTTTGCCCAGACCGCCCCACAGGCCCGACCCGCCGTCGCCGAACGCAATCGAGTAGCCCGCGACCAGCCACAGAATGCTCATCAGGCTTGCGATCGAGAAACAGTGCATGAAAACGCTCAGCACGTTACGGGCACGCACAAGGCCGCCATAGAACAGGGCCAGGCCCGGAAGTGTCATGAAAAGGACCAGTGCGGTTGCAACTATGATCCAGGCGGTATCGGCTCCATTCATTGGCCGCTCTCCTCATCAGCATGTGTGGCGGGGCTTGAAGCGGAGGGAGAGCGTGGAAAAAAGAGGCAATGATCGAAAAACCCGCCTATTTTGGGGGCTTTTTGTGAAGTGATGATTAAATGCGCATCAAATCTGGCAAAATGCTTTATTTTTAGGCGAGTGTGAAAAGCCCAGTTGAAAGCAAGTTCAACGCGTGATCGCGCGCGGCAACGCGAACCTTGTCACGGCCGAGCGCGCCGAATTCGATGGTTTCAACATGCGTTGGCATCCCGCTGGCAGCTAGTCCGAAGCACACGCGCCCTTCGGGTTTGAACTCGGACCCGCCGGGGCCTGCGATACCGGTAATGGACACGGCCAGTTGCGCATCTGAATGCTCTAACGCTCCTTCGGCCATCTCGCGGGCGACCTGTTCCGAGACTGCGCCATGGGCGTCCAGCGTCCCGGCGTTAACACCCAGCATCTGTTGCTTGGCGGTGTTGGTGTACGTGACGAAACCGCGGTCAACCACCGCCGAGCTTCCAGGAATGTCGGTCAGCGCCGCGGCCACCATGCCCCCTGTGCAACTTTCGGCGGTGGCGATCATCACCCCTTGCACCTTGGCGCGGTCAAGCAGGTCAGTCACGTTCATAGCCCAAGAACTCCATGTGCAAGCCCTGCCAGCAGTATCACACCAATGGCGGCGAATACCCCGGCGATCATATCGTCCAGCATAACGCCCATCGCATCCCCCTTGCGGTCGGCCCAACCAACCGGACCGGGCTTGGTGATGTCGAACAGCCGGAATAGCAGGAAACCGGCAATCCAACCGGGCCAGAGTGCGGTAATGTCGATCCCATGCGCCCATGAGGGGTAGGAAACCGCCCAAAGCGCGATGAACTGGCCCGCGACCTCATCTATAACAATCTCGGACGGATCGTGATCCTCTTGCCCTGCAGTCATCACGCGGGTCGCCCAAAGGCCACCCAGGAACGCTGCCAGCGTGGCGATCACCAGCAGGGGAAAGCCGCCCAGCGTATGCAGCAGCCACGCAAGGGGCAGGGCGACCAGCGATCCCCATGTGCCCGGCGCAGGGCGCAGATAACCCACACCGCAGACCGTTCCGATCAGGCGCGCGGCGGTCATGACTTCACCAGACAGGCGGTGGCAAGCGAGGCGATCCCCTCGCTTCGGCCGGTAAAGCCCAGACGTTCAGATGTGGTCGCTTTGACCGAGACCTGATCGGTCCGTAGGCCCATAATCCGGGCCATTTCCGCGCGCATCGCGCTCACATGGGGGCCGATCTTGGGGTATTCGCAGACCAGCGTGCAATCCACATTCGAAATTGCGTAACCCATCGTTTCGGCCAGTTCGACCGCGTGACGCAGGAAAATCTTGCTGGCCGCGCCCTTCCATTGCGGGTCCGAGGGCGGGAAGTGCTGGCCAATATCACCCTGTGCCAGCGCGCCATAGATCGCATCAGTCACGGCGTGCATTCCCACATCTGCGTCTGAGTGGCCCTGTAGGCCGCGATCATGCGGAACTTTCACGCCGCACAGGATCACATGATCCCCGTCGCCAAACCGATGCACGTCGTACCCGTTGCCCAGTCTTACATTCATATTCGTTCCCATTATGCGTTCAGCCCGGGCAAAATCCTCGGGCCGTGTAATTTTCAAGTTGGCCGCATCACCTGGAACAATCGCCACGTCCAGACCCGCCGCGCGTGCGGCTTCGACATCGTCTGCTGCGCCTCCGGGATGGGCCGCGTGGGCTGAGACAATCGCACCATAGTGAAAGCCTTGTGGCGTTTGCGCAGCGAACAGGCCGGTTCGGTCCTGTGTTCCCGTAACGAAATGTCCATCTCCGGTCCATAAGGCATCCGTGACGGCAAGCCCCGGAGCGGCAGCAGGGGAATCGTTCAGGGCCGACAGAACACACTGAATAAGATCGGTGGTCACGCAAGGGCGCGCCACATCGTGAATCAGAACATGTTCGATTTCCAAATCGGCCAGCGCGTCCAATCCGTTGCGCACAGACGCTGCCCTGTCCGACCCACCTGCGGCGAGGATCAGGTTCGTTCTTTCAAACTCGCTCCAGGCGGGTTGATCGCCCTCGGACAGGACAAGAACGATGTGGTCGACCTGACCCTGAAAGCGGTCAATCGTCCAGTCCGCGACGCGACGCCCTGCAAGTGGTCGCCACTGTTTTGGAATATCCCCTCCAACGCGCGTTCCGCGTCCTGCGGCGACGATGATTGCGGCGGTGGTCATGGGGCGGTCACTCCGGTGATTTGAGCGCAATGTTTAGGGTGCGGTGAATGCAGAGGCAATCACCCGCGTAACCGTGCTTAAAAAATAGGCACATGATGATTTTCCGGGCTTCTACCCCCCCCGTTTTGTTGTTCATATACGCTCAATTCGATATCAAAGCCGCAACTGCCCAAGGATTAAGCACGTTGACTCTGCAACTCGCTGACAAAGACCTGAACCCGCCAGTCATGCTGGCTCCGATGGCCGGAATCACCGACCGGCCGTTTCGTGATCTGGTGATGCGCTTTGGCGCCGGGATGGTCGTCAGTGAGATGGTCGCCAGTCAGGAGATGGTTCAAGCTAAGCCCGGCGTGCGCGAGCGGGCCGAGCTTTCGGCCGACGTCGAAAACACCGCCGTTCAACTAGCAGGGCGCGAGGCAGATTGGATGGCCGAAGCTGCACGGCAGGTTGCAGATCGGGGTGCACGGGTGATTGACATTAACATGGGGTGCCCGGCCAAGAAGGTGACGAACGGCTATTCCGGATCGGCGTTGTTGAAGACACCGGATCACGCGCTGACGCTGATCGAGGCAGTCGTGAATGCCGTTGACGTGCCGGTCACGCTGAAGACGCGCCTTGGCTGGGACGATAACCTGTTGAATGCCCCGGACGTTGCGCGGCGTGCGCAGGACACGGGTATCCGTATGGTCACGATCCATGGCCGCACGCGGTGTCAGTTCTATAAGGGGCGCGCGGATTGGGCCGCAATTCGGGCCGTGAGAGAGGCTGTATCGATCCCTGTCATTGCCAATGGCGATATCGTGGACGCAAGCGCGGCGAGGACTGCACTGGAAAAGTCGGGCGCAGATGGGGTCATGATCGGGCGGGGTGCCCAGGGTAAGCCGTGGTTGCTGGCGCAGATTTGCCACGACTTGTATGGCGCCCAAGCTCCGGTCGTTCCCACAGGTGATGATCTGGTTGAAATGGTGCAGGGGCACTATCAGTCAATGCTCGAATTCTATGGTGCAGACCTGGGGCTGCGGGTCGCACGAAAACACCTTGGCTGGTACATGGATGAGGCAGGTACCTCCCCGAGTTTGCGTCGCGCTGTGCTGACGTCCCGCGACACGGCTGAGGTTCTGCGTCTGCTGGGCGATGCGCTTATAGGCGATGCGGAGGCTGCGGCATGACTTCGGATCAGAGCATTTGGGCCTCATTGCCGGTTCCAGCCTTCATTATTGACGCCGAGGACCGGATCACCGATGTAAATTCGGCGGGTGAAGGGTTTTTGAATGCGTCCCGCAAGTCCGTAATCGGCAACCCAGTCTGGGACCAGATCGCTGTCGATGCCCCGCTGGAAGAGGCGTTTCTGCGCGCCCGTCAGCAAAGCACCCCGTTGTTCGTGAACGACGTTGACGTAGGGTCCGGCAGTCGCGCGCCGCTGCAATGCGCGTTGCAGATTGCACCTTTGGTTGGGCATACGGGGTCGATGATCATGATCATCTCGCCGCGCGAATTGGCAGGGCGGATGACACGCGGCAATACGGTCAAATCTGCGGCGCAGTCCGCCATCGGCATGGCCGAAATGCTGGCGCACGAGATCAAGAATCCGTTGGCCGGAATAACTGGGGCAGCGCAGTTATTGAGCATGAATATCTCGCAGCAAGACCTTGAATTAACGGATCTTATCGTCGCTGAAAGCCGCCGGATCGTAAAGCTGTTGGAGCAGGTGGAGCAGTTCGGCAACCTCTCGCAGCCCGATTTCAAGCCGGTCAATATTCACGATGTTCTGGACCGTGCAAGGCGCTCGGCGCTGCTGGGGTTTGGTGCCCATATGACGATCATCGAAGATTACGACCCCTCGTTGCCGTTGGCCTATGGAGACCCGGATCAGTTTCTGCAAGTTGTACTGAACTTGTTGAAGAACGCGTCGGAAGCAGCTGATCCTAAAGGGGGAACAATCCGGCTTCGCACGTATTTCGAACATTCCTTCCGACTGCGGCGAAGCGATGGATCGGGGCATTCGCTGCCCCTGCAGATCGAAATCATGGATGACGGGCCGGGTCTGCCGGATAAGATTCGCAGCGATATTTTTGACCCGTTCGTGTCGGGCAAGGAAAACGGCACCGGCCTTGGGCTGGCGCTGGTGAGCAAGATCATCTCGGACCATGACGGCTGGATTTCCGCCGACTCGGTGCCGGGTCGCACGGTGTTCCGCATCTCGCTGAGGCGGGCGCCAAAAGACGCAACGTAGAACACAGCCGGCAAGAGCTGAAGATAAGGAGAGCACCCGATGGATGGAACAGTATTGGTCGCAGATGACGATCGCACAATCCGCACGGTCCTGACACAGGCCCTGACGCGGGCAGGGTGCAAGGTACATGCGACATCCTCGCTGACCACGCTGATGCGCTGGGTCGGAGAAGGTAAGGGTGACGTCGTGATCTCGGACGTTGTCATGCCGGACGGGAACGGGTTGGAGATGTTGCCCAAGATCGCCCAAGATCGGCCCGGTCTGCCGGTGATCGTCATTTCCGCGCAAAACACGATCATGACGGCGATTCAGGCAGCAGAGGCGGACGCATATGACTATTTGCCCAAACCGTTCGACCTTCCAGACCTGATGAAGCGCACCGCGCGGGCGTTGGAGCAGAAACAGCGGGTTCAAACCGAGGTCACGGAACCGTCGGATGATCGCCCTGAAGAACTGCCGCTGGTCGGTAGGACACCGGTCATGCAGGCGCTTTATCGTCTGGTTGCGCGGGTGATGAATACCGATCTTTCAGTGATGATTTCGGGTGAAAGCGGAACAGGTAAGTCTCTGATAGCACGTGCTATTCATGATTTCTCTGATCGCCGGACGTTGCCGTTTGTCACAGCCACGGCTGCGGACTTGCGTGATCTGGAAGGTCCGGCCCGCGTGATGGCCCGTGTGCGTGGCGGCACGCTGCTGATTGATGAGATCGCGGATATCGAAGATGAATTGCAGGCCCGGATTGTGCGGATGATGGACACACCGGGCGATCATGTCCCCCGATTCATGGCCACCAGCCAGTCGGACCTGACTGAAGCGATGGAAAGCGGTCGTGTTCGGCAGGACCTGTATTACCGGCTGTGTGGCGCAACAATCCATGTTCCGGCCCTGCGCGAACGGGTGGATGACATCACGCTTTTGGCCGATCATTTTCTGGCGCGAGAGGAGCGCGAGCATGGCGCAAAACGCTGGCTCAGCCCCGAGGCGGTGGAACTAGTACGCCGGTATTCGTGGCCCGGCAACGTGCGGCAGCTTGAAAATGCGATCCGCCGTCTAAGCCTGACCAGCCGCGCCGACGAGATTTCGAAGGCCGAGGTCGAGATGGTCTTGGGCAGTCAACCCGAAGCCGAACCGGTTCTGGGGGATGGTGAGCGCGAAAAACTGTCCGCCTCTGTCGCGCGTCATTTGCGTCGTTACTTTGATCTGCACGGCAATTTATTGCCACCTCCGGGCCTGTATCAACGCATCCTGCGCGAGGTTGAGGCCCCTTTGATCGAGCTGGCGTTGGACGCAACCGGCGGAAATCAGGCGAAATGTGCCGATCTGCTGGGCATAAACCGGAATACGCTCCGGAAAAAGATTACTGATCTCGATATTCAGGTGACACGGCGACGCAAACTGATGTAATATAGCCACACAAAGCGTGGCATCCGGGCCTATGTCCGGCAACGACCACGAAATATGGCGGTAAGCCGCGCAAGCGGCACATCAGGATGAGGGCAGACGGTGGCAACCCGGGCACAGAGCGGGCTGATCCTATCGATCAATCGGTGGAGAAAGTCACGAAAGCTGCGCAATTTTAGCACCTTGGGTCTGGTTTTGCTGGGCCCCGTCCTTGCGTTGGCCACTTACCTTGTCATTGGTCCATTCGATCTGGGAACGACGGCGCCGACGCTGCGCCTGATTTTGCTGGCTGACCTAGTATATGTTCTGGTCGTTGCGGCACTGGTCCTAAGCCAACTTGGAAGCCTGATCGCCGCGCGAAGGGCTAAATCCGCGGGTTCTCGTCTTCATTTGCGTCTGATCGGCGCTTTCACGCTGTTGGCGCTGGTGCCAACAGTCACCGTCGCGATTTTCGCAGGGCTGACGGTGAATATCGGGCTTGAAGGTTGGTTCTCGGACCGCGTCCGCGAAGTTGTAGGCTCGTCCTTGACCGCTGCTGAGGCTTATGAACAGGAGCACCGCGAAGGACTTACCCAAGACGCCACCGTTCTGGCGCGGTTCTTGGATACGGCTCGAGCGCGGGATTACTACATTTCGGACGCCGAATTGCGCACCGTTCTGGCGCAGGGCCAGTCGCAGATTCAGCGGGGCTTGCGCGAGGCTTACGTCATCGACGGCAGTGGCGAGATCAAATCCCGGGGCGATCGTTCGTACCTGTTCAACTACGAAGCCCCTACGCCTGAGCAGATGATCGAAGCGACGGACACTGGATTGCTGATAATTGCCGATTGGCAAAACAGCGAGTTTCGGGCCTTGGTACCCCTTCAGGCCTATTTGGATCGCTATCTTTACGTCAGTCGTGAGGTAGACGGGCAACTGCTTACCTTGTTGGACGACACCAAAGAAACAGTCCAGTTCTATCAACAGCTTGAAAACGAACGGGGCAGGGTACTGTTCGAGTTTGGCCTGCTTTATCTGGGCTTTGCGGTGATCCTGATTTTGGCGGCTGTGTCTTTGGGCATGTGGTTTGCCGAGCGACTGTCACGCCCTGTCGGACGATTGACCACGGCGGCGCAGCGGGTTGGGGCGGGTGACCTGAGTGTGCAGGTGATCGAAGAGGCCAGCGACGACGAAATCGCCATGTTGGGCCGTTATTTCAACCAGATGACTCGGCAACTGAAAGGCCAACGCGACACTCTGCTTGAAAATACGCGCCAGATTGAGCGGCGTCGGCGGCTGTTCGACTCGGTCCTCAGCTCTGTAACGTCCGGCGTTGTGGGTGTGGATTCCGATGGTTGCGTGACATTCGTGAACCGGTCGGCGGAACGCCTTTTGGACTGGTCCAGTAAGGAAGAACATCTGGCCATCGGTATTGCCGTGCCGGAGTTCCTTCCTTTGTTTGAAAGCCTCAAGGACAGCGGTCAGGAAGCCGTTCAGGGCGAGGTCAAAGTGACCCGAAAGGGCAGGTTGGAGAACCTTCTGGTGCGCATGGCAATCCGGCGGGGCGAGGATGGTGGTCTGGAAGGTTACGTTGTGGCCTTTGATGACGTAACCGATCTGGTCAGCGCGCAGCGCATGGCGGCCTGGGGTGATGTGGCTCGCCGCATTGCGCATGAGATCAAGAACCCGCTGACCCCAATTCAACTGAGTGCCGAGCGGATCAAACGAAAATTCTCTCGCAAGCTGGATGAGGAAGATTGCAACAGCCTCGAATCCATGACGGACGTGATTGTGCGGCAGACCAATGATCTAAGGCGGATCGTGGACGAGTTTTCGAAGTTTGCGCGTATGCCCGAACCTGACCGACACGAGGAAAACGTCGTCGATCTGGTACGCGAGGCGGTGTTGCTGCAACAATCCGGTCAGCCCGACGTTCAGATTGATGCAACGCTTCCGAACCACCCAGTCGTGGCGGATCTGGACGCGACGATGCTGAATCAGGCTTTGACCAATCTTATCAAGAATGCCGGAGAAGCGATTGAAACCTTGAAGAAAAAAGGTGCTCCGAAAAATCTCAAACCACAGATAAAAGTGGATGTAACCTGTGATGATGCAGGGACAATCATCACCATTGCAGACAACGGAATAGGGTTGCCCGAAGATCGGGCGCGGCTGTTTGAGCCATACGTAACCACACGTGACGAGGGAACCGGTCTGGGACTGCCTATCGTCAAGAAGATTATCGAAGAACATGGCGGTGCGCTGACGTTGGAAGATGCACCGGTATTTGAGGGACAGGACCATTTTGGCGCGATGGCCGTTATCCGTTTGCCGGGGGGCAAATTTACCCAGTCGGCTGCGCCACAAAAGCAGGCAAATCATATAAACAAACTGAAAGCAGGCCAAAGATGAGTGACATTCTGATCGTAGATGACGAACGCGATATTCGCGAGCTGGTGTCCGACATTCTGGAGGACGAAGGCTATTCAACCCGGCTGGCTGGCAACTCGGACGAGTGCATGGCGGCAATCAATTCGGAACCGCCGGGGCTTTTGATTTTGGACATTTGGCTAAAGGACAGCCGCATGGACGGAATCGACATCCTCAAGGCTGTGAAACGTGACAATCCCGATGTGCCAGTGGTGATCATCTCGGGGCACGGGAATATTGAAATTGCCGTGGCTGCAATCAAACAGGGGGCTTACGACTTTATCGAAAAGCCTTTTAACATTGATCAGTTGATGGTGGTGATCCGGCGCGCAATGGAAACCTCGCGCCTGCGCCGCGAGAATGCATCGCTCAAGCGCAAAGAAGTCACGAATTCGGACATGATCGGCAAGTCCGCCGCCTTCCGTTCGATGCAAAGTCAGTTGGACAAAGTTACCAAATCGAATGGCCGTGTAATGTTGAGCGGCCCTGCCGGGTCCGGCAAGGAAATCGCGGCGCGTTATATTCACGCCCATTCCAACCGGGCGAATGCGCCCTTCGTGACTGTAAACTGCGCGGGTATCGAACCTGAGCGGGTCGAAGAGGTTCTGTTCGGACGAGAGTCGTCGGAGCGCGGTGTTGAATCCGGACTTCTGGAAGAAGCGCATGGGGGCGTAGTCTACTTTGACGAGGTTGCGGATATGCCGCTTGGCACGCAATCCAAGATATTGCGCGTATTGGTTGATCAGCAGTTTCAGCGCGTCGGCGGATCTGACAAGGTGCGGGTGGATTTGCGGGTGATCTCTTCGACGAACAAGGATCTTGACGCAGAGATCGCGGCAGAACGGTTCCGGGAAGAGTTGTATCACCGTTTGAACGTCGTGCCGATTGATGTGCCTTCGCTTGAAGACCGGCGCGAGGACATCCCGGTTCTGGCGCAGCATTTCATCGAAATGTGCAATGAATCCCAAGGTCTACCCATGCGTGAGATATCTGATGAAGCCGTCGCTCTGCTGCAGACGATGACCTGGCCGGGCAATGTACGCCAGTTGAAGAACCTGATCGAACGGGTGTTGATCCTGGGTGACGGCACGGGCCCAATCGAGGCCAAGGAGCTGCCCGCCGAGGATGAGAAAGCGGACGATTCCGGCCGTGTCGTACTGTCAGGTGCATTGGCCACGTTGCCTCTGCGTGAGGCGCGCGAGGCGTTCGAACGTGAATATCTGCTGACTCAGATCAACCGTTTCGGTGGCAATATCAGCCGCACCGCCAGCTTCGTCGGGATGGAGCGCAGCGCGCTGCACCGCAAGCTGAAATCACTGGGCGTTGTGACGTCGAACAAGTCGGGTGCACGTGTCGCACAATTGGATGAACCGGAGCCGGCAGAATAAGCTGCCGGTGACTTTAGCCCGGTACTCCGGGGGTTATGATCTGAAACGCGCCGTCGTTAAATTTGACGAAACACGACTCGGTGCTCAGCGGCGGGAGTTGTCTCGTTCGCTGCGCAGGAACCCGTGATTTCACATTTTGCCTGCACGGCGGCAAGCTGACGGGTCGATATCCCTTTTTGGCCATGCACTGCGCTTCGACATTGTTGCGCAGGCCTTGGTTCACATCCACGGTGTAGACTTGCCCCGGCTGCCACCATCCAGCCGATCGGTAGCATCTTCCGTTCCCGTGACAATAGGTTCGACCGGGCCAATATGTTGGCGGGGATTGCCGCACTTGAGTGGCGACTGGCACGTTGTTGACCGCCTGCACCCGACACTCGGTCGTGTCCGTTTGCATGCGCGATACGCTTTCACCCTCACGGTAATACATGGAAAGTGGGCCGCATGAGGTGAGCGTCAGAACAGGAATAAGCAATCGAAGCACTGTTTTCATAGGGTTATCTTGCCTTGATTGCACGGGTATGACAATTCAATTGACCGCTATAAGGGCATCTGTCATTCAAAGATTTCAGGCAAGAGGGCCAAAAACATGAAGGTCATCATATGCGGTGCTGGTCAGGTTGGCTGGCAGATTGCACGGCACCTGTCGGGCGAATTGAATGATGTAACGGTTGTGGACAATAACCCGGACCTCGTGCGGCGGGCGACGGAAACACTGGACGTTCAGGGCATCGCCGGGTTCGCCAGCTACCCCGACGTGTTGGAACGCGCAGGTGCGCGCGACGCCGAGATGATCATTGCCGCCACCCATTCGGACGAGGTGAATATGGTCACCTGCCAAATGGCGCATTCGGTATTCTCGATTCAGCGGAAAATCGCGCGACTGCGGTCACAATCTTATCTTGAGGCGATCCACTCGGATCTTTATCGCCGGGATCACCTTCCCATCGACGTGGTGATCAGCCCAGAGCGAGAGGTCGCAGCCGCCGCCATGCGCCGCCTTTCGGCGCCTTCAGCCTTTGATACCGAAATGTTCATGGACGGCCAGGCGCAGCTTTTGGGGATTCGCATCGACGAGGATTGCCCAATTGTGAACACCCCTTTGCGGCAATTGACCGATCTATTCTCCACGCTCAGCTCTGTTGTCGTCGGGGTGCGGCGCGAAGGCACCCTTTTTGCCCCCGAATCCGAGGACCAACTTTTCGTCGACGACGAATGCTATGTCTTTGCCAATGTCAAAGACGTGGACCGCACGATGGAGGTGTTCGGAAAGGCGCAAAAGAAACAGGATCGCGTCGTCATCGTCGGCGGCGGGAATGTCGGGCTCGAAGTTGCCCGCACGCTGGAAGAACGCGAAAGCCGCGTACGTGCCAAAATCATCGAACGGGACCGCAATTGCGCCGAACTCGCGGCCGAGGCGCTGGAGCGTACGATTGTTCTGAATGGCGACGGGCTTGATGCCGCTTTGCTGCGCGAGGCCGGGATTGAACGTGCAGACGCGATGCTGGCCGTCACTGACGACGACCGTGCCAACATGCTGGCTGCCGTGCGCGCCAAGGCCGAAGGCTGTGCATTGGCGATTGCGCTGATCAATGACCCCAGCATGGTCGCTTTGATGGGACCTTTGGGAATTGATGCCTATATCAACCCGCGCGCGACCACGGTCAGCTCGATCCTGCGTCACATTCGCCATGGACGTGTTCGGCAGGTTTATTCCATCGGCGATGCCGAGGCCGAAGTGATCGAGGCTGAGGTTCTGTCCACCTCACCTATGGCGGGGCAGCGGTTGCGCGATATCGACTTTCCCGAAGGTGTCCTTGTTGGCGCGGTTCGCAAAGGGGAAGAATTGTTTCGGCCAACCGGCAGCTTGCGGATCGAGGAAAAAGACGTGGTCGCCATCTTTGCCATGGCCAAGGACGTGCCCGAGGTCGAACGGTTGCTACAGGTCTCGATTGATTTCTTCTGATGGAGCGGGCGCAGGCACACAGGATCGGGCTGGTGCGGCGATTGCCGTTGTTCCTGCTGATCTGGGGCATCGCTGCTTTGTCGATGTGGGTCCCCGCGATCTATGCGCTCGCGCTGGATGACCACGACACGTCCCGGTCTTTCTTCTATTCGGGGTTGTTGGGGTTGTTTGTCGTTGCAACCGTTGCGCTTGCATCATCCAACCGGGTTCCACGGCGCGGCACATTGGGGCAGTTGGCTGTGTTGCTGGCCTGTTTTACAATCCTGCCGATCTTTCTGGCGATCCCGCTGCATGATGCTTTGGGGAACACCACGTTCCTGAATGCGTATTTCGACATGGTCAGCGCATTGACGACGACCGGAGCGGACATTTTTCCCGACCCTGACCGATTGACCGCGCCGCTACATCTATGGCGGGCGCAAGTGGGATGGATGGGTGGCTTGCTGATGTGGATTTCTGCCGCAGCTATTCTGGCACCCTTGTCACTGGGTGGGTTCGAAGTAACGGCCCGAGGGCAGCCGGGACGCCCGGTCTCGGGCGTGGCGCAGAGTGAAAAGGTCGATCCGCGTGGTCGGTTGATACGTGTCGCGCGTACTCTGACGCCCGTCTACGCCGGTCTGACGGCAGTGATCTGGTTGCTTCTGCTGATCGCGGGTGAGCAGGGTTTGACCGCGATCTGCCATGCCATGTCTACCATGGCAACGTCCGGCATTTCGCCTGTGGGGGGGCTTGAGGGCGCGCAGGCGGGAATTACCGGCGAGGCGATTTTGTTTCTGTTTCTCTTCTTCGCGCTCTCCCGTCTGACGTTTTCGACCGATACAGCCATGACAGGGTATTCTCGGCTGGACAAAGACCCGGAATTCCGGATCGGGCTGATGATTGTCCTTTCGGTCGCGATACTGCTGTTCATTCGTGTGTGGGCGGGTGTGAATGAAATTGGCAACACGATGGAGCCGCTGCAGGCGTTGAACGTTATCTGGGGCATGACATTCACGGCTTTGTCCTTTCTCACGACTGCAGGATTCGAAAGTGCCAACTGGAACGACGCGCAGCAATTGTCCGGATTAGGAACACCCGGCCTGATCCTGATGGGGTTGGCCTTGATTGGCGGGGGCGTTGCGACAACGGCAGGTGGCGTCAAACTGTTGCGCGTGTTTGCCCTGTACCTCAACGGTGCGCGCGAAATTGATCGACTGATCTATCCGTCCTCGGTAAGTGGGGTGGGTGGCGGCAACAGACGCATCCAAAGCGATGGTGCCTTCATCGCTTGGATCTTTTTGATGATGTTTGCGCTGACCGCTGCGGCCTTCAACTTGCTGCTGGCCGCGACCGGGGCTGGGTTTGAACAGGCGATGGTTTTGACGGTTGCCGCGCTTAGTACGACCGGGCCGTTGATCGAACTGGCCACGGATGTTCCGCTGCGGCTGGTGGACTTGTCGGAAGGTGCCAAGCTGACAATGTGCGCCGCAATGGTCATTGGTCGGCTTGAAACACTGGCGATTGTAGCGCTGATAACGCCAACACTTTGGCGGGGCTAAGAATCCACACCCGCAGAATGTCTTATTTTTCATCTGGAAACTCGGTTAACGACACTCCATACTCCGCCGGAGGGAGCGCGTTGGTCCGCAGCGCGTAGCAAGAACAATGGCGAGATTATAAAAATATGGCTTCGGACAGACAGAATCTGCAGGACGCGTTCCTGAATAATGTACGGAAAGCAAAGGTCCCGGTCACAATTTTCCTGATCAACGGTGTGAAATTGCAGGGTGTGATTACCTGGTTCGATAACTTCTGCGTGTTGTTGCGCCGCGACGGACAGTCGCAGTTGGTCTACAAGCACGCGATTTCGACCATCATGCCGTCGCAGCCGATCAGCCTGTATGAGGGCGAAGACGCCTCTTGATGGAACACGATAGGACGCGCACCCGCGCTTGGGTGCTGCATCCGGAAATCAAGTCAGATGAACAGCGCCGTGTTCCTGAACCGGCGCTGGAAGAGGCGGTGGCACTGGCTGCCGCTTTGCCCGATCTTGACGTGGTCGGCTCGGAAATCGTGCGCCTGCAACGCGCCCAGCCCGGGTTGCTGTTCGGCAGCGGCAAGATTGAAGAACTGGCAGAACGGATGCACGATAACAAAATCGAACTGGTTCTGATTGACGGGCCGGTTACCCCTGTTCAACAGCGCAACCTTGAAAAAGCCTGGAAGGTCAAAATCCTTGATCGGACGGGGCTGATCCTTGAGATTTTCAGCGATCGTGCGCGGACCCGCGAGGGTGTTCTGCAAGTCGAAATGGCTGCGCTCAGCTATCAGCGGACGCGCCTTGTTCGGGCGTGGACCCACCTTGAACGGCAGCGGGGCGGGCTGGGATTTGTCGGCGGTCCGGGTGAAACACAGATCGAAGCCGACCGACGCGCCATTGACGAACAGCTTGTTCGTTTGCGTCGCCAATTGCAGAAGGTGGTCAAGACCCGCACCCTGCACCGTGCGGCGCGCGCTAAGGTGCCATATCCCATCGTTGCGCTAGTGGGCTACACGAACGCAGGCAAGTCGACGCTGTTCAACCGGCTGACTGGGGCAGAGGTGATGGCCAAGGACATGTTGTTCGCCACGTTGGACCCGACTATGCGCCGGGTTGAACTGCCTGATGGCCCCGAGGTGATCCTGTCGGATACAGTTGGGTTCATCTCGAACCTGCCGACCGAGCTGGTCGCGGCCTTCCGCGCCACGCTGGAAGAGGTTCTGGGCGCCGATATCATTGTTCATGTGCGCGATATCAGCCATAACGAAACCGACGAACAGGCGCGGGATGTCGAAACGATCCTGAGCTCGCTTGGGGTTGATGATGAACGTCCGCGGCTTGAGGTTTGGAACAAGATCGACCTATTGAGCGACGAGGATCGCGAAGCCGCCATAGCGCGTTCGGATCGCGATCCTGCGATCTTTGCGATTTCCGCAGTGACGGGTGAGGGGATAGAGCCGCTACTGGCCGATATCGCGGTCAAACTGCAGGGCGTACGGCACGAAAGCACGTTGACCCTTGGATTTGCCGAAGGCGACAAGCGCGCGTGGCTATTCCGTCAGGACGTCGTCCGATCCGAAAAGCAGACAGAGGACGGGTTCCAGATCACGGTTCTCTGGACCGACAAGCAGGCCGCTCAGTTTTCGGCGCTTTGAGTTGACGGGGGGCACAGTGTCCGAAAGCAAGGTCTTTTTGACTGGTCATATCGACGTACCGATAGATCGTCTTGAGCAAGTACGCGCCGCATTGCCCAAGCATATTGCGCTGACACGGGCGGAACCGGGGTGCTTGTCCTTCGAAGTCACCGAAGACGCGGAAACCCCGGGTCGGTTTAATGTCAACGAGGTGTTTCGGGATCAAACGTCGTTTGATGCGCATCAGGAACGCACGCAAAACTCGGACTGGTTCGGGATCACGCAGGGCATCCCACGTTCGTACCAGATTACCAAGGGGTAGGCTGGGTCAGACCCCGTCGATCTGCCGCTGATAGTCTTCGGCGTCGTACCACCACAGCGAAGACTGAACCTTGTTGTCAGC
Source organism: Ruegeria sp. HKCCD7251 (assembly GCF_013031165.1). Taxonomy (NCBI): domain Bacteria; kingdom Pseudomonadati; phylum Pseudomonadota; class Alphaproteobacteria; order Rhodobacterales; family Roseobacteraceae; genus Ruegeria; species Ruegeria sp. HKCCD7251. Next base: position 1,183,213 of record NZ_WPZC01000001.1, on the reverse strand, counting down.
CGTCATGTCCCATTCTTCCCAACCCCGGGTGATGACGTGATTGCGGGTTTCGGCGTGGTGCCCTTCCAGTGTCCAGACAAAGATTGCGTGGGTTCCGGCCCATCTCAGCATATCGCATCGAACTTCTAGGTCGACAAACTCGTCAAAGAACCCGCGCGCCATATCCGCGATTGCCGAGCGTCCGACAAACGGATCACCACGATTGATTGTGATTGTTCCATCCGGTGCAAAAAAACCGGCGACCGCTTCGGGATCGCCAGAGCTCCACGCGATTGCGTAATCCCGCGCGAGGTTGTTCAACGTGTCCCGAATACTGGCCATGAATACCCCCCCGGTTCCAATCAATGACCACTGGGATCGTAAGCCAAAACAAGGGGCTGCGTCCACGCAACCGTGAAAAAGGGGCAAGGTCTTGCCGAACAGACGAAATCAGCGCGGGATCAAATTCGTCACGCCAACGGCCGCTGCACGGGCCAGATCAAGATCCAGCGACATCGGAATATACTCCCCACGCCGCCAAAGTTGCGCCTGATCGTCATAGTAGCGCGACAGGAAATGGCCCGATTGACCGGTGGCCGTAATGAAGACTGAACTGTCAGGGTCCGCGAAATCATAGACGCCCCGATAACCCGCGCCGTGCACGTTCTGAAACGGGTCCGGCCCTTCGCCCGACGTGCGCCCACGCAGCAATGTATTGTCGCCGCCGCTGGTGGATTGGCGGATATTGACGAAGAACCGCAGAACCGGGACCGAGCCCAGCACCGGGTGATCATGGGTCGCCTGATGAGCATCGCCCCAGCGCAGGGATTCCAGCGACCCGCCATATTTCTCGGAAATCCAGATCAGCGCGTCGTCCAGCGCCAGCCGCGCCATATCCGTGCAGGTTTCCGTGGGCGCACTTTGACGTACGTCACACCATACTGCCGCGCCGTCGATATCGCGGTAAACACGTTCTATGAACAGCGGCTCAACATGTTTGTATTTGGCAGCCAACGGGCCAAGCTCGTCCGAGATCAGGCGGATTTGCAGCGCACGCAGCCAAGCGGCATAGATCAGAGGTTCGGGCAGATGTTCGTTCATCTCGCCATTCCACTCGGCCAGCAATCCCAGCGCGATCTGGCGCTGACGCTCGGGCGTGCCTTCTGGGGCCGATGCTCCGGTGAACCACAGGTCCGCGCCAATCAAGGGCAGCAGCGAGCGGGCGGTAAAGCTGACGGTGTCCAGTTGCGCCTCGATAAAGCTGTCACGCGTGTGAACCTCGCGCGATTGCATTAGGCGTTCCCAGCGGTGAATGCGCTGCGTGTCACCCCATTCATATGAAACATGCTCGGGGAAGGGGCGGTCTATGACCTTGTTGTTTGTGTTGCCCAGTATGCCACCGGCAGGGGCCACAAACTCGGGGTTGTCCGCATAGGGCAGGCGGCCCTGCCAGCGGTTCTCGGTCAGCCATCCGGGGGTGGGGATGCGTCCACGGCTTTGATTGCGCAGGTCGCGCTTGGGCATGGCCCCGATCAGCTTCATGCCGATCGTGTCCTTATCCACCAGCGACAGGTTCTGAGATGGGGAGATGAACAGTTCGGCTGCGTCAATCGCCTGCGGCACGGTATCAGAATTCATCAAGGCCATCGACGCGGTCATTGACGTGTCTTGCGCACTTAGGGCCGTCCAGGACAGCGATGCAACGTGGCCCTGCGGTGTTATGGTTCCCAGATCGTAGTGGTTGCCGGGCAGAAGGGGTCCATTCTCCGTCCATCGGAGGGTCAGTGTGATGGGCGCCTCATCCTTGATCTCGATGATTGACGGGCGGGTTCGGAATGACTTGTACCCGTCCGGGGTCAGGTATTCTTCGGGATTGTCGGGGTTGAGCTGTTCAATATGAACGTCCTGATCATCCAGATAAGATGAGGTCAGCCCCCATCCCAGCCGATCGCTGCGCCCCGCCATGACCGAAGGAATGCCCGGAATCGTTGCGCCGATGACGCCACCTTTTTCAAGTTCCAGCCGGGCCAGATACCAAACTCCGGGTGCAGTGAAACCCAGATGCGGGTCGTTCGCCAGCAGCGTCCCACCAATGGCCGATCGTGATGGTGCTGCAGTCCAGGCGTTTGATGCCCCGGCTAATCCACGTTTCGGGAATGGCGAAAGCGGACTGTCTGGCATCGGCGATCCGTCTACATATCGGGGCAAACCCGGGAACAAGGCGGCATATTCGGGCAGGGCCGCAATTCCGGCACCCGGTACATCGGGCAGGATATCGGCCAGCCGCGCCGAGTTGTTCAGCATGAGCGACGTGCGCGCCCTCAGCACTTCGTCTTCAAGATGGCCGGACAACTGAAGGCTCATCAATTTGATCACAGCGAGGCTGTCACCGGGTTGCCAAGGGGAAACAGGCGCATTGAACAGGAACATTTCGGGCGCGCCACGCCCAAGCGCCATCTCGTTGATTTCGTCCAGCCGCGCGTTGACACCGGCCGCGTAAGCGCGCAGCGCAGCCTTGGTATAGTCGTCCTGCACATCGACCGAGCGATGGGCGAGGCCGTAAAGGTCAAGCCGTCGCAGCAACTTGTCGATTGAAACCGTGCGCGCTCCGAACACTTCGGACAAGCGCCCTTGGGCGGTGCGTCGCAGGACGGTCATTTGCCACAGACGGTCCTGCGCATGTGCGTACCCAAGCCCGAAGAAGACATCCGGGTCAGTCTCGCCCAGAATATGCGGCACATTGGCGGTATCGCGCACGATTTCCACGGGCGCAGTCAGCCCGCGTACCTCAACGGTTTGATCGTATTCGGGCAGGGATTGGCTGGCCAGAAAGTAGACCAGTATGACGGCGGCCAGACTAAGAAGAACGAGGCCCGTGGCGAGGCGCACCAGCCAACGAAATACTAATCCCATCTGAGGCCCATTTTCTTATCTATCTCCGTTTGGCGTCAGATTAGTAGAAGCCCATCCCAACCGAAAGAGGAACGCCGGAAGATTGTGTATCTTTGCGCAACGTCGCAAAGAAAAACCCCTGCCACAGAGATACGTCCATGGTAGGGGTTAAGCACTGAGGGGGTTAGTGCTGTGTTACGGGATGATCCGAGTGTATTTCGTGCCATCGACGGTTGCGCCGATCTGCAGACCCGCCTGACCGAAAACGGCGGCCAGTACCGGGGAGCGCAACGTTGTTGTGTTGGTCGAAAGAGAGTCGCCCTGATCGCTGACCACGTAGCCGATATCCGCGCCAGCCGTCCATCCGCTGGAACGACGGAAGTCATTCAGCGCGTCCTGTGTCATGAAGAACAGGACGTGGGCGTATTGCTGTGCCCCGACCTGCAATCCAGCGGTGCCTTTTACGGCAGAATAGTAGTCCACGGTTGCGCCATTGATCCGCAATGCGCCACGGCCATAACCGCCGCCAAAAACGAACCCGGCTTCGGTTATCAAGGGCATGACCAGCATGCCGTTGGCTTTTTCTGCGATTTCCACCGTGTTCGGATAGCGTGAATACATTTCGGTCAGCGTGGCATCGACGCGCGCGTCGATCGTTGCCGCGTTCGAGTTGCCGACACCGTTGCCGCAAGCTGCGGTTAGGGTCAGCCCGGCCATGCCAAAGGCAAAGCCACGACGACTTAGTCGAATGGGATTGGAACTGCTCATGTTTTTTCTCTGTATGACTGCCTGAGTTGTCGGGTGTTCCCGATCTTGTGGGCGAGGATACGCCTATTGAGTCCACGTGTCACGGGAAAGCTGCATCACCCCCGATCACAATAGGCGAATTATCGCGACAGTTTGAGGTCTTAGCCCTGAAGGTGCCGGGCGACCTCTGGGGCAAAGTAGGTCAGGATGCCGTCACATCCCGCGCGCTTGAACGCGAGAAGGCTTTCCAGCATGACCTTTTCCCCATCGATCCAGCCGTTCTGCGCAGCGGCCTGAATCATCGCGTATTCACCGGACACCTGATAGGCATAAGTGGGGGCGCCGAACGTGTCTTTGACGCGTCGGCAGATGTCCAGATAGGGCATGCCCGGCTTGATCATGACCATGTCGGCTCCTTCCGTCAGATCACGTTCGATCAGGCGCATGGCCTCGTTCGAATTGGCCGGGTCCATCTGGTAGGTCTTCTTGTCACCCGTCAGCGCACCAGACGCGCCAACTGCATCTCGGAACGGACCATAGAAGGCGCTGGCGTATTTGGCGGCGTAGCTCAGAATCATCACATTCTGGTGGCCTGCGGATTCCAGCGCGCGGCGCATTTCCCCGATCCGGCCGTCCATCATGTCAGATGGCCCGATGATGTCAGCACCCGCGTCGGCCTGGGCCAGCGTCATCTTCACCAGCGCCTCAACCGTCTCATCGTTCACAATCTCGCCATCGACGACATACCCGTCATGACCGTTGATGTTGTAGGGGTCCAATGCCACATCTGTCATGACAGCAATATCCGGAGCTGCGGATTTGATGGCGCGAATGGCGCGGTTCGACAGGTTGTCGGGATTCCACGCCTCGGCACAGTCTTCGGTTTTCAGACTGGGGTCAGTGTAAGGAAAGATGCAGATCGCAGGTATTCCAAGTGCTTGTGCTTCGACTGCAGCCTTCGCAATCAGATCGACGGACCGACGTACAACACCAGGCATAGAAGGAACCGGTTCTTCAATCCCTTCGCCGTCGCGCACAAATACCGGCCAGATCAGGTCATCTGTGGTCAGTGTGTTTTCGCGCACAAGACCCCGAATGGCCTGAGATTGCCGCGCTCTACGGAAACGAGCCAATGGAAAAGGGGCGATGGTCGGTTTCATGTCGCGCTCTCCTTGAATATTCCCGCATTGGGTGGCATGAATTCCGCGTAGTCTCAAGGGTAACGATGGACGCGCCTATGCGAAGAGGGTCCCTAAGGACAGTGAACAAAGGGCTGACGCGTGGACTTATACTCTTCGATTTTTGAACTCATCGACATGCGCAGCTTTTCCAACCTTTGGTATTGGATCGGTTTGGCCGTTCTATGGTCGTCGGCCAGCCACTGGGCCATGGGGGTTCCTTATGACCTGGTCGTTCGCGCACGCCGCATCGGTGGGCAGGCTGAAGAAGACCTGTTGGACGTCGTCAGGATCAACAAGAACCGGCTTTTATACATCGTGGATGTGTCCGGGCTGGTCATTTTGGCGTTAAGTTGCTTTTTCTTTACCGGACTGGCGATACTTGGGTTTTTCTACGGAGTTGAGTTCGCTCAGGCGGTCTTTCTGCTTTTGTTTCCGCTTTGTGTGGTGATGCTGATCAACATTTCCGCTGCGCGCAAGTTACAACGGACCGAACCGGGCATGGATGTCGTGTCAAAAATTCTCACGCGATGCAGAATCTATACGCAGATCGTTGGAATAATTTCGATCTTGATCACATCGCTTTGGGGTATGTATCAGAACTTTTCCATCGGCGTTCTGGGATAGAGAATTCGGAAAGGCAAGGCGATGACGGCTCCGAACCATGTGACGGTTGGCGGCGCCCCCGAAGGGTTTGACGCACAGCTTGTTCTGAACGAAATGACCCGGAGCGGCGGTCCGGTCTGTCATGTCGCGCGTGATGACAAGCGGATGGAAGCGATGCGCGCGGCGCTGGCTTTCTTCGCACCGGACGTTCCCGTTTTTGTGTTTCCCGGCTGGGATTGCCTGCCATACGATCGGGTGTCGCCAAATGCGGATATTGCGGCGGCGCGAGTCGCGACATTGGCAGCTCTGGTCCATCAGATGCCAGAACGTTTCGTTTTGCTGACAACCCTGAACGCGGCAACACAGCGCGTTCCGGCGCGGGACGTGCTAAGACAAGCTGCCTTTACCGCACGTGTGAATCATCGTGTCGATGAACAGGCCTTGCGTGCGTTTCTGGTCCGCATGGGATTTACCCAAAGCCCAACCGTGATGGAACCCGGTGACTATGCGGTTCGCGGTGGCATCATCGACATTTTCCCGCCCGGTGAGTCCGGCCCCGTGCGGCTGGACCTGTTCGGCGATGTTCTGGACGGTGCGCGCCGGTTTGATCCAGTCTCACAACGAACGACCGAAAAGCTTGAGGTCGTGGAATTGGCCCCGGTGTCCGAGGTTATTCTGGACGAGGCCGCCATTACTCGGTTTCGCCAGAACTACCGCATCGAATTTGGCGCGGCGGGGACCGATGATCCTTTGTACGAGGCCGTCAGTGCGGGGCGCAAACATCAAGGTGTCGAACATTGGCTTCCGTTCTTTCACGAAAGGCTGGAGACACTTTTCGATTACCTGCCGGGGGCGACGATCTCGCTGGATGATCAGGTGACGCCCGCACGTCTTGCGCGGTGGGATACGATTGCCGATCAGTATGAAACCCGGCGTTTGGCTTTGGAAAACCGATCGCGCATGGATACGGTGTATAAGCCGACGCCACCCGGATTGTTGTATCTGGACGATGCTTCGTGGGAACAGGCGATTGGCGACCGGCGGGTTCTGCAGTTCGGCCCCCTGCCACAAGCCAGCGGACCGGGCGTGATCGACGCAGGCGGACGGATCGGTCGAAACTTTGCACCCGAACGGCAGCAGGAAAACATCAGCCTATTTGGTGCCCTAGCTGCGCATATCACCGACAAAATGGCCAAAGGCCCGGTGCTGATCGCGTCTTATTCCGAAGGCGCGCGCGAACGTCTGACCGGGTTGATCGAGGATGAAGGGCTGGCCGAGGCGATCCCCGTCACCGATGGCACCCGCGTCGGCAAACGCGGCCTGCATCTGGCCGTCTGGGCGCTGGAGCATGGGTTCGAGACCCCCGACCTAACGGTGATTGCCGAACAGGACGTGCTGGGTGATCGCCTGATCCGTCAGCCCAAGAAACGCCGCAAGGCCGAGAACTTCCTGACTGAGACCCAATCCCTGACGCCCGGCGATCTTGTGGTGCATGTGGATCACGGCATCGGTCGTTATATGGGGATGGAGGTCGTCACTGCCGCCGGTGCCGCTCATGAATGCCTGCTGCTGGAATATGCCGAGCAATCAAAACTGTACCTGCCGGTCGAAAATATAGAGTTGCTGTCCAAATACGGCCATGACGAAGGTCTGCTGGACCGTCTGGGCGGCGGCGCGTGGCAGGCGAAAAAGGCCAAGCTAAAAGAGCGTATCCGCGAAATGGCGGACAAGCTGATCCGCATCGCAGCCGAACGGGCCTTGCGCAAAGCCCCCATCATGGACCCTCCGCCCCATGCGTGGGAGGAATTCAGCGCCCGTTTCCCTTATCAGGAAACCGACGATCAGTTGCGCGCGATTTCTGAGGTGATGGAGGATATGCATTCCGGCGCACCGATGGATCGTCTGATCTGCGGCGATGTCGGCTTTGGCAAGACCGAGGTCGCCATGCGTGCGGCCTTTGTCGCCGCCATGTCGGGCGTGCAGGTGGCGGTGATCGCGCCAACCACCCTGCTGGCCCGCCAACACGCGGCCAGCTTCAAAGAACGCTTCCGGGGCTTCCCGCTTGAGGTGCGGCAGTTGTCGCGGTTTGTCTCCGCAAAAGACGCTCAGCGAACACGCGACGGGCTGGCGCGCGGCACGGTCGATATCGTGATCGGCACCCACGCGCTGTTGGCCAAGGGCATCCGGTTCAACAATCTGGGCCTGCTGATCATCGACGAGGAACAGCATTTCGGCGTCGGCCACAAAGAACGCCTGAAACAGCTGCGCAGCGATATCCACGTTCTGACCCTGACCGCCACGCCGATCCCGCGCACCCTGCAACTTTCGCTGACCGGCGTGCGCGACCTGTCGATCATCGGCACGCCACCCATCGACCGTCTGGCGATCCGCACCTATGTCAGCGAATTCGACGCGGTCACGATCCGCGAGGCCCTGCTGCGCGAACACTACCGCGGCGGGCAGAGCTTCTACGTCGTTCCACGCATCTCTGACCTGCCCGAGATCGAAGAGTTCCTGAAGGAGCAATTGCCAGAGCTGACCTATGTGGTCGCCCATGGACAGATGGCGGCAGGCGAGCTTGATGACCGAATGAACGCCTTTTACGACGGCAAATACGACGTTCTGCTGGCCACAACGATTGTAGAAAGTGGGCTGGATATCCCAACCGCGAACACGATGGTTGTGCATCGGGCGGATATGTTCGGTCTGGCCCAATTGTACCAAATCCGTGGTCGGGTGGGGCGCTCAAAAACCCGCGCTTATGCCTATCTAACCACAAACCCGCGCCAGAAGCTGACTGCCACGGCCGAGAAACGTCTGCGCGTTCTGGGCTCGTTGGATACACTGGGGGCGGGGTTCACGCTGGCTAGCCAAGACTTGGACATTCGTGGCGCGGGTAACCTACTGGGCGAAGAACAATCGGGGCAAATGCGCGATGTGGGCTATGAACTCTACCAGTCGATGCTGGAAGAGGCGATTGCCAAGATCAAAGCCGGAGAGATGGAGGGGCTGTCAGATAGCGACGACCAATGGGCCCCGCAGATCAATCTGGGCGTACCCGTTCTGATACCCGAGGACTACGTGCCCGATCTGGATGTTCGTCTGGGCCTCTATCGTCGCCTGTCATCGCTGTCGACAAAGGTTGAACTGGAAGGATTCGCGGCGGAACTGATTGACCGATTTGGAAAATTGCCGAAAGAGGTGAACACATTGATGCTGGTCGTGCGCATCAAAGCCATGTGCAAACGCGCGGGTATTGCCAAGCTGGACGGAGGGCCAAAGGGCGCGACGATCCAGTTCCACAATGACAAATTCGCGTCACCTCAGGGATTGGTCGAATTCATCCAGAACCAGCGCGGGTTGGCTAAGGTCAAAGACAACAAGATCGTCGTGCGGCGTGACTGGAAGAAGGACAGCGATAAGATCAAAGGTGCCTTCTCTATTGCGCGGGACCTGGCCGAAAAGGTTATGGCCGAGAAAAAGGCCAAAACCTAAATCACATTGCTCGGTCCGGTGACGCCTTAGTCACCGGCGACGAAGGTGCATAATTGCCATTGACCGCCCTCTGACTTGGCGAATGCGGCGCGATACCCGACCATCGGCCACAGGAACATGCTGTGCATGTAGCCCTGGCCGCCATCGGTCAGCAAAACCTGCTGGTATTCGTCAATCTCGGAATAGTCCCGGACGATAACGACCTCGTGGCTGATCAGATCCAGAATAGGCGCGCCCCTGTTTGGAGACTGGCGCAGAGTCACGTCCGTAGCATTGACGAAATAAGCCATATAAGGGTCTAGCGTGGCGGGCAGGGTGATCTGCCACTGATGCGGCATCCAGAACTCACCGTCCTCGTCGAAATAGCCGGGCTGTAACAAGGTGTTTTCAAGATCGGACCAATAGGCCTCGCCTCCTTGGTCCGACACGGTGGCCGGATCGGGGGCCAAAAGATCTCGGAACTCTTCGGGGCCACCATTCCCGCCGTGGCTAAGATAAATGTCAGGACAGGCCGCAGCGATGACCGCGTCAGCGTCACGCGCTTTGACCTTGGTCAACAACTCGGCCCGAAACGCCAAAAGGCTTGGGTCTTGGTCAGCCTCATCCACAGGGGGAAAGGTCTGGCGATCCGCCAGCGCCGGGCCGCAGGTAAAGGCGGCAACAAGCAGAAGGGGCTTCATTCAGCGGCCTTCATCGCCGCCTGCGCGCAAAAGCAGGATGCGCCGACGGCACGGTCGGCGCGGGCAAGTGCCAGATCCAGTCTTAGGCTGATTTGCTTGATCTCGTCGACCTCGCCACGCGCTTTCAGGCAATCGTGCAACCCCTTAAGGCTCCAGACATTGTCGGGATGGATCGAGGCGCGGCTAAGAGTGCCGCCCAGTCCCAAATCTTCGCGATAAACAGCTTCAGCTTCGGCAGTGTGGCCCTGTTCGAACAACAACGCGCCCAATGCGTGACGGGTCGGCTGCATCCAGCCCCACGGCTCATCATAAGGCAGGTTGTCGTCCAACTCGACCGAGCGTCGCAGATGGGCATAGGCCACATCGTAATTACGCTTGCGGTACTCAATCTCGCCCCTCAGCATCTCCTGCGCGATCTCCAGCAGGTCAGTAACACGGTTGTTGTGCATCAGCCGGGTGTCGGGGACGCGGGCCTTGGCAGCAAGAAAAAGTTGTTCCTCGGCCTCGGCTTCGGCCACCTGTCCCGTCGCTGCAAAAGCGATGGCGCGGGCATAGTAGGCCGTCGCGGTCAGGGTCAGGAACAGGTCGGTGTCTTCTGGTGGCTCAAGCGCCTTGGCTTCTTCCCAGCGGCCAAAACGGATCAGGATGTGAGGGCCCATGGACATATAGCTTTCGAAGTAGTCCGCCATTGGCGGGCTTTCGATGCGCAGCATCTCTTCGGGTGTGGTGTCCCACATGCCCTGATTGGCGCGCAGGGCCGGCTCGATCTGACCCAGAAACAACGCGCCGTAGATGACAAAGTGATAATCGTGCTGGCGATAGCCTGTGTACACGTTGAAAGCGCCCTCGCGCTCGTAATACTTAAGGTCTGCCTCGATCGCCTTTTCGTTCCAATGAACGACGTTTTGATAGTGACCGCACAATACGTCGATATGGGTGGGCATATGCACCAAATGGCCCGCATCAGGCACCAATGTTCGCAGAACATCCCCTGCTTTCAACGCTTTTTCGGGGGTTGGCGACATCTCCATCAGGTGCACATATAGATGGAGAAGACCGGGATGAGACATGGCTGCTGGATCGTTCGCCATCGCATCTTCCAGCGCTTTTTGGGCTTCAAGCGTCGCAGCACCCTCAGCTGGTTTCCCCGACTTCAGGTCCCACATCTGCCAAGGCGTGAGGTTCAGGAGCGATTCAACATAGATGGTACGCAGGTCCAGATGGTCGGGTCGTTCAGCAAACGCCGCGCGCATTGCGTCTGCAAAGTCATAGTCCCATTGGTGCATATCATCTGTTGGGTCGTCCTGCGGATAACGCGTGGGCAGGGCGTGGATCAGTGCCTGCTCGACTGGGGTACAGCCATCGACCAAAGCAAGCGCCCGTTGCGTCGCGTCAAATGCCAACGTCAGCGCCTTCTTCTTGCCGCGGTCATCCAACAGATTCCACGGCACATTATAGTTGGGACCGGCGGCATAGGCGACGCCCCAATGTGCCATTGCGCAATTCGGATCGGCTTCGACCGCTCGCTGGAAACAGGCTACGGCCTCATCGTGGTTATAGCCGTAGGTCCAGACCAACCCGCGGTCGAACCACAGCTGCGCTTCGGCCGAGGCGGTGGTGACCGTGCAGGTATGGGTTCCCAGATCGTAATAGTCGCTCATTGAAAATCTCCACTCGGGTTGAGCGGAGGTTAACCTGATTCACCGGGGGTGCACAGATCAGGCTGGCAATCTGTTTTCGATCCGACCCATGTGCAGCATTAGGCCAAAACCCAGTGTGCTCATCGTCAGTATCCCGGTTGCCAAAGGTGCGATTGATCCGTCGAACAGCAGGCCAATGGGTGCAGCGATCGCCGCGGCAAGAACCGTTGAGATCGCTCCGATGACCGAGGCCGCCGTGCCAGCGATATGGCCCATAGGTTCCATCGCGATGGCGTTGAGGTTGCCCATGGTCATGCCCGCCATAAAGAATACGGCGGTTTGCCAGCTAACGAATACGGCGAATGACAGGGTCGGTGACAGGTCCATGCTGTTCAGAACGATGACCGAAGTCGTGAAAACGATCTGCGCACCCAGAACCCACGTCACAATCCGGCGCATTCCCAGACGGATGACAAGGGCTGCGTTCAGCAGGCTGGCGGAGCCGGACATAAGCGCCACGAAACCGAACCAGAAGGGAAAGCTTTCGGCGCTGTCGTGGATGATGTCATAGATCGGCTGCACCATGGTCAGCATGGTGAACAGCATCCCAAGGCACAGGGTCTGCACCATAATCGAAACCCTTACCGTTGGATGTGCAAACATCTGGCGCGCTGCGTCCAGCATCAGCGGCAGACGCAAAGGGCGTCGGTTTTCAGCAGCCAGAGATTCCGGCAGGCGCAGCCCCATCCAGACGATTGTGATCAGCGAAAACAGCACGAAAGACGCGAAAATTCCGCGCCATCCGGTCAGTGCGATAATTCCGGCGCCCATCATTGGCGCGATGGCTGGAACCAGCGTAAAGATCATCATCGCGATCGAGACAATACGGGCCATTTCGCGGCCGGAATACAGATCCCGAATAATTGCCATCGCGACAACGCGCGGGGCGGAACAGCCGATACCTTGAAAAATCCGTGCGATCAGCAACATCTCGAGCGAGGAACTGGACCATGCCACCGCCGCCGACAGAATATACAGTGCAGAGCCGACGTAGATGACAGGTTTACGCCCGAATGCATCAGACAGCGGACCGGTAAAGAATGTCCCGATCCCCATCCCCAGAACGAATGAGGTCAGGATCAACTGCGCTTGGTTGATGTCATCCGGGCTGAGCTGCGCGCCGATTTCGGGCAGGGCGGGCAGCATGGAATCGATCGAGAACGCGATTGTTGCGAACATCATCGCGACAAGTGCGACGAACTCTCCTCGTGACATACGACCGGCCATTGTGCCCTCCTGACCTGATCGCGCTATCACGGCAGGTCAGGTGGCACCAGAGACTAAATGTGCACAGAGGGCTGTGCTAATTTGCAGGGGAAGCCTCAAGCTGAGACATGATTTCACCGATCACGCGCTCCCACATTTCAGGAGGTTGGGCGCCGGGAACCGCGTGCTGGTTGGCGACGATGAAGGTCGGGACCGAGTTCACTCCCATCTGGCGCGAATGCGTGTCGCGGTCACTGATGTCCTGACGATCAGCATCTGATTTCAGCAGTTTCAGCACGATCGCAGCGTCCATACCGATACCGTCGGCGATGTCCGCCAGAACCTCGTGATCTCCGATGTCGCGTGTCTGAACGAAATAGGCGTCGAACAGTGCGTCGACCGCCGCGTTTTGTTTCCCTTCGATCCCGGCCCAGTGGATCAGGCGGTGGGCGTCCAGCGTGTTGGGAGTGCGCTTCATCCCTTCAAAGTCGATTTTCAGGCCAGCGTTTTCAGCGTGCTCAACAACCGGGGCGTAGGCACGGACAGCACCTTCTTTGCCGCCAAACTTGCGTTCCAGATATTCGCGGCGTCCCATGCCCTCGTCGGGCATGTCTGGATTCAGTTGGAAAGGGTGCCATTCGATGACAAAGGGGTGATCTGGGATCGCGGCCAGCGCCTTGTCCAGATGGGTCTTGCCGATATAGCACCACGGGCAGATCGGGTCGGACATGATGTCAAGTTTGACGGTCTGGGTCATTCGGTGGTCGCCTTGAAATAGGCCGGAAGCGCCCGGCGCAGGAGTTTGCCATTGCCGCCAGTCGGCAGCTCGGGCAGGTGGATAAAGGCGCGCGGTTGCTTGTAGCGCGCCAGATTTGCTTCCACATAGGTGCGCAGGGCATCTTCGTCCAGCTTTTCCGGGCCTGTATAGAAGGCTGCTATCAGGAATGTGTCCTGTTTCACCTCGACGGCGGCGGCACCTGCCTGCGTGATGCCGGGGTATTGTGACAGCACGGCCTCAACCTCGACAGGGGACACGCGGTACCCGCCCGCGTTCATCATATCGTCGTCGCGGCCCAGATAAGTTATCTGCCCATCCACAGCCATCGCGCCCTGATCGCCGGTCAGAAACCAATCGCCCTGCATCCGCGCCTGCGCTTCGTCCGGGGCATTCAGATAGGTTAGCATCAGGCCAGGATCCGAGCGGTGGATGGCGATGGTGCCCTCGGTTCCTTGCGGGACTGGACCATCTGGCCCAAGGATGGCCACGCGCCGGCCGGGCTGCGGTTGGCCCAAGGCCTCACCCCGCGCGGGGTGTTCGGGGCTGGACGAGATGAAGGTCGAGCATTCGGACATGCCATAGGCCTCAAACAGTTCGGTCCCTGTGGCGTGTTTCCATTGTGTATGAAGCGTGGGCGACAGCTTCTCACCTGCGCAGAGCCCATGCCGTAGGTGCGGCAAGGTTAGCTGATCGGTCGTTCCGACGATTTTTCGAAAGACACCCGGTGCGGCCGCGAAAATAGTGGCTTGGTGGTCACGCAGAAGCGCAGGAAGGGTGGACAGATCGGTTCCGGGCTCGGGGATCAACGCTGTCGCGCCGATCGTCCACGGGTCCATCAAACCCGTGCCCAATGTGTAGGTCCAGTTGAACGCTCCGGCGTGGCACAGGCGGTCATTTTCGCGTAGACCGTACCACCCATCCACCATCATCTGCCGGGCCCAGATTGCGCGATGGGCGTGTGCGACAGCCCGAGGTTTCCCAGAGGTGCCCGAGGTATAGACGACGTAAGCCATCCTCTCTGGATCGCCCATCTGGAATGTGGCTGGGTACAGGTCCCGCATGGCGGTCAGATCGGGCAAAGTGATCTGCACAGGATGGTTGGCGCAGGCCACGGTCAGGTCACGCAGAACGGCTGCTGGCTTTAGGTCTTGGATGATCTTTGCGGTTTCGGGTTCGGTCAATTGGGACGAGGTCGGCACAGGTACGATCCCCACCGATATCGCACCCAGATAGGCGATGGGGAAGTCGACCGTGTTGCCCAGCCTCATCAAAGCGATGTCTCCGGGGTTTAAGCCGGACTGCAGCAAACCAGTTCCGGTGCCAAGAATGGCGCGTTTCAACTGTGCGTATGACCAGTGTTCCGCCTTGGTCGACCCGACAACTGACAGGGCGGTTTTGTCGGCCAGCCGATTGGCCTGACGCAATACATGCGCCGCCAGATTGAACGGGGATGGACAGGCCAAAGCAGGGCCTTGATCGAAGACAGAAAGCATAGCGACTGGCTAACGCGACGTCTGTTCCGTTGCAAGCAGGTCAACCTAGCCCTATAGAATTGCACATGAGTACGCACGAACAGACATCCCTGATCCGATTGGCCCGAGACTCGGGCGAGCCCGCGGAGGTTGAGCCGCTGGACCTTGGCGCCCGCGTGCGCGAGCTGCGCAAGGCGCGCAAATGGACGTTGGAACAAGCGGCAACTCAGGCAGGGTTGGCGCGTTCGACACTCAGCAAAATCGAAAATGGCCAGATGTCTCCGACCTATGATGCGCTGAAAAAGCTGGCGACCGGGCTTGAGATTTCAGTGCCCCAGCTCTTCACCCCGCCACAGCGGGAACAGGTGATTGGCCGTATGGCCGTCACCCGGATGGGAGAGGGCACAGCCCATCCCACGACGACATACGAGCACGAGTTGCTGGCCGAAACGCTGACGAAAAAGCAGATGCTGCCCTATCGGGCGCGTGTGCGGGCGCGGTCGATGGACGAGTTCGAGGGTTGGGTTCGCCACGACGGGGAAGAATTTCTTTACGTGCTTACAGGCGTTGTACGTCTGTACACCGAGTTTTATGAACCTGTGGAAATGCGCCGCGGCGACAGCGCCTATTACGACGGCAGCATGGGGCACAACGTGGTGTCTGTCAGCGACGAAGACGCGACGATCCTTTGGGTGACGTCACTTAGTTAACGACCGGCTGAATTCTCGGTTCAGGCCTTCCGTGAACAGAAAGTCCTCAAGCTCTTCGTGGGCTTCGTTCACTGTCAGGTGGTGACGTTCTGCAAGGTAAGCCTCAAATCCTTTGCGATCCTTGCTGAACAGCGGCTTGTCCTTGTCGCGCAGGTTTGGAAAGCGCCGTTTGGCGCGCGAATACATTGCGTCCCAGTCTTGCGTCAGGTCATTCCAGTTCAACATCTGCAAGCTTTCCGGTTTCCAGGTTTCAAAGCTGCTCGGCCATAAACAGGGTACGAAGGGGCATGGGTCGTCAGCGCATGACAAAATGTCGCACCCATTTCCGATCTGCTGCAAGGATCAAAATGCCCGTTGCAGGCAATCCGCAACGGGCATACGGACACAAGTTTGGAGTGAGTGGGGGCTGGTCCGTAAAAGGCGCACGCTGCGAGGCTGAGAAAAGGCTATGTTCCGAAATTCAAAGCAATAATCAGGTCGCGCAAAGCGCTATAATGCTGCAAGGCTACAACGCATGGATGCATTGCGTAAAGCTTTTTGTGCGAAGTTTTTGTTTATTAACTCAAATTAGTATCCGTACCAATCTGTAGCAGCCGTCCCAATTTGTGACGCAAGATGTTGGGCCTATTGGCGCGTGTGCCGTTTTTCGCCGAAAAGCCGAACGCAATTGAATTCCGCCTGAAATCGGGTCTGGTCCGTGCGTTTGCGTTACTCTTCGAACCACCAGACCTGCGGCATATACTCGGGCCCGTCGCCGTAAATTGGCAGGGTTTCCGGTTGCTTCAGTTCTTTGGCGTGCGCGATCCGCCCGACGTCGAAATTCCAGATCGGAATGACGTATCGTCCGGCTGTCAACACGCGGTCCAAGGCGCGGGTGGCGGCAACGAAGTCCTCATGGCTTTCTGACGCAAGCATGGCATCAATTAATCCGTCCACAGCAGGTGAGGCCACGCCCATCAGGTTGCGGGTGCCGGGCGTATCGGCATTTTCACTCCCCCAATACAGCCGTTGTTCGTTGCCCGGCGATAACGAGAGGGCGCGTCGGAAAAACGTCATGTCAAAATCCAGATCTGAGGTACGCCCGGTGAATTGCGCGCTGTCTACCTGTTCTGTTGATACTTGAATTCCCAGACGTTCCAGCGCACGGCTATAGATCTCGATGGCGGTCTCGCCTTCGCTGTCGCCCTGTTGCAGCAACACGTTCAGCGTGAACGCATCACCGTTTGCGTTGCGAAGGACGCCGTCCTGAATGGTCCAGCCTGCTTCAGACAGTAGCTTGGTCGCTTTACGGATGTTTGACCGGTTGCGGGCCGAGCCGTCACCTTCCGGCAGGACGTATCCCTCAAGCGTTCCGGGCGGCAGGTCTGCCGCGTAGGGTTGAAGCAGCTCTTCCACGCGGCCTGTTGCTGCGCCAGGTTGCATGGCGAGAACGGAGCCCGAGAAATAGGACGTGATCCTGGGCTGCGCCCCGCCGGTGATCGTGTCGTTGATGAACTCGAAATTGAAGGCCAGCGTCAGGGCTTCGCGAACGCGCCAGTCGTCGAACGGCGCTTTGCGGGTGTTCATGACATATCCGGTCATGCCCGATGGCTTACCATGAGGGATTTCGGTTTTTACTACATCGCCGCGCTGAACGGCTGGGAAGTTGTACTGTGTTTCCCACTTGTCTGCGTTGAACTCGCGCACGGCGGTCAGTTCACCAGCTTTGAAAGCCTCAAACAGAACGGTGCCGTCCGCGTAGAATTCGATCCGCATCTCATCAAGATTCATCGTACCCCGACGGAAGGGAACATCGCTTCCCCAGTAATTGGGGTTACGCCGCAGGTTGACGTATCGTCCCGGCTCATAGCTGTCGATCACATACGGGCCGGTGCCGACGGGAATATCGTGCAGCGTGGCATTGGCAAAATCCTTACCGTCCCACTGTGCCTTTTGCAGGATCGGGCGCAGACCGGCGATCAAGGCCAGTTCGCGGTCGGGCTCGTTGAATGTGATCCGCACGGTGCGCGGGCCGGTTGCTTCGATGCTGTCGATCTTGCTCCAAAGACCGCGATACCGCAGATGCCCTTCGGTTCCCAAAATCTCATGCGACCAGATGACATCATCAACGGTGACGGGTGTGCCGTCCGAAAATTGTGCCCCTTCGCGTAGTGTAAATTCGACCCAAGACCGGTCCGGCGCCGTCTCAACTGATTCGGCTAACAGGCCGTAAAGTGTGAAAGGTTCGTCCCAAGATCGCCCCATCAGGCTTTCATGCGTCCAAAACCGCAACTGCCATGGGGAGGTCCCTTTTTGCACAAACGGGTTCAAACTGTTATAGCCGCCCGTATTTCCGAAAACGACTTTTCCGCCTTTGGGCGCGTCGGGGTTTGCGTAAGGCAGAGACACAAAATCCGGTGGTAGGGCGGGCTCTCCGTACATAGCTATGCCATGCGCCGATTCTGCGCTGGCGATTGCGGCCCCCAAAAGGAAAGTGATTCCCGTGATCACTGGGCGTGCGGGTCGTAGAAAATCGGGGCTCATTTTGGAAACAATCCTGCTCTGGCCTTATTTTGTTGGGATTCATCGTACCGATGATTTTTCTTCTTTTCAAACTTTTAGCTTGGACGAAGGCGTGGAATTGCTTATAAAGGGTGCACTGCTCGATAGGTTTCTTGCCTGTATGAAACCTGCCTCAATAACTTAACGCCCGCTTCGTGCGGGCGTTTTTTTTGGCCGAGTTTTTGTCAATCCGTTCCGCGAGGTCATTCTTCGTTTTCTTTGCACGTGCAGCATGGCACTGTGTCGCCGATACGGATTCTAAGGGAGAGCGGCCATGAGCCTTAAGGGAAAAACGGCAATCGTAACGGGGTCGAACTCAGGGATCGGATTGGGGGTTGCCCGTGAATTGGCCAAGGCCGGCGCAGATGTGGTTCTGAATTCCTTTACCGACCTTGACGAAGACCACGCCCTTGCTGCGGAAATCTCTCAGGAGACTGGCACCAACGCGCGCTATATCAAGGCAGATATGTCCAAGGGGGACGAATGCCGCGCCCTGATCGAACAGGCCGGGGCTTGCGATATCCTTGTTAATAACGCGGGTATTCAGCATGTCTCGCCGATCGACCTGTTTCCGGTCGACAAGTGGGATGCAATCATTGCGATCAACATGAGCTCGGCCTTTCACACGACTGCCGCCGCTTTGCCGATGATGCGAAAGGCAGGATGGGGTCGTGTGGTTAATATCGCGTCGGCGCATGGGCTGACCGCCTCTCCTTATAAGGCGGCGTATGTCGCTGCCAAACACGGGGTCGTGGGGATGACGAAGACAATTGCGCTTGAGACCGCGCAGGAACCAATCACCTGCAACGCGATTTGTCCGGGCTATGTGCTGACGCCTTTGGTGGACGCTCAGATTCCGAACACGATGAAGGAATACAACATGAGCCGTGAGGACGTCGTGAAGAACGTCCTGCTGGAGCGGCAACCGTCGAAAGAATTTGCAACGGTTGAGCAACTGGGGGGCACGACGGTGTTTTTGTGCTCGGACGCGGCGGCGCAGATCACGGGGACGACGATTTCCGTGGATGGCGGTTGGACCGCTTTGTGAGATTACGTGGGGGCGCTGCCCCCACACCCCCGAAGTATTTCTAAACAGAAGAAGGGGTGGGTCGTGAAGAGGATCAATCTGGCTTTGCAAGGCGGTGGCGCACATGGGGCGTTTACCTGGGGTGTGTTGGATCGAATTCTTGATGAAGAGGATATCGAGGTCGCGGCGATCACTGGAACCTCGGCCGGGGCGTTGAATGGGGCGGCGTTCAAATCGGGCATGGTGCACGATGGCCGCGCGGGGGCGCGGGAAAATCTGAATGGTCTTTGGTCCCGGATGGGTGCGGTCGGTGACATGCGCCTTGCCAACTGGATGCAGTCGTTGGAGCCCGCGCAGATCGCACAGGCCATGGAATATTCGCTACCGTTTTCCGTGGGCGATGCATGGTCGAGATTGGTCTCGCCTTATGCGTATGGTCCCTTTTATCGCAATCCGCTTGAGCCCATGGTGGATCGGTTCAATTTTGACGAGATTTGCGCAGATGACGGGCCGCAGCTTTTTGTCTGTGCAACCTGTGTGCGCAGCGGAAAGATACGGGTTTTTACCGGGCAAGAGGTTTCGACCGGTGCCATTTTGGCCTCGGCCTGTTTGCCGAACCTGTTTCAGGCGGTCGAGATTTTTGATCCCAAGTCCGGCAGAACCGAAGCTTATTGGGACGGTGGATATACCGGCAATCCGGCACTTTATCCGTTGTTCAACGGTGATCTGCCAGACGATGTGGTGATCGTGAATATAAACCCGCTGGAACGGGACGAGATACCGCGGACGCCGCAGCAGATTCAGAACCGTATCAATGAGATCAGTTTCAATTCCTCCCTGTTTCGAGAACTGCGCGCGATCAGCTTTGTTCAGCGCTTATTGGCGGATGGAAAACTAAAGGCCGGAGAGATGAGCCGCGTTCTGGTTCACATGATCGCAGATGATGATCTTATGAATGATTTGTCGGTGGCCACCAAGACCGTGCCAAACCCGGTCGTGTTGCACAAGCTCAAGGATGCAGGGCGCAGAGCCATGGATCGGTTTCTGGCGGAGCACAAATCCGACCTTGGCACGCGCAGCACGGTCAATCTGCCCGAAATGTTCGGCTGATCACTCGGGCGGCTGCGACGGGTCTTTTTCGTTTGGATAAACAAGACCTGCCGAAATCACCAGTTTGGCCGCGTCCTCGATCGACATGTCCAGCAGGATCACGTCCTCTTCCGGGAAGAACAGCAGAAATCCAGAGGTCGGGTTGGGTGTGGTTGGCACAAAAACACTCAACAGGTTGCCACCGGTTTCAGCGCGGTCGCTGACCTCACCCCGCGCAGTGGTCGAGACAAATCCGATCGCCCAGATGCCCCGGCGGGGATATTGGATCAGGCAGGCTTTTTCAAAGGACCGTTCCGTCTGGGCAAACACCGTTTCCGATATTTGCTTGATCCCCGAATAAACCGAGCGCACCACCGGCATCCGGTTCACAAGGCTTTCGGCAAAGTGGATCAGCGAGCGGCCAAGAATTCCTTTGGCAATCCAGCCGACAAGCACGGTGAAGATCAGGAAGATCACCACGCCCACGCCGCGCAGGTTCACCCCCACATATTCCGAGGGTTGGAATTTCTGCGGGATCAGCGGCAGGACCGCGCTGTCGATCCAGCCCACCACGGACCAGATCAGCCAGATGGTCAGCCAGACCGGAGCGATGACAACGATGCCCGTCAGAAATGACGCGCGCAGCCGGGAAAACAGGCCCGGTCGGCGGTGAGGTTCTTCGTCAAAGGGCGTGTTCATTACGGTCCTGCGTGTTTGCCAATTTAGTTAAGCAGTCCGGGGCTTTGGTACAATAGCTTTGCTCACTCGGACAGGGCACGGGCGATGCCGGCGGCCAATTTTGCGTTATTTCTGACCAATGCGATGTTCGCGGTCAGCGACCGCCCCTCGGTCTGTTCATAAATGCGCTGCAGTAGGTAGGGAGTAACGTCTTTGCCGGTGATCCTGTGTGCGTCGGCATCAGCCTGAGCCGAAGCGATGATCGGGGCCAGTTCCAGCGCCGGGATTTGATCAGCGGCGGGGATCGGGTTGGCGACCAACTGGCCGCCGGGCAGGCCAAGGGCGCGACGGGTGGCGTGGGCCTTGGCGATTTCTGCTGCGCTGTCCATGCGCAATGGCGCTGCGTAGGGAGATTGCGCCGACCAGAAGGCGGGGAATTCGTCCTGGCCATAGGCGATCACGGGCACGCCCAGCGTTTCCAACACCTCGAGCGTTTTGGCCAGATCAAGGATCGCTTTGGCCCCTGCTGCCACCACGGTCACGCGGGTTTGCGCCAACTCATGCAGGTCTGCCGAGATGTCAAACGAAGTCTCCGCCCCTTGATGCACGCCGCCAATGCCGCCGGTGGCAAAGACCTCGATCCCGGCATATTGCGCGGCGATCATCGTGGCGGCAACGGTGGTGGCGCCGGTTCCGCCGGTGGCGATGCAAGCGGCCATGTCGGCGCGTGAGATTTTGGCGACGCCCTGCGCCTGTCCCAGTGCCTTTAGCTGGCCGGCCTCGAGCCCCACATGCAGCTTGCCTTTGATCACCGCCATGGTGGCGGGTACTGCGCCTGCGTCACGGATATCTTGTTCGACCTGCGCTGCGACCTCGATATTCTGCGGGTAGGGCATCCCGTGGGTGATGATGGTGCTTTCCAGCGCAACGATGGGGTGGCCTGCGTCTTTGGCGGCGCGCACTTCGGCCGAGTATTGGATGTCGATCACAGTGGGGTTTCTCCGGAAACGTAAGTGGCGGCGGCGTGCAGGGCGCGGGTCAGGGCAGCGTCGGGGGCGGCCCCGGCGGCCTCGGACGCGATATGCGCCGCCATGAAAGTATCGCCTGCGCCGGTCACACGGGTGACCAGAACGGACGGGGGTGTCTGGGTCAGGATTTCATCCGAGGTGCCGACAGTGGCAGAGTTGCCGCCATCTGTGACCAACACCCTCAACGCGCCCCGGTCTAGCAGACCTTTGGCGGCGCTTTCGGAATCGGCGAACTCGCGTTGGCACAGAATGCCAGCTTCCTCAAGGTTCACGTATAACGTGGCGCGAGCGTGTTTGAGGAAGGGCAGCAGGCGTTCGGCCTTGCCGGGCGAAGCCGGAGCCACGCGCAGGTCGGCTTTGGCAAAGGCCAGGCTTTGGGCAATTTCTTCCAGCAGGGTCAGCGTCAGGTTGCCGTCCAGCGCAATCGGGCCTTCAAACGGCGTGTTCTCAAAGCCCAGTGGCCCGTGCATCAGCGGGCGCAGAATCTTGGCCCCCGCAGCCTCAAGCGAGTGCGCGTCGGCGATGGCGGCGATCAGCCCGTTGGCGCCTTCGACCGCCATATAACGGTCGGTCGGCAAATCCTGCGAGCGGTAGATGTGATCCGTGACCATGCCCAGCCGGGCGCAGGCAAGGACCAGCTCATCCCCTTCGGGGTCGCGGCCGATGGCGGTCAGCAGGGTGGGCGTCATCCCGAATCGCACCAGCGTCATGGCGATGTTCATCGCAACGCCGCCGGGCAGGCGGGTAATCCGCCCCGGCACGTCCGAGCCCTGCCGCATGGCGCTGGCCGAGCGTCCGATCACGTCCCACAGGACCGAGCCGATACACAGGATGTCACTAGTCTGAGTCATGCCCGTGTCATGCCGCAGCGTCACAGCAGGTGCAAGGGTTAACGCTCACATCGCGTCGGTGAGCGTCTTCAGCGCGGCGACCGGATCGTCTTGCGACCAAATTTCGTCACCGATGCCAAAGAAATCGGTATGGGGGGCGAGGTCACGGATCAGGTCTGGGGTCAGGCCGCCTTCGGCCACGACCGGAACCTCGATCATTTCGGACCACCATTGGAACAGGTCCTTTTCAGCGATGCTGCCATCACCCAAAGCTGACGAGCCGACAGGGCCAAAAGCCACGTAATCCGCTCCGTTTTCGCCTGCGGTCATGCCGTCATGGCTGGAGGCCGCGCAAAAGCTGCCGACGATGGCATCTGGGCCCAGTTCTTTGCGCGTAGCCCGGACTGATCGTGCACCATCATCCAGATGTACCCCGTCCAAACCCAGCCGTTGCGCCAGCAGGACGTGGTTTGAGATGACGATGGCGACATCACGCGCGTGGGCAACCTCGCGGCAGGCATCAGCCGCGCGGGCGATGGTGTCTTGGTCGCTGCCCGCCAAGGCCAACCGGATGCAGGCGATTTCTGTGCTGTCCAGCACGCGGCCCAATTGGTCGGGGAAGGTACTAAGCGCAATGGTCGGAGGCGTAATCAGGTAAATCTGCGGCTGCTCGGGGGTATCCATGGCGCGTCCTTCAGTTTTCAGTTCTCGGCGCGGTTTAGCGGATTGAGCGGGGGAAGCAAACTTTTTAGCCTGCCGAGCGGGTATTTGGGAACAGAAGAAGCAGCGGCGGCTTGCCCTAATCAGGCGGGGCGATTAGAGCAGGCGGAACTTTCGGAGTAAGGTATGCCCAGCGATCAACCTCAGCCTTCTTTTGTGCTTGTGCGCCCTCAGATGGGGGAAAACATCGGCGCCGCCGCGCGCGCGATGTGGAATTTCGGGCTGGACCGAATGCGGATTGTGGCGCCGCGCGATGGCTGGCCGAACCCCAAGGCCGTTGCCATGTCCAGCGGGGCTGGGCGGTTGCTGGATGAGGCGCTGTTGTTTGACGATCTGGCTGGGTCGTTGGCGGACAGCACGTTTGTCTTCGCCACCACGGCGCGCCAACGGGGGCTGACCAAGCCGGTCTACAGCCCCGAGCGCGCGATGCAGATCGCCGCTGAAAAGGTCGCGGCGGGCGAAAAGGTTGCCGTGCTGTTCGGCCCCGAACGCGCCGGGCTTGAGAATGAGGATATTGCCAAGGCCAACGCCATCATCTCGGTCCCGGTGAACCCCGAATATGCCTCGCTCAACCTTGGGCAATGTGTGTTGCTGACTGCCTATGAGTGGATGCGTCAAAGTGCCGATGTGGTGCATGAGGCCACCGATCTGGGCAAGGGTGACTGGGCCACAGGAATCGAAGTCGAAAAGCTGGTCGAACATTATGAGGACCGGCTGGACGAGGCAGGCTTTTTCTATCCCCCCGAAAAGGCCGAAGGCATGAAGACCAACCTGCGCAACCTTTGGTCTCGGATGCGGCTGACGCGGGCGGATGTGCAGATGCTGCACGGGATCATGCGGCAGATGGTCCGCTGGAAGGACAAGGGCTGAGGCTGGACCTATCTTCCGCTTCACCCTAGCGTGCGACGAAACAAGGACATGAGGACAGCATGAGCGGCAAGCGCAGCATCTTCGAAGAGGTCTCGGGCGACCAGAAACAAGAGGCAATTCAGCCCGGTATGATCGACCGTGGGCGTGGCGGTGCACGCAAGGCGATCCGGGCTTGGCTGATGATGCTGTTTGCGCTGGTTGTGATCATGATCGCCGTGGGCGGTCTGACGCGACTGACCGACAGCGGCTTGTCGATCACCGAGTGGCGGCCCTTCACCGGGGCAATCCCGCCGATGTCCGAAGCCGACTGGCAGTCCGAGTTCGACAAATACAAGGAAATCGACCAGTGGCGCATCCAGAACCAGTGGATGGAATTGGACGATTTCAAAACGATCTACTGGTGGGAATGGGGCCATCGCCAACTGGGCCGCGTGATTGGTCTGGTCTGGGCAATTGGGTTCTTTGGCTTCCTTATGGCGCGGAAAATTCCAACTGGTTGGACGGGTAAGCTGCTGATTCCCGGTGCTTTGGGCGGGGTTCAGGGCGCCGTGGGCTGGTGGATGGTCGCCTCGGGCGTAACGCAGGGCGAGGGTATGACCGCCGTCGCCAGCTATCGTCTGGCTGTGCATCTGGGGCTGGCTTTTGTGATCCTCGGCTTCCTCGCGTGGTACATCTTAGAGCTAGGCCGCGAAGAACGTGATTTGATGCAGGCCCGCCGCGCGAAAGAGGCAAAGCTGTTTTCTCTCTCGACCGGTCTTATGCATTTCGCGTTCCTGCAAATCCTGATCGGCGCTTTGGTGGCCGGGATCGACGCGGGGCGATCCTATACCGACTGGCCTCTGATCGGCGGGCAGCTTTTGCCTCCTGATGCCACCATGCTGGAGCCGATGTGGCGAAACTTCTTCGAAAGCCCGGGATTGGTGCAGTTCATTCACCGCTGTGCGGGCTACCTGTTGCTGATTTTCGGCGTCATCGTCTGGCGGCGCGGCAGCACCAGTGCGCATCCACAGACGCGATTCGCCTTCAATGCCGCCTTTGCGGCGCTGGCGCTGCAAGTTGTGATCGGGATTGTCACCGTGGTCTATGCCGCACCATGGCAGATCGCGATTGTCCACCAGTTCATGGCCGTTGTTGTCTGGACCCTGATCCTGCGCGCGCGGTTCCTGGCCGCTTATCCAATCGCAACCTCGATCCGCGGAGCGTGACATGACCGCCTTTGACGACCTGATGGCCTTTCAACGCGAAACTTCGGCATTGGGGCAGATTGCCGGGCGGCTGGGCTGGGATCAGGAAACGGTGATGCCGCGCGGGGCGGCCCCGCAACGGGCCGAGGAAATGGCTGCGATCGAATCCGTTCTGCACGCCCGCCGATCCGACCCGCGCGTGGCCGAGTGGCTGGATCAGGCCGACCCGCAGGATGAGGTCGGCAAGGCACAGATCCGCGAAATTCGCCGGTCTTTTGAGCGCACGGTCAAAGTGCCCGCCGATCTGGCCAAGGCCATCGCCCGCGTGACTTCGTCGGCCCAGGGTACATGGGCGCAGGCACGTGCGGATGAGGATGTAGCGGCGTTTCTGCCTGTGCTGCAAGAGGTCGTAGCCCTGAAACGTGAAGAGGGTGCGGCGCTGGCCCAAGGCGGTGACGTCTATGACGCCATGGTCGAGGATTACGAGCCCTACACAACCGGCACCCAGATTGCCGATATATTCGACCAGATGCGCCCACGTCTGGTGGCCTTACGCGCCGCTGTACTGGATCGCCCTGTGCCGCAGAGCCTGACTGGCACATTTGACGAACTGACCCAGATGCGCCTGTCGCAGAAGCTGGCGACCACCTTTGGCTATGACCTGAACACAGGTCGTGTGGACAAGGCTGTGCACCCATTCAGTTCGGGTAGTGGACTGGATGTGCGTATCACCACCCGTACCAGTGAAACTGACCCGTTCAACTGTTTCTACTCGACCATTCACGAGGTCGGCCACGCCGCCTATGAACAAGGCATCGACCAAGCCTATGCGTTGACCCCGCTGGGCAGTGGGGTGTCGATGGGTGTCCATGAAAGCCAAAGCCGGATTTACGAAAACCAATTGGGCCGATCCCGCGCCTTTACCGGTTGGTTGTTCGATCAGATGACAGCGGCCTTTGGCGATTTCGGGATCAGCGACGCCGACGCCTTCTACGCCACCGTCAACGGCGTCCATAACGGGTACATCCGGACCGAGGCGGATGAGGTGCAATATAACCTGCACATCATGTTGCGCTTTGATCTGGAGCGCGCCCTGATGGCCGGGGACTTGCAGGTCAACGATCTGGAAGCTGCGTGGAATGACCGGTTCAAGGCCGATTTCGGCTATGCGGTCGACAAGCCGTCTAATGGTTGTCTGCAGGATGTGCACTGGTCGGTGGGGCTGTTTGGCTATTTCCCGACTTATGCACTGGGTAATGTCTATGCCGGATGCCTTTACCAGACCCTGCGCGCGGCGCTGCCTGATCTGGATACGCAACTGGCGCAGGGCGATACCTCGGGCCCAACGGGGTGGCTGCGCGAAAATCTACAGCAATATGGCGGGCTTTATGCCCCGCGTGACATCATTACCCGTGCAAGCGGGGTTGAGCCGGGGCCAGAGCCCTTGATGGCGTATCTGGAAGACAAGTTTGGCGAGATTTACGGCCTGTAACATGCCCGCTTGAACGCGTAGGCACGTGAATTCCATCCCCCGGTCAATAGAGTGTCCCGAGTACGGATGGAGAGGGGTGTTCGTCTATCCGGAATGCGCTGAAACCTGTGTAGTGACTGTGGTCCTTTGAAACCGGTCAAGCAGAGCGCGACGTAAACGAAAAACCCCGCAGGCTGGCCTACGGGGTCTTACAAATCCTTTTGGGCTGGCTTATTCGTCTTCGTCCTCGTCGCCCTGATCGGCGATCCAGGCGACGCTGACGACTTCTTCGCCCTTGCCGGTATTGAAGACCCGTACACCGCCCGCGCTACGCGAGCGGAAGGAAATGCCTTCTACCGGCACACGGATCGACTGGCCCTTGGAAGTGGCCAGCATGATCTGGTCGTCGATTTCAACCGGGAACGACGCCACCAGTTCACCACCGCGCATGGCCTTGTCCATTGCCGCGACGCCCATGCCGCCGCGCCCGCGCACGGGGTAATCGTGGCTGGAACTCAGCTTGCCCGCGCCCCCCGAGGTAATCGTTAGGATTAGGTTTTCGGCTGCCGACATCTCGGCATAGCGTTCCTGCGTGATCGTACCGGGTGCGGCTTCATCCTCGTCCGTTTCGCCGTCATCGGCGATGCCCGCAACGGCACGGCGCATCTTGAGGTAGGCCGCGCGCTCGTCCGGTCCGGCCTCGAAATGGCGGATGACAGACATCGACACAACGCGGTCGCCATTGGTCAGCTTGATACCGCGCACACCGGTCGACTCGCGCGAGTTGAAGACGCGCACGTCGGTGGTGCGGAAGCGGATCGCACGGCCAGAATTGGTGACCAGCATCACATCTTCATCTTCGGAACAGATGCGTGCATTCACCAGTTCAACATCTTCGGGCAGTTTCATCGCAATCTTGCCGTTGCGGCGCACATTGGTGAAATCTGACAGGCGGTTTCGTCGCACGTCGCCTGCGCTGGTGGCGAAGACGATTTGCAGGTTTTCCCATTCGTCGTCCGGCACATCCACTGGCATGATTGCGGCAATCGACACGCCCGTGGGGATCGGCAGGATGTTGACGATCGCCTTGCCCTTTCCGGTGCGGCTGGACTGTGGCAAGCGCCAGGTCTTGAGCTTGTAGACCATCCCCTCGGTGGTGAAGAACAGTAGTTGCGTATGTGTGTTCGCAACGAAGAGGTTGGTAACGACGTCCTCTTCCTTGGTCTGCATCCCTGACAGGCCCTTGCCGCCACGCTTTTGTGCGCGGAAATCAGCCAGCGGCGTTCGCTTGATATAGCCGCCCGAGGTGACGGTCACGACCATGTCTTCGCGCTCAATCAGGTCCTCGTCTTCCATGTCGCCGGACCAGTCGACGATCTCGGTGCGGCGCGGAACGGCGAACTGATCACGCACTTCGCGCAACTCATCGCCGATGATCGACATGATGCGTTCGCGCGAGGACAGAATATCAAGGTATTCCTTGATCTTGGCGGCCAGTTGCTCCAGCTCATCAGTGACTTCTTTGACGCCCAGTTGGGTCAGGCGTTGCAAGCGCAGTTCCAGAATCGCACGGGCCTGCACCTCGGTCAGGTTATAGGTGCCGTCGTCGTTCATCTTGGACAGCGGATCGTCGATCAGGCGTAGATAGCCTTCGATCTCGGCCGCAGGCCAGCGACGCGTCATCAGCTTTTCGCGCGCCTCGGCGGCATCTGCTGACGACCGGATGGTGGCAACCACTTCGTCTACGTTTGAAACGGCCACAGCCAGACCACACAGGATGTGGCTGCGTTCGCGCGCCTTGCGCAGATCATAGGCCGTGCGGCGAGCGACAACATCTTCGCGGAAGTCGATGAACGAGGTCAGGAACCGGCGCAGAGTCAACTGTTCAGGCCGACCACCATTCAACGCCAGCATGTTGCAGCCGAAGGACGTTTGCATCGGCGAGAAACGGTAGAGCTGGTTCAGAACCACTTCGGGCGTTGCATCGCGTTTCAGTTCCACAACAACCCGTACGCCGTTGCGGTCAGATTCGTCCTGTACGTGCGCCACGCCTTCGATGCGTTTTTCCCGCACGGCCTCGGCGATCTTTTCGATCATCGACGCCTTGTTCACCTGATATGGGATCTCGTCCACGATGATGGCATAGCGGTCTTTTCGAATTTCCTCGGTCCGCGTTTTGGCGCGGATGATGACACTACCGCGACCTTCCAGATAGGCTTTGCGCGCACCGGACCGGCCTAGCATCACACCGCCCGTCGGGAAATCGGGGCCGGGGACGTATTCGATCAACTGTTCAGAGGTCAGGTCCGGGTCGTCGATCAGTGCAAGCGTAGCATCGACCACTTCGCCCAGATTGTGTGGTGGGATGTTCGTGGCCATGCCAACGGCGATACCACCGGCCCCGTTGACCAGCATGTTCGGGAACCGCGCGGGCAGGACAGTCGGCTCTTTGTCCTTGCCGTCATAGTTGTCCTGAAAATCGACCGTTTCTTTTTCGATATCGGCCAGCAGGGATGCGGCAGGCTTGTCCATCCGCACTTCGGTATAACGCATGGCCGCCGGGTTATCGCCGTCCATCGAACCAAAGTTGCCCTGACCGTCCAGCAGCGGCAGCGACATCGAGAAATCCTGTGCCATCCGCACCAGCGCGTCATAGATCGCGCTGTCGCCGTGCGGGTGGTACTTACCCATCACATCACCAACGGGACGCGCCGATTTACGATACGCTTTGTCATGCGTGTTCCCGGTTTCGTGCATGGCGTACAGAATTCGCCGATGCACCGGCTTCAAACCATCGCGCAGATCAGGGATCGCACGGGACACGATGACCGACATGGCATAGTCCAGATAGGACGTGCGCATCTCGGATTCGATGGACACCGTCGGACCGTCATAAACGGGACGCTCAGGCGGGGTTTCATCCATGTTTTCTGGGGTTTCTGGCGTATCGCTCACGTAAACTGCCCGATCTTTGGCTTGGGTCTATATCTTGTGTGTGCATCTTATCAGACCCGGCACATAAGGTGCAAGCCAGCTGAGCATTTCCGGCAAAAAACCACAGTAACACCGGAGTAACATATTGTTATTCAATAGTTTGAGGGTTTCCATGTTACCCTAACGAGACCTTGCAAGAAATTGGAGGTCTGCATGGAGCAAAGCGAAACCGAATTAATGCTCAAGGGATATGGGCTGACGACGGCGGAATTCTTCTATCACATGCCCGACTATATCCACGTTCTGAATACGTTCATCTGGCAGGATTACGATCTTGCCCCGGACCACCCGAAACTGTTTGATTTCATCGAATTCTGGCAGCGCGAGATTGAAGGACCGCTGCATTCGGTGAGGTACACGCACCGGAAAATGATTGCCCCCGGAGAATGGCGCAACATGGTCGGTGAATTCAGGATAAACTGAACAGGCATTCTCAACGCGGTTTTATTGAGTAGAGTGGCATGCAAACCGTTTGCCATATGGAAAGTCACAATGTCTCGAATTCTGTATCTCGCTTTTGCCGTCACAATGCTTGGCGGTCCCGTCGCTGCCGAAGGCGTCCTGGATAAAATCAAGAAGGGTGCTGAAAACACTGCAAACGCCATTGGGCGTGGGGCCGAGTCGGTTGGGAACACAGTCGAAAAGGGCGTGAGCGCCGTGGATGACACCATCGACTCCACTGCCGATCTGATGTCGAACGAAGCCACCCCGGAAGAGACACGCGCGAAACTTGACGTCATGGCAAACGAGGTTCTGACGCAGCTTATGGCTGAAAACCCCGAAGCACAGGCGCTTTACGATGTCAGCGCGGGATATGCGGTTTTTGATTCCAGAAAGGTGACGGTATTTCCGGTGTCCGCCGGATACGGACGCGGTGTGGCCGTGTCGAAAGAGACCGGACAGCACACCTATATGAACATGGGAACCGGAGGGGTCGGTGCCGCGATTGGAATCGGTGGGTTTGAAACCAAGTTCGTTATCCTGTTTGAAACGCAGGCGGATTTGGACAAGTTCATTGACTATGGATACGACGCTACGGCCCAATCGGACGCCATGTACGGTGAAGAACGCACTGACGAGACACTCAGGTTTACCGATGGCCGTTCCTTCTTTGTCCTTAGCAAGAAGGGGTGGCGCGTTTCGGCAGGGGCGTCGGGAACCAAATACTGGAAATCGCCCGAGTTGAACTGATCAGCCCGAACAGCTTGCGCCGCCCAATACGCAGAACTTGGCGCAGTGCGGGTGGTTCAGGTGCACATCAGCTTCGGCCTCGGCCAATGTCTCACCCATCTCGAATTCCGGTTCGTAGGCCAGCAGGGTGCAGGCAAGCACGGCGGGTTTGTCAGAGCCCTTGCGTTTCACGACCATCCTTGCGTTTGAGCACATGACCGCCTCGGGTGATTTATCCAGAATGCCCCAGCAAGCGGTTGTGATCTCAGGCACTTCGATGGTTTCGTCCATCTCGGGGAACAGGACGGTCCGCGCGGGGTCCTGCGCGTCGATGTCAAAACCATGGGCCTCATAAAATGCGGCATATCCTGCACGGCTTTCTGCGTCGGTATCCCCCCAAACCGAACGCCCGGCCACGGCCATTTGAAACCCGTTGTCGCGTAGCCATTTCATACCTTCGACGGTCTTGTCAAAGCTGCCTTGCCCACGCTCTTCGTCGTGAAGGTCAGGGTGGAAGTGATCGACAGAAATCCGCAAAGTCAGCTTGTCGCCGAAGTCACGTTGCAGGTCCAACAAGCCTTCGCGGACCTTGGGACGCATCATGGGCTGCATTGCGTTGGTGAGGATCAACACCTCGAACCCACGTTCAAGCGCGGCGCGCGTCATCCCGATCATTTGGGGGTTCATGAAAGGTTCACCGCCGGTGAAGCCTATTTCACGTACCGGCCACGCGCGTTCTTCGATCTGGTCCAGATATGCGCAAACCTCATCTGCGGTTATGTAAACCAGCGCGTTGTTGGTCGGGCTGCTTGCGATATAGCAGTTGGTGCATTCGATATTGCACAGCGTGCCAGTATTGAACCAAAGCGTCTGAGGATCCTTCAACGCCACGGATGCACGGGTTTGCCCGTCTGCTGTCACCAATTTGTTCTGAAATTTGCCAATATTGGCGCTTTGAGGGGCGTTGTCTTTCATTCCGGTTTCCGGTTCTTTGAGCTCGTGTGAAAGACTTAGCGCCTTGGCCTGTGTTCGTTAAGTGGGCTGAACCGAACTGACAGAGTTGTGAAGACGCAGATTGCCGCAAATATGGTTGCGCTAACATTGGACATGGCCTTAGGGGCAAGGTAAGGAAAACACATGGTTTCTCGTGTCATACCCGTCGACCCCTTTGATCTGGTCATTTTTGGCGGAACCGGTGATCTGGCGCAGCGCAAGATCCTTCCGGCGCTGTTCCGTCGGTTTTGTGCTGGTCAATGGGCCGATGGGGTGCAGATTATTGGCGCCGCCAGAACAAAGCACGACGGCGCAACCTTTCGGCAAGTTGTGGCCGAATCGCTGAAAACGCATGCCTCGGTCCAGTGCAAGGATGCGGCGGCGCTGGCGGCATTTCTTCATTGCGTCGATTACGTTGCACTAGATGGTGGTTCCGACGAAGGGTGGTCGACATTGGCGGCCAAGCTTCAGCCCGACATGGTGCGCGCCTTCTATTTTTCCGTTGGGCCAAGGCTGTTCGGTTCGTTGGCCGAGCGAATTCAGTCACATGATCTTGCGACCGAACAGACCCGAATTGTCGTTGAAAAACCGTTTGGTCACGATTTGGACAGCGCGAAGGTGTTGAACGCGACCTTGGCTGCGCATTTCAGGGAAAAGCAAATCTACCGGATCGACCATTATCTGGGCAAAGAAACGGTTCAGAACTTGATGGCAGTACGGTTCGGAAACATGTTGTTTGAGCCTCTCTGGAACAGCCAGTACGTAGATCACATTCAGATCACCGTGGCCGAATCCGTAGGTATAGATGGGCGGGAAGAGTATTATGAGCGCGCCGGTGCGATGCGCGACATGATGCAGAACCACCTGATGCAGCTTTTGTGCCTGATCGCGATGGAACCGCCGGCGAAATTCGACCCAGACGCCGTGCGAGATGAAAAACTCAAGGTTATCCGCGCCTTGGACCCGGTTGAACCGCACCATATCGTGCGCGGTCAGTTTGAAGGGGGCGGGCCAAGCTACCGTCAGATCGTGGGCAATCCACGATCGACCACTGAAAGTTACGTGGCGCTGCGGGCGCATGTGAGCAACTGGCGATGGGCCGGTACACCGTTTTATTTGCGAACGGGCAAACGGTTGGTGGCGCGCTCGTCGGTCATCAATGTTATGTTTAAGGATGCGCCGCACTCGATCTTTGGTGAACAGGCTGGCCGCCATGCGAATGTCCTGTCGATCCGCCTGCAGCCGAACGAAGGGATTACCTTGAAGGTGACGATCAAGGAGCCTGGGCAGGGGGGCATGCGTCTGGTCGACGTGCCCTTGGACATGAGCTTTGCCGAGGCGCTGGGGCCTGAAAACCAAGAGCCGCCGGACGCATATGAACGGCTGGTGATGGATGTGATCCGCGGCAATCAGACCCTGTTCATGCGCGGCGACGAAGTCGAGGCCGCATGGGCGTGGACCGACCCTATTATTGCGGGTTGGCAGTCGCGTGGGGACGTGCCGAAACCATATGAAAGTGGCAGTACCGGCCCGGGCGACGCCGAACTGCTGATGAAACGGGATGGTCGCCGGTGGCAAGGGATAAACCCATGAAAATACAGGAATACGCCGACAGGGACATGCTGGCCATCGACGTCGCCAACGTCTTGGCCGGAGATCTGGAAGCCGCGTTGCTGCATCACGACATGATTTCGCTGGCGGTTCCCGGCGGCACTACTCCGGGGCCGATTTTTGACGGGTTGTGTGCCGCTGATCTGGAATGGGACAGAGTGCGGATTTTACCGACGGATGAGCGTTGCGTGCCAGGCAGTAGCGACCGATCCAACGAAAAACTGATCCGCGAGCGTCTGCTGACAAATCGCGCATCAGCGGCGCAATATGTTCCGCTGTATCTGGACGGCAAGGACCCCGAGACAGTACTGCCGGAAGTCGAAAGCCTGATCACTCCGGTCCTTCCCCTGTCGGTTCTTGTTCTGGGGATGGGAGAGGACATGCATACGGCGTCACTTTTTCCTGGAATGCAGGGATTGGAAGAGGCCCTTGATAGGCACGCGCCGCCGCTGGCCATCGCCCGGACCGAAGTCCAGCCAGAGGCGCGCATAACCCTGACAGCACCAGTTTTGGACGGGGCCTTGTCCAAACATCTGGTGATCTTCGGGGCTGCAAAGCGCGAGGCGTTGAAACAAGCACTTACCTTGCATCCGGAAGAGGCACCGATCGCAGCGGTGCTAAGTGGGATGACGGTTCACTGGGCGGAGTGACGACAATGAAACTGGATAACCTCAGAACTCTGGCAGCCGGCGCGCAGGACCGCGCGATTTTGGACTTGTTCGAACATTCGGCCGACAGGGCGCGCATTTTCTCGGCTTCGACTGGGGACTTGCTGTTTGATTACTCGAAGACCCAGTTGGATACGACGATCCGCGATGCCCTAATTCAGTTATGCGATGAGGCAGATTTGGCCGACCGTCGCGAGGCGATGTTCAGCGGTACCAAGATCAACGAAACCGAAGGCCGCGCGGTGCTGCACACGGCTCTTCGCAATTTGGACGGTGGCCCGGTAGAAGTTGATGGTCTGGATGTCATGCCTGACGTTTTGGACACGCTTCAACGTATGCGGGTCTTTGCCGAAGAGGTGCGCGGCGGTGCCGTCATCGGGGCAGGGGGCAGCTTTACGGATGTGGTGAATATCGGAATCGGTGGGTCCGATCTGGGTCCGGTTATGGCCACTCATGCTTTGTCCCCGTATCACGATGGGCCAAGGTTGCATTATGTGTCGAACGTGGACGGCGCGCATATCGCCGATACGTTGAGACAACTGGATCCGACGCGGACGCTGGTCATTGTCGCCTCGAAAACCTTCACAACCATTGAGACCATGACCAATGCGCGAACGGCTCGGGCGTGGATGACCGAAGGTGGGGGCGACCCGGCGACACAATTCGCGGCGGTGTCCACCGCTTTGGACAAGACGCAAGCCTTTGGCATTCCCGAAAACAGGGTATTCGGCTTTGCGGATTGGGTCGGCGGAAGGTACTCGGTCTGGGGGCCGGTTGGTTTGCCCGTGATGATCGCCGTCGGATCGAATGCTTTTGATGCCTTCTTGCGGGGCGGTCAGGCCATGGATGTGCATTTCCGAGCGGCTGACTGGGGTGAAAACATGCCTGTCATGCTGGCTCTCGTCGGTATCTGGCACCGGCAGGTTCTTGGCCATGCCAGCCGTGCGGTTCTGCCTTATGATCAGCGGTTGTTGCGGTTGGCCGCGTATTTTCAGCAACTCGAGATGGAGTCGAACGGAAAATCCGTGGCGATGGATGGCGCTGCATTGGCGGTTCCTTCCGGACCAGTCGTTTGGGGCGAGCCTGGAACCAATGGGCAGCACGCTTTCTATCAATTGGTCCACCAAGGTACCGACGTTATTCCCTGCGAATTCATGGTTGCAGCCGAAGGGCACGAGCCGGAGCTTTCGCATCACCACCGTCTATTGTTGGCGAATTGTTTGGCTCAATCCGAGGCGTTGATGCGAGGGCGTTCGCTGCCCGAAGCACGGCAACGCATGGCCGCGAAGGGGTTGGAAGGCGCCGAGCTGGAACGTCAGGCCCGCCACCGGGTCTTTTCCGGAAACCGACCTTCAACCACATTGATATACCCAAAACTTACGCCGTTTGTTTTGGGGCAGATAATCGCGCTGTATGAACATCGTGTATTTGTCGAAGGTGTGCTGTTGGGAATTAACTCGTTTGACCAATGGGGTGTCGAACTAGGTAAGGAACTGGCAACATCGCTTGGTCCGATCGTGGAAGGTGAGGAATCGGCGTCTGAAAAGGATGGTTCGACCGCCGCGTTGGTGGCGTATGTGATGCGCCATCGGGACTGAGGAAAAAACTTCTTTTTGCCGCAGCGGAAAGCTGCATTCTATTATTGTCAGCAAATTAAATGCTTGGCAGGGTGGGTCCCCGAACAGATGCCCTGCTGGTCGTTGCAGGGGGCGGAACAAATGCACTGTCGCAAAGAAATGGTGCAACTACAGGGAGGATGTCCATGCTGGGACAAATGATGACGCAGCCGCTGCTGATCTCGTCACTGATTGAACACGCGGATCGCTATCATGGTCAGACCGAGATCATCTCGGTTGAGACCGACGGGTCCGTGACCGAAAGCACTTGGTCACAAGTGGCGGTGAATGCGCGAAAGCTGGCGTCAGCCTTGACCAAACTGGACCTCGAACCGCAAGCGCGTATCGGGACGCTGGCGTGGAACAACCGGCGGCACCTGGAAATATATTATGGAACTTCTGGTGCTGGCTTTGTGTGTCACACGATCAACCCCAGACTGTTCCCCGAACAGCTCACCTATATTATTAACCACGCGAAAGATCGGGTTCTGTTCTTTGACGCAACCTTTATTCCGCTAGTTGCGGCGATCAAAGAGCATCTGACCGAAGTTCAGCATTTCGTGCTGATGGGGCCAAGGAACGATGACGCGATCGCGCAGGTTCCTGGTGTTCAGTTCTATGATGAGCTGATCGAAACAGGTGATGAAGGGTTCCAATGGCCTAGCTTTGACGAAAACACTGCGTCCAGCCTGTGTTACACATCCGGCACAACGGGAAATCCGAAGGGCGTGTTGTATTCCCATCGTTCGACCGTGCTGCACAGTTTTGGGTCGAATACGCGAGATGTCATCGGGTACTCCGCCGTGGACGTTGTGATGCCGGTGGTGCCGATGTTCCATGTGAATGCGTGGGGGTCGCCTTATGCCTGCGCGATGTCAGGTTCACGAATGGTTCTGCCCGGACCGGATCTGCATGGTGAGGCGTTGGTGAACCTGATTGACACCTACGGCGTTACACTGGCGATGGGTGTTCCGACGATCTGGCAGGGTTTGCTGGCCCACGCAGGGAAGTCGGGCAGTAAACTGACCAGTCTGGAGCGAACGGTTATCGGCGGCGCGGCCTGCCCTCCCTCGATGATCGAAACATTCCGTGACACCTATGATGTAGACACTGTTCACGCCTGGGGCATGAGCGAGATGAGCCCGTTGGGTACGGCGAATCAACCCATGGCGAAACACGCTGATCTGCCGATTGAACAGCAGCACAAGCTGCGCGAGAGTCAGGGCCGGCCGTGCTATGGCGTCGAACTGAAAATCGTTGACGATGACGGCAATGAACTGCCCCGCGATGGTGAAACTCAGGGTGATTTGCTGGTTCGCGGGTATTGGGTGCTGGACAGCTATTTTGAACTGCAGGATCAGAACCTGCTGCAGGATGGCTGGTTCGCCACTGGTGATGTGGCGACTTTGGATGCCGACGGGTACATGACCATCCGTGACCGATCCAAGGATATCATCAAATCTGGTGGCGAATGGATCAGTTCAGTTGAGTTGGAGAATATCGCCGTTGCCCATCCCAAGCTTGCGACGGCCGCTGTGATCGGTGTTCCGCACCCCAAGTGGGACGAGCGTCCTCTATTGGTTGCGGTTAAGGCCGAGGGGCAGGACCCGTCGGAGGACGAACTGCTGTCATACTTCGACGGCAAAATCGCCAAATGGCAGATTCCTGACAAGGTTGTCTTTGTGGACGCGCTGCCACTGAACGCTACGGGCAAGGTGCTTAAGCGCAACCTTCGCGCGGATTTTTCGGATGCCCTTACGGGCTAAGTATTTGAAATTAGGGAAAATGGCTCCGGCGGTAGGGATCGAACCTACGACCAATTGATTAACAGTCAACTGCTCTACCGCTGAGCTACGCCGGAACGGTCCGCGCCGTATATCAATACGACTCTGCGGCGTCCAGAGGGGTGCGCGAAGTTTTTTTGACGAAGGTTGACTGTCCACGGCGCAGGGAAATTCGCCGAACCATTCTTCTGAAATCTTAAGGGGAATTTGGCTCCGGCGGTAGGGATCGAACCTACGACCAATTGATTAACAGTCAACTGCTCTACCGCTGAGCTACGCCGGAACTGAGGGCCGTATAGCAACCTCGTTTTTGGCCGACAAGACAAGATCGTCATAAGAGCTGAAAAAAGTTCTTTGGTTAGCCCAACCTTTCAAAAAGCGCATTCACGGAAAGCTGGCCTTTTGGTGAAGCCTTTGATTTTCCGCATAAATCGACAAGATGTGCAAAAACATTGCGCTCGGCGGCGGGTAGAAGGGCCGCAGGGGTTTCTGTGTATATCCTCTCGGCCAGGTTGCGTGCGGTGCCGGGTTTTTCCTCCAGTGCGGTCAGAATCTGTGCTTCGCGTTCAAGCCGGTGATTGATCAGCCAATCCAGACGCTCGGCTGGATTCTGAATCGGTGCTCCGTGACCGGCATGAAAACTGCTCCAGTCCCGTTCGCGCAGGCGGTAGCAGGCGTTCATGAAATCAGTCAGATCACCATCTGGTGGTGACACAAGAGAGCTGGCCCAACCCATGACGTGATCTGCAGTAAAACAGACATCCGACCAACCCAGCGCGATATGGTTGCCCAGATGACCGGGGGTGTGAATGATGTCGATTTGCCAGCCGTCGCCTTGGATAACTTCGCCGTCTGAAACCTCGATATCCGGACGGAAATCGGTGTCGATGCCTTCGCCGCCGCCTGCGAGGCCCTGTTCCGCCAATTCGGACATAACTGCGCTGCGGCCAGATTCGGTGCCGCCAAATGCCAAAATCGGGGCACCTGTGCGGGCGGCCAATGGTGCGGCAAGGGGCGAGTGATCAAGATGCGTGTGCGTTACAATAATATGGCTGATCCGCTGGCCGGGCTGCAAAGCATCCAGAATCGCCTGAAGATGACCCTCATTCAGTGGGCCGGGATCAATGACGGCGCAGTCCTTTTCACCCAATAGATATGTGTTGGTGCCCCGATATGTCATTGGCGATGGATTGGGGGCCAGAATGCGCCTTAGGCCCGTCTGTAACTCGACAGCCATACCTGGGCGCGGGTTGAAATCGTCGGGAGCCTGCATTCTGTACTCTTTCTCTTGTCGGATCAGCCCGTTAGGTTTAGCGTATGTCCAGTCGGTGGCTCAAATCCTATATGCCGCGCAGTCTCTATGCGCGTGCGGTTCTGATCCTGGTTCTTCCGGTGATCGTTCTTCTGTTGGTGGTCGGCGTCGCGTTCATTCAAAAACACCTTGAGGATGTGACCGCGCAAATGACCAGCGCGGCTGCACGTGAGGTCGACCTGATTACAGACACGATGGCAGACGCCGAAACGCAGCATCAGGCCATTGCCGCGATTCGACAGGACATTGCCTCATTGGAAATGAAGGCCCGATTTTTAGGGATCAATGAAGGGCCCGATATTGAATACCGCAGATGGTATGACTTCATCGCGCCACAGGTAGAAGCCGATCTGCACGAACAATTGCTGGATCTTGTGGCAGTCGCTCTGCCAACGGGCGATCAGGCGCGGCTGTATATGCGGACCCATCTGGGCTTGCTTGAGCTGACACTGGATCGCCGTCGCTTGTCCCCAACCGCGCCGCACCAGTTGATCGTGACCATGGTTTTCTTCGCGGTGATCATGACTTCGATTTCCTTTTTGTACATGCGCAATCAACTTCGGCCGATCACTCGACTGGCGAATGCAGCGCAGGCATTTGGCCGGGGCAGGGTTGTGCCTTATTCACCCGGAGGGGCAATTGAAGTCCGCGCAGCGGGCAGTGCGTTTTTGGACATGCGCGCGCGAATTGAACGCCAGATGGAACAGCGCACACTGATGTTGTCGGGGGTCAGTCACGATCTCAGAACCCCGTTGACGCGACTGAAACTGGGCCTGTCCATGCTGCCCGAGGATGAGGCCGCGCCGCTGCAACAGGATGTGGATGAAATGCAGTTGCTGTTGGACGCATTTCTGGACTTTTCGCGCGGGGCCGCAGAGGGCCCGCCGGAAACCGTTCAGCCCGAGATTTTGCTGAGGCAGATTGTCGAGGATGCACGTCGCGCAGGTCACGAGGCCAGCCTGGTCTCGGTCGAGGGCGAGGGTACGGCCTTGCTGCGTCCCACTGCCATTCGCCGGGCCGTTGAGAACTTGATCGGAAACGCGGTCAGGTACGGAAACCGGGCTGAAGTCAGTCTGTCGATGACACCCAAGACGATCCGTTTTCGGGTCGAGGATGACGGTCCAGGTATTCCACAGGATCAGCGCACCGAGGCCGTCAAACCGTTTTCTCGCCTTGATCCCGCTCGGAATCAGAATCAAGGTAGCGGTGTCGGCCTTGGCCTTGCGATCGTCTCGGACATCGCGCGTGCGCATGGCGGGGTATTACGCTTGGGCAAAAGCGAAAGGCTGGGCGGGTTGTGCGCGGACATAATCATCGGTCGATGACTCGGGGCAACTGGTCCGCTTTGGACGCAGGTTTTTTTACAATTGCCAAAATGTGCTAGGATGAACCCGAAGGAAGGGTAGAGAGCGTTTATGCTTTTGTAGGCCGTCTGTCGGGGATTCAGGTCAAAGGTCCGGTCGCGCGTGTTTCGCGTCGGTGTATTCACATTGACCGAAAGTCGAAATTTCTGATTTGCGCGCCTTGGTAAATGGTGAGGGTAAGATTTTGAATAAGTTGCTTATTTTTATTGGTGTCGTAATTGCAGGCGTGATTTATTTCGGGTGGTTTGAACCCTGTGACGAATTCTACACAGCCTGTCAGTATGTGGGCTTGCGTTGAAGCGGTTTTTGGTAGGCCCGGAGGGACTCGAACCCCCAACCAAAGCGTTATGAGCGCTCTGCTCTAACCAATTGAGCTACAGGCCCGCCTAAGCGCCTTGCGTACCACGGTGAACAGCCGCGTCAAGCCTGACCGTTGCAACATGTCCAACAATCGACTAACCCGCGCGTGAACCATTCATAAGGGGTTGGCCATGACAGCGGGCAAGAACGGAATCACCTATGCTGATGCAGGCGTTGACATTGATGCGGGGAACGCTCTGGTCGACCGGATCAAGCCTGCGGCCAAGCGGACGAACCGCTCGGGCGTGATGAGCGGTCTGGGCGGATTTGGCGCGCTGTTCGACCTCAAGGACGCAGGTTATAGCGACCCGATTCTGGTGGGCGCGACCGATGGCGTAGGTACCAAGCTGCGCATCGCCATTGATACCGGCGTAGTTGACGGGGTGGGCATTGACCTGGTGGCCATGTGCGTCAACGACCTGATCTGTCAGGGCGCCGAGCCGCTGTTCTTCCTCGACTATTTCGCCACCGGCAAGCTGGACACAGATACCGCCGCGCGGATCATCGAAGGCATCGCTGAGGGCTGTGTACAGTCTGGTTGCGCCCTGATCGGGGGTGAGACCGCTGAAATGCCTGGCATGTACCCCGAAGGCGATTTCGACCTGGCCGGTTTCTCGGTCGGCGCGATGGAGCGTGGCGCGCATCTGCCCGCAGACGTGCAACAGGGTGATGTGCTGCTAGGGTTGGCCTCGAACGGGGTGCATTCCAACGGCTATTCGCTGGTGCGCAAACTGGTTGAACTCTCGGGGCTGGGTTGGGATGCCGCCTCGCCGTTCAGCGAAGGTTCGCTGGGCGAGGCGCTGCTGACGCCGACGCGTCTGTATGTCAAACAGGCGTTGCAAGCGATCCGGGCAGGGGGCGTTCACGCGCTGGCGCACATCACTGGTGGCGGCCTGACTGAAAACCTGCCGCGCGTACTGCCTGATGAGTTGGGTGTGCAGATTGATCTGAATGCGTGGGACTTGCCGCCCGTTTTCCGCTGGATGGCTGACGTTGGCGGCATCGCCGAGGCTGAAATGCTAAAGACCTTCAACTGCGGTATCGGCATGATCGTCGTTTGCGACGCCGCGCAAGCAGACGAACTGACCACTTTGTTGGCCGAGGCAGGTGAGACCGTTGCCCGGATCGGCAGCGTCACAGACGTGCCCGGCGTATCTTATTCGGGCCACCTGCTGTGAGCTACAAGCGCGTCGCGATCTTAATTTCGGGTGGCGGTTCCAACATGGTGTCGCTGGTCGACAGCATGACTGGTGATCACCCTGCGCGACCGTGTCTGGTGCTGGCCAACGATCCGCAGGCGGGCGGCTTAGTGAAAGCCGCCGACCGCGGCATCGCTACGGCTGCGGTTGATCACCGACCGTTCAAGGGGGACCGCGCCGCTTTTGAGGCCGAGTTGCTGAAGCCCTTGGAGCAAGCCCAGCCTGACATCGTATGCCTTGCTGGTTTCATGCGGGTTTTGACGGCGGATTTTGTGTCGCAATTTCAGGGTCGGATGCTGAATATACACCCGTCACTGTTGCCAAAATACAAGGGTTTGAATACCCACGCCCGGGCAATCGAAGCAGACGATGTTGAACATGGCTGCTCGGTTCATGAGGTCACGGCCGCATTGGATGACGGTCCAATCCTGGGTCAGGCTCGTTTGAACATTGAACCAGATGAGACGCCCGAAGCGTTGGCTGCACGTGTCCTGGTATTAGAGCACAAACTCTACCCGGCGGTGCTTAGACGTTATGCAGGCGCGGATCGCACTCCGGTGTTGCTGCCTTGAACATTTCAGGGTGATTTACACTTACGTGTTATTCGGCCTATGGTCTGCACTACGGCTCGGTATGTCAAAAAACTGACGGGCAGTCACAAAGAACAAAAGCAAGAATAGCACCACGAATGAAAACCCTGACAACGACGCAAGAGTTGGCCGAGTTCTGCACGGCGGCTGCGGATCATGACTATGTCACCGTGGACACCGAGTTTCTGCGGGAACGCACCTACTATTCCAAACTCTGCCTGCTGCAACTTGCGGTTCCTTCCTCGGACGAGGGCAGTGCTGTTCTTGTTGATCCTTTGTCGGACGGACTGTCGCTGGACCCGTTGTACGAGCTTTTTGCTAACGAAAGTGTTGTCAAAGTCTTCCATGCGGCCCGGCAGGATCTTGAGATTTTCTGGGTCGAGGCTGGCGTGTTCCCCAAGCCGTTGTTTGACACGCAAGTGGCGGCGATGGTTTGCGGTTTTGGTGAACAGGTTGGTTATGAAACGCTGGTGCGCAAGATTTGCAAACAAGGTTTGGACAAGACCTCACGCTTTACAGATTGGTCCCGGCGGCCCCTGTCCGAAGCGCAAAAAACCTATGCTCTAGCAGATGTAACGCACCTGCGGCAAATCTACGAACATTTGGCCGCTGAGTTGGAGAAATCCCAGCGTAGCCATTGGGTCGCCGAAGAGTTGCGGACACTGACCTTGCCTGACACATACGATATTCGCCCAGAAGACGCTTGGAAGCGGGTAAAGACGCGGACAAATTCCGCCAAGTTTCTGGCCGTCGTGCGCGAATTGGCCCGGTTCCGCGAGGCTTATGCGCAGGAAAATAATGTACCGCGCAGCCGTGTGTTCAAGGATGATGCACTGATCGAACTTGCATCTACCAAGCCGAAATCGCCGTCAGACCTGGGTGGCTCTCGTTTGTTGCTGCGCGAAGCCCGCAAGGGGGCTATTGCCGAAGGTATTTTGAACGCTGTCAAACAAGGGGTCAGTTGCCCGCCCGAACAAATGCCGCGCGTGGACACCAGCCGAGACAAGCTTAAGGTCAATCCTGCGCTGGCGGACCTTTTGCGCGTGTTGCTGAAGTCAAAAACCGAAAGCGCGGGCGTTGCGGCAAAGCTGATCGCAACCAGTTCCGAGTTGGATCAGATTGCCGCCGGTGAGCGCGACGTGCCGGCCATGTCAGGCTGGCGTTTCGAGGTGTTCGGCGAGGACGCCCTCAAACTGTGTGAAGGTAAGATCGCTTTGGCTGCCAAGGGGCAAACGGTGAAGGTCGTCACGCTTTAGCGACAGCTACCGGCGCCGGGATTCCAGTGCGTTCTGCTGACCGACGACCCGAACCAGACGGGTGTTTTGCAGGTCATCCAGGCTAACATTAACCGCATCGGACACCGCTCGTGACCGTTCTGTCCCCTGATTGGTGGCGTAGCTGGGGTAGCTGACCCGGAACGTGAACTCCAGAACCCCGTTCTTTTGGTTCTCTGCGTTTTCAACCCGAACAAGTTGGGCCCCATAAGCGCCTTGGCGCGCAGCGGTACCCCTTACATAAATGATGGCACCCGAGGGCGTGGGGTTAATCCGCAGCTCATCAACCTTGGCGATCGGCACGCTGTTGTCCACGGGATCAGGTCTTGAAAACAGGCCGGACCCTTCGCGTTCTGGCGGTACCAGGACGTTGGGGTCATAGGCCGCCTCGGTGGGTGGTGGGGTCGACGTCCTGGACCCGAACCAGTTGGATGGGTTCGCCCGCGAGTCGCTCCAACTGTTGCAGGCAGACAGGGTCAGTGCGGCGATCATAAGGAGTGACAGTGATTTTTGCATAGACCCAGCTCAGAGCATTAAATTCCGCAATGGGTTATCGTAATTTGCAAGCTTTGAAAACCCATGGCAGGGCTGGACAGATGCGGGTGCGCGGCATAGTTCTCCTGTATGGTCGCAACAAAAGGATCGCCGCAAGATGGCAACGCCAGCCTTTGAAGAAATCGTTGAGGATTTCGAGTTTCTGGAGGACTGGGAAGACCGGTACCGCCACGTCATAGAACAGGGCAAAGCGATGGAGCCGTTGGACGATGCGCTCAAGGTGCCTGCCACAAAGGTGAATGGCTGTGCCAGCCAAGTATGGTTGCAACCCATTATTGAAGGTGGTGTGTTTCGCTTTGATGGCGACAGCGATGCGTTGATCGTGCGGGGCCTGATCGCTGTGCTGCGGTCGCTTTATAACGGCTTGCCGGTTGCAGAGGTGCCAAAGGTCGATGCAGGCGGAGAATTGGCGCGGCTGGGCCTAAATGATCACCTGTCCGCCCAGC
The DNA here is from genome assembly GCF_013031165.1 of Ruegeria sp. HKCCD7251. NCBI lineage: Bacteria > Pseudomonadati > Pseudomonadota > Alphaproteobacteria > Rhodobacterales > Roseobacteraceae > Ruegeria > Ruegeria sp. HKCCD7251. The sequence goes on along the minus strand of NZ_WPZC01000001.1, from coordinate 1,138,396 downwards.
GTTCAAATGGCCTGCGGGCGATGATCCAGCGCATTCGGGAAGTGGCTCAGGAAAACGCCTGACCCCGTTAGTTATTGGGCCTGCGAGTGGCCCAATCGGCAAGCGTGGTTTCAAGGTCTCCATACCCGGTAAAGCGACGCTCGAACGCCAGCCCCATCCGGTCGGCGCAGTCGCGGGCGCGATCTGTCAGATCCGGATCGTCCGTCTGTGCCTGATAGATCAGTTTCGTGTAATTCCCGAAATACATGTCCCTGAGTTCGGGGTGACGATCCAAGCCCAGCGGTTTCCAGACAAAGGCATCGAATTGGCGGGCCAGAAAGTCCGTCAGATAGAACGCCGTGGTCTCGTCTTCGCCACGCGCGTCGAAGGCCTGATTGCCTTCAAAAAACGAATAGCAGTGCGGGCCCTGAACCATCTCAACCCCCAATTCGGCACAGGCTTTTTGGAGCAGCCCCCCGGTGCCGCAATCAGCATAGACAACAAAGATCTGGTCATATTCGTCGCGATGCTTGGCGACGGCCTCTTCAACAGCTTGCGTGATCCGTTCTGGATGAACATGCAATATCGCGGGCAGGCAGGTCAGCGATATGTGATCCCAGCCGTTACGATTTTTCAGGTCAAGAATTTCACGCGCCAGCGCGCCACAGGCCAGCAGAAGAATACTGCCCGAGCGCCCGGTCTCACTATAGCCTTGCGACGTCAGGCTTTCGTCATCTGGCGGGCTGTTGTGCTGCATGGCTTTGTTCCGGCTGCGATTGCGACATCAAAGGCCGAAATCGGGGTGAAGACAAGCCTGCTTACGACATCCCGCGCTAGGCGACCGACGCTTGCGTCTCGAAGTGCTGCAGCGAGGGACGGGCAGGGGGACCGTATGCGGTAATTCCTTGATCTGCCAGTGTCGGGAACAGGTTCAGAATCTCGGTCCGTGTCGCGTCGGTCAAACTATTCCAGGCTTGGATGCCCGGATGAAAGCTCTCGGTCAAACACCCCTCGGCCCAGACCAGTTCATGTCGATCAAACATCAGGTGATAATAGGTGATAAGGCCGCCCGCTTGCATCACGATGTCGTTGCCGTTCACCAATTGAGTTGCGGGCGCCAGCGCCTCGGAAAATCCGGTGTTCAATTCAACCTGCCAGGTGTCGATCAGCATTCTGTGCTGTTGGGACACCAGCAAATCCCTGCTGTTTCCAAGTGCTCCGGCCTTGAAAAGAACGGGCGCGAATGCACCGGTGGCGCGAACGGTTCGGCGACCGACCCAGCGCAACGTCTGCAATCCGTGATCCAGTGTTTTAATCCTGTCGCCGATCCGAAGGTCTTCAACCGCGACAGCTCCGTATTCTGTTTCAATCAGGGTGCCGGTGGTAAAGCACGTGGCAATGTCCCACTCTTGGCGGTTAGAGTTCAGACCGCTGGCTGTATCGGTGTTAATACTGTTGAAGGTTACGGAGCGGATGCCCTGATCCTCTAGCGCGGCCTGATCCGTGTTGGCCGAAAACTCCGGCACCAGATAGGTATTTCCAGCATCATCCTGCGCCACTACGGCAGTTATGTTCGCCGTAGTTCCGTCGACATAGGTAATTGTAGCGTTATACGCGACCGCCGCATCGAATTGGGCCGTGTTGCCATCAATCGAGAAAGAGTCGGTGTCGACATTTGCGTTGTTTTCATAGGTGCCGCCGGGATTTCCCACCGGGCTCCAGACAGCGGCTTCCTCGAACAGGGGGTCGCCTTGGCTACCAAAGGTCTGGCCGACAAGCGCACCCGCGTTTTCAGCAGTGTTGTTGCCCTCGGTTGGGTCGATGATCGGAAGCGTTCCGAGGAAAAGCACATTGAACGTCGTAGGCATAAACTACCTCGTAAAAACTGGTCACTTATCGAGCTTAAATCGCAAACTCGGCATCACGAAACCAAACTCTAAAATAATGAAGTTCTTTTCAAGGCGTCCAACAAAAAGACCGCCCGGGTTGGGCGGTCTCGTTCAAATCTGTGTCACTATTGTCAACCGGCGAGTTGATTGTGTTTGCGAGAAACGAAGTCCTTGGCCATTTCCACGGCCACAGCCGCATCGCGGCAGTAGCCATCGGCCCCAATCGCTTTGCCGAACTCTTCGTTCAGCGGTGCGCCACCGACCAGAACAATATACTCTTCGCGCAGGCCTTGTTCGACCATAGTGTCGATCACAACCTTCATGTAGGGCATGGTCGTGGTCAGCAGGGCGGACATGCCCAGAATGTCGGGTTTCTCGGATTCCAGCGCTTCGAGGTAGTTTTCGACCGGGTTGTTGATGCCGATATCCACAACATCGAAGCCAGCGCCTTCCATCATCATCGAAACAAGGTTCTTGCCGATGTCATGGATGTCGCCTTTCACGGTGCCGATAACCATCTTACCAACGCGCGGTGCACCGGTTTCAGCCAACAGCGGTTTCAGGATGGCCATGCCACCCTTCATTGCATTTGCGGCCAGCAGAACCTCCGGCACGAACAGGATGCCGTCGCGGAAGTCATGGCCAACGATGGTCATGCCACCGACCAGCGCTTTGGTCAGGATGTCATAGGGGGTCCATCCGCGCTCCAGCAGGATGTTCACACCTTCTTCGATTTCTTCTTTCAGGCCGTCATAAAGATCGTCGAACATCTGTTCGACCAGTTCGTCGTCATTTAGTTCGGACAGGACGATGTCTTCTTCATCGGACATGGGGCGTTTCCCTGAGCTGTTCGGGCATTGCGCCCGTGGTGGCATTTTTTCCGTTTTGGCCATTTCGCCGCAGTTCGACTGTGACGATTGCGACCTTGGCGGTTCCGGGACCGACCTATACGGCAAATTATTGATCAACTCGACGTCATTTTCTGCATGAACATCCTGCATTTCGTTCAGAAAAGGTGGCGGTACGCGGGTCTTTGTCCGGATGCTCAATTCCCAACGAAACTTCCGAAATGCTTGCCGCAGACGCAGAACGGGCGTATGCATAGGTGAGAACAAAAGGGAAACATCATGGTTTCGCACAACATCAAGGCCCGGGGGACCCTGTCAAATTCCGCAGGCCGGTTTGAGAGGTATGAGACCGAATCTTTTGACGATGGGTGGGATGCGGAGGACGATCTACCTGTTCTTCGGACCGAGGTTCGCCAAGAGGTTGCGCGCAGCGTGATAATCTATAACCGATCGCCCGACTTGCCATTTGACCGTTCCATTAATCCCTATCGGGGATGTGAACATGGGTGTGTCTATTGCTTTGCGCGTCCAAGCCACGCCTATCTTGGCCTTTCCCCGGGATTGGATTTTGAAACCCGTTTGGTTGCGCGACCCAACGCGGCGGCGGTCCTCAGAAAAGAGCTGTCGGCGCGTGGTTATAAGGTCGCGCCAATTGCGTTGGGAACAAACACCGATCCATATCAACCTATTGAGCGTGACCTATCAATCACCAGATCTTGTTTGACAGTTCTGCAGGAGTTTCGGCATCCCATCGGAATTGTGACCAAGGGCACTCTGATCGAGCGGGACTTGGACATACTGTCAGAAATGGCGCAGGACGGGTTGGTGAGGGTCGGGATTTCATTGACCACCTTGGACGCTGACCTGTCTCGAAGGATGGAGCCACGCGCGCCATCACCCCAGCGTCGTCTAGCCGTTATTCGAAGGTTGACTGGGGCAGGGGTGCCGGTGCGCGTCATGACGTCGCCCTTGATCCCGGGGCTAACAGATCACGAGTTGGAGGCCCTGCTGGAAGCCGGGCGAGATGCAGGTGCAGACGCCGCAAGCTGGATCATGCTGCGGTTGCCGCGCGAAGTATCGGGCTTGTGGCAGGACTGGTTGAAGCAACACGAACCGGCCCGCGCCGAAAAGATCATGTCAAAACTCCGCGAGATGCACGGGGGGCGGGATTATCATCCGCGTTGGGGGCACCGGATGCGCGGAGAGGGGGAATACGCAGGGGTGATCGCAAAAAGATTCGCCTTGGCCGTCAAACGGTTGGGTCTTGCGATGCGAACTCCGTCCCTGCGATGTGATTTGTTTTCCAAACCAGCGCAGGCCGGAGATCAACTTTGCCTGTTCTGAATCAAAACCGCCCCGGAGTTCTGATCCGGGGCGGTTTGTTTTAGTCTGGCAAATCAGCGGTTTTCGATATCCACATAGTCGCGGTTGGTTTCACCCAAATACAACTGACGCGGACGGCCGATCTTGTTCTGCGGATCCGCGATCATCTCTTTCCACTGGCTGACCCAGCCAACGGTGCGCGACAAGGCAAAGATCGGGGTGAACATCGACGTCGGGAAGCCCATCGCCTCGAGGATGATGCCCGAGTAGAAGTCGACGTTCGGGAACAGTTTCTTCTCGGCGAAATACGGATCTTCCAGAGCCTGTTTTTCCAGCGCTTTGGCGACCTGCAGCTTCGGGTTGTCCTCGATGCCCAAGAGGTCCAGCACTTCGTCCGCCGACTGCTTCATCACTTTCGCACGGGGGTCGAAGTTCTTGTAAACCCGGTGGCCAAAGCCCATCAGACGGAACGGGTCGTTCTTGTCCTTCGCGCGGGTGATAAATTCGGGGATTCGATCAACGCTGCCGATCTCTTCCAGCATTTCCAGACAGGCCTGGTTCGCACCACCATGGGCCGGACCCCACAAACATGCGATGCCGGCCGCGATACAGGCGAACGGGTTCGCACCCGAGGACGAGGCCAAGCGCACGGTCGAGGTCGAGGCGTTCTGTTCGTGGTCCGCGTGCAGGGTGAAAATACGATCCATAGCACGGCTGAGGATCGGGTTGACCTCATATTCTTCCGCCGGAACGCTGAAACACATGCGCAGGAAGTTCGACGCATAGTCCAGATCGTTGCGCGGATACACGAAGGGCTGACCGGTGTGATACTTGAACGCCCACGCCGCAATCGTCGGCATCTTGGCGATCAGGCGGTGCGAGGCGACTTCGCGCTGATGCGGGTCCGAGATATCGGTCGAGTCGTGATAGAAGGCGGACATCGCACCAACTACGCCAACCATGATTGCCATCGGGTGCGCGTCACGGCGGAAGCCACGGTAGAAGTACTGCATCTGCTCGTGCAGCATAGTGTGGCGGGTGATCGTCGTCTCGAACTTTTCAAGAACGGGTGCTGTCGGCAGTTCTCCGTAAAGCAGCAGGTAGCACACCTCGAGGAAGTGAGACTTGCCAGCCAACTGGTCGATCGGATAGCCGCGGTGCAGCAGTTCACCCTTTTCACCGTCAATATAGGTGATGGTACTGTCGCAGCTCGCGGTTGAGGTGAAACCGGGGTCATACGTGAACACACCCGCCTGCCCATACAGTTTGCGGATGTCGATTACGTCAGGACCGGCGGTCGGCGAATGAACCGGCAACTCGTACGTTTCACCATGGACTGTCAGAGTGGCTGATTTATTGCTGTCGGTCATAGTGTCCCTTCCTCATTCATGCGCAAGTCGGATCGCTGTCCGAACTTACGGGCAACGGATGCGCGCAGACGCGCAGTCCGGGTGTTAGCGGAGCAGCGTTACCCAAATGTGAAGCTTTGGCTTAACTTGCTGCATCAGAAAGCCGTGCAAGGGTTTCTTCTCGCCCCAACACAAGCATCATGTCAAAGACCGAAGGTGTCACAGCCCGACCCGCCAATGCCGCCCGCAAGGGTCCAGCCAGCTTGCCGAACTTCAGCCCATTCGCTTCCGCAAAGGAATTCAGGGCATCCTCCAGTTCGTTTCGCGACCAGCTAACATTTTGCAACTGCGGCGTCAATTCATTCAGTATACCATCGGATACAGAGTTAAGGGCTTTTTGGGCTTTCTCATCTGGTTGAATGGGGCGGGATGCCAATACAAACTGCGCTTTTTCAAGGAGTTCAGGAAAGGTGCGGGCCCGATCCTTGAGGCAATACATCGCACGTTGTAGATCACTGGATTGTGTGTCGCTGAGAGCAGGCAATCCAGCCGCGGCAAGATAGGCTTCGATCTCTTGCCGCAATGCAGCATCATCTGCAACGGCTATGTGTTGGCCGCACAGGTTCTCGAGTTTTTTCAGATCGAAACGGGCCGGGCTTTTGCCGATTCCGTCAAGATCAAACCATTCTTTGGCCTGTTCGTCGGTAAAGAACTCATCGTCCCCATGGCTCCAACCCAGCCGCGCGAGGTAATTGCGCATCCCGGCAGCGGGGTAACCCATGGCTTGATATTCCTGCGCACCCAATGCGCCGTGGCGTTTGGACAGCTTCTTGCCGTCAGGTCCGTGGATCAGGGGGATGTGGGCCCAGACCGGTAAGTCCCATCCCATCGCCTCGTAAATCATCATCTGGCGCGCGGCGTTGTTCAGGTGGTCGTCGCCCCGGATCACATGGGTGACGCCCATGTCGTGATCGTCTACCACCACGGCCAACATATAGACCGGCGTCCCGTCCGAGCGCAGCAGGATCATGTCGTCCAACTGATCGTTGCGGATGGTTACTTCCCCCTGCACCTGATCGCGGATCACGGTTGCACCGTCTTGCGGGGCCTTGATGCGGATCACAAAGGGCGCGTCCGGGTGGGTCGCAGGATCTGCGTCGCGCCATGGGCTGCGGAACAAGGTGGACGTGCCCTCGGCGCGGGCCTGTTCACGGAACGCTGCAATCTCATCCTGGGTCGAAAAACATTTGTAAGCCTTACCCTCGGCCAGCAATTGACGGGCAACCTCGGCGTGGCGGTCGGCACCTTCGAATTGGCTGATCACGTCGCCATCATGATCCAGCCCCAGCCATGCCATGCCTTGCAAGATTGCCGCTGTCGCCTCGGGGGTCGAGCGTTCGCGGTCGGTGTCTTCGATCCGCAGCAGGAACTTACCACCACGTCCACGAGCATAAAGCCAGTTGAACAGCGCAGTACGCGCGCCGCCGATGTGCAAAAAGCCGGTGGGTGAAGGAGCGAAACGAGTGACGACCTGATCGGACATTGTGTGGATTAACCTTTTGGTAACCGTGTCGGGCATAGTTTAGCGCCTGTCTAACGAGCCGGAGGGACGGGGGCAACCATGCGTGTTCTGGCACGGGTCGAGGCGGCATTGCTGAACCAGACGGGCCATTTGTTCCAGTGGTCTCCAGTGTGTCTTGCCATTGGCATTGCGCTGTATTTCTCGCTCAGGCTTGAACCGGGATGGCACTTTTATGGAGCCCTATTGGGCGTCATCGCTGTGGGTGCGTGGGCTGTCAGACACTGGCGTTCGGTCTGGGTGTCCTTGGCGATTGGCGGTATGCTTGTCGCGGCTGGATTTGTTCTGGCAGGTGCGCGGGCGCACTCTGTAGCGGAACCGGTTCTTGGATGGCGGTACTATGGTCCGATCGAAGGGCGCGTGGTCGCAATTGATCGTTCCGCCTCTGACGCGCTCAGGTTGACACTTGATCAAGTGCGGCTGAATGATGTGCCGGAGGACTTGCGCCCCCAGCGGGTTCGCCTGTCTCTGCACGGCACGGATGTATCAGTGTCGCCGGGGCAAAGGATCATGACCACAGGTCACCTATCTCCTCCGCAAGGCCCGGTTGAACCGGGCGGCTTCGATTTTCGCCGTCACGCGTGGTTTCAGGGGCTCGGGGCTGTTGGGTATACCCGTGTTCCTGTTCTGACGGCTTCCGCTGCTAACGAAACTGGACTGCGTATTACCGCATGGCGCATGGTGATATCCAACCATGTTCGAACGAAACTACCGGGTGAGGTCGGAGGGTTCGCGGCCGCTGAGACCACTGGCGACCGCAGCGGCATGGGGCAAGAAACGCTGACAACCCTGCGCGCGTCCAACCTTGCCCATCTTCTTGCGATTTCTGGCCTGCACATGGGGCTTTTGACCGGGTTTGTATTTGTTGCCGGCCGGATCGCGCTGTCGGCGTTGCCCGTGATTTCCCTTAGGTGGCCGGTCCGTAAATTGGCGGCGGTTTGCGCATTGCTTGCGGCTGTCATCTATCTGATGTTGTCCGGCGGGAATGTCGCCACCGAACGCGCCTTTATCATGGCAAGTGTCATGCTGGTCGCCGTTCTGATCGACCGCCGCGCGATTTCTCTGCGCGCAGTTGCGGTTGCGGCCCTTATTGTCCTGTGTTTACGGCCGGAAACTCTGCTGAGTCCGGGTTTTCAGATGTCATTCGCAGCAACAACGGCCTTGGTCGCGGTGTTTGGTGAATTGCGTGACTATGGCCCTTTGCCAGGCCCGAAATGGTTCAAGCCTGTAATTGGCTTACTTTTGTCGTCTGCCATCGCCGGGTTGGCGACGGCTCCTATTGGCGCTGCGCATTTCAACAGTTTGTCGCACTATGGATTGTTGGCCAACATGCTGTCTGTTCCCGTGATGGGAACCGTAGTGGTTCCGTCGGCGGTGGTCGCCGCCTTGCTCGCACCCTTTGGTCTTGAGGGGGTGGCTTTGGGTGTAATGGGCCTTGGGCTTGAATGGATTCTGACAGTATCGGATTGGGTATCCGGATTGGATGGCGCGCAAAGTCACGTGGTCAGCCCGCCCTTCCATGTGTTGCCGATGTTCGCATTGGGCGCATTGTGGCTAGCGCTATGGCTTGGGTCCGCGCGGTGGATCGGTGGGGTGGTGGTCCTGGCCGCGTTCCTTCTTTGGGGGCAGGGTGATCGCCCCGAAGTCCTGGTCGCGGAATCCGGAGGTCTTGTTGGCGTCATGACGGACAAGGGCAGGGCGGTGAGCAAAAGGAAAGGCAGCGGTTTTGTCGCTACGGTCTGGTTAGAGAACGACGGGGATGGCGTGGATCAGATTCAATCGGCAGATCGCTGGCCTCAGGGTTCAGACTTGGTTCAACGCCATTTGTGGCGTGGCAAAGAGCTGATCCATATCACCGGCAAACGCGCCGCGCGCGCATTTGACGAATGTGCCGAGCATCAGATCATCATATCCGCTGTTTCTATGGAACTGCCGGGCAACTGCCAGATATTTGACCCTCAGCGCCTTTCGAAAACCGGGAGCCTTGCGCTCCATGGCAACACGTTCAGAACCAGCAGGGATGAAATTGGCAATAGACTGTGGTCCCCGATTGAGGACAAGGACCACAAGTTCGATCAGTAGCTGCGGATCAAACCAACCAGCCGGCCTTGGACCTTGACTTTTTCTTCGGGCAGGACGCGGGTTTCATAGGCGGGGTTGGCGGCCTCCAGTGCGATGGCGTGACCACGGCGGAAGAACCGCTTCAAAGTCGCCTCCTGATCTTCAACAAGGGCCACAACGATATCACCGTTATCCGCGACAGAGGTTTCTTTGATCACAACGACGTCGCCATCATTGATGCCCGCGTCGATCATCGAATCGCCACGCACCTCCAGCGCATAATGTTCGCCTTTGCCGGACACCATGCTGCCGGGGACAGCAACGCGATGCGACACATGGCTGATCGCTTCGATCGGCACACCGGCGGCGATACGGCCCATTACGGGCAGTTCCATGGCGTCGACCGTCACCGGTTCAAAATTCGCCGGTCTCGGACCTTGAGGTTTGTCGCCGTCAATCACGCGGGGTTTGAAAGCAACCGTTGGCTCACCGCCAAGACTTTCCGGTAGCTTGACGATTTCGATCGCACGAGCGCGATGCGCCAATCGACGAATAAACCCGCGTTCTTCAAGCGCGGTAATCAGTCGATGGATGCCTGACTTGGATCTGAGGTCCAATGCGGCCTTCATCTCGTCAAAACTGGGGGGAACACCATCCGCTTGCACGCGTTTGTGGATGAATTCCAACAAATCCAACTGCTTCTTGGTCAGCATTGCTCACACCTCGTCGGTCATGCGTTTTATTTTGTTCTACGCATGTTCACGTTTTGTGTCAATGGATTTGCGCGCCGTTCAGATTGGCAGGTACCTGACTATCTCTCCGGCAGCGCGTGCCGGATCATTGGGGTCGCGGACCAATAATGCGTTTGCATGGGCCAAGACACTAAGCAGCGAACTGTCCTGATCATCACAAGCCCGGATGCCGGTTTCGTCCAGAACCGCCCGCATGTAATGCTCGCGCGGGCCGTTCTCTGTTAATGGAGCTGTCAGCGCAGCGTTGCGGAAGGAGGGTACAGCCTGTTCAATCCCCAACATGCGGAAGACCATGGGAGCTAGGAACAAATACCCGCAAACCATTGCACTGACAGGATTCCCCGGAAGTCCAACCATTGGTTTGTCCCCCAACCGGCCAGCCATCAGAGGTTTCCCGGGTCGCATTCGGATTTTGTAAAAAGACCTCTCCATACCCAATCCGGTAGAGGCCTCTGAAACCAAATCATAATCCCCAACCGATGCCCCACCAATGGTGACAACTAGGTCAGCTCCCTGTGCGAGGCCAAAAGCGGCCTCCAGCGAAGAAATCGTATCGCGCGCAATGGGAAGGATTCTAACGTCCGCCCCAGCTTTTTCGAGCAACGCCTTGAGGCCAAAGGTATTTGACGCGATGATCTGATCCGGTCCAGGAACCTCACCCGGCATAACCAGCTCGTCTCCGGTCGAAATCAGCGCAACCGACGGTTTGCGCGCAACCGGGACCACTGCGACATTCATGGCGGCCATCAGCGCAAGGTCTTCGGGTCGCAAAAGCCGAGGCGACGTGATCTTGGTGCCAGCTTTGAAGTCCGCGCCAGACGGGCGGATGTTATCCTTGGCGCCGGGATTGTCGGTGATCGTAAGAAGATCTTCACGGCGTTCCGTATCTTCTTGAATTACAACGAAATCAGCACCTTCTGGAACCGGTGCGCCGGTAAAGATGCGCACGGCTTGTCCGGCACCGACTTGGCCCTCGTACCGGCGTCCGGCAGCGGATTCCCCCACGATCTTGAACATCGCGTGCGGTTCCACTTCGGACGATTTGACCGCATATCCATCCATGGATGAGGCCGCAAAGGGCGGCTGATCCCGCGTTGCGGCGATATCCTGCGCCAACACACGTCCATCGGCCTGAGCCAGCGGAACCGTTTCGATGGGCTGTTGTTCGACCAGATCGAAAAGCATTGCTCGCGCGTCTTCAACCGTAATCATGACGCCTCATAACGTCCTGATTTGCCGCCATCTTTCAGGATAACACGAATGCCGCCAATTTCCATCGCTTTGTCCACGGCTTTGGTCATGTCGTAAACCGTCAGCGCAGCGGTTGATACTGCCGTAAGCGCCTCCATCTCCACTCCGGTTTGTCCGGATGTTTTGACGGTGGCCTCCATTTGAACTCCAGGTAGATCGGGATCCAACGTCAGTTCAACGGCCACCTTCGTCACAGGCAAGGGATGGCACAAAGGAATTAGGTCTGGCGTTTTCTTCGCCCCCATAATCCCCGCCAATCGAGCGATACCAAGCACATCCCCTTTTTTTGCGCGACCTTCGGATATTAAATCAAAGGTTTCCTGCGCCATCTTGATGTGTCCTGCGGCAACGGCAACGCGGTCGGTTACAGCCTTGTCCGAGACGTCAACCATATGGGCCTGACCCTGGGCATCAAAATGCGTCAAAGGCATCACATCACTCCGGGTATCAGTGGGTTCGCCAACAGGGTGCGCGTGGCAAGCGCAACGTCGTCTTGTCGCATCAGGCTTTCACCAATCAGGAAACTGCGCGCGCCATAGCGGGCGATATCCGCTAGGTCTTCCGGGTTGCTGAGGCCACTCTCACACACGATCGTCCGATCTGCCGGTACCAGCTTGGACAGGCGTCTTGTCGTATCAAGAGTGGTTTCGAACGTCTTGAGATTGCGGTTGTTTATTCCAATCAGCGGGCTTTTCAATTTGGTCGCGCGTTCCAACTCGGCTTCATCGTGAACTTCGATCAAAACGTCCATGTCCCAATCAAAAGCTGTCTGCTCAAGCTCGGCGGCTTGTTCGTCCTCGACCGAGGCCATTATGATCAGGATACAGTCTGCGCCCAAAGCACGGGTTTCGACGACCTGATATGGATCATACATGAAGTCTTTGCGTAGCGCGGGTAACCCACAAGCCTCACGCGCTTGGGTCAGGTATTCTTTGGCACCCTGAAAGCTGGGTGTGTCTGTTAGAACGGAAAGGCAAGCTGCACCGCCTTCCTCATAGGCTTGCGCAAGTAGAGGCGGGTTAAAATCAGCACGGATCAAGCCCTTGGACGGGCTGGCTTTCTTGACTTCTGCAATCAGCCCATAGCCCTGACGCGCCGCGGTTTGGAGTGCTTTTGCAAAACCGCGAACTTCCGGGGCGGACCTGGCCTCACTCTCTAATGTTTCCAGTGACTTGTGTGTCTTATCTGAAGCAACTTCCTCAAGCTTGTAAGCCTTGATCTTGTCCAGTACCGTCTCGGTCATGCGGCCTCCTGAGTGATGCGGGCCAGTACCGCTATTTTTTCTTTGGCGCGCCCGCTGTCGATGCTTTCGGCAGCTTTGGCAACGCCTTCTTTCAAGTCGCCAGCCGCATCCGCCACAACCAGCGCAGCGGCGGCGTTCAGCAATACCGCGTCACGATAGGCTGACGGCGCACCGTCCAGAAGGGCACGAAAAGCGACGGCGTTTTCTTCGGGGGTGCCGCCGATAATATCTTCGAAAGGATGAACCGGCAGTCCGGCATCTTCGGGATGAAGCTCAACTTCTTTGATTACGCCGTCTTCGACTGAGGCAACCCAGCTCACGCCAGTAATGGTCAGTTCATCGGTTCCGTCAGAGCCATGGACCAACCAGGCGTGCTCTGATCCCAACAAACCCAGGGTTTCGGCCATGGGGCGGATCAATTCGCGGCTGAAAGCACCGGTCAGTTGCCGTTTGACCCCTGCAGGATTGGTCAGCGGCCCCAGAATGTTGAATATCGTCCGTGTTCCCAGCTCTTGGCGGGTGGGCATGACATGCGCGATTGCGGGATGATGCATCGGGGCCATCATGAAACCAATACCGGCCTCTTCCAAAGCCTTTTCAACGGTTTGTGGACCGACCATAACGTTGATGCCCAGTTGTCCAAGCGCATCGGCCGCGCCAGACTTTGAACTGAGATTGCGGTTGCCGTGCTTGGCGACCGTGACACCGGCACCTGCGACGACAAACGCAGTCGCGGTCGATATGTTCAGCGTCCCTTTGCCGTCACCCCCGGTTCCAACGATATCCATGGCGCCCGCCGGGGCTTTAACGGCATTGCATTTTGCGCGCATCACAGCGGCGGCTGCCGCGTATTCCTCAACGGTTTCACCCCGTGTACGCATGGCCATTAGCAGCCCACCGATCTGGCTGGGGGTGGCTGCACCGTCAAATAGGATGCCAAAGGCTTGTTCTGCTTCGGCACGGGACAAGGGCCGGTCGGCTGCGGCACCGATCAGCGGTTTAAGGGCGTCGCTCATGCAGGGACTTTCATTTCAGTCAGGAAATTCTTGAGCATGGCATGACCGTGCTCGGAAGCGATGGATTCGGGGTGGAACTGAACCCCGTGGATCGGCAGTTCTTTGTGTTGCAGACCCATGATGGTGCCATCTTCCAATTCGGCGGTGACCTCAAGGCAATCGGGTAGTGTTTCCCGCTCTACGATCAGGGAATGATACCGCGTTGCTTCAAAAGGCGAGGGCAGACCCGCAAACAGGCCTTTGCCCGTATGGTGCATTGTGCCCATCTTGCCATGTACGATTTCATGACAGCGAACAACGTTTCCCCCAAAAGCCTGCCCGATTGTTTGATGCCCAAGGCAAACCCCCAACAGAGGTGTTCCGATTTCAGCCGCCGCTTCGGTCAGGGCAAGGCAAATTCCGGCCTGATCGGGATCACACGGTCCGGGGCTAAGAAGGATACCGGCCGGGTTCATGGCCATCGCTTCCTGCACGTTCAGTGCGTCGTTTCGGCGAATGACCATTTCAGCTCCAAGCTCGCCTAAATAATGGACGAGGTTGTAGGTGAACGAGTCATAGTTGTCGATGAGCAGCAGCATTTGGGCACTTGTCTCGGATTGGGCATTTCGGGCTGGTGATGCAGCCCCGAGCCGCGATATAATGTTTGCACATACATGCTCAGGCTTGCGGGGCAGCGTCAAGAGGACATCCCATTCTTGACGAACCGGCAGGTGAGTGCTGCGCAAGATGGCACACTGGCGGTCGAAGCAGGAATTAGACGAGAGGCAATTGTTATGGGCGGATTTATGGGTGGAATGATCGCAGGCGCGGTCGTTGTGTTACTGCTTGGTGCAGTTTTGTCCCTGAATACACCTTTGACCAGAAAACCCATTGTCGCCGAGGACGCTCCGGAACCGGCGCCGGTGGAATCAGTTTCAAGCGACTCGGAAGTGGAAGAAAGCGTCTCCGATGCCGGGCTTGTCAAAATTCCACCGCAAGACGCTGAACCGGCCGAGGAACAGGCCGATACATTAGCAGGTTTGGATGAGGCGGAAACCGCCACAGACACGCAGCCTCAGGTCAACGATACGGCGACTCAGGTGGAACAGGCGACACAGCCGACCGAAGCACAGGATGTGACCGTGTCGACCGAAGCGCCGATCGCGCCGCAAGCACCTGTACCGTTGCCAGATACGCCGTTGGAAGAAACGGGTCCGGAGGTGGCTGAACAGTCCCCTGAACCTCCTGCGCCTGTAGTGGAAGAGGCCGAAGTGGAAGAAATTCCTCAGGATCAGAGCGACGAAGTCGCAGATGCCGAAACGCTGGATCAGGACGAAACCCTTCCGCAGGACAACCCGATCGCAGTTGAAGGTGAGGAAGAGGTCGCGCCGGCCGAACTGCCGCGAATTGCGTCTGTTCCCCAGATCGGAGGAGAGCAGACTGATGCAAGCTCGAATTCGGTCGGCAAGCGGATTGTGCCCTTGACCGAGCGTGATGACGCACCGATTGTTGAATCGGCTGACGGAACCGTTGTTGCCACGGGAAAACCTATCGAAGCGTATTCGGCTGAGTTTGAAAATCCCGAAGCGAAACCCTTGATGTCCATCATTCTGATTGACGACGAAGGTGCGTTTGGTGCCGAAGCGTTGCAGGATTTCCCGTACCCAATCAGTTTTGCCATCAGCCCCGCTGATCCGGACGCTGCCGAAAAGATGGCTAAGCACCGTGCAGCAGGGTTCGAGGTATTGGCCATGGCAGATTTGCCCAAGGCGGCGAGCGCACAGGATGCCGAGGTCTCTTTGTCTGTATGGCTGGATATGCTGCCCGAAACCGTTGGTATTCTCGAAGGTGTTGAGACAGGAATTCAGGGCAACAGAAAACTCGCAGATCAGGTCGCTGCGATTGCAGGTGGCACAGGGCGTGGGTTGATTACGCAGGATAATGGTCTGAACACAGTGCAGAAACTGGCTGCGAGAAATGGTATCCCGTCGGGCGTGATCTTTCGTGACATAGATGGCGCCCGTCAGGACCCGAAAATCATGCGGCGTTTTCTGGATCAAGCGGCGTTTCGCGCTGGTCAGGAAGGAACCGTCGTTATGCTTGGCAGGTTGCGGCCTGACACGATCTCTGCCCTGCTGTTGTGGGGGCTGGAAGATCGCGGTGGTCGGGTCGCCATGGCGCCAATTTCAGCAGTCATGATGCAAGAAGTTCAATAACACTGTTGCGAGGCCAATCCGCGATTGGCCTCTGGCTTAACTGTTCCCGCTGCCCGTAAATCGCGCGGCATCTGCGGCTGCGCGCCTGATCGCGTTCGACTTGTGGACGGTCTCCATGAATTCAGCCTCGGGGTCGCTGTCGTAGACAACACCGCCGCCTGCCTGAATATAGAGTTTGTGGTCCTTTACGATCGCCGTTCTCAGCGCGATACACATATCCATGTCACCGCCTGCGCTGAAATACCCCACGCCGCCGCCGTAAATTCCGCGCTTTTCAGGCTCTAGCTCGTCGATGATTTCCATCGCCCGCACTTTGGGCGCGCCCGAGACCGTGCCAGCCGGCATTCCGGCAAAAAACGCGTCCAATGCGTCTTTGTCGTCGGCCAGTTCACCGACAACGTTCGATACGATGTGCATGACGTGGCTGTACCGTTCGATGATGAACTCTTCTGTCGGGCGCACAGTGCCGATCTTTGCGACCCGACCGGTATCGTTGCGACCCAGATCCAGAAGCATCAGGTGTTCAGCAAGCTCTTTCTTGTCGGCCAGCAGATCCACTTCGTTGGCCTTATCTTCTTCGGGGGTCGCGCCACGCGGACGGGTTCCGGCGATCGGGCGGATTGTAACCTCATCCCCGAATACCCTGACCAGAATCTCGGGGCTGGCACCAACAACCTGAAAACCACCGAAGTTGAAGTAGAACATGAAGGGCGACGGGTTTGTGCGCCGCAGGGACCGGTAAAGCGCAAAGGGAGGCAGCGGGAAATCCTGCGTCCAGCGTTGCGCGGGAACGACCTGAAAGATATCGCCTGCGCGGATATATTCCTTGGCCTTCTCAACGGCCTCCATATAGCCGGATTTGGTAAAGTTGGATACCGGCGCGGCGACCTCGGACGCATCCCCCAAATCGCGTGTTTCGGCAGGCATTGCGCGTTCAAGATCGCGCACCGCGTCCATAACGCGTTCTGCCGCCTGAGCGTAGGCCGCTTTTGCAGATTGTCCTTCGCTGACCCATGCAGGCGACACGACGGTTACCTCGCCCTTGACCCCGTCGAGCACAGCAACGACCGAAGGGCGCAGCATGACCGCATCCGGCAGGCCAAGCGGGTCTGGGTTCACATCCGGCAGATATTCGACCAGACGAACCATGTCATATCCAAGATACCCGAACAATCCAGCGGCGGCCTGCGGCAGGTCTTCGGGCAAGGCAATCCGACTTTCCGCCAACAGCGCCCGCAGGTTGTCCATTGGGTTGCCAGCTTGCGGGGTAAACGCTTCGGGATCGAACCGGGCCGAGAGGTTCAGGGCCGAGGTTTCGCCTTGGCACCGCCAGATCAGGTCAGGTTTCATACCGATGATCGAGTACCGTCCACGGACTTCGCCGCCAGTCACCGATTCCAGCATAAATGCATCTTTTTGCGCGCCGGTCAGCTTCAGCATCAGCGATACCGGAGTGTCCAGATCAGCGGCAAGACGCGTGTAAACGACCTGATTTTCACCCGCCTCGTAAGCGCGCGCGAAACTGTCGAATTCTGGGGTAAGGGCCATCTTTGGTCTCTTTAATAGCTCGCTTGCACGGCGTTCAGGGCACGTTGATCCACGACGGGGCGCGCGCGCACCTGTGCATCGCGGACGTAAACGTCGAAAATGTTCTGTGCCAGAGCTTGATTCAACTGTGCGGCCAATGCCTCTTGTGCTTGACGCAGCTCGTCAGTCTCATCTGGCGGCAACAGCTCATCCAGACGCACGATCAGGGCGGTTCCCGCGCCGGGAACTACCCGCAGTTCGCCCGGCTCCATCTCAAATACCTGCGTCATGAAGTCGGCAGGCACGTCATCAAGGAAGGCCGTGCGGGTAAGGGCATTTTCCACCCGGAACGGCAGGTCCGTGGCGGTAAAGTCGCCGTCTTCCTTCAGTTGTTCCAGAACCACGTTTGCCTGTTCTTCAAGGGCTTTGCCGGTTTCGGCCAGGGTCCACGCCATGGCCACGCGTTCGCGGGCTGTGTCCAGAGGTTCAGGTCGGCGGGGCAGCACTTCGTTCAGGCGCATCGCAAAGATCGAGCCATCTTCCAGAAAAGCAACCTCGGGGAAGTCACCGTCTTGAACTGCCTCGGCGGCGGCACGGAAACCTTCATAGGCGGCAACACCGTCTTCGCTCTGGCGTGTCCAGTCGATCTGGCCCAACTCCATCTCGGTTTCCGCGACCAGTTCTTCCAATGTGGCACCACCAGCCAGCAAGTCATTGATGTCTTCGGACTGTGCCTCGATCTGACGGCGGGCGCGGTCTGCTGCCAGTTCTTCATGCAGGATCGGGGCGGCGTCTTCAAACGAGGTGTTGTTTTCAGCAAGCGATCCGTTGATCCGGAACAAGGCAGGTCCGAAAACCGACGGCAAAGGTCCGACGACGGTATCCAGTTCTGCCGCGAAAACAGCGTCGGCGGCACCTTCCAGATCCTCACGGGTCACGTCGCCAAGGTCGACGTCGCTAAGTTCAAGCTCGCGGTCGCGAACAAGTTGCTCGAAAGACGTGCCGCCGACCTCAAGCTGCGCCATTGCGTCTTTTGCTTCTTCCTCGGACGGGAAGGGAAGGCGTTCGACCAAGCGGCGTTCGGGTTGCAAAAACTCAGCCGAGCGCTGGTCATACAGGCGGCGAACCGAATCCTCGTCAACCTCGACACTGTCCAACAGCATGTCAGGTGACAGGATTGCATAGGTTAGCTGCTTGGTGCGGGGCAGGGTGAATTGGTCGGAATTTTCATCATAGTACGCCTGCACCTGCGCGTCCGTCGGGTCGGCAACCGGCGTGGTCAGGGCATCAGGTGTCAGCGTAGCAACGGTAAAGCTGCGCCGTGCGCCGATGAAATCCGTCAGGACATCGGTCAGGGCCTGCGGCATCTCAATACCACCCATGATTGCGCCCTGTACGATGGTACGGGCCGATTCCTTGCGAAGGTCGGTCTCGAACTCTGTGTCGGTCATGCCGACCTGTTCTAGCTGGAACTGATAGGCCTCGCGGTCGAATGTGCCGTTGACACCCTGAAAGGCGGGGATCGCCAGAATTTCCTTTTGCAGGTTCTCGTCGCCGATCGAAATGCCAAGCAAGCCAACTTCGTTATCAATCGCGGCCAACGCGGTCAGGCGAGATAGGGCAAGCTGATCCAATCCGATCTCAATCGCTTGGGACATTTGCAGCGGTTGACCGGTCTGATTTTCGACGGCACGGATTTCTCGCTGAAGCTCACGCACATATTCGTTGACCGAGATATCCTCGTCGCCCACCTGCGCCACTGTCCGAACTGTTCCGGTCAGGCTGGTTGCTCCGAACCCTGCAAGACCCAGCATCAGAAGGCCCATCAATATCCAGACAAAGGTCTTCGAAAGGTTTTTCATGCCTGCGGCCATTTTGCCCTCTTTGTGCTTTGTGGCAGGTTACTGCCCCGTCGGTTGCGGCCCTGAATACGACGCGCACCGCCGGGGGGCAAGCTCAGAAGGAAAGGGTACGTAGCCGATCGAACAATTGTCCCAACCCGGTGCGATCCAGATTGGCGAATGCGATGCGTACCTGGCGTTTTCCTGCTGGGTCGCCCGTGGGCGTGAACATGGTGCCTGGCAGTAAAAGCACACCGGCCTCTGGCACCAGACGACGGGCCAGCTCGTCAGACGGAGTATCGAACGGATGCTCAAAATACGCGAAATAGGCCCCAAGCCCAAGCAGACGCCATCCCTTGTCCGTTAACACAGGCAGCAGTTCCTGAATGGCAGCGCGCCGGTCCAGAATTTCTTGTCTTTCACCCGCAAGCCATTCTGGAAGGTTCTTCATTCCCCAAAGTGCTGCGAACTGGCCGATCTGACCGGGGCAGATCGCAACGGTGTCCAGAAACTTTTCAATCTCAGCCAAAAGCGCGACATCGGTTGCGATTGCACCAACACGGTGGCCAGTCAGCCGGTAGGCTTTCGAGAACGAATAGAGATGCACCAGAGTTTTTTCCCACCCCGGCTGCTGAAACAAATCGTGCGGCGGCCCGCTGCGGCTGTCAAAGTCACGATAGGTTTCGTCCACGATAAACCGGATACCAGCGTCACGACATAGCTGGTAGAAGGCCAACACCAGATCGGCAGGGTATTCAACGCCGCCCGGATTGTTGGGAGTAACCAACGCAATTGCCCGGGTTTTATCGGTCAGCAGCGCTCGGGCCGCATCAGGGTCGGGCAGAAGGTCGTCGCCGGTCGGTAGGTCAACCGCACGCACGCCAGCCATATCCAGCCACATTTTGTGGTTGAAGTACCAAGGGGTTGGCAGGATAACCTCATCGTCTTGATCCGTGATCGCTGATATCACCGCTGAGAATGCCTGATTGCACCCCGAGGTTATTGCGACCTGATCCGGGTGAACCTTTGCATCGTAATGTGCGCTGATCTGGCCTGCCAGTTCATCTCGCAGGTTCCTATTGCCCAGCACCGGCCCATAAAGGTGGGCCGCATCTTCGGAAATCGCGAACTCTGCCATTGCCTGTCGCAGAGCCAGTGGCGGTGGATCAACCGGGGCTGCCTGACTGACGTTGATAAGCGGGCGATCTTCCGGGAATTCCACGCCGTCTAGCCAACGCCTCGCCTCCATCACCGGTGGCGCGAAGGTTGAGGCAGTGCGTGTCCGGGGCATTTGTATTCTCTGACCGTTGAAAAACTGAGTGTTATTGCTGTTGGCGTCAGTCGGTTCCTCGATAGGGTTCGACATATTGCAGGGCCATGTCCCACGGGAAGAAAATCCAGGTGTCCTGGCTGACTTCGGTGATGAAGGTGTCCACCATTGGCCGACCCTTGGGTTTGGCATAGACGGTCGCAAAATGGGCGTTGGGATACATCGCGCGTACCAGCTCCAGCGTTTTTCCACTGTCGACAAGATCGTCGATGATCAGAACGCCGGTTCCGTCGCCCATCAAATCCGCGTCCGGAGCCTTGAGCACTTCGGCCTCGCCTTGTTCCTGATGGTGATAGGACCGCACGCTGATGGTATCGACGGTTCGAATGTCGAGTTCACGGCTGACAATCATCGCAGGGGCCATGCCACCACGCGTGATGGCAACCACAGCGCGCCATGCGCCGTCGTCGGGGCCTTGCCCATCCAGACGCCACGCCAAAGCACGGGAATCGCGATGGATCTGATCCCAGCTGATGTGAAAACCTTTTTCGTGGGGCAGACGGTCCTTGGCGCTCATGCTGTTAACCCTTCTCAACGTCTGGCGCGTCGACAGCCTTCATGCCGACGATATGGTATCCCGAATCCACGTGCAGGTTTTCGCCGGTCACGCCGCTGCTGAGATCTGACAACAGGTAAAGGGCCGACTTGCCCACATCGTCGATTGTCACATTGCGGCGCAGGGGCGAGTTATACTCGTTCCACTTCATGATATAGCGGAAATCGCCGATGCCGCTGGCGGCCAGTGTCTTGATGGGGCCGGCCGAGATCGCGTTGATCCGGATGCCGTCCTTGCCAAGATCTTCGGCCAGGTACTTTACAGAAGCTTCCAGCGCAGCCTTTGCAACGCCCATGACATTGTAATGCGGCATAACCTGTTCGGCACCATAATATGTGAGGGTGACGGCGCTGCCGCCTTCAGACATCATCTTTTCGGCGCGCTGCATGACGGCAGTGAAGGAGTAGACCGAAACATCCATCGTCAGTTTGAAGTTTGCGCGCGATGTATCGACATAACGACCGCGCAGTTCGTTCTTGTCCGAGAACCCAATGGCGTGAACGACAAAGTCCAGCTTGCCCCACTTTTCCGACAGCGCCGTGAAAAGCCCGTCGATTGACTCTTCATCGCTGACGTCACAGGGCAGCACGATTTCGCTGCCGAGTTGCGCCGCCAAAGGGTCGACGCGTTTCTTCAGCGCGTCCCCTTGGTAGGAAAAAGCCAGCTCTGCTCCAGCTTCTGACAATGCACGGGCAATTCCCCAAGCGATTGATTTATCATTGGCCAGTCCCATGATGAGGCCGCGCTTTCCGGCCATCAACTGATTTGACATGTTCGGTTCTCCGCCTGTCTTCGCGTCATGTTGAGATGGTTTATGCCATTGGATGCGCGGCATCAAGGCCGCGCGCTCTTGCCCGAGGCGGGTTCTCGCCCTAGGGTGGAAGGCAAGAGTTTCCAGGGGATGGAAATGAACGAACGAGACGGCATTTTCGCCGGCACCGATCCGTTTGTTATCGCGGCGCGGTGGTTGGACGAGGCCAGGGATAGTGAACCGAACGATCCGAACGCGATTGCCTTGGCAACCGTGGATGATTCTGGTTTGCCGAACGTGCGCATGGTTCTGTTGAAAGAGATCGAACAGAACGCTTTTGTTTTCTATACAAACTATGAAAGCGCCAAAGCTGCTGAGCTCGACAGTGCTGGCAAAGCCGCATTTGTGATGCATTGGAAATCTTTGCGGCGTCAAATCCGAGTTCGTGGTACAATAACACGCGAGAGTGGGCCGCAGGCAGACGAATACTATGCGTCCCGTTCTTTAAAAAGCCGTTTGGGGGCCTGGGCATCGAAGCAGTCGCAGCCTCTGAGTAGTCGCGCGGCTTTGATGGCTGAGGTTGCCAAAGTAACGGCGAAACTGGGGCCGAATCCGCCGCGCCCTCCGTTCTGGGGTGGTTACAGGCTGGAGCCGGTCGAGATCGAGTTTTGGGCGGACGGAGCGTTTCGACTGCACGATCGGTTTCGATGGCAACGCGATCATTCGGGCTCGCCCTGGCAAATTCAAAGGCTAAATCCATGACGTTCGCGTATCGTGAAATGCAAGACTCGGAGAATAAAGGATTTTTTCGGCTTGAAATTGCGGGCCATTCCCATACACATCGAACTCTTAACGAAGTGCTAAAACTCGCGATGGAAACACTGTGCCAGAAGACCTGAACAGCATGTACCGCGTCCGTGGACACGTAAAATGGTTCGATCCCGCCAAGGGGTACGGATTCGTTGTGTCTGATGAGGGCGGTCCTGATATTCTGTTGCATGTAAATGTTTTGCGCAATTTCGGCCAAAGCTCGGTAGCTGACGGCGCGGGAATCGAGATTATGACGCATCGCACCGATCGTGGTGTTCAGGCGGTTGAAGTGGTCAGCGTCGACCCGCCGGTGCGTACCGACTCGATGATGCTTGCCGATTTTGCCGAGCTCGATCCAGTGGTGATCGCGCAAGCTCCGTTGGAAGCTGCGCGCGTGAAGTGGTTCGATAAGGGCAAAGGCTTTGGCTTTGCGAATGTCTTTGGGCGCGACGAAGATGTATTCCTTCACATCGAGGTTCTACGTCGATCCGGATTGGCTGATCTTCAGCCCGGAGAGGCGTTGGCGATGCGCGTTATCGACGGCAAGCGCGGGCGTATGGCGGCTCAGGTGCTGGCCTGGGAAGCGGCTTTGGACGAATAAGTCGGACAATGCTCAGGTTTCTCACGGTTCTTGCTTTTATCTCTCTGCTATGGACCGAAGATGCGCTGGCCGCGTGCCGTGCAGATCGCGTTAACCTGAAGAATGACAAGATGCAGGCGGGTTTTGATGTCGAACTCGCCATCACGCCGCAAGAGCGATCCCGCGGGTTGATGTTCCGAGAATCCCTGCCGACACGGTCGGGCATGCTTTTTGTTTTCGATCCTCCACAACCTGTTGTGTTCTGGATGAAGAACACACTGATTCCCCTCGATATCATTTTCATCGACCGGGCAGGTGTAATCACACACATTCATCAGGGCGCTGTTCCTGGCGATTTGACGCCGATTGAAGGCGGTGATTCCGTGTTTGCGGTGCTGGAAATCAATGCCGGGCTGTCTGCGCGGTATTCGATTACGCCGGGAACCGAGGTGCAGCACGAAATTTTTGCACAAGGTCCCGCAATTTGGCCCTGTTAGGGCTTTTCAAATCAGAAAGGCATCGTTAGGAAGGCGCACGGTCCGGGGCGTGGCGCAGTCTGGTAGCGCACCTGTTTTGGGTACAGGGGGTCGTAGGTTCGAATCCTGCCGCCCCGACCACTTCTTCTTAAATCGCTGGTGATCCACCCATAGCCTGATAAAGCGCTGTCAGCGCCTTATCCAGTGTTTCGCTTTCAACAGGGACCTGAACGGCAGGCCCTGTTCGTCGCGGTACGTCAAAATACAAATCAGCATCCACTCGGTACCCGGTTGAGTTCTTGGTCGATGTCAGCCGCATGACACTGGTGGGAAGATCCTGCGGGTAACCGTCGTAGTTGAGAATCAGGTAAGCCGTCGTATCCGGGGGCAGCAACTCGGAGCATTCAAAAACCCGATTCCCAAGCCGTTGAAACTGTTCGCCGGGTCCGTCGCATCCAATTTCAAAGGTTTTAAACAAGCGCTCTGGATAGTTTTCGAATTGCGCGCTGAGCGATGGAAGGGGCACATCTTGTGGTGCACAGGCCACGATCAGGCCAATCAGAGGAACCAATCCAAGCCATCTCATCAGACTGCTTGCCCAATTTTTGGCCTGCAAAAATTTTCGACCGAATTTTTCTTCATGACCGTCCTTGCACCGATTCTTTTTTGACACGGCAATCATAGCGCGGGTTTATCAAATGCCGATAACCATACGAGGCAACACAGTTAATTGGTTCTCCCGAACATGAGTTCATCGGCCAAGAGTGGTGGATGAAGCTGTGGAGGAATCGGCCACGAAAGTTCGACAGTGTTCGAATGCGAACCGGTCAACAGTAAAGATTCCAAAAATGACCGAAAAATGACGTTGACGATCTATGGCTGAATGCGTCAACTTGTATGGGCCGAAGGTGGTGCCACTAAATCTGGTAGTAAATCCAGAGATGGTACAGGGCGAGGGTCGGAAAGCACAGCTATACTAACGTGCAACCGTTTGGACGGGTTGCGCTGTCATAGGCAGCGAACGGTCTTTTGCGCCCAAATTTCTGGCGCGGTCGAAGGTCTACAGTTTCGGACCTGAAACCAAAGAATAAGTTGATTGAATCTAGGGCGGCGGACATGAAGATTGACAGAAAATTCACTACATCGGGGCAGGATGCATATGCGGACCTGGACTTTGTGTCTGCAACGTCCGAGATTCGGAACCCAGACGGGACGATAGTATTTCGCCTGGATAACATTGAAGTTCCTGCCAGCTGGAGCCAGGTCGCAAGCGATGTCATTGCGCAGAAGTACTTTCGCAAAGCCGGTGTTCCGTCCAAGCTGAAAAAGGTTAAAGAGAAAGACGTTCCCGAATTCCTGTGGCGCTCGGTGCCTGCCGATGGCGCTGAATTCGACGGTGAGACGTCGTCCAAGCAGGTCTTTGACCGCTTGGCAGGTGCATGGGCGTATTGGGGCTGGAAGGGCGGCTATTTCTCGACCGAGGAAGACGCGCGCGCCTATTTCGACGAGATGCGCTATATGCTGGCCACTCAGCGCGCCGCGCCGAACAGCCCGCAATGGTTCAACACCGGTTTGCATTGGGCTTACGGCATCGACGGTCCTGCGCAAGGTCACCACTATGTCGACTATAAAACCGGAAAGCTGACAAAATCGAAGTCTGCTTACGAGCATCCGCAGCCGCACGCGTGTTTCATCCAGTCCGTCGATGATGATCTGGTGAACGAAGGCGGCATCATGGATTTGTGGGTGCGCGAGGCGCGCCTGTTCAAGTATGGCTCGGGCACCGGGACCAACTTCAGCCATCTGCGTGCAGAGGGCGAAGCGCTGTCGGGTGGCGGCAAGTCCTCGGGCCTTATGGGCTTTCTCAAGATCGGCGACCGCGCCGCTGGCGCGATCAAATCAGGCGGGACAACCCGTCGAGCAGCAAAGATGGTAATCGTCGATGCAGATCACCCGGACATCGAGCAATTCATCGAATGGAAGGTGATCGAAGAGCAGAAGGTGGCCTCGATCGTTGCCGGATCGAAGATGCACGAGAAGATGCTGAACGGCATTTTCGAGGCCATCCGCTCATGGGACGGCGCGCAGGAAGATGCATATGATCCCAACAAGAATGACAGCCTGAAGAAAGCGGTTCGCGAGGCAAAAAAGGTCGCGATCCCCGAGACTTACATCAAGCGCGTGCTGGATTATGCGCGGCAGGGCCACGACAGCATCGAATTCCCCACCTATGATACGGATTGGGATTCCGAAGCCTACAGCTCGGTTTCGGGTCAGAACTCGAACAACTCGATCCGCGTGACCAACGCGTTCCTGACTGCGGTCGAGAAAGACGCCGATTGGGAGCTGATCAATCGGACCGATGGCCAAGTCGCCAAGACCGTCAAGGCGCGCGATCTGTGGGAAAAGGTCGGCCACGCTGCATGGGCCTGTGCCGATCCGGGTATTCAGTTCCATGACACCGTCAATGAGTGGCACACATGCCCCGAGGATGGTGAGATTCGCGGCTCGAACCCGTGTTCCGAGTATATGTTCCTGGATGATACGGCCTGTAACCTGGCGTCGATGAACCTGCTGACCTTCCTCAAGGATAGTGAGTTTCAGGCGGCCGACTACATGCATGCGGCGCGCCTGTGGACCCTGACGCTGGAAATCTCGGTGACGATGGCGCAGTTCCCGTCGAAGGAAATCGCGCAGCTTTCTTATGACTTCCGTACCTTGGGTCTGGGCTATGCCAATATCGGCGGTCTGCTGATGAACATGGGCTACAGCTATGACTCGGATGAGGGTCGGGCGATCTGTGGTGCACTGACCGCGATCATGACCGGCGTGGCCTATGCGACCTCGGCCGAGATTGCGGGTGAACTGGGGCCGTTCAAGGGGTACGAGCGGAACGCGGACCACATGTTGCGTGTAATTCGTAACCACCGCCGCGCGTCGCAAGGCGTCACGACGGGTTTTGAAAAGCTGGCCGTGAAGCCGGTGCCTCTGGATCACGGCAACTGCCCCGATAAGCGTTTGGTCGATCTGGCAATGTCCGCTTGGGATGATGCCTTAAGCTTGGGCGAAAAGAACGGCTATCGCAACGCGCAGGCCACCGTGATAGCGCCGACCGGTACCATCGGGCTGGTGATGGATTGCGACACCACGGGGATTGAGCCGGACTTTGCGCTGGTCAAATTCAAAAAGCTGGCGGGTGGCGGTTACTTCAAGATCATCAACCGCTCAGTGCCGTCGGCGCTTGAAAAGCTGGGCTATTCCTCGGCGCAGATCGAAGAGATCGTGGGTCATGCGGTAGGCCATGGCACCATCGGCAACGCGCCGGGGATCAACCATACGTCGCTGACTGGTCACGGCTTTGGTCCGAACGAGCTGGCGAAAGTGGACGCTGCGCTGGAAAGCGCCTTTGACATCCGGTTCGTCTTCAACCAGTGGACGCTGGGCGAAGATTTCTGCACGGGTGTTCTGGGAATCCCAGCGACTAAGCTGAATGACCCAACCTTTGACCTGCTGCGTCACCTTGGGTTCACCAAGGCCGATATCGACGCAGCCAACGACCATGTCTGCGGGACCATGACACTGGAAGGTGCACCGCACCTTAAAGAAGAGCATTATGCGATCTTCGATTGTGCCAACCCATGCGGCAAGAAAGGCAAGCGTTTCCTTGGGGTTGATAGCCACATCACCATGATGGCCGCGGCCCAAAGCTTTATCTCGGGCGCGATCTCAAAAACGATCAACATGCCGAATGACGCGACCATCGAAGATTGCCAGAAGGCGTATGAACTGTCGTGGTCACTGGGTGTGAAAGCGAAC
This sequence comes from Ruegeria sp. HKCCD7251, assembly GCF_013031165.1. Lineage (NCBI taxonomy): Bacteria > Pseudomonadati > Pseudomonadota > Alphaproteobacteria > Rhodobacterales > Roseobacteraceae > Ruegeria > Ruegeria sp. HKCCD7251. The sequence goes on along the minus strand of NZ_WPZC01000001.1, from coordinate 1,111,224 downwards.
GCGCTCTATCGTGACGGATCGAAACTGTCGCAACCCTTGGCCGCGGCGCTGGTTGAGGATGACGACGAAGCGGCCGAGGTTCTTGAAAGCGGATCGTTGCAGGAAAAGGCGACGGTGCTGGCCGAAAAGGTCATTGAAAAGGTGGTCGTCAAGGAAGTCATCCGTAGCCATCGTGAAAAACTGCCGCATCGCCGCAAGGGGTACACTCAGAAGGCGATCGTAGGGGGCCATAAAGTTTACCTGCGCACCGGTGAGTTCGAAGACGGGCAATTGGGTGAAATCTTCATCGACATGCACAAGGAAGGTGCTGGATTCCGGGCGATGATGAACAACTTTGCCATCGCGGTCTCGGTTGGCCTGCAATACGGTGTGCCGCTGGAAGAGTTTGTGGATGCCTTCACCTTTACCAAGTTCGAACCGGCGGGGATGGTGCAGGGCAACGACTCGATCAAGAACGCGACGTCGATCTTAGATTACATCTTCCGCGAACTGGCCGTCAGCTATCTGGATCGCACCGATCTGGCCCACGTAAAGCCCGAAGGTGCAACTTTCGACGATCTGGGCCGCGGTGAGGAAGAAGGTGTCTCGAATGTCTCCGAAGTCACTGATACTGCGGCATCCAAGTCGCTGGAAGTGCTGAAACAAATCAGTTCGACCGGGTATCTGCGCAAGCGGTTGCCGCAGGATCTGGCGGTGTTCAATCCCCAGGCGGATTTGTCCGGTATGGCCGAAGCTGCTGCGGCGTTTGAGACCCCTGTCGCGGAAACCGCCGTCGCAACCGGAATGGACGCCCGGACCAAAGCCAAGATGCAAGGCTATGAGGGCGATCCTTGTGGCGAGTGCGGAAATTATACGCTGGTGCGGAACGGCACCTGCATGAAATGCAACACTTGCGGGGCAACAAGCGGGTGTAGCTAAGGCAAGCGCCCCGGCAACGGGGTGTAGGGACCGCGATCTTCCCCCCGGATATCCGGTCCCGACGAATACGGAGCAAGGCACTGAGACTTACCCAAGCTGCCTTGCTCCACTCGGTCGACATGCCCGTGTCGACCGGGAACAGGGTGGGGCGGAATATTGCTCTTTCCCACTCTTTCACGGGACGGGTGCGCTCGTCCCATGCGCAGTCCAGGCCGCAGGCAAAAAAACACCGGGCGGTCAACGATATGAGCCTGGATGGCGAAACTTAAAGGGGGCTTCGGCCCCCTTTTTTCTTGGATTACGTCGGAAGGTGAATGTTGAACCGGGCGCGGATCTGGGCATCCAGCAGGGGATCAAACTGTGCAGGTGACGGGCTGGACAGGATTTCCTCTTTCCGCGCGGTCGCCTTTTCGATCAGGTCCGGCTTGCCTAGTTCGGCCCATTCTTTTGGTGATGTCCGGTCACCGAAGGTAGGATAGACATAGTCCGCCTGCATACGGCTGAGTGTTGCGTCGGTACCCAGATAGTGCCCGGGTCCGCCCATGCAAACCTCGGCGATCTGATCCAAGGCCAGCGTTTCTTCGTTCACTTCAATTCCGCGAATGCAACGCTGGGCCTGTCCGATAAGATCGTCCCCCAAGATCAGGCTTTCAAAGCAAAATCCTAGCAGCGAAGCGTGCATTCCGGCTGCTTCGTAAACCATATTAACCCCAGACAGCCCCGCCATGACATTCGAGCACATTTGCTCCCATCCTGCTTGCATGTCGGGCAATTTCGAATCCGATGCCCCGGCTGCAGCCCCGCCGGGCAGGTCGTAGAACTGGTGCATCTGGGCGCAGCCTGCGGTCAAAAGGGCCTGTTCACCCGAGCCGATGGACATGGCCCCGGTGCGCAGGTCCAAACCAAATGGCCAAGTGCCAAAAACGGCTGGTGCCCCAGGACTTACGGCATTTACGTAAACCAATCCTGCAAGACATTCCGCCGTGGCTTGCGTGATGGCACCGGCGATGGTTGAAGGTGCGGTCGCTCCGGCCATCCCTGCGGAAAGAAGAAGAACGGGCATGCCTGCTTTGATGCATTCTTCCATCACTTCGCAGCTTTCGGTGGCGAACTTCATCGGCGGCACGACAAAGCAATTCGAGTTTGAGACGAACGGACGTTCGCGCCACTTGTCCTCACCACCCGCAATCATGTGGAGCATTTCCATGGCCGGGGCGACATGGCTTGGTTCAGTGAAAGACGTGCCGATATGTTTGAAAGTTCCCGAACAGCTTGCGTAGATTGTGTTCAGGTCCATTTCCTGATTGTCGAAAATGTCACGACACACCATAGGGCGTTGAACAAAATGGATATTATCAAGTTGCTGACAAATCCGGGCTGCGTCGTGCAGGTCCTGCACGGTCGAGTCGCGATATTCGCGCCCGTGCACGTCCACCATGCTGACAGCAGCCCCGGCTGTGCCGTAGTGAACGCGAGTGCCCGAGAGTTCCAGATCGGTATTCCCGTCACGACTGCACAGGGTAACTGATCGGTTGGCATTGGCGATCGTGTCTTCAACCAACGCCCGGGGAAACCGTATGCGGCCATCATCGCCCAATGTGCATCCGGCACCGACCAGATAGTCGATCCCGCTTTGCGGGGCGTCTGCCAAACCAATCGTTTCAAGCGCGGTCAGCGCTGCGTCGTGGATTTGTTCAACCTGAGTTTGGGTCAACGGCTTGTAGGTTCCGCCCTCAAGCCCCGGACGTATGGGACGCAAATGATCCGGAAGGGCAGAGGCACGGGCGGCACGGCGCGCGGCGCGTCCGCCGCTGCGCGAATTATTACGGGATTGATCGTTCATGTTGAGATTCCGCTAGGTGGCACGTGAGGGGGGTGAATGTGGTTACACCCCCGTCGGGCGCCCTCGGGCCGCGCGTCCTCGATCCGCGCCTATTGTGCGGCTGATCAGACGGATCTTCCAAACGTCGCTTTGCATGCAGGTCCTCACCTTATGCTATCAGTCTTTCAATACAGGTCGCGACATTCTGTCCTGTTTGCGACTTTGGGGTTCAAAAACGAAATGGATGCTTGGGTGCGGATCAAAGATGCGAAAGAGTTCAATAATTTCTACCGAAACGCGGGAAATCTGTTATACTTCTGTCACTTATTTAAGAGCGGTTCGTGATCTCAATTGATTGTTAACGATTGCGACCCAGTTTTATGCGAAAGTGAACTAAATTCTCGAATTCCTTATTGAAAGGTTTTTGGTGAAAGTTGTGATACCCCGTTCGGCCCTTATCGCCACTCTGATCATAACGTGCGCTGCCCCGGCAGCAGCCGAGGATTGGAGCGGGGCCTATGCCGGGTTCAGCTTTGGGTATGCCGACGCAGATGGGCCCAATGGTTCAAGCGGCAGTGACCTGACTTTTGGTCCTCATGTCGGGTACGATCATGACTTCGGGAACTTCGTGCTTGGGGGTGAGCTGGAATATAACCGCTTGTCTCTGAATCTAGGGCAGGGTGAGGGTAGCCTGGACAGCATGACACGTCTGAAATTGCGGGGTGGATACGATTTTGGATCCGCGCTGGGGTATGTCGTGGTCGGAGCCGCGCGCGTGGATTCGACGGTCGATAATGACACCGCCGCTGTCTACGGCATTGGCGTCGCTTATCCGATCGGTGAGAACTTTGTCATCAGTGGCGAGGCGCTGCGCCAGAATTTCGACGATGTCACCCGCTCCGAAGGCGGCCTTGATTCCAACGTGTTCAACCTGCGGACGACGTTTCGGTTCTGAACACCGCTACTCGGCTGCGCGGCGGTCGGCCAGTTCACTTGCAAAGTTACAAATTGTCTGAAGCGCCGAAGCAAAGCGGTCATCGTCAATTGTCATAGCCACGCGAATGTGCCCCGCAGCAGCGTCACCGAAACTTTCACCCGGCATGACCGCGATCGCGTGCGTATCCAGCAAGGCATTGGCAAAACCTTCGCCGCTTTGACCGGTGGCTCGGATATCCAGCATCAGGTACATGGCACCTTGCGCCGGAACCAGACCAACCGTGTTTTGCGCCGCAAGAATTTCAACCGCCTTGGCGCGTCGCCTGCGAAATGGCGCGGCGATTTCCTCTTCCATTGCCACGCCAGCCGTCAACGCGAAACTGGCTGCATCCTGTATGAAACCGGGAACGCCATAGGTCGTATGGGTTGCAAGATTGATCAGATGTGAGATGACGTCCTCGGGACCAACAATCCAGCCACAACGGGAGCCTGTCATCGCATGAGATTTTGACATCGACCCCACAATCAACGTCCGTTCGACCATGTCAGGCAAGCTTCGCGGAGAGATATGGTTGCCCTCCCAAACCTGAGTGTCGTAGACCTCGTCCGAGATCAGCCACAAGTCACGCCTGCGGCAAACCTTGGCGATTTCCTCAAGTGTCTGCCGGGAATATGTCACGCCGGTCGGGTTATTGGGCGTATTGATCAGCAATGAGACCGCACCTTTGGCCGCTTCGTCGATCCGCTCGGCGCGGGGTTGAAAGGCATCGTCCGCGGTGGTTTGCACCGGGCGGGCAATTGCGCCTGCGCCACGGATCGTACCGGGATACGTGGCGTAGTATGGATCGAGAAACAACCCGACGTCACCCGGATTGCAGACCGCAACATGGGCGGCAAACAGTGCGGCTTGGCCCCCTGGCGTGATCAGGACGTTGCGGCGCGAAGTGGGTACGCCTGTGCGGGCCTGAACGCGGGCCGCGACCGTATCACGCAACAAATCTGTGCCAGGGACCATCGCGTATCCGGTGTGACCTTGCCGGGCAGACAGGTCCATTGCCTGCAGGATTGAATGGTTGGTGCGAATGTCATGTTCGCCAATAGTCAGCTCAGTAATTGCGTGGCCCTCACTGATCATCCGGCGCGCACGATAGAACACATCCCAGCCGTCGTTGCCGCCCGGGGTTAGATGAGTGATACGCTGCGACAGTTTCATGGCACGCTCCTGTGGTGGTCTTTTGGGCTGAAAGGGCCAGAGGGCGTTTCAATTGTCAATCGAATACCCGCCGGATCGTGGGGACTTGGCGAGAGGGATGCTGCGTGATAATCAGGGTGTCATGAACCGGATGACCTGCATCATTATTTGCTGCATTTCCTGCTGATTATTCAAGCGGGCCGGTTTCTTTCGTTTTCATCCCTGAGACAAGTTGCTATGCCCGCGCCAACGCGACACAGCCCATGCTGTTCTGAGGAGCCGACCGATGAAGACGATCAAACTGCACAACACAAGGACGCGGACGAAAGAGGATTTCGTGCCGATCAGCGCCGACAATGTGCGGATGTATGTCTGTGGTCCCACGGTCTATGACCGTGCCCATCTGGGCAATGCGCGGCCAGTGGTGGTGTTTGATGTGCTGTATCGGTTGCTGCGCCATGTCTATGGCGCGGATCACGTGACCTATGTGCGCAATTTCACTGACGTGGATGACAAGATCAACGCCACGGCCTTGGCGCGGCAAAAAGCAGGTTCGCCAGGCACGTTGGAGCAATTGGTACAAGAACGTTCGGACGAAACGATTGGCTGGTATCTGCACGATATGGGCGCTTTGGGCGCGCTTGAACCGAACGAGATGCCGCGCGCGACCGAGTATATCCCGCAGATGATCGCGATGATCGAAGGGTTGATTGACAAAGGCCACGCTTATGTCGCCGAGGGGCATGTTCTGTTCGCTGTGGATAGCTGGAAAGAGCGTTACGGCGCGCTGTCGGGCCGCTCGGTCGATGACATGATCGCTGGGGCGCGGGTCGAGGTTGCGCCCTACAAGAAGAATCCGATGGATTTCGTGCTGTGGAAACCGTCAAGCGATGAACTGCCGGGTTGGGACAGCCCATGGGGGCGCGGGCGTCCGGGATGGCATATTGAGTGCTCGGCTATGAGCTATGAACTGTTGGGTGAATGTTTCGACATTCATGGCGGTGGCAATGACTTGATGTTCCCGCATCATGAGAACGAGATCGCACAAAGCTGCTGCGCGCACCCCGAGGGCGAGTTCGCTCGGGTCTGGCTACATAATGAGATGTTGCAGGTCGAGGGTAAGAAGATGTCCAAATCGCTGGGCAATTTCTTTACCGTCCACGATCTTTTGGATCAGGGTGTGCCGGGTGAAGTGATCCGGTTTGTGTTCTTACAAACGCATTACCGCAAGCCGATGGACTGGACCGAGAAGAAAGCGCGCGAGGCCGAAGCGACGCTGCGCAAATGGCGGGCGCTGACAGCGGGCATCGAGCCCGCCGCCAGCGCGGCCCCCTCGGTGATCGCGGCGCTGAGTGATGATCTGAACACGGCGGGGGCTCTTACGGAACTGCACCGTTTGGCATCGGATGGTGATGCCGCCGGGCTGTTGGCCAGTGCACGGGTTCTGGGGTTGTTGGAGCCTGAGATGGGTGATTGGGCCGATACGGGCTCGGCAGATCTTTCGGGCCATGCAGCACGTCTGGCCGATGCGCGAGTCGAAGCGATGCAAAGCAAGGACTTCTCGGAAGTGGACCGGCTCAAGGCGGCCTATGTCGCGGCAGGGCTCGAAGTGCGGATGAGCAAGGACGGTGTGGATCTTGTACCCGGCGCGGGTTTCGATGCGACCAAGTTGGAGGGTGTGTGATGTCGAAGGAACGGCTTTATCTCTACGACACCACACTGCGCGACGGGCAGCAGACGCAGGGGGTGCAGTTCTCGACCTCTGAAAAGGTGCAGATCGCCAAGGCTCTGGACGAGTTGGGTGTGGACTATATCGAAGGCGGCTGGCCCGGTGCGAACCCCACCGACAGCGCGTTTTTTGAGGTTGCGCCACAGACCTCGGCCCGGTTGACGGCGTTTGGGATGACCAAACGATCGGGCCGGTCGGCCGAGAATGACGATGTGCTGGCCGCTGTGATGAATGCGGGCACGCAAGCCGTCTGTCTGGTGGGCAAGTCGCATGACTACCACGTGACTCACGCGCTTGGGACCACGCTGGAGGAGAATGTCGAGAATGTCAGAGCCTCGGTCGCGCATATTGTGGCACAGGGGCGCGAGGCGTTGTTCGATGCTGAGCATTTCTTTGATGGCTATAAGGACAATCCCGGCTATGCGGTTCATGTCTGCCGGGCCGCGTTGGAGGCAGGCGCCCGTTGGGTCGTGCTTTGTGACACGAACGGCGGCGCGCTGCCTGCCGAGGTTTCACGCATTGTGGCCGAGGTGATCGCCGCAGGGCTGCCGGGCGACCGGTTGGGCATCCACACCCACAACGATACGGAAAACGCGGTAGCCTGTTCGCTGGCCGCCGTGGACGCAGGCGCACGCCAGGTGCAAGGCACGCTGAACGGGCTGGGAGAGCGGTGCGGCAATGCGAACCTGACCGCCTTGATCCCGACCTTGTTGCTGAAAGAACCCTATGCCTCGCAGTTTGAAGTCGGCGTCAGTGCGCAAGCGCTGGCCGGTCTGACGCGGATCAGCCGGATGCTGGATGATATTCTGAACCGGGTGCCCAGCAAGCAGTCGGCCTATGTGGGGGCTTCGGCTTTTGCGCATAAGGCGGGGCTGCACGCCAGCGCGATCCTCAAGGATCCATCGACCTATGAGCATGTGGATCCGGGTGCGGTTGGTAATGCGCGGATCATTCCGATGTCCAATCAGGCGGGGCAATCGAACCTGCGAAAACGCCTGACCGAGGCGGGGTTGTCAGTGGATAAAGGCGACCCGGCATTGGGGCGTATCCTTGATCGGATCAAGCAGCGCGAGGCTGAGGGCTATTCCTACGACACTGCTCAGGCGAGCTTCGAATTGCTGGCGCGGGTCGAACTGGGGCAATTGCCAGCGTTCTTTGAGGTCAAGCGATACAAGGTCACGGTCGAGCGGCGCAAGAACAAGTACAACAGGATGGTCAGCCTGTCCGAGGCCGTGGTCGTGGTGAAGGTCGACGGCGAAAAGAAGCTGTCGGTTAGCGAGTCTTTGGACGAGGATGGCAGCGATCGCGGCCCGGTGAACGCGCTGGCCAAAGCGCTGGCGAAGGATCTGGGGCAATATTCGCAGGTGCTGGCGGATATGCGGTTGGTGGACTTTAAGGTGCGCATTACGCAAGGCGGGACCGAGGCTGTCACCCGCGTCATCATCGACAGCGAAGACGGGCAGGGGCGGCGTTGGTCCACTGTGGGCGTCAGCGCGAACATAGTCGATGCCTCGTTCGAGGCACTTTTGGATGCGATTCAGTGGAAACTGGTTCGCGATTGTGGACCGCAGACGGCGGTGGCCGAGTGAGCGCTGCCTTCGACGATGACGTAAAGGCCTGTGCCGCACTGGTGCATCGCGCCGACCCGGATCGGTTTATGGCGGCAATGGCTGCCCCTGTCACAGCACGGGCGGTTCTGTTTCCGATCTATGCGTTGAATGTCGAAGTCGCCCGCGCACCATGGGTCACGCAGGAACCCATGATTGCCGAAATGCGCCTTCAATGGTGGCGTGACGCTTTGCAGGAGATTGCCGAGGGGCAGGCGGTACGCAGGCATGAGGTCGTGACGCCTTTGTCCCGTATTCTGTCGCCGCATTTGGCGGCTCAGTTGGATGAATATGTGGCCGTAAGGCGTTGGGATATCTACCGTGATCCGTTTGAGGATCAGGCGCATTTTGAGTCTTATTTCAACCATAGCGCCGGAACTTTGATTGTCGCGTCCGCGCAGGCGTTGGGCGAGGCGGACGAACAGGTTCTGCGCAATTTCGGTTATGCAGTGGGTGTCGCGAACTGGTTGCGGGCGATCCCCGAGCTTGAGGCGCGCGGGCGTGTTCCCCTGTTGGATGGAACACCGGACGGGGTGCAGCAATTGGCAAAGTCGGCACTGGATCGACTTCACGCCGCCCGCGCTCAGCGATCTGCTGTCTCAAACGAAGCGCGTCCGGCCCTGTACGCCGGTTGGCAGGCAGAATGGGTGTTGCGGCAGGCGATTGCGCAACCAGATCGCGTCGCCGCTAGTGCGCTGGCGCAAGGTGAAATCCGGCGTAGGCTGTCACTGATGTGGAACGTCGCCCGGGGGCGCTGGTAACGGTCAGGCCGTTTCCGGTTCAGTCGGGCGCAGGACCAGCCACAGCAACGCGCCCCCAGCCAAAGTCAACAGCGGGATCATGGCAAGGTTGACGGCAGTCCACCCCTCAACCGGGGACCCGCCCGAACAGTTCATCAACCCGCCCGAGGACAAAGAGGCTAACGTCACACCGCCGAACACCAACAGGTCGTTCAGGCCCTGCATCCGACCGCGTTCATTTACGTCGTGTGAGGCGGCCAGCATCGTGGTTGCCCCGATAAAGCCGAAATTCCAGCCGACACCCAGCAAGATCAGGGCAATAAAGAAGTTTTCAAGTTCAACGCCTTGCAAGGCCACGATACCCGCACCGCCCAGAATGGCGAGGCCAAGCGCAACGATCTTTTCGACCCCGAAACGTGCGATCAACTGGCCGGTGAAGAAACTGGGAATATACATGGCCAACACGTGACCGGTTACCACATCCGCCGCATCATTCGCCGAGTATCCGCAGCCTACGACAGCCAGCGGGGTCGAAGTCATGACAAGGTTCATCAGCGCGTAGGACACCATCGCACAGATGACGGCCACGGCGATGCGCGGCGTCTTTAGCATCTCAAGCCGGGTTCTGCCCCTTGGTGTGCCTTTCTCGGCCATGTTGGGGGTTGGGGTGTCCAGAAAGAAGAACAGACCTGAACCAACAACGTTCAAAGCAATCACAGCCAGATAAGTACCGAGAAAAGGGATGACATATGCCGTCGAGGTAAGCTTGACGATCTGAGGCCCGATGATTGCTGCAACCAGACCGCCTGCCATAACGTAAGAAATTGCCTTGGGGCGAAACTCATCCGAGGCCGTGTCTGCAGCGGCAAAGCGATAGAAGCCGTGCGCGCTCATGTAGATGCCGGTCAGAAGGCTTCCAAAAAGAAACACTGGGAAAGACCCAAGGTACAGCCCATACGCGCCGACAAGCCCGCCTAGGGCACCGGCCGTTGCCCCCAAAAGAAAACCCGCGCGCCGGCCCCAGCGTTGCATGATCGCGGAGATCGGCGTAGCCGCCAGCATTGACCCCAGCACGATCAACGAAATCGGAAGTGTTGCCAGGCAAGCGTTGGTTGCCAGAGACTGCCCCGCCAATCCAGCGACGATAAAGATAATCGGCAGTTGCGCGCCAAGCACGGCTTGCACCGCGACCAGCACAGCGACGTTGCGCTTGGCCACACTATCATTTGGGGAAGAGGCGGTCATTGTCATGTGCCTATGCGTATCCGTGAAAAGCGTGGCATACAAGCGGGTTGCATATACGGCAAAGCAGCCTAACGTGCTCGTGATTATTCAGCCCCCGGAGCGCACATGTCCGTCGGACGTATCATCGAAACCAATGACTGTGTCAGCGAGGGTGCCGTGTGGCTGGCCAGCGCTTGCCCGCGTATGGCTTACGCGTTGAATCAGGTGGGGCCGTTGCCTCTGCGTCGGCGACCGGACGGATTCGCTCAACTGCTTAGCGCGATTGTCAGTCAGCAGGTCAGCGTGGCCTCGGCCAATGCGATCTGGAAACGCTTGCAGGATGCGAAACTAACCGGCCCGCGCAAGATAATGTGGGCCACGGATGACGATCTGCGCGCCGTCGGATTGAGCCGACAGAAAATACGCTATGCCCGCGCGCTGGCGGAGGCACGTATAGATTACAAAGCGTTGCGGGATGCCCCAAACGACGAAGTTGTCGCGATCCTTACCGAGGTTTCGGGCATTGGCGTCTGGACCGCCGAGATCTACGCGATGTTTTCGCTGGGCCGAGCGGATGTGATCGCGCCCGGTGATCTGGCCCTGCAAGAGGCCGCGCGTATTCTCTATGACCTGCCCAAGCGTCCAACCGACAAAGAACTGAGACAAATGGCCGAGGCGTGGTCGCCTTGGCGGTCGGTTGCGGCGCGGGTGCTGTGGGCCTATTACCGGGTGGCAAAGGAACGAGAAGGGATCAGATGACTCGAGTATTAAATGCGCTCCGAAAAGAGCCGGTTTCGGGCGACACGCGCTCGGTCGTGGTATTTGTGCATGGTTATGGGGCCAATGGCGCAGACCTGCTGGGGATCGCGGATGTACTGGGCGAACACCTGCCCGACACGCTTTTCGTGGCGCCTGATGCACCGGAACAAATCCCGGGAATGCCGAATGGTTACCAGTGGTTCCCGATCCCGTGGATTGACGGATCGTCCGAGGAAGAAGCACGGCGCGGAATGGCGATGGCGGTTGAGGATTTCAACGCGTTTCTCGATGCGCTGATGGTGGACGAGGACGTTCTGCCCGAACAGGTGGTTCTGTTTGGGTTTTCGCAAGGCACGATGATGAGCTTGTATGTCGCCCCCCGCCGCGAAGACCCGGTGGCCGGGATCGTAGCCTTCTCGGGCCGTTTGCTGGAGCCAGACCTACTACCCGATGAAACCGTCAGCCGGATGCCGATCCTTCTGGTACATGGAGATGCGGATGACGTGGTTCCACCGCAATCCTTGCCCGAGGCGGCCGAGGCGTTGCAGGCCGCCGATTTCAAAGAGGTTTTTGCCCATGTCATGAAAGGCACTGGCCACGGTATCGCGCCCGACGGCCTCAGCGTTGCGCTGGCCTTTATGCGCGACAAGCTGAGCCTCTGACCCCGTGATCGCGGTCCGTCCGATGATGCGAGAGGACGTGGCAGTTGCCTGCCATGTCCTCAACCAAATCATAGACATCGGCGGCATGACCGCACATGAAATCCCGTATTCCGAGGCCTTATTCACGCAAAGCTACTTTGATGGGCCGGACAAGATCTGTTGCCATGTCGCGCTTGATGAACAGGGCGAAGTCGCCGGCTTTCAATGGTTGGGTTTGAACGAAGCTCTGCCCAACGGATGCGCCGACATCGCCACATTCACGCGCCGAGAGCCTCTGTTGAAGGGTGCAGGGCGGGCGTTGTTTGCCGAGACTTCGAAACATGCCGGGGCGCTCGGGCTGCGGGCGATCAACGCGACGATAAGGGCCGATAACCGGCAGGGGTTAAGCTATTACGAAAAATTGGGGTTTCAGGATTGCTCGGTCTCTTATGGTGTTCCTCTTAGGGACGGTACCCCGGTGGATCGGATTTCCAAACGGTTTGAATTGAGAAAGGGCTAAGAATGCTGGTTGTCACAGGAACGGTTGAAGTTGCGCCGGAAGGTGTTGAAAAGGCTGAGAAAGCGGCTTTGGAAATGGTGGCGGAAACGGTCAAGGAAGCAGGCTGCATCACCTATGAGTTCAGTCAGGTCCTAGGCCACACCAACCGGTTCCGCGTGTATGAGGAATGGGAAAGCCAAGCTGCACTCGAGGCGCACTTTGCCGCTCCGCATATGGCCGCGTTTCGGGCGGCATTGGGCGAAGCAGGGGTGACGTCTAGCGATATCTGCCGCATCGTCGGGGGCGAAAAGCAACCCCTTCGCTAAGTCTAGCCCCAAAGGTGAGGTTCGGCGAATTCCACCGAGTTTCCAGCCGGGTCACGGATATAGAGTGAGCGCGCGCCATTCGGCCAGTCGAACTCGGCCTCAATGGGTACATTCCAGTCCAGCAGATGTTTGCGCATCACTTGTATCTGCGCGCGTGGCATGGACAGGCAGACATGCCCGGGCCCGCGTGCCCCGTGGGGCGGAACAGGAAGGTCCAGGTTCGTTGGGGCCTTTTCAGTTTCATCCGCATTGAAGATCAGCAAAACCGTTGCACCGAGGCGGTAGAAAACATGGCGGTCGGTGACACGTTGAATTTTCTCCAGCCCCAATATTTCACCATAGAACCGTTCTGCTGAATCCAGATCATCGACGTAAAGTGCGGCCTCCAGAACACCTTGTGCTCTTGGTATGTCTGGTGTGACTTTCATGGCGTAAGTCTATCACAAAACGCGGTTTTTGTCACCGGCGCGGGCGGCGGTCCCGTTTGCGCTGAGGCGCGACATCGATTGCAGGTGCAGGCAGGCTGTCCCATTGGCCCGGTTCCAGCCCGTCAAGTGTCCAGTCTCCGATGCGGGCCCGGATTAGGCGCAGGGTTGGGTGGCCAACCGCGGCCGTCATCCGGCGGACCTGCCGGTTCTTACCCTCGCGCAGGGTCAATTCGATCCAGCAATCAGGCACTGTCTGACGAACCCGTATCGGAGGTGTGCGCGGCCACAGCCGGTCGGGTTCATCCATCAGGCGTGCCTTTGCGGGGCGGGTCAAACCGTCCTTCAGTTCGACCCCGTTCCTCAGCGCCTTCAGCGCGGAAGCATCGGGCAGACCTTCAACCTGAACCCAATAGGTTTTTAGCATCTTGTGCTGCGGGTCAGATATCTGCGCCTGCAACCGGCCATTGTCGGTCAGCAGCATCAACCCTTCGCTATCGCGATCCAATCGTCCGGCGGGATAAACGCCGGGTAAATCAATGAAGTCAGACAAGGTGCTGCGAGGCGAATCTGCATTGGCGCGATCGGTGAATTGCGGCAACACGTCGAAAGGTTTGTTGAAGCGGATGAACCAGGACATAAGTCACGCCATAGCCCGAGCGACACAGGCAACGCAACCTGTGGATAACTGTCACGTGCCTGTTACTTAGGCAGCTTACCCCATGCCCGAGATATTGTGGAAACTCAGGGCTTGTCAGAGTTTTAACACGATATATAGTTGAGTTAAGGCCGGGGCGGGTGTTCCCCGCTCTGATGTCAAAACGGGCAGAGCAGAGCGAGGAGCGATTCTGATATGGATGGAGACTTCAGAACCGAATTTGTCAGGGAACCCGGTGCGCTAAAGCATCATCCGGCATTGGTTTTGAACGCCGATTACCGCCCCTTGTCCTATTACCCACTGTCATTGTGGCCCTGGCAGGAGGCGATCAAGGCGGCCTGGCTTGACCGGGTGGACATCGTCGCAGAATATGACGAAGTCGTGCGAAGCCCGAGTACCGAGATACGAATACCCTCGGTCGTTGTCCTCAAAGATTATGTAAAACCCAGAAAGCGCGTGGCCTTCACGCGCTTTAATTTATTTCTGAGGGATGAGTTCCGTTGCCAATACTGCGGCGCACGCGGAGACCTGACGTTTGACCACGTCGTCCCTCGCGCGGCAGGTGGCGTGACAAGCTGGCAAAACGTTGTGGCAGCGTGCAGCCCCTGCAACTTGAAGAAGGGGTCAAAATCGTTGCGTCAGGCCGGGATGGCGTTGCGCAAGCCCCCACGTCAACCGGACGCCGAGGCGCTTCGGAATATCGGTCGGAAATTCCCGCCAAACCACCTGCACGATAGCTGGATTGATTTTCTGTACTGGGATGCAGAATTGGATGAGTTTTAATCGCTGGCGCGTCGCGCTGCGAGCCAGATCATAACCAGCACAGCCGAGATAGCCGCATTCCAGCCGGCCATGGATAAACCCAGAAACTCCCACGGGATGTCGTCACAGCGTACCAATGGGGCAGACATGATCTGGTCCATCAGTTCTTGTGTGGACAGGCCTCCAATGTCTCCTGAAGTGCAGCTTGACGGGCCTTCCCACCATTTCTGCTCTACGCCTGCGTGAAAAACGCCAATGGCGGCGGTTGTCATCGCTGCAAGAGCACCCAATACCGGAAGCAACGTGTTACGGGGCAGGGCTAGCGCCAATACACCAATCAAAACGGCCGCCCCATGCGGGTATCGCTGCCAGATGCACATCTTGCAGGGCAGCAGTCCACCCAAATACTGAAAACCCCAGGCCCCAAGTAAAAGCGCAGCGGAGCCTCCGGCGGCGATCAGGACATAAAGGTTTCGACGCGTCATAGGTACTTCACCGCAATAAACCCGCCAAACAGCAGGATGATAAACAGCGTGAACATGAGGCCAAGGCGCTTTTCGATAAAGGCGCGAATGGGTTCCCCGAATCCCCATAGCAGCCCTGCCACAACGTAAAAGCGCAAAGCACGCGCCAGAATAGACGTCGCGACGAAGGTGCCCAAGGGCATACCGGTCCACCCGGACATGATCGTAATGACCTTGTAGGGAAACGGAGTCACTCCCGCGCCGAGAACGGCCCAGAATCCGAAATCGTTGAATCGCGTGTTGAATTCCTCCATGGCGTGCGCCTTGCCCATGGATTCCAGAATGGGCTGTCCAATGCTTTCATAGAAAAACGCACCAATGGCATAACCCAGCAATCCGCCCAATACCGAAGCAACCAAGGCAACGGTCGCGATCAACCACGCGCGCGACGGTCGGGCGATGATCATTGGAATCATCAGTACGTCGGGGGGAATCGGAAAAAACGAGCTTTCGATAAAGGCAACCACGGCCAGCGCCCACAGCGCGTGCGGATGTTCGGCCAGACGAATGGTCCAGTCATAAAGCGATCGCAACATTAGGTGCTAAAATCCTGTTGGTTTGATGTTCAAGCAAAATCACGGGCCAGATGTGTCGTCAACCTACCGGAGGAAAACAATCTGGCGTTGGAGTGTTTTTTGCCTCTGGACGTTCCGGTTCTTGGGCGATAATTCAGTGACCGTGGCCCAAGTGGCGGAATGGTAGACGCAGGGGATTCAAAATCCCCCGCCTTCACGGGCGTGAGAGTTCGAGTCTCTCCTTGGGCACCACATCCTTGAAAATCAGAGGGTTTCCTCGCCGGATGTAACGGTAAAGGAGCCATATTTCTATGGATGTACGGGCACCCAAAGGGCTGTTTAAACGAGGCAAGGGATACGCACTAAGAGTTGCGGTTCCGGCTGAATATCAAAGAATCGTCGGTAAAAAGGAGATTGTCAGGGGACTAGGAACCCAAGACCTAGGTGAAGCATTGGTCAAACGGAAAGAGGTTCTCACTCAGATTGTATCCGAATTGTCTGACGGCAATCTTCCAGATACGGCTGCTGAGTTGGGTAAGGTTGCTAGGTCGTTTGATAGAAACACTGTCCGCGACACCGCACACCGCTGGCTAGGTGAAGCGGATGGGATCAAGAATTCAACCAAGGCTAGGTATCGACAGCACCCTGAGGCTTTCGAAGCCTACACGGGTAACATACCCTCTGCCTTTACGTGATCCCTGCAATGCGCCCAGAGCATACCGCTGTTGGGCCAGCTTCCTTTCACATCACTCGCGGAACGGCCCGTGCTGCCAAATGTGCCCCCTCTATCCAGCTGGTGGCACGGGTTTAAGGATTTGCGCCACAAAGCCGCCAACTATCTGGAAAACTGGCATCAACTCGCACGCCGGATCAATTGAGCGAGCCTATTTGACGGTCAGATAATGAGAAGGTGCGAGTTATGTTTAGGATAATACCATTCGCATTAGCGGCTGCGCTGGCGATCCCAGCGAGTGCAAAGGCTTGGGTCGAGGAAGATAATGTCAATCCTAAAAATCTCGTGACGGTGGCGGTTGGTATTGCTGACGAAGCGAACGACGGCTTTTGGACCAAAATTAGTGAAACTAGAACTAGTGCTAAGGGCAAACCATCGGCGCTTGCAATTGTGACGGCAGACTAAAAGAAAGGAGTTAGTAAATGGTTACCCAGACACAGAAACCACAATATGGTGCCATGATAGCTTCTGCGATTGTAGGTGGCGTAATCGCGTACGGCGTTGCGTCCAGTTCACAGCCTGAGCCACAAGCCAACGTGGGCTCGATGAGCGACTACTTAAATTGCCTCGGGGCCGCTCCAGAATCTGACAATTTCGCAGCGTTGGAACAGTATAACATCCGGAAAAACTCCTGTACTCGCTCTGTCGAAGCCCCTCTATATACCAGCATGTCCGGCTACGTGAGCAAGGCGGGTTACATGGTGATCACTGATCGTCAGACACCAGACTTACGTATCACGCGGGTGAAGGGCAATGTGCAAACACTTGCCGAACCAGGCGGCGAAGTCACGGGAACCTATGCCTTTGACGTAGCATCAAGCGCAGGTAGCGCAACGCAGATGGGGGCACCACTTAGCGGCGACGTCCCGACAAACTTGCACTCGCTGCCTTGGTGCTCTGACAAACCCACAGGCGCATGCAAAGCTTGGAACACAACCCAATCATTGGGGGTACTTAAGCGTTAACTAAGACCCAAACACGTACGGCAACTTGATCCAAACTCTCACATTCGCCGTATTCTATATGATTCCGCAGTCCCATCGGAATCGTCTCGTGAGTGACTGCACCTCGCCTCCGTGCGGGGTGCAGTTTTTTGATCCGGCTTTCGACACCATGCGTACATAATACGGGTTCAGCTTCCCCCTGAAACCCGACGTGGTCTGACTTGCCCCGCCTCAGTGCGGGGTATTTTTTGGTCTGAGCCCTCCGACGCAACCGTAAGAGAATTTGTTTTTTGGTCCGGAGAGCATTTCGACCCGTACCCCTATTAGAAGGGAGATAAGTCATGACCAAAAGTTTCGACATAAAATCATCCTGGGCTTCGGTGATGGATGAAACCAAAAACCCGTTGAAAAAGTACTCTTTGCCAACTGCTCACATGCTGATGCAACTGCTAGCATGGATGTGGAGCGCAATCTTTTCACTGATGGTTGGCAGCTATTTTGTGTTTGGAGTTTCTGCAGTCGGTCACATGCTGTTAATCGGCGGACTGTTTGTAACGCTTATGGTTTTTCACAAAGCTGAAGCTGAGGAAAATCAAACCAACTGAGCTAAAAATGACCGACCGGACCGCTTTGTTCTGGTTCGGTCGGTAGCGGGTGGTCGGGCGGCTCCACCCCATGCTTGTTAAGCCATTCAAACACTGCACCCCAGTCATCTTGCAGGGACAGAGCGCTGCGGTGCTCGCGCAGGCTTTCCAGCTTACATTTTAGATCGAAAGGGATGTTTCGCGGCCAGCTTCGCATGTGAACATTGGTAGAACATTCGGGAATTCAGTCAAGTTCAGATAACGCCAAAAATAGAAAGTGGGCACCGGAAGATGCCGATGCCCGACAGTACAGACGTTTACATTTTTGGATGCGCGTCAGCTCGCTGGGAGCTGTTGTTTTGAAGTTCCACAGCCGGTTGGCGGTCTGCACTCTTTCCTAGAGGCAACATGCTCGCAAGGACGACACCCCAAAAAACCAAGACGGCAATAAACGGACCGCCCAACACATATGTAATTCCGAACAGTACAAAGAAGGACGCCAGTACCAGCCAATGCTTAATGGTCATAATTGTCACTCCTTTTCTGTCTGAAACTCTCTGATCGTTACATGGGGGCTTCAACCGAGCTAAGCATGTGAAAATCTGCCAAAACTCAATGAATACTTGCCGCCTCTGAACACCGGCACCACGAGAGGCATTTCGGCTAATTGTGAATGACCTCTAAGGCACCGTCTTTGTTTACTTTTTGGGCCGATCCCCACTTCCTCTCGACCGCACCAACTACTTCATGTCCAGCAGTTCTAATCACCTAATATTACGGTAGATGCAGCCTTCTGAGGTGCTTTGCTGGCGCCAAACGGCTCTTTTATAGAAGTAGGAGCTACGCGGTAAGAGTCGCGGTACCTGCACGTTACCGGCGGCGATACAGCCTCCATTCAAGATCAAATGACGGATAGCGGATTTTCGCGTCAGGGTGCAGCATTCGAAGGGGCTTAACAGGTATCTTGCTGCCAAGAAGGTGTTCCAACAACGACGCAGCGTGCCCAGCGGATATGTATTTCTTTGGATTGCCGTTATCCATCACCGAAAAAGAATGACGCCGCATCAACGTATCAAGCCCGGATCGCGTAAACCAATGCAGGACGCTTGGGGGTGAATACTCGTGCCAGCGCTTGCCCATCAGCCGGGCCATCCAACTGTCCAGGCGCCAGTATTCGATCACGCAAATACCGCCTGGCCGCGTCAAATCCGCGACCGATTTCATGGCCTTGGGCAGGTCGTGAAAGTGGCCGATAACCTGTATCAAACTGACGGCATCGAAAGGTTCCAGTCCTTTGCAGTCTTCAAGGCTTCCCTGCAGCGCGTTCAGACCCAGCGTGTCCCGAGCGTGCGAAACCATCGTCTGGTTGGGGTCCAGGCCTGTCGTCGCCCAGCCTGCATCCTCCATCCCGGCTTGAAGAAAGCCTGCGGCACTACCAACCTCAAGAAGCCGCCCATTTTTTGAATGGCGGGACAGGAGTTCTCCGTACCGTCGGCCTTGGTCTCGCAACAACTGAGCCTCGCTCAGGTAATCGGAATACCCAGCGCCACCACCAAAAAAATAGCTATCGTCATAAACTGATGCAACGTGGTCCTGATCAAACAAGCCTGCAACCGAGCGGTTTCCGCAGGCCGGGCATTGCATAATCGAGTGTCCGTATTTGGCGAATGCAAATTCGGTTCTATTTTCACAGGCCGGGCAAATTGAGCTTTGGCCTGTTTTTAATTCACGTGCATGTTTCACT
Source organism: Ruegeria sp. HKCCD7251 (assembly GCF_013031165.1). NCBI lineage: Bacteria > Pseudomonadati > Pseudomonadota > Alphaproteobacteria > Rhodobacterales > Roseobacteraceae > Ruegeria > Ruegeria sp. HKCCD7251. Next base: position 1,091,942 of record NZ_WPZC01000001.1, on the reverse strand, counting down.
CGGCAAATCCCGCCGCAATTGTTCAAATCGGTCTTCAACATGTCGCAAATCTGTGCGCGATCGTCAAAATTAAAGGCGTATGGAATGAATGATCACCAATTAAATTGACATCAAGTCGCACTTAATTCGGGCGCGTTGACGGCTGATTGAAAGTCAGATCTTTGTGATGGTTGACGGGATAAATTGGGCGTCAATATTTCCAAAATAGCCATAATTGTTTCTCTTTCGTGGACACTTTTTTTGTCGTTCAGTTTCCCTTTCGCCTTGCCCTAAATTGTTAAAAAGACTGGATGCTCGGGGGCGAATTCAGGCCGTTTTAAACGAATCGGTTGACAATTCTGCATCCCATAACGGACTTTGAATGTGGGGGCAGGCAATTTTTGCGAGTAAAAATCTCGCGACTATTCATAGCAGAGCAGTACGAAAAGTATTGTGACTTGGGCGGAATTTTACGCCCGGGGTAATGATGAATAGTGGGGTGTTTGGCTTGTGTGAATTTGGTTATTTGTGCGCTCGAATGGGCGCAGTTTTCGGCGCTGTTTAAGCGTTATGGGGAACCCTCATTCGGAAAATAGGTCTGAACAAAAGGTGTTTGGAAAAGCACCTTTGGGTCGGCGTTCGGGCAGACAATCACGTCGTGCGGCGTTGAAAGTCATGTTGGTTTTTGGAACGCGCCCGGAATTAATCAAGATGCTGCCGATTATTCGCGAAGCGGGTGAGCGTGAAGATGTTGAGCTGATTACAGTGATGACGTCCCAGCACACTGACCTTGTGCGGTCTCTGGCTAAAGAATGGGCAATCCCCGTTGATTACGACCTTGAAGTCATGAAGCACGCGCAGTCATTGAATGACGTGATTTCTCGGGTTGTTGGACGGATTGATCGCGTTCTGGAGGAAGAGAAGCCAGATGTGGTTCTTGTTCAGGGTGACACCTCAAGCGCGTTTGGCAGTGCTTTGGCTGCGTGGCAGCGCCAGATACCTGTTGGTCATGTCGAGGCTGGACTGCGGACTGCGAGTATTGATTCTCCGTTCCCCGAAGAGGCGAACAGAAGGCTGATTTCCCGCATAGCCAGCTTTCATTTCGCACCAACCCTAAGCAATAAAAACGCGTTGCTGGCCGAGAAGGTACCGGCGCAGGGGATTTTCCTGACTGGCAATACGGTGGTGGACTCGATCAGGCATGTAATGGGGCAAAGGCGTCCCTCCAAGCCTGTTGCGTCGTTGATATCCAGCCTTAAGGGGCGTCGAATTATTGTGTTGACGACGCATAGAAGAGAGAGCTTTGGGTCCGTTATGTGCGATCGCCTTAAGGTCTTGCGCCGCTATGTCGAAGAACGGCCAGACATCAGCCTTGTGTTCCCGGTCCACCCCAACCCGCAGGTCAAGAATGTAGCGCGCGCCGAGTTATCCGGGTCCGATCAGATTCACTTGGTTGAGCCTTTGGCCTATCCGGATTTCCTGCACGTGCTGGCGGCCTCGTGGGTTATTCTGTCAGATTCAGGAGGCATTCAGGAAGAGGCACCAAGCCTTGGGAAGCCGCTGCTGATTTTGCGCGACGAAACAGAACGTTCGGAAGCCGTGAGCTGCGGGATCGCGCGGCTTGTCGGTCAATCGGCGCAACGCCTGCAGGAAGAACTTCTGGAGCTTGATTGCCCCAAAAGTTGGGCCACAAAGGTCGGAGAAGTTGAAAACCCATTTGGCCGGGGAAACAGCGCAGCCAGGATATTGGACATCCTGCAAAAAAGGCAGACGGTGGCGCGTGCCGTTGAATTGGCTACTGCGGGGACGGTGCAATGACGGGCATGTCCGATCCCACTCCGGCGGACAATCAGCGCGCACAAAGTGGGGCGGATACCTTCCTTGATCACCAGTCCTTGACCGTGGTCGCACCGTGTTTCAACGAGGAAGAGGGGCTGCATTATTTGGCAGAGAAGCTTGCCAAATTGCAGACGAACCTTGGTTCGCAAGTGGTTCTGTCGATCGTTCTGGTCGATGACGGAAGCACTGACAACACGTGGGATGTCATGCACGACCTGTTCGGGCGTTCGCCGAACGTTACCTGCCTGCGTCATAAGGAAAATCTTGGTATCATGGCGGCGACGGCAACCGGGATAGCGGCATCGACAGACGAGGCGGTCGCGGTCATCGACAGCGATTGTTCTTACGATCCGGCGCTTATTTCCAAGATGCTGCCCTTGCTGAAAGAAGACACGTCGATCGTGACGGCATCGCCGTACCATCCGCAGGGACAAGTGGAAGGTGTACCAGAATGGCGTCTGTTTTTGTCCAAGGGCGCGTCTTGGGGTTATCGGCAGTTGCTTCGGAACAATCTGGCTACGTACACGTCGTGCTTTCGCCTGTATCGGAAAAGCTCGGTTGTATCTTTACCCCGCCGGCATGACGGGTTTTCCGGTGTGGCCGAGGTTCTTGCTTTGCTGGACCGCCGTGGGTGGCGCATTGACGAGGTTCCGGCCGTTTTGACAACACGCAAATACGGGCAGTCCAAGCTGAAGCTGATGCGGGTGGTTCGCGATCACCTGTCCTTGATGTCCAGTATCGCAGTCGGAAAGATTTTTTTTAACCGTATCCCCCCGCAGGAAGTTTCTGCGGGCCCTCAAGTTCGTGGAGAAAGAGATTAATGACGAGTACATCTGTTCCCGATTTCCCTTCAGATCAGGATGCTAGCGGTCGCCAGTTGGGTGAAGAAGAAATCGCCGCTCTGACGACCGCAATTCGCTCTGGTACGCTTACGTCGACCAAAGGTCATTTCGTAAAAGAGTTTCAGTCCAAATTCGCCCAATCCATCGGGGCTGTGTTCGGGTATGCCTGCAGTTCGGGTACAGGGGCGATCCATGCCGCGGTTTCCGCAATTGACCCAAGTCCCGGCGACGAGATCATCACCTCGGCGATCACCGATATGGGTGCCATAACCCCGATCTTGTACCAGACCGCCATACCTGTTTTTGCGGATGTCGATCCGATCACGGGAAACCTGACGGCGGAAACGATTGAGCGCGCGATTAGTGACCGCACGAAAGCCATCATCGTCACGCATCTTTTCGGGTATCCCGCAGACATGCCGGCGATTTGCGCTGTTGCCCGTCAGCATGGAATTCCAGTGATTGAAGACTGCGCGCAAGCGTATGGCGCAACCATAGACGGTCGTCATGTCGGGACATTTGGCGACATCGGGTGCTTTAGCCTTCAGCAAGGTAAACACATCACGACCGGCGAAGGTGGAATTGTAACGTCCAACGACGAAGGTCTTGCCCGGCGCTTACGGTTGTTTATCGACAAGGCGTGGGGTTACGGGGATCCAAAGCCGGACCATTATTTTGTCGCGCTGAACGGGAGGATGACCGAACTGCAAGGCGCGGTGGCGCTTGCACAGTTCGCCAAGCTTGATGACAGCGTGCACCAAAGAAAGGCGATGGCCCAAAAGCTGACTGGCGCGATATCTGGCCTGCCCATGCTGGTGGCTCCGTACTCGGATGACCAAACTGTTCACAGCTATTGGAAATATCCGCTGATCGTTCAGCCCGAAATTGGCGGCCCGGTTCGTGTTGCTGAGGCGTTGCGCGGATTTGGTATAAACTCGGCGCCACGATACATCCAGAAGCCCGCGTTTGAGTGCGCTGTGATCCGTGATCAACAGACGTTCGGAGACAGCGGCTTTCCCTTTAACCTTGCCCGGCCCGAAGCTGTTGACTATGCGCCCGAGCGATTTGAGGGAACCTATTTTTTCCTGAACGATGTTCTCGTTCTGCCGTGGAACGAGCGTTACACCGACGAGCACGTCGATTACTTGGCACAACAGATTGCCGCTGTGTGTTCTGACGTGCCGCATCTGGACGTGGCGGAGTAAAGCTGATGGTACGATTTGGTATTGTTGGGGCTGGCGCCATTGCAAAAGCGTATGCCGAAGCACTGGAGCAGGCCGAAGGCGTCTGCCTGGCTGCCGTTGCAGATACGGTATTTGATGCCGCAAGTTCGTTGGCCGATGGCCACGGCGCTGCGACGTTTGCGTCGCATCGGGAATTGGCGTTGTCAGGGCTGTGTGACGCGGTGATCGTATCCACACCGCCCGCGACCCATGAAGCTGTGGTTTTGGATCTGATTGAGGCGGGTTTACCCGTGCTCTGCGAAAAACCTTTTGCGATTAACGGTGTAAGTGCGCGCAGAATGGCGTCGGCGGCTGGTGAGAAAGGCATTCTGATCTCGATGGCGTCAAAGTTCCGCTATGTGGATGACGTTCAGATCGCGCGGGAAAAGGTGGTTGCGGGAGAGATTGGCGAACTCAAACTGATCGAGAACGTCTTTACGGGCGTGGTGGACATGACCGACCGGTGGAACGCGCGGCCTGATATATCTGGCGGTGGCGTCTTGGTGGATAATGGCACGCATTGCGTGGATATAGTGCGCTTCTTCACGGGCGGTATTGTCGCCGCCTCTGCCATGGTGGGCCCAAGTCTTCAGGATATCAGCGTTGAAGACCACGTCTTCATGTCGCTCAGGACGGCAAACGGGGCTCTGGCGCAGATCGAAACGTCTTGGAGTATCCACAAGGACAGTTCGGACTACTTGGCGTTGTACGGCGACGAAGGCGTCATTGAAGTCGGTTGGAAGTCCTCGCGCATACGGCGTCCTTTGACCGGACAGTGGGAAACCTTTGGCGCCGGTTATGGAAAGGTGCAGGCATTCTCCAATCAGGTCTTGGATTTTGCAGCCGGAGTTCGCGGAGAACCAACCAAAAGCCTTGCGACAGGGCGGGATATTCTGGCGTCAGTGGACGTGATATCCGCCGGTTACACATCGATTGCAGAAGGCGGCAGATGGGTTGATGTTGACGGCGTTGCCACCATCGACAGGGTCATGCCCAAGAGTGTGGTGTCGTGACGCCCAGGATTCACCCAACGGCGATCGTCGAGAAGGGCGTAGAAATCGGCGCCGGCACATCGGTATGGGACAACGTTCATCTGCGCGGTCCCAGTAAGATCGGCAGCAACTGCATTATTGGTGGCAAAAGCTATATCGCGTACGGGGTCGAAATCGGCGATTTCGTAAAGATAAACTCGTTTGTCTACATTCCGAATGCCGTCAGGGTCGGGAATGGCGTGATGATTTCTGCGGGCACTATTTTTACCAATGACATCACACCGCGTGCCACTGACCCCGACATCACACAGCTTTTGGATTCCGGTCCGCAGGATAGTACGCTCCCGACCTTTGTTGGGGACGGTGTCACCATCGGAGCGGGCAGCAGAATCTCTGGCGGGATAACAATTGCTGAGTTCGCAATGGTAGGAATGGGATCGGTTGTCACCAAAGACGTGGGCGCGTTCCATCTGGTATTTGGTAACCCGGCCCGGCTGAAGGGGGCTGTCTGCAAATGCGGCCACGTTTTGGTCCGTGGAAGCCTTGAAGGGCAGGGAAGGGTGACCTGCCCAAAGTGCGACCGGCAATACAGTTATCAAGACGGGGTCGTTTCGTCCGAGTTGGAAAGCTTGTCATGACTGTTGGGCAGGCGGATACGTGGGCGGTCCTTGGCGGGGGGATTTTGGGTCAGGCACTGGCGCTTCGGTTGCAGAAAGCCGGTAAGCGCGTGACCCTGATTGAAGCCGCGCCAGAGTTGGGCGGTCTTGCAATGGCGCAGCAGGTCGGAGGTATCACCTACGACAAGTTCTATCACGTGATTTTGCCGTTTGATAAACGAACTCTCGCTCTGCTCGACGACATAGGGTTGGGGGACGACGTTGAATGGAGGTCAACGCGAACAGGTTTTTTCAGCGACGGACGGCTGATGCCGCTGAACGGGGCACTCGACTATCTGCGCCTCAGATCAATTGGTTTGGTGACCAAGATGCGGGTTGCCTACCTGTTGATGGCGGCTGGACGGATCAGGGATGGGGCTCCGCTTGAGCAGATCAGCGTTCAGGAGTGGTTAACCCGCTGGTGTGGACAGGCTGGGTTTGAACGGCTCTGGCGGCCGCTACTCAGGGCAAAGTTGGGTGATAATGCATCGCGGGCATCGGCGGCGTTCATTTGGTCAAGCATACGCCGTTTGTACCTTGCGCGGCAGGGTGTTCAAAAAGTTGAACAGCTTGGTTTTGTAAAGAATGGTGGCTATGCCCGTATCCTGAACGCCCTTCGCGATACGTTGACCGCAAGAGGGATCGAGGTGCAAACCAACACCCCCGTAAGCCGGGTTTTTGGTTCCGCCGCAGGTGTTTGCGTCGAAACCCCATCCGGCAGGCAGGTATTCCAAAATGTTGTCTCGACACTTCCGACAAAAGCAAATCTGGCAGTGTGCGAGGGGCTGGATGCCGAGGAGAAAAACCGTCTGGATGGGGTGGTTTACCAGGGCATAATCTGCGCGTCTGTTGTACTGGATCGACCGCTGGCCGGTTATTATCTGACCTACCTGACAGACGAGGCGCTGCCGTTCACGGGCATCGTTGAAATGTCTGCTTTGACGGGCACTGATGCGTTTGACGGCAAAACCCTGGTCTATTTACCGCGTTACGTCGCGCAGGATGATCCGTATTGGGCCCAAAGCGATGAAGGGATCGCGCTGCAATTTATTGACGCGCTGCGAAAGGTGCATCCGGACGTCGCAAGCACCGATGTTCTGGACATAAAAGTATCAAGAGTACGCGAGGTGATGGCCGTGCCAACCATTGGGTATCGTGAGAACGCTCCGCAATCGGTGACTTCGGTGCCTGGCCTTTACTTTGTGAACTCGGCCCAGATCATTGACGGGACGTTGAACGTCGATGCGACACTGGGCGTTTTGGACGAGGCCATGGCGAAACTCGAACTGGGTCGCACCAAAGCCGAGGCGAGGCCAGCAGCATGACAAAGAAGCTCGCAAGCCTGTCGCTCGATCTTGATAACCTGTGGTCCTACATGAAAACGCATGGCGATCCGGGATGGCAGGATTTTCCCGGATATTTAGACGTTGTCGTGCCGCGGTTTCTGGACATGGTTGACGAGCTTTCCATAAGCATGACGGTTTTCATTGTCGGGCAGGATGCGGTGATCAAGGAAAACAAACCGATCCTAAAATCCATCGCCGATGCAGGTCACGAGATCGCCAATCACTCATTCAACCATGAACCTTGGTTGCACCTTTATTCCCCCGAGGAGATCGGTAAGGAAATCGAACGCGCGGAAGAGGCGATCCACTCTGCCACAGGCGTTACGCCCAAGGGGTTCCGGGGTCCGGGTTACAGTTTGTCAGAAACCGTTTTGGACGTACTGAAACAACGTGGGTATGACTATGACTGCTCGACCTTTCCCACGATCGTCGGCCCTCTGGCGCGGGCTTATTATTTTGCCAAGTCGCGCTTGTCATCAGATCAAAAGGAAAGGCGAAAAGTCCTGTTCGGCGGGATAAAGGATGGCTTTCGACCTTTAAAACCCTATGCATGGGACCTGAACCGAGAGCGGATAGTCGAAATCCCAGTTTCGACTATGCCGTTTGCTCGAATACCGTTCCATTACAGTTATTTGCACTGGATCGCAGGCGCGTCCGAGGGGCTGGCTTCGGCCTATTATGCATCCGCTTTACGAGCTTGTGATGTGGCCGGTGTAGCCCCTTCGATGTTACTGCATCCGCTGGACTTCATGGGGGGGGATGACGTGCAGCAGTTGGCATTTTTCCCCGGTATGAACCAACCCTCTACTGAAAAGCTTGCCCGCATGAAGCGCTTCTTGTCCAAACTGAACGACGAGTATGACGTCACGACGATGGCTGGGCACGCGAAGACTCTGAATAGCACCGAGCTGCCTTTGCGAAGACCGGATTTCGCCGTCGAAGACACGGATGCCGTCGATTTGGCCCAAGAAACGAGCGCCACCCGATGATTGCGGCACGGCAAACCCAATCCTTTCAGGCGCTGCTGAGAGTCAGCGTGTTCTGCATTCTCACTGTTTCCTATCTGGTGACTGCGCCTGAGTATCATACGACAGCAATCGACTCGTACTATTTCGCCGAGATTATCTCGCAACATGACCTTTTCGAGGCGCCGGTCCGGCTGTTGTTGTGGCTGTCTTCGATGCAGTTGCTTTACCGGATAGTTTCAATTTTTCAGGCCGAGCCCGATCCGTTTTTGATCCTGAGTATCGCCAACGCGATATTTGCTTCGCTTTCAGTCATCTTGCTTGAACGGTTGTTATCGCGACAATTCGCTGTGCCTTCACCTGCGTCTTGGCTTACTGCCGCTACATTCGGGGTCAGTTACGGCACATGGCGATACGCAACCGAGCTTGAGGTTTATCCCTCAGCGATGTTGTTCACGATAGTTCTGCTTACCTTGGCCTTCTCTTCGGCGGGGATGGTGCCCTCTGCGCGGTCAAAACGGATCTGGATCACTGCGATAGCGGGTGCAGTTGCTTCGTTTTTCTATCAGCCGTTGGGCATCGTCGCAGGCATAGCAATCCCGGTATTCTTCCTGTCCCGGCGGGTCATGAAAGACCTTATTCAATACTGTGCAATCTACGGTCTGTTCTTGGCGGCGGGGTTCCTAAGCTTGGCACGCACCGGGGGATCCAGCGATCCGTTGCACACAATTTTAGATACGGACGGCAAAGTTGTTGTGCTGCCCGACATGGTCAGCCTTTCCGCTTCGGCGGTGGCGTTCTTTCAAAACCTGTTGTCGGCGAATTGGATGTTTGCGTTCCCACCAACACGGGATGTCATCGAAAGCAAGTTTGCGGACCATTTCATGCACGAGTTGGTCGCCACTGACCCGGCCTATTGGGGTTACCGCCTATTCCTTCTTACGATTCCGGCAGCATTGGTTTTGTTGCTGCTTGCAGTCGTTCGCGTTCTTAAGGCGCGTGAAAGACGCCCGCTGACCAGCCCTGAACTAAGTGCGATTTCGCTTTTGACCGTGCAGGCGCTTATGGTGCTGGGATTGCACCCCGAAGGTTTCGAAGCGTGGTTGCCAACGCTTGTGCCTGTATTTTTATTGTTGGGAAGTCGTATTTCCGGACCTCTGCAACGCTCTGGGCATGTGTCGGTACTTGTTTTAATTGTCGCGGTCTTTGGAGTTCATAACTGGTTTGCAGGCGTTGGAGTGTTTGCCAATGCAACGCGGGACTACAATCGCATACTGGCCGAACCCGCCATTACCCGCCTTGGCGAGAAGGACTTGGTTATCATTGGGGCCGACTGGCCGTTGTTTAAATATCTAAATTATGTAGGCGCCGCCGATACGATTTTCGCCAAGGACACACAGACCGACGTCATTCTTAGTCGGCTGGAGGGTACCATGGATAGTGGTCATCAGGTCATGATCTACCCAGATGTCATTGCACCCTCTGTCTTGGCTCTAAAGCAAGCCAGTAATCTGACGGAAGTTTACTCAAAAATGCCCAAGCAAGCGATTGCCAAAGGCGAGAAGATTGAGTTCGGTGAACTTGGATACGGTCTGCTTTTAAAAAACAATAGAAATTGAAACTGCTGGACAGGTCACCCGGTTGTCAGAAGCCCGACTCCAACAATAACAAAGGCAATTCCAAGTACCGCTTTCAAACCTATGGCCTCGCCAAAAAATATCATCCCGACGCTTGAGATTCCGACGATAGAGAGGCTTGTCGCAAGCGTGTACGCGGTGCGCAAAGGAAGCCCGCGCAAAGCATATAGATAACTGAGTAAAAGCATGACACCCAACGTCAGTCCAACCCACAGCATCGGGTGCAGTGCGGCAGACAGCATGGAAGACCACGAGCGGGATATCTCGGTTTCAACCGTAAATTTCTTGAAAGCAAAGTTCGCGCCAATATTTCCGCAAATCGCAAGCAACAAAGCTAACCAGTAACTCATCCGACAAAGCTCCGAAAATAAACTAAGTCTTCAAGTGCTAATCTGGAAGCGGTCTTAGGTCTAATGAAAAGTCGCGCGTGCGCGATCTGCGGTGCTTGCTGCCATTCCGTTCAGTGCTGGACCCACTGTTTCCAAATAGACTGGTTGAGGCGCACGTTGACTTGCGGCCTCGTTCCGCTCACTGTTTGGGAAAAGAAGTAAAAGGTACATCCAGCAGTGTTTGTTGATCTGTTCAAAGACGGAGTTATTCAGAACTTCATGGCACCTTTGTTGCCATCGACAAGCCTGTTCTATCTCTATGTAGTTTCAGCGTTTATCATCTCGGCGGCGGTGTTTTTTTTCTTCGAGAGAAGAGAGAGTGAGCACCGTCCCGACGAGATTGAAAAAGGTCTGTTTGGGTATGTTTTTGATCGAAAGGTCTGGTTTCATCCGTCTTCAAAGCAGGATTATTATTTCTTTATCGTAAACACTTTCATCTATTCTGGGATCATTGCCCACTTTATGATCTCGGGGCATATCGTGTTCAACGCATTCGGTAACGTCTTTGAGTCAGTGCTCGGACCGCGTCAGGAGGCCCTGTTCACGTTGTCCGTATTCACGTCACTGGCATATACTCTGGTGGCGGTCCTTGCGATTGATTTTGCCATTTTCCTAACCCATTACGTGCAGCATAAGTTTGCACCGTTGTGGCATTTCCATTCTGTTCATCACTCTGCCGAAGTGCTGAACATCGTAACTGTCTATCGTCAACACCCGGTCGACCTGTTCATTACGGGTACGTTCATGGTGGTTCTGACCGAGGTCGCTTTTGCGTTCTATGCCTATCTGACGATGTCCGAACCCGCGCAGCTTACGATCGGAGGGCTGAATGTTGTGCTCTTTGGATTTTACCTATTGGGGTACAATCTGAGGCATTCGCATATCTGGCTCAGCTATCCGCGCTGGCTGTCTTACATCTTCATCAGCCCGGCGCAGCACCAAACCCATCACTCGATTGACGAAAAGCACTTTGACAAAAACTTTGGCTTTATCTTCGCGATTTGGGATTGGTTGTTTGGCACGCTTTACGTTCCAAAAGGATACGAAAAGCTGGAATTTGGCATTTCACGCGCCGAACCCAACCCGTTTGGGTCGATCGTCGAGCTATATTTGAAACCTTTTCAATTGGCGTGGAAGGAAATCACGGGGTCAAAGCTGTTCAGTCGCTTTGCTATGGGGTTCGGCGTGGCGGCTGTTTTGTGCGTGGTGTTCAGCGTCGCCTTCTAATGTGTGCAACCGTGGATCACGGATCCGGGCGCTGGCTGAGCCAAATCAGAAAGCCTACATAGGCGAACACACTTAGGTTCAGCACTGTATCAATCAGTCCACCAGTCATGCGTTTTCCTCCTTGGTGAGAGACTTGAACAAGCAAACGACCAGAACCGGAACAATAAACACAAAAGCAATGGCGGATAGCGCGATGATCGAGCGCACTAGGCCGATATCCCCGACCAAAATCATTGCCAGTCCTAGGGCCCCCAGAATCCCGCCCCAAATTGTACGAATGCGGGGCGAAGGGTTCTCATCCCCTCCGGCGCCAATCATAGCAAGGGTAAAGCCTGCGCTGACTACGCTTGTAACGACGAACAGGAACGCTGCCAGAACTGTCGCCGTGCGGGTCAAACCGTCCAGCGGAAACTTTTCAAGCAATGCAAATGTGGTCGCGTCAAGGTTTTCGGCATTTACCGCGGCCAGCGTTCCGTCCTGTCTGAGAGTGTCAAAGAATCCTAGCCCCCCGAAGATTCCGAACCAAAGGATGGAAAACAGGGTGGGGGTGACAATAACGCCGATCAAAAACTCTCGTATCGTTCGCCCGCGCGAGATGCGGGCGATGAAAATACCCACAAATGGTGACCAAGCGAGCCACCAGATCATGTAATTCAGCGTCCAGCTATGGAACCAGTTGACGATTTTTTGGTCAAAGAATCCGGCCGTTGAAAAACCAGCGGGCAGAACGCCGAACAGGTAGCGCCCAAACCCCGATACGATGTCGTCCATCACATACGAAGTCGGGCCGAAGATCAAAAGGTAGATCATCAGCCCTACGGCTATCAGCATCGCGGCATTCGACAAAAGCGCCATGCCGTCGCCGAGGTCTCTGCGCAGGGGAATGATGAAGGCGATGCATAGGGCTACAAATATTGGAAGGGTCAGGCTATCGGGCTGCTCAATACCAATCAGACCGGCCACCCCGGTTTGAATTTGAAAGACGCCCATCGCCATAGATCCCGCCAGACCAACCGCGATTGCGACGATTGAAAGCAGATCGAATACCCAGCCCAACGCCTTGACCCAGTGAGCCTCTCCCAATGCGGCGAGCAGTGGTGCGCTTAGCAGCAGTGCGCGGCCTTTACGGTAGGCGAAATAGGCAATGACCAACGCTACGATCCCGTATATCGCCCAGGCGTGGAAACCCCAGTTCAAGTAGGTCACGAACATGGCGTGGCTGGCGGCTTCGGCATCGTCGCTATAGTTTTGCAAAAGCTCAAAATGCGTCAGGGGTTCGGCCGTTCCGTAAAACAGCAGACCCACGCCCATCCCGGCTGCAAACAGCATCGCGATCCAGACCGGCGTTGAAAATTCGGGCTCGGACGTATCGGTCCCCAGACGTATTTCGCCAAAGCGCGAAAAGGCCAGATAGATTGCAACAAACAGAAGGCCGCTGACTTCGAGCATGATAAACCAGCCACGGCTGCTGAATTGTGTCTCGACAGCCGCAGTCGCAAGGCGACCCAGTCCATGCGGATCGGCAATGCCCCATGCAGCGATGGCCGCGCTGAGGGTCAGAGCAATTATCAAAAGCGGGCTGGGGGATTTCCTGTCCACGATCCGAGGCCTTTCTGCGCCATTTCTTCTAGCTTATTCCATTTGCGCGCATGACCGAAAGGACCGGCGTGCTTTACACGCTGTGTCGTCATTCAATGTGAGCACCTTCGAACAAAGGCAATCCGACCAGTTCTGGTGAATTCCCCTGATCTCGGGGGGGGGAAAGTTCTGGAAATTCTCTCACATTTGCTGCTCGGGGCGGTTGAGGGGGGCGCGGGGGTTGACAAGCGGAGTGTCTGAATGAAACGTCAAATAAGTTGGGAGATTTTGAAAATTCAGATGCTTGACCCTGTTGCAAGACGGGGTGGCTTGTCGTACCGGCAAGGTCCCAGATGAGGGACCGCTGAAAAGTCTCTCATCCATAATAAGAGTTTGGGAGTTCTCAAAAATGAAAAACAGCAGCAAGCTTAGCCTTGGCGCGGTCGTAACCGCTGCATTTATGGCTCCGGCCGCTTACGCCGAGGAATTCATCACAATTGGTACCGGCGGTGTAACCGGTGTGTACTATCCGACAGGCGGTGCGATCTGCCGTCTGGTCAACAAAGGCCGCAAAGAGCACGGCGTGCGTTGCTCGGTAGAATCTACCGGTGGTTCGGTCTACAACATCAACACCATCCGCGAAGGCGAGCTGGAGTTTGGTGTTGCCCAGTCCGACTGGCAGTTCCACGCTTACAACGGCACCTCGAAATTCGAAGAGGCTGGTCCCTTCGAAAGCCTGCGCGCGGTGTTCTCGGTCCACCCCGAGCCGTTCACCGTTGTGGCCCGTGCTGACTCCGGCATCGCCAGCTTTGAAGACCTCAAGGGCAAGCGCGTGAATATCGGCAACCCCGGTTCCGGTCAGCGCGGCACCATGGACGTCGTTCTCGAAGCGATGGGCTGGAGCCTTGACGATTTCGAACTGGCGTCCGAGCTGAAAGCGGCTGAACAGTCGGCTGCTCTGTGCGACAACCAGATCGACGCAATGATCTACACCGTTGGTCACCCGTCGGGTTCGATCCAGGAAGCGACCACAGCCTGTGATTCCGTTCTGGTCAACGTGACCGGCGACGCGATCGACGGTCTGATTGACGGCAACTCGTACTACCGCACCGCGACCATTCCTGGCGGCATGTACCGTGGGTCGGATGGCGACACCACCACCTTCGGTGTGGGTGCAACCTTTGTGACCTCGGCCGACGTGTCAGATGACGCGGTTTACGCGGTTGTCAGCTCGGTCTTCGAAAATTTCGACGACTTCAAAAAGCTGCACCCGGCATTTGCCAACCTCAAACCCGAGGAAATGATTGCAGACGGCCTGTCGGCACCTCTGCATCCGGGTGCCGAGAAGTACTACAAAGAAAAAGGCTGGATTCAGTAAGCCAGACCTGACGCGGGGTGCCTTCGGGCGCCCTGCAACCCAAGCCCGGCTCGACCGGGCAGTAAATAAGGTCAAAAAGGCCGCATGACGGGGAGACATCTTGATGAGTTCCGACACCCAATCCAACCGACCGCTATCCGAAGAAGAGCTACAGGACCTTGTCGCCTCGTCCGATGCGGGCGGGCGTAACCCGGTCGGTAATGTCGGAATTTTTCTGGCTGTTGTCGCGGCGCTGTGGTCCGTGTTTCAGGTTGTTCTGGCCTCACCCGTTTCGAATGTGGTGCTGCCGGGCAGCGTGGTGAACAACTCGCGCCAGATTCATCTGGCTTTCGCCATGTTTTTGGCGTTTGCCGCGTATCCTGCGCTCAAGTCCAGCCCGCGGGATTACATTCCTGTGCAGGACTGGATCATGGGCGCGCTTGGCGCCTTTGTGGCGTTGTATGGGTATTTCTTCTACGACAAGATCGTAAACGCAGGCGGTCTGGCCGATGACACCGATAAATGGATCGCGCTGGGTGGTCTGCTGCTGCTGTTTGAGGCCGCGCGCCGTGCGCTCGGCCCCGCGATGGCGATCATCGCGACCATATTCCTGGCCTATGTCTTTTTTGGCTCGTCGGAATGGGTGCCCGAAGTTATCCGTTGGAAAGGGGCCAGCCTCAAGAAAGCCATGAGCCATATGTGGATTACGTCCGAGGGCGTGTTCGGCATTGCCTTGGGTGTGTCCACCAAATTCGTGTTCCTCTTCGTTCTGTTCGGTGCGCTTTTGGATAAGGCGGGGGCGGGGAACTATTTTATCAAGATGGCCTTTGGTGCATTGGGCCACCTGCGTGGCGGTCCGGCCAAAGCCGCCGTTGTGGGTTCGGCCGCGACCGGCCTGATCTCGGGCTCGTCGATTGCGAACGTGGTGACCACCGGCACTTTCACCATTCCGCTGATGAAGCGGGTAGGCTTTTCCAGTGAACAGGCAGGCTCGGTCGAGGTTGCCTCCTCCGTGAATGGTCAGATCATGCCGCCCGTTATGGGGGCTGCCGCCTTCCTGATGGTGGAATATGTGGGCATTTCCTATGTCGAGGTGATCACCCATGCTTTCCTGCCTGCCGCGATTTCCTACATCGCACTGGTCTATATCGTCCACCTTGAGGCGGTGAAGCGGAACATGCCCACGCTGGGTGACCGCGATGTGCATCTGGCGCGGACTGTTGTGGGAATGTTGTCCTTCTTCCTGGTCTTTGCCGGTCTTTGCTATGGCTCGCAGTTCCCGGTCGAGGCCGTGACAAGCTGGGCACCGTCCTCGGCGGGTTTGATCCTGAGCCTTATTGTCTGCGCGGTGTACGTGGCGCTGCTGTATCTTGCCGCGCAGGTGCCTGACCTTGAGCCCGACGATCCGAATGCCAAGGAAGTTACGCTGCCGGTGATCGCGGATATCTACAAAGCCGGTCTGCATTACCTGCTGCCGATCATCGTGTTGGTTTATTTCCTGATGATCGAACAGAAATCTCCCGGGTTGTCGGCGTTCTGGGCGACGACGCTGTTGTTTGTGATCCTGCTGACGCAGAAGCCGCTCAAGGCGCTGTTCCGGGGGCAGAGCAATCTTTATGACACGTTCATCGACGGGGTTGCCGACCTGTGGCAGGGCCTGATCGACGGCGCACGCAACATGATCGGGATCGCCCTGGCCACGGCCACCGCGGGTGTGATCGTGGGTACCGTGACCCTGACCGGAGTGGGGCAGGTCATGGCCGACCTGGTCGAGTTCCTGTCAGGCGGAAATCTGATCCTGATGCTGGTGATGGTCGGTCTGCTGAGTCTGATCCTTGGCATGGGCCTGCCGACTACGGCGAACTATATCGTGGTCAGCTCATTGATGGCCGGGGTTGTCGTTGAACTGGGCGCACAAAGCGGACTGATCGTGCCGCTGATCGCGGTCCATCTGTTTGTGTTCTACTTCGGCATCATGGCGGATGTGACACCGCCTGTGGGCCTGGCCAGTTTCGCCGCCGCTGCTGTATCTGGTGGGGATGCGATCAAGACCGGGTTCACCGCGTTCTTCTACAGCCTGCGCACCGTGGCGCTGCCTTTTGTGTTCATCTTCAACACTGACCTGCTGTTGATCGACGTGACTTGGGTAGAAGGGATAATCGTCGCGATATTTGCGACCATAGCGATTCTTGTCTTTACGGCGGGAACGATGGGGTACTTCCTGACCCACAGCCGCATCTACGAAAGCGTGGCGTTGATCGCGGTGGCCTTTGCATTGTTCAGGCCGGATTATTTCATGGACCGCATCGCGCCGCCCTATACATCGGTCGAGCCTGCTGCATTTGTGGAAACCATCGGGGAGACCCCGCCCGGAACCGAAGTACGCATGGTCGTCAGCGGCCCGGATTTCGACACGCTCGAGATGACAGACACAACCGTTGTTGTCACGGTCGGCAGCGAAGAGGGCGGCGCGGCGCGGGTTGATGCTATGGGCTTGCTTCTTCTGGAAGAAGACGGGTTGGTCAAACTAGAAGAACCGCTGTTTGGCACACCCGTGGCGGATGAACTGGATATGTTCGACTATTACGGCGATGACGCGGTGCGTTTGACCTCGGTCAGCCTGCCGTCCAGCCAGCCTCCCAAGCAATTGATCTACATTCCCGCTATGATCTTTCTGGGTCTGATCGCATTCCTGCAACGCGGCCGAGCCGCCAGACAAGAGGTGCCCGCATGACGAACTCGGTGCTTTGTGCCGTCGACATCAGCAACGGCGAACTGGATAGCAATGTCTTGAGCAAAGCCGCGGCTCTGGCGGATCAGGATAATGCGCAACTGGATGTGGTGACGGTGCTTCCCGATTTCGGGGAAAGCTGGGTTTCCGGGTTCTTCCAGCCAGACTTTCACGACAAGGCGATGGAAGAAGCGCATTCCAAACTGGTCGAGATGTGCGTCGCAGCGGTTGGCAAAGAGCGGAACGAAAAAATCCGCCATGTTGTCGCGACGGGAACGGCCTATCAGGAAATTCTGAAAACGGCCGAGAGCGCAGGCAGCGATCTGATCGTGATCGGGGCGCATAAACCGGACCTGAAGGATTACTTGCTGGGCCCGAACGCTGCGCGGGTTGTGCGGCATTCGACGGTTTCGGTCTACGTCGTGCGCTAGGGCTCAGTATCCTGTCATCTCAAGGTATCCACGCCCCGAGTGGCTGCCCGAGATCGTAACCGGACCTTCCCAATATTCGAACCTTGTCGCCATCCAAGCCTGGGGCGTCAGTGCGGACACTTCGACATCGAGGTTCCGGTCAGGCAGCGTCACGCGCCAGCGGGTCGGGATCGTGCGGCCAGCGACCGTGGACGTTTCCAGCGGGCTGAACGTGACGGACCCATCGGGCAGGGCGGTTGTCTGGCCATCTGCCGAGATCAGGGTCGCCGCGGTAAAGTCACTGCGATCCCCGCGAAGGCGAAACGCCATAAGTTTGTTCCCGTCGTCGAAGCTCAGCGAAAACCAGTCCCATCCGCTTTGATCTGCTGCCAGTGGTTGCGATGACCATTCGCGATCCAGCCAGCCTTTACCGGTGACCGCGATATCCTGATCCGGCAGGTGTAACGTGCCCTCGACCGCGAAAAACGGCTGAGAGTAATAGTAGCTGGCCTGTCCATCCCCTGATTTCACCGAATATCCCTGGTCGCCGTGAAACACCAGCGGGCCCTGAGCGTTCAGGTTTAGGTCATATCCGAAATTGCCCCCATTGGCCGAAAGGGACAGCTTATTGATATCCGGTCCGCGCATGTGCCATTCGTCTATCCAAGCCTCGAACGGTTGCGCCGTCACACCAGCCTGCCCGATGCCGCCGCGTGATAGTCTTTCCGCAAAGTAGTGGTGATCCGGGGTCGTAACCGCCGCGTGCGCCATCCATAGTTGGGGGCTTTGCCAACCCTCGGTTTCTTTGGGTTTGAGGGCAGAACGAAACAACGTCCATTGAATACCGTAGGGCCGCCCGTCCTCTCCGGTCAGGTTTGCCGTTAGGTACCACCATTCAATGCGAAACGACGGGTGTGGGCCGTGATCCTGCGGAAACTTGAATCGGTATTCCGGCTGCGGAATGTCGAACCCTTCAGCCGATCCGCCCAACCCCGCATATCCTTGGGCCTGCGCGAAGGATGGAAGCAGCAGAGCAAGGATCAATAGCCACGATTTAACGTTCATTGGCGAACACCCTTAGCAATTCAGCCGGAGGCAGGCGCATAAGGCGCATGGCGGGTAAAGCCGCTGCAACCAAAGCCGCCAGCAAGGTTAGAAGGAATAATCGGGCCCAATCTGCGGGAAACAGGTACATCGGCAGGCGCCAGCCAAATGCCTCGACATTGATGATGGCCAAAAGGGTCCAGGCTAGAGCCAAGCCAAGGGGCAGCGCAATAATCGCGGTAATCGCCGCCAGCAACACGCTGCGCAACAGCTCAAACTGCGCGAGTCTGGCGCGGGTCAGGCCCAACGCCCAAACGGGGGCAATCTGCGGCAGGCGTTGAGTCCAGAGGGTCAGCAGGCTGGTCAGAATGGCGAACCCCGCGACACCCAGCGTCAGCACATTCAGCGCCGAAGTGACCACAAAGGTTTTTTCAAACACGGCCATGGACTGTGCCTTCATCGCGGCCTGTTGGATCACGGCCTGCCCTGGAAGGTCAAATCTGTCCCGTAGCGCGTCTGCCAGTTCCGTTGCACTTTCGGCGCGCGTACGTATCCCGAAGCGCCTTGCCTCAACCCCCGGGGCGATTTGATCCAGCCGCGTCATCGAGACAATCGCTTGTCCAGTTGGGTTGCCATAGTCAGAGTACACGCCAGCAACGGGCAATGTGTATTCACGGTTGATTATAAGATCGTCACCGGGCCACAGGTCCTGACGGCGGGCGAGTTGTTCATTGATCAGCACCGCTTCGCCCGCATTCACGCGATCCCAGACATCCGCACCCGAGGCGATCAGAGGCCAATGCTGGCGGTAGGTTTGATCGTCGACGACTCCGTACAGAAAAAGGGGTCCGCTGGGATGCGCCAGTTCCACGCTGCGAATTGGCAGAATTGCGTCTACTTGCGGCGCTAACCAATTTGAGATTTCGCGCCCTTGCTGGTCATCCTTTGCCGTCAGATACAGCTCGGACGTCAGGCGTTGATCCAGCCAGCCTGTGAAGGTCAGGCGAAAGCTGGAAACCATCGTTCCAACGCCGATATTGGCCGCAAGGGCCAGTAGAAGCGCCATCAACGCCAGGGATAGGCCGGGCAACTGCGCGCGCATATCCGAACAGATCCACTGGGTTATTGGGCCTTTGGTAAAGCGTTGAAAAATCGAGATCACCAGCGAAAGCAAGGACGGCAAGAGCAGCGCCGCACCCAGCAGCATGCCGGCAACCAGTGTAAACCCGGCGACCAATCCACCAATGGACAGTTGCACGATGATGCCGACCAATATGATCAACAGGCCCAAAAGCGGGGTGGTGAAACCGTTAAAGGCGGCTGTCCGCCACGCTTGAACTCCGGCACCGGACAGCAGGGGCATATGGGACAATCGGATTAGTGCGTGACCACTGGCCAGCAGCGTTCCGCCCAGAGCCATTGCCAAACCAGCCACCGCCCATTTCGGCTGTAATGCAATTTCGCCGCTTACCGGAGCGCCGTACAGCCCCCGCAAGGTTGCTGCGACATCAGGCAAGAGCGCACCCGCCAGAAAGTACCCAAGCATCAGCCCTGCCAACCCGCCGAACAGTGCCAGCAAGGACAGTTCCAAAAGGATCACCCAGACCAGTCGCCGCATGGAAACGCCAAGCGCCCGCAGCGTTCGGATCATCCCCCGACGCTGCGCAAAAGCCAGCCCAACCGTTCCGTGCACGATGAACAGGCCAACGGCGAAAGACAACAGCCCAAAGGCTGACAGGTTCAAGTGAAAACTGTTGGTCAGTTGCGCGGTGTCCAGTTGCGACGACGCTTCGACCCGCTCTAGCTCGGGTGTAATCGCGGCGATTTCACGAAGCGTGCGTGGCTGGTCTGGCAGAATGATCAGCCTTGAGATTTGGCCCTTCCTGTCCAGCAAAACCTCGGCCACACCGATATCTGTCAGGATCAGATCAGGGGGAAGGTCCGGGCTTGTCAGAACGGGCGGCAGTCCGGTTTGGTTGCTCAGAAACCGCGCCAAGTCAGGTGAGGCCAGCAACCGACCGGGGGCGGTCAGCATGTCAGCCGGGTCCGGTGCGGTGGCGCTTTGCTCAATGCGCGTAACAGCAGGCAGCGCTGGATAGGCGACCATGTCAACGCCCATGACGCGGATGCTGCGCCCCCCTATGCGCGTGGTTTCTTCCAACACGGCCGCAACTTGCCATCCGGCCCGCCGCAATGACAGATATCTGTCGATCGTGATTGGACCAGCCGGATTTCTCAACTCGTCGTGTTGTCCCAGCGCGAGTTGTTCGTTGGCGCGCTGATAGCTTGCCCGTGCTTCGGCGTTGATAGCCTGAACGGCTGACCACAGGCCGGTCGCCAGCGCAATCCCGATCAACAGGGTTGCAAGTTGCAAGCGGTGCCGCCGCCAATGAGACAGCAGCACCTGAATAATCGCGACAGTCATGTGATACGCCCACCGGACAGATGCGCTCGTCGGTCCAGCCGTGCGGCAATGTCCTGTGAATGCGTGACCAGCAGCAGCGCAGACCCAGTTTCGGCTACGAGGGATAGCATGAGGTCCAGAACGGTTGCGCTGGCGGTTTCATCCAGATTTCCGGTGGGTTCATCTGCAAGCAGCAGTTTAGGCTGCGCAGCCATAGCGCGCCCAATCGCAACACGCTGCTGTTGGCCGCCCGACAGATTTTCGGGATAGCGGTCCAGTAAATCCGACAGCCCCAGTCTGTCCGCAAGATGGTTTGACCATGTGTCGTCCGGTCTTCCTGCCAGACGCGCGTGAAAGGACAAGTTCTGTGCGACGGTCAAAGAAGGGATCAGGTTGAATTGCTGAAACACCAAAGAAACGCTCTGGCGGCGCAACGCGGCACGACCGGGATCATCCAGCCCGGACAGATCGGTTCCGTCCAGCGTGATCTCTCCGCCGTCGAAACTGTCCAGCGCGGCGGCAAGGTTCAGCAGCGTGCTTTTCCCGTTGCCGCTTTCACCGGTAAGCGCAAGCGTTTGCCCCTTGTCCAGCGCCAGTGAGACACCGCGCAGGACAGGGCGCCCTCCGGGATAGGATTTCTGAACATTGTCTATTTTCAACAGCATCAGTCAGCCTCGGGTCGTATTTGCAACAATGTGGAACCCACCCGGGCAGAGTCCAGACCCGACACAGATTCGGTTCTATTCGTCGCGGTGCCCGACGCGGGGTTGTGAGCCTTTGCCTAAACGGTCATTCTGACGCTGCATTCACTGACCAAGACAAGAGATACCGAATTATGACCTTAGCGCAGCAGATTCTTTGGGGCAGTATCTATCTTGGTATTTGCTTTTTGATTGAACTTGTTCTGCTGACTTGGTGCACGCAGACGATCCGCAGCATGGCGTTGAAACTGGAAGAAAGTAAACGGTTTGTCACAATCGCCGCACCGATCTGCGTTGCCTTGGTGTTTATCGTCGCGATTCACACGTTTCAGGTGTGGCTATGGGCGATCGTCTGGGTTCTTGGGGAAACCCTGCCGGATTGGAATTCGGCGCTTTATTTCTCTTTGGTGACCTTCACAACGCTTGGCTATGGCGACATCGTTTTGGGTGAGGACCTGCGGATTTTTGGCGCGTTTGCTTCCGTCACGGGTTTGCTGGCCTTTGGATTGTCGACGGCCTTTATGGTTGCCCTGATGACTCAGGTGTTCAAAGAGGAATTGATGTCCTAAAGGATCGGGGCAAACAGCCGCGCCAGTGGAGAGCCAAAGCGGATAAAGGCGGGTTGTTCAGGCAAGTTCCGCTCTAGTTCGTAACAGTCTTTGAAATCGGCCTTTAGCATATCGTCCACAGCCTGCGCTGCGCGTTCGTCAAAGAACAAGGCCATCGCCTCAAAGTTCAATCGGAAAGAGCGATTGTCCAGATTGGTCGTGCCGACCGCCGCAAGAGTATCATCAACGACAAATGCCTTTTGATGCATGAACCCGTTGGTATAGCGAAAAACGCGCGCACCGCATTCGCGAATTTCGTCAAAATAGGCAAAAGCGGCCAGCCAGGGCAGGCGGTGGTCAATCACGTCAGGCACAAGAATTCGAACATCCACTCCGCGCAATGAGGCATGTTGCAACGCCGTCATGATGTCGATGTCAGGCACAAAATAGGGGGATGCGATCCAGATTCTTTCTTTCGCTGCAGCGATGGCGGCGAAGAACATCATTGCCCCGGTCTCGGTATCGTCGCCGGGACCTGTGGCGACCAGAAGCGCGTTCATGTCCTGCTCGGCCTCTGTTCCGGCCCAGTCCAGTTGATCAATCAGATCCTCTTCATGTGCCCAATGCCAATCTTCGCAGAAGATAAGTTGCAACTGGCGGACAATATGGCCGAACATTTTGATATGCGTATCCCGCCAATGGCCGAAATGCGGGTCCTGTCCCAGATATTCGACACCCACATTGTGACCGCCGATAAAGCCGGTTTCCCCGTCAATGATCACGGTTTTTCTGTGGTTGCGGTAATTGAGCTGAAACCGGTTTTGCGGGCCGCGTCGGTCACGTGGATTGGCGATCTCAACCCCTGCAGAGCGTAGTTTGTCCAGATACGCCGTGGGCAGGCCATAACTGCCGACCGCATCGGTCATGAATCGAACACTGACACCGCGTTCAGCCGCTTCGATCAGCTTTGCCTGAAGTTGTTGGCCCAATGCGTCATCGCGCACGATGTAGAACTGGATCAGGACGTAATTCTGCGCGGCGTCAATCGCCTCGAAAATGGAATCGAACGTGGCTTGACCGTCGATCAGCAACTCGGCCCCGTTTCCACGAGATACAGGCAGGTGCGCCAGCGCCTCAAACGGTCTTGGGTTTACCTGCATTGTGTCGGGGTCGGGTTTTGAGAAATCGGCGAAAGTCTTGATGCCTTCGACCACGGTTTCGCTTTGTTTGCGCGCAATCCGATACCCGCGAAATCGGTGGTGCCCTAAAAACAGATAGAGCGGCACGCCGAACACCGGAGCGGAGATCAACAAGACAACCCATCCAACTGCACCCTGTGGCGTGCGCGCCGTTTGCGCCGCCCGGATCGCAAAGAGGATCGCGGTGACATATAGGATAAAGACAAACGCAGAAACAAGTAGTGTCCACATGGGGTTATCAGTCTCTGTTCTACCTAGTTTGCCCCAGTGTAGACGCGTTTCCAATCTTCCGCCATATCGACTATGACCCATCCCATGTCCGGGCCTTTGTCCAGCCCGTCAACAAGCTTGCCAATCGGGCTTTCGCGGTCATAGGCCCATTCACGTTCAGAATCCGTGTGATGGATCAATACCCCAAGACGATTGCCTTCCCCAGCAGTCGTCCACTCCAACATCGCAAAATCGCCATCCGAGTTGCCAGCCGCCAATATGGGACGTCGGCCAATTGTACGTTCTATGTTGATGGGTTTTCCCTGTTTGTCGTCGATGAACGCAATTCCGGGTGACTTTACAATAGTGGGCGTACCGTCGATGGATTCGTATGTTGCGTCAGCATATGTGCCAAGCACTTGCTCGGGTGGAATGCCATAGGCGTCTTCGGCGAAAACGCGCATGAAGTGCAGGCCGCCGCCGGACACGATATAGGTGCTAAAACCCTCGTCCCGGAGATACCGCAGAAGTTCCACCATCGGCTGATAGGTCATTTGGTCGTAAGGCAGGCCCGTGTCAGGGTGGCGCGCTGATTGCAGCCAGTCGGCTACGGAAGCCTGAAACTCATCGACGCTGGCGCCCGCGTGTGAGGCGTTGATTACCTCGATCAATGCTTCATGCCCGCCTTCTGCAATGGTTTGGACATCGCCTTTGGCTGCGGCTTCCAAAATGGGGGTGTTCAGGATGGACGGGTCTGTTTTTGCAAGTTCTTCAATCCGATCCATGGCAAAGATCAACTGAAAATAGACCGGCTGTTCGGCCCATAGAGTGCCGTCGTTGTCGAATACTGCGATCCGTTCGGCTGGAGTTACATAATCCGAGTGGTTTGGGTCGGTCACCGTGCTGACGAATTCAACGATCCGTGACTTGGAGTCTCCATCATCCCAACTGGGCAGCGGGTCGGCGAACAAGGTCGTCGCTGTTATCGAAAGGAACGTGGTGAACAGAGCTGCCTTCATAGGAAATTCCAAAACCCTAAATAAATATCTTAGAAGGGCCGCCATGTGCGTGGCGGCCCCTTGTTTGTTGTAGTCTGGCCTTAGTTGTTTGTCGGTGTGGCCAGTTTCTCCATCACTTGATCCAGGTTGAAGCTGGCCGCCTTCTGTCGAGGCGGGAATTCCTGGAATGTTTCAAGGAAGGATCCGACATACTGCTGCGCAGGCACCAAGAAGTACGCACGTTCCAGCAACCAATCGTAATAGGTGTTGGACGTACGATAGGCCCGTTCATACGGATCGCGGCGCAGATTGACGATCAGCGGAATGCGCAATTCGGTCCACGGCTCGATCCACGCACGAAGCGTTGCCCAGGCTTTCTGCTCAAGGAAGATCAGTTTCCAATCCTCAAAGCGCAGCGCGGTCAGGTCGCCATCGTCTGAGAAATAGAAGATCTCCTTACGCGGGCTTTCGGTCGCCTCACCAGTCAGCAGGGGTAGAATGTTGTAGCCATCCAAATGCACCTTGTAATCACGGCCCATGCCCGAAGAGCTGTATCCCGCCTTCAGCTTGTCCTTGATTTCCGGATCACCGGCGACGGCCAGATAGGTTGGCAGCCAGTCCATATGGTGAACGATCTCGTTGGTTACAGAACCGGCTTCGATCTTGCCGGGCCAACGCACCATTGAGGGCACACGCCAGCCGCCTTCCCAGTTGGTGTTCTTTTCGCCCCAGAACGGGGTCGCCGCCGCATCAGGCCACGTGTTCATATGGGGGCCGTTATCGGTTGAGTAGTGGACGATGGTGTTGTCGGCGATGCCGAGTTCATCCAGCAGATCAAGCAACTGACCAACATGCATGTCGTGTTCGATCATGCCAGCGGTGTATTCGTCAGCCACTCCGCCAACGATTTCGTTGGCTTGAGCGCGCATCTCATCCTTGACGTGGGTCCGGAAGTGCATGCGCGTCCCGTTCCACCAGACATAGAAAGGCTGACCCTGTTCGTGGGCACGCTTGATGAAGTCGATCGCTGCGGCAACGGTTTCGTCATCCACCGTTTCCATACGCTTTTTAGTCAGCGGACCGGTGTCTTCGATGGTGCCGTCGGCCTTTGACTTGATCACCCCGCGCGGGCCGTAGGCTTCGCGGAAGGTGCGACCGTCAGCCAGTACAGTATCACCGGGATAGTCTTCGTTTTCGGGCTCTTCCTCGGCGTTCAGGTGATACAGGTTTCCGAAAAACTCATCAAAACCGTGGTTTGTCGGAAGATGTTCATCCTTGTCGCCTAGGTGGTTCTTGCCGAATTGACCCGTGACATAGCCATGATCCTTAAGCAGACCGGGTATGGTCGGATCTTCGACTTGCATACCAAGATCGGCGCCCGGCAAACCCACCTTGGACAGCCCGGTCCGAAATACGGATTGACCCATGATGTAAGAGGATCGACCGGCGGTACAGGATTGCTCGCCGTAGTAATCGGTAAAGATCATTCCCTCTTTCGCGACACGGTCGATATTTGGCGTCTGATAACCCATCAGACCCATCGTGTAGGCCGAGATGTTGGATTGCCCGACGTCATCGCCCCAGATCACCAGAATATTTGGCTTTTGGTCTTGCGCCCATGCGGGAACCGCCAGCGCGACCGCAACCGTTGCGACAGCGAATCTACGTAAGCCCCAGCGCCAAGTGTCTGCCATTGAACGTGGTGGTGACATGGTTTTCTCCCGTTTTTCTGGGCCCTGTACGACCCTTTGTTGAAACTTAAATTTGGCGCGATAACTAATTAAAAACGCGGCCTGAAAGTTGGTTCGATATTGATCTGCGATAATGCGTGATAGAAGGAATCGAACGGAATTAGCATAGGCGATGATCTGTGTTAAAAACTTATCATTTGACGAGTTTGGAAAATTCTAATGTTAAACAAATCCAACAATCTTAAGACCTTGCGGAAAGGCGGCTGGTTCAGCAACCGTTCGACCGCATTTCAGCGCGACTTGCTGGAGTGTGGAATCGCGAAGGACTTTGAAGCGAGCGAGGCATTGTATCATTATGGTGATACAGTGAACGGTATTTTCGCCGTCCTTGAGGGGGGCGTACAGATAACCGTGCCAGCCGATGATGGGCAGGAGTTCGTCATACACCGCGAAGGCGCAGGTTTCTGGGTTGGCGACCTGGCTTTGTTCGCCGATTCCTCAAGGCTGGTCAGTGTTGTCGCGACACAGTCAACCCGCGCCCTGTTCTTTCCAAACTCGCGTGTCACGAAGTTAGTTCAGGAGAAGCCTGATTATGTTAGGGATTTCTATGCGCTCAGTCATGAGAATATGCAGACCGCGCTGCGTATCGTGGCGAACCTTGTAGTGACTGGTACGGAAAAGCGCCTTGCGCTGCGCCTTCTCCATCTGGACGAGGGCACTTCGAAGTCCGACGGTTGGATTGAGGTGTCGCAAGAGGAGCTGGCCGAGATGATAGCGGTCTCGCAACCGACACTTCACCGCAGTCTGCACCGCCTTGCTGATCTTGGTTTGGTTGAGGTGGGCTATGGCCGCGTGC
This sequence comes from Ruegeria sp. HKCCD7251, assembly GCF_013031165.1. Lineage (NCBI taxonomy): Bacteria > Pseudomonadati > Pseudomonadota > Alphaproteobacteria > Rhodobacterales > Roseobacteraceae > Ruegeria > Ruegeria sp. HKCCD7251. The sequence continues at coordinate 1,065,120 of NZ_WPZC01000001.1, read as the reverse complement.
TTCTAAAGGACCGGCGTGGCCTTATTGCAAATTGTCAGAACTAAGCATCATGGGTTCAATGGGGGCAACGAATTGGCGTTAGCCCCTCGCGGCCGGACAAAGGTGTCAAGGGTGGCGATAGCCTCGGACCAATGCGGGGCCTGCCGGCCGGCATCAGACCCGTAGCGTGTTGCGCCGATCAATGCCAATTGCGCTTCAAGCTTATGTAAATCCATGGGTGTTTCTGCGCGTGCCTTCAAAAGATCCAGTGCCGAATAGGCGCCTGACAGGTCGTGGTTTTTCAAAGACAGCCTGAGCTGTGCAAGGGCATATTCGGCTGAGGACCTATAAGCACGTTCGCGCTCTTCCCGGCGCGTCCTGAAGCGGGTTGCAACCCAACGCCAGCCGGTCCAGATCATCAGCAACACGAGTGTTACCCCTAAGCCAAGCCTAAGAAGATCGCCCATGTCTTTCGGGGGCGTTTTGGGTGCAGCCAAGGTTAAGTCGACTGCAGGGATATCAACAGTTTCAACCTGTTGGGTTGTCAGGTTGAACCAGTCGATCGAAACAGCAGGAAGTTGCGTCTGCCCACCTGCCTGAGCCAGATAGACAACTTCATCAACGCGCTGACCTGACAAAACTCCGCGATCTTCAGCTTCGGTAAAACGCGGCTCTTTTGGGTATGCACGCAGAAGTTCATCCTGATTTTCCGGAATCAGAGGAGGTATCAAGATCGGAGTAGTCCCCGAAATTTTGGCTGTGAGCTTTCGCGTAATCGCGCCTCCGGTTTGAATGTCAGTGTCACCATCCAGCGTTTGTTCAATGGAAAAGTCCGACGCCAGAATAAGCGGGTCCAGATTTTGCGCTCCTTGCGGGACCACAGCGTCAAAGGATATCGGTGGCAGCGGGACTGAAACCTCAATCGGTGCGTTGGTATCAGGATCGGCGTAAGTAACCAGAATATCCATCTGGCCCAGCTGGATTTTTCCAACTTGCAAAGGATAAAGGCGATAGCTGCGCTGAACACCAGACCACGTGTCGCCTTGCACAGTTTCGCTGACCGGGCCGGATGCGCGCTCGGGCAAGCGGACCAATAAGTTTTCTTGCTCCAATGACGGAAAGACCGGAGGGGCCGGCATGAAGGTAGGAACCAAAACCTTGACGCGCAAAATGGTGGGTTGCCCGATGATCACATCGCCCTCTGCAAGGTCCACAGTTACAAGTGGGGCAATATCTGTTGGGGTCTGTGGTGTGACCACCGTCGGCAGGAACAGTAAAATGAGGAATAGAAAGTATCTCATTGCGATTGTACCTGATTTTCCAGCAGGAACCGGTTTCTCAGAAAGTCCTGCATGTCGGTATCAATTGCGCTGATCCACTGGTCTGCAGACATCGGCTGCGCTACTTCGGTCTGGGCTTGCACCGTGGTGTCCTGACCACGCGAGTCTTCATTGTCGAATACTGTATCATCCGCGCCGATTCCGGCCTCTTCGCTGGTATCCGATTGCTCTCGGGTGGTTTCGACATACTCCAGAATTGCCGTCGCAACTTCCAAATTGTGCTGGGCTTCTGGCCAGTCTGGTCGACGCTCTAACGCGGTTTCAAATGCTGCAATCGCTGGGCGGTACTCGCGGTTACGGATGCGCGCCATTCCTTCCGCAAACGCGGCTTCAGGTGTGTTCAACGACGAAAAGGCCTCGGTCGCCTCAGGATAGCGGCCTGCTTTGAGCATGGCGTATCCTTGATGGTAGGGGTCCTGAAACAAATCGGCCGCGTCAGAAAAGCTCTTTTGGTTCATGGCGATTTGGCCTTGTTGATCAGGTGTCAGGAACCAGTCCTTCCAACCTTCGGCCCACGCATGACCGGATGGGTGCGTGATGAATAACATCAAAAATGCCCACCGAATGACCCAGCCGCGCCGGAACCACAAAAGTGAGAGCAACGCCGCAGGCCAAGCCAAAATCCAACCCTGATCCTGCCAATCCAACTGATCCTCTTCGTCCAGAGCGTCGACATAGGCGTTGTGAATACTTCTGTTGAGCCGCGTAACATCCTGATCACCAGCCGAAAACGGCACCACGGTTGTGGATGTTAACGCGTCTAGCTGAACCAGTTTTTCACCTTCTGGCAGCATCGTAAGAAACAACAGGTCAGCCTCTGCACTATTCATTGCCTGAACCTGCGACGGGTCGATATCGTCCAGCACAAACAAAATGGCGCCCGGGGTTTCTGCATCGGCGAGTATGTTCTGGGCCAGTGCTAGGGCATCGGCTGCCGCGTCGCCTTTCAGCGGCATAACGGCGGGCGTTAGCCCCTCCAGCAGCGGGCGAAGGATGTTGGCATCCTCGGTCAGGGGGGCAACGCGGTGCGGACTGCCTGCATACGCGATCAAAGCGGTCCGCGCCCCTGAGCGCGTGTTGATCAGATCGGTGATCTTGTATTTCGCACGCTCAAGCCGGGATGGGGGCAGGTCGGTGCCTTCCATGCTTTCGGTGACTTTCAGCGCAATAACCAACGGCGCGGTGTCTGCAATCAGTGGGTTGGGGACGCGCGACCACGTTGGGCCCGCGGCGGCCAAGGTGACCAGCACTGCGATGGCCATGACCCCGTCTACGGGGTTCAGCTTGCGTTTGTCCGTGTCGCCCACCTCAAGGGCTTGGGCCAGGTGCGGGGCGATACCGTCTGGAATTTGAGTGGACCGTTCCGATCTTGGACGGATCAGCCACCAAACTGCAAAAACCGGTATCAGGAAAAGAAGCCAAGCCGCTCGGATAAAGTGGAAATCTGCGAGTGCCTCAATCATCGAACACTCCGCCGGTGTTGCGCGATATGAAATCCTGCGGAACTGAACAGGATCACGGCAATGACGATTAAAAGCGGTATATGGGTAAGGCTTTCGCGCGGTCGATAGCTTTGGGTTTCAACAACTCTTGGATTTTGCTCGTCGATCTGTTGGTAGGTCTGCGTCAAAGCGGCTTCGTCATCGGCAAAGAAGTATTGTCCGCCAGTCGTTTGCGCGATGTCTTGAAGGGCTTGCAAATCTACGCGGTCTTCACCTGTTGCGTTCGGGTCGCCAACTCCGATCGTATAAATGACCACATTTTTGTCCGCAGCGATTGCCGACGCGTTGACGGGTGTCATGCGGCTTGACGTGTCGGCCCCGTCGCTGAGGACGATCATCAGGCGCTGATCGACTTCGCTCGAGTCAAACAGCCGTATGCCCAACCCAATGGCATCGCCAAGCGCCGTGTTCGGCCCAGCCATTCCCACTTCAGTCTGGTCGAGGAACCCATTCAAACTATTCAAATCTTCGGTGAACGGTGCCTGCACAAACGCGCGTGTCCCAAAGATGATCAGGGCCATTCGATCCCCCTGACGCGCGGCAATGAAGTCCCGCAGTACATCTTTGACCGCTGCGAGGCGCTGTTTGGGGGTTCCATCCTCGGACGTGAAATCCCGTTGGTCCATTGACCCGGATATATCTAGGGTCAGGACCACATCCCTCGCCGATTTTTCCACCACGATGGGATCCGCCAGCCGTTCAGGGCGTGCCAGCGCTGTAACCAACAAGACCCAAACGAGCGTCGCAATTATAGATTGCAACCATGTTCGTCCTAGAATGCTTGATCCGGTTTTGGGTTCAAGGCCGGTCGCGGCCGCAATGTGCCGGAAAAACGGAATGCGTGTGGCTTGCACCTTTTCCTTATGTGGTGGGGCGAACCAAAACACGACCAAAGGCAATGGCAACAGAACAAAAACCCAGGGCGCAGCGAAGGTGTAGGTCATGCCCCTTGGTCCCTTTTGTGGAGTTTGATCCAACTGCGAACCAGATCGGGGACGTCGGTGTTTTGAACGGTTTCTTGATACGGTGCGGCAAGGAGGACTTCGCCGGAGGCGCCTTTAAATTCTTTCTTTTCATACGTCTGATTTAAAAAATTCAACCACTCTTGCCCGTGAAGACTTGCCACAGTCGCACGCGGAAAAGCGACCAGAGCGGTCCGCCGCAGAATCTCGGCCGCGCGTGCCGCATTGGTTCCGGCCCGCTCCAGTTCTGCAAGGGCCGAGCGTCGGTAGGCATTTGCCGACCAATGTCGACGGGCCAGATAGAAGCAATAGGTCAAGGCCGCTGCCAGCACCACTGCAAGAACCGCCCAACCCCATGTTTGCGGGGTCATTGCGATTGGATCTGGGGCCGGAGCAGGCTCTAGCATATCCAAAAGTTCAACCAGTGATTTGCCCGAAACATCGACCGCCATCATCGTCCCCCCGGATGCCCGAACAGCTTCAGCAACTGATCCAGAGCAGGGACCGCTGTTGTCAGAGGGACAATTGGGAAGCCACAGCGGCGGGACCACAGGTTCAACTGCGAAAGCCTGTCCTCCATCGCTGATCTGATGCGATCGGGCAGATCAGGGATTGAGCTGTCGATTTCGATCTGGTTGTCCCCGTCGGATACCGTCAGTTTTACCCCCGGAGGTAATGCGCGCGAACTTGGATCAAAAACATTGAAAAGGATCAGATCATTTGATCGCGATAACCTGCTGAAAAGACGTTCGGACCTGTCGTTGATCCCGTCGAAGTCGGAAAACACGCACACCAAGGCGTTCGTGTGTGCAAGTCGGACTGCCTGTTTCAGTACGTCGTTCAGTGTCACAGTTGGTTTTGGGCGCAGCTTCGCGTTCAGGCTACAATTCAATTCTCCAACAGATGATAGGAACCGCGTCAGTGCAGCAGGGCGCCGTTGCGGGTGATGCTCGGCCAAGTCCGTATCACCGAAAACAATCCCGCCAACACGGTCGCCTTGCCCCAGAACCCGATGTGCGGCAATGGCCGCGGCTTCTGCCGCGATCACGGATTTCATATAGACCTCGGTTCCGTAGAACATGGATACCCTTTGGTCGACCAACAAAAGGGCGGGGCGATCGCGCTCTTCCGTATAGACCCGAACATGGGGTGTGCCGGTGCGTGCGGTGACCTTCCAGTCAATTGTTCGAATGTCGTCACCCGGCAAATACGTGCGCAATTCCTCAAAGTTCAGCCCACGTCCGCGTAAACGCGATGCGTGACGTCCATTGAGGATTGATCGCGCGGGTTGCCGGGGCAAAAGGCTGAGCGATCGCGATTTCGGACCCAGCCGTTGTAAATGTTCGGCATTCACATGGATGCGCGTGTCTGAGAGATATGTGGCTGTCTGCGCCATGTGGGGCCCTTACGGCAACGCCACAAGGCGCAGGATTTCCGAAATGACATCATCGGCGGTTTTGGCGCTGCCCTGCGCTTCGAAGCTTAAGGATATGCGATGGCGAAAGACGTCATGGGCAATAGCGCGAATGTCGGCGGGGTCGACATAGTCGCGCCCGTTCATCCAGGCATGAGCGCGCCCGCACTTATCAAGCGCCAATGACGCGCGGGGGCTGGCCCCGATCTCGATCCAGTTGGCAAGCTCTTCGCTCAGGTTTTCTGGTGTTCGGGTCGCTTGCACAAGATCTGCCATATACCTGTCCATCGCGTCCGAGACATGGATCCGGCCGATTTCCGAACGCGCGGTGAACACAGCGTCCTGTGGGATTGGGGCAGGGCGTTCCCCAGACATTTCCGGGCCTGTTGCGATTTCCTCGTTCCGGACCAGGCGTATGACTTCGACCTCGTCTTCGACCGGCGGGTAGGTGATCTGAACATGCATCAGAAACCGGTCCATTTGCGCTTCGGGCAGGGGGTACGTGCCCTCTTGTTCAATGGGGTTTTGCGTGGCCATTACGATGAACAACGGGTCCATTTTGTGCGTTGTTCCGGAAACCGTGACCTGCCGTTCTTCCATCGCCTCAAGCAGCGCGGCCTGAACCTTGGCCGGGGCTCTGTTGATTTCGTCCGCCAATACGATGTTGGCAAAGATCGGGCCGGGATCGAAGCGAAACGTGCTGCCCGTATCGGTTTGCTGAAACACTTCGGTTCCGGTCACGTCTGACGGAAGAAGGTCTGGCGTGAACTGAATCCGGCTGAAACTGGCGTCCATGTTGCGCGCCATTGCTTTGACGGCGCGGGTCTTTGCAAGGCCGGGCAATCCTTCGATCAACAGGTTACCGTTTGCCAGCAAACCGATGATCAGGCGATCAATGACTTCGGTCTGGCCAATGATGGACTGTCCCATTCGGGCCTTGAGGTCGCTTATTTGTTCGTGTGCATTCATTTTGGTGATCCAATTGCAGCCAATCGGTTAAAACAGGCTGGCAGGTTTCCAAATTATCCGGGCGGTCAGAAATATTTCGTAATGACTGCAGGTTAGCAGCCCTTCCGAAGTCAATCCACTACGAAATCCGGCTTGCAAGCCGCCTCATATCCGCCAACAGATCGGGCCTGATCTCTCCGGTGTTTGGATTGTCGCGCAACGTCTTGAACCAATGGTCCGGCGGCTGTTTGCCAGCGGCCCGGTTCCACGTCAAAGCGCCGAGGACGGATTGCGCATCGGCGTTTAATTCCTGAGGGATTTCAAAGCCATTAAGCACCGCCCAAACGCCGGTCCACAGCCGGGCGACTGACCATGGGTTATAGCCGCCTCCGCCCAGAACAAGAAACCTGGGTGCCATATCTCTTAGGTGTGCCACGGCGCGCCAATGGGCGTTGTTTGACAGAGACAGGCGCGACAGCGGGTCTTCGGCGACAGCATCCGCGCCACATTGAAGGATAATCGCCTGCGGGCGAAACGTGGCCGTGGCTGGCAGGATCACCTGATCCAGTATCGCGTAGAACTCACTATCGTTCAGTCCGCGCGCGACTGGCAGGTTGAACGCAGCACCCCCAGCCGTGTCTTCAAGCACGCCGGTAAAGGGCCAGCGCCGCGCCTCGTGGACCGAGATCATTCTGACTTTGGAAGATCCGCAAAAGGCGGCTTCGACCCCGTCACAATGATGCGCGTCGATATCCACGTAAACGATACGCTCTAGACCTGCATTCAGAAAGGTCAGGATCGCAAGTACAGGATCGTTTAGATAGCAGAACCCGTTTGCGCGGTCAGGCAGGCCGTGATGCGTCCCACCGGCCGGATTATAAACAATCCCTCCCTCCCGCAGTAGTTCTGCGGCCAGCAACGATCCCCCTGCGGCGGTAGCTGGCCTGCGAAACATTTCGGCGAAAACTGGATTTGAAAGTGTGCCAAGGCCGTATTTCTTGCGCATTTCATCGGAAACCGACTGTGTCTTTTCCGCTTTTTGAAGCGCGGCAATATAATCGGGCGTGTGAAAGAGGCGCAGGGCGTTAGGCTTGGCCCGGGGGCTGACCCGATATGCCTCGGGGGGAAGCCATCCTTGTGCCCGGCATAGATCAATAACCGTTGAAACGCGCGGGATCGCAAGCGGGTGTTTCGAACCATAGGTCGAGTTTCGATAGATCTCTGATCCGATGAACAGTGGGCGCATCGCTCAGGTGGTGGAAGTTGGTTGTTGATCTTCACCCAGTCGTCCATCCAGCGACATCAGGATTGCGATCGGGCGCAGCGCGGGGATGTGGCTGAAGACAATAAGGATGCAGACCGTCAGAGGTACACTTAGAAAGGCGCCGATCATGCCCCAGACGGTTGTCCAGAAGGTCAGCGCGAGAATGACCAGAAACGTCGACATGTTCAGCGAACGCCCCAGCATGGCGGGGTCCAGAAAATTGCCGATGAGGAACTGGATCGTCCCGCATCCAAATACGATGATGAGGAACGGACCGATGCTGTCGAACTGAACAAGTGCAATCATCGCAGGAAAAATCACCGCAATGATCGAACCGATTGAGGGGATGAAATTCAGCGCAAAAGTAAGTACAGCCCATGTTTCGGCGTATTCAAGACCCAATAGTTTGAAAACCGAATAGCTGATTCCGGCGGTGATCAGGCTGATGAATGTCTTAACACCGACATAACGCTGCAGGCTGTAAGAGATCGCGTCCAGTACCGACGCAAATTCGGCCCCGGTCTGAGGGTTTCCTGCCGCCAGTTGTATCTTTTTTCGAAAGGCCAGCCGTTCAGCCATGAGGAAAGCCACATAAAGGCTGATCAGGAAGAAATGGTTCAGCAAGGACGTGGCGCTGCCCAACAGAACGCGGGCGACATAAGACATGTCGATGCTGATTAGGTTGTCCCTGATAAAGGTGGTCACGTCATTGCCGACCAGCCCTGTGACGCGGTTTACCGCGCCGTCGAACTGATTTTCATAGGTGCTGATGGAACGCGCGAACTGGGTCGCTTGGCTGCCCAGAATATACATGATCATGAACAAGCCCGCCAAAACGACTGTCACACCAGCGACATTGGCCAGCCAGACAGGGGCGTGGGTGACAGAAATCACCCGGTCGCTTAGGGCGATAATCAGAACGTTGATCAGCAATGCCATCGTCAAGGGAATAAGAAATGCGGACCCGGCATACAGGCCCAGCACGGTCAGCGTGGCAACAATGGCGGTATCGCGGACGACAGACAGCTTCAGCCGGGGTGTCGTATACGTATCGTTTTGGTCCAAGGGCATCGGTTTCCCGCCGCTGAGCTGAGATTGCCTCAAGCTGGTTATCCTATCCTGATCCTGCACAGCCGCGCGGGATTATGCAATGCACCCAGATATTTGTACGGATTAATTTGTCTTTATACTGGATTTGATGGTTCTGTGATCCAATGAGCCGGGGTAGGCTTTCGGCATGAGCGCGAACGTGATTCCCCTTTTTGGCCGGCCTCTTCAGGCGCTGTGGCTGGCCCTTGGTCGCTTTGGTGCCAAGAACGGGTTGGTGATGAGCAGCCATGTCGCCATGTCCCTCATGCTCGCCTTGTTTCCGTTCGTCTTGTTCACTGTGGCCTTGGCCGGATCCTTGTCTCAGGATTATGTCACCAACGAATTGATTGAGCTGATCTTTGGGGCTTGGCCGCAAGACGTGGCCGACCCTATTGTGGCCGAGCTGCGGGCCGTGCTGGAAGAATCCGGTTCAGGCGTCATAACCATCGGGGGTTTGTTGGCCGTGTTCTTCGCATCCAACGGAGTTGCGGCCGTTCGTGCAGCGATGAACCAGGCATATCATGATCACGATAGCTGGCCGTTCTGGAAAACCCGGCTGTTCTGTTTGGCGCTGGTGGTAATCGGTGGCGCCACGATTCTGGCGATCGCTGCGGTCGAGGTGGTCTTGCCGGTCTATACAAAACTTGTGTCTGAAAGGACTGATGTAAACGTATCAGAGTGGTTGTCCGTGGATCGGCTGCGATGGACCTTTACGGTTGCCGTTCCAGCCGGAACCGTGATTCTGGCGCATCTTCTTTTGCCGACGCGTCGACATTCCGTGATGCAGATTCTGCCCGGCGTGGTTCTTACGCTGGCGCTATGGGCAGCAGGGGGATGGGCGTTCTCGATCTATATCGGTCAGTTTGCGTCTTACAGCACGACCTACGCCGGATTGGCCGGTGCAATGGCGGCCTTGATCTTCCTGTATCTATGCGCCGCGATCCTGATCTTGGGCGCTGAGTTTAACGGCGCTTTGATGGACCTTCAGAATTCCGGCGAAGGGACCGTGGATTGAGACATTTTCTTTTCGGTTTGTTAGTGCTTTTCCCGGCGTTCGCTTGGGCACAGGTTCCGTCTTATGTCGGCTCGGATAAATGTGTTGAGTGTCATAAGGCCGAAGCCGACGCATGGGCCAAATCTCATCACGCATTGGCGTGGACCGAGGCAGATGCCGGTCATTTTGTCGCTGACTTTGACGGCACCAGATTTGAGCATGACGGCATGTCTGTCGAGTTTTCCAGCGACGATACCCTGCGTGCTCGGGTCACCGAGAAAGACGGTGTAGCGACCGAGTATGATGTGCACTCGGTGATTGGCATCGCGCCACTTCAGCAATATCTGTTCGAAACCGAACCGGGCCGCTTGCAAAGCTTTGACGTGGTTTGGGATACCGAGCAAAAGCGTTGGTTTCACCTTTACCCCGATCAAGATCTGCCCCCGGATGACGGCTTGCATTGGACCGGACCCTACAAAAACTGGAATGCCCGCTGCGCAGAATGTCACGCGACTGGTTTTGAAAAGAACTACGACGCGCAGACCCGCAGTTACGCATCAACACAGGCGGAAATCGGCGTCGGGTGCGAGGCGTGCCATGGCTCGGGCTCTGCCCATATCGACTGGACCAACGGCCAAAGTGTCGGCGGCGACCTGACAGAATACGGGTTCACTACGGATTGGGGCAGCGGTCAGACCGAAGCTGAAATCCAGCAATGTGCCGGATGCCATTCACGCCGTGAAGCACATGGTGACGGCAACCCCTTGCCGGGAACGCCGTATCATGATGCCTATAACCTCGCGGTCCTAAGGCCGGGATTGTACCACCCGGATGGGCAGATACTGGATGAAGTCTATGTCTATGGCTCGTTCCTGCAGTCCAAAATGTACGCGCAAGGCGTAGGGTGCATGGACTGCCACGAGCCCCACAGCGCAACGTTGCGGGCCGAGGGGAATGGTGTTTGCACACAGTGCCATTCTCCCGCTGGGAACAGCCGCTTTCCGACTTTGACGGCAAAAGAATACGACGCGCCTGATCACCACCACCATCCTGACGGCAGCGACGGCGCACAGTGCAAGTCGTGCCACATGATCGAACGTGTCTACATGGGGGTCGATGGTCGGCGTGATCACAGTTTCCGTATTCCGCGCCCGGACTTGGGGCTTGGCGAAGATGCCTGCACCGATTGTCATAAGGACGAGGATCAGGAATGGGCGGCAACACAGATTGAGGCATGGTTTCCCCAGTCGGAACAGCGTGGCACGCATTATGGCACGTCGTTTCAGCAAGCGCTGACAGGCCGCGCGGACGGACCCGCCGCATTGCTTGATATCGCCACCGATCCCGGGCAGGCGGGCATCGTTCGCGCGACAGCGGCGTATTTGCTGCAGGATTTTGGCTCGGACGAAATTGCAGCTCAGACGGCGTCTTTGCTGGCGGACGTTGATCCGGTTGTCCGCGCCAACGCAGCCCCTCTGCAACGATACGCGAGTATGTCGGATCGGGTTCAGCGGTTGGAACCGTTGCTGTCGGACCCGCGCCGTAATGTTCGGATTGCAGCGGCGAAAGAGTTTCTGACCATTCCACCGCAAGTAATGACCCGCGAACAAGGGCAACTGGCCGGGCAGGGTATGTCCGAGTGGCAAGGCGCGATTGCCAACCGCCTGGATTTTCCCGAAACGCACATGGTGCTGGGCGGCATGGCATTGACGCTTCGCAATCCTGAAGCGGCCGAACGCGCCTTTGCCGAAGTGATTACCCTTGACCCGCAGCGTGCTGAAGCGTGGCCGATACTGGTTCAACTCGTTCAACTGAACCGTGGGGTCGAGGCCGCGCAGAGCGTTCTTGCTGAAGGGTTGTCGCGGGTTCCAAACCACCCCGAATTGCTGCAATTAAAGGCCCAGATCGGGCGCTGAATTGGCATTGTAATACCCGCTTTCGGCCACGTTCACGGCAAAATCTATCGGTATCCAAATCGGAAGGAGTAGAAGCTTTTTTCGGTAAGGGGTTTGAAATGCTTGGAAAACCGGTTCGGATATCGCAATTGCAACGACCGCTATCAATGTCCCAGCGCATTGAAGATCTGCGCACACGGAAGCCGCAATATCTTAACCATGGCGAGGCTCTGCTGCTACAGGGCATCGCGGCTGCGTCCCTGCGCGAACAGGTTCTGACAGGAGAGCGGGTTTCGTTAGAGGATTAAGAGTCGCCCCGAAACCCAGTCGCTACAACAAATTTCTCGGAACTGTCTGAGCGGGACGCAGGTGGTTTGACGTTGGCGACCTTGGTGAATTTCTGTTTCAGAAGTTTTTGCAGATCGCCCTCGGCACCACCGGCCAGGACTTTAGCGACGAAGGTGCCGCCTTCTTCCAAAACATCAAATGCGAAATAGGAAGCTGTCTCACACAGTGCCATGATCCGTAAATGGTCGGTTTGCTTATGCCCCGATGAGGCGGCTGCCATGTCCGACATTACCACATCGGCCTTGCCGCCCAGCCATTCTTTAACCTTTTGGTCTGCGTCGTCTTCCATGAAGTCCAGCACATGGGCCGTTGCGCCAGCGACCGGCTCGACTTCTTGCAGGTCCACGCCCAGAACCGTGCCGATCCGCTTGCCGCTTTTTTCGCCCAGCGCATTCACCCGCTTGACAGCGACCTGCAACCACCCGCCGGGCGCGCAGCCCAGATCAACGACGCGAGCGCCGGGGACCAGAAAGCGAAACTTGTCGTCCAGTTCCAATATCTTATAGGCCGCGCGTCCGCGATACCCTTCGGCATTAGCGCGCTTGACATAAGGGTCATTCAACTGCCGTTCGAGCCAGCGGGTTGAGCTGAGCTTGCGCCCACGTGCAGTCTTGACCTTAACCTTCAGGTCGCGCTGTCCGCGGCCCGAGTTGTTTTTGCCAGTCGGTGTCTTCGCCATCAGAACGGTCCGTCTTCCAATACGCCGTCCGCGCTCATTTGTGCATAAAGCAAACCCTCGCGCAGCCCACGATCCGCCACGGAAAGGCGGTCGGTGGGCCAGCAGCGTAATAGTGCCTGCAAAATGGCCGAGCCGGACATGATCAGGGCCTGCCGGTCATCACCGATACGCGGATCCCGGCGCCGACCCTGAGGGCCGAGTTCTAGATAACCACGTATCACTTTGTCAATCTGATCGCTGGTCATGCGCAGGCCATCGACCTTGGTTCGGTCATACCGTTTGAGCCCAAGGTGGGAGGCAGCAACGGTTGTGACCGTGCCGCTGGTGCCTACAATCTGAAACCCTTCACGTGCCTGCTCATCTTTGTAGGGGGCGAAATCGGCCAGGTTCTCTTCGAAAAACCAGCTCATCAAGGCAAACCGAGCCGAGTCATCCTCGACGTCATTGAATTGGTCCCGGAGGGTCGCGACCCCCAAGGGAACACTGATCCAGTCCACAACCTTGGCCGCAGGAAATGGGCTTTCGGCCGCGTGGAACCCATTGTGCAGGCGCATGATCGCCGCAGGTCTGTCCCGGCGCGGAATGGATGAGACGTCGATCCACACCAGTTCGGTCGAGCCGCCGCCGATATCCACGACCAGCAATTGTTCGGTCTTGGTTGAAACCAGAGGCGCGCAGGAGATCACGGCAAGCCGTGCTTCTTCCTCGGGCTGGATGATCTCAAGCGTCAGCCCGGTTTCGCGCCGCACCTGCCGGATGAAGTCGCGTGAGTTTTTGGCGCGCCGACAAGCTTCGGTCGCAACCAGCCGCATTCGTCGGACTTTATTGCGTTTCAGTTTTTGCTGGCAAATCCGCAGCGCCTGAATGGTGCGCGCCATGGATGACCGGGACAAACGCCCGGTCCGCTCAAGACCCGCGCCCAATTGCACGGATTTTGAGAAGCTGTCGACCACATGGAACCCGCTGCCCTTGGGCTGGGCTATCAACATGCGGCAGCTATTTGTCCCCAGATCCAGCGCCGCATACAACGCATCTGGATCGGGTCTTGCCGGCGCGGGGCTTTCGACCGCCTTCGGGAACGCGCCCGCACCTTTGGGACGCTTGGGCGCCATCGTAACGCCCTCCGATTTTCGAGTTACCCCGACCATAGGTCGCGCGCCTGCGTCGTGCAAGACGCTCATTAAGGTGATGAGAATTTTGATGTGAGGGTTTGCTCAAGACTTCGTTACAAGGCCGGTATCCCATCGTGGGTAAAAAGGTCGTTAGAACTCTGCCTTGTGTCGAAAATCGACCGACCTGAGCCCATATTGAAGTTTAGAACCGATCCATCTGGTTAGGAGGAATCAAACGCGATGCCTGACGTCACCATCGTTTTTTGGCGCGATATCCCAGCTCAAGTCATCGTCGGCAAAGGCCGACGGGGCGCAAAGCGGCAGTTGGAAGAACGGTTCGAGCAAGCCATCGACCGCGCGGCTATGAAGGTGAACGCCAAGGATAGCGACGCCTATCTGGCCGAATGGCGCAAGGCCGAGCCTTTTGCGGTTGAGGGCGACCCGTCCGAGATCGCCGAGGCCGAGGCCGTGCGTCTGGAAGCGGAATATGATCAGGACCGCATCAAGGCGCTGATTGCAAATGACGGTTGGGCATGAGCCCGAAATCTATATGGGAGGCCGCGATGGCTTTGCTGAACTTCAAGAAACGTGATGCGGCCGAAAACGGCCCTGTGAACCCGACCGTCGAAGCCTTTTTGCAGGGCTATTCGATCGAGGTAATGCCCCGTACGGCTGAAAAGGTCGAGGATTTCCGCGCTCTGCTGCCTGAAGGTACCCGTGTCTACATCGCCCATATCGAGGGCACCCCGATCGAGGACATGGTCAAGACCGCCAAGCGCATCGCCGCCGAGGGCTATCCGGTCATGCCGCACTTTCCTGCGCGGATCATCAAGGACGCGGCGACGCTGGAAAACTGGATTTCCATGTATCAGGGCGAAGCGGGCGTGGATCAGGCGCTGCTGCTGGCCGGTGGACTGGACAGGCCGCAGGGTGATTTTGACAGTTCGATGCAACTGATGGAGACCGGCCTGTTTGACAAGGCAGGTTTCAAGCGTCTGCACGTGGCTGGTCACCCCGAGGGCAACAAGGATATCGACCCGGACGGCTCGACCAAGAATGTTGACGATGCGCTGCGCTGGAAACAGAAATTCAGCGAGACAACCGACGCCGAAATGGCGCTGGCGACACAGTTTGCGTTCGACGCGAAGCCGATCATAGAATGGGCAGACGGTCTGAAGGCCGCGGGGATCGACCTACCGATCCATATTGGTATTGCGGGTCCGGCCAAGTTGCAGACCCTGATCAAATTCGCGATTGCCTGTGGCGTTGGTCCATCGCTGAAGGTTCTGCAAAAGCGTGCGATGGATGTATCCAAGCTGTTGCTGCCTTATGAGCCGACCGATGTGATCACCGAATTGGCCAACCACAAAGCCGCCAACCCGGATTTCAACATCACCAACGTACATTTCTTCCCGCTTGGCGGCGTCAAGACCAACGCCAACTGGGCTATCAACAATGGCGGCGCTTCGGCAAAGCCTGCAAATACCTAAGGAACGGACATGACCCGTACTGTCGTAGAATCAAAAACAAAAACCGCCGTTCTGGGCTTTGACGAACCGTTCTGCGTGATCGGTGAGCGGATTAACCCCACTGGCCGCAAGAAACTGGCCGCAGAACTGGAAGCGGGCGATTTCTCGACTGTCGAGAAGGACGCCATCGCGCAGGTTGCAGCAGGCGCGACCGTTCTGGATATCAATGCGGGCGTTGTCTACAACTCGAACCCCAACCCGAACGAGACCGAGCCACCGCTGATGACCAAGATCGTTGAGCTGGTTCAGGGCCTGGTTGACGTCCCGCTCTGTATCGACTCGTCGGTTCCGGGCGCTCTGGAAGCCGGTCTTGAGGCGGCTGAGGGCCGCCCGCTTCTGAATTCGGTTACCGGTGAAGAAGAGCGTCTGGAATTGGTGCTGCCGCTGGTCAAGAAATACAACGTGCCGGTTGTGGCAATCTCGAACGACGACACCGGGATTTCCGAAGACCCTGATGTGCGGTTTGACGTCGCTAAGAAGATCGTTGAACGCGCCGCCGATTTCGGCATTCCGGCCCATGACATCGTGGTTGACCCGCTGGTTATGCCCATCGGCGCGATGGCAACCGCTGGCCAGCAGGTATTTGCATTGGTTCGTCGCCTGCGCGAGGAACTGGGCGTGAATACGACTTGCGGTGCATCCAACATCTCGTTCGGTCTGCCGAACCGTCACGGCATCAACAATGCCTTCCTGCCGATGGCAATGGGCGCTGGCATGACCTCGGCGATCATGAACCCTGTGGCCTTGCCAGTTGGTCCCAAAAAGCTGGCTGAAAAGAAGGCCGAGGTAGCAGCCAAAGGCATCGTACTGCCTGCGGATATGGATGATGAGACCTTCTGCCAACTGTTCGGCCTGGGCTCGACCCAACCGCGCGCCGGCAAAGAGATGGAGGCCATCCGCGCCGCTAACCTGCTGACCAACAACGACCCGCATGGCGGGGCATGGATCAAGTTCAACAAGTCGCCTGAAGAAGCCGCGGCAGCCGGTGCCGCAGGTGGTCGTCGTGGTGGTGGACGTCGCCGCCGCGCGTGATCCGCATCACATTTTGAGTCAAAGCCGGGCCTAGTGCCCGGCTTTTTTTCGTTTGACACCGATCAATGCCTCTTGTGGCCGTTGTAGTGACACTGGTTGTGATTTTTTCGCAGATCAGGGCGCCATTATGACCAAGCATTTTCCCCCGAAACTGACCGAGGCAGATCTGTCGCTGAGGCTGGGCAAGAAAGAGTATTTTGAGGAACTGGTAGAGTTGCAGGCGCAACTGGCGTTGATCCAACAGGCGTTTTTGTTTCACGGGACCAAGGGCGTGCTGGTGTTCGAAGGATGGGACGCGGCGGGCAAAGGCGGCACGATCCGGCGGATCAGTCAGGCGTTGGACCCGCGCAGCTTCAAGGTTTGGCCGATTGGTGCGCCGCGCAACTACTACCTGAATCGTCATTACCTGTTGCGGTTCTGGGAACGGCTACCGCCCGAGGGCGCGATCTCGGCTTTTGACCGAAGCTGGTATGGGCGGGTGCTGGTCGAGCGGTTGGAAAAGTTCACCTCCGAAGATCGCTGGCGCGCCGCTTATGGTGAGATCAACGATTTCGAGCGAATGCTGGTGGATGACGGCACGCGGATCGTAAAGCTGTTCTTCCACATCTCGCCCGAGGAACAGATGGCGCGATTCACCGAACGTCTACGCAACCCGCTGAAGCGCTGGAAACTGACCTATGAGGATTTCCGCAACCGCGAACACTGGTCCGAGGCGGAAGTCGCGGTGGATGAGATGCTGGCGCGCACCTCGACCCAGATAGCGCCGTGGCACGTGATCCCCGCCAACAACAAGAAATACGCCCGGATCAAGACGATGCGAACGATTGTTGAGGTTTTCTCCAGGGACATCGACCTGAGCCCGCAACATCTGGATCAGCGAACCCTTGATGCTGCGTGCGAAGTGTTGGACGTTGAAAAATCGCTGATCGACAGCCTGCGAGCCCGGACAGAATAATCTTGCGGCATCCTGTCGAAACGTGCTTGAAGCTGGTCGTGAGCCAATGTTATTCAAACCCGCGCGGCGGGTATGATGTAATGGTAGCCTGTCAGCTTCCCAAGCTGAACGCGCGGGTTCGATTCCCGCTACCCGCTCCAGTTACTCGGGCCTACGTGCCTGAAACAAGTTTATGAGCGCAGGTACGTTGACCATATCCCCTGCCTGATAGGGCTGGAATTCACCTGCTACTGCGTCCCGAATGACCGCGATATCTTCGGGTCCACCGTCGAAATGGGCGATCACCCGCGCCGCTGGGCCAACTCGTGTACAGAGTGCAGCGCAATCCTCTAGCG
Source organism: Ruegeria sp. HKCCD7251 (assembly GCF_013031165.1). Classification (NCBI taxonomy): domain Bacteria; kingdom Pseudomonadati; phylum Pseudomonadota; class Alphaproteobacteria; order Rhodobacterales; family Roseobacteraceae; genus Ruegeria; species Ruegeria sp. HKCCD7251. The sequence goes on along the minus strand of NZ_WPZC01000001.1, from coordinate 1,047,743 downwards.
TTCCGTATACCGGTAAGGTCAGATCAACCGCGTCGACCTTGATGTCAGTCAGTTCGGCGTCTGCCAGCAAACCTGTGACGCGATCCTGATCATGAAAGGCCAAAGGTCCGGGTGCGTTGCGATCCACTTTTGGTGGTGTTCCTAGGCGCGCGGTGGCTGCAATGTGTGGAATAAAGAACCAGGGGTTGCCGGAGAGCGGACCCCAAGCGGCAAAAGTCATTTGCCCGCCGGGCTTCAGGGCTCGTGCCATGTTTGCAAAGGCAGCAACCGTATCATCGAAGAACATCACGCCAAAACGCGAGATCATGGCATCCCGGTCGCCTTCGTCAAAAGGGTGGGTCTGCGCGTCTGCGAATTGAAAGCCGACATTTGAATGCCCGGCTGCCTCTGCGCGTACCGCAGCTCGATCCAGAAAAGGCTGTGAAAAATCAGCGGCTAGAACGTGACCTTTGGGGCCAACGACCTGGGCAGCCTGAACCGTGCTCGCGCCAGTGCCGCAGCCGATGTCCAACACACGATGCCCTGGTTGAAGGGTGGCGCGATCCAGAACCAGATCCAGAACCGGGGCCAGAAGGGCATCCATCTGATCCTCATAGGTCAGCCATTTCGCACCTGAGGGTGAGTTGCCCCAGAATTCAGCCTGTTCTTCGTTTGCTATCGCCATGTCGCCTCCGGTTCTTTGGGGTAACTATGACCTGCGGCGACGACGGCGGCCAGATTTTTCCTCATCCCCGCCACCGGTGTTGAATGAAGGCGAGGGGAGGGTGACCACCTGCGCCAGTTCCGGAAATGGGTCGGTTTTGTGCGGGATCGCGTTGGCGGCTACGAAATGATCCTGAAACTTGGGCTCAATCGCGGTTTCGACTTTGGTGATCTCGCGCACGACACGTTCAATTTCCTTGCGCGATCCGATGTTGCACAGGGCGACCCGCGCGCCGGTACCGGCCGCGTTTCCTGCGCTGGAGACCTTGTCCAACGGTGCGTCGGGGATCATGCCCAACACCATCGCGTGTTTGGTCGAGATATGCGCGCCGAACGCCCCGGCCAGAACCACGCGATCCACGGTGTCGACCTGCATCTCATCCATTAGCAGGCGCGCACCGGCATAAAGCGCCGATTTCGCCAGTTGGATGGCGCGGATGTCACCTTGGGTCACAGTGATACGCGGGCCGCCTTCGGCGCTGGCGTCGTGGATCAAATAGGAATGTGTGCGCCCTTCGGGGATGCAGCGCGTGGTGCCGGTTTGTTCAGCCGATCCGATCAGGCCGCTTTCATCCAGCAGCCCGGCGATGCGCATTTCCGCCACGGCTTCGATAATGCCTGAGCCGCAGATGCCAGTGATTCCGGTGGTGGCGATGTCCTGATCGAACCCGTCCTCGTCGGACCACTTGTCAGACCCGATGATGCGGAAGCGGGGTTCCTTGGTAATGGGGTCGATCTCGATCCGTTCAATCGCGCCGGGCGCAGCGCGCTGGCCAGAACTGATCTGCGCGCCTTCAAACGCGGGGCCGGTGGGCGAGGAACAAGCCAGCACGCGTGTGGTGTTGCCCAGCAGGATTTCGGCATTGGTGCCGACATCGACGATCAGCACAAGGTCTTCCGACTTGCCCGGTTCCTCGGACAGGGCAACGGCGGCACAGTCGGCCCCCACATGTCCCGCAATACAGGGCAGGATATAGACCTGTGCGCGGGGGTTCATCTTGGTTAGGTCCATCTCACGCGCGGGCAGGGACATGCTTTCCGATGTCGCCAGCGCGAAAGGGGCCTGCCCCAGTTCAACCGGGTCCAGACCCAGCAGCAGGTGGTGCATGACCGGGTTGCAGACGAACACCGTTTCCACGATCAGCGCGGCGTCGATCCCGGCCTCATCCGCGATCGAGGTGGTCAGGTCATTGATCGCCTCACGCACGGCGCGGGTCATCTCGGCGTCGCCGCCGGGGTTCATCATGGCGTAGGACACGCGGCTCATCAGGTCTTCACCAAAGCGGATCTGCGGGTTCATCAAGCCGGACGATGCCTTGACCTCACCGGTTTCCAGATCAGTCAGGTGGGCGGCGACGGTGGTTGAGCCAAGGTCGATGGCCAGACCGTACAGCCCTTGTTCATGCAGGCCGGGCCAGATTTCCACGATCTGCGCGACCTCATCCTTGTGGCCTTTGTGGACGGCTACCGTGACCTCCCACTTGCCTTTGCGCAGCACAGGCTGCAACTTTGCCATCAGCGACAGATCGGCGGTGACGGCGTCGATCTTCCACTGCTCGCGCAGGGCGCGTTCCAGCCGCTCCAGATCGCCGGTGGGCGAGTGCATGTCGGGTTCCTCGACCACCACGAAATACAGCCGCGTCGCCGGGTCCATGGTGATGGCACGGGCCGCAGCCGCTTTGCGCACGACCTGGCGATGGACCTGAGATTCGGGCGGCACGTCAATCACCACGTCACCCTGAACCGTGGCTTGACAGCCCAGACGGCGCCCCGGCTTCAACCCGCGCTTGTCGTCATAGCGTTGTTCCACCGCGTTCCATTCGCTCAGCGCGCCTTCGGATACCGACACGCCGTGCTTGGGAAACTCACCATAGCTGGGCGTGATTTGGCATTTCGAACAAATCCCGCGCCCGCCGCAGACCGAATCCAGATCGACACCTAACTGCCGGGCAGCGGTCAGAACCGGGGTGCCGACAGGGAAATGCCCACGTTTGCCCGAGGGGGTAAAAACGACAAGGGGTTCGGTGGTCATATCTGGCCTGCCTTTTGTATTCGCGCATCTGCCGCGCAAGATATGGGTTTGTGCGCAAAGGGAAAGGGCAATCAGCGGCAGGTTTTGACCGTCTTGCGTCGTTTTTTGCCGCGGCAATGTCCCGCAGGGCAAAACTAGTTTAGGTCAGGGGCTTTTCCTTAGCTTGAATCCATGCAATAGGGTCGCCGTCAAACGGGGTTTTGCATGGGGTTAGCAGATGCAGATTCGTGAGGCACTCACCTTTGACGACGTTCTTCTGGTTCCGGGCGCATCTTCTGTGCTGCCCGCAACGGCGAACACGACGACGCGCGTGACGCGCGAGATTACCATGAACATCCCGCTGCTGAGTTCAGCGATGGACACAGTGACCGAGGCGCGCATGGCCATCGCCATGGCCCAAGCGGGCGGCATCGGCGTGATCCACAAGAACCTGAGCACCGAGGAACAGGCCCGCGAGGTACGCCGGGTCAAGCGGTTCGAATCCGGCATCGTCTATAACCCTGTGACATTGCGCGCGGATCAGACGCTGGCTGATGCCAAGGCGCTGGTCGAGCGGTATAACTTCACCGGTTTTCCCGTTGTCGACCCCGAGGGGCGCGTTGTCGGTATCGTGACCAACCGCGACATGCGGTTTGCGACCTCTGACGACACGCCGATCCACGCGATGATGACCGCCGACAATCTGGCGATGCTGCAGGAACCCGCCGATCTGGAAGAAGCTAAAAGCCTGATGAAGGCGCGCCGGATCGAAAAGCTGCTGGTTGTTGACGCCGAAGGCAAACTGACTGGCCTGCTGACCCTGAAAGATACAGAACAAGCGGTGCTGAATCCGACTGCGTGCAAAGACCGCCTGGGCCGTTTGCGCGTTGCGGCGGCGACTTCGGTCGGGGATGCCGGGTTTGAGCGTACCGAGCAATTGGTGGATTCAGGCGTCGACATTATTGTTGTGGACACCGCACACGGCCATTCACAAGGCGTCCTGGACGCGGTGAAACGGGTCAAGACCCTGTCGAACGAGGTTCAGATCATCGCCGGTAATGTAGCCACTGGCGAGGCGACCAAAGCGTTGATCGACGCGGGCGCGGACTCGATCAAGGTGGGGATCGGGCCGGGCTCGATCTGTACCACACGGATGGTGGCCGGTGTGGGCGTGCCGCAGTTGACCGCGATCATGGATTGCGCTGCGGCGGCCGGGGATGTGCCGATAATCGCCGATGGCGGCATTAAATTCTCGGGCGATTTTGCCAAGGCAATCGCGGCGGGGGCGTCCTGCGCGATGGTCGGTTCTATGATCGCAGGCACCGATGAAAGCCCCGGTGAAGTGATTTTGTATCAGGGCCGCTCGTTCAAATCTTATCGCGGCATGGGTAGCTTGGGCGCAATGGCGCGAGGCTCGGCGGATCGGTACTTCCAGAAGGACGCCGCCAACGACAAGCTGGTGCCCGAAGGGATCGAAGGGCAGGTGCCCTACAAAGGCTCGGCCAGCGCCGTTGTGCATCAGTTGGTCGGCGGTCTGCGCGCGGCGATGGGCTATACCGGCTGCGCAACTGTGGAAGAGATGCGGCGCAACTGCAACTTTGTCAAAATCACGGGCGCGGGGCTTAAGGAAAGCCATGTGCATGACGTTCAGATCACCCGCGAAAGCCCGAATTACCGCGTGATGTAAACTCTCGAATTGTGCGATGCGGCGCCTGTTGGGGCGCCGTTTTGCGTTTCTAAAGAGCAAGGGACAGCCCGATGACACCAGCAGCCCGCGTTCAGGCCTCCATCGACATTCTGGACGAGATTCTCGGCGGAGTGCCGGTTGAAAAGGCGCTTACGGGATGGGCGCGACGTAGCCGTTTTGCGGGGTCCAAAGATCGTGCTGCCATTCGTGACCATGTTTTCGGTGCTGTGCGATGCAAACGATCCTTTGCAGCACTTGGCGGAGCGGCAACCGGGCGGGGGCTGATGATTGGCGCGTCACGCGCAGCCCAGGCTGACCTTGCCGCGCTTTTCACCGGCGAACGTCACGCGCCGATTGCTGTGCTGGAAACGGAAGCTGGGCGAGACTTTGCATCTGATGCAGAGCGGTACGATATCCCCGATTGGATGTGGCCTATGTTCAAGGATTCCTTGGGAGATCAGGCTGTTCCTGCTGCAGAAGCGTTGCAAAGACGTGCTCCGATCCATCTACGCGCCAACCTGATCAAAACCAATCGGTCCGACGCAATTGTGGCACTGGATCAGGATGGGATCGTCGCACGCGTTCATCCAGCTAGTGACACGGCACTTGAAGTCGTCGAAGGGGCCCGCAAGATCGCACAAAGCCGGGCCTATACCGAAGGGCTTGTCGAACTTCAGGATGCGGCAAGTCAAGCTGTCGTATCTGCGCTGGACCTGCAGCCCGGTCTGCGCGTTCTCGACTATTGCGCTGGCGGCGGAGGAAAGTCTTTGGCCTTGGCTGCGCATGACGGTGTCGAAGTTTTCGCACATGATGTTAACGCAGGTCGGATGCGTGACATTCCTGCACGCGCTGACCGCGCTGGTGCCAAGATTACGACAGTGTCCACGCAAGAGGTTCGGAAACACGGTCCTTTTGATATTGTGTTGGTTGATGCACCATGTTCAGGAAGCGGCTCATGGCGGCGTGCACCTGCCGGGAAGTGGGCATTGACCCCACAGCGCCTGACTGAGTTGACTGAATTGCAGTTTGAAATTTTGGAGGCAACGTCGTCGCTGGTCGGTCAAGGCGGAACACTGGCCTACGCGACCTGTTCGATGTTGAGGCCCGAAAACGACGAAGTCGTCGACAGGTTTACGGCGCTGCATTCCGAATGGAGAGAGGCATTTCGCAATAGGTGGTTGCCGACTGAGGGCGCGGACGGTTTCTTCGTATCACATCTAAAGCGGTAATTTTGACGCATCAAACAACTTGGGGTAGATTGTGGCGAGAGAATTAATAGGGTGTTAATAAATTTGGGCTGATCTCCAAAAAATCTTTTGATCCGAGTTGTTAATGCCTGAAACCCTAGCTTTGATTTCTGAACATCCCCTCAGGAAATTTCCTGCCAACGTAAGGCTTGTTGCTTTGGTCATGCTGGGTGGCGCACTTAGTTTCGCACCCTTTGCCAAAGACCTACCGGAAGCTATTGCAACTGGATTTCTGGTCGTCGGTGCCTCATTTCTGTCGGCTGCATTTTTGGTCGTGCTCAGGGGGCAGATCGCAGAACTATTCCTTCGGCAGGCCATCAAGGTCATGGCATCGTTCGCAGAACAGGACATGTTTTCCTGCGTGATCGAGGATTCCGAAGGGTGCGTGCGCCACGCGAATTCCAGGGCTTCGGCTCGGTTCCGTGCTTTTCCGGGGGTCAGGCTGGACAGTTCTCTCAAGTCCGTGTTTGCCAACCCGTCTGCGGTTTTGCTTCGTCTGCAAGCTTTGGCGGAAATTCACGGAAAGGCACGTGAAGACGTTGTCACCGTTGGGTCGACTGTGCCGGTCTCGGTCTTTGATGTTGGGCACGGCTTATATTGCTGGCGCTTCAAAATGGACGAGCGGGGGCAATGGGACGATGCGGATGTTCCTGTTCTGACGCACGGAAGAAATGGCACGCTGCTGCGTGTCAACGGGGCTGCAGAAAGTCTGCTTGGTTTCCGGCCTGAGACCATAGAGCAAGTCTTTGCGACAGAACTCCCGCTTGCTGGTGAAATTGTGCGTGCCGAAACTGCCGATACGTCAATCCCGGTGACAGTGTGTGAGCTTTCACGCTCGGGATCAGTTCAAGATACACTTATTCTTACAGTGAATGTGTCAGCCGGCCCCGCGCCTGAGGCCCCATTTGATGATTTACCAGTCCCCCTCATGTGCCTTTCGCTTGACGGGCAGATCAAAGAGGTCAACCGTCTGGCCGCCAAGCTTGTCGGGGATATCCGCCCGGGTGAAACGAACGTGGCGCAGATCATGCAAGGGCTGGGCTATCCAATCCACGAATGGCTGGCACGTTCTGCCGCCGATGATGCAGTACCGTGTTCGGAATTTCTTAGGTTAAGTCGCAAGGATAAAGAGGTCTTCGTTCAGGTCACTCTGAGCAAGGTCGTCAACAAGGGCGAAGTTTGCCTGATCGCCGTGCTGAACGATGCGACGGAGCTCAAGACTTTGGAGGCCCAGTTCGTTCAGGGACAAAAGATGCAGGCCGTTGGGCAACTGGCGGGTGGTGTCGCGCATGACTTCAACAATCTGCTAACGGCGATCTCGGGGCATTGTGACCTGTTGCTGCTTAGACATGATCAGAATGATCCAAACTACAGAGATTTGGTTCAGATCAACCAAAACGCCAACCGCGCGGCTGCGCTGGTAAGTCAATTGCTGGCGTTCTCACGCAAACAGACCCTTCAGCCCGAAGTTCTGGACTTGCGGGATACAATTTCTGACCTCATCCATCTGTTGAACCGACTGGTCGGAGAGAAAATTCGCCTGATCCTCAGCCATGATCCGGTTCTCAAACCCGTGCGGGCAGATAAGCGCCAACTGGAACAGGTTTTCATGAACCTTGTCGTGAATGCACGGGACGCCATGCCGGAAGGGGGGGATGTGCGAATTGAAACTGAGGTTGTTCGTATGACAGAGCCACTTCGCAGGGACCGCGCGACGGTTCAACCCGGCGAATATGTTACTGTTAAGGTCATTGATAGCGGCACCGGGATTGCTTCGGACAAATTGCAAAAGGTGTTTGAACCCTTCTACACGACGAAAAGAACCGGCGAAGGCACCGGGCTGGGCCTGTCTACTGTTTACGGAATCGTAAAGCAGACGGGGGGTTCATCTTTGTTGACAGTCTGATTGGGCGCGGAACCGAATTCACGGTATTCCTGCCTGTCTCTGGCGCAGAGGAGCGGGTTGTTCCCGAAGAAGCCACCTTGCCTGACGCTCAGGGTGCTCGCTCGGGCGAAGGCGTTGTCCTCTTGGTCGAGGATGAAGCACCGGTCCGCGCATTTGCCACCCGCGCGTTGAGGTTGAAAGGGTACACGGTGCTTGAGGCGGATTGTGCGGAAGAGGCTTTACGGTTGCTGGAAGACGGGTCCTTGAATGTGGACGTATTTGTCACCGATGTCGTTATGCCCGGCATGGATGGGCCGACATGGGTTCGCAAGGCAATGAAAGATCGTCCCGATGTCCGAGTCATCTTCATGTCAGGCTATACCTAAGGCGCATTTGGGAACTCGGACCACGATATCAGCAATTCGACCTTCCTGCCGAAACCCTTTTCTCTGAACCAACTTACAGAAGCGGTGTTTCAACAAATCAATTGAAACTGTTAGAGCGCGGCGTCATGACATGCGAATTCGGCGGCATGTGATTGGCGAAATGCTATTTCCGTTTCCGGGCTCAAACTCAAATCGCGTTTTGGCGAGACATTCTCTTGGGTCAAAGATATCTCTGTGCCAAGTCGGTCTTGCAGGAAATCCAGTATTTTGTCCTGATTTTCGTATTTGAAAACGTGACTTGCGCCAACACCGTTGTTCCGTGTGCGAAAAAACTGGCTCTGACTGCCTACATCCGCGAAGTCCGGGCGCGGGGTCTGCATGTAAGCTTGAACGAAATCATCAAAGCTCAGGTCGTGGGTGGAATGAGGGTGGCCCAGACGCTCGGGCCGGGCGCGAAACTTGTACCAACTGCCAAGCCAGTCGATCGGCTCTCGGACGACGGCCATGATTTCCATCTCGGTGTCGTACATTTTTCGAAAGATATTCTGAAAAAAACGATCATAGCGTCGGACCGGCGCGTGTTTCAGGTCCGGCGGGCCGGTAATCACAAAGTCAGCACGATCCTGCAACGCCGTGTGGTACGCTGTACTTCCGGTTTTAGGTACGGCCAGGAACGCAAGACGTTCTTTATAGAAAACAAGCAATTATCGCGTCCTTGGCCAAGTTTGTCACAAGGGCAGAGTGGCGTAAACGACTCTTTAACACAATTGCTGAACAGTACTTTCTGTAAGTTTTTATTGAAATGTTCTCTTTTTGGTCCCATAAGGAACAAGAGGCGAACAAAGCAGTGATTGCCGCCCGTTAAAGGGTGTGACAAAAGGGAAGGCGACAGGACAATGGCGGATCTTCTGACGATGAGCGACAAGAAAAACGCAGACAAGCAAAAGGCGCTCGACAGTGCGCTGGCACAGATCGAACGGCAGTTCGGTAAGGGCTCGATCATGAAGCTGGGCGAAGATGCCAAGCAGGATATTGACGCTAGCTCAACCGGGTCGCTGGGGTTGGATATCGCGTTGGGAATCGGTGGCCTGCCGATGGGCCGGATTGTTGAGATTTACGGACCCGAAAGCTCGGGTAAGACCACGCTTACGTTGCATTGTATTGCAGAACAGCAGAAGCGCGGCGGTGTCTGTGCGTTCGTCGACGCGGAACATGCGCTGGACCCGCAATATGCCCGCAAGCTGGGTGTCGATCTGGATGAGCTGTTGATCTCACAGCCCGATACCGGCGAACAGGCGCTTGAGATTACTGATACGCTGGTGCGCTCGGGCGCGGTGAACATGGTCGTGGTCGACTCGGTCGCAGCCCTGACGCCGAAGTCTGAACTGGAAGGCGACATGGGCGACAGCAATGTCGGCGTTCAGGCCCGTTTGATGAGCCAGGCGATGCGCAAGCTGACCGGCTCGATCAGCCGCAGCAACTGCATGGTGATTTTCATCAACCAGATTCGGATGAAGATCGGCGTGATGTTTGGCAGCCCTGAGACCACGACCGGGGGTAACGCTCTGAAATTCTACAGCTCGGTTCGTCTGGATATCCGTCGCATCGGCGCGATCAAGGATCGGGACGAGGTTGTCGGCAACCAGACCCGTGTGAAGGTCGTCAAGAACAAGGTGGCACCTCCGTTCAAGCAGGTGGAATTCGACATTATGTATGGCGAAGGCATCAGCAAGATGGGCGAGCTGCTGGATCTGGGCGTCAAGGCTGGTGTGGTCGAGAAATCTGGCTCGTGGTTCAGCTATGGCGACGAGAGGATCGGGCAGGGGCGTGAGAATGCCAAGCAGTACCTGCGTGACAACAGCCGGATCGCGCTTGAAATCGAAGACAAGATCCGAGCTGCGCATGGGTTGGATTTTGATATGCCGCCCGGTGCGGCCGAGGATGACGACATCCTCGAAGCCTGATCCGATCCCGATTTCTGACTGACGGGCGGTCCTTCGGGGCCGCCTTGTTTCGTTTGGTCTTCCAATCCTGTGGACTATCCCATGGGACGGGGATAGACCCTTCTGGAACAAGATGACTGCGCGCTGAGAGAGCCTTATGCCAACGCTTAACGATATTCGATCGACCTTTCTGAACTACTTTGCCAAACAAGGGCACGAAGTGGTGGCGTCCAGCCCTTTGGTGCCCCGCAATGACCCGACACTGATGTTCGTAAATTCGGGCATGGTGCAGTTCAAGAACCTGTTTACCGGCATTGAAACCCGCGACTATCAGCGCGCGACGACGGCGCAGAAATGTGTGCGCGCAGGCGGCAAGCATAACGATCTGGACAATGTGGGTTACACCGCACGTCACCATACGTTCTTTGAGATGCTGGGAAATTTCTCGTTCGGGGATTACTTCAAGCATGACGCGATCCCCTTCGCGTGGGAGCTGATCACTAAGGAATTCGGTATCGACAAGAACCGCCTGCTGACAACGGTCTACCACACTGATGATGAGGCGTTTGAGATCTGGAAGAAGGTCGGCGTCCCCGAGGATCGGATTATCCGCATCGCCACCAGTGACAACTTCTGGCAAATGGGCCCGACCGGACCCTGTGGTCCGTGCACCGAGATTTTCTATGATCATGGCGACCACATCTGGGGCGGCCCTCCGGGTTCGGCCGAGGAAGACGGTGATCGGTTCATCGAGATCTGGAACATCGTTTTCATGCAGAACGAACAGTTCGAGGACGGCTCGATGGTGGAGCTGGACATGCAGTCCATCGACACTGGCATGGGGCTGGAACGGATCGGCGCTCTGCTGCAAGGCAGCCATGACAACTATGACACCGACCTGTTCAAAACGCTGATTGAGGCGTCGGCCGATGCGACCGGCGTTGATCCGTACGGCGATCAAAACGTGCATCACCGCGTAATCGCTGATCACTTGCGGTCGACTTCATTCCTGATTGCCGATGGGGTGATGCCCAGCAATGACGGGCGCGGATATGTTCTGCGCCGGATTATGCGTCGCGCCATGCGTCACGCGCATTTGCTGGGTGCGAAAGACCCGGTGATGCACCGCCTTGTGCCCTCTTTGGTGCAGCTGATGGGCGCGCAATACACGGAACTGGGACAGGCGCAGGCGCTGATCGAAGAAACGCTGCTGCTTGAGGAAACCCGGTTCAAGCAGACACTGGATCGCGGTCTGAAACTGCTTGATGATGAGGTTGCGGGCCTGCCCGAAGGGGCCGCTCTGCCCGGTGAAGCGGCATTCAAACTGTATGACACTTATGGTTTCCCGCTGGACCTGACGCAGGATGCGCTGCGTGAAAAGGGCCGAACCGTGGATACCGATGGATTTGATGAGGCGATGGCCGAACAAAAGGCCAAAGCACGCGCCGCATGGGCGGGCTCGGGCGAGGCCGCCGATCAGGCAGTTTGGTTTGACGTGCTGGACAGTGGCGGAGCCACGGATTTTCTGGGCTATGATACTGAAAAGGCCGAAGGGCAGGTGGCTGCTCTGGTCGTGGATGGCGCGCTGGTCGACACTATCGAACAGGGCGGCACCGGCTGGGTCATCGTGAACCAAACGCCATTCTATGGTGAGGCCGGTGGTCAGGTTGGGGATACCGGTGAAATCCGACGACTTGAGAATATGCAGGATGTGGCCGAGGTCGAAGACACTCGTAAATTCGCCGAAGGTAAGGTCTATGCGCATCGTGTGACGGTCAGTCAGGGTGCGCTGTCCAAGGGTGACGGCGTCGAGCTTGAGGTGGACCATACCCGCCGCAGTGCGATCCGGGCCAACCATTCGGCCACGCACCTGCTGCATGAGGCGCTGCGCGAAACGCTGGGTGATCACGTGGCACAGCGCGGGTCGCTGAACGCCTCTGATCGGCTTCGGTTTGATTTCAGCCACTCCAAGGCGCTGAGCACAGAGGAACTGCAAAAGGTCGAGCGTGAGGTGAATGCCTTTATCCGCCAGAACTCGACCGTGGAAACTCGGATCATGACGCCGGACGATGCGCGCGAACTGGGCGCGCAGGCGCTGTTTGGCGAGAAATACGGCGACGAGGTACGCGTTGTTTCGATGGGCAAAGCGCCCACAGGCAAAGGGCAGGACGGCGAAACGTGGTCGATCGAGCTATGCGGTGGTACGCATGTCAAACAGACCGGCGATATCGGAACCTTTGTTGTTCTTGGCGACAGCGCCAGCAGCGCGGGTGTGCGCCGTATCGAAGCATTGACCGGGGATGAGGCTTTCCGCCATTTGTCGGCGCAGGATCAGCGGTTGGGGCAGATTGCGTCCGAACTAAAGGCACAGCCCGACGACGTAGTCAGCCGGGTGAAGACCCTGTTGGACGAGCGCAAGGCCTTGCAGAACGAAGTGGCGCAGTTGCGTCGCGATTTGGCGATGGCCGGGGGCTCAGGTCAGGGTGGCGCTGAAGCAAAAGACGTGAACGGCGTGCCTTTCCTGGCGCAGGCGCTAACTGGTGTGTCCGGCAAGGACCTGCCTGCATTGATCGACGAACACAAAAGCCGTCTGGGATCCGGGGCTGTTTTGCTGATCGCGGATGCAGGCGGCAAGGCGGCTGTCGCGGCTGGTGTAACGCAGGACCTGACCGAAAAAGTTTCGGCGGTCGATCTGGTTCGCGCCGCTGTCGCGGAACTGGGCGGTAAGGGCGGTGGTGGCCGCCCTGACATGGCGCAGGGTGGCGGCAAGGATGCTTCGAATTCTGATGCGGCGATCAAAGCCGCGGAACAGGTACTGGAGGGGTAGGATGCCCGCACTTTGGATCGCACATGTCACGGTGACGGACACCGAGGCTTATGGAAAATACGCCGAGCTTGCTGGACCAGCGATAGCCAAGCACGGCGGAGAATTTATCGCGCGCGCCGCGCGATATGTGCAGCTTGAAGGCAAAGAACGGCCGCGCAACGTGGTTGCCCGGTTTCCGTCCGTAGAAGCTGCGGTCGAATGCTATAACTCGCCCGAGTATCAAGAAGCCCTGGACCACGCGCGCGGCGCAAGTGAGCGTGAACTCGTGGTCGTAGAAATCACCGAGTAGAATCAGTATTTTCGGTCGCCGGGTAACAACAAACCCGGCGGCCGTGTTTATTGCGCGGATTTCAGCCAACGCGCAAAATCCCAATTGTGGCCTTCGCCGGTCTCACAATGTCATTCTAATATTTTACTGTTTACAATGAGTTGCGTCAGGTTTCTGAACGCAACTCGCGCCCAGCGTGCCATAATTGTGGCTGACTCAACGCAATTCTTGCTCCAAATGGTCAAATTGAGTCACGAAATTCCGCCTCTTTTCTTTCGCACGGTCACGTCAGATTGCGCAGACGGTTCCGTTTACCGATAGTTTCCGAACTGGGGATACGGTCCGGTCTGTTTGCAATCGCTTGGAGACACAAGGATCGAGGGACAGGCATGGATTCTGTTGGGATTGAAAACAGAGCAATTGTTAAGAGGTCGGCCCTGTCGCTAGGGCGGGCCATTGGAATATCTGCTTTGGCATGCGCCGCCATGTTTGGTGGCTCGAATGTTCAGGCAAGCGAAGGAAGCTTTATCCGCGCGGTGGCTGCGTCGCCCCCTCCGTCGGGTGCGCGCCAGTTGTGCAGACAATATTCATGGGCGTGTTCAAGTAAAGCGTCACTTTCCTTGTCGACCCAGCAGGAAATGCAGATCGTCCACAGGGTTAATCGCCAAGTCAACGCAACGACCCGAGAAGTCACGGACCAGTCGCAGTACAGAACCGTCGAGCGATGGGCGCTGCCCACCTCGCGCGGGGGTGATTGTGAAGACTTTGCACTACTCAAAAAGCGGGATTTGATCCGGGCAGGCATTGATCCAAGCAAACTTTTGATCGCGACCGTATTGGATACTCGGCGGCGGGCACATGCTGTTTTGGTGTATCGCTCTGCGGGCGGGGATCTGATCCTGGACAATCTGACCAACCGGATAAAACCTTGGTCTTCAACGCGTTACCTCTTTCTAAGGATGCAGGACCCAAGACAGCCCAGTAATTGGGTTGGTGTCTACAGAAAAAGCTAGACCCAATCTGGAACTCGAATTTGATTGGAGTAGAGAGAAAAATAAAAGGGCGGCCGTAGGGCCGCCCTTTTGGATTGAGTTATAGGCAGGTATCTCCGGCCCGACCGAAATTGTATCAGTCGAAAATACCACCACGGCCCGGTCCGCGCGAGTTGCCTCCGCCACCGTTTCCGTTGCTTCCGCCCTGGCCGTTTCCGCCGAAAATATCGACGTTGTTGTTTCCGCCGTTGCCGCGCCCGTTGGTGTTGCCGCCATTATTGCTTCCACCGTTACCGCCACCTGGGTTATCGGAGCCATTCGGGTTGTTGGTTTGGCCGCCGGGATTAGTACCGTCGTCATGGCCAGAGCGGTTTGTGCCGCCGTTTCCATTTCCGTTGTCGTCGCCGTCGCCATTGTCGCCGCCGTTTCCGTCACCGTTGTCGTCGCCGTCGCCGTTGTCGCCGCCGTTTCCGTCACCGTTGTCGTCGCCGTCGCCATTGTCGCCGCCGTTTCCGTCGCCGTTATCGTCACCGTTTCCGTTATCGCCGCCGTTTCCGTCGCCGTTATCGTCACCGTTTCCGTTATCGCCGCCGTTTCCGTCGCCGTTGTCGTCGCCGTTTCCGTTATCGCCGCCGTTTCCGTCGCCGTTATCGTCACCGTTTCCGTTATCGTCGCCGTTTCCGTTTCCGTTATCGCCGCTGTCGTCGTTATTACCGCCACCTGGTGCGCCGCTAGTCGGTGACGGACTAGATCCGCCGCCAGAACCGCCGCCGGAACCACCGTCATTACCGCCACCAGATCCACCACCAGTACCGCCGCCGCCCGAATCGTCAGAAGCACTTTGAAAACTAGGATCGTTATTTGCAGGCCCGTCGCCGGAGCGTTGTGAATTGCCAATGGCCGCTGTCGGAATATCAGTCAGAACAGCCGCGAACGCGGGGCAGGCCTCTAAAGTGCGCGCGAGAATGTCGTCAAAGTCTGGCCTGCGTTGAATGTAACGCAGCATTCGGGCGTCTACCGTCTGGCAACTACAAAGTGTTTCGGTGGACACTGATTGCCGCGCGGTTTTGACCGTGCACATTTCGTTGGCCTGAGCGGCCCCGACCGAAAGAAAGGGGAAAGTTGCGGACACAAAGACCACAGATAACAAACGGGATTTCACGCGCATAGCGTCACTCCTTCGAACTCTTTAACACGTCACTACTGGACACAATGATGTCACAGTTTGACCACAAATACATCCATCCTTCGCCATAATTTCAAGAAGTGAGGGTAAAAGAAAAGTTAATTTTAATCGCCCATAGGTAGAAAGTCGTTTCTAAACAAGGAAAAAGCCCACCGGGTGGGTGGGCTTTTAGGGTGCGATTGTCCCCAAATGGGGATCAAAAATACAACACTCATGTCATTGTTTTTTGGTTGTGAAGTTATTCACTGAAAACCCTATGCAGACTTGGCCATCCGCTTGCGTTCATGCGGATCAAGATAGCGCTTGCGAAGCCGGATGGCGTTGGGCGTAACCTCAACAAGTTCGTCGTCGTCGATATAGGCAATCGCCTCTTCCAGTGAGAACTGAACATGCGGCGTCAGTCGTACCGCGTCATCAGATCCGCTAGCGCGCACGTTTGTCAGTTTTTTACCCTTGAGTGGGTTCACTTCCAGATCGTTGTCGCGGGAATGTTCGCCGATCACCATACCCTGATAGACATCGGTCTGCGGCGCCACGAACATGCGTCCACGCTCTTCTAGGTTCCACAGGGCGTAGGCGACAGCCTGTCCGTTCTCCATCGAGATCAGAACACCTGCACGACGACCGGGTATTTGGCCTTTATGGGCCGCCCAGCCGTGAAACACGCGGTTCAGCACGCCGGTGCCGCGCGTGTCGGTCAGAAACTCGCCGTGATAGCCGATCAGACCCCGCGACGGCACATGCGCGATAATGCGGGTCTTACCGGCGCCTGCAGGGCGCATTTCCACCAACTCGCCTTTGCGCGCGCCGGTGACTTTCTCGATCACAGCGCCCGAGAATTCGTCGTCGACGTCGATGGTGACTTCTTCGATGGGTTCCATGCGCTGACCGTCTTCTTCGCGGAACAGAACCTGTGGGCGCGAGATGCTGAGTTCGAACCCTTCGCGACGCATGTTTTCGATCAGAACGCCCATTTGCAATTCGCCACGGCCTGCGACCTCGAACGCTTCGCCGCCGGGGGTATCGGTGATGCGGATGGCGACGTTCGATTCGGCCTCTTTCATCAGACGGTCGCGGATCACGCGGGACTGAACCTTTTTTCCGTCACGACCGGCCAGAGGCGAGTCGTTGATGCCAAAGGTCACTGTGATGGTCGGCGGGTCGATGGGTTGGGCGGGCAGGGCCTCTTCAACCTGCGGGGATACCAGAGAATCCGCAACGGTCGCTTTGCTCATGCCAGCGATGGTGACGATGTCACCGGCCTCGGCTACGTCGATCGGTTGTTGCGCCAGACCACGGAAGGCCAGGATTTTCGATGCGCGGAAGTTCTCGATCAGCGTGCCATCGCGGCTGAGCGCCTTTAGGCTGTCGCCCGCTTTCAGTGTGCCGCTCTCGACGCGGCCGGTCAGGATTCGGCCGATGAACGGGTCGCTGCCAAGCGTCGTTGCCAGCATACGGAACGGTTCGTCTTTTTTGTCGGCCTGTTTGGGGGCAGGGACGTGATCGACGATCAGGTCGAACAGGGCGGTCAGGTCCTTACGCGGACCGTCCAGCTCCATATCCGCCCAGCCGGATCGGCCCGAGGCGTACATCGCCGGGAAGTCCAACTGGTCATCATCAGCGCCGAGATTGGCGAACAGGTCAAAGCATTCGTCCAGCGCCCGGTCGGGTTCAGCGTCGGGTTTGTCTACCTTGTTCAGCACCACGATTGGACGCAAGCCCAGCGCCAGCGCCTTGGAGGTCACGAACTTGGTCTGCGGCATCGGGCCTTCGGCGGCATCGACCAGCAGAACCACACCGTCGACCATCGACAGGATTCGCTCAACCTCGCCGCCGAAATCGGCGTGGCCGGGGGTGTCGACGATGTTGATGCGCGTGCCTTTCCATTCGACCGAAGTTGCCTTGGCCAGGATGGTGATCCCGCGCTCGCGCTCCAGATCGTTGCTGTCCATGGCGCGTTCCGCCACGGCCTGATTTTCCCGGAACGCGCCGGATTGTTTGAGCAGCTCATCCACCAGGGTCGTCTTGCCGTGGTCCACGTGAGCGATGATTGCGATATTGCGCAGGTCCATGAGAGGTCAGCCTTTGAACGGGAAGTTGCCGCGCGCATAACGTGGTTTGACCAAATAGACCAGCCCTAACCGGCGATCAGTGGCCAGCGGTTTTTGAAAACAGATGAATGACAAGGATTCCGGTCAATATCATTGTCAGTCCGAGTACGGCTGGCCAGTCCAGCTTTTGGCCGAAGACAATAAACCCGATGATCGCAATCAGAAAGATGCCAAGACCGGACCAAATCGCGTAAACGATTCCGACTGGCATGTACTTCAACGTCAGACCCAGCAGATAGAACGCGATGCCATAGCCCACAACAACAAGTACTGATGGCCAGAATCGGCTGAATTGCTGGCTGGCTTGCAATGACGTTGTCCCAACGGTTTCAGCAATTACTGCCAGAAGAAGGATCAAATAGGCTTTGGGCACGGTAGGTCTCGATATGATTGAACCAAGCGTTGTTGAGCACGGTTTTTCCGATCACTGCAAGACCTTTTTGGATGATCAGGTTTTTCGAGGGGGAAAGAGCAAGAAACTCCGTTGAAGGTCCGGTTTACCTTACTGTTTAGACACGCAAATTTGTGGCATTCGGGAGGTGTTAAAAGGTTGTATTTTATGAGTAATTTTCATGACGAAATTTGCAATTTCTGTCATTGCTGTATCGGCTTTGATTGTGGCGCTGGGGCGGCTGACTGACGGAGGGGAAGTAAACGACAGTGTGGCCGACAATGTTGAATGGTTAAATGGTGCTCGGGTCTAAGCGCCCGCCGGTTGCGGGGAGAAGGGGCATTTGCGCCCCTTCTTTCGTTATTCGGCCAGCGTTTCTGAAAAATACCTATCCAGTTGGGGGCGCAGCCATGACCACAGTTTTGGGGCGCCCCGCGAAATAGGTTTGCCGACGCGGCTTTCGATCTGGGCAAAGGTCACGTTGTAATTCACCCACGATCCGCCACCGGTTTCCAGATTTCCGATCGGGGTTTGAAACCGGTCAATCGCTTTGGCAAAACATGCATCTGTCGTCTCCGCGGCTTCGAACTCCTGCCAAAGTGCATAAAACTTCATGTTCTGCTCAGGCGGGAGCATTCCGAACAACCGGGTCGCCGCAGCCTGTTCCTCGGCTTCCTGGGCGGCGTGGTCTACCTGACCGTGGATTGGATGATCACCGGCGTCAATTTCGACGATGTCGTGCAATAAGAGCATTTTGAGGACCCGGTCGATTGATACATTCGGGTCGGCGTACTCGGACAACACCCACGCAAACAGCATGATGTGCCAGGAATGCTCCGCAGAGTTTTCGAACCGCTCTCCGGACAATAGCCGCGACGCCCGTGACACGGATTTGAGCTGGTCAGACTCGATTAGGAAAGGAAGACGTCTTGCAAACGGTGTGTCTTGGCCATCCGTGTTTTCCAGCATTGCACGGGCAAGCCGGAACGCTTCGGGGAAGTCTGTTTCCAGATAAGCCGCACGTCCGCCGTTCAGGTTGTCGCGGACGACGTCCAAATGGTCAGAGCGCGGTTTCGGCGCGCACAGTACCTGGAACATGGGTTGGCACCGATCAAGGATCTTGGCGAAACGGGCGTCTGCGGATGTGTCCGCCTCAAATTCTTGCCATAGCGACAGGAACGACTGCGACTGATCGTCAGGAAGCAGCCCGAACAACTCTGCTGCCGCTGCTTGTTCCGCGCGCTCAACGGCCTGCCAGTCTGTCTCTAGGTGGATCGGATGATCGCCGACTATGATCTCAACCAGATCATGCAGCAGAAGCATTCGTATGACGCGGTCGATATCAACGTCATCGCTAGCCAAAGGCTGCATGACCAAGGCCCAAAGAGCTAATTGCCAGCTATGCTCGGCCGCATTTTCGGCACGGGACTGATCCAACAATGCGTTGGCGCGATCAACCGATTTCAGTTTGTCCGCGCGATTCAGGAACTCAACTTGCGCGGACAGCCTGTCAGTCATTGCTTTTCAATCGCTTTTACTTGCTTGCGGTGTTCCGACAGGCGCTTGATGACGAACTGTCGCGCCTTGCGTTCGGCCAGTCGCACCCGGATTTCCGTCAGAAATGCCTCTTCCAATGTCTGAGAGGATGCGCCCAGCAAGTCGCCGACCTCGACAAAGAAGCGATCGTCACCGGTTTCATCCATGACTTTCAACGTGTCTTCGGCCAGTTTCGCCGCAAGCGAGTTGAGCGTGTCAGACATCAGCGCGTGGTCTCGGTCAGCCGGCGTTTCACATAGTCGCTGACATCGGTGATCAGGGTGTCCATGTGGCGATCCTGGAAAAAGTGGTCAGCGCCTTCAACCTCGTTATGGGTGATGGTGATGCCCTTTTGCTCGTGCAGTTTGTTGACCAGCGATGTTGTGTCTGCAGGTGGTGCAACACGGTCTGCGGAACCGTTGATGATCAGCCCGGACGAGGGGCAGGGGGCCAGGAACGAAAAATCGTACATGTTGGCCGGGGGCGATACACTAATAAAGCCGGTGATTTCAGGACGACGCATCAGCAGTTGCATACCGATCCACGCACCGAACGAGAATCCGGCCACCCAGCAGTGTTTCGAGTTGTTGTTCATCGACTGCAGGTAATCCAGCGCCGAGGCGGCATCGCTCAGTTCACCGACGCCTTGATCATACTCGCCCTGGCTGCGGCCCACTCCACGGAAATTGAACCGCAGAACGGTGAAGCCCATGTTGTAGAACGCATAGTGAAGATTATAGACCACCTTGTTGTTCATGGTCCCGCCGAATTGAGGATGCGGGTGCAGCACGATGGCGATCGGTGCGTCTTTTTCCTTTTGCGGGTGGTAACGGCCTTCCAGGCGGCCTTCTGGTCCGGGAAAAATCACCTCGGGCATGTGTGCGTCGGTCCTGTCTTTTTCTTCTGGGTGCCTGTCCATACTTGACTGTTATCGTCAGGCACCTTAGAACGGTTCTAATTGTAATGCTGCGCGCTTTGGCGCTGTCAGTCGGAGATACGCACTGGCAGCGGCGGCGTCAATGTTTTCGCGCGATGTCAGCCAAGAGGGAAAGAAAATGAAGCTGTCGACCAAAGGTCGTTATGCGATGGTCGCTTTGGCTGATATCGCACTTCAACCGCCCGACGGGCTGGTGACGTTGGGCGAAATCTCGGAAAGACAGGACATTTCCTTAGCTTATCTCGAACAATTGTTCGTCAAACTGCGTCGCGCCAATCTGGTGTCGTCAGTCAGAGGGCCGGGTGGTGGCTATCGGCTGGCGCGACCCGCTTCGGAAATCCGTGTTGTCGAAGTTTTGGCTGCGGTTGATGAGACTGTGGATGCGCTGCAAAAGGGCGCAGGAGCGTCAGGCGGATCCTCTGGCAGTCGCGCGCAATCCTTGACCAACAGGTTGTGGGAAGGTCTGAGCGCACATGTCTATGTCTTTTTGCATCAGACCCGTCTTTCTGACGTCATCAAAAATGATCTGGCGCCTTGCCCGGCAGTTCCAAATCTATTTTCGGTCGTGGACGACTGAAATGATAAATTGCGCATTCAGGGCAATCATACGACATGATGAGCCGTTAAAGGTGCATCCATGAATCGCGTTTATCTGGATCATAACGCGACAGCTCCTTTGCGGCCCGAGGCACGGGATGCTATGCTGGCGGCAATGGATTTGTGTGGCAATCCGTCGTCGGTCCATGCGGAAGGGCGTGCGGCCAAGGCGCTGATTGAGCGCGCGCGCGCCCAGGTTGCTGCGGCGTTTGGGGCGGATGGTGCCGATATCGTTTTTACCTCTGGGTCGACCGAAGGTGCGGCGCTGGCGTTGGAGGGCCGCGGCTTGCATGGAGCCGGGATTGAGCATGATGCGGTCAGGGCCTGGATACAGGAAGACCTTACAGTTTCCGAAAACGGACTGGTCAATGTACCAGAGCCGCAAAACGCCACCTTGCAGCTTGCTAATTCCGAGACGGGGATCATCCAGTCTTTGCCTGCGGGTCTGGCAGTAACGGATGCGACGCAGGCGTTTGGAAAATTGCCCGTGGCGTTCAACTGGCTGGACGTACAAATGGCGTTGATCTCGGCGCACAAACTGGGTGGGCCAAAAGGGGTTGGCGCAGTCGTAATGAAGCGTGGAACTGATCTGGCCGCCCGAATAAAGGGCGGCGGACAGGAAATGGGGCGTCGGTCCGGCACCGAAAATGTCATTGGAATCGCGGGTTTCGGAGCGGCGGCTGAGGCGGCCGCGCGCGATCTGGCCAATGGGGTTTGGGCGCAGGTTGAAGAATTTAGAAATATTCTAGAAATGGCTCTTGAGGCTGGTTCTAAAACTACTATTTTTATCGGGAATGGTCAGGATCGCCTGCCGAACACGCTGTGTTTTGCCACTCCCGGCTGGAAAGGCGAGACGCAGGTCATGCAGATGGATTTATCAGGGTTTGCGGTCAGTGCTGGCTCGGCCTGCTCCAGCGGCAAGGTCCGGGCAAGCGCGGTTTTGACCGCAATGGGTTTTGATGAGGAGGTGGCATCCAGCGCAGTGCGCGTGTCGCTTGGACATCAGACAACGGAAGAAGATGTGCTGCGTTTCGCGGAAACGTGGCTGGCAAAAGAAAAGAAACATCGCGCGCGGGCCGCGTGATCTGACGGAGGGTGACTTATGGCCGCTTTGGACCATACCCAGGTAAAAGAGGGTGTCGATCAGGAAACCGTGGACGCGGTACGCGAGGTCGGAACCTATAAATACGGTTGGGACACTGATATCGAGATGGAGTATGCGCCCAAGGGCGTGAACCCCGATATCGTCCGTCTGATCTCGGAAAAGAACGAAGAGCCCGAGTGGATGACCGAGTGGCGTCTGGCCGCGTTCGAGCGCTGGACACAGATCGAAGAGCCGAACTGGGCGATGGTCAACTATCCCAAGATCGACTTTCAGGACCAGTATTACTATGCCCGGCCCAAGTCGATGGAAGAAAAGCCCAAGTCGCTGGACGAGGTCGATCCCAAGCTGTTGGCCACTTATGAAAAGCTGGGTATTCCGCTGAAAGAACAGATGATTCTGGCTGGCGTCGAGGGGGCCGAGGATGCGCCCGCCGAAGGTCGCAAGGTTGCCGTGGACGCGGTGTTTGATTCGGTGTCCGTCGGAACAACATTTCAGGCCGAATTGAAGAAAGCCGGTGTGATCTTTTGTTCGATTTCCGAGGCGATCCGCGAGCACCCCGAACTGGTCAAGAAATACCTTGGGTCAGTGGTTCCGGTCTCGGACAACTTCTACGCCACGCTGAATTCGGCCGTGTTCTCGGATGGCTCGTTCGTCTACATCCCGCCGGGTGTGCGCTGCCCGATGGAGCTGAGCACCTATTTCCGCATTAACGCGGAAAACACCGGTCAGTTTGAGCGGACGCTGATCATCGCCGATAAGGGATCGTATGTGTCCTATTTGGAAGGCTGCACCGCGCCGCAGCGCGATACCGCGCAACTGCACGCCGCTGTGGTTGAGATCATCATCGAGGAAGACGCCGAGGTGAAATACTCGACCGTTCAGAACTGGTTTCCCGGGGATGAGAACGGCAAGGGCGGTATCTATAACTTCGTGACCAAACGCGCCGATTGCCGGGGGGATCGCTCCAAGGTGATGTGGACGCAGGTTGAAACCGGTTCGGCTGTGACGTGGAAATACCCGTCCTGCATCCTGCGTGGTGAGGAAAGCCAGGGTGAGTTCTATTCGATCGCGATCACGAACAACTACCAGCAGGCCGATACCGGCACCAAGATGGTTCACCTTGGCAAGAACACCAAGTCGCGGATCGTGTCCAAAGGCATCAGTGCGGGTAAGGCGCAAAACACCTACCGTGGGCTGGTCTCGATGCATCCCAAGGCCAAGAACAGCCGGAACTATACCCAGTGTGACAGCCTGCTGATTGGCGACAAATGCGGGGCGCATACGGTGCCGTATATCGAGGTTAAGAACAACTCGAGCCGGGTTGAGCATGAGGCAACGACATCCAAGGTGGATGACGATCAGCTTTTCTATTGCCGTCAACGCGGCATGGACGAGGAAGAGGCCGTGGCGCTGGTTGTCAATGGGTTCTGCAAGGACGTCCTGCAGGCGCTGCCGATGGAGTTTGCCATGGAAGCGCAGCAATTGGTTGCGATCAGCCTTGAAGGTTCTGTCGGGTAACCCTGAACTCTCTCTTGAAATCTGAATTTATCGGGGCCGGGTGGTCCCTTGCGATATGCTAAAGGGTCAAAAAATGCTGGAAATCAAAAACCTGCACGTGAAACTCGAGGAAGAGGAAAAGCAAATCCTCAAAGGTGTCGACCTTACCGTCGAGGCGGGAAAAGTGCATGCGATCATGGGGCCGAATGGCTCAGGTAAATCGACACTCAGCTATGTGCTGTCGGGTAGGGACGGATACGAAGTCACCAATGGGTCAGCCACGTTGGATGGTGAGGACCTGCTGGAGATGGAGCCCGAGGAACGCGCCGCCGCCGGTGTTTTCTTGGCCTTCCAATACCCGGTCGAAATTCCGGGCGTTGGCAACATGACCTTCCTGCGCACCGCTGTGAATGCACAACGCAAAGCACGCGGCGAAGACGAACTGTCGGCCGCTGATTTCCTGAAAGAGGTTCGCGCCAAGGCGAAATCCTTGAAGATCGACGCGGACATGCTGAAACGCCCCGTCAATGTCGGCTTCTCGGGCGGTGAGAAAAAGCGTAACGAGATCCTGCAAATGGCGATGCTTGAGCCCAAGATGTGCATCCTGGATGAAACGGATTCGGGTCTTGATGTCGACGCGATGAAACTGGTCGCAGAAGGCGTGAACGCGCTGCGCGACGAAGGTCGTGGGTTCCTGGTAATCACGCACTATCAGCGTCTGTTGGATCATATCAAACCGGATGTCGTGCACATCATGGCAGATGGTAAGATCGTCAAGACCGGCGGTCCTGATCTGGCGCTTGAGGTTGAAAACAACGGTTACGCTGACATTCTGGCCGAGGTGAACTGATGGCGCTGCCCGAAGTGAAACAAACCGCAACCGAGGCGCGCCTGGCCAATCTGGTTATGCCCGACGCTGGTTGCACGCGCGCCGCGCGCGAAGATGCGCTGGCGCGGGTTCTTGAAATGGGTCTGCCGGGGCGGCGTGATGAGTATTGGAAATATACACGCCCCGATACGCTGGTCTCGGCCGAGGCGCCCACTGCTGCCTTGTTCCACCCTGATGAGGCGATGCTGTTCAGCGAGTTTGACCGCTTGAAAATCGTGTTCGTGGACGGTGTTTTCAGTCCCGAAGAGTCGGATGATCTTGAGCTGGAAGGCATCACGATTGATCGGATCGAAGACATCTGCTGCAAAGACATCCACTGGGCAAAAGCACTGTATGGCGTTCTGGAAGCACGTGGGCAGACTCCGGTGCAGCGTCCGCTTGCTGCGTTGAATACGGCATTTGCCGCAGACGGTATAGCGATTCATGTGACTGGGAAGCCCTCGAAGCCGATCAGCTTTATTTATCGGCACGCGTCGGAAACCTCGGATGCGATGTTGCATCATATCATTCGCGTGGAATCCGGAGCAGAAGTAACCATTCTTGAGAATGGGCCAGCCGCGTCGCGTTTCAACAAATGCATGGAAATCGACATCGCCGATGAAGGCGTTCTGCACCATGTACGCGCACAAGGCCGGGACCATGAGCGTCGGGCCGCCACCCATATGTTCACCCGTTTGGGTAAGGAGTCGGTCTACAAGTCCTTTACACTGACCGTGAACGGAGTGCTGACCCGCAACGAGCAAGTCATCGAACTGACCGGCGATGACGCCGTGGCGCATGTGGCGGGTGCTTGTGTTGGCGACGGTGATTTTCACCACGATGATACGGTGTTTGTCACCCATGACGCGGTGAACTGCGAAAGCCGTCAGGTGTTCAAGAAGGTTTTGCGCAACGGCGCTACCGGCGTTTTCCAGGGCAAGATCCTTGTGAAAGAGGGCGCGCAGAAAACTGACGGGTATCAGATCAGCCAATCGTTGCTGTTGGACGATGACAGCCAGTTTCTCGCCAAACCCGAGCTTGAGATCTATGCCGACGACGTTGCATGCTCGCATGGCTCGACTTCGGGCGCGATCGACGAAACGGCTCTTTTCTATCTGCGCTCGCGCGGAGTTCCGACCAAAGACGCGACCAACATGCTGACGTTGGCGTTTCTGGCCGAGGCCGTGGACGAGATCGAGGATGAAGCCTTGGCTGAAGCGATCGTGAGCCGGCTGGAAGGCTGGTTGTCGCGACATAGCTGATGCCGGTTACGTCCGACATTGTGGCCACATATCGAGGGCCGGGCCGTGTCGTGCGCCGGCTTCTCGAATTGGGGCAACGTGAAGATCGCGCTTTGGTCTTTGTCATGGCGTTTTGTGTCGTGGCCTTCATTGCGCAACTACCCAGCCTGTCCCGACGCGCGCATCTTGAAGGGCTTGAGTTGAACATGCTCATGGGCGGTGCGCTTTTGGGTACGGTGATTATCCTGCCTCTCTTCTTTTATTTGCTGGCGTTCATATCGTACGGCGCAGCGCGTTTGATTGGCGGCAAAGGTTCGGCCTATGGCGCGCGGGTCGCGCTGTTCTGGGCTCTATTGTCATCGACGCCGCTGGTTCTGCTAAATGGGCTGGTTGCGGGATTTGTTGGGCCGGGGCCAACGCTTTCAGCGGTCGGCCTGATCTGGGTCGCGGTATTTCTGTGGTTTTGGATGTCCGGTTTGCGGCAAGCGCAGGGGTTCTCAGAATGAATAGTGCCTCTCTCAGCCATCTTGCGGTTCTCACCGTAACCAATCCAGCCGAAGCCGCCCGCCGCTTGCTGTCACTGCGTCCGGGGCGCGAGGTTTTATGGTTGGCCTTTTTCCTGGCGGTTGTTCTGAATGGACTCGTTCAGGTTGGAATCGACCAACTTATCGTAGTTCCGCAGGGACAGGGCGTGTTGGAACCTGAACCGGTGCTTTTGAACCTTGTGCGATCGGCGGGTGCCATGCTGCTGAGTATCGCGGCCTTCCTGTTCATTGGAAAGTTCATGGGTGGTACCGCCTCATTTGAAGAGATCATGATTCTGTCCGTTTGGTTGCAGTTTCTTCAAATTGTCGCGCTTACTGTGACTCTGCTGGTGTCACTGGTCGTGCCCTTCTTTATGGTCATGTTGATGCTGGCGACGGCGATACTAAGCCTTTACGTCACACTGCATTTCCTGAACGAAGCGCATAAGTTCGGCTCACTCCTCAAATCCTTTGGGGTCATTGTGTTGTCGGCTTTGGTTGCATTGCCATTTGTCCTTGTGCTGACACCCAGTGGTCCGGTGTAGGAAAGAAAATACCATGTATGATGTGCAGAAAATCCGCTCTGACTTCCCGATCCTGTCCCGAGAGGTGAATGGAAAGCCGCTAACCTATCTGGACAATGGCGCTTCGGCGCAGAAACCTCAGGTCGTGATTGATGCGGTGACGCGGGCGTATGCCGAAGAATATTCAAATGTTCATCGCGGTTTGCATTATCTGTCGAACCTCGCGACCGAGAAATACGAATCCGTTCGTGGCACCATCGCGCGGTTCCTTGGCGCCCAAGATGAAAACGAAGTCGTTTTGAATTCTGGCACGACTGAGGGAATTAACCTTGTAGCCTATGGCTGGGCGATGCCGCGTCTCGAGGCCGGTGATGAAATCGTCCTGAGCGTCATGGAGCACCATGCTAACATCGTTCCCTGGCACTTCCTGCGCGAGCGGCAGGGCGTTGTCCTGAAATGGGTCGACATTGATCCGGACGGCGGGCTGGACCCGCAAGCGGTTATTGACGCGATCGGCCCCAAGACCAAGCTGGTTGCCGTAACACAGTGTTCGAATGTTCTTGGCACAGTTGTCGACGTAAAGGCAATTACCGAAGGCGCACACGCCAAGGGCGTTCCAGTGCTGGTGGACGGAAGTCAGGGCGCCGTACACATGCCGGTGAACGTGCAGGAAATCGGCTGCGACTTCTATGCGATCACGGGGCATAAGCTGTATGGTCCGTCCGGTTCGGGTGCGATCTACATCAAATCCGAGCGCATGGCCGAGATGCGCCCCTTTATCGGCGGTGGCGACATGATCAAAGAAGTCAGCAAAGATCAGGTGATCTATAACGACCCTCCCATGAAGTTCGAGGCCGGTACCCCCGGCATAGTTCAGACCATCGGGCTAGGTGTCGCGCTGGATTACATGATGGATCTAGGTATGGAGAACATTGCCGCGCATGAGGCGGGGCTGCGCGATTATGCGTTTGAGAAACTTGCTGGTCTCAATTGGCTTCAGGTTCAAGGCATGCGTCCGGACAAGGCCGCGATCTTTAGCTTCACGCTTGATGGGGCCGGACATGCGCATGATGTGTCCACCATTCTGGACAAGAAGGGCGTCGCGGTCCGCGCCGGTCATCATTGCGCGGGGCCACTGATGGATTTCTTTGGTGTTACCGCAACTTGCCGCGCGAGCTTTGGTCTTTACAACACGACGGATGAGGTCGATACGCTGGTCGACGCGCTTGAACTGGCGCATGATTTGTTTGCGTAAATGCCGGCGCTATGGGGGCGATTTGCAGTTGCACCCGGATCGGATCAAGGTTAGCTAACGACCAACGCACCTGTAGCTCAGCTGGATAGAGCGCTGCCCTCCGAAGGCAGAGGCCAGAGGTTCGAATCCTCTCAGGTGCGCCAAACTTTTCAAATGCTTAGCTGCAACAGACGGTAAATTTTCGGGTTTTTACAGTCAGGATTTGTGAACAATCGCGAAGATTCAGATGCTAAATCTTCCTATTCGGCCCAAAGCAGCCCTAGTCGAACCTAACTAAAACTCGGTTTACTATGAATGCCCCACGGGGCTTTTCAGTTCCGGCTCAGTCGGCAAGGGATGGTCTTTCGCCCATAAAGCTAGCACGTATGTTGAACGTGCCGCGTACTCGCATTGAGCGGTTGGTTGCAGGCTCGACCGGGGTTTCGCCGGACACGGCATCGCGACTGGCAAAGGTGATTAAGACCACACCGGAACTTTGGCTCAACATGCAAACTAGCTTTGAATTGGCCCGCGCAGCAGATGAAATCGACCTAACCGCGATTCAGCCGATAGAGGCAGACGCGGCTTAACCTTTTCACTGTGGGCGCGCTAATAGCGCGTGCCGCCCATATTTGGCGGCGCGGGCATTGGCGGTTTGGGTGGCGCGACCCTTGGAATTGATTGTTCGCAAGTCGTCGCCCAGAGCAGTAATTCCGATGGATCGCGCAATCGCCATTTGCTGGCGCAACAGACCTTCGCGAATTTCAAGCAATGGGTTCTTAATCGGGAACCCTTTCTTGGATCGCAGCATCAAGCCGGTAGTATCGATCTGGTCGTCCAGTTCGCGAATGTCCGTCTCAAATCGAACTATTCGCGCAAGGCAGATGAGAGCGTAATCGGTCCAATCATCCGGGACGCGCGCGCGCGCGAGTTGTCGCCAGATAATCCAGTCAGTTTCGTGCCTTAGTTTGACGCCTTCAGGCGGATGCACTTCCTCCATTGCGTTGAGAACAGCCTGTCTCTGGCCCTGAATTGAATCGCTGCGCGGTGCCCGCTTCTTTGCCATGCTCGCCCCTTTTGGTCCCGCAAGAGGCTAACCGGGCAAAGTAAAAAATCAATGCTGACCCATCGCCGCCCCAAAAATTTACCCCTAAAAATCTCGTTAGCAATAAGACGAGACTACCCCCGTCGGTCGAGCGCCCGCGCAAATATTTTAACCGTCCCCCCCCCCGCCAGGCTGCGCGCCGGTCATTCCCACCGGACCATTTCGCTTTTCCGGATGCGTTTTGAAAGACCGTGCTGTGGGGCGAATACTTATTTCCTTTCCGCAGTCATCCGTGCCGCGACGGCGCCCTCATGCGTCCGACCTGGCCCCGGATCGCGTCGTCTGTCATTTCATCTATTCGTAAAACACGGCCACTCATTCGGCAGCGTCCGTTCTCGGGTTCGACCAGCCCTCGTCATTGAGCGCGATTTGTAGAGGCTCTGGATACGGCCCCAGACTTGGAACCGGGATCGATGTTCCGGGGTATACCGGTTTCAATCCGCGCATCAGACTGAATGCTACCGAGGTCCAAGTCTTGCCGCCTCGCTCATCGGCGCTTTCTAAGACGACGTCGTTACTGCTGCTGCCGTTTTGGTTTTCAGTTTTCTGACGTCCCCCTAAATTGTTAATTTGTTCTTTGTTTAGTTGGGAATCCCGCTTTTGGTGATTCTTATTCCCGGTTTTGGGGAATTTTGATCCCGGTTTTGGGGAATTCCAATATTGCCAATTTGGGTCAAAATCCCGGTTTCGGTGATTTTCAACTGTTTCCTCGTTATTACCGCTGCTTAAGGTGTCACATTCCCGGTTTTGGTGATTTTTGGATTTACCTTGGCGTGCCACCGCCATTAGGTGCAATGCGTCAACTCTGAAACGCTGGCCTTTGCGGTGGATTAGGCCCAGCGCATGCAGGCGTTGCAGACCACGAGTCACGCTGTTTTTCCCCAACCCCCATTCAACGGCCAGAGCGTCGGTTTGGGTTAGGTGCCAGCGGTCAGGTTTTAGCTGTGCGCGAAAAAGCAGCGTTTTCAAAATCAACTTCGCAGTGGAGTTCATTTTGAACGTTGCGCAAATCGGTTGCCAATACTGAATCAGGTCGATTTCTGGTTTTAACTGCGCCATTACGCCGGGCTTTCATTTGTGGAAAACCTGCGTTAATCTGTGTTCAGCAATGCACAGACCGCCGGATTCTCCGGGTTTTTTGTTTAAACGCGTCGCCCCTGCAGCGGCGCGTTCTTTCTGGCTGGCAGCGTCCTGTTGTTCGCCCTGAGACGTTGCCGTGCTTGGTCGATCTTCTGATAAGTTAGGCTGCGGTCTCCGCCTCGCGTGCAGCTTTTCCCCGCCGCTTTCCTTCCCGAATTTTCTCATTCGGCACAGCGGCGTCGCGCACTTCTTTGAGGTCTTGAGCCGTGACGTGAATTTGCCCGGTGGCCTGCGCCATGAACCACGCGTCGAGAAAACCAATGTCGACCATTCGCCGGTTGCCCAAAAAGAATGTCTGCGGGCCTTTTTCACATCGCGCGATCTCGTTTGCCTTGTTTTTCTTGATCCCCCGTCGATTCATTTCCTCAACGTATGGCACCGCTTTACCGCTTGGCTTCGCTCCCGCGATGATAGCTGGCATCGCTAACCCCCCCCATAGTTTCGTTTCAATTGCAATCAAGGGTTACTCGGCAAAAGTTAAATCACAAGAATTAAATTTACAAACAACTAAACACATATATTGAACAAATGGTGTTTACCTCTTAATCATTTCGTATAGACCCGGATCAATCCGAAACGGTTAAGGACGAGGTAACCGATGAACGCGAAAAAAAACTCGCAAACTGAAACGAAGGCAGAAGCGCGGAAGGCAGTGGACCGCGCAATCCCGCCATTTCACAACTTGATCGGCCAGGTCCAGTTGCTGAAAGAGAATCCTGAGTTGGCAAGGAATTTGCCGCCAGAAAAACTCCTGAAACATCTGGTGGAGCTGAGCGACGCAGCACAGACGCTGGCAGGAAATCAATCGCGCCTCATCACCCTACTTGAAGCACCAAGAAAGACGGTCGGTCTTGTTTACTCCGACGTTGCCAAGTTGAGCGAGTGGATCAAAGAGCAAACGGGAAAGCAGCCCACGCAACGAGAATTGGCTGAACACTTAGATGTGTCGCCAGCGCGCATTAACCAAATTCTGAACAAGGAGCGACCGACATGAACATCAAAAGCCAAACTGGCCGGTCGCGGTTAGAAGTCCGCTCTGCGCCTTACTACGAGACCGTCGCCGAGAACGTGGCGCTCGGAGTGTACGTCGGCAAAAAAGGGATGACTTGGAAAGGCCGCGTGGAGAACCTCGGGAACGGGAAGCGATTTGTCTACGAGACTTTTGCTCCATGCGCGCCTGAGCGCGACGGTATCGGCTACGAAGAGGCGCTGCTCAAGGTATTGGGCTGGGCAAAACAAAAGCGCACAGAAATGGTCGCTAAGAAAAAACGGCGGGGCGAACCGACTGTTCGTTCCTGTGCCGATGCTTGGCTGACAAAAATGAAACGAAACAAGGGAAAGCGCGTGTCCGAGAAGTCTATCCTCGGGTGGGCTGGGCGCGCAGACAAACTCTGCCAGTTCCTCGGCGATGACACTCCGCTGAGCGAGATCACCGTCGACATGGTCAACGAGTGGGCTGGGCGACCAAAAGAGCGCGCGAACAAGGAAACGGGATCGACCGAGAGAGGTGGGGAGGGGTTCAACAGAGAAATGGGCCACGTCAAAGCGGTCCTTACAGCCGGGGCGGCAGAGTACGTTGGGCCTCGCGCATGGGAAAAGGCTCAGAAGATTCCAAAAGGGGAATTGGCGCACCGAAAAGCTGATGCAGACGAGTTAGATGGAATTGCATTGTCGGTGCCGGAGATCGAGGCGGTCATCGGGACGTCCACCAACATCGGTTTCGCGCGATTTGCGCAAGCGATGTTCCTGACGCTACAGCGCGTTCAATCCTTAAGGATGGCCGACGTTCGGGACTTTGATGCCGACAGAGCGGAGTTGACACTCAGGTACGGAAAGAACGCAGCAAAGAAAGACACGCCGCTCGTCATCCCGTTGTTTGCAGACGCGGTTGAGTTCTTTCAGGGGTTGGTTGCAGGACGGTCTCGCTGGGCTCCATTGATCACGAACACAGAGGGAAACAGGCTTGAGCAGGACTTCCAGCGATACCCCATGAAGTGGGCGGTGAAGAAAGTCGGACTTCCGGAGGAGGCGACCTTGTATGCGATCCGGCGAGGCGCGATCACACACGCGGTGGAGTCGCAGGCGACGGACCTTCTGACGATTTCTCAGATGAGCGATGTAGACCCAAACCTGATCCTGAAACACTATTTTAAGCGCACCGAAAAACTTGGACGTCTGGCTAACCTGAATACCGGTTCTGTGGCGCAGCTTAGCGTCGTAGAGTAAGCGCCTCTGAGCAGCCCTTAAGGCTCATGGCCGACACTCGCTGCTATCTGAAGCAAAGTCCGCTTTCTGCGCGTTTCTGTAATTGGGGCAACGCGCAGCATCGGTCAAAGTGGGCTCAGAGTAGTCATTCACTGCGCTCTGCCTGAATGACCGCGTTGCGGACAAAACAGTCTTTCGCTGCGACTAGAGCAATGTCCGCTCATAGATTAGTGATCGTGGTGACAGAGTTTATGATCGGCAAGAGACGCGAGTACATAGCAGTTCTCTGACACACCCTCGTCATCACAGCCCTTCGAAATCCGAACCAGCTCTTTTTCAAGAGCCCGTAGTCGTTTGATCTTTGCTCTTACTTCGGAAAGTTGTGAGACGGCGATGTCCGTCGCAGCTTGGCATGAACGATCCGGGTGGCCTTGGAGCACAATCAATTCGGAGATCGCTTCAATCGAGAAACCAAGATCACGTGCATGCTTGATGAAACTGAGACGCTCCAGCCCTGCCATATCATAGCGCCGTTGGTTGCCTTCGGTGCGTTCTGGTGCGGTAAGCAGGCCCATTTCCTCATAGTAGCGGATAGTCGTAACTTTGACCTTCGTGCGCTTGGAAAGCTCCCCGATAGAAAACATGAAAATACCTCTTGAACCTCTAGTAACTAGAGACACTACACTATGGTCACGACAGATACAAAAGGGCTTCCCAATGTCAGCATGTTGCGGACACAACGCCAAATTCGACGGCGTATCAGACGACTACAAAAGGCGGCTGTGGATTGTCATTGCTCTGAACGCGGCGATGTTCGTCGTCGAGATGACGGCCGGTCACTACGCAAAGTCTCAGGCGCTTCAGGCCGACGCTCTAGACTTCCTTGGGGATGCTTTGACCTATGGTATCTCGCTCGCAGTGATCGGGGCTTCAATCCGTGCGCGCACCAATGCGGCTCTGGCCAAAGGGGTGAGCTTGCTGCTGATGGGTCTTTGGGTGTTCGGATCGACCTTGTACCGGGTGTTCTATGTCGGAGTGCCGGAGGCCGAGATCATGGGCATCGTTGGCTTTTTCGCCCTTATGACCAATCTCGCAAGTGTTCTCTTGCTCGTTCGTTACAAGGACGGCGATGCAAATGTGCGCTCTGTCTGGCTATGTTCGCGTAATGACGCCATTGGCAATGTGGCCGTTATGTTCGCGGCATTGGGCGTCTGGGGCACAGCTAGCGGTTGGCCTGACCTGATTGTTGCGGCGGTCATGGCAACGCTGTTTCTTTCCTCTGCTTTCCAGATCGTGCGCCAAGCGCTCGCCGAGCGCCGGGAAGTTGGCGAACATCAGCATGTTTGACGTGGGTCATGACCTTTGATCTCGAATGATGCGAATTTGACTCAATTGAGTTGGAAATACAAAGGACTCTCACTATGGACCTGAAACGCCGCCAAGTACTGACTTACGCCGCTGGCTTTGCCAGCACAGTACCATTTGCCGCGTTTGCGCAAGACACGCCTTCCATCCATGTTCTCAAGGATCCGAACTGCGGCTGTTGCCAGGTTTGGATCGACATCCTACGGCAAGAAGGCTTTCGCGTTACCGAGGAGCGCAGCTTTGGAACACAGCTTGTCCGCCACAAATTGGACAACGGCATTCCCGAAGAAATGATGTCCTGCCACACAGGCGAGATCGATGGCTATATGATCGAGGGGCATGTGCCGGTTGCCGACATTCGTCGTCTGCTGGAGGAGCAACCCAATGCTGTTGGACTTGCTGTTCCTGGCATGCCCTACGGTTCCCCTGGGATGGGGCCGGAAGATCGTCGTGAGGCCTACGACGTGTTTTTGATCCTCAAGGACGGTAGCACCGAGGTGTTCAACAGTTACGAAGCGGCCTGAGGCGACGTTCATCGAGCGGAAACAGTAAGGAGGAGAAGATGACGAAGCTTGGATTACGCACTCTTGCCTTGAGCGTTCTGTCTATCACCATTGCTACAGTGGGTTGCGCACAACAACAACGAGGAGATTGGTGGGGTCACGGGCCAATGGGATCTAACCACATGAGGTCTGAGCACATGCGTGGTTGGGGGCACGGCAATATGGGGCCTGGCCAGCAGCAGCGCATGCAACGACATTGGACGTATATGAACGAGGACGTGCCCGCAGCTTACCGCGGGGCGCGGAGCACCATTCGTGCAACGCCCGAGAACGTTTCAGAGGGCAAGACGCTATACACGGAAAACTGCGCAAGCTGTCATGGAGCTAAGGGCTTGGGCGATGGTGAAGCCGGACGTTCGCTCGTGCCCTCTCCCGCTCTCCTACGGTGGTTCGTTCAGATGCCGATGTCGGGGGACGAGTACCTTCTTTGGGCAATCTCCGAGGGCGGCGAACGCTTCGGAACAGACATGCCAGCCTTCAAGGAAGCGCTGAGCCAAGAAGACATTTGGAAGATCATCGTTTACATGCGTGCGGAGTTCCCTTGATCTGTCGTCAATCCGCTGTTTTTTGGTGAGTGTTTTTGCTGTCGATACTGTGACGACAATTCGCAGCAGGCATAAAGCTGACAATGCACCGTTCCAGTAAGTTTAGCGGAAGCAGACATATATGTAAGTGGCAGCACGAGCAGGTTAGGGCTCAGATACGCCGTTCGCTGCGCTCCTTTTGAACGACCGCTATGCGGACAAAGCGGACCTTACGGGGATGTCTTAACTAACGCACGTGACCTAAAGGCTGGTGGAACGGGTTGGTCGGCTTGGTAAGCTCTGGAGCGGCAAGCTACGTCACCCTTTGAATTGCAAGAACTTTCTACAATAGCTCGTGTTCTCTAAAACCAAGCTTCTACGGTTGATTTTTTGACTCAACTCTTTGACTCAGTCATTCTTCTCCAGGGGGGGAACGCGATATGAATGGCGCTGACCAGAAAAGCCAAGCAGACAGGTACGAAGAAGGTATAGCGCTTCTGGATGTGGGTGTCGGCATATTCGATGACGCACTCCGACTGGTTTACTGCAACCCCGCATTTCGCGAGATGCGACGCTACCCACAAGAGCTCTGCCGCCGTGGTGTTAGTCTAGAAGATTTGCTGCATTTCAACGCCGAACGCGGAGATTTTGGCGCGGGCAAAACTGATCGGCTAGTGGCCGATCGAATGAATGAGATTGGTGCCTCTGGTGAGCGCGCGCTCGAGCATGAGATGGCAGACGGGCAGATTCTAGCGATCAGCTATCGCAGAACGGCCTCTGGAGGAACGATGGTCACCTATCAGGACCGCACCGCCGAACGAAAAGCAGAAAGAGCATTGCGAGAAAGTGAGGAGCGCTACGCGCTTGTTTCAGACGCTGCGGAAGAGGCAATCTACGATTGGCACATTACCGACGACCAGTTTTATGCGTCCCCACGACTTGAGACTTTCCTAGGGCTTGAGACCGGTCCTAAGGGAGAGAGAACGTGGGTATGGCAAGACATTATTCATCCCGACGATTTGCCCTCTTACTTGTCAGCGTTGGAGGCGCATATATCCGGTAAGAAGAAACGATGGGAATGTGAGTACCGACTCAAAGTAGCCAGCGGAAAGTGGCGCTGGGTATCGGATCACGGCACCTCGATTCGCGATACTAACGGCTACGCGACGCGTATGGTGGCCGCAATTCGGGACATTACACCCAAGATTGAACGGGATGCAGCCCTTGCCGCAAGTGAGGAAAGATACCAGTTGGTCACTCAAGCTACCAGCGATGGAATTTATGATTGGGACGTGACCAATGATGTTCTGTTTGTCTCTGCTGACCTGAACGATCTACTCAGTTTGGACGAGGCCAATTCGTCTTCGACACGATGGGCCGAGCAGATCCATCCGGATGATTACGACGCTTATGTCAAGGCAATCGTTAACCATTTCAAGGGCGGGACTGATGCCGTTGAATGTGACTACCGGCAGAGGGCGCGTGATGGCGGTTACCGTTGGGTTCACGACCGAGGCGTTGGTGTGCGAAACGCCGAAGGCCGGGTCGTTCGGCTTGTCGGTGCCGTGCGCGACATAACTGAAATCCGGGATGCACGGGAACGAATTGCCCGAATTGAAGGTCGGCTACTCGGAGCAATTGAAACGATCGCCGATGGTTTGCTTTTGGTGGGACCTGAAAATCGCGTCGAGTTATTCAACGACCGCTACGTCCAGATCTTCAGCGACGCCGCTGGCGGCGCCGATTTGAGCAACCTAATTTATGAGGGCCGCGAATTCTTCGACATGATCCGCAACGGCTATGAGCTTGGGATGTTTACCGAACATCCAGACGGCGTTGACGGTTGGATCGCTGCCCGCCGCGTCGCTTGGGAGAAGCCAAAGGCGAACTGGGAACTAGAGTTGGGCAACGGTGTGTGGATCATGCTCAACGAACGTCGCCTGCCTGATGGTGGCCGCATCATGGTTTACAACGACATAACCGAATTCAAACGCAGGGAGGCAGATGCGCAGGCCGCACGGCAGCGGTTTGAAGACGCAATTGAAGCGATTTCGTCTGGTTTTGCATTGTGGGATGCCGAGGATCGGCTAGTTGTATGTAATGAGCGCTACCGCACCTACATGAGCGAACTCGCCGACAAGGTCGTACCCGGCGTGAAATTCGAAGAGATCATCGGTGCCGGCATCAAGCGCGGCCTGTTTCCACTTTCCGAAGGAGAAGTAGAAGGGTATCTTGAGAGAATTGCCGAAAAACGCAAGAAAGCCTCGGGCGAACCACGCGAACAGCTAGTCGCCGGGTACTGGCTGCAGATTACGGATCACCGCACTTCGGATGGTGGCATCGTCTCGATCTATACCGACATTACCGAACTGAAGACCAAACAGCTGGAGATCGAACAACAATCAGCGATCCTCGAGTTAACAATGGAGAACATGGGCCAGGGGATTACGCTGGTAGATAAAGAGCTGCGCACAATTGCGTTGAATTCGAAATTCCTCGACCTCATGGAGTTTCCTCGCGAACGCTTTCGCCCCGGATTCACAATGGAAGAGGCATTTCGGTTCAATGCTGAACGAGGGGAATATGGGCCGGGCGACATTGATACCCAAGTGCGCGAGCGGGTGGAACTGGCCGCAAAATTCTTACCGCACAAATTTGAGCGTATTCGTCCTGATGGTACGGTGATTGAGATTATCGGCAACCCTATCCAAGGTGGCGGCCTAGTTGCAACCTACACTGACATTACGGACCGCAAACTCGCTGACGAAGCACTGAAAGCGGCACTGGCAGAATTTAACGCGGTCATCGATCACGTCGACTATGGAATTCTGTTCATGGGACCGGATTTACGTGCGCGTATAATAAATCGGGCATTTGCGCGAATTTGGAACATCGATCAGAAATTCATCGACCAGCGCCCAACTATGCAGGAGCTGATAGAGTACAACAAGGGCACAGGAGTCTATGATGTCGCGCCGAAGGACTGGGATGACTGGCTGTCCATGCGGGTCGAGGCAATACGGGCAGGAAACATGACACCGGGCGAGTTGTGTCGGGCTGATGGCATGACTTTGAGTTTCCAATGCGTGGACCTGCCGGATGGCGGTCGCATGCTGACCTATTTCGATATCACCGAACTAAAACGGCGTGAAGCGGAGATTTCCAACGCGCGTGATGCGGCTGAACAAGCCCTCAACGATCTGCGGCAAGCCCAAGAACGGCTCATCCAGTCCGAGAAGATGGCCAGCCTAGGCCAACTTACTGCCGGCATTGCCCACGAGATCAAGAACCCGCTGAATTTCGTCAACAACTTTGCCAAATTGTCTGGCGAGTTGTTGGAAGAATTACACGAGATATTAGAAGACCCGATCGCGGCTCTGGAGGAAGAGGATCGCGAGGAAGCTAAGGACCTATGGCAGACAGTACGCGGCAACTTAGGCAAGATAAACCAACACGGTCAACGTGCTGACAGCATCGTTAAAAACATGCTTCTGCATTCCCGTGAGGGGCCAAGCGAGTTGCAACGTGTTGCACTAAACCCGATCGCAGAAGAAGCGCTGAACCTTGCCTATCACGGTGCTCGGGCGGAGGACTCCAGTTTCAATGTCGAAATACGAGCCGACATTGATCCCGACGTTGACCAAATCGATTGCTATCCGCAGGATTTGATGCGTGTTTTTCTTAATCTCATCAGCAACGGCATGTATGCGGCCAACAAACGTAAAGACGCGGAAGAAGGTGACTTTTCACCGACGATCTGGCTGTCGACGCGAGCCAATGGTGACCGCGTCAACGTCACTATTCGCGATAATGGTACGGGCATTCCAGAAGAAATGAGGGAGAAAATTTTTCTACCGTTTTACACCACAAAACCCGCGGGTGAAGGCACAGGGCTCGGCCTATCGTTGAGCTATGATACCATCGTCAAGCAGCATGGTGGAACTTTGACTGTGGACAGTAAGCCAGGGGATCACACAATTTTTGTCGTTTCGGTCCCGGTCCATTCTCAGGGGGACCTAGCATGACAGGACAAATTCTGATGGTAGATGACGAACCCGACGCACAGGACCTGATTCGACAGAATTTTCGTCGGGAGATACGAAAAGGAGTCTACAGTTTTGGGTTTGCCGGGTCTGGCGAGTCCGCCTTGGACGCAATAAGTCATTCGAAAGAAGAAGTAATGTTGGTGCTTTCGGACATCAACATGCCCGGCATGTCAGGAATCGAGCTTTTGCAGGAACTGCGCGCTCGCTGGCCTGAATTACCGGTTATGATGATCACCGCCTATGGTGATGCAGCGACCGAGGCGAAAGTCCGGGAACTGGGAGCGGAACAGTTCCTGACCAAGCCCGTCGATTTTGTTGAACTGAAAGAGCGGCTCTCACGATTTGTCGGAGATGCGACGTGACGCCGCCACGCATTCTTGTTGTCGATGACGAGCCCGACCTTGAAGCGTTGATTTCGCAAAAGTTTCGGCGTCGCGTACGCAAAGGGGAACTGGATCTATTGTTTGCTCATGACGGCAAACACGCCCTCGAAGTTCTCGAAGAGAACCCTAAAATAGATATCGTCCTTTCCGACATAAACATGCCCAGGATGGATGGCCTCACTTTGCTTGAGCGGTTGAGCGAGATGGAAACTGATCTGCAAACTGTTATGGTTTCGGCCTACGGCGACATGAACAATATCCGCGCGGCTATGAACCGCGGGGCTTTCGATTTCGTGACCAAACCGATCGAGTTCGATGATCTCGACCGGACCATTGCCAAGACGCTGGAACACCTTGAGTTGCTCCGCCAATTGCGCACGGCCCGTGATAATGCCGAGCAAGCGAGATTGACGCTGTCACGGTATTTCTCTCCTACGGTGGTTGAGACGTTGTCGCGTGATCCAGAGGCAATAGAGGCCAAGGGCGAGCGCCGCGTAGCAACCTTTCTATTTACTGATCTGGCCGATTTCACTCAGCTGGTAGAAAGCTCGGATTCCGACCTGATCGTCGAAATTCTCAACGAATACCTAGATGGCATGACCCGAACAATCTTTTCGCACGGCGGAACAGTCATGAAAATCATAGGCGACGCCATCCAAGTAATATTCGGTGCGCCAGTTGACGACCCGGAACATGCCGCGCACGCGGTGGCCTGCGCCTTGGCGCTCGACGAATTTGCCCAAGGTTTTCAGAAGAAACTACTGGATCGCGGCATCGCGTTGGGAGACACGCGCATAGGTGTGAACAGCGGCGGTGCGATCATTGGCAATTTCGGCGGCAAGAGCTATTTCGACTATACAGCGTATGGCGATGCTGTGAACACTGCGGCAAGGCTGGAACAGGCTAACAAGACGATAGGGACGCGCATCTGCACTTCGGAAAGTGTTGCCAAGGGGATCGACAACTTCTCTGGCCGCCCAATTGGAAGACTCTTGCTGAAAGGCAAAACGCAAGCGGTGACCTGCTATGAACCCTTGTCAGAGGCGCTTGTCGACAGCGATCAAGTGAGAGATTACAAGGCGGCGTATGAGCTGCTAGAGGCGAGTGACCCCAAAGCGCGCCAATCCTTTGCGGCGCTTTTGGTCGAGTGCGAAGACGACCCCTTGATCTTGTTTCACCTTGGTCGATTGCTGGCCGGCGAAACTGGTGCAGACATTGAAGCAGTGGGTTGATCGCCAGACCTGTCCCAACGTCATTACCGCTAAACAACCATGATAAGGCTGCCCAACACTCGCCGCGAGCCGGTCGACCCCGACCCAACAATAACAATAGGGTTGCCTATATCGGCGGCAAGAACTGCGATTATGCGACGTTTCATAGACGAGCAATACCACACAGCTTACTAACCAGCGCATGTCCACTTCGGGCTTATTTTGTTGAAAAACTCTTCCTTGATCGACGCATGAACTGCTGATTCAATTCTTCCAAGGGGCGGGAGGATTGGCGATGATGGGACCGAGGCAGGAAGCGCAATCGTCGCTGTTCTATGAGTTCTCATTGGAAAACCACATTCCCCAAGATCACTTGCTTCGGTCGATTGATCGCTTTGTTGATTTGAGCAGCATTCGAGTGCATCTCGCGGATTTTTACAGCCACACCGGTCGTCCATCGGTCGATCCTGAACTGCTGATCCGGATGCTGCTGGTCGGCTATTGCTTCGGCATCCGCTCCGAGCGGCGGCTGTGCGAAGAGGTGCATCTGAACCTGGCATATCGATGGTTCTGCCGCCTCGATCTGAATGAGCGTATCCCGGATCACTCGACTTTCTCCAAGAACCGGCATGGACGCTTCCGCGAGAGCGAACTGCTGCGCCACCTTTTCGAGACGACTGTGGCGCGCTGCATCGCGGAAGGTCTGGTCAGCGGCCAGCGCATGGCAATTGATGCCAGCCTGATCGAAGCCGATGCAAACAAACAGAACTCAACGCCAAAAGAAGAATGGGATGCATCAACCATCGATCCAGAAGATGCGCCTCGTGCGGTCCGCGAGTATCTTAGCACTCTGGATGAGGCGGCTTTTGGAGCTGCGAGTGAGGTGCAGCCCAAGTTCACCTCGCATTCTGACCCTGCGAGCCAATGGACGGCAGCGCGTAAGGGGCCTGCTTTCTTCAGCTATTCTGACAATTATCTGATCGACACCGACCATGGCGTCATCGTTGATGTCGAGGCCACACGGTCCATCCGACAAGCTGAGGTCGGATCAACCAAGACCATGCTGGACCGGGTAGAGGACAAGTTCGATCTGCATCCCGAACGCCTGATCGCGGACACCGCCTATGGCACCGGGCCGCTCCTGGGCTGGTTGGTCGATCGCAAGATCGCACCGCACATCCCGGTCTTCGACAAGTCCGGGCGCAACGATGGAACATGGACCCGCGCCGACTTCGAATGGGACGCCGAAAACGATCAATATGTCTGTCCCGAAGGTCACGCCCTGAAGCAGTTCCGCCGTAACTACTCAGACCCGAACAGGGGGCCGACTGGCAAGGGCACGGCGCGTTATCGCGCCTTGAAAGAAGTCTGTCAGATCTGCCCATCCAAAGCCAAATGCTGTCCGAACGCCGATGCGCGGAAGATCACCCGTGAGGAGCACGAAGACGCCCGTCAGGTCGCACGCGACATCGCCAAGACCAAGCAATACGACATCTCGATGAAACTCAGGAAGAAGGTCGAGATGCTCTTCGCTCATCTCAAACGCATTCTTGGTCTTGGCCGCCTCCGATTACGTGGACCATGCGGTGCAAATGACGAATTCCTCCTCGCCGCCACCGCCCAGAACCTCCGCAAGCTGGCAAAGATCTTTCCCGCACCGCAGAAAAGGCGCAAAGCCTGACCCGAAAGGCGCTCGCTTCGCATTCACACGCCCACTTTCTGCGCCAGCAACACGTTGTTTTTCCACAGAATCGGCTCTTAACAGTCTTTCGCTGCGGAGCTTCGCGCACAATTCTAATTAACGGCAACATTGGGCTCAGAGCGGTCGTTCGCTGCGCTCCGTCTCAATGACCGCTCTGCGGACGAAGCAGTCGGTGGTACTGGAGCGGTTTCAGAAGGTTTAGAACCTATCGCGCCCAAGAATTCGGTGCTCAGATGGCGAGACACCAGTGGCGGTCTTAAATGCACGGCTGAAGTTGTTGGCTGTCTCGTATCCAAGCGCAGTAGCAATATCGGCGATGGTGCCAGACTGCAATGAAAGTAACTCTTTCGCCCGGCTTACGCGAACATCGGTTACTATGCGACGGAATTGCGCGCCTTCTTCCTCGAGCTTCCTTTGAAGAGCGCGAACACCAAGCCCGAGTGCGCGAGCGGTTGCATCAACCGAGATTTCTTTGTGGTGGAGTTGCTGTCGGGCTATTGCGGCAACCCGACCAGCTATTGTTTCAGGTGGTCCGCCGACGCGTTCCCTCGCAACATCGTCAACCGTCACAAAACCGCGAACGCGATATTGCCTTCTGTTCTCGACCAAAAGCAATGAGCTTTCGAATTCCACACCCAACCTTGGTGCGTTCCAAACTATGGGACACCCATATGTGTCTTCGACTTCGACCGAGTTCGGTACTTTTGCAAAATCCAAGAGAACTGCCGTAGGCGTCCATTCCTTACCTAGGTACTCGCGAAAAATACTTAGGAAAACGCCGATCGCGGAAAAAGCTATATCGGCGTAAGCGGGGTGCTCCGGCATTCCGAATTTGTAGCAATAGCGCGAACGTCGGCCAGAGGCTTCCAGCCATGCACGATCAACTGATGAGTGCAAAGGCATAACCGATGTTGCGCGACGTAGCGCGTTACCCAACGTAGGCGCGGACAGGACATACTCTCCCCAAAGCCCGTAGTCTGCGACCGTTAGGTAAGGAGACCAAAGCAAGCCAATGTTTTGATGGCCCGCCAATCGAACCGCCTCCTCGACGAATGTCGCCAGCGAATGCTCGGAAATGTATCCCGACCGTTCTTCGATAAAGTGATATGGAAGGTCAGCGACATCCATGGCCTTCGCTAATCTTTTTTCTCCAGCGACCTCATGGACAAACTGCGGCATCGCACCAAGCGCCTTCGCTGAAATCATCGGTGGCAGTGCCATTGAGTTCTCCGGAAATGCGCCTGTCGTGAAATGATACGCATCTGCGTTTCGGATGTGCAAGTCTCGCGAAAACCTCAAGGGAGTAGTCACGAATGAAACAGATGGGCACATTGTTCACAGACTTATCGACCAAGTGTTTAGTTGCGGCCATTTGCGTCGGC
This sequence comes from Ruegeria sp. HKCCD7251, assembly GCF_013031165.1. Classification (NCBI taxonomy): domain Bacteria; kingdom Pseudomonadati; phylum Pseudomonadota; class Alphaproteobacteria; order Rhodobacterales; family Roseobacteraceae; genus Ruegeria; species Ruegeria sp. HKCCD7251. The sequence continues at coordinate 1,004,418 of NZ_WPZC01000001.1, read as the reverse complement.
GGCGCCGCTGCTCAGGTCGAGGCGCAGGAATTTAACGACACGGGCGACATTCTCGCGCGCTCGGCGCAGGTTGAAGACATCGAATACAAAATAATGGTGCAGCGCGCGACGCAAACCGCGATTTGGGGCATGCCTGCTGCAGGCATGATCGACTTCCTGAAAGGTATTCGCCGAGATCTGGGCGGGGATTACAACGACATTGTGTATCTCAACAAACCGTTCGACTCCAAACACGGGTTTCTGACGGCCAATGATGTAACAGCTTACGCATGGGCGTCCATGACATCTGAGCCCGGGCCTTTGGTGATCGAAGTTCCGGCAGCAACAGACAAGGTCAATTACTTCGGTACGATTGTAAACGCCTGGGATGTCCCGATTGCCGATGTTGGTCCGGACGGGTTCGACGAAGGAGAAGGTGGTAAATATCTCATGCTGCCACCCGACTATGATGGCGACATGTCAATCGAGGAACTGACTGACGCGGGATACTTGCCGTTCGAGACAGACACTTACGAATACGGGTTTTCATTCCGCCCAAAGCTGACCAACGGCGCGACTGATGCGGACGCGGCTGAATACGCACAGACGATAAAAGTCTACTACCTGTCAGAAGCCGACAACCCACCACCGAACACCTATCATGAAGCCTCTGAGGTTCCCTACGACTCCCTGCCGTACTACAACGAAACCTTCTTTCAGGACCTAAACGACTACGTCCAGAACAACCCAATCCGTCCTCAAGACAAAGTCATGGTGAACTTTCTGAAGGATCTCGGGATTGAGAAGGGTAAGCCGTTCGAGCCAACCGAACTTCAGGTGAAGGCAATGGAGGAAGGTCTGTTGCTGGCTTATGCATCCATGCAGCATTATTTTGTGACGCCAGGCAAAGCGATGTTGCCGCTATGGGTGGACGAAAACGGCGACATGAAAAGCCAATGGCTTATCTGGGACTTTGCAGAGGGTCAGGCCGAGCTTGGGTTTCCTTACGAAACTGAAACCGAAGTGCTTGTCGATGCCCGTGCCGGCGGCAGCTACTTCTGGATTACCTATTTGCCGAAACAACTTGGCGGCGGGACGTTCTACCTAACTGGTCTGCGCGACAGCGAAGGCGAGATGTATGACCACAATCAGACTTACAAGCTGAACGTGCCAGCGGACACACCCGCCGAGGATTTCTGGTCAGTCATTGTCTATTCGATGGAGACCAAGAGTTTCATCCGCGACGTCGATCCTGTGGGACTTTCCGAGCGCGACACCGACACGATGCAAGCAAACGAAGATGGTTCTTACGACATCTACTTCGGGCCTGAAGCGCCAGAGGGCATGGAAAGCAACTGGATCCCAACCACCGAGCCCTACTTCCTCCTGTTCCGCCTCTACGGCCCTGAAGAGGGCTGGCTGGAAAGCGGCTGGATGCTCGGAGATCTCAAGAAGGTCGAGTAGCTGAAACTTTTCGCAATTGAATTCGGACACTGACCGGTATTGGCACAAACCAATTGGTCAGTAATTGGAGAGGCGGTGTATGCCTCGGGACACCGTCTCTCCACAACAAACACCAAAGTGCCAAGTCGCGACAAGCGCATAAAGGCAATGAAAATGGGAGTTTCAAAATGAGAAACATTAAGACTTGTATGACAGCGATTGCGATTGCACTCGCAGTCAACACGGGACCGCTTAAGGCGCAACAATTTGGCCAAGAAAGAGCACGAGCGGTCGGTGAACTGACAGATGAAGCGGTTGTGTCCGCTCTGCGCGAAGATGGTCGCGTCTCAATGAGCGGCGGTTTTTTTGAGACCGACAGTGACGCGCTAACCGGCACGTCACCCGAGGTGTTGTTCAAAGTTGCCAGCGCGATGGCGACGCTGCCTGAAATGCGACTGGCGATCGTGGGCCATACGGACTCGGTGGGTGACTTTGCATACAACATTGACCTCGCTGAGCGCCGTGCTGCGGCCGTACGCAATGCACTGATGGGCGAACCCTACAACGTCGCGGCGGAACGTCTGGTCGCCATGGGAGCAGGTCCAATCGCGCCTGTTGCCTCGAACTTGTCCGAGGAAGGACGCGCGCTGAACCGGCGCGTGGAGTTCGTTTTGCTGAACGAAGATATGATTCAACAAAACGAGGGCGCAAACGAACAAGTTGCATTGCCTCCACAATCAGACAGAGAGTTCGCCGCAATCGTACCGCAAAACGTTTTGACACCGGACAGAGTGAAAACAGAGACACTTGGCACACTTGAGTTTTTCGATGGCATGCCTTCACCAGATACGGTTGAGAAAGTCTTCGACAATCTGGACTTGATGCGCGCAACGACTGCTTTTCTTGATGGCATGAAAATCGCGTCTCTGCGTGGAATGTTTCAAGGCTATGAAGATGTAGGCGCACAACCCAATGATGTCGTCATTGCAGAAAATCTTCTGGATGCCAGATCAATCTGGCTGACGCCTAATACAACGACTATTTACGTTGGTTCCAACGTTGATATCTCCGAAGGTCCTATGGTCATAGAGGTGCCCGCTGGCATGTTGGGCCTGTTGGACGACGCAGGGTTCGACTACGTCGCAGACATTGGCGCGCTTGGTGCAGACAAAGGCGAAGGCGGGAAATACCTGTTGATGCATCACGACGATGAAACTGCAGTGCCAGAAGGATATTTTGAACTTCGTACAAGAACAAATGAACACTGGTTGCTGCTGCGTCGCTCCCCCGGGGCAGATGGTGACACAACAGGACCAGTTGCAGAGATCAAGGCAGGGCTGAACATCTATCCGCTCAGCGCAGCCGACAATCCGCCATCGGAGAACTTCATCAATATCTCCGGCGTTCAGCACAACACAGTCCATGCCAACAACGAAGACTTCTTCGAGGAGATTCATGTAGCCTTGGATAACAATCCGGTCGGCGCTTTTGATCCAGAAATTGTTGGGACATTTGCTTCCATTGGCATCAAAAAAGGCGAACCGTTCGAACCGGACGCCAGAATGAAGGGAATCTTCAAAGAAGCAGCAGCCATCGCAAACGCGACAGCGCGTGCGATCACATATGCCTCACGGGATCCGGGGGTGTACTTCTATGAAGATCGTCAATGGAACTCGCCGTTCCAACGCCAGAGCTATCTGTTCCTTGAGGATGGCGCGCGTATTCTGGATGATCGGACATACTTCTTTTACATGGCGACAGGTATCACACCTGCAATGACTGCGCCGCCGGTTGGCACCGGGTCGGTGTATGCAATGACGGCCCGCGACAAAGATGGGGAGTATCTGGATGGTTCAAAGACCTATAAGGTAACGCTTCCCGCGCCGGTCCCTGCCAAGAACTTTGCGTCATTCATGCTCTATAGTGGGCAGACTCGTTCGATCTTGGAAACAGACCAACAATCCGGAGGGATCGACTCCAACCGGCCCGGAATAAAGCCGAACGACGATGGTAGCTTCAGCATCTATTTTGGACCGGAAGCGCCGGAAGGTTGGGAAAACAACTGGGCGCAAACAGTTCCCGGTCGAAGCTTCAATGTTATGATGCGCCTTTACGGGCCGCTTGAACCATGGTTCGACAAAAGCTGGCGGCCCGGTGATTTGGAACTCGTGGAGTAGTCTTGGAAGTTTAGGCTAGACGAGCAAATGTCTTATGGCGAACATGGACGCTCCAAGAAATTGGGGCGTCTCCAAAACCGGCCGCTTTGGGCTCGAGGCAGACGTTCGCTCAATTCCACTCAATGACTGCAATGCGGACAAAGTTGCCGTAGGCTCAATGGTTGTTGAGGACCGGTCTCAGCCCAAAGCGGACCTTTTCAACCAAGTTTTGCAGTTTAGCAGACTCGCAACGAAGCGGCATTTAGGCTATTTCCGCCCAAAAACCGCTTCCAAAGCGCGATAACCAAACCTGACTTGGAAATATCAGGTTCAATACGGGCGATACGCGTGCCAATGCTGCCCGATCAGTCAGTTGCGAAGCAATAAAACAGACCCGCCCCGCCAGAACGTGGCAGATGTTCCTCTCCGCAACCGCGCGAGCCGTGCGATGAGTTCCAGGATATCATGTTTCGAGCATCGTTGAGACCTACACGATCATGGTGCCCGACAATCGCAGATCCATCTTCACTATTCGAAGTCCAGTTGCTGCACGTCGTGTCGCCTCCTGCCGTCGAGAAGTATCCCGCGGAATCGGAGCCGGTCAGAATGTCGTGTTTGTTTGGCTGACTGCCACGCCCATTGACAGGGTTACCATTTTCGTCGAGCGCGGACTGTAGGTTAATGTTCACGCTGTTGGTGTGCAGGTCCTCAACGTTGTTGGCGATGAGCTCTCCGTTGGCATTGTACCACGGACCCGATCCGATCCGGTCGCGAGCAGAAACGCCATTGGTGATTGTCATCGGGTCGGTGCTGCGATCAATGGACATTGAGGTGCTCAGATAGGCCGCAAAAGTCTTGGTAGAACCGGTCGCGGAAGCAAGCGCATTGCAATGAGCATCGGCGCCCTCGAGACCGCCTAGATTTGCACCGTCCCCCTTGCCCACACTAGTGATGAAAAACGACATCTCCTCGCCTGCCGATTGCGCGTGTGCAGTCGCCGCGATACAGCAGATTACGAGTGCAAAAAACCCATGAGCAGTTTTTCTGTTGGTGAACTTCGACATGTGTGTCTCCCCTCGTGCTGTTTGATCACAGATGCTAGCTATATGTAACCATCAGGTCCATCCAAGTAACGGATGTATGGCACTATGGTGCTGGAGCCATTCACTACAGCCGGTCGTGCATGACCGACCGTGTGGCCCTATTCATTATTACCCAACTCCTGTCTTACGTGTTAAGTACGGTCGCTCACCTGTTCCCAGGATCATTTGTAACGATTGACTAAGGGTCGTGATGGAATGACACAAAAAATCGCTCTTTGGTCCATTCCGATATCCATTGCGGTACTGGCCCTAAAACTGTTGGCTTGGTGGCTGACAGGCTCGGTGGCGTTGTTGTCGGACGCAATGGAATCTACCGTGAATGTCGTTGCGGCGTTGCTGGCATACTTAGCAGTTCGGGTCGCCAATAAACCCCCTGATGAAAACCACCCCTTTGGTCACAAAAAAGCCGAGTATCTTTCTGCCGTCGTCGAGGGCGTACTAATTGTGTTGGCGGCGTTCTTGATCATCAGAGAAGCTGTGCTGGCAATCCCAAACCTGCATCTTGAGGATGCGCCGTTGCTTGGAATCGCCATCAATATCGTTGCAACGGGGGTGAATGGCGCATGGGCCTACTTGTTGCTCAAAACCGGAAGGCGCGAGGGGTCGCCTGCATTGGAGGCAAGCTCCCAGCACATTTTCACAGATGTAATGACTTCAGTTGGTGTAGTCGTAGGTCTGATACTTGCTCTTGTCACCGGCTGGCTGATCCTCGATCCGATCCTTGCAATTCTTGTTGCGCTGAACATCTTGTGGGAGGGCTGGAAGGTTATTCGGGCGTCTGTCGATGGCCTGATGGATGTGACCCTTTCGGATCATGACTTGCAGGCTGTTTCCAACGCAATCGAAGCAAATCTCGGCGCAGCCTTGGAATACCACGACCTCAAAGGGCGCAGATCCGCAAATGTCATCTTCGTGGAGTTTCACCTTGTTGTGGACGGCACCATGCCAGTCAGTGCAGCGCACGATATATGCAATGACATCGAGGAAGAATTGGATCGTTTGTATCCGGGTTCGGTCTTTGTCATTCACCTCGAACCTGATGACGAGTTGAAGGGTGACGGGGTTAGTTCCCACTGAACTGGTCAGATGGCTCAGCAAAACTCTCTTGGATTGACTGATCAGACTAAGACGTTCGGCTTGAAATTCGTCAGACCTAAGGCCGATGTGAGAAAGCCGGACCAGAAATAACCTGTCTTCAATGTCACGAAGCGTGATGATCAGAATTGGAGGCGAAAATGAAAATTCAAAGAAATCTGGGTCAACTTCTTAGTACAGCGACGTTGGCTTCGTTGATCGCGGCGACGCCTTATGTGCCAGCGTTCGACGCCGATGGTCGCCTACACTTTGAACCGTCATATGCCTTTGCCAAGAGCGGCAGTGGAAGCGACGGGGATGGTCGCGACGATGATCGTGACGACGACAGAGATGATGACCGCAGCGACAACTCGGGGTCGAGTAGTAGCGGCCGAGACGATGACCGGGATGATGATCGTGATGACGATAGAGACGATGATCGCGACGACGACAGGGGTGATGACCGTGACGACAATTCGGGATCAGGCAAAAGTGGTCACGACGATGATGATGACTCCAAACGCTCCAATGGAGGCAGCGGAAAGACGGATCGGTCTCAAGCGGGGGGCAAGCCATCGGGTTCGGCTGGGATAACAAAGGTCGAGACAAACGCCAGCGGCATTGAAGTACGTTACGCCGACGGAACTAAGGAGGAGATCGAAAACGGGCGGTATGAGAGAAAGAATGCGCAGAACCGAACTGTTGAGGAGCGCCCCGCGACCGGTGCTGACGTCTCAAGGCTTCGGTCATTGGCGAATGGTATCTCAATCGACAACGTCCGCTCTTCAGGGCAAGGCGGCGCTGCTGGAAGTCGGCCCACGAAAGTGGAAATCCAAGGCAACAATATCGAAGTGAACTATGCCAATGGGTGGAAAGAGGAGATCGAGTTTGGGCGCTACGAGTTGAAAGACCCGTACAACCGGACTGTTGTCGAGAGAAACGCAACGGCCTCTGATCGCCGGAGGCTACAGTCGGTTGCTAACTGAACAGTAACTTCAGTCGATGATAGGTTGGCGGCTTCTCTTTGTGACGGGCCGCCAACGTCGTCAAAGAGACCGCTGTTAATCTCCCTTGTTCCAAACATCATGTGCAATAAGCGCGGCCTCTACCCGATTGCGCGCATGAAGCTTGGACAGGATTGCAGTCATGTAATGCTTCACGGTTTTTTCCTGAAGGTCTAACTCGTCAGCGATTTCACGGTTACTCAGTCCTTTGGCAACACGTCTAAGTATTTCTTCTTCACGATGCGTAAGGTCATCGAGAATGCTGCCGTTAACAGACATGCCACTGTCAGCATTGATTTGCAGCAATACTCGCGAGGCCAAGCCGGGAGAAACGAAACCTTCACCTGCGGCGATGCTGCGTAAGGAAGCGGTTAGTTCACTCGCGGTTACGCCCTTCACAATGTACCCAATCGCGCCCGCCTCCAATGCGTCCGCGACATCGCTGCTGTTCTCTGAGACCGTCAAAATTGCAATAGCGGGTGGATTCGCCATTGCCGCAATTTTACGTGTCGCGCTTATCCCACCACCAGGCATAGAGAGGTCAAGAATAGCTATGTCCGGCTGATGCGTGCCGACCAGCAATACGGCCTCTTCAGCGTTGGACCCAGCGGCCAAAACTTCGAAGCCATCAGCTTCATCCAACGTTCGTTGCAAACCATCCCTGAATATCGGGTGATCATCAGCTATTACGACAGATGTAGTCATGATGTACCTAACTTTCTGGGAAAGAGTGTCATAGCAATGGTCGTACCTTCGCCCGGTCTCGATGCGACTTCGAACCTGCCACCAATACTCTCGACCCGATCTCGCAATCCCATAAGCCCCTGGCCACCATCGTCTCGCAACGCGGTTTCTTCTGACCTGTCAAATCCTGGTCCGTCGTCTGTGACCTTCACAACTATGCGGCCGTTCTGCGCCTCAGAGATAACAGTGCACTTGGAAGCTGGAGCATATCTCGCGGCATTGGAAAGCGTCTCCTGAAGGAACCGAAAAATGCATAGCTTGTCGGACAATGACAACTCTGGCGCCTGGCTACCCAGGAATGAAATATCCGGTCGCAACGGGCTATGTTCGGTGTGATCCTCTACGGCTCTCTTCACGACATCGACGAGCGCCAGGTTGTCGATATCCGGCGCGGACAGCCCTCGCGAAATTGCACGAATTTCAGCCAGAGATTTTTGCAAAGACTGCTGAATTTCCTCTGCCTCTTTAGGCCTTTCGGCCTCTTTGGAAAACGCCGCCTCCAGTCTTAGTGCCGCGAGCGACAGGTACTGCGCAGGACCGTCATGTAGCTCGGCACCGAGTTTCTTAAGGAACCGATCTGTTTGCGTGGCATATCTTTCTGACGCCTCGACCACACGCGAGCGCAGCAGCGCATTCTGCTCAGCCATCCTCTCACTTTCTTTCAACCGCTGTTTAAGAAGAGTCCCCTGTCGTCGAATTGTTTTGTCGCCAATTGCAACGATGGAATACAAAACAATCGTACATGCCAGAAATGCGGAACCGACGACCAACCAACTTGTTCGTCTGGCCTTGGCTAAGTCTAATTCAAGCTGGTCGGCTCTTTCGTAAAACTCCGCAACTGCGATGATTTCGCCGGACCAGAGTTCGCGGATGGGGCTGTAAACTTCAAGCAGTGGTATCCCCAATGCCGCCTCGGCGGCGCTCTCGGCATGATCAAGCTCTTCGAAAGAGCCGGAGATGTCACCGTTCCACGCCCGCCTTAGATCATCCGTTGGATTGAAACGGTTTCCAATGATGTCTGTATCCGAGGCATGCGCAATCACACCGCCTTGCTTCCAGAATTTGTAGGAAACGATACGGTCACGCATTGGCTGGGTCATGAAAATCTCGTCCAACGCCAGGCTCGCCTGGTCTGAGAGGCGGTCGCCATGTGCCAATTCCTGACTGAGTGGGGATACTACGCTTTCCATATATAGCGCGGCAGAGTTGGCGGAGTTTTGCACGACTGCGTTCTGGATTTGATTTGACACCCAGACCCCGACGATTGCGGTAGCAATGCCCATCACTAAAATGCTGGCTGCAAGAAAGACTCGCGACAGCGACCAATTGCCAATCGTCAGGTCAGTTACTTTCTCTCTCATCGTGAAATCGACTATGAACTACAATCTGTTATCGCACCACAGACCTTGGTCTGACGTGATCTGGCTAAATCTCGGGTCCTGAGCTTCCTCATAGTGGCCGGAGTCAGGTATCATCCATCGTTCTCAGTCTTTGCAGCATCGGGCATTGAACATTTCCGCTATCACAATTGGCCGTAAGCTCACTCAGAGCGTGCTCCAGGCGTTTGAGCTCATCAACTTTGCTTCGAACGCTGGCAATGTGTGCCTCGGCCAGTTCTTTCACTGACCGGCAGTCTTCGGCACTTCCTTCTGACAGCTCCAAAAGCGCCTTTGCGTCTGAGAGAGGAAACCCCAGGTCGCGGCATTTCTTCAAAAACCGAAGTCTACCCACATCGTTTGCTGAATAGAGGCGACGATTGTTCAGAGCTCGCGCGGGTTTTGGTACGATACCTTCGCGTTCGTAGTAGCGGATGGTTTCTATTCCGACCCCGGATTGCCGGGAAGCCTCACCTATCGCAATCATGTGAAGTGCCTCCACTTGATCCTGTAGTTGCTACAGGAGTTATACGCACTGAATGCTGGCGCCTCAACACAATCAAATCGCCTACCCAGGGAGCGAAAGATGAAAAAATATGTGACTCTTAGCTACCTGGGATCGGTTTCAGCTCTGGGGGTCGCGACATGCTGTGTTCTTCCAATGGCCATGATGTTGCTCGGCTTGGGTGGCAGTTGGTTGGCGATATTCGGAAAAATAGCGGCAGCAAGCTACTATGTTCTCGCCATCTCAACAGCGCTGGTTGCGGTTTCGTGGTTCGTAGCGCATCGAAACGGGACGTTAGCAAATCTGAAATGGTGGCTTGTCGGAAGCACGGCGATTACCGCGTTGGCATGGGTCATCGTGTTCAATGAGGCTGAAATCAACGATTATCTAATCATGCAGATGTGAGACAATGACAAAACAAACTGTGGTGCTCGATAGCACATTGACCTGCCCTCGGTGTGGGCACGTTGAAACTGAGAAAATGCCAACTGACTCATGCCAGTGGTTTTATGAATGCAAATCATGCAAGTCAGTTTTGAAGCCTTTAGAAGGCGATTGCTGTGTTTTTTGCTCCTACGCAACTGTCCCATGTCCGCCAATTCAGTTAGGTGACTGCCGTTGTGGATAAGCGGGACGCAACCGCGACATCCGAGAAAGATGTTGATTGTCCGTGTTGGCTCGTCCACCAAAGTTTGCAAAGTCTGGTTTCTGCGCATTTCTGTAGTTGGGGCATCGCGCAGCATCGGTCAAAGTGGGCTCGAAGCGGTCCTTCGCTGCACCAAAATCGAACGTCTGAAAATTGGCGCCAATTTTCGAACTTCTCATTCTGAGCACAAAAGGAAAGATGCTGAACTCTCAGCCTCTTTCAACATTTACCTATAGGGTCTTGCCCGGCGGGCCTCTTTTTTCGCATTTACATACAAATTTGTGAACTTTGCAAACAATCCGCTTAGATTCGCTTAAACCCGACTGGACCCGATAGTTATTAATAACAAATGGTTAAGCGACCCCAATCGAACGGTAGGTGCCTATAACCTGCCCTCCGAAGGCAGAGGCCAGAGGTTCGAATCCTCTCAGGTGCGCCATAATCATCCGATCAGTTTATCTATCCTGACGTCGCAATTCTGCATTTGTCGGTATTGCGCCCGTCGTCAGACCTTCCAGAAAAACAAAAAGCGCCCGTGGGCGCTCTGTGTTTTGGGGGGTGGGTTGTTATTAGCCGCCCCAGCTTCGGATTTCACCGCAATCCATGTGGACGAAATTCGAGCGGGAATATTTGCCAACGCCACCGGCCCGGCAGGACATTGCGGCCTTGGCCATTTGCGAGACTGAACGGGACGATAGGCGCAGGTCAGCAGCCTGACCTTTCATGTGCAATGAGTTCTTGGCAACGCGACGCGACCGTGACCGCAACATCGCGTTTGTCTGCGGCGAGCGATAACCCGACAGCAGCATATAAGGCTCGTCAACATTCAGGAGATTGTGAGAGGCAGCCATGATGTCGATGGTGCGCAGATCCATAGGTTTGACCTGATCGGTGCGCCAATCACGCATGAAGTGGTTCACTTCCTTGACGGCATCCTTGATGTATTTGCCGTCGACCCAGTAGATCATGTCGATCCGTTCACCGGTGCGACCCGAATACATGCGAATACGGCGAATGTCGCCACCGCCGCGGAGAAATCCTGCTGCATTGGAATAAGTCGGTGCCGCGACAACTGCCGTAGCTGCGAATGCGCCCAATAGGGCACGCCGGGTCAAGCCCGAAGTACTGCTCGTAGTCATTATAGTTTCGTCCCGTACTGTTCCTGCCTGCACACGATGTTACGCGCGCGTTCTTAATTTTTTCCCATCCCAGATGCCGAATTTATGGCACAGACGCGAAAGACCGCCAAGAAGTCTTTCATACTCATCTATTCAAGGGGGAATTTTCGGCAGTTTTTTGCGCAGATGATGCATTTCGGTATAGTCTTTAAGCAGATGGGTCATGCTGGTCCCTTGACGATGCAAACGCGCATCACGGCCAAAAAGAAGATTTGAAGTGATGCATTTGTGAATGGACAAGCGGTCTGACCCGCAATCATATTTGTTCGACGTGAACTGAAAAAGCGTCCAAGTTATTGAATAATCAGGGTCATCCCATGCGAGCATTTTTACGTGCGCCATCTGGTTTCATATTCGCAGCCTGCATTGCGGCGTCTGCGGCGATGGCGAACACCGATTCCAAACCCGCGACCGCGTTTCAGATGTCCGTTGCCGAATTTCTGCCCTCAGGCTCTGGAATGTCCGATTTTTACCGCTCTAACGGGTTTTCTCCGGTTTGGGTTGGCAATTCGGCCGCACATCAGGCGCGCAGGTCAGGTTTGATCCGCGCACTGTCCAGCGTTGACATGCACGGTTTGCCACAGGGCGCTTACGACGTGCAGGGTTTGCTGGCTCAGATGCAGGACGCGCAAACCCAGCGCGATCTAGGTGCGGTCGAAATGTCGCTGAGCCGTGCTTTCGTCGCCTACGCCAATGACATGTACTCGGGCGCCTTACGCCCATCCCAGATTGACGACGGGCTGGTGCGCAAGGTCGAACGCCGGACAGCCGCCCAGCATCTGCAGGGCTTGGTGGATCACGATGCCGCGTATTTTGATCTGCTTACCCCGCAAAACGCACAGTACCGCGCGCTGATGAAGCAGAAGATCGCGCTTGAAAACCTTATTCGACAAGGCGGCTGGGGGGCGGGCGTTCCCTCGGATAAGCTGGAATACGGTGACACGGGGCCGAATGTAATTAAACTGCGCAATCGTTTGATTTCCATGGGGTATTTGAAGTCCACGGCAAGCCCTGAATTCGACGATGCGTTGCTGGATGCTGTAAAGAGGTTTCAATCCGATCATGGCCTTGCTGCGGATGGGGTGGCCGGTCAAGGAACAATCTCAGAGTTGAACCGGACGGCATCTGACCGCCTGAAGTCCGTATATGTGGCGCTCGAGCGTGAACGCTGGTTGCCGAAAGAGCGGGGCGCGCGGCATATCCTTGTCAATCAGGCGGATTTTTCTGCCAAGATTGTTGATGATGGCTTGGTCTCATTCGAAACCCGGACGGTGATCGGTAAGAACACTCATGATCGGCGCAGCCCTGAATTTTCGGACGAAATGGAGCATATGGTTATCAACCCCAGTTGGTACGTGCCACGTTCGATTATCACCAAGGAATACCTGCCAAAGCTGCAGTCCAACCCTAATGCTGTTGGGCATATTCACATCACCGACCGCAGTGGTCGGCAAGTGAACCGGGGGGCCGTGGACTTTACCCAATTCAACGCTCGCAACTTTCCGTTTGCCATGCGACAGCCGCCGAGCCAAAGTAACGCTTTGGGGCTGGTAAAGTTCATGTTCCCAAATCAATACAATATCTATCTGCATGATACGCCTCAGAAATCTCTGTTCGCGCGTGAGGTTCGGGCGTTCTCGCACGGGTGTATTCGTCTGGCTCAACCGTTCGAGTTTGCCTATGCGCTTCTGGCCAAACAGGAAGAAGACCCCAAGGCGTTCTTCCATCGCATTCTTGCCACCGGAAAAGAGACCACGGTGCCGTTGGAGCAACACGTGCCGGTTCATCTGATCTATCGAACGGCCTATATCGGCCCGAAGGGTGAGGTGCAGTATCGGCGTGATGTCTACGACCGCGACCGGAAAATCTGGGAGGCGCTCCAGAAAGCAGGGGTAGCCCTGCCGGACGTTCAGGGGTAATCACCGGGTTAAGTCCTAGTTCCGGGAAGCCCGACATGCAGTACACAATTCTACAAATCGCCGAAGCCCTGGGTGCTGAATACCAGGGCGAAGGTGATCTTGCCATTGAGCGCGCAGCAGAACCCGGTGATGCGGGGCCTTTGGATTTGGCAATGGCCATGTCGCCAAAATATGCCGACGCTCTTGGTGCGGGGAACGCGCAGGCGGCGGTTCTGTGGGCAGGGGCCGATTGGCGGGCATTGGGCCTGAAGGCTGCTATTTTTGTTGCTCGTCCCAGAATGGCCATGGCCGGGATCACTTCGATGCTTGATCCGGGGCAGGGTGTTGCGCCTGGCATTCACCCCTCGGCGGTGGTTGACCCAACGGCAGAATTGGCCGACGGCGTTTCGATTGGTCCATTGGCGGTGATTGGCGCGCGCGCAAAGATCGGCAAAGGGGCCGTGATTGGCGCGCATTGTGTGATCGGAATGGATGCCGTCTTGGGTGAGAACGCGTTGCTGCGCGAGATTGTCAGCATCGGCGCCCGAGCCCAAATCGGCCATCGTTTCATTGCGCAACCGGGTGCCCGGATTGGTGGCGACGGGTTTAGCTTTGTTACGCCCGAGGTGTCAGGCGTAGAAAACGTGCGTAAAACGTTGGGTTACCAGGGCGATGCGCGGGCGCAAAGTTGGTTGCGTATCCACTCGCTTGGCGCGGTTGAAATCGGGGACGATGTCGAAGTCGGCGCAAATTGCACGGTCGATAACGGCACAATCCGAAACACGTATATCGGTGATGGCTCGAAATTGGATAATCTAGTGCATGTCGGCCACAACACGCGTGTTGGTAAAGATTGCCTACTTTGCGGACAAACAGGCGTCTCAGGTTCGGTCGAGATCGGCAATAACGTGGTTCTTGGCGGTCAAACCGGTGTGGCCGATAACATTTTTATCGGCGACGGTGTGATCGCAGGTGGGGGTACGAAAATCCTTTCCAATGTGCCGGCCGGGCGTGTGATTATGGGGTATCCGGGCGTAAAGATGGAAACGCATACGGACATGTACAAAGCCCAGCGCCGCCTTCCACGCATGGCGCGTGACGTAGAGGCGCTCAAAAAGGCTGTTTTCAAACAGGCTCCGAACGATTAAATCACCCTCAACGGGACAATCAGAGGTTCGACATGAGCATCACCGAACGCGTCATCGCCATCATCGCCGAACAGGCCGTGTTGGAACCTTCGGATGTGACGCCCGAAAGTACGCTCGAGGATCTTGGAATCGACAGCCTTGGTCTGGTGGAAAGCATTTTCGCCATCGAGGAAGAGTTCGATATCACCGTTCCATTCAATGCCAACGAACCCACGGCAAGTGATTTCGACATCTCGAACGTGGCAGCGATCATTTCCGGCATCGAAAAACTTGTGTCGGAAAAGGTCTGACACAAGATCATGAAACGCGTTGTCATTACCGGGGCCGGGACGATCAATTCGCTGGGCCACTCCGTTCCCGCCACACTTGAAGCAATGCGTGAGGGCCGCTGTGGGATTTCCGAACTGGAGTTCCGCGACGTTGAGAGGTTGGCCATCAAAATCGGTGGTCAGGTCCGGGGGTTCGAGGCCGAGGGCCGGTTTAACCGACAGCAAATGACCCTGTACGATCGGTTCACGCAGTTCACGCTGACGGCTGCTAAGGAAGCAATCGAACAATCCGGTATCGAGTTTCACGGTGATCTGGCCGCGCGGTCCGGTGTTGTGCTGGGCACGGCCGGAGGGGGCGTTTCGACGTGGGACGACAATTATCGCTCAGTCTATGAGGATGGAAAGAACCGGGTTCACCCGTTCGTCGTGCCCAAATTGATGAATAATGCTGCTGCCAGCCATGTGTCGATGGAACATAACCTCAAGGGGCCAAGTTTTACTGTTTCGACGGCCTGTGCGTCCTCGAACCACGCTATGGCGCTAGCATTTCAGATGGTGCGCAGCGGCGCTGCGCCAACGATGCTGACCGGTGGTTCGGAATCCATGCTCTGCTTTGGCGGCGTCAAAGCGTGGGAGGGACTGCGTGTCATGTCCAAGGACGCCTGCCGCCCGTTCAGCGCGAACCGGAATGGAATGGTTCAGGGTGAAGGCGCTGGAGTTTTTGTGTTCGAGGAATATGAACACGCGCGCGCCCGTGGTGCGGACATATTGTGCGAGGTCGTCGGCTTCGCGATGTCATCTGATGCCTCTGATATCGTGATGCCCAGCAAGCAGGGCGCGGCGCGGGCCATGTCGGGTGCGTTGGCCGATGCGGGGCTGAACGCAGATCAGGTAGGTTATATCAATGCGCACGGCACGGGGACGGCAGCCAACGACAAAACCGAATGTGCTGCCGTTGCTGATGTCTTTGGGCCGCATGCGGACGAGTTGATGATCTCGTCCACCAAGTCGATGCACGGTCACTTGATTGGAGGAACCGGAGCTGTTGAGTTGCTGGCCTGCATAATGGCTTTGCGCGACGGGGTGATCGCGCCAACCATAGGCTATGAAGAACCTGATCCCGAGTGCGCCTTGGACGTGGTGCCAAATGACGCGCGCGATGCCAAAGTGGATGTGGCGCTGAGCAATGCGTTTGCCTTTGGCGGCCTGAATGCGGTTTTGGCGCTGAAACGTGTCTAAGCACGTCGGGCGGAAAAGAAAGGCGACTATTTCTTCAGCCGCCTTTGTCTGCCGTTCTTAGTTTTGCTGTGCCGTCAGGCTGTCAAACCCCGACGTGAATCCCGCAAGCGACATGTCCATTGACAGAACCTGATCCGGAAAACGGGCCGGAACCAGCGACAGAACCGCTTTGCTGCCTGCTTTCATTGCGTCGACATCGCCTTGGCTCAACCCAAGTTGGGCAACGCAGCCGACAGGAACACAGTGGTGGTAATTGTAGAGTTTGCGCGGTGCTCCGTCGATTGACAGGGCAAGCTGCGCCTGAAGCAGGGTTTCAAGGGGAACGATCACACTGGCCCATGCAGCGGCAGCTCCACCAGCGGGCAATTTACCAATGGTGACTTCGGCAATAGGTTCACCCTGCTGACCGTTCAGGATCTGGACCAAGGCGCAGGGGTCATTGCCCTCTTCGGCCTTGATGCAGGAAACCTCCCAGTCGCCTGACTTTTCCTTGATGAACTGTTCGCCGACACGCGGCCCGGACTGACCCAGATCAAGACCACTGTCTGCTTGCGCCGGTTGAGATTCACCGGATTGAGTTTCCTGAGCAGCAACCGCGCCTGATAGAAGCACGGCGCCAACAATGTTGAGTGAGAGAAGTTTCTTGAACATGAACGCCTCGGCAGATTGGTTAAGCTTTTTGCCCGGTCTAACATCCTTGTGGCAGGGTGTCAGGCATTAAGCTTTCAAAATGCAGGGAAGTGATCGGAATCTTGCCGGTTTGCCGCGATTTTCGGGGCTTTTTCCAACGAAGAAGGGAGCCGGTGGAGCGGCTCCCTTCAACTGAATTTTCTCCCCGTCGGACTGGCCGACTTAGTTATGCGCAGACGTTACGAGAGGGGAGCGCATCGGTCAACTGCAAACCTGAAAATTTAATGACATAGGTCGCAATCTTAAAAAAAGCCGCGCCCGAAAGCGCGGCCAGTCGACAGGGAGGAAGATCGTTGCCTCGCACCTCTCACTGCGGAGAAAACGAATAGACTATCGCAGTTAAATATTAAATTTGTATGCTGCCGTCAGATCGGTGGATATTGGGACCATAATCATATGGAAAATGGTATTTTTTTAGGTGGCGCGGGTGACGAGTATGGCCAGCCTCAATCATTGACGTTGAAATATGCCAATCGGCATGGATTGATCGCTGGTGCGACTGGAACCGGAAAAACGGTGACATTGCAAATTCTTGCCGAGGGATTTTCGCAGGCAGGTGTTCCGGTGTTTTTGTCCGATGTTAAGGGTGATCTGTCCGGGTTGGCCAAGGCGGGTAGTGAAACGCATAAACTGCACAAGTCTTTTCACGAACGCGCCGAAAGAATTGGCTTCACAGATTATTCTTATGCGGCGTGCCCTGTCGCCTTTTGGGATCTGTTTGGCAAACAAGGGCATCCCGTCCGTACAACCGTAACTGAGATGGGGCCGCTTCTTCTGTCTCGTCTGATGGATCTGAGCGAGGCACAGGAAGGTATTTTGAACATCGCCTTTCGTGTGGCGGACGAAGAAGGGTTGCCGCTGCTGGACCTTAAGGATCTGCAATCGCTGCTGGTTTGGATCGGTGAAAATCGAACGCAGTTGTCCTTACGCTTTGGCAATGTTTCGACGGCTTCGATAGGGGCCATTCAGCGACGCCTCTTGGTTCTTGAAAACCAAGGTGGCACCAACCTGTTCGGCGAGCCAGCTTTGGAACTTGCGGATTTGATGCGCGTTGACGAAAACGGGCAGGGCGTCGTGAATATCCTTGCCTCGGACAAGCTGATGGGTGCGCCGCGTCTTTATGCGACGTTCCTTTTGTGGCTGCTTAGTGAACTGTTCGAAGAGCTGCCCGAAGTCGGCGATCCGGATAAGCCAAAGTTGGTGTTTTTCTTTGATGAGGCGCACCTGCTTTTTGAAGACGCCCCAAAAGTTTTGGTGGACAAGGTCGAACAGGTTGCGCGCCTGATCCGTTCGAAGGGGGTTGGTGTTTATTTCATTTCTCAGAACCCCGCAGATATCCCAGAAGATATTCTTGGTCAGCTCGGAAACCGGATTCAGCATGCACTGCGCGCTTTTACGGCGCGGGACAGGAAGAACCTGCGCCTTGCAGCCGAGACATATCGCGAAAACCCGGCCTTTGATACCGAGGCCGCAATCCGTGAAGTCGGGGTTGGCGAAGCCGTTACTTCGATGCTTCAGAAAAAGGGCGTGCCGGGTATTGTCGAACGTACTTTGATCAGACCGCCGGGCTCGCAGCTTGGCCCGGTAACTGCGGCCGAGCGTCAGGCCGTGATGGATACGTCCCCGATGAAAGCAAAATATGATGCGCTGCAAGACCGAGAGTCCGCCTTCGAGATTTTGAAATCCCGTGCTTCGGCCGCCGCCGCAGCCGCTGCTGAGGCCGAAGAACACGAAGAAACTCAATCCGTGGCCGAACGTGAATTTTCGACAGCGCGACGCTATTCCGGCAGCAGGGTGGGGCGGTCCTCGTCCCGCGTCACCCGCAAAAGGGATACGTTTACGTCGGCGATGAGCGAGGCGGTCATCAAAGAGCTGAAAGGCACCACCGGACGCCGCATTGTTCGCGGTATCCTTGGTGGATTGTTTAAAAACAATTAGGGGCCGCGCGCCGGACCAATTTGGTTCAGCGCGCAGCCAGCCGGATCACTTCAGGCGGCGCTGGCCTTCCTGCTTACAGTAGGCGTCCGCCTCTGGCACCGACATCTTGTCAGCCGGGAAGTCAGTGGCGCGATCCCAGATTACCCGGTCCAGGCGATAAAGCTGGCAGGTGACTTCGCCCTTGGGGGTTTGAACTTTCACCGGTGCGCTTTCGACGTCTTCGGGTGACGGAATACATCCCGACAAACCTGCGACAAGCGGTAGAAAAAGAACTGTTTTGGTGATCAAGGTTTTCATGTGAACTCTTTTCATACTCATCAGGCCGTCCGCGTTATCCAGGGTGAGAGGAACACCGGCCTGAAGCACTGCGGTCACCTATCGTGTAAACAAGCGATACGCTGAAATCAACAAACCGCGCCAAACACTTGGCGCGGTTTGAAACTTAACCTTGGGTCAGTCTATTTTTCGGGTATCAATCCTCGTGGGCTGAACCTGAGCACGATGAGAAGGATTAGACCCATAGTGAACAGCCGCATATGAGCGGCACTTTCAATCAGGTGTGCCTTAAGCGCGCTGCCGTCCGGCATTCCTGCCGTAATCAGGTTCATCATCCACAAGCCAATCGGCTCGACCTGGACCCACAGGAACCAGATCAGGAAAGCCCCCAAAACTGCGCCGAAATTGTTGCCGGACCCGCCGACAATTACCATGACCCAAACAAGGAATGTAAACCGCAGCGGATTGTAGGTGCCGGGCGTCAACTGGCCGTCAAGCGTGGTCATCATCGCGCCAGCAATGCCGCAGATCGCCGACCCCAAAACGAAGATTTGCAAGTGGCGGCGGGTGACGTCCTTGCCCATTGCTTCGGCCGCGACTTCGTTGTCGCGAATGGCGCGCATCATCCGACCCCATGGGCTTTTTAGCGCCATTTGCGCCATCCATAGCAGCGCCAGCAGGACGATTGTGAACAGCAACGAATAGCCCAGCTTGACCGAAAGGGTCGAGGCCGTGACGGGATCAAGCCCCAGCCATTCGGCGCGGGCGATAAAGCCGGGATCGGCCTGCAACTCGACCTCATAACCCACCACTGGGGCGGGGCGCGGGATGCCGTAGACATTCTTGACGCCACGAGCCAGCCAGTCTTCGTTCTTCATGACGGCGATGATGATCTCGGCGATACCCAGCGTCGCAATCGCCAGATAGTCTGACCGCAGGCCCAGCGCAGTTTTCCCGATCAACCAGGCCGCGCCCGCTGCCAGCAAGCCGCCCGCAGGCCATGCCAACAGAACCGGCAGGTTCAAACCGCCGATATTGCCTGCGACTGCGGGATCAATCGCCTCGACCGCGGCGATGCTGGGATCGAACACCGCGCGATAGATAAAGAACCCGGCGATGAGAATACCGATGATAGACAGGGTTTGCATCCGTCCCTTTGGCATTCGCGTGGCGACAAGCACGGCTGCGACCACTGTCGCGGCACCCAAAAGCAGGGCTAGCAGAATACCGTACCCCCCGGCCGACCAAGCGCCCGGCGTGGGCGGGGTTGAGATCAGTACCACAGCCAATCCGCCCAGCGCGACAAATCCCATAACGCCTACATTGAACAGGCCCGCAAAGCCCCATTGCAGGTTCACCCCGATCGCCATGATCGCCGAGATCAGCCCCATGTTCAGGATCAAAATGGCCGAGTTCCAGCTTTGCGTGAATCCTGTCAGCAGGATCAGAGAGCCGACCGCAATGAAAAGCAGCGTGTTTTTGACGGACTCGGTCATACCGCTTTCCCCTTGAACAGGCCCGTGGGCTTAAACAGAAGCACGATCAGCAGGATCACGAAACTGACGGCGAATTTGTAATCGGTGGATAGGAACTGGACGAGGCCCGAGGGCTCTAGACCTTCGGGTGCTAGATAGGTCAGCACCTTTTTCCACGCATAGGTGATGGTGACTTCGGAAAACGCGATGATGAACCCGCCCGCGATGGCACCAATCGGGTTGCCAAGACCGCCGACAATGGCCGAGGCGAAGATCGGCAGCAGAAGCTGGAAATAGACGAAGGGTTTGAAGCTTTTGTCGAGACCATAGAGCACACCCGCCGTAGTCGCCAGCGCCGCGACAATGATCCATGTGATCATCACCACGCGTTCTGGGTTGATGCCGGACAGCAGCGCCAAATCCTCGTTATCGGAATAGGCGCGCATCGACTTGCCGGTGCGTGTCTTGTTCAAGAACCAGAACAACAGCACCACGGCGACAACCGCAACAACCACGGTAATGCCCTGAGAGGTCTTGATCGCCAGCCCTTCACGTAGCCCGGTCATCGCTTTGAAGTCACGAGCCGAGACGATGAACCGCGCGCCGTCCGAGAAGCGTTGATCATCAGGACCGATGATGAATCGCACGATCCCGTTCATGATGAACATCACGCCCATCGACACGATTACCAGAATGACCGGCTTGGCCTTTTGTTCGCGGTAGAACCTGTAAACCAGTCGGTCGGTGACCAGAACCAGAAAGATACAGCCCAGTATGGCAAAGGGCAGGGCAAGCAGAGCGGTCGGCAGCGGCCCGAAACTGACGCCTGCCGCTTGCAGACCCCAAGTTACCAACACAGCAATCATCGCGCCAAAGGCCATTGTGTCGCCATGAGCAAAATTCGAGAACCGCAGGATGCCATAGATCAGTGTCACCCCCAGCGCCCCCAGCGCCAACTGACTGCCATAGGCGATTGCGGGAACAAGAACGAAGTTGGAGAGCGCCACAAGGGCGTTGAGGAAGTCCATTAGTACAGCCCATCTCCAATAGTGGTACAAGTAAATTTCGTGATCCGATTAGACATGACAACAAGGTCTCTACTGCGAACTAGTGGGATAAAGTTCAGGCCAAATCCATCGGCGATTTCATTGTTTGGTATCACGACGGTCGAAAAATCAGGTCTTGGGTTCTCGTTAAGGTAACTTGTTGCATTGATCGGGTCTTCGAAAAGCCCGAGTTTTCGACGCTCGCTTGCATTGCCTATCAGAAAGTATGCTTCTCCTTCACGGATCAGAGTAAGAGAGTAAAGTGGCACTGTTACGCCCACACAAACTTCGTCCTCACACGCGGAATAAATAGTGCAGTTTGCGCGATATCCTGTTTGATCCAAGGCAGCAAAAAGGGTAGAAGATTGGAGAAGCCACGCAATTAGCAGCGTGAATGAAAATCGCATCCTCACCCCCCCAAGAAGCTCTTGCGCACTTCGGGATCGGCCAGCAGTTCCTTGCCCGTGCCGGTATAGGCGTTCCGCCCCTGAACCAGCACATATCCCTTGTCCGCGATCTCCAGCGCCTGACGGGCGTTCTGTTCGACCATCAGGATCGGCAGCCCGGTGCGAGAAACCTCGATGACCCGGTCAAACAGCTCATCCATCACGATGGGCGAGACCCCGGCGGTGGGTTCGTCCAGCATCAGCACCTTGGGCTGAGTCATCAGCGCGCGGCCCACGGCGACCTGTTGGCGTTGGCCGCCCGATAGCTCTCCGGCTGCCTGATTGCGTTTATCGCGCAAGATGGGGAATAGGTCATAGACCTGCTCCATCGTCTGGCTGATATCGTCGCGGCGGATGAAGGCACCCATCTCAAGGTTCTCCTCCACCGTCATTGAGGTGAAGATGTTCGACGTCTGCGGAACAAAGCCCATCCCCTTGATCACCCGGTCCTGCGGCGACAGTTTGGTGATGTCTTCGCCGTCCAGTCGAACAGCTCCGGCGCGGACGTCTAGCATGCCGAATACAGCCTTCATCGCGGTCGATTTGCCCGCGCCATTAGGGCCGACGATCACCGCAATCTCGCCTTTGTCGACGGCGATGGTGCAATCGTGCAGGATGTCTGGCCCTTTGCCGTAACCACCGGTCATCGTGTCGCCGATCAGGAAGGGGCCGCCCTCGACCTTATGCGTTTCACCGCTTTTGCGATGGGCGGGGGTCATCGTGCCGACGCCATGCGTGTTGGTGATCGAGGCGTCCTTGTTGCCCTTGTCGTCGTGATAAGGATTGTCGCTCACGCCCCGGCCTCCAGCTTGTCTTTGTTCTTCAGGCCGGTGCCTAGATAGGCTTCGATCACGTGCTCATTCGCTTTGATCTCATCCAAGGTACCTTCGGCCAGCACCTTGCCCTCGGCCATACAGATGACCGGGTCGCAGATTTTGCCGATGAAATCCATGTCATGCTCAATAACCACGAAGGTATAGCCGCGTTCCTTGTTCAGGCGCAGGATCGTGTCGGCGATGGTCATCAGCAGGGTACGGTTCACGCCTGCACCAACCTCGTCCAGAAAGACGATCTTGGCGTCGACCATCATGGTGCGACCCAGTTCCAGCAGTTTTTTTTGCCCGCCCGAGACCTGACCGGCCTTGTGATCGGCCAGATGTTCGATGGTCAGGAACTCCAGCACCTCATCGGCCTTGGCGCGCAGCGCGCGTTCCTCGTCAGCGATGCGTTTGCGCCCAAACCATGTGTTCCAAAGCGATTCACCCGATTGCGCGCCGGGCACCATCATCAGGTTTTCACGGCACGACATCGAGGAAAACTCATGCGCGATCTGGAACGTGCGCAGCAGGCCTTTGTGGAACAGCTCATGCGGGGGCAGGCCGGTGATGTCCTCACCGTCCATATGAACCTTGCCGCTGGTCGGCGGCAGAACGCCCGCGATCACGTTGAACAGAGTGGTTTTTCCGGCCCCGTTCGGCCCAATCAGACCGGTGATCGAGCCCTTTTGGATTTCCAGCGATGCCCCGTCCACCGCATGAAACCCGCCGAAATGCTTGTGCACGTCTTCGACGACGATCATCTTTTCCCCTAGCCGCCGTTTTCGGCGTTGTTGTCCCATCCCCGTTTGCCGGGGTGCGGCCTTTTTTCATTGAAACAGCCCGGACACAAGGCCCGGGCTGCTTGTTTTTATGACTATTTAAGTCCGATCAACGGAAGTTGACGGTCTTGTTTTCGCCGTCGGTGACTTCGATCTCACGATACGAACCGGCGCTTTCACCGGGACCGATCAGTTCAACACCGGATGCGCCGACATAGTCGATGTCCTGACCTGCGGCCAGCAATTCCAGACCCTTGGCCAGTTCACCGGGATAGATTTTTTCACCCGGAGCGTTGGCGACGTCCATAATCTTGGCGCCGTAGTCCGCAGGGTTGGTGGATCCGGCGGCCTGCATTGCCAGCATGAACAGCGCTGCGGCGTCATAGCTTTCCGGCGAATAGGGCGACGAGCCGTCGAAACCCGCAGCTTCGGCCATGGCAAAGTACTTTTCAGCACCTTCACCGCCCGAACCGGCGATCTGACCGAACGAGCCGTTCAGGTCGGGGCCGACGTTATTGGGCAGCGAGTCACCGATCATGCCACCGGGCAGACCGAATGTGTCAAACGCACCGCTGTCCAGCGCCGACTGGATGATGCCCAGACCGCCCTGATCCAGATAGCCCGCGACCACCAGTATGTCGCCACCGGCCGAGGCCAGCGCGCCCACTTCGGCCGAGTAGTCGGCCTTGCCGTCTTCGTGCGCGGCCACGATGGTGACTTCGCCACCCGAAGCCTCGAACGACGACTGGATCGCGTCCGCCAGACCTTTACCATAGTCGTTGTTGGTGTAGGTCAGAGCGATCGAGCTGATGCCGCGATCGTTCAGGATGTCGGCCATCACCTGACCTTCGCGTGCATCCGACGGGGCGGTGCGGAAGAACAGGCCATTGTCTTCCATGGTCGACAGGCCGGGCGAGGTTGCCGACGGTGAGATCATGACCATGCCGTTCGGAATCGCGACGTTCTGCAGGATCGCTCCGGTCACGCCCGAGCAGTCGCCGCCGATGATGCCAGCGACACCGTCTGCGATCATGCGCTCACCGTTCGAGGTGGCCAGACCGTTGTCGATGCAGCCGGTGTCAGCGCGGGATGCCGAAACAGACGAACCGTCCAGCAGTTTTCCGGATTCGGTGACTTCGGCCATTGCCAGTTCCGCGCCCGAGCCCATGGCAGGTGCCAGCGATTCAATCGGACCGGTAAAGCCGAACAGAACGCCCAGTGTGACATCTTCGGCCATTGCGGTGCCGGACAGCAGAGCGGTTGCTGCAGTTGCTGTAAGCAGCTTTTTCATATGGTTACTCCCTATTGTGAACGTATTCGTTCTGGGCATGACCCTAGGCAAGCTGTTCGGAAAAGAAAAGTCCTAACGCAAACGTGTTTTTGCGGCCCATAATCCTATTTGTTTTGTTGCGGTTGTCGCAGTGCCCCTAAAGTGGAGATCCCCATGCTCAGAGCGTTCGCGGTTTCACTCCTGTTGTTCGGTCCAATGGTGGCCGACGCCGATGAACTAAGAACATCAGCCGGTCCGGTGCAGGTGAGCGCACTTGTCGATGGGCTGGATACCCCGTGGGCGGTAGGGATACTGCCAGACGGTACGTTTCTGGTGACCGAGCGTGACGGACAGCTATTATATGTCACTGACGGGGACGCACGCCGGGTGCGCGGTGCACCGGATGTGGTGGCCAAAGGGCAGGGTGGGTTGCTGGACGTGACCATCGCACGCGATTTTACCCAAAGCCGTGAGATTTTTCTTACTTTTTCAAAACGTCAGAAGGGTGGTGCAGGAACTGCCGTGGCGGTCGCACGCCTGTCAGAGAACGGAAAACGCCTTACAAATCTAAGGGTGATCTTCGAAGCCATGCCGGGGGGATCTGGTGGTCGGCATTTTGGGTCTCGGGTCTTAGAAGCCGATGACGGAACCTTGTTTGTCACAATCGGTGATCGCGGTGACCGGCCTCAAGCTCAGGACAGGTCGAACCATATCGGCTCGGTTATCCGGATAAACCGGGATGGTTCGGTCCCGTCTGACAACCCGTTTGTCGGTCAACCCGATTTAAGGCCCGAGATTTGGTCTTATGGGCATAGAAACCCACAGGGCGCGGGTCTTGATGCACAAGGGCGACTGTGGACGTCGGAACATGGTGCGCGGGGCGGGGATGAGGTGAATCTTGTTCTGCCGGGTCAGAACTTCGGTTGGCCGGTTATTTCCTACGGTAAGCATTATTCAGGCAAGTCAATCGGCGAAGGCACCGCGAAGTCCGGGATGCAGCAACCGAAATTCTACTGGGACCCATCCATCGCACCTTCGGGATTGATGGTGTATTCCGGAAAACTCTGGCCCGAGTGGAAGGGCGACATCTTCGTGGGGTCGCTCAAGTTCAACTACATCGCCCGGCTTGAGGGGTCACCCCTAAAGGAAGTCGAGCAAATCAAAGGAGCCGAGACCGAGCGCGTCCGGGACATTGTCGAAGCGCCTGACGGGTCCATTTGGTTTATTTCCGTAGGAGAAGGCGCGGTTTATCGGATGGCGCCCGGAGGTTAAACCGAAAGGCGACCACTTTGGGCACCGCGCTCCCGGTATGGTGTCGTATTATAGTGCGCGCGGTAGCATTTCGAGAAATGCGAGGGGCTGGCGAAGCCGCAGGCAAGCGCCACGTTAATGACACTCATATCTGTCTGCATCAGCAGGTTGCGCGCTTTGTGCAGCCTAAGCTCCATGTAGTACCGCTTGGGAGAACGGCTCAGGTAGCGACGGAACAGGCGTTCCAACTGGCGCGTGGACATGCCCACATCCTTGGCAAGGATCGAAGGTGAGATCGGTTCCTCGATGTTTTTTTCCATCATCAGGATGACCTGGCTCAACTTGGGATGGCGCACGCCGATGCGGGTAGGGGTGGACAGGCGCTGCGTGTCCTGATCGGTGCGGATCGAGGAATAGATCATCTGGTCGGCGACCGCGTTGGCAAGATCTTCGCCGTAATCATCAGCGATGATCTTCAGCATCAGGTCGATGGATGAGGTCCCGCCCGCAGTTGTCATCCGGTTGCCATCAATTTGGAAAACAGACTTTGTTAGCTCGACCTCATCGAATTCCTCGATAAAGCTGTCCGAGTTTTCCCAGTGGATCGTCGCACGTTTGCCGTCCAGAAGTCCGGCCTTGGCCAGAGTATAGGCCGCTGTGCAAAGCCCGCCGATTTTCAGACCACGCCGTGCCTCGCGCCGAACCCAATTCAGAACTTTCTTGGTGGTCGCCGCCTGAACGTCTACACCGCCGCATATGATCACAACGTCGTCGCGCTGCAATTCGTTCAGATCGGTGTCCAGCTTGAACTCGGTCCCGGCCGAGCATTTGACGGTATCACCGCCTTCGCCTGCAAAAGTCCACGAATACAGCTCTTTGTCGGCCATGCGATTGGCAATACGCAGGCTGTCCAGCGCCGAAGCAAAGGACAGCAGCGAAAATTTGTCCAGCAAGACAAATACGAAATTCTTAGGGTTGGCCGCAGTGTCTTCCACCGTGACAACTTGGCGTTGCTCTTGCATGGCGAGGTGTCCTTGATTCGGCGCCTAATGACGTTGCGTCGGCGACAGATTTGACAGCAACCATGATCAAAGCTTGTTTCCCGCGTCAAGAGGCGCAAATCGTATATGGTCACTCTTCAATGCATTTTGTATAGAGACGACCTGAATACTTCAGCGGAGATCAAAGCTATGACCGAGTGGCAAAAATCGAACTGGCGCAACAAGCCCCGGGTTCAGATGCCAGATTATACCGACGCGGACGCGCTGTCTAAGGTCGAGGCCCAGCTTTCGCAGTATCCCCCGCTGGTTTTTGCCGGGGAAGCGCGCCGCCTGAAACAGCTTTTGGGTGCCGCCGGACGTGGAGAGGCGTTCCTGCTGCAAGGTGGCGACTGTGCTGAAAGCTTTGAACAATTCAGCGCCGACGCAATCCGTGATACCTTCAAGGTGATGCTGCAAATGGCGATGGTGCTGACGTATGGCGCCAAAGTTCCCGTGGTCAAAGTTGGCCGGATGGCGGGACAGTTTGCCAAGCCACGCAGCGCCCCGACCGAGGTTGTCGATGGTGTGGAACTGCCAAGTTATCGTGGCGACATCATCAACGAACTGGCGTTCACGCCCGAAGCGCGTATTCCGAATCCCGGCAAGATGTTGCAGGCCTATACGCAGGCCGCGGCGACGCTTAACCTTTTGCGGGCCTTCTCGACCGGAGGCTTCGCGGATATGAGCATGGTGCATTCGTGGACTTTGGGCTTCACGGACGAACAGGACGTTCAGAAATACTCTGAGATTGCGGACCGGATTCAGGACACGATCGACTTTATGCACGCGGCTGGTATCACCGCCGACACCACGCATGAGTTCTCGACCGTCGAGTTCTATACCAGCCACGAAAGTCTGCTGCTGGAGTATGAAGAGGCGTTGACGCGTCTGGATTCGACTTCTGGCAACTGGCTGGCCGGGTCTGGCCATATGATCTGGATCGGCGACCGCACCCGTCAGCCCGACGGCGCGCATGTGGAATTCTGCCGCGGTGTATTGAACCCAATTGGTCTGAAATGCGGTCCGACCACGACGGCGGAAGACCTGAAGGTTCTGATGTCCAAGCTAAACCCCGAAAACGAAGAGGGTCGCCTGACCCTGATCGCGCGGTTCGGAGCGGGCAAAGCCGGTGAGCATCTGCCGCGTCTGGTCAAAGCCGTGAAGGAAGAGGGTGCTAATGTGACTTGGGTCTGCGATCCGATGCACGGCAATACCATCAAATCGGCAACGGGCTACAAGACGCGTCCGTTTGATTCAGTCCTGCGCGAAGTTCGCGACTTTTTTGGCGTACATCAGGCCGAGGGTACTATCCCCGGTGGTGTACATTTCGAGATGACCGGTCTGGATGTAACCGAATGCACGGGCGGCGTGCGCGCCGTGACGGAAGAGGATCTTTCAGACCGCTACCACACCGCCTGCGATCCTCGTTTGAACGCGTCGCAGTCCCTTGAACTGGCCTTCCTTGTGGCCGAGGAACTGACTAACCTGAGGCGCGATCGCAGCAAACGAGCGGCGAGCTAAATCATAGAAAAAGCGGGCAAAGGCCCGCTTTTTTGTTACCTAATCATCTCGCGATACAACCAGACGCAAATGGGACTTTGAGTGATCAAACTCCCTTTATCCCTCGGCAAATCCTGCTGAGGTCGGTTCGATCTTCGTGCGCGGTGATTGAACGGACGCCACTGTGCGAACCTTCTGACCAAGCACGCCGAACTGCCTGGGCGTGGCTCCGATGGCGCCATTGCTGGCAAGTACGCCCAAGACGCGGCTTACGTCCCCTAAATCGCTTTTCAGTGGCAGCAGGATCATGCGCGCATCCAGATGGGCGCGCCCCGGTTTCCCAGCGCCTGCAAGTTCAAACTCGGCAATCGCAGGACCTGCAAAAACCTGCTCCAATATCTCTGTAACCTGAGATCGTGCCGACGGTTCGAAAAAGGCGGTCAGAGGCATGCCCCGAACCTCCATCCCGGCAAGCCTGTTCAGATGACTGCCCGCAAGGCGAAACCTGGCCAGGCCGGGTGCTATGCGTTCGAGGATAAAGGTGTTTTCCAAAATGTTCTCAAGTCCGCGCGGATCAATCTGCGATCGCATTGGAATCTCGCCACCCGATAGCAGCGCGCTCCAATAAGCCTCAGCCTGGCGAATGGGCGAAAATATGCGGCCACTGTCAAAGCGATCCATCGCGATGATCTTTCCAAAGTTAGACCCGGACCCGTTTCCGAAAAAGGTTGTCATTTCATAGCCCTAACGCCAAGTGGCCATCATTTTCCTAAAATGCCAGATATCGAGGGCATTTTTCGAATGACCAGTTCTGACAGGGGCCAAACTGACATGGTTGGTGCCACTCTTGGAGGAATTCTTTAATGAATGGTTAACTTAGCTGTCTTCAGGCGAAACCCAGCAAACTCTTGCCCTGCGTGCTGTGATGGCATTAGGTGCGGTCAAGTATTCTGAGACGAGCAGCGACGAAAGGGCGGGCATGATCAGATCCATGACTGGATTTGCCTCTGGCAAGGGGGCGTTTGGGCCGCATAGCTGGACGTGGGAGTTGCGCAGCGTCAATGGCAAGGGGCTAGACATGCGCGTGCGTGCTCCGGACTGGTTGACGGGGTTAGAGGTCGCATTGCGTGGGCAATTGTCCAAGGCCCTGAGCCGGGGAAGCGTCACGCTGTCCCTGCGGCTTAACCGTGATGAATCTGCGCCGGACCTTGTTTTGAACGAAGTCGCAATGGGGGCTGCGCTGGAGGCCCTGGCAAAAACGCAGCAAATGGCAGAAGCGCGGGATATCATGCTTGCCCCGTCGCGTGCTTCTGACCTTATCGCGTTAAAAGGTATGCTGGATGCGGGCAGCGACGTAGACGATCCTGCGCCATTGGTCGAACATCTAATCGCTGAGTTCCCGGGGCTTTTGACCGAATTTATCGCGATGCGCGAGACCGAAGGTCAGGCGCTTTCGCAAATATTGAACGGTCAACTGGAAACGGTGGCGGAATTGACAGAACAGGCTGCAATTCTGGCGGAGCAGCGAAAGGACAAGGTCGCAGAAACGCTGCGCGAGAACCTGTCGCGCGTCATGGATAACGCGCAGGGTGCCGACCCGGACCGTGTTGCGCAGGAACTTGCACTGATCGCGGTCAAGGCCGATATCACCGAAGAAATTGATCGCCTGAAAGCGCATGTCTTGGCTGCGCGGGACTTGCTGGATCAGGACGTTGCAGTTGGCCGAAAGCTTGACTTTCTGATGCAGGAGTTCAACCGGGAGGCCAATACCCTGTGTTCAAAGGCGCAAAGTGCCGATCTGACTTCGGTAGGGCTTGAGTTGAAAGCCGTTATAGATCAGATGCGCGAACAAGTTCAGAACGTGGAATAACGACAGGAGCGCCAAATGGCGGATCGACGCGGCCTACTTATCATTCTGTCCTCGCCCTCTGGTGCAGGAAAATCCACATTGGCCAAACGGTTGATGCAGTGGGATACCGATCTGGAGTTTTCGGTCTCGGCCACCACCCGCGCGCCGCGTCCGGGCGAAGAACACGGTCGCGAGTATTTCTTTCTGACGGAGGATGCGTTCAAACAGCAGGTCGCCGAAGGGCAGATGCTGGAACACGCGCATGTTTTCGGGAACTTCTACGGCTCACCAGCCGGGCCTGTCCGCGAGTCGATCAACAGCGGAAAGGACGTTTTGTTCGATGTGGATTGGCAAGGTGAAGTTCAGATCCGCAACTCGGACCTTGGCAAACACGCGCTTTCGATCTTTATCCTGCCGCCCTCGATCCCGGAACTGCGCCGTCGGTTGGAAAGCCGTGGCCAGGACAGTGACGACGTGATCGCCAAACGGATGCTCAAGAGCTGGGACGAAATCAGCCATTGGGGGTATTACGATTACGTTCTGGTCAATGACGATCTGGATTCGACGGAAGAAAAGCTGAAGACCATCGTCAGCGCCGAACGTATGCGCCGTATTCAGCAACCCAGCCTTCAAAACCACGTTCGCGCACTACAAAATGAATTTGAGGGCCTGTCATGACAATCTACGCCTTGGGCGAGCATACGCCGCAAATTCACGATGACACATGGGTTGCACCGGACGCCAACCTGATCGGTAAAGTGGTGATGGAGCAGGGCGCCTCGGTCTGGTTTGGGTCCACCATCCGCGCCGACCATGAAGAGATCCGCATCGGCGAAGGCAGCAATGTTCAGGAAAACTGCGTCATGCATATTGATGCAGGTTTTCCCCTGACTATTGGCAAGAACTGCACCATCGGCCACAAGGTTATGCTGCATGGCTGTACGATTGGCGAGAACTCTCTGATTGGAATGGGGGCGATCGTCCTGAATGGGGCAAAGATTGGCAAGAATTGCCTGATCGGGGCAGGGGCTTTGATTACGGAAGGCAAAGAGATACCGGATAATTCACTTGTTATGGGATCACCGGGCAAGGTTGTGCGCACATTGGACGATGCAGCCGCGAAGGGTCTGACCCTAAGCGCCCTGCATTACCAGAGCAATATGCGCAGGTTCCGGGATACGATGACGGCGGTCTGATTACCTCCAAGAGGTTTTTTCCATGTCAAATGACCAGCTCACCGAATTTGTCGCGGCCGTTCCCATGCCGGCTTTGGTGGTCGATCAAACGGAACGCATTATCGCCGCCAACACGCACGCCAAAACCTTGCTTGGCGCGGGGATCGAGGGTCGGCACTTCGCAACGATCCTGAGGCAGCCTCAGGTCATCGAAGCCATGGAGCAGAGCCTGCGCACAAAAGGGCCGGCGAAAACGCGTCACCTGGCGAACGACGGGGCGCAGGACACAACCTTCGAAGTTCAGTGCCGGTATATGAACGGCGTCGGAGCGGTTTCCGGCGGCGCTGTGTTGGCCATCTTTCAGGATGTCACCCATCTGGAGCAGGCCGGTCAGATGCGTCGTGACTTCGTTGCCAATGTCAGTCACGAGCTGCGAACCCCTCTGACCGCCTTGATGGGGTTCATTGAAACCCTACGGGGACCTGCCCGTGACGATGCCGTCGCGCGCGAGCGGTTTCTTAAGATCATGACCGAGGAAGCCAACCGCATGAACAGGTTGGTGGGTGATTTGCTTTCATTGAACCGGGTTGAAAGCGAAGAACGCGTCCGCCCGAAAGAGCAACTTGAACTGACGGGAATGATGCAGTCGATTTTGAACTCGGTACGTCCTTTGGCCGAGGACGCCGGTGTCGAACTGACCCTTTCGGCGGATCAGGGGCCTGTTACGTTAACCGGTGACAGCGATCAGCTGCGTCAGGTTTTCACCAACCTGATCGAAAACGGAATCAAATACGGCGGCAGCGGTGGAGTGGTCAAGGTACGCATCACGTCCTCGGACCGGGATACGGCGATGCGTGGTCCTGCTGTAAGGGTACAGGTCATCGACAAGGGGCCGGGAATCGATGCGACACACTTGCCGCGTCTGACTGAGCGATTCTATCGCGCCGACAGTCATAGATCGCGTGAGCTGGGCGGAACGGGGCTGGGCTTGGCCATTGTGAAGCATATTGTAAATCGCCACCGTGGTCGCCTGCGCGTGGAAAGCGACCTTGGAAAAGGTTCTGTGTTTACAGTTATTTTGCCACGATAACTCGGTTCAGATTCTGTCTATGGTCGTCCAATTTGTCAGTTTTTGGCCGATATTTCTTTCGTAACGTCACCTTCAAACAAAGCAAGGTGTCATAAAAGCGTTACAAACCTGTCACAAAAGGCTTACGCACGGCTCTTAGGGGTGCCGCAGGATCATCATGGGGGTGATCAAATTCTATCCTTTCAGGGAGACTGAAATGTCCTTTGTAAAACTGTCGGCTTCGGCTCTTGCCATCTCTGCAATCTCGGCCACTGCTGCCGCTGCTCGTGATCAGGTTCAGGTAGCTGGTTCTTCGACCGTCCTGCCTTATGCTTCGATTGTTGCTGAAGCCTTCGGTGAGAACTTTGACTTCCCGACACCGGTTGTTGAATCGGGCGGTTCGTCGGCTGGCCTCAAGCGCTTCTGCGAAGGTGTTGGCGAAAACACCATCGACGTTGCCAACGCATCGCGCGCTATCCGCGAGAAAGAAATCAAAGCTTGCGCCGAAAACGGTGTAACGGACATCATCGAAGTTCAGATCGGCTATGACGGCATCGTTTTCGCATCCGACATCAACGGCAACTCGTTCGAGTTCACGCCGGAAGACTGGTACAAAGCGCTGGCAGCCAAAATCGTCGTGGACGGTGAAGTTGTCGACAACCCCAACAAGACCTGGGCCGACGTGAACCCGGACTTCCCGGCGCAGCCGATCGCAACCTTCATTCCGGGCACCAAGCACGGCACCCGTGAAGTGTTCGAAGATAAGGTTATCTTGGCTGGCTGTGAGCACCTGGGCGATTTCGAAGTGTTCAAGGCAGCTGCCGGCGACGACAAGAAAGCAGCCGAGAAACAGTGCATCGCGATCCGCACCGACGGCGTGTCGGTCGACATCGACGGCGACTACACCGAAACTCTGGCCCGTATCGACAGCAACAAGGACGGCATCGGCGTCTTTGGTCTGGCCTTCTACGAGAACAATACCGACAAGCTGCAAGTTGCGACCATGTCGGGCGTTGTTCCCTCGACCGAGTCGATCGCATCAGGTGAGTATCCGGTTTCGCGTCCGCTGTTCTTCTACGTGAAAAAAGCCCATATCGGCGTGATCCCCGGTCTGAAAGAATATGCTGAGTTCTTCGTCGCGGACGAGATCGCAGGCCCCGACGGCCCGCTGGCAGAATACGGTCTGGTCTCGGATCCTGAACTGGCGAAAGTACAGGAAACAGTTGCGAACGAAACCGTTCTGGGCGGCGGTTCCTAATATATCTTGTGAACGGAACCGGGGCGTAATATTCGCGCCCCGGTTCTTTTTGACTCCTCCACTTGCGATACCATCGGAGTTCTCATGGCATTATCCTGGCTGCTGCTTATCCTGCTTGCGCTGGCAGTGATCGGTTTCTTCACGGGTCGCTCCCGTGCCTTGGCAAGCGCAGGAGGAGACGCGCGCGATTTGCATTCGCTGCCGTCCTATTATGGGTACAATGTCGCCCTGTCTGCGTTGGTTCCGGCACTTGGCGTTTTGATTGTATGGCTTCTTGCCCAGCCGATGATCGTGAACAGTACGGTTTCCAGCCTTATCCCCGAGCAGTCGATCTCAGAAGGTTCTGATCGCGGCCTCATAATGAGCGAAGTACGTCGTGTGGCCGTTGGGTTGGATGGGGCAGTCGCCGCAGGCGCAATGACCGAAGCGCAGGCCCAAGACGCGAATTCGGATATTGATCAACTGACGGCAACACTAAAGGACGCCGGGCAGGTACTGACACAGGAGATTTCTCAGCCGATCCTGATTGCGGCGCAAAAATACCGCAGTATGACGTCGACCGGATCGGTTGCCATGCAGGCCATTGTTCTGGCTGTCGCACTTTTGGGGGCAGCGTTCGCTTATATCCGCACGCATAAAGAATTCCGCGCCCGTAACGTGGTCGAGCAGGCGGTTCTGGCGCTACTGCTGCTGGCGGCCTCTATCGCGATCCTGACAACCGTGGGCATCGTTTTGTCGATGCTCTTTGAAACGCTGAACTTCTTCCAGCTTCATTCGTGGAAAGACTTCTTCTTTGGCAGTACTTGGGCCCCCAACTTCCGTGGCGGGTCAGAGCTGTCGATCCTTCCGCTGCTGTGGGGTACGCTCTATATCTCGTTGATTGCGTTGCTGGTCGCGGTACCGATTGGCCTGTTCGCGGCGATCTACCTGTCGGAATACGCCACGGGCGCGACGCGCGCTGTGGCGAAACCGCTGCTTGAAATCCTAGCCGGTATCCCGACCATCGTTTACGGTCTGTTTGCCCTTTTGACGGTCGGCCCCGCATTGGTGTCGATGTTCGGCGAAGGCGGTGCGCTGGGGGTTGGCTGGATGGCCAGCTCGAACGCGGTGCTGACTGCGGGGCTGGTAATGGGCATCATGCTGATCCCGTTCGTGTCCTCGCTGTCGGATGACATCATCAACGCGGTTCCGCAGTCGATGCGCGATGGGTCGTTGGGATTAGGTGCTACAAAGTCCGAAACCGTGCGTCAGGTGGTTCTGCCCGCCGCTTTGCCGGGTATCGTGGGTGCGATCCT
The DNA here is from genome assembly GCF_013031165.1 of Ruegeria sp. HKCCD7251. Taxonomy (NCBI): domain Bacteria; kingdom Pseudomonadati; phylum Pseudomonadota; class Alphaproteobacteria; order Rhodobacterales; family Roseobacteraceae; genus Ruegeria; species Ruegeria sp. HKCCD7251. Next base: position 969,481 of record NZ_WPZC01000001.1, on the reverse strand, counting down.
GCTGGCCGCCAGCCGCGCCATTGGCGAGACAATGATCGTGGTTATGGCCGCCGGTGCAATCGCCAAGTTCTCGGGCAACCCGTTCGAGGCGATGACGACCATCACAACCCGGATCGTCAGTCAGTTGACCGGCGATACCGACTTTGCCAGCCCTGAGACGCTGGTGGCCTTTGCGCTGGGTCTGACCCTGTTCATCATCACGCTGGGGCTGAACATCTTCGCCCTTTATATCGTACGCAAATACCGGGAGCAGTACGAATGACCGATATTTCCCAAACGCCTGGCGCTGCTCCTGCTGCAAAGCCCAGGGGTGGCTCACTGTTCGAGAAAGACGCGCGCACCAAACGCCGTAATGCCGCCGAGGGTCGGTTCAAGCTGTACGGGGTTGCCGCCATCGGGATTGGCCTGCTGATGCTGATCATTCTGGTCGCGAATATCGTGACAGCAGGCACCGGCGCCTTCCAGCAGAGCTTTCTTGAGCTGAATGTCGAGCTAAAGGCCGACAAGCTGGACAAGAAGGGCAACCGCAACATCGAAGATATCAAAAAGGTCTCGACCTTCGGATATGCCCCGTTGATTGCCTCGGCGCTTGAGGCCGAAGTACAGGAACTTGGTATTCAGACGGATCTGAAACCCAAAGAAATGGGTAAGATCCTGTCAAAGTCGGCGCAGGCTCAGTTGCGGAACTACGTGATCGCCAACCCTGATCAGATCGGCAAAACCGTCAGCTTCCGCTTTCTGGTCAACAGCCGCGTCGATGGGTATATGAAAGGCCGCGTCACCCGTGAGTCTATCGCCAATGACAAAAGCATAACGGCTGCACAGTTGGATTTTGTAGATCAATTGCGGGACGCGGGTGTGCTGTATAAGGCGTTCAACCCCGATTTCATCTTCGGCTCTGACGCTTCAGACCAACGGCCCGAGGCCGCGGGGATCGGTGTGTCTATGCTGGGATCGCTGTTCATGATGTTCGTGGTGTTGGCTTTGGCGCTGCCGATCGGTGTTGCGGCCTCGATCTATCTTGAGGAGTTTGCGCCACAGAACCGGCTGACAGATATCATTGAGGTGAACATTTCGAATCTGGCCGCCGTCCCGTCGATTGTGTTCGGTATTTTGGGTCTGGCCGTGTTCATCAACTATATGCACTTACCGACCTCGGCGCCGCTGGTGGGCGGTTTGGTGCTGACGCTGATGACGTTGCCGACGATCATCATCTCGACACGCGCGTCGCTGAAGGCGGTGCCGCCGTCGATCCGCGATGCAGCCCTTGGGGTAGGGGCCTCGAAAATGCAGGCGGTGTTCCACCATGTGCTGCCGCTGGCCGCTCCCGGCATTTTGACCGGCACCATCATTGGTCTGGCGCAGGCGCTTGGCGAAACCGCACCGCTGCTTTTGATCGGGATGGTGGGCTTTATCGCCTCGAACCCGCCGGATGGGATTGTGGCGGGGTTCCTGTCGCCGAACTCGGCCATGCCTGCACAAATCTACGAATGGTCCAAACGCGCTGACCCTGCTTTTTACGAACGTGCTTGGGGGGGAATCATCATTCTGTTGATCTTCCTCGTGACAATGAACACCATCGCGGTACTCCTGCGCCGCCGCTTTGAACGCCGCTGGTAAGGGGCTAATTATGAACGATATGACACGAGTGGAGAGAGCCGTGGACTCCAAAGCTATCAAGATCGCCGCGAACAAGGTTCAGGTCTATTACGGCGACACTCACGCCATCAAGGACGTGAACGTTGAGATTGAAGAAAAAACTGTGACTGCGTTCATTGGCCCGTCGGGTTGCGGCAAGTCCACTTTTCTGCGCTGTCTGAATCGGATGAACGACACGATCGACATCTGCCGGGTTGAGGGCGACATCCTGCTGGATGGTGAAGATATCTATGACAAGCGCGTTGATCCGGTGCAGCTGCGCGCCAAAGTGGGTATGGTGTTCCAGAAGCCGAACCCGTTCCCCAAGTCAATCTATGACAACGTGGCCTATGGCCCACGCATTCACGGCCTTGCCAAGAACAAGGCGGAACTGGACGAAATCGTTGAAAAATCCCTACGCCGTGGTGCGATCTGGGATGAGGTCAAGGATCGTCTGGATGCCCCCGGCACCGGCCTATCCGGTGGTCAGCAGCAGCGTCTGTGCATCGCACGCGCCATTGCGACTGCACCGGAAGTCCTTCTGATGGATGAGCCGTGCTCGGCCCTTGATCCAATTGCAACCGCACAGGTCGAGGAACTGATTGACGAGTTGCGCTCGCGCTATTCGGTGGTGATCGTGACCCACTCGATGCAGCAGGCTGCGCGGGTCAGCCAGAAAACCGCATTCTTCCACCTCGGCAACCTCGTCGAATTTGGCGAGACAGGCCAGATCTTCACCAACCCCGAAGATCCCCGCACCGAAAGCTACATCACCGGCCGGATCGGTTGAGGACAGGTATCAGATCATGACTGAACAACATATTGCATCCGCTTTCGACCGCGATCTCGAAGCGATTCAGGCCCACATCATGAAAATGGGCGGTCTGGTTGAGGCTGCCATCATGGGCGCCGCTCGCTCGCTGGAATCACGAGATGAAGAGCTGGCCCAGCAGGTCCGCGCAGGCGACAAGGCCATCGACGCGCTGGAAGAGCTGATCGACGAAGAAACTGCGCGTCTTATCGCCTTGCGTGCGCCAACGGCCAGTGATCTGCGTCTGGTGCTGTCGGTGCTAAAGGTTTCAGGCAACCTGGAACGTATTGGGGACTATGCCAAGAACATCGCCAAGCGCACTACGGTTCTGGTCAATGCGGGTGAGATCAACGGCAGCGCTGCGGCCCTTCGCCGTATGGCCCGCGAGGTTGAACATATGCTGCGTGATGCTTTGGACGCTTATATCCAACGTGACGCCGAACTGGCCACCGATGTCATCAACCGTGATGAAGAGGTGGACCAAATGTATAACGGCCTCTTCCGCGAGTTTCTGACCTTCATGGCCGAAGACCCGCGCAACATTTCTTCCTGTATGCACTTGCATTTCATTGCCAAGAACATCGAACGCATGGGCGACCACGTCACCGCCATTGCCGAACAGGTTGTCTATCTTGTCACGGGTGAACGCCCCGCCGAGGCGCGACCCAAGGCCGATATCACGTCGCACACCCCGCAGGAGATCTGACACATGTCCGCCGACCAACCCACCGTTCTTGTGGTCGAAGATGAGCTGGCACAGCGTGAGGTGCTGGCGTACAACCTTGAGGCCGAGGGGTTTCGGGTGGCCAAGGCCGAGAACGGGGACGAGGCCCTGCTTTTGGTCGATGAGGACAGTCCGGACATCATCGTTCTGGACTGGATGATGCCAAATCTCAGCGGGATCGAGGTTTGCCGCAGGCTAAAATCAAGGCCCGATACGCGTTCCATTCCGATCATTATGCTGTCTGCTCGCACGGAAGAGGTCGACAAGGTGCGCGGTCTGGAAACCGGAGCGGATGACTATGTGGTCAAGCCATATTCGGTTGTCGAACTGATGGCCCGGGTCAGAACTCAACTGCGGCGCGTACGGCCTGCAACAGTGGGCATTAGGCTGGAGTTCGGTGATATCATACTGGATTCCGAAACACATAAGGTCAGCCGAGACAGTAAACCTCTGAAGCTTGGCCCGACAGAATTCCGTCTTCTGAGCACGTTCATGGAAAAGCCGGGGCGTGTTTGGAGCCGTGAGCAGCTATTGGACCGCGTGTGGGGCCGCGATATCTATGTCGATACACGGACGGTAGATGTGCATATCGGACGGTTGCGCAAAGCATTGACCCAACATGGTGGCGAAGATCCTGTTCGCACCGTACGCGGTGCAGGTTACGCTCTGGGGTAAAGCCGGGCAGGGGACACGCGTAATCGACCATGAGAAAAACTCATGGTTGGTTGCGAATCTCTTACTGTCATTTGAAAGGCTGACAGGTTAGTTTGCGCCCAGATATTTGAGCGGAGACACACCATGAACGCCCCCAATACGAAGCCCACCTTGCGCGCCAAAGATGCACCGGACTTGGGGCAATTCGCCTGGGACGATCCATTCCGTCTGTCTGATCAGTTGACGGAAGACGAGCGGATGATTTCCGACAGCGCGCGGGCTTATGCGCAGGAAAAGCTGCAGCCCCGAGCCACCGACGCCTTTCAGAACGAAGAAACCGACCCCGAGATCTTTCGGGAAATGGGTGAAATGGGCCTGTTGGGGACAACGATCCCTGAAGAATACGGTGGCTTGGGCGGGGGATACGTTTCCTATGGTTTGGTCGCCCGTGAAGTAGAGCGCGTGGACTCTGGTTATCGTTCGATGATGTCGGTTCAAAGCTCATTGGTGATGTACCCGATCTATGCCTATGGCAGCGAAGAACAACGCCGGAAATATCTGCCCAAACTTGCCAGCGGTGAATGGATTGGGTGTTTCGGGCTGACCGAACCGGATGCTGGTTCAGACCCGGCCGGTATGAAAACCCGTGCCGAAAAGATTGACGGCGGCTATCGGCTGACCGGCAGCAAAATGTGGATTTCGAACTCTCCGATTTCGGATGTCTTCGTGATCTGGGCCAAGTCGGATGCGCATGACGGTAAAATTCGTGGGTTCGTTCTGGAAAAAGGCCTCAAGGGGCTGAGTGCTCCGAAAATTCAAAACAAGATGAGCTTGCGTGCGTCGATCACTGGTGAGATCGTTCTGGATGGTGTCGAAGTGGGCGACGATGCTTTGTTACCGCATGTGCAAGGTTTGAAAGGCCCGTTTGGCTGTCTGAATCGCGCACGCTATGGAATTAGCTGGGGCGTCATGGGCGCAGCCGAGGCTTGTTGGCATGGCGCACGTCAATACGGCTTGGACCGAAAGCAATTCGACAAACCTTTGGCCCAAACACAGTTGTTCCAACGCAAGCTAGCTGACATGCAGACCGAGATTGCGTTGGGGTTGCAGGGCAGTCTGCGTGTCGGTCGTCTGATGGATCAGGCCGAAGCAGCGCCTGAGATGATTTCGATCGTCAAGCGCAACAACTGTGGTAAGGCGCTTGAAATCGCACGCATGGCCCGCGACATGCATGGCGGCAACGGGATTTCTCTGGAATTCCAGGTGATCCGCCACATGGTCAACCTTGAGACGGTAAACACCTATGAAGGAACGCATGACGTGCATGCCTTGATCCTCGGACGCGCGCAAACCGGATTGCAGGCGTTTTACTAAGGGGATTTTACTGTTGAATCGCAGGATGGAAGTCCTGCGATTTTTCATTGTGGGGCTGCAATGATTGTTCGCATAATCGGTATTATGGTTAAATTGTGAATATGCGGCGTTAGAAAACAGCCGTACAAACAGCATTTGCCTTGGAAATTTGATGTTAAAACAGAATCTTACGAGCTCCTTTGGACTTTCCGCATTAACCCTTCCTGAGCAACCGATGCCACCAGGATTCCGTCTTCGGAATAGATTGAGCCTCGATTAAAATTCCGGCCTCGTCCGGTCCACGGGGAATCCATTGAGTATAAGTGCCAGTTCTCGAACCGCACCGGAGCGTGAAACCACATGGCGTGGTCAAGGCTTGCGCCATTAACTTCGCCTGTGAACCAGCTCAGCCCATGTGGTCGCATCCCAGAACTCAACAGGCTCATGTCGGACGCATAGGTCAGTAGTAATTGTTGCGTTCTTTCATCTGCTTGCTTTGCGGCATTCATGCGCATCCACATTTGGTTGCGATCGTCTGTTTTCTCTGGTTTCAAAGGATGCACATGGTTGACTTCTCGCACTTCAATTGGACGTTCACGCATCAGTTCGCCATGCAATCGTTCCGGAAGCGCGCTCAGGTATTTTTCCTTTAGCTCTGTGCGTGCTGGATAATTTTCCGGCTTTTCCAGTTGCGGCATATCATGCTGATGATCCCAGCCTTCGTCGCGCACATGAAACGATGCGGACATGTTCAGGATTTGCTTTCCGTGTTGAATTGCAACGACCCGGCGCGTTGTGAATGAACCTCCATCTCGGGCTCTATCAACTTGATAAATAACAGGTACTGATGGATCGCCAGGTCGAATAAAATATGCATGTAAGGAATGGCACAGCCGTTCGTCCACTGTGCGATACGCGGCGGAAAGCGCCTGGGCAACCACCTGCCCGCCGAATATCCGTGTGGATGTTTCGCCGCCTGACCCTACGCCCCGATAAAGGTCAACTTCCAATCTTTCGAGGTTCAAAAGGTCTATGAGAATACGTTCTGCCTCGGTCATACGGGGTCTCCAGTTGGATTTAAGACATGGCGTAACAGTCTAGCCCGTTTCGTTCAATCATTGCCCTGACTGAATGCCGTAGGGAGATTCGATTTCATGAGGCATCACTAAGCAGATCGGCAGGAAATCGGCGGAATTCGCCTGCTGTCGCACTTTAAGGGCATCAGTCTGTTAAACTGTTAGCAGTTGGAGAATCATTTGCTTGTGGTGAGTGCGTATTAGCCATATTCCTTCAGGAGGAAGAACATGTCGCAAGCCATAGATTTTATTTATGATTTTTGCAGTCCAAATGCGTTTCTTGCGCATAAGATACTGCCTGAGTTGGCCGACAGACACGACGTTGAAATTGACTTGGTGCCAGTGTTGTTGGCAACAGTTTTCAAGGCCACGAATAACCAAAGCCCGTTTCAGGCCTTTTCTGACATCCGGCAGAAAAGCGCTTACCTCACGCATGACCTGCACCGTTTTGCCAGACGTCGCGGTTTGAGTTTCCACATGAGCCCGCACTTTCCCGTAAACACGAAATTTGCCATGCGGGGTGCAGTTTATGCCAAGGGAAAATCATGGGAAAACAAATATGTAGATGCCATATTTGACGCGATTTGGGTGCATGGCCAAAAGGTTGATGAGCTTGGCGTTTTGATGGATATCCTACAGGAAAACGAATTGCCTGTTCGCAAGCTTCGCGAGGCGATGACAAGTGTCGAGGTCAAACAGCAGCTTAAGGATCAGACAAAAGCTGCTGTAAGAAAGGGTGTATTCGGTGTGCCGACGTTCTTTGTTGGGTCTGAGATGTTCTTTGGAAAGAACAGCCTTGGCAACCTTGAACTAGAGCTGTCCGGTCCGTCGTGATTAACTGTCGCCCGTTGCCCGAAGTGCGTAAGCTCAAACTGTTAGTCAGTTTAAAGGCTCGGAAACTTCGGCATCTACCGCAACATAGTCTTAGAGGGCCTCAGCGAAGATGTTTCCAGCGGTCACCACGTTAATGCCGCCTGAAACCGGAATGACGGCTCCGGTTACATAGCTGCCGCCGCGCCCGCAGAGAAACAGCATACAACCGGCGATGTCTTCTTCGCTGCCGACCCGGCCAAGCGGAACGGATTTCCCTACTTTGGCCCTTACGTCCTCGTCTGCAGTCGCGAACGCTGTCATTCGGGAAACAAACGGCCCCGGGGCCAACGCGTTCACGGTGACATTGTATGGTGACAGTTCCTTTGCCATGATCTTTGTCAGGTGCAGGACCGCCGCCTTCGATGCCGAGTAGCTATAGGCACCGTCCCCCATTGGGACCTCTCCCATCACGGATCCGACGTTGACCACGCGAGCAGGATCATCGGGCGTGCCGGACTTCATCAACATTGGCAACAGTTTTTGGCTCAGGTCAAAGATCCCGGCGACGTTTACAGACATCACTTTGTCCCAGGCTTCGTAGGGAAACTGCCCCATCGGCGCGCCCCAAGTAACGCCCGCATTGTTCATAAGGATGTCGAGTCTTTTCGTCCGCTTCCCAACCTCGGACACCATGTCATCGATACCCTCTTTGGTACCGACGTCGCCTCCGAACCCTTCGGCGCTGCCCGGGGCATCCAGGGCATTCAACTCCTCTGCCACGGCTTCGCAGGCATCGCGGTTTCGCGAGGCGATCAGAACATGGGCCCCTGCCCTAACCAAGGCTTCGGCGGCCATGCGCCCAATTCCAGTCGCGCCACCTGTCACAAGCGCAGTTTTGCCGTTCATTGAGAACAACGTTTCTGGGGTCATGATCTTTCTCCTCCGAGCTTTGGTTGGCGTGCAAAGACTGCCGCGATCCGGCGCGCAACTGCAATTTGAAGGTGCGCTTGGCCGGGATCGTGATGTTTATTGCGGTGACGCCAGTGTTCTTTCTGATTGGATAACAGGGATAACGGGGACGACATGCAAGCATTACTCAACGTCGCGCCTGAAGGAGCGTGATCTTGGTTTCGCTGACACCGGCGGACAGTCGCATCTTGGGTAAAGCGGTTTTCGTCGTGGCGCGCGGCTCGGGAAGGCGAACAGCCGCTCCATGGAACTGTGTGGGAAGGGCCATTCCCTTATGTTCGAAAAATTGCAGGCGGTGGACATTCCTACCTTTTCGCGTTTATGAACTTGTAAACAGGAACAGTGAGATAATGCACAAAGCTCTGATTTTAAACGGTCCGAACCTAAATCTTCTGGGCACGCGTCAGCCTAAGGTTTACGGTAGCACCACGCTTGAAATGATTGAAAGCTTGTGTGTGAAACACGGCAATTCTGTCGGTTTGGACGTATCGCATTTCCAATCCAATCATGAAGGTCAGCTTATTGATGCAATTCACGTTGCCAAGGGCACCCAGCACGGAATCGTTCTGAACGCTGGAGCGTATACGCATACGTCGATCGCGTTGATGGATGCCATCGCATCAGTTGAGTTGCCTGTTGTCGAAGTACACCTGTCCAATATCCATGCGCGCGAAAGCTTTCGGCACAACTCGTACATTGCGCGTGTGGCAATCGGGCAAATTTGCGGGTTTGGACCGCAGAGCTATATATTGGCGCTGGATGCATTGTCTGCCCATTTGAACGCAAGGGCTTCTACATGAAGCTAACAGAGTATCTCCATTTTCTCAGCTATACAAAAACGCTGGAGGAGCTTTGGGACGCTCATTGCAGGCAAATGGCCGAGTATGGTTTCGATCGCCTGCTCTATGGGTTCACGCGCTATAGAACTGAAACCTCGCTGGGTGATCCCGAAGACTTTGTGATCCTGACCAACCATGGCAGGGATTATCTGGACGGATTCCTGCGGGATGGTCTGTATTTCAACGCTCCGATGCTGAAATGGGCACTGCAGAACGAAGGCGCCGGTAGTTGGAAAATTACTCAGGACATGATGGAGGACGGCACGCTTACAGAGCTTGAGCGCAAGGTTATTGAGTTCAATCGTTCCAAGGGTGTTGCGGCAGGTTATACGGTCAGCTTCAATTCTGTATCTATGCGCTCGAAGGGTGCAATCTCTCTTTCTGGCTGCGGCTCGCGCACACAGGAAGAAGTTGATGAGGTATGGGCCGAGCATGGCGAAGACATTTTGTTGATGAACAATGTCGCGCATCTCAAGATTTTGACCCTGCCCTACAATGCCCCCAACCGCGCGCTGACTAAGCGGCAGCGCGAAGCTCTGGAATGGGTGGGTGACGGTAAAACGACGCAGGACATTGCCCTGCTGATGGGGCTGACCGCAGCGACTGTCGAAAAGCATCTCAGGCTTGCACGCGAGTCGCTTGCCGTGGAGACGACGGCTCAGGCTGTTCTCAAAGCGTCGTTGCAGAACCAAATGTTTATTATGTAGGCAAAATCGCTGAGTTATTGACGCTTCTCTGCGTCAATTTACCCTAGGTAAGGAAAACATGACTTCCCGAATCTGAGCGTTTGGTTGCAAAGTGATATTGTTCCGTGAGTGGTGGCTTTAGCCTGGGAACATTTGGTCGGATCTTTGCAATAACAAAGCGCTCTGATCGCTCTGGCAAAGGGGCGTCTATTCGTCAACGCAACTATGTCGGAAATTGTGGGGGGCCTCGACCATCCCCATCATGCGGGGCCCCTCATTCTAACCAATGAGCACAGGACACTTCGGTGTCCTTTTTTATTTGCGCAAGCAAAAGGCCGGCCACGCAATGCGTAACCGGCCTTTGCAGTTATCTCAGAACCCCAAAGCAGGTCCTGAGATCAAATTTAGCCCTGAGCGGCTTTGGCAACTTCGGCTGCGAAGTCTTCTTTTTCGACAACGATGCCTTCGCCAACTTCCAAACGGATGAAGCCGGTGATGGTTGCGCCCGCCTCTTTGGCCGCTGCTTCAACGGTCAGGTCGGGGTTCACAACGAATTGCTGGTTCAGCAGAGTCGATTCCGCCACGAACTTCTTCATGCGGCCTTCGATCATCTTCTCGATCACCTGCTCCGGCTTGCCGGATTCGCGGGCGATGTCCATCTGAACCTGCTTTTCCTTCTCGACAACCGCCGGATCCATATCGGCTTCGGACAGAGCTGCAGGGTTCACAGCCGCGATGTGCATCGCAACCTGCTTGCCGATCGCTTCGTCGCCACCGGTCAAAGCGACCAGAACGCCGATCTTGCCCATGCCGTTGGTGGCCGCGTTGTGGACATAAGACACAACAGTGTCGCCCGACAGCTTGGCCATGCGGCGAACCGACATGTTTTCGCCGATGGTGGCGATCTTGTCGGTCAGTGTGTCTGCAACGGTCTTACCACCCAGGTCAGCCGCCAGCAGTGCGTCAACATCAGCAACGCCTTCAGCCGCATAAGCGATCTTGCCAACCATTTCCTGGAACTCGGCGTTCTTCGCAACGAAGTCGGTTTCCGAGTTCACTTCGACAGCGACACCATTGCCGCCGTCAACGTGAACAGCAACCAGACCTTCGGCTGCGGTACGGCCCGATTTCTTGGCCGCCTTGGCCAGACCTTTGGTGCGCAGCCAATCAACGGCCTCATCCATGTTGCCGCCGGTTTCGGTCAGCGCTTTTTTCGCGTCCATCATGCCTGCGCCGGTCGAGTCGCGCAGTTCTTTTACCATTGCTGCTGTGATTGCCATTTTTGGCTCTCCTCAATTCAAACGGAATTGGGGCAGGTCATACCCTGCCCCATATGTCATTTACGTGACGGGCAGCTTACGCTTCGGCAGGGGTTTCTGCGTCGGCTTCTGCGGGAGCTTCTTCCGCAACGGCTTCTTCAACCGGAGCTTCTTCGAACGCGCCCAGGTCAACGCCTGCGGCACCCATCTGAGCGGTCATACCGTCCAGAGCTGCACGTGCGGCCAGGTCACAGTACAGGCCGATTGCGCGGGCTGCGTCGTCGTTTCCGGGGATGATGTAGTCCACGCCGTCGGGCGAGCAGTTGGTGTCGACAACAGCCACAACCGGGATACCCAGCTTGTTGGCTTCGGCGATGGCCAGTGCTTCTTTTTTGACGTCGATGACGAACAGCAGGTCAGGAACCCCGCCCATTTCGCGTATACCGCCCAGCGAAGCCTGCAGCTTAGCTTGGTCACGCTCCATGCCCAGACGCTCTTTCTTGGTCAGGCCTTCGGCACCGGATTCCATCGCTTCGTCGATCTGGTTCAGACGATTGATCGACTGGGAAACGGTTTTCCAGTTGGTCAGCGTGCCACCCAACCAGCGGTGGTTCATGTAGTACTGAGCCGACTTTTCAGCCGCTTCAGCGATCGGGCCAGCGGCTTGACGCTTGGTACCAACGAACAGAACACGGCCGCCTTTTGCAACGGTGTCACGAACGGCCTGCAGCGCCTGATCCAGCATCGGAACGGTCTGGGTCAGGTCCATGATGTGGATGCCATTGCGCGAGCCGTAGATGAACGGGCCCATGCGGGGATTCCAACGCTGTGTCTGGTGACCAAAGTGAACGCCAGCTTCCAACAGCTGACGCATGGTGAACTCGGGAAGAGCCATGCTATTTTCCTTTTCCGGTTTACGCCTTGGCGGGGGTGAAAGAAGCGGATGCTCCAACCGGCGGTCCTGATGAGGATGTCTCCCTCAAAAAGCCCAAACCCCGCCTGCGGGTTTGAATGGCGCGCGTATACGGCAGCTTTAGTAGCAGCGCAAGAGGCTTTTGCCCTTATTTTTCAAGCTGCGCCAGACTGTGTGCGTGACGAACCGCCGCTTCGCAATGCGCAGCCAGTTCTTTGCGGTTGGCGAAGTCGCTGACCTTAGCGGGTGTGTGGTAAATCAATTCGATAGACCCTTGCCGCCGCGCCCCGAGTGTTTTCAGCAGATGCGGTCCGAAGTCCATGTCGCCCCACCATCCGTAAAACCTGTCTGGCTCCCCTCGGGGCGCGTGATAGATCACCGAAACCGGCTGTACGTACATGAAGTCACGTAGTTCATCTGTGAAGAACGCCGCAAAGAGCGTTGTTTTAAATGGTAAAACGCGCAACCCGTCCGTCGATGTGCCCTCGGGGAAGAACAGCAATTTGTGACCGGCGGTCAAACGCTCTTGAAAAAGAAGCGTCTGTTCGCGCGCCTTTTTGCGGTTTCTTTCGATGAAAACCGTGCCAGTTGCGCGGGCCAGCCAACCGATGCCGGGCCATTTGGCGACCTCTGCCTTCGACACAAAGTATACTCTTTTGCGCGCGTTCAGCGAAAAAATGTCCAGCCAGGATGAGTGGTTTGCGACAACCGCTCCGCGCTGCGTCATCAATTCACCGGACCCTTTGAACCCGATGCCGAGAATACGCAGGGCATTTCGACAGACGAATTGCGTAATGAACGGAGTCACTGGGCGACGTAGCCCGAAAAAGGGGATTTCGATCAGACGCAGGACGAGAAGGATGGCAAGGCCGCCAAGCAGCAACACAACCAACGGTACACCCCGCAGGATGGCAAGCGCCCAGCCCGAAACGCCAAGTTCGATGGGGTCAGGGGCATCTTCGCTGTGCCAGGACGATTCACTCAACGCTTCATGCTCCGCTATAAATTCGCCGTTGGCGTTCATTCATGCGCGCCGTGTCGAGGATCAGGCACACATCCGTTGTGTTAAAGGTGTGGTCGATAAACGCCCCCTCGCCCACGAACCCGCCCAGTCGCAAATAGGCTTTGATTAGGGCGGGCACTCGCACCATGGCCGCGCGACGATCCAACGCGTCCGCGTCGACGATATTCATAGACTGAAACACGTCAGGTTGCGCCCGGACCCTTAAGTCCGGTGGGGCAAGATGGTTGTGATGCAGCATGGACAGAGGCTGCGCCAAAGCCTGCACATCGGTGCCGTGAAAGCTGGCAACGCCGAACAGAACTTCGATCTGTCGTTCTGACACATACCTCGCCAGACCATTCCACAGATGGTACATCGCCGTACTGCCCCGATAGTTGGGGTGCAAGCAGGAACGGCCCAGTTCCAACAGCCTACGGCCGCTGTCTCTCAGGACGGTCAGATCATATTCGTCTTCGGAATAGAATTGACCCAACTCTGCGGCACGTTCGCCCGGCAACAGCCTGTAAACACCCACAGTTTCGCCGGTCTGGTCGTCGATGGCTAGCATGTGATCGAAATAGGGATCGAAGCGATCCCGCTCAAGCCCAGCCTCGTGGTCGACCATCTCTCCGCCGCCGCCCAGCTCCCGCACGAACACGTCATATCGAAGGCGCTGCGCAGCGCGCAGTTCGGCCTCTGTCTCGGCAAGTTTGACGGTGAAGGATGGGCCCGCGTCCGGCATCTGATGTTCCGTGTTGTTTCAGCGCTGATACCGCAGGTTTCGGGGGGATGGCAACATAGGGTAAGACCGACCGGACGTTAACCTTTCCTAAACCAGTTTCACGGATCAAAGACAGGCATCAGGGCGATGCGCGATCCGTCAATCACCACTTTCCCCTGCTCGCGGAAGTTAACGGTGATTTTGCCACCGATGTTGGACTGCACCTGTCCAATGCCCCAATCGGGGAAATCGGGGTGGCGGACATACATGCCCGGTGCAAGAATGGCATTGAGGTCTGACATGACTGGGCTCCGGGTCCGGTGGCAGATACAGCAGGAGGTACGCATGAGCGCTACAGACGTCAACCTGGCCGAACTGATCGGCTCGCGGATCTGCCACGACCTGATCAGCCCAATTGGCGCGATCACCAACGGGCTGGAACTGCTGGAGATGGTTGGCGGCACGCAAGGTCCAGAGATGGAACTGATCGCGGGCAGCGTGGGCAGCGCTGGGGCGCGGATAAGGTTCTTTCGCGTGGCCTTCGGATCCACAAGTGATCAGCCCCTTGGCCGGGCTGAAGTCGCCGAGCTTTTGAACGATGTGGAAAAGGCAGGTCGGGTGCGCGTGAGCTGGCATCTGACCGAAGCCGTTCCGCGCAATCAGGTCAAACTGGCGTTTCTGGCGATGATGTGCTGCGAAAGCGCGATGCCACTGGGCGGAGAGGTCAACGTGCAAAATGACGGGCTAAACTGGGTCATCACAGGCGTTGCCGACAGGCTCAACCTTGATGGTGGCCTTTGGAAAAACCTCCCGACGGGCCGTTTTGTAGACAAAGTGACCCCGGCGCAGGTTCAGTTCGCCCTTCTTCCGGATGCGGCCGCTGCAATGGGGCGACGGGTTGCTGTAGAGACCACTGCAACCCGAATTGTGATCCGGTTCTAACTGCGGACGGTGCCGTTGCCGCGCACCAGATATTTGAAACTGGTCAACTGAGCCGCCCCCACCGGCCCGCGTGCGTGCATTTTACCGGTGGCGATCCCGATCTCGGCGCCCATCCCAAACTCACCGCCATCAGCAAATTGGGTCGAGGCGTTGTGCATCAGGATCGCGCTGTCGAGGCGTTCAAAGAACCGGGCAGCGGCCTGCGTATCTTCGGTCATGATGCAGTCGGTATGGTTCGAGCCGTACTGACGGATATGCGCGATGGCCGCGTCGATATCCGCGACGGGCTTGGCGGCGATGATACTATCGAGGAATTCCTTTCCCCAGTCTTCATCGCTGGCGGCTTGCGTGCCTTCGACGGCCAAGGCGCCCTCGGCATGAACCTCGACCCCGGTGGCCAGCAAGGCGGCGATGACATCGTGGCCCAGCGTCTCGGCCACATCCTGATGGATCAGCAGGCATTCGGCAGCACCGCATATCCCCGTCCGGCGGGTCTTGGCGTTCAGCACCACGTCGAGCGTTTTGGCCGGGTCCGCAGCTTTGTCGATATAGATGTGCACGATCCCTTCGAGATGCGCAAAGACCGGTACGCGGGCTTCGCGTTGCACCAACCCAACCAGACCTTTGCCACCGCGCGGGATAATGACGTCGACATAGTCGGTCATTCGCAACAATTCCTGAACGGCCGCCCTATCCCGTGTGGGGACTAACTGAATAGCGTCTTCGGGCAGGTTCGCGGCCTTCAATCCTTCGACCAGGCAGGCATGGATCGCGCTCGAAGAGTGAAAGCTCTCGGACCCGCCGCGCAGGATCACGGCATTCCCTGATTTCAGGCACAAGGCACCGGCATCCGCCGTCACGTTCGGGCGACTTTCATAGATGACGCCAATGACGCCGAGCGGTGTACGCACGCGCTGAATGTTGAGGCCGGACGCCATGTCCCATTCGGAAAGAACCTCACCGACTGGGTCAGCCTGATCAGCCACGGTTAGCAGCCCATCGACCATACCTTGCACACGGGCTTCGTCCAGCATCAGACGATCCATCATGGCCGGGCTCAGGCCCTTTTCGCGCCCGAACTCGAGGTCTTTCTTGTTGGCTTCGACGATCTCTGCGCGACGTGCCCATACTGCATCGGCCGCCGCGATCAGGGCGGCGTGCTTACGCTCGGCACTGGCAAAGGCCAGTTCGGACGAAGCGGCCTTCGCCCGTGCACCGAGATCAGCCATCAGGGCGGGAATGCTGTCAAAATCCTTCATCTCAGGTGCCTTTCTCGTGTGTTTTTCATAGCGCCAGGTCGTCCCGGTGGATGAGAACAGCGCGGCCGGGATAGCCCAGCGTGGCTTCGATCTCTGACGACTTGCGGCCCTTGATTGCGTCCGCCTCTTGCGCGGTATAGCGGCTGAGTCCTTGGGCCAACCGCCGCGCCTGTGGGTCGATGATTGCCACAGGATCGCCGCGCCCGAAATCTCCGGTCACTTCGACGATACCCGCTGGCAGCAGGCTTTTGCCATTGCCAAGGGCCCTCGCCGCGCCCGCATCAACCACGATTTCACCACGCGGTTTCATGGCCGAAATCCAGCGTTTGCGCGCCGCGTGCGGATCGACCGTTGCGGTGAACCATGTGCAATTGGCACCATTTTCGAGTGTTTTCAGTGGGTTCAGTGGTGAACCTTCGGTGATTGCCATATCGCAACCTGCCGCCGTCGCCATCTTAGCCGCCAGCAATTTGGTTTTCATCCCACCCTTGGACAGGCCCGAACCGGCGTCACCCGCCATTTCTTCAATCTCTGGCGTGATTTCCTCGATCACGTCATAGCGTGTGGCCGAGGCATCCTGAACAGGGTTGCCGGTATAGAATCCATCCACGTCCGACAGCAGGATCAACTGATCTGCACCGACTGTAACGGCGATCTGGGCAGCCAGACGATCATTGTCGCCGTACCGGATCTCATCCGTTGCGACCGTGTCATTCTCGTTGACAATCGGCACCACGCCAAGGCTTAGCAATGTCTCAAGCGTCGCGCGTGAGTTCAGGTAGCGGCGGCGGTCGGCGCTATCCTCCAAGGTCACCAGAACCTGTGCTGTCGTAATATTGTGCGGGGTCAGCGCCTCTTCATAGGCGCGGGCCAGCCGGATTTGACCAACGGCGGCCGCGGCTTGTGATTGTTCCAGAGGCAGGGCATCCATAGGCAGCCCTAAGACACCCCGCCCTAAGGCGATCGACCCGGACGACACCAAAATGACGTCAGTCCCCTGCCCCTTGAGCCACGCTACGTCCTGTGCCAGTGAATGCAGCCAATCTGAACGCAACAACCCTGAATTTCGGTCCACCAGCAAGGCGGACCCGATCTTTACAACCAGTCGTTTCGCCGACGTCAGGGTTGCCAAGGTGCGGCCTCCTCGGCGGGTTTGTGGCGCACGCGGTTGTCATCAATTTCGGCACGTAACGCACGCAGCACCTCGGTCACGCCCAGATGCGCAACACCGGACATGGCCATGACGGGGCGGCCCACCGCTTCTTCCAGTTCGGCCTTGGCTAGTTCTTGTTCTTCGTCATCTAGTGCGTCGACCTTGTTCAGCACCGTGATCCGAGGTTTCTCGGCCAGTTCTCCGCCATAGGCCTCAAGCTCGTGAATGATGGTGCGGTAATCTTCGGCCACGGATTCCGAGGTGCCATCGACCAGATGCAGCAACACGGCGCAGCGTTCGACATGGCCCAGAAAGCGGTCGCCAATGCCGCGCCCCTCATGCGCGCCTTCGATCAGGCCGGGGATGTCGGCGACAACAAATTCCACGTTATCCACGGCTACAACGCCCAGATTGGGGTGCAAAGTAGTAAAAGGATAATCCGCGATTTTGGGCCGTGCGTTCGAGGTCGCCACCAGAAAGGTCGATTTGCCCGCATTGGGCATCCCCAACAGACCGACATCGGCGATCAGCTTGAGCCGCAACCAGATGGTGCGGTCGATCCCTGCCTGCCCCGGATTGGCCCGGCGCGGCGCCTGGTTGGTGGCCGACTTGAAATGCAGGTTGCCGAAACCGCCATTGCCACCCTTGGCCAGCAACACGCGCTGCCCGACCTCGGTCAGGTCGCAGATCACGGTCTCTTCGTCTTCGTCCAGAATTTCGGTCCCAACAGGCACGCGGAGGACGATATCATCGCCGTCCTTGCCGGTACGCTGCTGGCCGCGGCCGGGTTGGCCGTTCTTGGCAAAGAAATGCTGCTGATAGCGGAAGTCGATCAGTGTGTTCAGGCTGTCTACAACCTCAACCCAAACGGAACCGCCTTTGCCGCCATCGCCGCCATCAGGGCCGCCATATTCAATGTATTTTTCGCGCCGGAAACTGACGCAGCCGCCCCCACCGGCCCCGGACCGGATGTAGACCTTTGCAAGATCGAGAAATTTCATGTCTGTCCCCTACTGCAAAGGCCCCATCGGCCACAAGTCAGAGTTTCTTTGTATATGTCCAGGTGGGCACATTTGCATCGCGCGCCACCGAATAGCTTTCCGCATCGCCCAGATATTCAAACCCACAATGGGTCAGAACCCGCGCCGAGGCAGGGTTGTCCTGAAATACACTGGCGAACATGTTGGCGTTCTCCAACGGGTTGGAGTTTACCAACGCTTCTACAGCCAGCGAAGCGACGCCCGTGTTCCAGTAGACGGGCGCGACCCAATAGCCAACCTCGGATTGGTTGCGATCCAGTCGCGTCAACGAAATTAGGCCGATAAGCTCGGGGCCGCCATCCTTGGTCGCGTCCATGGCCCAAACATCCTCGTCCCGGTCATCAGACATGGCACGGGTCACAAAGGCTTCGGTCGATCCAGGCGGCAGCGGATGTGGGATTGCTGTCGTCATCCGCGCCACGCGTTCATCACCTGCAAAGTGTTCAATGAGACCCATATCCGACCGGCGCAACGGGCGCAGGTCGAACCGCTCGGTTTCTATCACCGGCTGGTTTATTATTGTCTCAAGCTTCATGAGTGCGTTCCTCCTCCGAACAACACGTAAATTGCGGACGCAACAGTGAAACCAATTAACGCCCACATCAGATATTTGCGGCCCAGACGATCTTCAACCGCATGGGCAATCCGTCCCTGAAACAGGGGCGGTATGGTGCTTGCTGCGTGTGTCATCGGGCTCATAGGTCAAAACTGTGTTAAAAACGAGAAAGGGGACCGGCATTTTCTGCCGGTCCCCCATTTATTTCTAAACCTTATGGGTTTCGGCTTACTCTGCGGCCTCCGCCACTGGCAGGACCGAAATAAAGGTGCGGTTCTTGAGTCCCTTATGGAACTTCACGGCGCCATCAACAGTTGCAAAGATTGTGTGATCCTTGCCCATGCCTACGCCTTCGCCCGGCCAGAACTTGGTGCCGCGCTGACGTACGATGATGTTGCCTGCGATGGCCGCTTGGCCACCATAGAGTTTTACGCCAAGGCGACGACCCGCTGAGTCGCGACCGTTACGGGAGGAACCGCCAGCTTTTTTATGTGCCATTCTCTCTCTCCTTAGCCTTTGGCCAGTTCTTTGGCCTGTTCAACCCATTCGGGTTTCACTTTGACGGTGTCGATAGCAGCAATCTGCTCGTCCGACAAGGCGGCCAGAGCGGCAAAGCTCTCGATACCAGCGTCGTTCAGCTTTTTGGCGGCGGCGGGGCCGACACCGTTCAGCTTGGTCAGATCGTCAGCGGCGGCAGCAGCGGGTGCTTCTGCTTTGGCTTCAGCTTTCTTCGCAGCGGGCTTTTTCGCCGCCGGAGCAGCTTCGCCAGCAGGCACGGAACCGGTTGCGGCTTTGATGCCCGACTTGTCAGCGCCCGACGACAGGATGTCAGTGATCTTGACCAGAGTCAGTTTCTGACGGTGGCCAACGGTACGCTTCGAGCTGTGCTTACGACGGCGCTTGACGAACTTGATGACCTTGTCACCTTTGATCTGTTCGATCACTTCGGCCTGTACGCCTGCGCCTTCAACGAAAGGTGCGCCAACGATCGGAGCGTCACCGCCCAGCATCAGAACATCGTTGAATTGAACTTTTTCACCTGCGTCGGCAGCCAGCTTTTCAACGCGGAGGATATCGCCCGCCTGAACCTTGTACTGCTTGCCGCCAGTCTTGAGGACCGCAAACATTGCGTCTTTCCTTTGTCTAACCGCGTTCTGTGGTCCCCTTGCGGGCATTAATGGCCTCAGCCACCTCGAACAGCGCGCCCTTTTCGGGCTGTGTGACGACCTTTCGGGGTATCCCCTTGGGTCAATAATAACGAGACCCGGCGCGGAAAATCCGGCCGGGATGCGCGCTTATCCATAGATTGAAGAGGAAAGTCAACATCAAATACGGTTTACAGGTCCGATCCGCTCAGGACATGCGAAACTGCTAGACCGAGGCGGTAATACACGTCGTCGTACATACGATTGAAGCCAAGAAAAAACGCATCATTCATGGCACGGCCCGTATCCGTTCGCGAGAATGCAATGTTTTCACGCATCTGTGCCTCGGTCAGTGGCTGATAGGCCAAAAGCAGGAAGGAATACAACCATGTAACGGTTTCCCGTTCAATGTTGTCTTTGTCGAGAAGCAATTGCTCAATCAAGTCAGTCCCGTCACCGCCAGCATCTTCTGTGAGTGCACGGAAAAAGTTGTAGTCGGCGTTTAGGGAACTCTGGACATTCTTTTCGATCAGGTCGTTGACCTCGATATATTCGTCAATCAGCCGATAAGATTGCGAGGATCGGTCGATTGCGAAATAGCTGTCCTGCGCCATTTCCTTGATGGTTTCGTCCTGAATTGCCAATCGCGCCGAGTTTTCAAGCGAAACAATCGTTTGACCCAAGTCGCTTTCAAAAAACACGATTGCGCGGTCCAACTGGCTGTCTGTCAGGGTTTCGAGGAAAGCCATGGAAATCTGATCATGTATCCAGTCCGGATTATAGATGTCTTCTATCTGGGTGTGAAAGTACTCACCGCCTGAGTTTCCCAGAAAGGTTTCGTTCATCGTGTGCGCTTGCGCTTTACCTTCGCTTGTCAGGATGTCGACAACCTCGGACAGGCGCAGCGCCTCCATAAGGCGGTCCACTTTTTCTGCGGCACTCAGCGGAGTGATCCACAGCACAGCGACGAACAAAGTGGTCAAGAAGCGCATCAGATATCCTGTGCGGGATGTAGATCCGCCATTCGTACTGCCAGCACCTCGAACTTCATCGCCATGATTTCGTACTGAATCGCGTTTAACAATTCATATACTTCCTGCATCAGGGGGTCTTCCAACGCTTCGGCATAGGCGATCACCTCGTCGTCGGAAAAGCCTTGATAGGTGTACGCCGCGCCTGCCAGTGCGGAAAGCTGCAAAGCCTGTCGCATACCGATTTCGTTTTGCTTCATCATCTGGCGCAGTTCGTCGGCGCTAAGCTGAAGGTCAATGACCCCGGACGCGCTGGCGGCCAACAGGAATCGGACCTGGATTTCCTGAAGGGCGCGCAAAGCCGTACCACTGGCGTCAATGGCCGTGTTCATGCGTTTGAGGCTTTCCACCCTCTTGGATCCCTCCTGGACCAAACTGGAAACGATTTCCTGACCCTCAAGCTGTTTGGTGTCGTCATCCTCGATCATATGAGATTCGTTCTCGGCCTCGACCAGACGCTGCCCAAGATTCGAGGCATAGAACTCGACCGCGTGGTTCAGCGCATCGTCGCTGAGTGTTTGTTCCAATATCGACACGGCCGTTTCGTGCATGTCTTCGGTGTCAAAGACCTCTTCGGTCAGGCGTGTCCAGTCCGAGCCGAATCCCTCGGGGTCAATTCCCAGCATTTGCGGTGCCGACGCCGACGCCAGCGCGATGCTTTCCAATGCGACGTCGAAACCGGTGGTGGTTAGAAAGGCTTCGATCCGGTCCCTATCCACCGCACCAGCCGGAAGGGACAGTGTGGCAAGCGTGGCAACAAGGGCTGAAATCGACTGAAAGGCAGAGCGTGCAGAGTGTATCATGGTATCAGAGCCTAGGCGTTTTACGCCAACAGGCAATGGAAAATCCCGTCAGATTGAATTTCAGGAATTTTCTGCTTGCACCCCTGCGCGTTCCTCACTAAATCCCCCCCTCACAGACCCCCGCGGAGAGGTGCCGGAGTGGTCGAACGGGGCGGTCTCGAAAACCGTTGTGGGTGCAAGCCCACCCAGGGTTCGAATCCCTGTCTCTCCGCCACTATCCCCAAATGTATTGTGCGCTTTTTTGCCTTTGTGGCGCGATGTTGCCGGTGTTTCGCATGGGATCGGCGTTGCCCGGCTTAAACTCGCTTATTGATTACGTGGCCGAGGATTTCCCCTTGGATAATCCCTATCTTTAAGCCATCCCGGTTACACATATTCTGAGGAGATTTCGATGTCGCGTACTATCGTGTTAGGTGTAGTGGTCGCCGCTATTGGTGCTGGTATCTACTACTATTTGAATCAACCCGAGCCGACCCCAGCGGAACGGTTGCAATCAGCGGCTCAGGATGCAGGTGATGCCGTCAGTGACGCCGTGGAGTCGGTTACAGAACAGGCCTCTGACGCAACAGATCAAGCAGGTCAGGCAGCGGCGGACCTTGCAAATCAAGCTGGTGAAGAAGTGGCTGCTTTGGCAGAGCAAGGTCAGGACTTGCTGAACTCCTGGATCGAAGAAGGCACGCTGACGGTGCAAAATTTCGATTATGATGCGATGGTCGCGTCGGTCCAGGACAGCGCATTGGCGCAAGATATGAAAACGAAGGCCATATCCATTCTGGACGAAATCAAAGCCTCTCCTGAATTGTTCGCAGCAAAACTGCAGGAATTGCAGGCCTTGCTTCAAGGACAATAAAAAAACGGGCCGCCAAATTGGTGGCGGCCCGATGCGTTGGCCGCGTGGCGGAGTTCCGTTAGGTAAGTCTCCGACAAAGTTGACGTAGCGCGAAACCTTTGTTTGGCTGACGGAAAACCTGACACGTACCTGGAAGTGTTTTCGCGAAGTCTTGTCAAAATTTTTGGCACGGCGTGGAGAAAACACCCCAAGAAGAGGATTTGCGATGGCCGCCCTGCCCTCTAAAATGTTTGCAGTTATTCAGACGCATGACGGCTATTCGGACACAGCCTCAGGACCATTCATTGATGATGCCGCCGATTGGCTTGCGGAAGCTGATCTACCGGTACCGGTACCCGGTCCCGGACAGGTTTTAATCAAGCTGCGGGCTTCTTCTGTAAATCCGTCGGATATCCATTTCATCAAAGGTGAATACGGCCAGCCACGTGTCAAAGGGACCGCAGCGGGGTTCGAAGGCTGTGGGGATGTCGTGGCAACGGGCACAGGCGCCGAGGCGTTACAAGGGAAACGCGTGGCTTTTATTGCGGCGGGCGCTGGGGCTTGGGCCGAATATGTCGTGACACAGGCGCTGATGTGTATTCCGCTTCGACCAGATGTCAGTGACGAGGATGGATCGGCACAGATCGTAAACCCGCTGACCGCCATGGCCATGGTCGACATCGCCAAGAACTCGGGCGAGGCCTTCATCGTGTCAGCGGCGACCAGCCAGTTAGGCAAGCTGATGTGCAGCTTGGGGCGCGACCTGGGGCTAAAGCCCATCGCGATCGTTCGTCGCGCAGATGCAGTTGAAGCGTTGAAATCCTTGGGGGCGCACGACGTGCTGGTTACCTCGGATTCAATGATGCTGGAGAAATTTTCCAAGCTGAGTTCTGAGTTGAAGCCACGGGTTTTTCTGGACGCAGTTGCTGACCAGATATCTGAGCAGATTTTTTGCGCCATGCCTAACGGTGCACGTTGGGTTTGTTATGGCAAGCTCAGCACGGAACCCCCCGCGCTGACGCAGACCGGCCAGTTAATTTTTATGGGAAAGCAGATTGAAGGGTTCTGGTTGACGAAATGGATGACCTCGACTCCGCCTGAGGATCAGATGCGCGTTGTTGGTGAAGTGCAGGCGCGTTTCGCTGACGGTCGCTGGAAAACGGATGTATCGCAACGGCTTCCTCTTAGGAACGTGGTGACGGGTCTGGCGGATGCGCTGAAAAAGGGTGACGGCAAGGTGATAATCGCGCCATAGTAGAACAAAGCTCTGAACAAAGGAGGAGGTTCGGAGCGCCAAAAATACCGGTTGAACCGGTAATGGGAGGTGAACTTGGATAACGCTCAGCTGTTGATCAGCGGGCTGGCGAACGGCTGTGTCTATGGCCTGATCGCTCTTGGCTTTGTTTTGATTTATAAGGCGACCGAAGCTGTGAATTTCGCGCAAGGCGATTTCATGATGCTGGGGGCTTTCGTCACCATCGGGCTTACAAATACCGAATATATGGGGCTTCCTTTCTGGATGGCGTTGCCGATCTCGTTGGGGATTATGGGTGCGCTGGGGTATTTGCTGGACCGGTTGATCATCCGAAGACTGTTCGGTGAAAGCCAGACGGCGGTTGTGATTCTGACTATCGCATTGGGCTTCGTGATCCGGTTTGCCGCGGGTTTGATCTGGGGGCACGAGCCGCAAACGCTGCAGAACCCTTTGGCCGGGAAAGAGGTCCGTTTTGGCGGCCTCGTGCTGGGGATGGAGGATGTTGCGGTTATCGTCGTCACAGTCTTGCTGACTTGGGGGCTATACATCTTCTTTAGCCGCACGAAGCTGGGATTGGCCATGCAGGGGGCATCGCAAAACCAGTTGGCGGCCTATTACATGGGTATCCCCGTCAAACGTGTTCAGGGGTTTATCTGGGGACTGGCTGGCGTGGTCGCTGGTATCGCGGGTATCCTGTTTGCCGCCAAAGGTTCGGTCGATCCAACTACGGGCCTGCTGGGGATCAAGGCGTTTGCCGCGGCTGTGATCGGCGGGTTCGGCAGCCTGCCCGGTGCGCTGGCCGGAGGGTTGATCGTCGGCGTCATCGAGCCCTTTGCCAGCCGCTACATCGCTGCAGGATACAGCCAGATTGCACCTTATGCGCTGTTGCTGGCGGTGCTGATCTTCCGCCCCAACGGGCTGTTCAGTCAGGTTCGGGTCAAAAAGGTCTAGGCATATGCGGATTGTTTTCAAAACCAACTACATGCAGGACATCCGGCCTTGGAAAGACGGCTATCAGCTTGGGCTTTACCTTGCTCTGCTGGCAGTGGTGGCGGCGGCCCCCTGGTGGCTGGACGACTTCTATCTGGGTGAGCTGACGAACGTCCTGATCTGGGCCATCGCCGGTCTGGGCCTGATGGTGCTGACGGGCCACACCGGGCAAGTCAGTCTGGGCCACGCGGCGTTTCTAGCTTTTGGCTGCTATGCCAATGTCATCCTGCTCGAGGCCGGGGTACCCTTCCTGATCGCTTTCCCGTTAGCCGGTATCCTAACAGGCATCGCCGGCGTGACGGTCGCCATCCCTGCCCTGCGGTTGCACGGTATTTACCTCGCGATCTTCACCATGGCACTTTCGATTCTGATGGATGACGTGATCGTACTGGCCGAGCCTCTTACGGGCGGTGTCGGCGGAAAATTCATCGGAGGCGTCGATATCTTTGGCCTGACGATCGACCGTTGGGGTACCCCTGTTCAATTCTTCTGGCTGGTCTTGGGCGTTACGGTTCTGGTCACGCTGGGCTATATCAATCTGCTGCGTGCACCTTTGGGGCGCAGCTTTATCGCGGTGCGCGACTCTGAAGTTTCAGCGCAGGCGATGGGTGTTGATATCGCGCGGACCAAGATGATCTCATTCGCGCTATCCTGCGCCGTCACTGGATGGGCGGGTGCGCTGATGGGGATGTTCTCGGGCGCGTTCAACAATGAAACCTTCAGCGTTGTGATCTCGATTCAACTGCTGATGATGATAGTGATTGGTGGGCTGGGGTCGATCCACGGCGCATTTCTGGGTGCTGTTGTTATCGGGTTCCTTCCGCAATTTCTGTCGATCTCAAAGGAATATGTGGGCGCTCTGTTCGGCGGAAATACCGTTGCTATTCCAGGGTTGGAGTTCGGCATCTTCGGCATGATTCTGATCGCCTTCATCTTGTTCGAACCGATGGGCATGTATGGCCGATGGCTGAAAATCCGCACATGGTTCGAACTGTTCCCCTTCTACCGCAAAGACATGTTCAAACGTCAGAAATCTTACCTCAAGACGGAGCGCCTGAGATGAGCTTGCTTGAGTTCCAGAACGTGACCCTGAAATTCGGTGGCCTGACGGCGGTGAATGACCTGTCCTTTGCGGTTGAGGAAGGCGAAATCTTTGCCATCGTTGGCCCTAACGGCGCGGGCAAGTCGACCGTGTTTAACCTGATTTCGCGGTTCTACGATCCGTTTGCCGGGTCGATCCGTTTTGACGGGCATGATCTGCTGCAGGTCAAGCCCTCGGGCGTGGCGGCGTATGGCGTGGCGCGGACGTTTCAGAATATCGAATTGTTCGAACATGCGACTGTGTTGCAGAACCTGCTGGTCGGGCGGCATCGGCACCGCAAAACCAACCTGCTGTCCGAGGTGCTATTCCTGCCTTCGGCTCGGCGGCAAGAACTGGAAAACCGCGAAAAGGTCGAGGAGATCATCGACTTCCTCGATCTGCAGGCCTATCGCGACAAGATGATATCGGGCCTGCCCTACGGGGTGCGCAAAGTGGTCGAGGTCGCCCGTGCATTGGCCACCGATCCCAAGCTGCTGTTGTTGGACGAACCTGCCTCTGGCCTGTCGGTCGAGGAAACAACGGATATGCGTTGGTGGATCGACGATATCCGGCGACAGATGGGGATCACGGTGCTGATGGTCGAACACGATATGGGGCTGGTCTCGGGCGTGTCCGACCGGGTGTTGGCAATGGCCGATGGCGCTATGCTGGCGCTTGGCACTCCGGCGCAGGTCCAGTCGCATCCGGCGGTGGTCGAAGCGTATCTGGGGAAAGCCTCATGAGCGCGCCGATCCTGACCATCCGCAATGTCGAAAGCTTCTATGGCCCGATCATGGCCATTCGCGGCGTGTCGCTGGATGTGCATCCGGGGCAGATCGTCTCGATCCTGGGCGCGAACGGTGCAGGCAAGACGACGCTGATGAAAACCGTGTCAGGTGTTATGGACCCAGAAAAGGGCAAGATCACCTTTGATGGCGACGAAATCCAAGGATCAGAGCCGCATAAGGTCGTGCAAAAAGGCATCGTCCATGTCCCCGAAGGACGCGAAGTGTTTCCGCTTCTGACGGTCGATGAAAACCTCAGCCTCGGGGCGTATACGGCAACGGATAAGGGCCAGATCGACCATGACCGCGAGCTGGTATTCTCGTACTTCCCGATCCTCAAAGAGCGCCGCAATCAAGAGGCCGGAACCCTGTCCGGCGGACAGCAACAGATGCTGGCAATCGGGCGTGGGCTGATGGCGAACCCGAAGATCATGCTGTTGGACGAGCCCTCACTAGGGCTGTCGCCCCTACTGGTGCAGGAGATTTTCGGCATCCTAAAACGCCTTAATGACGAGCAGAACATGACCATGATGCTGGTCGAACAGAACGCCAACGCTGCGCTGGAGCTAGCGCATCATGGGTACGTGATGGAGGTCGGGCGGATCGTGATGGATGGCGACGCAGATGTCTTGATGAAATCCGAAGACATCCAGAATTTTTATTTGGGCGTTCAGGAAGAAGGCGCGCGGGAAAACCGCCGCTGGAAACGCAGAAAGACCTGGAGGTGAGTGGAATGAATATCAGCACCCTGCCCCCTCAGACCAAGATCAACGGCGTGCAATTCAACGCTACCCCCGGCCAACGCCCCGTGCTGGTGGATGAATGCCGGACCATCAGCCAGCTATTCCAAAAACGCTGTGCCGATCTGGGTACGCGAACGGCGCATCGGGAAAAGGACTTCGGCATCTGGAAAGCCTATTCCTGGGCAGATTACTGGCAACACGCAAAGTGGATCGGGTTGGCCCTGCGAAAGCTGGGTTTGCAAAGGGGTGAGGTTGTCTCGATCCTGTCCGAGGACCGCAAGGAATGGGCCTGGTTCGATATGGGCATTCAATGCGTGGGCGGGATCGCTTCGGGGGTCTACACGACAGATTCCGCCAATCAATTGAAATACTTGGTGAATGACAGCGATAGCCGGTTTCTGGTGGTCGAGAATGAAGAACAACTGGACAAATTCCTTGAAATCGAAACCGAAGTTCCCGGCCTGTTGAACGTCATCATCCTTGAGGATGAGGGCCTGCACGAACTGGACCACGACCGTTGTATGATGATCGACGCCCTATACGACATCGGGCGTCAGGCCGAGGCCGAAGAACCCGATCGGTTCGAGGCCGAAATCGCCTTGGCATCACCGCAGGACACGGCCCTGCTGGTTTATACTTCGGGTACGACGGGCGCTCCCAAGGGGGCAATGCTGAGTCATGAAAATGTTCTGGCGGCAATCGAGTGTGGCGCCAATTCTCTGCCGACCCATGAAACGGATGAGCAACTGTGTTTCTTGCCGCTGTGCCACATCCTGGAACGGGATGTGTCCGTGTATTTCCCATTGGCTGCTAAGTGCGTGGTTAATTTCGCAGAAAGCCCCGAGACTGTCTTTTCGAACCTGCAAGAGGTTTCTCCTTCAACCTTCACCGCGGTTCCGCGCGTTTGGGAGAAAATATATTCTCAGGTCCAGATCATGACGCAGGATGCAACTCCTGCTGGTCGTGCCGCTTTTGGGATGGCGTTGAAGGCGGGGCTTGCCCGGGCAGAGTACATTCTGTCTGGCCAACCCGTGCCTGCGGGTGTGGCTGCAAAATTCTGGCTGTGGGACCGCCTTGTGCTGCGCAACCTTCGCCGAATGCTCGGCATGGACAAAATGCGGCGGGGCGGTAGTGGGGCCGCTCCGATCTCGACCGATCTGCTCAAGTGGTATTGGGCCATTGGTGTGCCGTTGGTCGAAGGATTCGGTATGACGGAGACCTCTGGTTTGGCGACGCTGAATACCATCGAGGACAATAAGATCGGCACGATTGGCAAACCGGTTCCCGGCAATGATGTTCGCATCTCAGATGAAGGTGAGATTCAAATCAAGGGGCTGAACGTCTTTCAGGGATATTGGCGTAATAACGCAAAAACCGCCGAGACATTCACGGCCGATGGCTGGCTGAAAACCGGTGACATGGGGCAGATTGACAAGGAAGGCTACGTTTCCATCATAGGCCGGTTAAAGGACATCATCATTACCGCAGGCGGCAAGAACATCACCCCGGCCGAGATCGAAAGCCGACTGAAATTCAGCCACTATATCTCGGACGCAGTGGTGATCGGTGACAAGCGAAAGTTCCTGACGGCGCTGATTATGATAGATCGGGAAAACGTCGAGAAGTTCGCGCAGGATCGAAAAATTCCGTTCTCTAACTTTGCATCTTTGTGTGCAGCAGCCGATGTGAAGGATCAGATCGCGTCAGAAGTTGCAGAGGTCAACAAAGAGTTCGCGCGCGTAGAACAGATCAAGGATTTTCGTCTAATCGACGTTTTGCTGACAGCAGATGACGATGAACTTACTGCGACCATGAAACTTAAGCGCAGCTTTGTCGAAAAGAAACACGGGCACCTTATTGAAGACATGTACAAATAGACAAGGGATTACCCAAAGGGAGGAAAAACATGAGGACTCTGATCAAAGGGATGGCTGCAGCCACTGCGCTGACCGCTTCGGCGACATTCGCCAGCGCGCAAACTCAGGGCGTGACAGATGATGAGATCGTCATCGGATCGGTCAATGATCTGAGCGGTATTTTCGCTGCGGTTGGTGTGCCGTCCACCAAGGGGGCCAACGTGGTGTTTGATCGCGTGAATGCCGAAGGTGGCGTGCACGGGCGCACGATCCGGTTTGTCGTTGAAGACAACGGTTATCAGATGCCGCGCGCGATGCAGGGCTATAACAAGTTGCTGAACCGGGACAAGGTCTTTGCGATGATGCAATCATTGGGCACACCTATGAACCTTGCAGGGTTCAAGCTGTTGGATCCAAAAGGTATTCCAAACGTTGCCCCTTTGACCGCCGCGCGTCAGATGTTGCAAGAGCCGATAAAGAACAAATTCACGTCCTTCTCGACTTACTATGACCAAAGCCGTGTGGGTGTGAAATACATCGCCGACCAGTTCGGGTCGCAAAAGGTGTGCACGATGTACCTGCCCACGGATTTCGGCGAAGAAATTCTTGAAGGCAGCAAGGCCGGTGCCGAAGAAGCCGGAATTGAATTCGCCGCTGAAACAACGCACAAGCCTGATGAAACCGATTTTGTGGGATCGCTGAGCAAGCTCAAGGAAGAAGGCTGCGACATTGTAACGATGGCCTTGGGGGTCCGTCAGGTGATCACGGTCGTCGGAACAGCCAAGAAGATGGGTTTGGAGGATATGAAATTCCTCGGAACGTCGGCCAGTTTCCTGACCGTGGTCGCTCAGGTACCTGGCGGAGTGACCGACGGGTTTTATGCCGCCGCCTCGTGGCAGGACCTGTGGGCGCGTGCGGAGGAACCTGCCCCGGCCGCCTTTATCGAGGAATACAAAGCCGCAACCGGTGAAGACCCTGTAGGATTTTCGATGCTTGGCTACGCAGCGGCTGAAATGATGGTCAAAGCGCTGGAAGCCGCAGGGCCCGATCTGACGCATGACAGCTTTATCGCCGCTATGGAGTCGTTGAACTACACAGATGAGTTGGTTGGGAATGAGATCACCTACGGTCCCGACGATCACCAGGGTGCGGATACCGTCTATGTCAGTGTTGTTGACAACGGCGTCTGGAAAAAAGTCTACGAAGAATAACCGTTCCAAAGAAAAAGGGCTCGCAGACGCGAGCCCTTTCCAATTCG
Organism: Ruegeria sp. HKCCD7251; assembly: GCF_013031165.1. Lineage (NCBI taxonomy): Bacteria > Pseudomonadati > Pseudomonadota > Alphaproteobacteria > Rhodobacterales > Roseobacteraceae > Ruegeria > Ruegeria sp. HKCCD7251. The sequence goes on along the minus strand of NZ_WPZC01000001.1, from coordinate 939,296 downwards.
ATATCCGCAGCGATTAACGCTTCGAGAACTGGAACGAACGACGCGCTTTGCGCTTACCGTATTTCTTACGTTCCACAACGCGGCTGTCGCGGGTCAGGAAGCCAGCGGCTTTCAGTGCGCCACGCAGCGACGGATCATAGAGTTGCAGTGCTTTCGAGATGCCGTGCTTGACCGCGCCGGCTTGACCGGTCAGGCCACCGCCTTTGACGGTTGCAACAACGTCGAACTCACCTTCTACACCGGCAACCTGGAAAGGCTGGCGCAGGATCAGCTGCAGAACGGGACGAGCGAAGTACTTGTCCTGGTCTTTGCCGTTGACGGTGACCTTGCCGGAACCCGGCTTGATCCAAACGCGGGCAACAGCGTCTTTACGCTTGCCGGTGGCGTAGGAGCGGCCCAGCTCGTCACGCACGGGCTCACGTGCGATGACTTCTTCGGCCACGGTTTCAACGCCTGCGACGGCGCTCAGCTCTTCGAGAGTATTGATCTGATCAGCCATCGGTCATTAGCTCCGGGTGTTTTTCTTGTTCATGGACTTAACGTCCAGAACTTCGGGCGCTTGCGCCTCATGAGGGTGCTCGGCACCGGCATAAACGCGCAGGTTGGTCATCTGCTGACGCGCCAGACGGTTGCCCGGCAGCATGCGCTTGACCGCTTGGGTCACGACGCGCTCGGGGTGTGCACCCTCGAGGATCTGCTGCTTGGTGCGGGATTTAATGCCGCCCGGGTGACCCGTGTGCCAGTAGAAGTTCTCTTCGCGCTTCTTGCCGGTCATCTGGATTTTGTCAGCGTTGATCACGATGACGTTGTCGCCCATGTCCATGTTGGGTGTGAACGACGCTTTGTGCTTGCCACGCAGGCGCATGGCGACGATCGAGGCAAGACGACCCAGAACAACGCCTTCGGCGTCGATCAGGATCCATTTCTTGTCGATGTCTGCAGGTGTTGCAGAAAAGGTTTTCATGGCAGGATAGTCCTGTTTGATGTGAAAGACCGCCCCAAGACAGAGCGGCCCGAATTCGATGGAGCGTATTTAGAGGGGTGCGTGGTGCACGTCAACAACGTTAAGTCTAATAAAATTGTTTAATAACAACTATTTGAAAAATAGGTATTATTTTACCCCATTATTAGACGCTGATTTGCTCGGGTGGATTGTCTAACAGGGATCTCAGCCGCTGCATTGCCTCTTCAAACCGTTCCAGAGAGACATGGCCGTTCATTGCAATGCGCACCGCGTTTGGGGCGCGACCGTCACGCAATGCGAACTCGTCGGCTGACCTCAGCTGTATACCTTCCCGCTCGGCAGCGCGGCTGAAGGCGGCGGCGCGCCAACCTGAGGGCAAATTAAGCCACACAAATGGCACATCCGGCGCCCAGCTCAGGTCGAAACCGCCAAGAGCGTTGACAGTCACGCGCACGTATTCGCCCATTTTCAGGCGCACATCCTTTGCGATCCGCCGGGTTCTTGGGTCTGACAACAGTAACCGAGTCAATTCCGCCAGAGGCTGTGCAAGGCCAAAATACCCGTATTCCGCAGATCGACGCAGATCGACACTTCGTTCCCGCGGCGCGATCGCAAAGCCAACCCGCAATGCCGGTGTTAGCGTTTTTGAGATTGACGACACATGCCACCCGCGTTCCGGTGCCAGTGCGCGGTAGCTGGGTTCGCGGGCATCGCCCATGCGATAGCAGTCGTCTTCGATGATTTGCAGATCAAAGCGGCGGGCGACTTCCACGATTTCCTTGCGCCGCTCCAGCGGAGCGTGGGCGCCAGTTGGATTCTGCACCTCGGGCGAAACACAGACGGCCTGCGCGGCGGTTTGGCGCAAAACTTGTTCCATGGCTTGTGGATCAATCCCCCACTTGTCCATTTTCACGCCGACAACTTCGGCGCGCATCAACTCTCCGGCGCGGCGAAACCCTGCATAGGAAAGATCTTCGACCAGAACGACAGGTTTAGGGCCACGCAAGATGGTTTGAAACACAAGGCAAAGTCCGTTCTGGCCGCCATGTGTCAGTACAATGTCGTCATGTGACAGCGCCCCCAACGGTAGGTCCGACAACCATTCGACCACAGTTTGTCGTACGGATTGATAGGCGTCGCGGGTCGGATAGTTCAGGAACAGCCCCGGATCTGCCTGCGAAACCTTGTTAAGGCATTCCCGGATAAGGGTCACCTGCCCCACATCTGCCAATCGCGGGCTGAACAAACTGACATTGGCATTGTATTTGTCGTCCCGCAGATGCAACTGCCGCGCCCAGACATCGTCTAGAATCGGTGATTTAGGAGGGGCCACGAATGTACCACGCCCGACTTCGGCTTGTAACAATCCCTCATCAGTCAGGATCGTGTATGCTCGTGCAACGGTCCCGGGCGTGATTTGTAACCGATACGCCAATTCACGGACCGGTGGAAGCTTGGCTCCGACGTCCAGTAACTTGTTATCAATGGCTTTTCGAATTGTGTCGGCCACCAATGTATACTTGGGGCCTTTGGATTTTGGCAGTGACTCCGGCCAAATTGTATCCATTACAATTCTTCCTTTGATTTCGACACAATTGGAAATGTATCAATCACACATACCGAACATATTACGTTTGTGTCAATACAATTGAAAGGATACCAACTATGACACGCGCAATGCACACCCCCGCCCTTTTGCTGCTGAACGACAGCCCTCGGCTGCCTTTGATCGCTGCGCTGGCCGTGCGGTTTGCGGCGACTGTCACCAAGTGGGAACGTCAACGCCGCAGCAGGGTCAATTTGTCAAAACTGGATGATCGGATGCTGCGTGATGTCGGGCTGACTCGCCATCAGGCAGACCGCGAGATCAATCGTCCGTTTTGGCACGGATAGGTTTTCCCCAGTCCCATAAGGGACCTCTTCCTTGGCCGGGCTCGCCCGGCCATTTTTTATCCAAAAGATTCGGCAGAGGACCCTTCCGGCGGAAGTGAATACGTCATTGTGGCCCGGGCAACCGGCTTGTCCGAACCTACCGAATACATAAGCACATCCCCGACCGCCAAAGTCCTTCCAAGCTTTAGCAACCTGCAACGGGCAATCATGTCCTTGTCTCCATCTGGTTTGCGCATGAAATCCATCGAGCATCCTGTTGTAACCGCAAGGGACAATCGCCCCTTTCGCGCAAGGATGAGCGCGTAAACGCAGACATCCGCCAAGCCGAACATCGAGGGCCCCGATACGGTTCCGCCCGGCCTCAGGTGCCTGTCCTCGACGACGAGTCGCATGACGATCGTATCTTTTGTCACGTCTTCAACGACAAAGTCATCCTTTACCTGCGGAAACACCTGCGCCATGTAATCCGACAGCTCTTCGCGGTTCAAAACCAACGACATACTTCCCCTCCTCGAATTGCCGACCTAGAGTTGGCCTCACATCAGATCGGAGGGCAAGATGGGAATTCTGGAACGTAGCGACACAGGTGCCGTTGCCAGGCTGAAGATGAACGCGCCGGATCGCCTGAATGCCCTCAGCGAGGAAATGCTTGCTGCTCTGCAAGCGGAACTTGATGCGCTTCGAGAGGACAGTTCTATTCGCGTCGTTATCCTTTCCGGGGCCGGGAAAGGGTTTTGCGCTGGCCACGATCTAATGCAGATGACCGCTGGTCGTCAGGCTGAAGATGGCGGAAAGGCCTATTTTCTGGATTTGTTCGCCCAATGCACCCGAATGATGCTGTCGATCCAATCCCTGCCCCAGCCTGTCATTGCACAGGTGCATGGGATTGCGACGGCTGCGGGTTGCCAATTGGTTGCCAGTTGCGATCTTGCGGTTGCTGCCGAAGGGACGCGGTTTGGTGTCAACGGTGTGAATATCGGCTTGTTTTGTTCAACGCCGATGGTGGCCCTCAGCCGCAATATCCCGCGCAAGCGTGCTTTCGAAATGCTGACAACAGGCGACTTCATCTCGGCGGAACGGGCGTCTGAACTGGGCCTGGTCAATCGCGTGGCACCTGAAATGTTGCTGGAACACGAGACACAGGCGCTGGCAGATCAACTGGCGACCAAGCTTGGATCAGCGGTGAAAATCGGGAAACAGGCCTTCTATCAGCAACTGGAAATGCCCATTGAACAAGCCTATGCGTATACGGGTGAGGTAATGGCACAAAATATGCTGCATCGGGATACCGAAGAAGGAATATCTGCATTTATCGAAAAAAGGCCGCCAAATTGGGATCAATAAGGCGACGATATTAAACCTTTTTCGCCACTGTTTGTATTTTTGGACTTTTCAAAAGGGCGACACTGTGGCAATGCTGAGACAAGGCTAAGGCCTTGCTTAAACTTTTGGGTCGCCGTGGGCGGAAGGTCCCTCCGAGCTGGTTTCTCTCACTGGCGTTGACATTCCCGCAGCGGCGATCCCAAAAAACCTCCCCTTTTTCTTTCCCCTGATCAACAGTCGTTTGCGTTGGCGTGCGCTCTGCCCTATGTGGCAGCACATGACACAGACATTGCATATCGTGGGCGGCGGCATGGCCGGGTCCGAAGCAGCTTGGCAAGCAGCGGAAATGGGCGTTGACGTGGTCATCCACGAAATGCGGCCCAAAGTTGGCACCTTTGCGCATCAAACCGGTAACCTGGCCGAGATGGTGTGCTCGAACTCGTTCCGATCGGACGATGACGAGCAGAACGCGGTTGGGCTGCTGCATTGGGAAATGCGCGCGGCAAACGGTTTGATCATGACCACGGCTGATGCACACCGCTTGCCAGCCGGTGGTGCGCTTGCCGTGGATCGCGACCCGTTTGCCGAGGCCGTGACCGCAAAGCTCAAGTCGCATGACCGTGTGCAGATCTCGGAAGAGGAAGTGACCGCCCTGCCCGATGATGGCAAATGGATCTTTGCGACGGGGCCTTTGACTTCGACAGCGCTCGGAGATTCGATCCGCGCGGAAACCGGAGCGGACTCGTTGGCGTTTTTCGACGCGATTGCACCAATCGTCTATGCAGACAGCATCGACATGAGCAAAGCGTGGATGCAATCGCGATACGACAAAGGCGAGACCGAGGAAGAGCGGACCGCCTATTTGAATTGTCCAATGGATCGGGAACAGTACGAGGCGTTCATTGATGCGCTGCTGGCCGCCGACAAGACCGAGTTTCACGAAGGCGAAACTGCTGGCTATTTCGACGGCTGCCTGCCGATTGAGGTTATGTCTGAACGCGGGCGCGAGACTCTCCGACATGGCCCTATGAAACCAGTCGGCCTTACCAACCCGCATCAGCCTGATGTGAAACCCCATGCGGTTGTTCAGCTTAGGCGTGACAACGCGCTTGGTACGTTGTTCAACATCGTAGGCTTTCAGACCAAGATGAAATACGGCGCTCAGACTGAGGTGTTCCGGATGATCCCTGGTCTGGAAAATGCAAGCTTCGCGCGTCTGGGCGGTATCCACCGGAACACTTTCATCAATTCGCCCACGCTTTTGGATTCGCAAATGCGGTTGAAGTCCAAGCCCAACATTCGATTTGCCGGGCAAATCACTGGTGTTGAGGGTTATGTGGAAAGCGCGGCCATGGGATTGCTGGCGGGGCGTCTGGCCGCCGCGGAAATCCTTGGGCAGGATATGCCGACGGTCCCGCAGGACAGCGCCATGGGTGCCTTGATTCACCACATTACAGGCGGGGCCGAAGCAAAGACGTTTCAGCCCATGAACGTAAATTTCGGCCTGTTTCGTCCTGTTGATGGCCTCAAAGGGGGCCGCCGAGGGCGGAAAGACCGTTACAAGGCCTACACAGACCGTGCCAAGGCCGAGTGGTCCAAGTGGCTGTCACATTGCTGACTGGACGCAGCCCGTGTTAGCGGCCTAACATACGGGCATGAACGACGATTACCTAAAAGACGCGTATGGGCTGGACACACCCGAAGCCACGCGCGCGCACTATCAGAAATGGGCGTCGTCATACGATTCCGAAGTGGCTGCCCATGGCTATGTCACTCCCGGTCGCGTTGCCGAGGCGCTTTGGTCGCATATGCCCGAAGCTCAGACGCCTGTTCTGGACTATGGCTGTGGCACTGGTTTGTCCGGCGAGGCGCTGCACGCGGTTGGATTCAGGGTCATCGACGGCGTAGACCCTTCACCAAAGATGTTAGAAGGCGCCGAGGCCAAGGGGGTTTACAGACGGTTGTCGACGTTCGATCTGTCCGACCCAAACCCTTTGCAGCAAGGTGCGTACAAGGCGATTGCCGCCATTGGTGTCATCAGCGTTGGCGCCGCCCCGCCCGAGACATTTGATCTGTTGATGAATGCTTTGCCCAAAGGGGGTCTTCTGGCATTTTCATTCAATGATCACACACTTGCAGATCACACCTATACCTGTCGGCTGAACGATTGGCTGGACATGGGGGCGACGCGCCTGCTGTTTCGTGAGCATGGCCCTCATCTACCGGGCATGGACCTCAAATCAGACGTCTATATTGTTGAAAAGTCGTGACATTCGTAACTAGGTTTGCGCCCTCTCCGACGGGCCCCCTGCATCTTGGACATGCGTATTCGGCGCTTTTGGCCTGCGATATGGCCACGTCGCATGAGGGTTCATTTCTTCTCAGGATAGAAGACATCGACCGCGCACGTTCGCGTCGGCAATGGGAAACCCGGATTTTCGACGATTTACACTGGCTTGGAATTACTTGGCCCACGCCGGTTATGAGACAATCTTTGCGGCTGGATGTGTATGAGCACGCCCTTGAAACGCTCTGGAATAATGGTTTGCTTTATCCTTGTACGTGCAATCGCCGCGATATTGCTGCAGCAGTTGGGGCACCGCAGGAAGGTGCCCCTTTGCTTGGGCCTGATGGCATAATCTACCCGGGTACATGCCGGAAAAAATCGGATAGAACCGGACCGATGCCACGAACAGTACCGCTGAGATTAGACATGGAAGCGGCGGTGCATCGCACAGTTGATTTGTTTGGAGAATCAGCAGGGTTTCAAGAAGATGGAGTGGGGCCTGAAGGTGAAACCGGGTGGATTACTTTCAGCGGGCAAGAAATGATCGAAACGATCGGTGACGTCGTTTTGTCCCGGCGGGATATGGGCACTTCATACCACCTGTCCGTTGTATTGGATGACGCGGAACAGGGCGTTAGCCACGTGGTGCGCGGGCAGGATCTGTTTGAGGCAACACGGATCCACATTCTGTTGCAGTCTCTGCTTGGCTTGACCTCTCCGGTTTACCATCATCACAAATTGATCCGTGATGACACCGGCAAACGACTAGCAAAACGTGACGATGCGCGCGCGATCGCAAAGTACCGCGCCGAGGGCCAAAGCCCGGCGGATATAAGGGCGATGGTGGGTTTATGTCATAGGCGACATTAGTTCGATCTCGTCACCTTCCCGAACGGCAGTATAAAAACAGCTCCGCCGATTTGTGTGGCAGGCCGGGCCGGTCTGATGAACGAGAACAAGCAAGCAATCGCGGTCACAATCCACACGGAAATCCACCAACTCCTGCGTGTGGCCAGAGCTTTCTCCTTTGATCCAAAAGGACTGACGTGAACGCGACCAATAGGTGACGCGGCCCGTTTCCAGCGTTTTTTCAACGGCTTCCGCATTCATCCACGCCATCATCAGAACTTCGCCCGAAGTTTCGTCCTGAGCAATGGCAGGGATAAGACCCGCATCGTTATATTTCAAAGTGGTCGGGTCGAATGTGGCGCTTGCTTGCATCATAAAAACCTTTTGCATCCGGGTGGATGCTCACTATGTATGAGGAACAATCAACGAGGGAAAGCCATGTCCGGCGATAATGACCTGATTAAGTTATACTCTGGCCGAATTCTGGCGCTGGCTTCGGATATTCCCCATTTGGACCGGCTTGAGAATCCGGACGCGACGGTGAAGAAACGCTCGCCTCTTTGCGGATCGACTGTGACCGTTGATGTCAAGGTTCAGGATGGGCGTGTTGCGGAATTTGGGCAGGATGTGAAAGCCTGTGCCTTGGGTCAGGCATCGGCCGCCGTTGTTGGGGGCGCTGTTATCGGGGCAACCAGAGCGCAGATAGAAACGGCGCGCGATCAACTGGCCGATATGCTCAAAAAGGATGGCCCTGCCCCTGACGCCCCGTTTGACGGGTTGGAGGTTTTGATGCCTGCCCGCGAATATAAGAACCGCCATGCTTCGATTCTACTTGCTTTGGACGCAACGGCCGAAGCGATGGAGCAGGCTGAACAAGCAAACTGCGCGTAACCATAGTTTTTTCTGGCAATTCAGTCTAACCTCCTGCGAAATCAGGGGGAGTTTGTGACTTGAACAACTTGCTGGAACATTTCGTCACGCTTTGGGTTGTGATTGATCCCATCGGCACGATCCCCGTTTTCATTGCCGTTACCGCCGGCTTGGAGGCTGCAGCAAGGCGCAAGATGGCGTTGGTTGCATCAATTATCAGCGCTGGAATTCTTCTGTTCTTTCTAGTCTTCGGGCAATTGCTGATCGAGGCGCTGGATATCGGGCTGAACTCATTTCAGGTTGCAGGCGGCATTATTCTGTTCCTGTTCGCGCTGACCATGATTTTTGGCGAAAGCAAGCAGGACACTGAACAACGCGCCGCCGAGGAAGATATCAAAGACCAGATGCACCAGCACAACCCGGCCATTTTTCCGCTGGCGGTTCCATCTTTGGCCTCGCCCGGTGCTATGTTGGCCATCGTAATTCTGACGGACAACAACAGATACAGCGTTGCTGACCAGGGAATTACGGCACTTGTCATGATTTCGGTCGTGGCCATTGCATTTGTGCTTATGCTGCTGGCCGAGCCTATCATTCGGCTGATTGGCCATTCTGGTGCCGCGATCATAAGCCGTGTCATGGGGATGATATTGGCCTCTGTCGCCGTGAACTCTGTTCTGTCGGCGATGCTGGAAATTATGAAAACCGGGCAATTGTAAAAAAACCGCCGCACCTTCCGGGCGGAAAGGGCGGCGGCAGGATGTGCGTTTCTCGTGTGGGTCCGGAGGTCCGCACGGGGCCGAGGCAAGGCCCCTTCAAGGGAATTGGGTCAGGCAGGTCACCCTTGACTGATATGGGGATGACAGCGCGGGTTTGGTCGGCACGAGATCGCAGGCAGAAAAGGTTAGAACGCTCCGGGCAGGTGGAGGGCAACCATCAGAATAACCACCAAAGAAACGGCACCGGCTGCATCCTGCAAAAGCGTAGATTGCGAGCGGGTGATGGCGGTCTTTATCTGGGTCAACATGGGTCACCTCCGGTCAGAGCTTTAATCCTTTGTTGACCTTTTGTTCTCACATTTCATTGAGTCGGTAAAGAACTTTTTAAGAACATTTGTGAACTAACGGCAAATTTTTCTCTAACCAACTGAAATCAAACGGATCGCCTGATCCTGCTTCATCAGCCAAAGAAGAACACGCACCGCTTGCCCCCTGTCCGAGCTTAGTTTTGGGTCTTTCGCTAGGAAAGCTCTGGCATCCGTTTGCGCGATGGCCATCAGACCGGCTTGCCGCTCAAGATCAGCGATCCGAAATTTGGGCAACCCGGATTGGGCCGTCCCAATAAGGTCTCCGGCGCCGCGCATCTGCAGATCTGTTTCGGATATCCGAAATCCATCCTCGGTTTCACGCAATACTTCCAGACGTTTGCGCCCGCCCTCACTCAGCGGGGGTTGGTACATCAACAAGCAGGTCGAATCCGCTACTCCACGACCGACACGGCCGCGCAGTTGGTGTAATTGCGCCAAGCCGAAGATCTCGGCGCGCTCGATGACCATGATGGTGGCGTTGGGAACGTTTACGCCGACTTCGATAACAGTGGTCGCGACCAGAACCTTGGTCTGACCTTCCTGAAACGCTTTCATCGCCGTGTCTTTGTCCGCTGGTGGCATTTGGCCATGCACCAAACCCACCACGTTATCCCCGAGAATTGCTCGCAACCGCTTGAAACGCTCCTCAGCGGCAGTAAGGTCAGATACTTCGGACTCGTCAACCAGCGGACACACCCAGTAACATTGCCGCCCCTCGTCAATGGCCCGCCGCAGGTGAGTGATCACTTCTTCCATACGGTCTGTGCTGACAACAGCCGTCTTGATGGGTTTGCGGCCCGGAGGCTTTTCATCCAGAACAGACACGTCCATATCGCCATATTGGGCCAAAGCCAGACTGCGCGGGATTGGCGTTGCCGTCATCACCAATACATCGGCACCACGCCCTTTTTCGGACAGTTCCATCCTTTGCCGAACACCAAATCGGTGCTGTTCATCCACGATCGCCAGTCGCAAGTCGCAAAATTCTACGTCATTTTGGAAGACCGCATGGGTTCCGACCAGAATTTGAATGTCACCCTTTTTTAATGCATCCAATTTGTTGCGCCGTTCGCCCCCTTTATCGCGTCCTGTCAGTATCTCCAGAACAATTCCGGCCTCTTCGGCAAGGGGGCGCAGCCCTTCAAGATGTTGACGGGCAAGTATCTCGGTCGGAGCCATCATCACGCCCTGCCCTCCGGCCTCGACCGCGACCAGCAGCGCCATGAATGCCACCAGCGTCTTGCCGGCACCGACATCCCCCTGCAACAGACGATTCATCCGCGCGTCCGAGGCCAAATCCGCCGCGATCTGATCAATTGCCCGCATCTGCGCGCCGGTTGGCTTGTACGGAAGGCTCGCCAGAACCTTGGATTGAAGCGCGCCTGTTCCAACACTGACAACGCCCCTCGCCTTTCGCTCCCGTTGCCGGGCCAAAGCGAGGGTCATCTGATGAGCGAACAACTCATCATAAGCCAAGCGTTGTCTTGCAGGGGCATGGCTTGCGATATCATCCGCGCCTTGTGGGTTGTGGGCTGCTTTGACTGCAGTTGCCCAGTCAGGCCACTCTTGTTTGGTGACTTGCGCCGGATCAATCCATTCAGCCAGTTCAGGCGCATGGGACAATGCGCTACGAGCTGCTTTGTAAGCCGTCTTTTGCGTTATCCCCTGAGTCAGGTGATAGACCGGTTCAAACTCCGGTATGTCGCAGGCGTTTTCCAACGGAAGCATATGATCGGGGTGAACCATCTGGGCCATGCCGTCGAACAGCTCTAGTTTGCCCGATATCACCCGTCGCGATCCTTCGGGCAGAACCTTTTTCAAGTAATCTCCGCGTGCATGGAAGAATACCAATTGGAAATCTGCCTGCGAATCCTCGACGTGAACACGATAGGCACCACCCTTATTGCGCGGCGGTCTATGCGGTCCCACCGTCACCTCAACCGTCAAGGTTGTCGGGAGATCAGCGCCCTGGATCGTATCCCTTTTACGTCGATCTATCACTGCATAGGGCAATCCGAAAAGCACATCACGGGGTGCTTCAACCCCGGACTGCAACATGGTTTGCGCGGTCTTGGGACCCACTCCTTCCAGTGTTTCTAGCCCGGCAAACAGCGGGAACAGGACTTCGGGCCTTCCGCTCATGACGCGCCGATCAAGGTCAGCCAGCCGTCTTCGTCCAGCGTTTGGATACCCAATTCCGCCGCCTTTTTTGCCTTTGATCCAGCGCCCGGTCCAGCCACGAGCAAATCGGTTTTCTTACTGACCGAGCCGGATACTTTCGCACCCAGGGATTCGGCCCGTGCCTTGGCTTCGGCGCGGGTCATTTTTTCCAGTGTGCCGGTGAAGACAACCGTTTTACCAGCCACAGGACTACCAGAGGTGTCGGGTCTAGTCGCTTTCTGTACGTCCAACTGCGCCACCAGAGCGTCGATGCTGGACCGCTCGGCATTTTGGGCAAATGCTGAAACTAATGCGCGGGCCATGATCTCTCCGATCCCGTCAATGGCCAGCAAATCTTCCCACTCAGGACCGACAAAATCCGCGGCGGCGGTGATGGCTTCTTCGAACTCTTCCCAGGACCCATAATGGTTGGCGATCAGGTTTGACGCGGCTTCGCCCATGTGGCGGATTCCCAGCGCAAACAAAAGACGTCCGAACGGTATGTCCCGCTTTTCATCAATCGCAGCCCACAGGTTACCAGCGCTTTGCGCGCCCCAGCCCTTGCGGTTCGCCAGCTTGTTCAGGTTTGCGGCGTCGCGGGATTGCAGGGTGAAGATATCAACTGGGGTTCTGACCGGAAGATCAGGGTCGTCATAGAACATCTCAATTTGTTTGGCACCCAGACCTTCGATGTCGAATGCCTTACGCGAGACAAAGTGCTTCAGCTTCTCAACGGCTTGGGCTGGGCAGATTATGCCTCCTGTACAGCGCCTTACGGCGTCGCCTTCCTCGCGAACCGCGTCGCTTTGGCATTCTGGGCAAGTCGTTGGGAACACATAAGGTTCTGCGTCAGCCGGGCGTTTCGAAATGTCGACATCCGCAAGTTTGGGAATGACATCACCTGCTCGGTAAACCTGAACCCAGTCGCCGATGCGAAAATCCTTACCCTCCCGAATAATCCCACCTTTGGCGTCGCGCCCGACGATGTAGTCCTCGTTGTGGAGCGTCGCATTAGATACGACAACACCGCCGACTGTCACCGGATGCAGGCGCGCGACCGGGCTAAGCGCCCCTGTTCGGCCAACCTGAATGTCGATCGCCTCAAGCCGGGTCCATGCGAGTTCTGCTGGGAACTTATGAGCAATTGCCCATCTGGGTGTCGTTGACCTGAATCCAAGCCGAGATTGCAAAGACAGGTCATTTACTTTGTAAACGACGCCATCAATATCATACCCAAGCGTTGCGCGCTGCGCTTCGATACTTCGGTAGTGGTTCAGGATTTGGTCCTTGGTGTCACAAACGGCGGTCAGTGGATTGGTCGAAAACCCAAAACCGGCCAATCGCTCAATTGCGCCCATTTGCGTGTCGGCCAAAGGTTCGGACAATTCGCCCCAAGCATAGGCAAAAAACCTGAGCGGTCGCGATCGCGTGATTGCCGAATCCAGTTGCCTGAGAGATCCGGCAGCCGCGTTGCGTGGGTTGGCAAAAAGTTTGTCACCCAAAGCCTCCTGACGTGCATTCAGGTCCTCAAAATCCTTGTGCGACATGTAAACTTCGCCCCGGACCTCAAGAATATCAGGTGCATCTGATATGCTCAGGGGAATATCGGAAATCGTGCGCGCATTTGCTGTCACGTTTTCGCCGACCTCTCCATCCCCTCGAGTCGCAGCTTGAACCAAAATTCCCTTTTCGTATCTGAGCGATAGAGACAAACCATCTATTTTTGGCTCTGCCGTAAAGGACAGCGACTTCGTATCCGACAATCCCAAATACTTGCGAACTGAGCGGTCAAAATCGACGACATCTTCTTCGCTGAACGCATTTCCAAGAGACATCATTCGGACGGCGTGGGAGACCTTAGAAAACCCGTCAGAAGGTCGGGCACCTACCTGGTCGGATGGGCTGTCCGTTCTTTTCAGGTGCGGAAAGCGGCGTTCAATCTCAGCGTTTCGCTGTTTGAGGCTGTCGTACTCGGCGTCCGAAATCTCGGGTGCGTCTTCCGAGTGGTACAGTGTGTTGGCGTGTAAAATCAGCGGGGCCAGCCGTGCAAGCTCGGATCGGGCCTGTGCTTCTGTCAGCTCGGATACTGGTGTTGAATCGCTCATGCCCTCGCCCTGTCACGTAATCTTGGAACTCAGTGATAGGGCGAGGTTATTCTCACGTCCAGACGTGCCGTTCACAGACTGAAGGTACCGCTCTGAACCAACGGCCAGATTTCAAAATCCGGGTTACGCACCGACCGCCACCCGCCTGTCGACCATTCTGTTACTTTGTGGGTCTCGCAGGACGTATCCCCTGCCCCAGACTGTCTCGATATAGTTTTCGCCGCCCGTCGCGTTGCTGAGTTTCTTGCGGAGCTTGCAGATAAAGACGTCGATGATCTTGAGTTCGGGTTCGTCCATGCCGCCATAGAGGTGATTCAGGAACATCTCCTTGGTCAACGTCGTGCCTTTGCGCAAACTCAACAGTTCTAGCATCTGGTATTCCTTGCCGGTCAGGTGCACGGCTTTGCCTTCGACTTCAACCGTTTTGGCATCCAGGTTCACCGCGACGCGGCCCGTGTGGATCACGGATTGGGAATGGCCCTTTGATCGGCGAATGATTGCGTGAATACGTGCAACCAGTTCTTCACGGTGGAAAGGTTTGGTCATGTAGTCGTCAGCACCAAAACCGAAACCTTTGATTTTGCTTTCGGTGTCGTCAGCGCCAGACAGGATCAGGATCGGGGTTTCAACCCGCGCAATGCGCAATTGACGTAATACTTCGTGCCCATTCATATCAGGCAGGTTCAGGTCCAGAAGGATCAGGTCGTAATCATAAAGTTTTGCTAGATCGATACCCTCCTCGCCGAGGTCGGTCGCATAGACATTGAGGTTGGCGTGGGTCAACATCAATTCGATGCTTTTCGACGTAGTGGGATCATCCTCGACAAGAAGTATACGCATTTACTGCTCCAATTCGGTTCAACGTACCAATTAGGTTAAGCCTGCTCAAAAATGGTAAACCTGACGTTAACGTTGAATCACTTATTCACTTTCATCTTTAGGTTGTCGATATTTTTTTAAAGCCGTCACTTTCAGGGCGTCTTTTCCATGCTCCGCAACGGCCGAGACCCAGGAATTGAACTCCTCATCGCTCAACCCATACCGTGACTTTGCGTCAGACAGCGTGATCAGGCCGTAAAGTACGCCGCGAACAACAACGATTTTTCGCGACGCCACCCATCGTGTCGTGTCCGCAGGAGGAAGGTCTGCGCGCGACAAAACCGTTCCATCCGGCAGGGTTACGGATCGTGGTCCTTCATCTTTGTGCAAATACATCTTCATAACCTTTTCTGCTGCGACAACGCTGAAGCCAGCGTACTTAACGCTGGGTGAAACCACCCCTTGAGAGTGTGTAGAATTTTCCTATATTCTGCCGGTCTTTCTTAATCCGCACTGGAATCGTCATGGCCCTCGATACCGAGACACCGCTGAACTCGCTTGGCATTGCTAAACCCCCGTCGGAAACGCGGGTGGTTGTGGCCATGTCCGGCGGTGTGGACAGTTCTGTTGTGGCGGCACATCTGGCCGATCAGGGCTATGACGTCGTGGGTGTGACGCTGCAGTTGTATGACCATGGTGCGGCGCTGGCTAAGAAAGGCGCGTGCTGTGCAGGGATCGACATTCACGATGCGCGGCGCGTAGCGGAAGAACGCGGCTTTCCGCACTACGTTCTGGACTATGAGAACATCTTTAAGGACGCGGTGATCGACGAGTTTGCCGACAGCTATCTGGCGGGCGCCACCCCGGTGCCCTGCATCCGCTGCAATGAGCGGGTAAAGTTCAAGGACCTGCTGGAAACCGCCAAGGACCTTGAGGCTGACTGCATGGCCACCGGTCACTATATTCAGCGCAAGATGGGCCCGAACGGCCCGGAATTGCACAGCGCTGAGGATGCGAACCGCGATCAGTCCTATTTCCTGTTCTCGACGACGCCTGAACAGTTGGATTTCCTGCGGTTTCCGCTGGGCCACCTGCCCTCGAAAGACGCGACGCGCGAGATGGCGGCGCAATACGGGCTGGCCGTGGCCGACAAACCCGATAGTCAGGACATCTGTTTCGTGCCCGATGGCAACTATGCCAGCGTGATCGAAAAACTGCGCCCCGGTGCGGCTGAACCCGGCGAGATCGTCCATGCCGACGGTCGTGTGCTGGCACAGCATAACGGCGTAATCCACTATACGATTGGCCAACGGCGCGGGCTTGGCATTGGCGGCCTGAGCGAACCGCTTTATGTCGTCAAGCTGGACGTGGACAAGAAGCAGGTGGTTGTCGGCCCCAAGGAAATGCTGGCAACCCGTACAGTACCCGTGCGCGAAATCAACTGGCTTGGGGATGAGCCGTTCACGTCGCGCGAGGAATGGCATCTGAAGGTCAAGGTCCGGTCCACTCGCCCACCGCGCGAGGCGATCGTTCGCCCCCTGTCAGACACCACCGCCGAAGTCGAGCTGCTGACGCCCGAGGAGGGCATTTCTCCGGGTCAGGCCTGTGTCTTCTACGCGTCTGAAGGCAGCCGAATCTTTGGTGGCGGCTGGATTTGGCGCGGCTACTGATCCGCTAAAATCACATGGCGTCGGTTGGGCTGTTGATCAGGATATAAAGACCGACGGAAACCATGATGTAAGGGGCTATTCTGTCCAGTCGTGCGATGCGTGGACCAAGGTTTTGCGCACGAGGGGCACCCCAGCTCGCCAAGGCAATCAACCCGGTAAGCGCGAAGGCCGCACCGATCAGTGCGGTTACCCGGAACGCAGGTGTTGAATCCGCCAACAAAGGCGTCATCGCCGCAAGTGTGTCGATTGACAGGCTCAGAAACAGGACAACGACCGATGTGACCGCGCCACGCTCAGGTATCTTGTGATCATCTTTCCCGGACATCTGGTGCCAAATACCGCGCAGGCCAAGCGCAAGAGGAACAATCCCAAGATACCCGACCCAGTGCAGAAAGCTCGTTTGATCCAACCCGCTGGCAATAGCGAGCGACAAGGACAGGATCAGAACTTGCGCAACCGCAAAACCGATAACGGCGCGTGCCGTCTTCATCACCATTACCAGACCAAACAACATGACAAGGTTGTCCAAGTTGGTCGAAATCGTCACAATCCCGGCAGAAATGGCAAATAGAATATGTTCAACCATGGCGCGCGGGCAGCCTGTCCAACACCGCTCGTGCCGCACGAAGGCCCGGAGCCTCGCCGCCGCGTCCCAAACGATTCATTGTCACGTCCATCGCTGTCTGCTGCGCCTTGGGGTTGGAATAAACTTCGGCCAAAGCTTCAAATATGAGTTCCGGAGTGCAGTCATCCAGCAGACGTTCCGGGACCGCATGGGTATCAGAGACCAGATTTACGAGGGTGACCGTTTTCAGCTTTACCATGCGCTCTGCAATTTTCTGGGTCAGCCAGCTGAGCTTGTAGGCGATGACCATCGGTGTGTTTTGTGCGGCCAATTCCAGTGAAACAGTGCCCGAGGCTGCAAGCGCCAAATCCGCCGATGCAAACGCGGCCCGTTTTTCGGCTACGGCTTGATCTGTGGGCAGGTCGCGCGGATCCACAACCACCGGATTGCCCGGCCAGTCTTTGAGATGTTCACGGACCGCATCGACCATATGCGAAACCGTCGGAACAACCACCCGCATGTCCGGGTGATCACGAAGAAAAAGCGTAAGCGCCTGTCCAAATACTGGAGCCAAACGATCAACCTCACCCCGGCGCGAACCCGGTAGAGCAAGCAAAAGCGGAGCATCACCCAATTCATGGGCCGTACGAAAATTGGTGATTTCCTGATCCGAGGCGACTGGCTCAGTGGCGACAGGGTGGCCGACAAAATCACACTCCATCCCCGCCCGTTCCATGTAGGCGGGTTCAAAGGGCAGCAGCGCCAGAACGTGATCAATGACTTTGGCCATTTTATCCGCACGCCCCGGTCGCCACGCCCATACGCTTGGGGCGACGTAGTGTACGGTTCTGATATTGCTTTGAGCTTTGACAATCTTGGCGACACGCAAGGAAAAATCCGGGCTGTCGATTGTAATCAGAACATCCGGCTTCATATCCAAAACCGCCTGAGCAGTTTCGGCAATGCGACGTTTGAGGTGAAAGAACTTTGGCAGAACCTCGACCAAACCCATTACCGAGAGTTCCGACATTGGAAAGCGGCTGTTTAGACCCTGCGCCTGCATCAAGGGGCCGCCAACACCGTCGAACTCAACATCCGGAACAAGGCTGCGCAACCCTTCCATCAACGATCCGCCAAGACGGTCGCCCGAAGGTTCGCCGGCAACCAGAAAAACTCGCATCAGTTGGCCCGCTCGCGGACATATAGGAACAGGCCGAGGCGGTCGCATTCTTCAATGACACGCGCCTGATCCAACACAATGACACCGCCCTTTTCGATAACGATTCCGGTCAGACCCGCAGCCACGGCGCCCGAGACTGTGCAGGGGCCGATTGTTGGAAGATCGGCACGACGGTCCTGATCTGGTTTAGGGGCTTTGAACAAAACTCCTCCGCCCGCATCGGGGCGTTGGGTCAGCGATTGCAGCATCCAGTCAGTTCCAAAGATGCTTTCAATAGCAAGCGCTTGCCCTTTTGAGACCGCACAGGCCTGACCGATGTCGGCCGTTCCCATTGCGCGCAGAATACCAGCCGCCCTGTCTACATCGGCCAGATCGCCATCCGACGGCTGCGTGTTAGTCAAAAAACCAAGTTGCGGCAACAAGGCCGGTGCGATTTCATGTGCTGCGCGTACCGTCAGACCGGATTCTTCAAGAATGCCGATCACAGCGCGCAGCGCACTATCATCCCCGGACATCAGCGCCTGCTGAATCACGGGCACAAGAGGCATCGTGGCGGCATCAATGCGCGAGGCGTTTATCTGAGGCCGCTTTACAGCGCCCGCCATACAGATTTCGGTGACACCACGCCCTTTCAGATCGGCAATGAAACTGCCCAGATGCTCCAGCGGAAAGACGATATCGGCGGTGAGCTTATCCGGAGTGAACCCTTCCATTGCGCAAATGATCGGTTTGGTTTCGAGGTGGCCAACCACCTCATCCGGCAATGCGCCCGTTCCCGCAATCAGCGCCAGCATGGGTTACTTCCTCGGGGTCAGGAAAGAACGGTCTGTCTGTCCGGTGACAAAATCGACGATCCGTTGCACGTATTCGCTTTCGTTTTCAGCGCCGACACGCTGCGCACGTTCCATAAATGTGCCATCGCCCGTCGATAGCTCACGGAAGGCCGCGCGCAGGGCCGAGATATCCTCGCGAGAAACACCTTTGCGTTTCAGACCAACCAGGTTCAGCCCGTCCAACTCGCCGCGCGGTGCCTGAACCAGCCCATAGGGAATGACGTCGTTCGGCACCATCGTCAGCGCACCGATGATCGCGCCGCGTCCGACCCGGACCCACTGATGCAAACCAGAAATACCACCTACGATCACGTCATCTTCAATGATGCAGTGCCCAGCCGCACCGGCGTGGTTCACCATGATCACCCGGTTGCCGATCTGAACGTCGTGCGCCACGTGAACGCCTGCCATCAACAGACAATCATCCCCGATCCGGGTCACGCCGCCACCGCCATCCGTGCCCGTATTTACTGTCACATGCTCGCGGATTCGATTGCGCTTACCGATCTCAAGTCGGGTATTTTCGCCGCCGAATTTCAGGTCCTGCGGAATTTCACCGATCACCGAGAAATTGAAGATGACCGTTTCATCCCCGACCGAGGTATCGCCGGTTACGACCACATGCGACTTTAGCTCGACCCGGTCGCCCAGTTTGACCTGAGGCCCGACATAGCAGAACGGCCCGATGATGCAGTCTTCACCGATCTGCGCACCGTCTTCGATGATTGCGCTGGGGTGAATGCCGCTCATGTCGTTTTTTCCATGTCCCAATCAACATAGGCCGAGAATTCAGCTTCGGCGGCTACCTCGCCTTCAACAGTCGCGCGGCCGCTGAACTTGAAAATCTTACCGCCTTTTTTACCACGCACAGTTTCCACATGCATCTCAAGCACGTCGCCCGGTACGACTTTGCGGCGGAATTTGCATTTGTCGATATTCATGAAATAGATCAGCAGTTCGCTGTCAATCACATCCATGCCCACGCCCAACATCACACCGGCGGTCTGCGCCATCGCCTCGACGATGGTGACGCCCGGCATGATCGGAGTACCTGGAAAATGCCCCTGAAAATGCGGTTCATTCATGGTGACGTTCTTGATGCCAACCGCAGACTGATAGCCCGAGATGTTGATGACCTTGTCCACCAGCAGAAACGGATAGCGGTGCGGCAATATCCGCTGGATCAGCTGAATGTCTGCGCTCTTGGTTTCCGTACTCATGATGAAGGTGTCCCGTTCTGGATTTCTCTTTCCGGCGTGGTTAGCAACACCGCGACCCAAGGGCAAGCAAACCTATTCGTTCGCCTGGTTTTCTATTGTGCTTCCGTCCCCGATTACCACGTTAATCCGGGCAATCGCAGATTCGGTCACATCTGTGCGGTCCGAGCTTAAAAAGACACTTGAACGTTCTATAATGACAGTTGCTCCGGATTCACGAAGTAGGTCTATCAGCACGGGCTGAATCAACTCAAAAAACATCTGCTGGGCTTCTTCACTTCGCCGCGCAAGTGCGTCCAGCTTTGCCCGCTGCCCGTCCCGATGGGATTGCACCTTTTCATCGAATGCTTCAGCCAGCGGCCGAAACTCTTCCGGCGGAAGCTCGGCCCGTTGCTCTGTTAAGTCTTTTTCTTCACGACTAAGCTCAGCAACGATCCGTTCATTCTCTTCGGCCAGCAATGTGCCCTCAGCCTCGATCTCACGCAGGACACGTTGGCCAAATTCGGAATCTGCGAACAGACGCTCACTGGAAATCGTCAGAACCGCCGTTTGCGGAACCCCCAGTTGCTGAGCCTGAGCAAAACCGGCAAGGAAAATGGTCAAAAAAACACACAGGGCCCGAAGGGGGCCCTGCAGTTTAAGAGATAATGTGTTCATCATCCTCTGGTCAGAATTGTGCCTGAATGGTCAGGTCGAAATTCTGCTCTTGGTCGAAGTCTTCTTTCTTCAACGCCTTCGAGAAGTTGAACCGCAAAGGTCCAAACGGTGTTTCCCAAAGCACCGACACCCCTATGACGTGGCGAATTGAGCCATTTGCACCAACGATATCAGCACCGGCCGTATTGACATCGTCAATGTTATACAGGTTACCCACGTCATAGAACACGCCACCGCGTAGTCCCAGTTCCTCGGGCAGGCCCAGCGGGAAGTCCGATTCAAATCTGGCAACCCAGTAGTAGTTGCCGCCAATCGCGTCGTCCTGACCGTTGGACAGATCGCGCGGACCAAGACCCGCGGGTTCAAAGCCGCGGAACGTGTTCGGACCAAGCACAAACCGGTCGATCGTCCGGCTAAAGTCGTCGCCTCTCCAATGCAGTGCACCCGCTTCAAGCGTGGCACGCAAGACGACTTCTTCGCTGAGCACACGGGTTTGAGCGATCGCTCTGGCGGTTGATTTGTAGTACTCGTTGTCTCCGCCCAGTCCGGCGGCATCAAGACCAACTTCGAACAACACACCAGCATTCGGGTTCAGACCGCCAATCCGGCTGTCGTACACATAGGAAACGCCCAAGGAACTGGTTGTACGCTTACCCTGATCAATCTCTGACGAAATCACAGCGCCGTTTACTTCGTCATCCTGTTGCGTCATCTCGCTGCGGTCCCAGCCATAGCGCACGCGCAAGGCGGAAAGTTCACCAATCGAGTAGCTAAGCTGTGGGTTGAAGAAAACCCGTTCTGTGTCGTAGCTTGCAAAGCTCGAGTTCGTGGACGCAAGGCCCAGACCAAGATCAAAACGCAACCTACGTCCCAACAGGTAGGGTTCGGTGAAGTTCAGCGTATATTGCTCGGCATCCTGCGCGGTCGACAGGGTCACACCCAGATTCTGACCTCGGCCAAGGAAGTTCGATTCATTCAGGCCGATTGCAATCCCGAAACCGTCGGAAACCGAGTAGCTACCACCAAGGCTCAGCGAGCCGGTCGGCTGCTCTTCCACGTCCACGTCGACGATGACCTGGCTGGCCGTCGAGCCTTCGCGCGGTTCAACGTCTGCCACCGCAAAGAAGCCCAGTGCACGGATACGTTCGGCTGCCTGCCGGATTTCGCGCGGATTGAAAGGATCGCCTTCAACGGTGTCGAACTGACGGCGAATGACACGGTCCAACGTTGTGGTGTTGCCTTCAATGTCGATGCGTTCAACAAAGATACGCGGTCCTTTGGTCAGGACGAACTGAACATCCAACGTCAGGTCGCGTGGGTTACGAGTGACACGCGGTTCGACGCGCAGGAAATCAACGCCCTGCTTGATACCCAAACGCTCCTGACGAGCGATCGAGTTCTCAACCAACGACGGTGAATAAGTCACACCGGGCTTGATTTTTAACGCCTGCTGATACGGAGCCGCATCGACGCCGGGAATTTCGCTGACAGTCGAGATCTTACCGAACGAGAACTTTTGCCCTTCGGTGATATTCATCACTAGGAAGAACGCATCACGTTCGCGGGTGAATTCCACATTCGCGCTGTTGACGCGAAAGTCGACATAGCCGCGAGACAGATAGAAATCGCGGATGACCTGTTTGTCGAATTCGATCCGGTCCGCGATAAACGTGTCGCCCCGCAGGAAAGTCCGCAGGAAATTGGCTTGCTTGGTCTCAAGCACCCGACGCAAGCGGCGGTCGGAAAACGCGCGGTTGCCGACAAAGCTGACGCGCTCAACCTCGATTGTCGTACCTTCAGCAATTTCAAAGACAAGATCAACGCGGTTGTCGCTGCGGCGTATGATGCGCGGAATAACGGTGGCCGACACCCTGCCCTGCGCCGAGTAAATCTCTGCGATCAGATCTGCGTCGGCTTCGGCGACCTGTGGCGTGAACACGCGGCGTGGCTGAGACGAGATTGCTTCGATCAGAACGTCATCTTTTACGCGGCGGTTTCCTTCGATGCTGATCTGGTTGATCGTCGGGTATTCCTGAACCTCGATCAGCAGAGTATTGCCGCGCGGGGTCAGTTCGACTGTCTCAAAAACACCACTGTCAAGCAAACGCTGAAACGCGTCGTTCAATTCTCCGGCGGTCACCGTCTGACCGGGCTGGATGCCAGTACGGGCAATAATCGTGGATGTTTCGATCCTACGGTTCCCGTCAACGTCGAAGGAATTGATGGTGTAACTCTGCGCCTGTGCGACGTGCGGCGCCGACACTAAACTCACTAAAACAATAAGGGAAAAAACGGATAGCGTTCGCCACAAAATATTGTTTGTTAGCTTCTGCCCCCCGCAGGATGTGCCTGCGCCTCGCCTATCAGTCATATTTTTCTCTACCCAAATTTTCAGGACTTTAAGTTTGAGTAGCGGTATTCAGAAATCTTGTCAAAAGCCCAAAAAGTAAAGCGACCCAGAAGGTCGCCAACTGTTGTTTTTCAGTGGAATGCGAGAATCACATCGTGATCAGATAAGCGCATCCAAACATCGCCAAAGCGGTCGCGCCGAAGAACAGGATCGAGTCCCAGTTCAACAGGAATAGGAAGCTGAAGCTTTTATACGACTTTTGCAGGGCCCGTGTCATGGCATCCTCTGAAACAATCATCCGATTGCCATAGAGATTACCCATAAATTGGGGCGGAATTGCGGCCTTTCCGCGCCGAACGCGCCACAATCAGCAGAACAAATCGTTGGATACCGAGAAAAGCATCAAGCCCAAGATCAACGAGACACCGACACCCATGAGCACGCGCAGTACACCATCGCTGGGTGGTTTACCTGCAACCGCCTCGTAAGCGTAGAAAACCAGATGCCCGCCATCCAAAGCCGGGATGGGAAACAGGTTCAAAAGACCAACCGCCGTCGACAGTACCGCTATGAAAAAGATGAAGTTCTGAGCGCCTTGGCTCGCCATCGCCCCCGAGGTTTCGGCGATACCGATGGGCCCTGACATGTTACATGTACTGATAGCACCTGTAACCATATGCCAAATCCCCGAAAGGGATCCTTCAACGATCCGAATTGTCTGCCTTACGCCACCGGAAAGGGAATCGCCGATACCAGCGGGTTCCGTAGCTGGTTCCAGCATCATGCCGCCGACAATCCCGATCCGCCAATGGGTGACAAAACCGCCGTCCGGCTGAGGTTCATCGGTGCGGCGTGGTGCCAGCGCAAACTCCAGCTCTGCTCCGTCGCGCCATACATCCAGCAAAAGAACCTTGCCGTCAGACGCTTCCACATGGTCCTTCAACTGTTCGAACGCAAAGATCGGCTCACCGTCAACCGCAGTGATGACGTCACCCTGCTTCAGGTCGATATCCATTGCGGCGCTGCGCGGGGCCACCTGCTGGATTAGCGGAGGCATCAGCCAGGGGGCGGAAACGTCCAATGTCTGACCATCTCTGACGACCGTGTAGTCCAGCACAGGTTCAACTGGTAGCGCTTCCAAGAATTCGGACCACACCCCCTCTTCTCCAAATTCGGGTAGTGGAACGCCTGCGATGGCGATGATCTCATCCCCGTCACGAAGCTCCTGAACCGTACCCGGCAAGGGGGCGAGTGCGCCAACCGTCAACGGCTCTTTCGTTACGCCCTGAGACAGGAAGATCATCCCAAAAACCAAGATGGACATGGCGAAATTGAAAACCGGCCCGGCAGCGACCGTCGCCGCACGTGCCCAAAGCGGCGCGCCATGCATCGTTCTGCGCAACTCTTCCGGGCTTTGCTGCGTGATCTCGGACATGGCGGCTTCGTCCTTGCCCGATGCCGCATTGGCGTCGCCCAGAAATTTCACATATCCGCCAAAGGGTAGCGCCGCGATCTGCCACCGTGTTCCACGCTTGTCGACTCGGCTCCAGAGGACCGGGCCAAACCCGATCGAGAATACCTCGGCGTGGATCCCTGACCAACGGCCAACAATATAGTGGCCGTATTCATGCACCGCCACGATTACCGACAACGCAATGACAAACGCAACAATGGTGTAAACCAGATTACCGAATTGGGGGATCAGTGAAAGTACGTCCAAAATTCTATCCTGCGCGTTGGGCTACGGTTTCATCTACCCACTTACGTGCCAGATGGTCCGTTTGCAGCACGTTATCAAGTGTCAAAGGGGCATCAATAAGGCTGCTTTCGGCCTCTGCCCTGTCCAGAGCGGTTTCGACGATGTCAGCCATTTCCAAAAAGCCGATCTTGCGGTCGATAAAGTGATCCAGCGCCCGTTCCTTGGCCGCGTTGAAGATTGCGCCTGACAACCCGCCCCGCTCCATCACATGACGCGCCAGCCTTAGGGCCGGGTATCGTGCCTCGTCCGGGTCGTGGAACCGAAGTTGACCCAATTTTGCAAGGTTCAACCGGTCAACCGGCAGGTCGCGTCGGTCCGGCCAATTCAGGGCGTATCCTATGGCATGACGCATGTCGGGCGCACCCATATGGGCCATGACCGCGCCATCAGTAAATCCCACCAAGGAATGAACGATGGATTCGGGATGAACCAATACTTCAATCTGATCTGGTGCGACGCCAAAGAACTCTTTTGTCTCAATCAATTCCAGGGCTTTGTTGAACATCGACGCGCTGTCGATGGTAATCCTCTGGCCCATATTCCAATTTGGGTGGCTTGACGCCTGTTCGACCGTGGCGCTTGCCAAATCGCTAAGGGGCCAGTCGCGAAATGCTCCGCCGCTTGCCGTTATGATGATACGTTCGACGGCCTGCATATCCTCGCCAACCAGTGCCTGAAACACGGCAGAGTGTTCGCTGTCGACAGGCAGAAGCTTTGCGTCATGCTTGCGCGCTGTCTCAAGCACTAGAGCGCCTGCGCAGACCAGCGTTTCCTTGTTGGCCAGTGCAAGGGTTGCGCCTTGCTTCAGCGCCTCAAGGCCAGGCGGAAGGCCTGCCGAGCCGACAATGGCCGACATAACCCAGTCTGCCGGACGCGCGGCTGCTTCGGTCAGGGCTTGCTGTCCGGCGGCCGCTTCAATACCGCTGCCCGCCAATGCGTCGCGAAGATCGCCCAGCCTGTCCTCGTGGGCTGTCACAGCCAAGTCGGCGTTCAAACGACGCGCGTCCTTGGCAAGCTGTTCAATCTTGGCGCCCCCAGTAAGTGCAACGACGTCATATGCAGACGGGTCCCTGCCAATCAAGTCTATCGTGTTTTGACCGATGGAACCTGTCGCGCCAAAAATTGAAACTTTGCGCATTACATTGCACCCGGAGTGTAAATCAGACCGGCAATCAACACGAACAACGCGGCCCCCATCATCCCATCGAAGCGATCCAGAAAGCCGCCATGGCCAGGGATAAGGTTCGAGCTGTCCTTTACTCCGAACTTACGTTTGGTGGCGCTTTCTATGATGTCTCCGGCCTGACTTGCCATCGAAGCCAGTACCGAAACCAGAACGAACAAGACGCCAAATCCGGCATAGACGGCAAAAATAGTCCCGACCACCGCAGCGGCGACCCACCCGCCGGCGGTGCCCGACCACGTTTTCTTAGGGCTGACTTTCGGCCAGAATTTCGGGCCGCCAAATGCCTTGCCCACGAAATAACCCGCAACATCTGTGGCGACCACAACGGCAATCAACCAGACCATCCAGCCAAAGCCCATATTTTCGCGGATTGAGATGAACCCAAGGCCCGCAGCGGCAATCCACACGGCAAACAGTGCATATGTCCCCTTGGCGCGACTGATCTGCCCCGCCCCGACAAGGGCTGGTGCCAGCAGGAACGGCAACTTATAAAGCGGCGGCACGTGGTAGCTTAGAACAACGGCCACACCCGTCAGGATAGACAATTGCACAGCCACCGCAGTTCGATCCGGGTCGATCATCCGGACCAGTTCCCATGTCATCAGGCCACAAGCAATTGCGATGAAGGCTTCAAACCAAAGACCGCCCAGCCAAACCTCGATCGAGCCAATCGCGACAAGAACTGCCGCCGACAGGACGCGCGCCGTCAGGTCAGACCATCGGCCTTCGCTCATGCTGAAATTGCTCCGAACCGACGCTCTCGCGTCCCGAAATTGCGGCACAAACGTTCGAGTTCCTCTGCTGTGAAATCAGGCCACAGCGTGTCGATAAACTCATATTCCGAGTAGGCGGATTGCCACAGAAGAAAATTGGAAATCCTTGCTTCACCGCTTGTGCGTATAACAAGGTCAGGATCCGGTAGAACATGTGTGTCCAGATACTTGGGCAGGGTTTCCTCATCCACATCTTCTGGTTTCAGACGCCCTTCCGCGACATCCTTTGCCAGACGTTTGGTGGCCCGTGCGACCTCATCCCGACCGCCATAGTTGATGGCAATGGTCAAGTGTACCAGATCATTGTTCTTGGTAGCGTCTTCCAGAGTATCCATCAGGTCGATAAGCTTTCGATCCAGACGAACGCGATCACCGATAAACCGAACCCGCACCCCATTGTTGGTCAGGTTTCGTGTTTCCTTGATGATATAGCGCCGGAACAAACTCATCAGACCGGCAACTTCTGCCTGTGTGCGTTTCCAGTTTTCGGTCGAGAACGCAAAGACGGTCAGATATTTGACTCCCAGACCCGGGCACGCCTCGACCACATCACGCACGCGGCGCGCGCCTGCCTGATGCCCGAACAGGCGCGGCCTGCCCCGTGCCTGAGCCCAGCGACCGTTGCCATCCATGATTATGGCAACGTGACGAGGGCCATCCACGGGTGCAGTATGTGCGGTGTCGGGCATAGTGGCGTCAAACCTGCATGATTTCAGACTGTTTCGTTTCAAGCGCGGCGTCGACGGACTTGATCATCTCGTCGGTCAGGTCCTGAACTTCGCTTTCCCAGAACTTCTGGTCGTCTTCGGACATTCCGTCAGCCTTGGCTTTCTTGATCTGGTCCATACCGTCACGGCGTACATTGCGGATCGAGACCCGTGCATGTTCTGCATACTGTCCCGCGACCTTGCCAAGCTCGCGGCGGCGTTCTTCGTTCAATTCGGGGATCGGCAGCATAATGATCGTGCCGTTCAGTTGAGGGTTAATTCCCAACCCGCTTTCACGAATGGCCTTTTCGACTTTGCCGACAAGACCTTTGTCCCACACGTTCACCGTAACCATACGGGGTTCCGGAACGTTTACCGTGCCAACCTGATTGATTGGGGTCATGGAGCCATAGGCGTCAACCATTATTGGTTCCAGCATCGACGCTGACGCGCGACCAGTCCGCAGTGACGCAAACTCGGTTCTGAGGTTGGACATGGCGCCATCCATGCGGCGCTTTAGATCGTCAGTGTCCAGTTCGAAATCGTCAGACATGCTGCTCACTCCCCGTCTTCAGGTGCTATTTGCTAGGCTCATAAGACATCACGGTTGGGATGTATAGCAATGATGATGGGGAAATGCGTCAATGACCAGAGTTGTTTCCGGTATTTTCGAGTTCTTCAGAAGGCAAAAAGACCGACCGGTCCACTGACCGGTCGGTCCCCAGGAAGACTTCGGGATCAGGCGTTTACGTCTACAACAACACGCCCTTTAACCTGCCCTTTAAGGATATCGCCCCCCAATTGTGGCAGATCATTCAGCGTGGCGGGTTGAATCATCGCATCAAGCTTGTCCATCGGCAGGTCGGTTGCCACCCTTTGCCACGCACGCACGCGGTTTTCATAAGGCTGCATCACGCTGTCGATGCCCAAAAGATTCACGCCACGCAACAAGAACGGAATGACCGAGGCCGGAAGCCCTGCCCCTCCGGCCAGACCAACCGCTGCAACGGATGCCCCATACTTCATCTGACCCAGAACGCGCGCCAGCATCTCGCCGCCTACCGCGTCGACGCATCCCGCCCACGTTTCGCTCTCCAACGGGCGTTTGACAGTCTCGTTCAGGTCCTCACGCGGAACGATGGTGGTCGCACCCAGTGATTTGAGGTATTCGCCGGCTTCTGGGCGGCCGGTGACGGCTGCGACCTCATAGCCGAGATTGGCAAGAATTGCGGTCGCTACAGATCCGACACCACCAGCGGCGCCAGTTACCAAAACAGGTCCGTTACCAGGTGTCAGACCGTGGTCTTCCAGCGCCATTACGGCCAGCATGGCCGTGAATCCCGCAGTACCAACTGCCATCGCCTGCCGTGTGTTCAGTCCGTCGGGCAAAGGCACCAGCCAATCGGCCAAAGCGCTGGCTCTTTGCGCATATCCACCCCAATGAGCTTCGCCGACGCGCCAGCCGGTTGAAACCACTTTGTCACCGGGTTTGTAGCGATCGTCGGTCGAAGATTCGACTGTACCGCTGTAATCGACGCCGGGCACGTGAGGATAGTTTCTGACCAGTCCGCCGCCCTTTGCAGACAAGCACAGGCCGTCCTTGTAGTTCACGGTAGAATATTCGACAGCCACGGTGACTTCACCGTGAGGCAGGTCATCAGTCGAAAGCTGCTTTATCGAAGCGCTCGCAAGCCCGCTTTCTTCATCCTTATCCATAACCAGCGCGTTAAACATATGATTTCCTTTCATTTCTTGTGTGCCGCACGTCTGGCGACGTGATCAAATCCAGAATTTTTCCTGAACGACGGCGCGGCGTGTTCCTTGCGGTGTTTCAACCATGACTTCAGTTCCCGCGTCCCAATGGCTCAGCCGGAGCATCCCAATCGACACGTTTGTCTTGAAGTCAGGGGACCATGCGGCCGAGGTCACTTGCCCTACCCGTTTACCGTCGGCCAAAATCGGCCACGTGCCACGACAGGCAGGTACCGGGTCCCCGTCGATTGCCAGGGGCCGAATTTGCTGAACCGGGCCCTCCTTGGCCACGCGCAACAAAGCGTCCCGCCCGATGCAACCGATGGCCGTGTGCGTGTTGCAGAACTTGCCCAAGCCACATTCATGCGGCGTGTTGTCGTCGGTCATATCATTGCCGTATGACAGTAAACCGCCTTCGATGCGTTCAATTAGGTTCGGACATCCCGCACGAACGTTCAGGTCCTTTCCTGCCTCGAACAAGGCGTTCCACAGCGGCATCCCGATGTCGGACCCTTCGACATAAATCTCGAACCCGCCCTGTTTGGAATACCCTGATCGGGCCACGGCCAGATCGCGCCCTTGAAAGTCGAACATGTCGAACTTGAAAAAGCGGACGTCCCGAACGCGATCACCAAAGACCCGTGACATCAATTCGTCCGCCTTGGGGCCTTGCACTGCAAGCGGTGACACGTCTGGCTCATCAACGAGCACGTCTAGACGGTATCCGTTCGCAATGCCCTTGACCCACAGCAGCAAATCGCTGTCTGCAATCGAGATCCACCAACGGTCTTCAGACAGTTTCACTGCGACGGGATCATTCAACATCCCGCCGGTTTCATCTACGATGGGAACATAGAAACACTGCCCCGGAAGCATGCCCCGCAGATCACGCGGAGTCAGCATCTGCATCAAGCGCGTCGCTTCTGGCCCGCGCAATTCCACCTGCCGCTCGCATGAGACATCCCATACCTGAACATGGGTTTTCAGATGTCGGTAATCGTCTTCGACGGATTCGAAAACCGTTGGCAAAAGCATGCGGTTGTAAACCGTGTATGCCTTGACACCCGCAGCCTCAACGCCTTCGGAAAAAGGGGTACGGCGCAAACGACGGGAAAGCGAAATCTGTGCCATTGCAAATCCTCGCTACTTGGGGCCGTGCCAGTCGATCGGGCAGATTTCCGCAGACTTTCCACCAAAGTCCCAGACCCTGCCATAATCGCGCACCTTGGACTTTGTTCCACGGGCGACAATGATATCCGGCCCCATCCAGTATTTGGAGTTGGATACCATGACCGGATGGTCGGCATCTTTGCCTGCCATCATTTCGATCTCGCCCTGAATTTTGCGGCCAATCGAGATGCGGCGTTTGTTCCCGTCACGCTCAATCTGCACCGGGGCGCGTTCGGCGCCAATTATTTCGCTTACCAACATGGTGAACAGACCGGTTGTACCGCCCGCCTGACCGCTGAAGATTTGCAGCAAGCCGTTATAAGCTTTTCCGCTGGAACGTTCGTCCACGTAGGCGGCGACTTTCCACTGGCCCTCGCCCATTCGACCCGGAATATCGACCAACAGCCCGACATTCAGCCCCGAGAGGTCTTCGCCTTCATAGTGACCTTCGTCGATGATCACGCCCATCCATGCATGGCAATGCCCTTCCGTCGGAGGGTGCGCCCCCAAGGATACGACACATGGGCAGAACACATCGCAGGAACAGTTAAGTATCAGCTCACCCTTGATCGCCCAATCTGTCGGGCTCATTTCGCGCCGCTTTGGATTGGGCATACGGCTGTCGATGCGCTGGCTGATCGGTAAACGGTCAGCGTCTTGTTTTCTGTTTTTAGCCATATACTTATCCTCCGTAAGCAAAAGGGTAAACGAGCAGAACAAGTCCGCCCGCTATCAGAGCAAACCCCAGCGGCCGCGTCACGGCGTGCCCGATCTGAGGTAGTTTTTCGAAAACCATGAACAGGGTCGCCAGACCCATCCACAACAGGCTCATCACGCCGCCGACAAACCCAAGCGCCATGAAGCCCCAACAACATCCCACGCAAAACGCGCCCAGGCCCAGCCCCATGCGCAGCCCGCCGGAAAACCCTGTTTTCCAATGGCCCAGAAAATAGGTCATCGGGGCGTGACACACACCATGGCAGACTTCTTTTGCGCGGGTGAATTGGAACGCTCCAACGGCGATAAGTAGCCCGGCAGCAAGTATGTTGGACTTGGAAACGCCCAGCATATCCACCACGCCGCCATACAGAAGAACAAGCTGCACGCCGGTGATGAGCGCGGCAAAGCCGACCCAAACCAGAAAATAGCCGCTAAGAACGCCAAGCCATCCAGCACGCGTACCATCAGCACTGCGGATCAGGTCATCATAACTGCGCAAGGTTGGAACCAGCGTGGGCAGCATCATGGCCGCCATCATAATCGCCCACATCCAGAACAAAGGGCCGAACTCGGCCATGGGCATGTACATATCCATGCGCGGGTCCATGGCTGCCATCGCCTGACCCATCGGGCCCGGGCGGCCAATCCAATCAAGGTCCATGTCACGGCTCATGGCGAACATCATCCACCACGCCCAAAGGATCAAAGCATAGAAGCCCAGCCAAAAGCCGTTACGTAGAACTGCGCGACTCACTTGTGCCTCCCGACTCAATCCTTGCATTTCAAATGTCAGACTTTTAAATGTCAGACAAATAAAAATTAGAAAAATGTCTAAGATTATGAAAATCGACCCTCAAAAACCTGTAGATCTGTCCGCGCAGATCGCTCAGGCTATCCGCGACGCGATCATCTCAGGGCAGTTGATCGTTGATGAGCGGTTGCCGTCCGAAGCGGAACTTGCCGATCAATTTCAGGTTTCGCGCCCGACCGTCCGCGAAGCCCTGAAACGGCTTGCTGCACAGTCTCTGATCCGTACGCAGCGGGGCGCGACCGGTGGGGCCTTTGTCAATCGTCTAAGCTTTGAAGACGCGTATTCGCAGCAAATCACGACATCGACCCTTTTGCTGTCTATGAACGCCGTAGACTTCGATACTGCGTGTGAGGCGCGGTATGCGTTGGAACGCGCCTGCGCGCCTTTGTCGGCGCAGCGTCGAACAGCGGATCAATTGGCAACGATGCGGGCTGAAATTTTCAGACAAGAACAACCCGGCCTTACGGATGAGGCATTTTGTGCCTCAGACGTGGCCTTTCATCGCGCGTTGGTCGACGGTGCAGGAAATCCGGTTCTGTCCTACCAATTGGCAGGCGCGGTTGAGGCGATGCAGCCCTTGATGAACATGATTACCTTTACGGAAAGATCACGCGAAGAGATCATCTCGCTGCACAGCCGGATCGTGGATGCTCTGCAAGAAAGAGAACCCGACATTGTTGATGAAACACTCGTAAAGCTGGAAAACTATACCCGAAAGCTGGCGCAGGATGTCGCTGATCGGCGCAGAAAAACTGTTTAATGAGGGCATGATGACCACAGGACTTAATGTAATTGCCGCGATCCTGACCATCGGTTTCGGCTTGTTTGGATTCCTTGCCCCGGCCTTCACCGCAGCCTCGCTGGACTTGGCTCCAACCGACAGCAATATGGGGTTGAGCGAAATGCGCGCGTCGGTCGGAGGGCTGTTTGTCGTGACCGGTGCAGTGGTTTTGCTGCTGAATAATCCAATGGGCTATGTGATGCTGGGTGTCGTCTATGCGGGTGCCGCACTGGGGCGGTTCGTATCGGTCGTGCTGGACAATCCACCACTGGTCAAGGCACTGACCTTCGGTGGAATCGAATTGGTCCTGGCGTTGTGGCTGATCCTCGCGAACTTCAACAAGACCACCTAATTATCTAAAATTTATAAGAAAGACTGCAGACGTTTCCGCGTTTGCATCCGGGCGTATGCTCACTTATATAGAGAGAGTCCTTCGGGACTATGGACATAAACGCGCTCGTAATAAGCGGATCGGACCCGGGGGCGGTACCCGGCGGCTCCACCAATATCTCTCGTTTGGGGAACATGGGGCCGAAATAGGATCGACGAACGTCTAAAGGGGTTAGCTTTGTCTCGGCTGTCTGCCACCGTTACCGGCGAAACTAGTACAATTGCAAACGACAATCGTGCTCCGGTTGCAGTTGCTGCGTAAGCAGTAACAAGACCGAAACTTAAGCCCTTGCGCCTAGCCGCGTAAGGCGGGGTTCGCAGGTACCTGGCAACAGAAACCTGCATTTTCCCAAAGTCGCTCCGGAAGTCTTCTGTTCTTATGTTCAGAGTTTATTCACTGATTGCAGTGATGCTCTGTTCATAAAGACAGGAGAACTGAGATGTCGCATGCAGAAGTGCTCAGAGAGTGGTATTCTGAGGTTTGGGAAAACGGCAATACCGACGCAATCGACCAATACTTTGCCCCGGAAGCCATGGCTGAGGGGCTGATCCCGGAAATGCAGGTCGGCGCGGACGAATTTCGCGATTTGGTCATGGCATTTCGGCATATTCTGGGCGACATACAGGTCAACATTCCCAAGATTATCGAGGATGGGGATTGGGTTTCGGCGATTCTGCATGTCAGCACAACCCGGGCCGACAACGGTGCCCCGCTGCAGGCAACCGGAAGCATGATCGGGCGTATCAAAAACGGGCGCGTCGTTGAGGCGTACAACCAGTTTGACTTTATTTCACTGTTCGAGCAGCTCGGCCAATTTCCACAAGACACCCTGCCCGTCTGCATGACAGGTCAAAGGCTGGATTGGGCCTGAGAGTCCGGCAAGAAATCTTGACCCCCCTGTCCCAAGCGCTGTAGCAAGGGGCATGGGGTAAGATTGCGAACGCCCCGTGAGGCGCCTGCCCAAGTTTCGCATGTATCCGACTAACACAGGAAACATGCTATGCCCGCGCCCAATTCGATGACCCCCAAGCAGCTGTTACGATTGATCGGAACACCTCAAGCCCCGGTGTTGGTCGACATTTGCGTCGATGAAGACTTTCAAAAGGACCCTTTCCTGATACCGGGATCGTTCCGCCGTTCCGCCCTTGATTTTGACAGCTTGAAAGAGACCGTTGGCGAACGCCCTGCTGTGATCATCTGCCAAAAGGGCAAAAAACTAAGCCAAGGAGTTGTTTCCTGGTTGCGAAGTGAGGGGGTAGATGCCGAGTATCTGGACGGCGGGATGCATGCGTGGCGGGAAACACCAGATGCGCCACGGATCCCCGCATCAACTCTGTCAGGATTGGGGGGTGAGAATACTCTTTGGGTCACGCGCCATCGGCCAAAGATTGACCGTATAGCCTGCCCCTGGTTGATCCGACGGTTTGTGGACCCCAAAGCGCGGTTTCTGTTCGTAGCCCCGAATGAGGTTCAGAGTGTTGCAGACGCTTTCGAAGCCACCCCCTTTGACGTCGAAAACGTGTTCTGGAGCCACCGTAACGACCAGTGCACCTTTGATACGATGCTGGATGAATTTGCCCTGCGCACCCCAGCATTGGATCGGATGGCAACCGTTATTCGCGCGGCGGATACAAACAGTCATGACCTATCCCCCGAAGCCGCGGGATTGCTGGCGATCTCTGTAGGCCTGTCCCGGCAATACCGCGATGATCACCAGAATCTTGTGGCCGGACTGCAGCTATATGATGCGCTGTATCGCTGGGCACGCGACGGTTTCGAAGAACGTCACGACTGGCCAACGGACAAGAAATCATGACGCCGACTATTGCCGACTTGATCAGGGTTTTCGGACGGATTGGGCTGTTGTCTTTCGGCGGGCCCGCCGCGCAGATTTCGTTGATGCATCAGGAATTGGTGGAAAAGCGCCCGTGGTTGGGCGAGCAGACGTATCTTAGGGCGTTGTCCCTGTGCATGTTGCTGCCCGGGCCAGAAGCTATGCAGTTGGCCACATTCGCTGGATGGCGTCTTCGCGGGGTATCAGGCGGTCTGATCGCAGGTGGTCTTTTCGTTCTGCCCGGGGCCCTTGTCATATCGGTTTTGGTTGTGCTCTACGCTGCGTTTGGCACTCTGCATTTGGTTCAGGCCGGCTTTCTTGGCATTAAAGCGACTGTGATTGTGATCGTGCTGCAGGCTTTGCATAAACTGTCACGCAAGGCTTTGTCGGACACCGAACATCGCATTATCGCCGGGTTGGGGTTTCTGGCAATTTTTGCGTTGAACCTGCCCTTTCCTCTGATCATCCTGGCGGCCGCCGTTTGGGGATACGCACGGTACAAAAATACAGGTGCTCAGGTGAGCTCCTCACCGCCCGTACCGGCGACGCATCCGGTTCGAACCTGCGTAATTTGGTTGAGTCTATGGCTGACCCCTTTGTTTCTGTTGGGACTAGCAGGACAAAAACTGCTGAGTGATCTGGGGTGGTTCTTTGCCCGCCTTGCAGTTGTCACCTTTGGGGGCGCTTACGCAGTCCTTGCGTATATGACACAGACAGTTGTGGACAAGTATCAGTGGATCAACACAGGCCAGATGATTGACGCCCTTGGGCTTGCCGAGACAACCCCGGGACCTCTAATTCTGGTAACACAGTTTGTCGCCATGCTGACGGGCCAGATCGAAGGCGGTGTGTCTTTGGCGATCGCAGCAGGTGCAGTCGCGCTTTGGGCGACGTTCGTACCGTGTTTCCTCTGGATATTTCTTGCCGCGCCGTATCTGGAACACTTGGCCGCGCGCCCACGACTGTCCGCTGCGTTGCATGGGATAACGGCGGCCGTAGTGGGTGTGATTCTCAATCTGTCCGTTTGGTTTGGCCTTAATGTTCTGTTTGGCGATATTTCGCAGAAACAGCTGGGCATTGCCTCGGTTCCGTGGCCTGATCCCGCCAGCCTAAATCCGTCGGCGGTAGTGCTGACAATGTTGGCTGGGGTGTTGATATTCAAACTAAAATTTGGCATGGGGCTAACGCTGGCGGTCATGGCTGCGGCTGGTATCGGATTTCATTTTCTTTGAACAATCTGTGAATACGCGGCCTTTCGTTTCCGTTGGAATCCCTTATGCTTGGGGTAATTACTTTTGAGGATGGCACATGTCGCAGGACATTGATTATGGCAACTTGATGCACACCGCCATGCGCGGCCTTATCAAGACTGTTTTGACAGAAGTTTCCGAGCGCGGCCTACCCGGTGCGCATCATTTCTTTATCACTTTTGACACAGGCCACGACGGCGTCGAGCTGGCGGATTGGCTGCGCGAGCGTTACCCCGATGAAATGACTATCGTCATGCAGCATTGGTTCGAAAACCTCGAGGTGGGTGATAACGGATTCGCAATTACGCTGAACTTCGGGGATGCGCCAGAACCCCTTTATATTCCCTACGCGTCGATCAAGACATTTGTGGACCCGTCAGTCGAATTCGGCCTTCGCTTTGAAAGCCCGGAAGATGACGAAGAAATGCCGCACGTCGCCGAGGAAACGATCGAGGTAGAAGAACCTCAGGATCAACATGATGCGGATGTTGTGTCACTAGACAGCTTTCGGAAGTAACAACTCCCGGGCTTGTTCTACTGACGTTTTAGAAAGGTCTCCACCGACCGGGATTTGATCCCATTTCGGAACCTTGAAAATGAAAGGTTTAGTCCGCCGTCGGCAAGCGTCCGGTCAAATTGCTGAAGTTCGTATCCGCCGTTTTCGTCAATAAACAACGAAAACACAGTCATAGTGTCCCCTTCGATCCGGCCCCAAACAAAGGGCTCGCCCTGCATCGGGTCCAATGGGACTTCGTGACCGAAGACATTCCGTCTCATTGCGGCAGAATAAACGTCCGACCGTTCGGATTCTTTGAAATCAATCGAAAAAGATTGCTCTTTCACACGGCCATCCGCTTTGTACGTCGTGGTTTTCCAACTGACGTTGAAGCCGTCCTTGGTGGCTTGGATTGACACGCTCATATCACGCGGTGTTTCGCTGCCGTCCTGATCCACAACATTCGCCGAACCGACGTAATCGCCAACAAAATCTTCAATGTCTGCGGCGCGGCCCTGAAGGCTGAATAAGAAAACGAAAAGAGTGATGCCCGTGAAAAAAACGAAGAATTTCAGGGGGTGAAGCCGTGTTAGTTGGGCCACCTTAGCCTCCAAATTTATGATCTGTTTATCTTAGCCTACCCGGTGGCACAGACAATGGCGCGAATTGTCATTGGTTCAAGAAAAATCAGGCACGCGCTTATCTATACCTTTCCATTCCCTAAGTTTAAGGTGCGCGAAACTGGCCGATTGCATGGTGGCTCTGCTGCAGGTAAACGGCATACGACTGTATACACGACGGAGTGACCGATGTCTCAGACCCGCACCGAATCCGATAGCTTTGGCCCGCTGGAAGTTCCTTCTGACAAATATTGGGGCGCGCAAACTCAGCGTTCAATCATGAACTTCCCTATTGGATGGGAAAAGCAGCCCGTCGCCATCGTTCGCGCGCTTGGTGTGATCAAAAAAGCCTGTGCGATGGAGAACAAGGCGATCGGCAAGCTTGACGCCAAGATCGCGGACGCAGTTATTCAGGCCGCTGGCGAGGTGATCGAGGGCAAGTTTGACGACAACTTCCCGCTTGTCGTTTGGCAAACCGGATCGGGTACGCAGTCCAACATGAACTCGAACGAGGTGATTGCGAACCGCGCGATCGAGATTTTGGGCGGCGTGATCGGCTCGAAGGATCCGGTTCATCCCAATGATCACTGCAATATGGGGCAATCGTCTAACGACACCTTCCCGACCGCGATGCACATCGCCACCGCCATGAGCGTGCGCGATGTTCTGCTGCCTGGACTGGAAAAACTGGCGTCGGGGCTCGAGAAGAAATCCGAGGAATTCAGCGAGATCATCAAGATCGGGCGCACGCATACACAGGATGCCACGCCTCTGACACTGGGTCAGGAATTCAGTGGATATGCGCATCAGATTCGTCAGGGAATTGAACGGGTCAAGGCTGCGATGCCGGGA
This sequence comes from Ruegeria sp. HKCCD7251, assembly GCF_013031165.1. NCBI lineage: Bacteria > Pseudomonadati > Pseudomonadota > Alphaproteobacteria > Rhodobacterales > Roseobacteraceae > Ruegeria > Ruegeria sp. HKCCD7251. The sequence continues at coordinate 901,365 of NZ_WPZC01000001.1, read as the reverse complement.
ATTTATGAACTGGCCCAAGGCGGTACGGCCGTCGGAACCGGCCTGAACACGCATGACGGCTGGAGCGAAGCCGTCGCCGCCAATATGGCCGAGATAACTGATCTGCCCTTCGTCACCGCCCCAAACAAGTTCGAGGCTTTGGCGTCGCACGATGCGATGGTCTTCCTGTCTGGTGCTTTGGCGACCATTGCAGGAAGCTGCTACAAAATTGCGAATGATATCCGCCTGTTGGGCTCTGGTCCGCGCTCGGGTCTGGGTGAACTGATCTTGCCTGAGAATGAGCCCGGATCATCTATCATGCCGGGCAAGGTAAATCCAACGCAGGCCGAGGCGATTACCCAAGTCGCCGCGCATGTTATGGGCAATGACGCCGCAATCAAATTCGCGGGCAGCCAGGGACATTTTGAACTGAACGTCTATAACCCAATGATGTCCTACAACCTGCTGCAGTCCATTCAGTTGTTGGGCGACGCAGCCGACAGCTTTACCGAGCGCATGTTGATGGGCATTCAGGCTAACGAGCCTCGGATCGAAAAGTTGATGAAAGAATCTCTGATGCTGGTGACCGCTCTGGCCCCCACGATCGGGTATGATAATGCCACGACCGTCGCGAAAACGGCCCACAAGAATGGGACAACCCTCAAGGAAGAGGCGATCGCCCTTGGATTTGTTGACGAAGAAACCTTTGACGCAGTGGTCCGTCCGGAACACATGATCGGACCCAAAAGCTGATGGGAAAGCCGGTTAACCTCAACCGGTATCGAAAAGAAAAAGCGCGGGCTGAGAAAAAAGCCCGCGCGGATCAGAACTCTGTCGCATTCGGGCGCAGAAAGGCTGAAAAAGAAGTCCTGCAAAAACAACAGGAAAAGCAACGCTCAGACCTCGACAATCACGAGTTGGATAAATGAGCGGCCGCCCTGTCAAACGATCTTTGACGCTCAAAGGGCACAGGACATCCGTGTCGTTGGAGGATGAGTTTTGGCTGGCGTTTCGGGATATCGCCAAGTCAAAGAATACTCCAATCAATGCGTTAGCTGCGGAAATTGATGTGCAGCGGGACCCAGATGTGGGGCTTGCATCGGCCATCCGCGTTTTCATTCTGAATTGGTACCGGGCCTGACGGAAAGCGGTTGAGTTTTTCGAACATTACTATTTAGTGTCATATGGGAACAAAGGGGGTACATTTAATGAGCAAGACCGTAGCCGGGCCAGATGGCAAACCACGCTGTGCATGGTGTAACTCCGCGCCTGAGTTTTTTGACTACCACGATCAGGAATGGGGTTATCCGGTTGCGGACGAGCAGCGGCTATTCGAAAAACTGTGCCTCGAGAGTTTTCAGTCTGGCCTAAGTTGGCGCACGATCTTGTCTAAACGCGAGAACTTTAGAAAAGCGTTTAAACACTTTGATTTCACACAGGTGGCTGAGTTTGATGAGGCTGATGTTAACCGTCTGCTTCAGGACGAAGGGATCGTTCGCCATCGTGGAAAGATCGAAGCTGTTATCAACAATGCCCGGCGTGCCCAGGAACTGGTTGCAGCCGAAGGATCCCTTGCCGCCTACGTCTGGAGGTTTGAGGCTGATACGCCAGAAAACCCGCAAACAGCTTCAACATCGCCAGAATCTATTGCGATGTCGAAAGACCTTAAGAAACGGGGGTGGAAATTTGTAGGGCCAACAACGGTATTCGCCTTTATGCAGGCGATGGGTCTGGTGAACGACCATGCTGTTGGTTGCATCATGCGCGAAAAAGCGGCGCAGTTGCGCCGCGATTTCACGAAACCAGTAAGCTAACCGATTTTAGACGGAGGCTTTGAAAATCTTGTCGATGTTCCCACCCAAAGCGGTGTTGAACTCTGCATCGGACTGTTGCTTTGAAAGGCCTTCGGTCAAGGCGCGTGAGAAAGACGCGATCATCTTTTCATTTTGATCCAGCAGATCACAGGCTTGCTCGGTTGAGTACCCACCTGACAAGGCCACTACACGGACGACGCGTGGATGATCGGCCACTTCATCGTACAAGTTGGCTTGGCTGGGGATAGTCAGTTTAAGCATCACATCCTGCCCATCCTGCAACTGATCCAGATTCTTCAGGATTTCGGCTTTCAGGATGTCCTCGGCTTCAGCTTTGGTCGCAGAGTTAATATTTACTTCTGGCTCAACAATCGGAACCATACCGGCGGCGACAACCTCACGGGCGACGTCGAACTGTTGGGCGACAACGGCCGCAATGCCTTCGGCGTTTGCTTCGTGAATGACCGAGCGTTCTTTGGTGCCAAACACACCCTCTGCTTTGGCCAGCGTTTCGGCCAGCCCCGGGATAGGTTTCATCATCTGAACGCCGTTCGCTTCGTCCTCTAACCCTTTGTCGATCTTAAGAAAAGGAACGATTCCCTTGACCGACCATAGGTAGTCGGCGACGGGACGCCCGTCGATCTGTTCGGACAGAGTGCGTTCAAACAGGATTGCGCCAATCACCTTATCCTTGGTGAAATCATTACCCAGAATAATCCGAGCGCGCATCTTCTGGATTTCACCAAACATCTCTTCATCCGAAGAATAGTCCGATGCCTCGACCCCATAAAGCGCCAGTGCCTTGGGGGTTGAACCGCCACTTTGATCCAAAGCGGCAATAAAGCCCGGTCCGTTAGACATTTGTTCGCGCTGTTCTGATTTGGACATAAGACTTTCCCGTTCGAAATGATTCCGCTGTTTTCAACCGCATACAGCAAGGCGTCGGATGTTGATAGGCGTTTAGCGCTCACGCACGCGCAACCAAATCCCATCTTTCGATCTGACCGTAAGATGGGCAACGGGTACGGGTTCGCGCCCCTCAATCAGCTCAAAGCGGAAGGATTTCAGAAGCATCGACAACAACAAAGGCCCCTCGATCATCGCAAATCCGGCACCCGGGCAGACGCGCGCGCCCGCCGAGAAGGGAATAAAGGCATCCCTTTGACATGAGCGTCCGTTTTCGGTTTCCCATCGGGCCGGATCAAATGCGTCCGGGTTTTCCCACAATCGCTCGTGCCGGTGAAGATGCCAAGGACTGATAACTATTTGCGATCCTTCTGAAACCACCCGGTCCCGAAACGTTACCGGGCAGGTATTCTCGCGGACCATCATCGGAACCGGCGGATACAATCGCAATGCTTCGCGAAACACGTCCCGACTGAGTTTCAACCGGGGAATGGTCGTGAAACCTTGGTCGAAAAGGCTTTGCGCTTCGTTGGCGACATTGTCCTGCCAATCTGGGTACAAGGCCATCAGATAGAGGGTCCAGGCCAATGCAGAAGCACTGGTTTCATGACCGGCGAGGAAAAAGATGGCGACCTGATCCACCATTTCATCTTGCCCAAAGCATTGCCCCGTTGCCGGGTCGGGCGTGGTCATGATCTTGGTTGCTAGGTCGTTCGGGGCGCAACCAGCGGCGATTTGTTTCGCGCGGTCAGCCGTAAGCTGTTTGATCAGAAACCTGATCTCCTTGGCATTTCGTTTGGTTTCGGACGAATGAAATCGCGGGGCCCACTTTGGCAGTGGAAAAAGGGCCGCAAGGTTCAGCAGAGGTTGCGCGCGCTGATACCTGTGAAATTTATCAAACACTTCGGCTGCGATCTTGTGGTCAATCGGGACTGAGAACAGCGTCCTAAAGATGACATCCGCCGCCGCGTAACTGGTGAACTGTTCACATTCCAATTCAGAGCCCGCAAGAGGCCGCAACCGCTCGACCGCAGCGTTCGCCGCGTCCAGCATTGCTGGATACGTGTCTTTCAACCGGCCTCCGTCAAATGCCGGGTCGATAATGCGCCTCTGGCGTTTCCAAGTTTTGCCATTGGTCAGGAACACCGAATTTCCTAACAGTGGGCGAAGCCCTTCGCTGATCCGTTCCGATTTCGGAAACTGATCAGGTTGCTTTTTCAAAACTTTATCAACAAGTTCAGGTTGGTTGATCAGGTATGACCTGAAGAACGGGGTTCGAAACTCTGCCATCCACGCCCGGTACAGACGATGCGGTTGTGCTGACAGGATATCTTTTCGAAAGAGTTTGAAGTAGCGCCAAAGCGAGACCTTGTCGGGGCGCGAGACTGGCTTTGGCGGGGTCATGCTTGCACCGACCTGAATTTCGACACAGGTGCGTCTATCCGGGACTTTGAAGGCGCACGCCCTTCATATCTTTGCGCCAATGTCATTGGACCGGCGGTAATCCGAAAATAGTCATATGTCCCCACCCGATCGAACGCGCAAAGGTACTGAAAGTGCAAGCGAAAGAAACGCCAGCGGAGCTCTTTCCAACGCTCGGCGGACAGCGTTTGCGTGAAAGCCGCTGACAGAACAAGTGGCCATTTGGACTTGTCCGTTCCAACACCCGAAACCGCAACCGGATCGCAAAGTGCAAATGAACACCCATCTCCGGGCGCTGAAACGTCCAGCCATGTCAGATCGTCCTGCTGAGACAGATAGCGAAGGTCACTACGCAAACAATGCGCGTCCGGTAAAAACGACACCATGGGAACGACCTGTCCCAACGTAAGAAACGAAAGCTCTGGCCCTTTTGCCGAACGGTCTGTTGACCGTAAGACCTGCGCCAGCACACTAACTCCGAGATGTGCCCCTGAACTGTGTCCTACGACCAGAATTTCGTCGACATCTGTTTTCAGGGCTTCCGCTATCAGCGTACTAAATTCTGACAGGCGAGTTTCGAGGGCATCCGGCGTCACTCCTTTTTCTGATGCCGAATAGGCGTAGTCGTGCATCAAGTAGTAGGCAAACAACTTGTTGTCTGCCTTTCGAAACCACCTCAACAGACCGTAGCCGAGCAGAGCCGCCGGCAGGATCGCGAACCAAGATGCAACTGGCATGAGAATAGCCGTCAGAGCCCATGCTGCACCGAACGCCAGAAACAGTTGAAACAGCAGCATCGCTACGGGATACAACGCGGCAATCACGGGGCCTTTTCGCAAACGCATCAGCCGCCAAAGCGTTCCGGTAGAGATGTAAACCCACGCGGTTTGTGCCAGTTGCAAGTAGGTCGCGAGGATCGAATTGGACATGCTTTCCCGAACGATGTCGGACCAGACCAGAACCTCGACATCGCTTTGGACTTGTGCACCATCCTGTTCCGAGCGCACATGCCAGCCATATGGCCCTTCGCCCGACTTGGCGGATACGGATATCTCGAAACCCGAGAGTTTGGCCTGAACAGTGCTTTCCTTGCGGTACAGCTCACGATACCTGCGTGGATGGATCGGGTCGTATCCGGGAATGTAGAACACCCGGCGTTTGCGAACCCGTGATTGTTTGGCCTGACTGCTCATGATCTTACCTTCTGCCACGCAAGTTACCGCAGCATTACCGACAAGGTAAGACAGATCAGGTCATCAACCGAAATTCGCCAGTGCCGGGAAGGTTTCCAGCAACCACCAACTGAATTCGGTAAACAAGCCGGTGATCAGCATGATGCCGACAAACAACAGCAAGCCACCCATGACTTTTTCAATCGTCGCCATGTGCGGTTTGATCTTGTTCATCACAGTCATCGAGCGGTTGAGGAACATCGCCGCCAGAAGGAAGGGTATTCCCAGCCCCGCCGCATAGACCCCCAATAGCAGCGTTCCACGCGCCACGGACGCTTCGGATGCAGCAAGAGACAGAATCGCGCCCAATTGGGGACCAATGCAGGGCGTCCATCCAAAGGCAAACGCAAGACCCAGAATGTAAGCACCAAAGACCGAGCCACCTGAATCACCGGTTTCGATACGGGCCTCTCGGTCAAGAAACGGAATTCGAAACACGTTCAGGAAATGCAAACCAAAGACAATCACAACCGCGCCAGACAGTTTGGCGAAAAGAACCTGATTCTGCAGTACAAACGCGCCAAAGGCAGACGCTGTAAAACCCAACAGCAGGAATACCGTTGAAAGACCCAGAACAAAGAACAAGGCCGTCAGGGTCGCCTTTCGACGTGCCTGCGCCTGATCCTGCATGTCGTTGATGGACACGCCGCTCATATACGCCAAATATGGTGGTACAATTGGTAAAACGCAGGGTGACAAAAAGCTAATCAGGCCGCCCAGCATCGCGATGAACATGGCAGGCAAAAGGCCCGCGTCTATGATGTCAATTCCGAACATGACTCAGCACATAAGTTATGACTCCGCCGACGTCACGGGGCAATTCGGTCACATCCTCGTGGTTGCATGCTGGACACCCGATAAAACTGGAAATATTTGATATTTATGTCTGACACGCCGGAAACACTCGACGCATTGGGGCTGTTGTGCCCCCTGCCCGTGCTCAAAGCGCGCAAACGGTTGAAATCTATGCCGAAAGGGTCCTTGTTGCGCATTCTGGCCGACGACCCCGCTGCTGTTGTTGACGTTCCACATTTCTGCGCCGAAAGTGGACACGTGCTTATCTCGCAAGAGGATTCAGACGGGCACCAGATCTACGTCATTCAAAAGACGGGCTGACAAAAAACCACAGCTTTCAAAGAAAAAAGGCGGGTCTTGAAACCCGCCTGATCTTGTTATTGTCCCAAAGACCACCAACCCCGTCGCTTGGGTTTGGCAGGATCGCTTGGTGCCTCAGGCTCTTCTGCAACCACTTCCAACACCGGCTCTGCGGCGGGTTCTTCCGGTTCTGGGTCCTGAGCAGGCTCTTCCGGTGCTTCCGCTACTGGCTCGGCAATCTCTTCGGAAACCGATTCTGATTCTGGTTCCGGTTCAACAGCGGTTTCGGCCTCGGTCACGGGTTCACTCTCAGCGACCAAAGGTTCGGTCATTTCGGTGTCCACCGTTTCTTCAGGCTTTTCACTGCTGCTGTCCGACGCCTGACTTTCCTCAAAAGCTTCAGCCGTTTCGGGATCTTTTTTCTTGCGGCGGGGTGAACGGCTACGTTTTGGTTTAGCCGGTTTTTCTTCTTCGGCCGCGTCATCTGCAACAGCTTCTGCTTCCGCCTCATCCGAAGGTTCAGCCGGTGCTTCTTCGCCCTCTTCTCCATTTACCTCAGGCGCGTCACCCGAATTGCTGCTCTTCTTGCGACGGCGACGACGACGCTTGCGCTTGGGCTTTGTCTCATCTTCCGCCTGAGGAGCTTCGTCCTCAACCTGCTCTTCGTCAGAAGCATCCACAAGGTCCATCAATGAGGCATCGACGGAAACAACCGGGGTACTCGCCTCGGGTACAATACGGCTCGCTGTCTTGAACTTCTCCAACGAGAAATCAGGGCTGACCAGATGCACGTCCCCTTCGATCCGGACGGACAGACCATACCGGGCTTCGATTTGGGCAATGTGCTCGCGCTTTTGGTTCATCAAGAAGTTGGCGATACTCACCGGGCAGCGAACAAGAACCTCACGCGACCGGCGGCGTGTGCCCTCTTCTTCGATTTGGCGTAAAATGGTGAGGGCCATATTGTCGTCCGAGCGGATCAGGCCGGTGCCATGGCAGGACGGGCAAGGCTGCGTCGTTGCCTCCAGCATTCCGGGGCGTAGACGCTGACGGCTCATCTCAAGCAAGCCAAAGCCGGAAATCCGGCCAACCTGAATGCGCGCTCGGTCGGTTTTCAGCTTGTCTTTCAGGCGCTTTTCAACGGCCGTGTTGTTCTTGCGCTCGTCCATGTCGATAAAGTCGATGACGATCAGACCGGCCAGGTCACGCAGGCGCAATTGCCGGGCCACTTCTTCGGCCGCTTCAAGGTTGGTCTTAAGTGCGGTGTCCTCGATCGAGCCTTCCTTGGTCGCCCGGCCCGAGTTCACGTCAATCGCAACCAGTGCCTCGGTCACGCCGATCACGATATAGCCACCGGACTTCAACTGAACGGTCGGGTTGAACATCCCCGCCAAATAGCTTTCAACCTGATAGCGCGCGAACAGAGGCAGCGCGTCCTCGTACCGTTTCACGTTTTTCGCGTGCGACGGCATGATCATTTTCATGAAGTCCTTGGCGATCCGGTAACCGGTTTCACCTTCAACCAGAACTTCGTCGATGTCGCGGTTATAAAGATCGCGGATCGACCGCTTGATCAGATCGCCTTCTTCATAAATTTTCGCCGGCGCGATAGACTTCAATGTCAGCTCGCGGATCTGTTCCCACATCCGCTGAAGATATTCATAGTCGCGCTTGATTTCAGACTTGGTGCGTTTGGCTCCAGCCGTTCGAATAATCAGTCCTGCGCCAGTTGGCACATCAATCTCGGCTGCGATTTCCTTCAGCTTCTTTCGGTCAGGCGCATTCGTGATTTTTCGGCTGATCCCGCCGCCGCGCGCTGTGTTGGGCATCAGAACGCAATACCGACCGGCCAAAGACAGGTACGTCGTCAGAGCAGCGCCTTTGTTTCCACGCTCTTCCTTGACAACCTGAACCAAAAGGACCTGTCGAACCTTGATAACCTCTTGGATTTTGTAACGACGCGGCCGTGGTTTGCGCGGAGGTCGAATGTCCTCACTGTCATCCTCATCCGCAACGGATTCGATCGAATCGTCTTTGGCGGCCGCATCTGCATGGGCCTCTGCCTCGTCACTATCTTCCTTGGTTTCGCCTTCGTCTGACGTCTGCTCAGCAGCTTCGGCGGTGGGGGCAGCGTCGCCCGCATCTTCCCCACCGGAGTCACCGTCCGAACTGTCCTCGGCGGTGCCTTCTGCAGCCGGCGTTTCGACTGCTGCATCCGCGTCTTGGGTGTCTGGTGCCTCATCAGCCGCGCTTTCAACGCCTTCGCCCGCCGCGTCTTCGGATGCCTCCGGTTCGTCGTCAACAGGCTCCTCAACAGGTGTTTCGGCAACGCGATCTGCTGGGGACGTCCCCTCCGGCACCTCTAGATCGGGATTTTCTTCCCCATCGCCGAGGTCAATTGTCTCCATACCAGTAGGCTCGTTCGAAACATCAAGCGTTTCGACCGCGTCCTCGGTTTTTACGTCAGCAGCTTTGGTCCGAGAGCGCGAGCGGCGTTTTTTCGGCTTGGATTCCTCCGCCTCATCACGTGCTTTCAACGCTTCCGCATAAGCCCGCTCTTCTTCCATCAACGCTTCACGGTCAGCGACAGGAATCTGGTAATAATCCGGATGGATCTCTGAAAACGCAAGAAACCCGTGGCGATTGCCACCGTAGTCAACGAACGCAGCCTGCAGGGATGGTTCGACCCGCGTTACTTTTGCAAGATAAATGTTGCCAGCAAGCTGGCGTTTGTTCTCGGATTCAAAATCGAACTCCTCGACCTTGTTTCCGTCGACCACCACAACGCGGGTTTCCTCCGCGTGGGTGGCATCGATAAGCATTTTCTTAGCCATGTGTCCTTGGTGCACCGCGCCAAACGCGTTGTCCTGACCCGTCCGGGTGGACAGGCGCTTTTGGGGTGGTGTCTTGTCAGGGCGATTTCGGACGGCGCGCAGCAGGGTCCGGCGCTGTGGCCCCCTGCCCGTATGGTCAATCGTTGCGCGCGCGTCATCGCGGTTCTTCTCCGACAGGCGCGGTTCTACGCTGCCTGCCCATTTATTCCTATCACCCGTATCGACGGGTTCAGGCGTTCACTTGCCCCGATACGGGGCACAATCGGTCTGCGCAGCCTGTGTGGGAGATTGTCACCACCTGCGGCATTGCAGCGAAACTCAAAGATTCGGGACTTGAGGGCGCAAAAAGGCCCGGCCCGTTCGGTTACAATAAAAGCAGTCCTGTGGAAAAGACAATGGGCAAACTGCATGACAGCGCCTCCAAGCAGGCATCTGCACCTTCTTCTGTTCAAAAATACTTCGGGGGTGAATTGAGCCAAAGGCTCAAGAGGGGGCTGGCCCCCTCCTCGCCTTTACAGATATTCCGAACGCTGAAGCCCGTACTTGGCCATTTTCTCGTTCAAGGTCCGCCTTGGAAGGCACAGTTCCTCCATCACCGACGCGATGGAGCCCTTGTGGCGGCGCATCGTATTGTCGATCAACATGCGTTCGAACGCCTCAACATACTCTTTCAGGGGTTTGCCTTCGGTCGTCATCACCGGTTGCATTTCTTCGTGATCCGACATCAGCAACGAAGCAATGGTGCCCGAGCCGCGACGTGATTGCAGAACGGCACGCTCGGCAATATTGATCAACTGACGCACGTTGCCCGGCCAGGGGGCCTGCAGCAGCTGCGCTGCTTCCTGAGCACTGACCTGAGGTGCGTCACAGCCGTATTCCTCGGCAAATTGCTCACTCAGACGGGTGAACAACGTCAGGATATCCTCACCACGCTGCCGCAACGGGGGCATAGTAATCCGCAACGCAGCCAAACGGTAGAAGAGGTCCGGGCGCAGCACATCCTCGCTTGTCTTGCCTGCCTCCTGAAGGTTCGAAATAGCGATGATCCTTGTTTCGGCCGGTGTTCCCTGATCGTTCATCACACTCAGCAGCCGCGCCTGTAACGTATCGCTCAGGGCTTCGATATCTTCCAAGACCAAAGTCCCGCCGCGCGCCTCTTCGATCGCTGGTAATTGTGCGTCTTCGGGCATCATCGGTCCGAACAGGCGCTTTGACAGGGCCTCTTCCTCAAGCGCTGCACAAGACACCAGAACAAACTTCTTACCTGCCCGGCTGCCAACAGCGTGCAATGCATGAGCCACCAGCGTCTTGCCAGTACCTGTTTCGCCGTCGATCAGCACGTGGCCGTCGGCCTGACCCAGATCCAGAATGTCTTCACGCAGACGGTCCATCACAGGGCTGGCACCGATCAACTTGTTCATGATCTGCGTGCCGTCCGATAATTCCCGCCGCAGGGCACGGTTGTCGAGCGTCAGGCGCCGCGCGTTGCTGGCGCGCTTGGCAAGCTCTGACATCCGATCCGGGTTGAACGGCTTCTCAAGAAAATCGAACGCCCCGACACGCATGGCCTCTACCGCCATGGGAACATCGCCATGTCCGGTGATCATGATAACCGGCAGAGTACTGTCCGCACCCATCAGCTTTTTCAACAATTGAATGCCATCCATGCCCGGCATCTTGATGTCGGAGATGACGATCCCGGGGTATTCAGGCCCAAGAACCTTGAGCGCATCTTCGGCACTGGAAAAGGTTTCCGTGTCATATCCCGACAACGCCAACCACTGACTGATCGACTGGCGCATGTCCTGTTCGTCGTCCACGATGGCAATCTTCATGGCTTGTGCCATAGTCTTTCCCCGTTATTCCGCGGCCTCAAGGCCGTCGCTTCCTAGTGTCGGCAGCTGCATTTCAAACACCGCGCCTCCGTTCGGGCTGTTGCGCGCGGTCAGCCGTCCGCCATGGTCGTTCACGATCCCGGACGAGATGGCAAGCCCCAGCCCAACGCCATCGCCAGGTTGTTTGGTCGTGTAGAAGGGCTCGAACAGGTTTTCGATGTCTTCGATCCCGTGACCGTTATCCCTTACAGTCAACACCGCCATGTCGCCCACGGCCAGAATTATTTCGACATCTGGCTCTGTTACAGATTTGGTGGCATCCAGCGCATTCCGCAAGAGGTTCACCATGACCTGTTCAATCCGCATCCGATCCCCCATCACAAACACGGGTTTTTCCGGGAGAATTTGCGTGATCTTAACATGGCGCTGCCGCAATTGCGGTTCCATCATCGACAGAGCCGAGGCCAGCGCTTCACCAAGATTTACAGGCGAAAACGCATCCGCGCCCTTGCGCGCATAGGACTTGAGCTGTCGGGTAATGGCTCCCATCCGCTCGATCAAACCGTCGATGCGGCCAAAGCTGGCCAACGCCTCTTCTGGGCGGTTTCGGCGCAGCAGCAGGCGTGCGCCCGCCAAATAGGTTTTCATTGCAGCCAATGGTTGATTCAACTCGTGGCTGACAGCCGCCGACATCTCACCAAGGGCCGCAAGTTTTGAGCTTTGCGCAAGCGTCTGTTCTGCCACTTCCAGCGTCTTTTCGACCCTCTCACGTTCAGCAATTTCCCGCTGTAGCCTTGTGTTCAATGCGCGAAGCTCTGCCGACTCGCGCTGGAACAGGGCCATGCGGAACGTTGCCCGGCGACTGAGCGCATAGAAGGCAAGCGCCAGAAGAATCGCAAAACCCATGATTTCCAGCGCGATGACGCTGTTCACCTTTTCCCGAATTGAGGAATAGGTCGTGAACGACGTCATTTGCCATCCTCTGAACGGAATCCGCGTGTCTAGTCTCATCACGGCTTCGCCTTGCAGATAGGCGTCCGGTGGCAATGCCGTCCAATCGGTTGTCGCACGGATGGCACGCTCAATCGCGCCTTCGGGTGGTTGACGCACCAGGGCTGCACTTTCTTCCAGTCCCCGCCACTTCGGTTCAGTCGAAAGAATAATCGTGCCGGTACTATCGGCCACCATCACCGCGTCAGAGATACCCGCCCAAGCACGCTCAAACTTTTGCAGGTCAACTTCGACAACGATTACCCCAAGAATATCCGAACCGGCGTCCATTCGGCGTGAATAGGTAAAGCTGTACGACCCGGTTTCATTCTCGATAACGGTGAAAATCGTCGAATTCGCGCGGACAGCCTCCACGTAGTAAGGAGAGTTTCGGTGCGCTTCACCCAACCTGCTGCGATCTGTGGCAGCAACGGTGCGCCCGTCACTGTCCAACAACATCAATGATGCCGCACCAATTTCTTCAACAAATGATATAAGGCGCTGAGTTGAAAGCGTAAAATCGCTGGATTGCAACGCCGAAATCAGGGTGGGATCCCGCGCTAAAAGTTGTGGAACAATTGCGTTCCTGCGCAGTTCACTCAGCAGGTTGCCGGAATACAGGGCCAGACGCAATTCGGCCCGATTGCGCGTGGATTCCGTAAACCGATCTGTCAGCAACCGATTGGTCACCCAGATCGTTGCAACGGTTGCAATCAGCAGAATGGAAACCGCAACACGTAGGCGCCAACCCAATGGCGCGCCGCGGAAAGGTTTTTGCAGTGAAGCCCACCCTGAGCGATCGTCGGAACTCATACCCGGAAACTACGCGGGCTTGTCTGCGACCTCAAGTCATGCGGGTGCAAGCACGCCTGACAATGCGCGGAACAATGCCGTTCCGTCTGTTCCACCGTGACCTTCGTCTGCCGCACGTTCGGGATGCGGCATCATTCCAAGAACGCGGCGGTTTTCAGACAGGATACCAGCGATGTCGCCAACCGAGCCGTTCGGATTCTCGGTATAGGTGAAGGCCACCCGATCCTGGTCCCGTAGTTGAGCCAGCGTGTCGTCATCGGCGAAATAATTGCCGTCGTGGTGCGCGATTGGAATCCCGATCACATCCCCTGCGTTATATCCTTCGGTAAATGCACTGGCGCTCGTCTGGACTTTCAGGCCGACCTTTCGGCAGATGTACTTGAGGCCAGCATTTCGCAGCAAAGCGCCCGGAAGGATGCCGGTTTCGGTCAGAATCTGAAAACCGTTGCAAACACCCAGCGCGTAGCCGCCCCGCTTTGTGTGATCCACGACGGCCTTGCAGATCGGGGACTGCGCAGCGATCGCACCGCAGCGCAGATAATCACCGTACGAGAAACCACCGGGTACGCCGACAATGTCCACCCTCTCGGGCAAGGCGGCGTCCTTGTGCCAGACCATATCAACCTGAAAACCTGCCTGTTCGAAGGCTACGGCCAGATCCCGGTCACAGTTCGAACCGGGAAATACGATGACTGCTGCGCGCATTACGGGGCCTCCTAATGCAAATAATCGGCGACCACGGCAACGCCGAGTGGCGTCGGATGATCAACAGCGGCAAGTTCTTCACTTACCAGAGACAGTGAATTCTGACGTGACGCCAGCGGGCTCAGATCAACACCGCCCCCAACGATCAACGATATTAGTGAAGGATAGCGCCAACTTGGCATTCCACCGGTGCCAAACACGGCCAACCGCCCGGAATAGAGCGCATCCCGCATCCCGTCAGACCAGTTCGATTTCGTAGCGTTCGATGACCGTGTTGGCCAACAGCTTTTCGCACATCTGGGTCACGTCGGCCTCGGTCGCGCCTTCGGCCAGTTCCAGGTCGATCACTTTGCCCTGGCGCACGCCTTCGACCTGATCGAAGCCCATAGCGCCCAATGCATGACGCACCGCTTCACCCTGCGGGTCCAGAACCCCGTTCTTGAGCATCACATGCACCCGTGCTTTCATTCCTGCAACTCCAGCTAAGGGCCTTCGGTCACGGCCCGTTCCGTTGCGCGGGGGATAGCGCGCCTTTGGCCATTCGACAACCCTTGTCCGCACGCAGTTTGCCGCAGGTCCGTCGGCAAATAAAAAACGCCGCAATTAGATGCGGCGTTTCAAAGTCAGAATGAGAGCATGCCTCAATTGATGAGTGTGGGCTTGGTCACATTGCTTTTGGGAAGGACGCCCAGACGACGCGCCACCTCTGAATAGGCATCTGTCAGGCTGCCCAAATCGCGGCGGAACACGTCCTTGTCCAATTTCTGGCCCGTTTCAATATCCCACAGGCGGCAACTGTCCGGGCTGATCTCGTCGGCTACGATCAGGCGTTGGAAATCGCCTTCGAAAACACGGCCGATCTCGATCTTGAAGTCGACCAGGCGGATACCCACTGCCAGCATCATGCCGCTCATGAAGTCGTTCACACGCAACGCAAGACTAAGGATATCGTCCATATCCTGCTGGCTGGCCCAACCGAATGCTGCAATGTGCTCTTCAGTTACCAGCGGGTCACCCAGAGCGTCATCCTTATAGCAATACTCAACAATAGGACGCGGCAACTGCGTTCCCTCAGCAATTCCAAGACGCTTGGACATGGTTCCGGCCGCATAATTGCGCACGATCACTTCAAGGGGCACGATCTCGCAGCTACGAACCAGTTGTTCGCGCATGTTGAGGCGACGAATGAAATGGGTCGGCACGCCTATCTGGTTCAGGCCGTTCATGAAGAATTCGCTCAGGCGGTTGTTCAGAACGCCCTTGCCGTCGATGACATCCTTCTTTTCCGCGTTGAACGCGGTGGCGTCATCCTTGAAATACTGCACAATGGTACCCGGCTCGGGGCCTTCATACAAAATCTTGGCTTTGCCTTCGTAGATTTTCTTGCGACGCGCCATAAGCGACCCTTCCAGACTGTTGAGCCGGGGATTTCCCATGCTTCTTGGCGCTCTCATAGTCCAAGCCCCACTTTCCCGCAAGTTCGACGACCCGAGGGTCTTTGACGCAGCGCAAATACCTTGCGTCCGGGCGCAGCTATAGTCATATCATCAATTAAGAAGATGTAATCCAAGGGGTCCCCAATCAATGACCACGTTTGACGAACGCGAAAACGCCTTTGAAGCCAAGTTTGCGCATGATGAAGAGATGCAGTTCAAGGCACAGGCACGCTGCAACAAGCTTTTGGGCCTTTGGGCCGCGGAAAAGCTAGGCAAGTCCGGTGCCGAGGCTGAAGATTATGCCAAAACCGTTGTGATCGCCGATATGGAAGAAGCTGGCCACGAGGACGTGGTTCGCAAAGTGTCCGGCGACCTTGGCTCTTTGTCATCCGATGATGAAATCCGCGCGAAAATGGCCGAGCTTTTGCCTGAGGCTAAGGCGCAGATTCTGAGCGAAGCTCAGTAAGGCCAACGCCCAACTCATGATCTTCATGAGTTTTATGAATTTGATTTGATGCCCCGTCCATGAGAGACGGGGCATCTTAGTATATACGGCCTTGTTCGGCCTTGCCGACATCTGGAAACCTCAATGACAAACGCGCTCAACACATTTCTGGAAACCAATGATACGATTCTGGCTGATGGTGCCACCGGAACAAACCTGTTCAATATGGGTTTGCAATCCGGTGACGCGCCTGAGCTGTGGAACGTGGATTCTCCCGAAAAAATCAAGGCTTTGTATCAAGGTTCGGTCGATGCGGGCAGCGATCTGTTTCTGACAAACACGTTTGGCGGAACTTCGGCGCGGTTGAAACTGCACGATGCTCAAAATCGTGTGGCCGAGCTGAACCGGGTCGGCGCTGAATTGGGCCGCGAGGTCGCTGACAAAGCCGGACGCCTCGTAATCGTCGCCGGTTCGGTCGGTCCGACGGGCGAGATTATGGAACCCATCGGAAGCCTGTCCCATGCTGGCGCTGTCGAGATGTTCCATGAACAAGCCGAAGCGTTGAAGGCTGGCGGTGCGGATGTTCTGTGGCTTGAGACAATCAGCGCCCCGGAAGAGTTCCGGGCCGCAGCCGAAGCTTTTGCACTGGCCGACATGCCCTGGTGTGGCACGATGAGCTTTGATACTGCCGGGCGGACCATGATGGGCGTCACTTCGGCGGATTTGGCCCAATTGGTCGAGACCCTACCGAACCCGCCCGTGGCCTTCGGTGCGAATTGCGGCACAGGTGCATCTGACATCCTGCGCACTGTTCTTGGTTTTGTGGCCCAAGGGACCGAGCGCCCTGTGATCTCAAAAGGCAACGCGGGCATCCCGAAATACGTCAACGGCCATATCCACTATGACGGTACGCCCGAGTTGATGGGGCAATACGCAGCGATGGCTCGCGACTCCGGCGCAACGATCATTGGCGGCTGTTGTGGCACCATGCCAGCGCATCTTCGAAAGATGCGCGAAGCCCTTGATACCACTTCGTGCGGCTCTCGCCCCACACTGGATCAGATTACTGAAGCACTCGGGCCGTTTTCGTCAGCCTCGGACGGCACCGAAGAGGCCGACGTGCCCGAACGCAGGGCCCGCCGCCGTCGCAGAGCATAAGGTTCAGCGCCCCTCGAATTTCGGGGGGCGTTTTTCCATGAAGGCCACCACGCCTTCAGCAAAGTCTCGGGTTCGTCCGCATTCGCCCTGTAAATGGGCTTCGATTTCTAGCTGCTGACTTAGCGTTTTGTCGTAAGTGCCCCGAATGGCTTGCTTGATCGCTCCGAAACCGGCAGTTGGACCTTTGGCAAGGTAGGATGCGCGCTTGCGCCAATGCGCCTCAAATTCGCCATCGGGAACGGCTTCCCAAATCAAACCCCAATCATCAGCTTGCCGCGCGCTGATCTTTTCGGCGAACAAGGCAGCACCCATGGCTTTAGCGAACCCCATTTGCCGCGGTGTGAACCATGTGCCGCCCGCGTCGGGCAACAATCCAATTCGCGCAAAAGCCTGCAGGAAATACGCACTTTCCGACGCGATCACAACGTCGGCACAAAGCGCTAGGTTCGCCCCTGCCCCGGCCGCAGCACCGTTCACCGCAGCGATGGTGGGAACCGGACAGTTATAAATCGTTTCAAGCATTGGCTCGTACTCATCCCGCAGAGTACGCTCAAGGTCGATCTTGCCGGTGCTTGAGGAATCTCCCAGATCCTGACCTGAACAGAATGCGCCGCCCGCGCCCGTCAATACGACTGCGCGGGCATTGCGGGCTGCGTGTTTCATGGCATGTGTGACTTCGGCCCGCATCTGCGCGGTCATCGCATTCATTTTGTCTGGCCGGTTCAAGGTGACTACTGCCAGATCGTCAGCAACGTCCAATAACAGCGTTTCGTAGTCCATGCGTTCCTCCCGTTCGTCCTGGATTTCTCGCAACCCTGACGCAATTACCTTGACAGGGAAAGCCCGACGACCCGTTAGTCCTTAAGAATTTGTTCTAACCGCTCTTTTTCAGCGTCGGTCAGGGCCTCACCGCCTGTGGATTGTTGCGCGTTTGACCGCTTGCGCACAAAGTTCCAACCCAGACCCGCAGCAATCAGCAGCATGATTGGACCGGCCAGCCACAGCACAAGGTTTGCCCCAGAAGAGGTAGGCTTCAACAGAACGTATTCACCGTAGCGATCCACGATGAATTCAATCGCCTCATCATCGGTGTCGCCTGCGACCAGTCTTTCCCTAACCAAAAGGCGCAGGTCACGCGCAAGGTCGGCATTGCTTTCATCAATACTCTCGTTTCGGCACACAAGGCATCGCAGACCCGTGCTCAGGTCGCGCGCGCGCTGTTCCAGAACCGGATCATCCAGAACTTCGTCCGGTTGAACCGCCCACGCAGGCGATGCAAGAAACGCGAGGATCAAAAACAGTCGTTTCATTCTGCGGGAACTCCACCCGAAGGGGCCTTGCGCGCACCTGCCGCAACACGGAAGCGGCGGTCCGACAAGCTTATGAAGCCACCAAGGGCCATAAGAATACACCCACCCCAAATCCAGTTGGCCAGAGGTTTGATATAGGTCCGCATCACCCAGCCACCGTCAGCCTGTTGATCACCGATCACGACATATACGTCGCGTAGAAAACGATAGTCGATTGCCGCTTCGGTAGTGGGCATTCTGGCAACCGGATAGTCTCGTTTCTCTGGGTATAGGGTTGCAACGGGTCGTCCGTCCTTTTCCACCAGAACCTCGGCCATGGTTGAGAAGTAGTTCGGCCCCTCTACCCGCCGGACATCTTCCAATGTGAATGTAAACTGTCCCACATCGAATGGTTTTGCCGGTTGGGCGACACGAATATCCTCAACCTCCCACGCGGTAAGGCCCGCTATGGCAAACATTGTAACGCCAAGCCCGGTGTGTGCGACGGCCTTGCCCCAATCCGCGCCAGGAAGGCGAAACAGGCGCGACAGGTTGCCTTTGCGCCCGGTGCGGCTCCAAAGATCCACGGCTGCGCCAAAGGTAATCCATGCACCCAGAAACAGACCTGCAGGCCCCAATGAACTGCGACCCGTCTGCATCGCCCAGACCAACAGCGCCAGAGCCACCGCCAGAACAAAGGCAAAGCGCAATGAATAGGCGGCTTTCGCAATCTTGCCCCGTTTCCATGGAAGCATGGCCCCAACAGGAAGGGCAATTCCCAAAGCGATCATGAAGGGCGTGAAGGCCGCGTTGAAGAACGGCGGACCAACCGAAAGTTTCCGGTCAAACGCCATTTCCGCCACCATCGGCCACATCGTTCCGAAGAATACGACAAAGCAACTTACGGCCAGCAGGATGTTATTGAGAACCAGCGCACTTTCCCGGCTGACCATGCCAAAGACGCCCTTTGCCTCCATCGCCTGAGCACGGGCCGCAAACAGGGTAAGCGCGCCGCCAATAAAAATGACAAGAATGAACAGGATGAACACACCGCGTTCCGGGTCATTCGCAAAGGCATGAACGGATGTCAGCAGGCCGGATCGAACGATAAACGTCCCGATAAGCGAAAAGCCAAAGGCAATGATGGCCAGAAGGATCGTCCAGCTTTTCAAAGCTTCGCGTTTTTCGACAACGATGGCGGAATGCAACAAGGCTGCAGCCAGAAGCCATGGCATGAACGAGGCATTTTCAACCGGGTCCCAGAACCAAAAACCGCCCCAGCCCAGTTCATAATACGCCCACCACGATCCCAGAGCGATGCCAATCGTCAGAAAAATCCATGCCGCCAAAGTCCATGGCCGAACCCAGCGGCCCCATGCGGCGTCGATACGCCCCTCGATCAAGGCGGCGACGGCAAAGCTGAACGCCATGCTCAGGCCCACATAGCCCAGATACAAAAACGGCGGGTGAAACGCTAAGCCCGGATCCTGCAACAATGGGTTCAGGTCCTGCCCGTCGAACGGAGCGACGATGAGCCGGTCGAAAGGATTAGAGGTGAACAAGATGAATGCATAAAACGCGACACCGATGGCGGCCTGTACTGACAGTACACGGGCCTTGAGTGTGGGTGGCAAACCTGCACCAAAGAAGGCAGCCATTGCACCAAACAGTGCAACGATAAGAACCCACAGAAGCATCGACCCCTCATGGTTTCCCCAGGTTCCGCTGATCTTGTACAGCATCGGCTTCAGAGAGTGGCTGTTTTCCACCACGATGCGTAGCGAAAAGTCAGAGGTCGCAAAGGCCCAGACCAGCGCGCCAAAAGAAAATGAGACCAGCGCGAATTGCGCAATTGCAGCCGTTTCACCGAACTTCATCCAACCCGTCCAGCGGTAGCCCGCGCCAATAAGTGGAAAAACCGTCTGAACGATTGCGACGAGAAAGGCGAGTATCAGGGTGAAGTGACCGAGTTCAGTAATCATGGCCCCGCATATAATCCTGATGCGGGGCGATAACCAATAACTTTCGCCCCGTAGGGGCGCACATAGTGTCGCGGCTTCAGCCGGATCGCTGATGCCGCCAATCCTCTAGCGCGCGGTTCGCATCGGGCCGAAGCGCGTTTTCCGCCAATTCGGCGTCAGTGCCGGGGTCTGCGGAACCTATGGCCTCGGTACGCAATCCCTCAATTAGCATAATATTTTCAACGACTTGGGGCGCACGCTTAATTGCCGCGGATAGCTCTCGTTGTAAATCTTGTGCCTTGGCCTGATGGCGGGCGCCAAAATAATAGGACACGATCACACCCAACAACCACCACAACGGCTCAGGGACCAACGAAATCCCCTGCATCCGGGCTGCGAACCAAAGCGGATCAACCATTGCGGCGACAAACAAGCCAAGTGTGCCAAGGGCCAGCGCCGGTCTTGGTAAACGATTTAGACCATCCAGAACCCGATCGTACCTGCTTTTGTTGGCCGCGCGGAATTCGGTGCCGAATTGAAGCATTGCCTGTTGTTGTAAGGTCAGATCACGAACGGCCGCGTTTTCAGCATTTTGGCGAAAAACCTCAGTTGTTTCGCGCACCACGTTCCTTCCGCCGCCAAAGAGGAACGTCAAAACCTCGGATATCAGTCCCATCCCGCAACCCTTGTCTGAAACTCTGCATCACTCAGATGGTAGACCGGCGAGATGAACTCCTCAGCCCGGCGTATCCAGCCACCTTTGCCGCCCGCCCGCGTCCGTGCATATTTTCTGGCCGAGGGTCGGTGGTCTGCTAATCGGAAGTAATAGTTCCTCCGGGCCACGCCATAGGCGTCTTTCAAAACCACAGGCTCTGGCCGCGATGCCTTTTGTGCGGCGTCTGCTGTCTGCGGTCCAACGACCCCATCTACGGCCAGTGAAAACCCCATATCGCGCAGTAATATCTGCAATATTTTAACAGCTTGCGCGCCAGAGTTGACGTGCATGTCGAATAACGAAGGCTGAAGATCAAATGGCAAAAGCCCCAGACGCGGACCCTTGAAGTAGTGGGTTACAAAAATGTCGACCGCCTGTGATTTGGTGAGCAGCCTCACATCTTCCCTGTTTATCTTTCCGTCACCAGAAAGGTCCAAACCAAGTCGTCGCGTTGTGTGGATTGTAACGCCATACTTGGTTGCGCCGCCCGGGTCGTCTGGGTCATCTACAAACCCGCCCTCTCGGGCTACAATCTGTGTTGCGATTTGTCGAACCGTCTGCACCGCACCCTCCTTCAAAGTGTGAGGGAACGGTCAGTCAAAAGTGTTAAGTCCGGGAAACAAGAAAGGGCGCTGAATAGTCTTCCTACGCAACGCCCTTTTACCTAATGGAAAATCGTCGGATCAGCCTTCGTCGGCGTGTTGATATACGCCTTGTTCCTTGAGGGCATCCACTACCTCTTTCGGCATGTAAGTTTCATCATGTTTTGCAAGAATTTCAGTGGCTTCAAAGACACCGTTTACGTAACTTCCGGTGCCGACCATGCCCTGATTTTCCGAAAACAGGTCTGGCAGAACACCCGTAAAGGCGACCGGTACGCTTTCTCCGCCATCCGTCACAACAAATGTCACTGTTTCACCCTGACCGCGAACAATCGAGCCTTCTTCGACAAGGCCACCGATCCGAAACACTTCGGTAGGTTTGGGTGGTTCAGCGATCACTTCACTGGGCGAGCGGAAAAAGTTGATACCGTCCTGCAATGCCCAACCAATCAACACCGTCGAAGACACCAAGGCCACAACGGCCAGCAGAATGATTTGTACGCGACGACGTTTCTTGAGTGACTTCATGATATCCTCACGGGAACAGAGGGGCCATCATCAGACCAGCGGTTTCAGCTTCACCTAACATCAGGTTGGCATTCTGCAAGGCTTGTCCACTGCTACCTTTTGTCAGGTTATCAAGTGCACCGATCACAATCGCGCGGCGTTCAATCCGGTCTGCAACCACTCCGATATGGCAAAAATTAGACCCCCTCACATGGTGCGTCGAAGGCGTTTCGCCAAAGGGCAACATCTTGATGAACGGCTCATCTTCATAGGTCTTGGACAATACCTCATAGACACTGGCAGGATCGCCCTTGACGTAGGTGGTCGCCAGAATTCCCCGGTTCGCCGGTATCAAGTGCGGCGTAAACTGAACATGCACAGGACGTCCGGCCAAGGCTGAAAACTCCTGATCAAACTCTCCGAGATGCCGATGCGTGCCGCCAACAGCGTAAGCGTTATACCCTTCGCTGAGTTCCGCGTGCAGCAGGTTTTCTTTGAGTGAGCGCCCTGCCCCCGAAACGGCGCATTTCAGGTCCAGAACGATATCGTCCAGATCAATCACTCCGGCCGAGATCAACGGGCGCAGCACATATTGCCCCGTCGCGGCGTTGCAACCTGTTCCCGCAACAAGTCGAGCTTGGCGAATGTCGTCGCGATGGAACTCGGTCAAGCCATAGACGGCTTCGTCTTGCTGTTCCAAGGCCACATGAGGGTTGCCGTACCACTTTTCGTATTCGTCTGGGTCACGCAGCCTAAAGTCTGCGGACAAATCAACGATCTTTAACCCTTTAGGCAGATTGCGGATGACTTCCTGACTGGTCTTATGCGGCAGCGCGCAAAAACACAGGTCGACTTGCGAAAAGTCGATTTCGGATATCTTGCACAGATCAGGGAGGTCCATATGGCGCAGATGAGGAAAGACCTGCGCCATCGGCTGGCCCGCTTTGCGCTCGGCGGCAAGAGCGGTGATTTCCATGTTCGGATGTTCGGCGATCAACCGAACAAGTTCAGCGCCGGTATATCCCGAAGCGCCCAGAATTGCGATTTTATGGGTCATCTGAGACCTCTTGTTTCTGAATGTCACATATCACGACCGCCGACGTGACGATCTTTGAACTAAGCGGCCAGCCTTTAACTATCCTTGACCTAAGTCAGGCGGCCTCGAATGTGATTTGTCGTCGGAGGAACTGTGTCGCCCGATCACTGACAACGTCTGGCTTCCCGGTTGTCAGAAAACCGCCTTTACCTTCGCCAAGCATCTTGGGATGGCGCTGCAGGTAATCCGCCAGACTCTCCGCGACCAGATCCCCCTGGCTGAACACCTCAACATTGGTGCCAAGTGCCTGCTGGAACGTGTCTGCCATCAAAGGGTAATGTGTACACCCCAAAATGGCGGCCTGCGGTTCCGGCATCTTGCGTTTCAGCGCATCGACATGGCTACGCACCAACGCCTCGGCCAGGATCATATCGCCATCCTCGATCGCATCCACCACACCGCCACAGGCCTGAGCTTCGACGTCCACACCGATCGCCCGGAAAGCGAGTTCGCGTTGAAACGCTCGGCTGGCGACGGTGGCCGGGGTTGCAAACAGGGCAACATGCTTCACGGCGACTTCGCGCGGGGGGCTATTATCGCCCCATTGACGTTCAGTCAGCGCTTCGATCAATGGAACGAACACACCCAGAACCCGCTTGCCTTCCGGCACGCCCTCTTCTTGCATCCGACGCAGGGCGGCGGCGCTTGCCGTGTTGCACGCCAGAATCACCAGATCACAGCCGCGGTTCCACAGATCGTTCACAGCGCTGCGCGTCAGATCATAGATGTTTTCGGCGTCCCGCACCCCATAAGGCGCGTGCGCGCTGTCTGCGAAATATAGAAACTCCACGTCCGGCAGACGTTGCTGCGCGGCGTCCAGCACGGTTAAACCGCCCAAACCAGAATCAAAAATACCTACTGCCATTTGCCCCTTCAGGCGCGATGCCGTTCCTCGAATTCATAGCCGTAGTCATAGGACCTTAGCGGCTTTGGAGACAGCTCATACGTGGCTTTGCGCAGGAAATCCATCATCTTGCGCGTATCCTTCGCCAAAGGGTTCAGAACGTCGCGGCCAATCGGCTCTCCGATGGCGACTTTGACAGGTGTATCTACGCGTTTTTTGAACTCTTTTATCAACAAACCCATACGTAGGGTGCTGTGCAGATGGCTGGCGATCTGAAACAGGCGCGAGGTGTGGCCGTCGAAAAAGACAGGAACCACAGTAGCATTCGACTTGGCGACCATCCGCGCGGTGAATCCCCGCCACCCCGGATCCATCGGGTGGGAAAACGGCTTTGCGCCCGTGCTGACAGTACCACCGGGGAAAATGCCGATTGCGCCACCCTCACCCAGGTAGTTCAAGGCTGTTTTCCGAGTCTCCAGGTTCAGTTTAACCGCCTCTTTCGTGTCATCAAACGAAATTGGCAGGACGATGCGGTTCAGGTCCTCGGCCTTGCGGAACACTCTGTTCGCCAGAATGCGGAAATCGCCACGGGTCTGGGATAGCATATGCCCCATCATCATCCCGTCCAGAATGCCATAGGGGTGATTGGCGATCAGGATCAGCGGCCCAGTCTTGGGAATATTCGCCAGTGACCCGCCAACCACATCCAGCGAAAGCCCGTACCGATCCACCATCACCGACCAGAAATCGCGCCCGTTGGCGACTTCTTTCTCGTACCCGTCGGCCCGCTTGATCAGCCGCATCCGGCCGGTTGTATTCTCCATCAGCTTAATGACCATGCGTCCACCTTTGGTTTCGGCGGAATAAGCATAAGAAATGTCACGAGCGACATGGCGGCGCGAGGGCATGGACGACTCCGGGGTTTGTTGCCTGCTATTTATGTGCAGGCATCAAGTTTGCCTAGATATCGTGACAGGGCTGTGACGATTTACTCGGCTGCCGCGCGCAAATCGGGCCCTCCGCTTCGGATCGTTGCCAGCAGTTCTTCGCGACGCTTGGCTGCTTTGGCCTCGTTTTCCTTCAAAACAGGTCCGAAACCCCGGATATCCAGTGGCAACTGGGCCAACGCAACAACGGCGTCTTTTGTCTGCGGCGTGACCAGCGAAGACACCTCTTTGAAATCACGCTCATATTGCTTGATCAAAGCACGCTCCATGCGCCGTTCCGCGCTGTAGCCGAAGATATCCAACGGTGTACCGCGCAGGAATTTGAACTTGCTCATTATCTTAAGCGGACCCAGCATCCATTCGCCAAAATCGCGTTTGCGTGGACGTCCGTCCGGTCCGGTGCCGCCCAGCAATGGAGGGGCAAGGTGGAAGGTCATCTTGAAGTCCCCATCGAATTCAGCAGCAGCCTTTTCGCGACTGGACAACAGCAAGCGAGCAACCTCGTATTCATCCTTATAGGACAACAGCTTGTGATACCCTTTTGCTGCAGCCTCTTTGATTTCCGTATCTTCGAACGAGTCAATCAGTTTCCGATATCGCTTTGCCAGCCGGGCACTTTGGTACTCGGATAGATGGCTTGCCCGGAACTCGATCAGTTGATCCAGAGTTTTGGGCAGTTCGGCGACCTTGGGGCGCAGAATTTCACCGACCTTTTCGGGGTGCAAAACGGCCCAGCGTCCAATGTCGAATGCCCGTTTATTGCGCTCAACCGCAGTTCCATTCAGCTCGATCGCAGTCAAAACGGCCTCATGGCTGATTGGTAGCAACCCGCGCTGCCACGCGGCCCCAAACACCATCATGTTGGAATAGATCGAATTGCCCATTACGGCACGCGCCAGTTCGGTGGCATCGAACAGGGAAACGTCGTCCTTCAAACGCGCCTGCAATGCCAATTCCAACCTGTCACCTGGAATGCGGAACTTGGTGTCACGGGTGAAGTCACCCGTGACTGTCTCGTGGCTGTTCACCACTGCTCCTGTCTGCCCTGCGCGGGTCAGACCAAGCGTCGCGGACCCGGCGGACACAACAAGGTCACCGCCGATCAATGCGTGGGCTTCACCCGTGGCGACGCGAATTGCGCTGATGTCTTCGGGCCGGTCGGCTAGGCGACAATGAATGTGCACCGCGCCACCTTTTTGCGCCAGTCCAGCCATCTCCATCATCCCGGCCCCTTTGCCGTCGATCTGAGCGGCCTGCGCCAAAACCGCTCCAAGTGTAACAACCCCGGTACCGCCAATACCGGTAATCACCACGTTATGAGTGCCGTGGATCGTCGGCAGAGTGGGCAAAGGCAGGTCAGGCAGGTCAATCTCGGTCGTGGCTTCCTTACGGATTTCCGCCCCTTCCAGGGTTACAAAAGACGGACAAAACCCTTTCAGGCAGGAAAAGTCCTTGTTGCAACTGGATTGATCAATCGCGCGCTTGCGCCCCAGTTCCGTCTCTTGGGGCACGATCGACACACAGTTCGACTGAATGCCGCAATCGCCGCAGCCCTCGCAGATATCGGTATTGATGAACACCCGCTTGTCCGGATCGGGGAAAGTACCGCGCTTGCGACGCCGCCGTTTTTCGGCAGCGCAAGTCTGTACGTAGACGATGACGGAAACCCCTTCGATGTTTCGGAACCGCTCCTGAACCTGCATGAGTTCCGCGCGTTCGAATGTCTCGACCCCGGCGGGCAAAGCCTTGAAGTTCACATCCTCTTTCTCGTCATAGACCAAAGCAACGTCCTTTACGCCCATCGCCTTAACTTCGGCCACGATCCGCTCGGCGGTCAGGTCGCCTTCGTTCCCCTGCCCGCCGGTCATAGCAACCGCGTCATTGAACAGGATTTTGAAGGTGATGTTCGTTCCCGCAGACAATGCCGCCCGGATGGCTTGCACACCCGAGTGGTTATAGGTGCCGTCCCCAAGGTTCTGGAAAACGTGCTGAGTGGTCGAGAACGGCTCTTCACCGATCCAGTTCGCACCCTCTCCGCCCATTTGGGTAAAGCCGGACGTATTCCTGTCCATCCACTGAACCATATAGTGACACCCGATGCCGGCATAAGCGCGGCTTCCGTCAGGCACTTTGGTCGAGCTGTTATGCGGACAGCCCGAACAGAAATACGGAAGGCGTGTTGCGATCTCTTCGGCGTTGTCAGCGCGTCGGGCTGCGGACAACGAATCGAGGCCGCCGCGAATGCCGTCGGTTTCACGACCTTCCTCGATCAGGATTTCTCCTAATTTCTCGGCGATCATAATCGGGTCAAGTGCACCACGCGTCGGGAAAAGCTCTTCCCGGTGCAGCGTACCTGCACCGCCCTTGTACCATCCATAGACCCGGCGCCCCCGGCGATCATCGAAAATGGCTTCTTTGACCTGTACTTCGATCAGCTTGCGCTTTTCCTCGACGATCACGATCAGGTCCAGCCCTTCGGCCCATTCGTGGAACCCGGCCATGTCCAGCGGGAATGTCTGCCCGACTTTATAGGTCGTGATCCCAAGCCGTTCGGCCTCGGCCTCGTCGATGTTCAAAAGTGACATGGCGTGAACAAGGTCAAGCCAGTTCTTCCCGGCAGCGACAAAACCGATCTTGGCACCGGGTTTACCCCAAACCCGCTTGTCCATCTTGTTGGCGCGCGAGAATGTTTCCGCCGCGAACCGCTTATAGTCGATGATCCGCGCTTCTTGCAGATGCGGTGTGTCGCCAAGCCGGATGTTCAAGCCACCTTCAGGCATCTCAAAGTCCGGCGTTATCACCTTCATTCGGTCAACGCTGCCATCCACGACGGACGTCACTTCGATCGTGTCCTTCATCGTCTTCAGGCCAACCCAGACTCCGGCAAACCGGCTGAGTGCAAATCCATAGACACCGTAATCCAGAATTTCCTGAACCCCGGCCGGGCTGACCACGGGCATATAGGTGTCGACCAGTGACCACTCGGATTGATGCAATACGGTCGAGCTTTCGCCAGTGTGGTCATCGCCCATCGCCATTAGAACGCCGCCGTGCTTGGCCGTACCAGCCATATTCGCATGGCGCATCACGTCACCAGATCGGTCAACACCGGGACCTTTGCCGTACCAAAGGCCGAAGACACCGTCGTATTTTCCATCCCCACGCAAACCAGCCTGTTGGCTGCCCCACAGAGCGGTGGCCGCGAGGTCTTCGTTCAAACCGTACTGAAAAGTTACATCGCTTTCGGCCAATTGCTTCTGAGCGCGGATCATCTGCTGATCAACGGCCCCAAGCGGTGATCCCCGATACCCGGTAACCAAACCCGCTGTGTCTAGTCCCGCTTGTTTGTCCCGTGCTTTCTGGATCAACATCAGGCGCACCAAAGCCTGTGTTCCGTTCAGCAGAACCGGGTTCTTCTCCAGATCGAACCGGTCATTTAGTGATATCAGTGGCTGACTCATCAGACGTCTCCCCTCGTCAGATCAGTGTGCTTCATTTATACACATATTAGGTCACAATTCCTGACCTGTATAGGGTTTATCCTCTGAAACATAAGGATTTCACCGTTTGAATGTGGAAGTTGTTACCTATTTCATATAGGCATTCCGAAGGATAACGAAAGTTGCGGCGATGGACTGGGACAAGCTTAGGATTTTTCATGCAGTGGCCGATGCAGGCAGTCTGACCCATGCGGGGGATCGACTGAACCTGTCGCAATCCGCCGTAAGCCGCCAAATTCGGGCATTGGAAGAATCGCTTGATTCGACCCTGTTTCACCGTCACGCCCGCGGTTTGATCCTGACCGAACAAGGTGAGCTGTTGTTCGACGCAACCTCGGCCATGTCCAAACGACTGGATGCTGCGGCAGCACGCATCCGCGACAGTGAAGAAGAGGTTTTTGGTGTTCTTCGCGTCACTACGACCTTCGGGTTCGGAACGCTTTGGTTGGCGCCGCGCCTCCCGAAACTTTACGAGCAATATCCTGACCTGAATATCGACCTGATGCTGGAAGAACGCGTGCTGGACCTGCCAATGCGCGAGGCCGACGTCGCCATCCGTATGAAGGAACCCAGCCAGGCCGACCTTGTTCGCAAACGGTTGATGACCGTGCAGATGCAGCTTTATGCGACAAAGGAATACCTTGCCGAAAACGGTACGCCCGGGTCACTCGAGGAAATTTCGACCCATCGGCTGATTTGTCAAACTCCGGCAGCCCCACAAGTAGGCGCAAGTGCATCAATGGTTCGCCATCTTATGACCTATAACCCCGGGTCGTTGCTGACAGTGAACAACTATTTCGGCGTTTTGCAGGGCGTTTTGCACAATCTTGGTATCGGTGTCTTGCCGGACTATGTGACCCAGGATTTCCCGCATCTGGTTCCGATTTTGAGCGATATCGAAGCCGCCGATGTTCCCGTTTACCTCGCCTACCCCGAGGAATTGCGCCATTCCAAGCGCGTTGCGGCGTTTAGGGACTTTGTTCAGGATGAAATTATTGAACAACGCAAGCAATTGAAGCAAATGGGAAAACTTTAGCTATGCACGAAAGGCATAGCGGACATTCCCATTCATCAGTCTGAAAAATCTTGATCGTTCATAAACTGATCCCTAAATGAGCACTCGAAGGCGGTGATGCTGAAACGCTCATCATCTTCATACCTCCCTGTTGGACTATGGCCGAGCTTAGTGCTCGGCCTTTTTTTTGCCTTCAAGCATCAGAACGGGCCCTGAGTTGGTGAAACATCTGGGAATGCCGGGCACTTAGACCTATGATCCGAAAAAAATACCAATAGATGTGTTCGAGGACAGATTCGATGTTTCACCCATTTCGCCTGCTTTTGGCGATGCTGTCAGTTATTTTACTTTCAGGGCCTCTGGCCGCGCAGGTAAGCGGTACTTCCGGTTCGACAGCCTCCATCTCAATTCCCGAGGATCTGACACCCGAGCAGGTGGACGACCTTGTTGCGCGCATGTCCGACGATCAGGTTCGCGCCATTCTGCTGGAACGCCTCGACGCTGTGGCGGCGCAACAGGCCGAAACCACTCAGGCCAGAAAGGGCCTGATTCAAACAATTTCTGACACCGTCACCAGCATGACCGCCTCATGGCTGGATGTGATCCGAAAGATACCCCTGCTGGTAAGCGCCCAGGTCGAGGCTTTCTCGAATTTCGGAGCGACCTTCGGCTCAAGTGGCCTCATGTCACTGTTTGGATTTACGTTCCTGGCGCTGGCGATTGGGTATGCGGCGGAAAACGTCGTCGGTCTGTGGACGCGCCGCTGGATCAAGGTCGTCGATGGCGACGCATCATCGAACCTTCGTGGGGCCGTGACCTTTCTATTCAAACGGTTCCTGTTTGAGTTTCTGGGCCTGCTGGTCTTTTATTACACCCTCGTTTTTGTCGGACGGCAGTTGTTGAACGAACAGCAGATTGCTCAGGCGGCCCCCTTTGTATTCTACATGATCTGGTTCCCGCGTCTGGGTGCGGCTATTTCGCGGTTTATTCTGGCGCCCAAACAGCACGACCTGCGGCTTGTGAACGTCGACGACCATTGGGCAAAGTACCTGCATCGGAACCTGATTGGCCTGTTCCTGCTGATCGGCTTCACGCTGTTCATTCTGGACTTTAATGCGCTCAATGGTGTCATGCCGGGTGAGTCCCGCTTGGGATTCTGGCTCAATACAGCGATTCATATCTATATTGGCGTAATCGCATGGCGCGCACGCGATGGGCTGTCTGACATGATGCGGGGGTCTGACCCTGACCGCACGCGTTTCGACGAAGAAGTCGCGCGCCTATATCCATATCTGGCCATAGGTGTCTCGGCGGGTACATGGCTGCTTGTTGAATACCTTTCGGCACAGCGCAACCCGGCCGTGTTCGAGTTGCTGGCGCATGGTGCCCATTTCACCACCATGTTCTGGCTTCTGATCGCTCCGGCGTTGGATACGCTGATCCGTGGGCTGGTCCGCCACCTTCAGCCTCCGATGCTGGGCGATGGACCGGTTGCAGAACGCGCCTACAAGTCGACCAAGCGCAGCTATATCCGCATTGGCCGTGTTCTGGCCGGTATCCTGATAATTCTAATGATCGCGAACGCCTGGGATCTGGATCTGCAAGAGATTGCGGGCGGTGGCACGGAATCTGGCAGCAAGGTCATTCAGTTCTTTATCATCATCGCAGTCGGCTACATTCTGAACGAAGCGGTATCTCTGTGGATCAACCGCCGGCTGGCCAAGGAACAGACCGCAGCGGAACAAAGCCCCGACGAGGAAGCTGGCGAAGGCGGCGGTGCTGGCGGATCACGTCTGGCGACGGTTTTGCCCTTGCTGCGCGTGACGGCACAAGTCTCGATCGCGGTAATCTTTGTGCTGCTGGCGCTGGGGGCGCTGGGTATCAACATCACCCCGCTGCTGGCCGGTGCTGGTGTTCTCGGTCTGGCCATTGGTTTTGGCGCACAGAAGTTGGTGGCTGATATCGTCGGTGGCATCTTCTTCCTGATTGATGATGCCTTCCGCGTCGGTGAATATGTCGATGTTGGCGGCACAATGGGAACGGTCGAGAAGATTTCGATCCGCTCCATGCAACTGCGACACCACCGCGGACCGGTTCACACGATCCCTTACGGCGAAATTCAGAAACTGACAAATTTCAGCCGCGACTGGGTGATTATGAAGCTGAAATTCACCGTTCCATTCGATACCGATCCAAACAAGGTCAAAAAGATCTTCAAGAAGATTGGGGCCGAGATGATGGCAGACGAAACCCACAAAGACGGGTTCCTTCAGCCATTCAAATCTCAGGGTGTTTTTGATTTCGACGATGTTGGCATGATCATCCGGGGTAAGTTCATGGCCAAACCGGGCAAGCAGTTCACGTTGCGCAAGGAAATCTTCAATCGCGTGAAAGCGGCCTTCAAGGAAAACGGCATCGACTTTGCCCGCCGCGAAGTGCGCGTGGCGATCCCCGGTTTGGAAGAAGCCGAGAACCTGACGGAAGAACAAAAGGCGGCGGTCGGAGCAGCCGCAGCGGATGCCGTCAACAAGGGCGAAGCACCCGCCTGACCCGGCTCTATATTATTCAATACACGGGCCCTGCACGATTGCGGGGCCCGATTTTGTTCATCTAGACCGCCCTGCGGTGACTTGACCCTTCCCACGGGCGCGTCCTTGCCCTACAAGGCGCGCAATCTCGGCCCCTTTGGACACAGGACAGACGATGCAAGAGCCCGCCATCACCCCGGATCTGATTGCCGCACACGGGCTGAAGCCCGACGAATATGACATGATCCTCGAGATCATCGGGCGCGAGCCGACCTTTACAGAGCTGGGCATCTTCTCGGCCATGTGGAACGAACATTGTTCGTACAAGTCGTCCAAGAAATGGCTGCGCACCCTGCCCACCTCGGGCCCTCAGGTGATCTGCGGACCCGGTGAAAATGCGGGTGTGGTCGATATCGGCGATGGTCAGGCCGTGGTGTTCAAAATGGAAAGCCACAACCACCCCTCGTACATTGAGCCTTATCAAGGCGCGGCGACCGGTGTCGGCGGCATCCTGCGCGACGTCTTCACTATGGGCGCGCGGCCCATCGCGTCGATGAATGCGCTTTCCTTTGGTGAACCCGGCCACCACAAAACCCGTCAGCTTGTGAATGGCGTGGTCGAGGGCATTGGCGGCTATGGCAACTGCTTTGGCGTTCCTTGTGTGGGCGGTGAGGTTCGATTTCACTCTGCCTATAACGGCAACTGCCTTGTAAACGCCTTCGCCGCCGGTCTGGCCGACAGTGACAAGATTTTCTACTCGGCTGCCTCGGGCGTCGGGATGCCAGTCGTGTATCTGGGCGCTAAGACAGGCCGCGACGGCGTGGGTGGCGCAACCATGGCCTCGGCCGAATTCGACGACACGATCGAGGAAAAGCGCCCCACCGTTCAGGTCGGCGACCCCTTCACCGAAAAGCGCCTGATGGAAGCAACGCTGGAGTTGATGCAGACCGGTGCCGTGATCTCGATTCAGGACATGGGGGCTGCGGGCCTGACCTGCTCTGCGGTTGAAATGGGCGACAAGGGCGGCCTTGGCGTGCGTCTGGATCTGGAAAACGTCCCCCAGCGCGAAGAGAACATGACCGCCTATGAGATGATGCTTTCGGAATCTCAGGAACGGATGCTGATGGTCCTCAAGCCCGAGCTTGAAGCCGAAGCCCGCGCCGTGTTCGAAAAATGGGATCTGGATTTCGCGATCGTTGGCGAAACCATTGCCGAGGACCGCTTCCTTATCGTCCACAATGGTGAGGTCAAAGCTGATCTGGTCCTGTCGAAACTCTCCTCGACCGCGCCTGAGTATGACCGCCCATGGGTCGCGACGCCGGAAGCCGAAGAATTGGCCGAAGTTCCGCAGATTGATCCGATCGACGGTCTGCGCGCCCTGCTCTCCTCGCCCAACTATGCGGGCAAGCAATGGGTCTATGAACAGTACGACACCATGGTCATGGCCGACACCGCCCGCACGCCGGGTCTGGGCGCTGGTATGGTCCGCGTGCATGGGACCGACAAGGCTCTGGCCTTCACCAGCGACGTGACGCCCCGCTATGTGCGCGCCAACCCGGTTGAGGGCGGCAAGCAGGCGGTGGCTGAAGCCTATCGCAACCTGACCGCGGTTGGAGCCACTCCGCTGGCGACCACCGACAACCTGAACTTCGGCAACCCCGAAAAGCCCGAGATCATGGGCCAGTTCGTCGGCGCGATCAAAGGCATCGGCGAAGCCGTCGCCGCGCTGGATATGCCCATCGTGTCAGGCAACGTCTCGCTTTATAACGAAACCGACGGTCAGGCGATCCTGCCGACCCCGACCATCGGCGCGGTTGGTCTGCTGACTCATACCGATGACATCATCGGCAACGAAGTACGTGAGGGACATGTGGCGCTGGTTATCGGCGAAACGACTGGCCATCTGGGCCAATCTGCCCTGCTGGCCGAGGTGTTCAACCGCGAAGACGGCGATGCGCCACATGTCGATCTGGACGCAGAAAAGCGCAATGGCGATTTTATCCGCGCCAACCGCGAGATGATCAAAGCCTGCACCGACCTGGCCGATGGCGGCCTTGCGCTGGCCGCGTTTGAATTGGCCGAGGCGGCTGGTGTGGGCGTTTGCCTCGACGAAGCTTCGACCGAGTTTCTGTTTGGTGAAGATCAGGCCCGTTATCTGGTCGCCTGCAACTTTGATCAGGCCGAGGCGCTGATGATTGCTGCAGCCCAGGCGGGTGTACCAGTGGCCTCGGTTGGCCGTTTCACCAAAGACGCGGTTCGCATCGGAAGCTCGGAAGCCCCGCTAGAGGAATTGACCGGGACGTTCCGCAGCAGCTTTGCCGCCGCTGTCGCCTGATCTTAACAGGGATTTGCAATGCGAAACCTGCGCTGTTTCAAGCGCAGGTTTTGTGCGTTTTAGCCCGACACCACACCCTTGCACGCCCCGCCCGGGCACTCTACATCTTGGGAAAGACCTTCAGGAGTTACCTACATGCCGATGAGCGCCCACGAAATCGAACACCTGCTGCGCGAAGCTTTTCCGGATGCGGAAATTCAAGTCGGCGGCAACGATGGTGTACACATGTCCGCCATGGTTGTGGATGAGAGTTTTCGCGGAAAAAACAGGGTTCAACAGCAGCGTGCGGTCTATGCAGCCTTGAAAGGCAAAATGGACGGCCCAGATGGAGAACTACACGCGCTGGCGTTAACGACTAAGGCGCCCGAATAACGCGAGTGGCTTGGGAACTTCTGGCTTTTTCAATTTGGCCGGAAAACCCTTGTTACGACGAAGAACCACCTTTGAGGCTGAAGATTGCCAATATGACTAAGGTGCGGGTGGAAAACGAACGAATTGAACACGAAACTGGCGCTCACGAGCGCTATCGACAAGGAAACGCAGGATGAGCGACGTTAAGACCCAGATCGACGAAACCGTCAAAGCCAACGACGTGGTGTTGTATATGAAAGGCACCAAGGAAATGCCTCAGTGTGGGTTCTCGTCCCGCGTGGCTGGTGTGCTGAATTACATGGGGGTCGACTATACCGACGTAAACGTTTTGTCCGACGAAGAGGTCCGTCAGGGTATCAAGGATTACTCCGACTGGCCGACCGTTCCGCAACTGTATGTCAAAGGCGAATTCGTCGGCGGGTGCGATATCATCACCGAAATGACCCTGTCGGGTGAATTGGATACGCTTTTTGACGACAACGGTGTTGGCTACGACAAAGATGCTGCGGACAAAATCCGCGAAGCGAACGCCTGATTAACGGCTGGAGCAATCCTTTAGAATGTCCTGCTCACTGGCGGCGTCGCCCGTCGCCAGAAAGCTGACCATGGCATCCCAGCCTTTGGACCGCAGAATATAAGTGCCGTCCTCACCCGTAGATTCATAGCGGATACCCGAGGCGCTGGGTGCTTGCTTAAGTGAGATCAGAGTGTCATCAACCAACATTGCCGCCGCGCTGGATCCGTCAGTCGCGTTGAAATACGTCACTTGAAGCGAGACGTTGTTCTCACAGGTGAATGTCACAGGCAGGATGTCGATCTCAGCCTGCGCCGATCCGCCTGACGCAAGCATCGCAGCGGCAAAAATGCCAATCCTGAACATGCGTTATCCTGCTGTTTTGTCTTCGATGACCGAGGCCAAGGCCTCGGCCCTTGCAGCCAGTTCCGCCAGCGTATCCGTCACCGACGGTGGCACAACTGCGACTTCCACCCTTTCGGGCTCTGGCTTTGGCATCTCACGAAGGGTTTTGACCTCTGCTTCCACCTCGGACAACTTACGTTCAAGCATCTTGATCTTGTCATCATTCGCTGCGGTCTTATCCGCAAGCATCAACCCTGCCATAAGAAGCATTCGCGACTCGGGCATACGCCCAATCTGGTCTGACAATACCTGCGCCTCGTCATCCAGCATTTTTGCAGCGGCTTGCAGGAATACTTCCTCACCCTCCTGACAAGAGACATCAAAGCCACGGCCACCTATTTGAATGGTTACTTCGGGCATTACTCCACCTCTCCATCAGCCAGTTTCGCCCGCGACAACAGCGGTTCCAAACGGGCCAGAACTGCATGGGCTTCGGCAGCATCTGTTGCCTGCGCCGCGCGGGTTGCTTCCAGTTCCGCCACTGTGGCCCGGTTCAACAGTTCCGCATCGGGCAGACCGTTCTGCGACGCTGCCCGAAGCTCATCAACAGACTTGCGCAATTGCTCATTGGCTTTGCGCATACGTTGCAGATCATCATCCAGTCTGGACATTGCGGCACCATGGCTGCTGCGCTCCGCGCGCAACATCTCAAGTTCCGAACTAAGTTCGGCTACGCGCTCACTATCGGCCAATTCGGATTTCAATCGGGCGTTCTCGGCTTCCAGTTCCTGAGATTTTGTTGCCGCGGCCCTCAGTTTCTCATTCTCTGCGCGAAGCGTGTCGACCTCATCCTGATTTTCCAAGGCGGCCTTTGCGTCCGCCAGTTCCGCGCGAGCGGCTTCAACCGCCTCTAGCTTCGCAGTCGCTTCGGCCAACTGCTCTCGCAATGCGCCGTTTTCGGGGTGGTCGGAAGGTGCTGAACGCAGGCTTTCCATGTCAGCACGCATTGCGTCGACTTCTTGTTCGTGCCGCTGTTTCAGTGTCTTCAGGCGTTCTTCCAACTGCGCATTGGCGACACGTTCATCATCCAGTGCCGCGCGCAAGCTATCGTCTTGGACTGCCCCGGTCGGAGCTTTGTTCTGTAAGGCATCGACCCCAATTCCAATTCTCTCCATCGCAGAGACGATACGGCGGTGTAATTCTTCGATCTGGCTCATGCCCCTGCCACCTCTTTATCAAGGTTCCTTGTGTCGCGGTTCATCCGAATCAACATAATCCGCGTCTTGCTCTAGTCTAACCCAACGGCGCAGAAAATACCCACTCTTTGCTTTCAACAACTTGGACTGCGTTCTTGATCCATGAATATGATGCAACCCCCAGTTATGCTTGCACTTTGAGGGCTGAGTGGTATTGAGCGGCCCATCTGCCTGTAATCCAAAGGAACAACGCCCGTGGACCTGACTGCGCTGCGCAATGCAAACCCCGAACACTGGGACAAAGCTGCGGCCATCCGCACACTGACCCTCGACGCCGTCGCGGCCGCCAATTCCGGCCATTCCGGCATGCCCATGGGCATGGCCGATGTTGCGACCGTGCTGTTCGAAAAGCACCTGAAATTTGACGCCTCTGCCCCGAACTGGCCGGACCGCGACCGGTTTATCCTGTCTGCCGGACACGGCTCGATGCTGGTCTATTCGCTGCTTTATCTCACAGGCCATGCAGACGTTACGCTGGACGAGATCAAGAACTTCCGCCAACTGGGCGCGAAAACCGCGGGTCACCCGGAAAACTTCCTGGTCGACGGAATCGAAACCACGACTGGCCCGCTGGGTCAGGGTATTTCGAACGCCGTGGGCTTTGCCATGGCCGAGGAAATCCAACGCGCGCATTACGGCAAGAAAGTCGTCGATCACTACACTTACGTGATCGCGGGCGATGGGTGCCTAATGGAGGGCGTCAGCCAAGAGGCGATCACCCTTGCCGGTCGTCATGAACTAAGCAAGCTGATCGTCTTCTGGGACAACAACAACATCACCATTGACGGCACCGTGGACATCGCTGATCGCACCGATCAGGTGCGCCGTTTTGCGGCCTCGGGCTGGCATGTGATTGAGATTGACGGTCACGACCCGCAGGCCATCGACGCCGCAATCGTGGATGCGAAAAAATCGAACAAGCCGACCATGATCGCCTGCGAAAGCCACATCGCTTTGGGTCACGCAGCGCAGGATACCTCGAAAGGTCACGGGGCGCTGACGGATCAAGATCAACTGAAGGCCGCCAAGGAAGGCTATGGCTGGCCGCATGACGCGTTCGAAATCCCCGCCAACGTGAAGACCGCATGGGAAGCAATCGGCGCGCGTGGGAGTGCCGAGCGCACCGCGTGGGAGGCCCGCTTTGCTGCGCTATCCGAGCGTAAGCAGGCCGAATTCAACCGCGCCTATGCGTTCGAAGCACCCAAGAATCTGGCCGGTGCCATCCGTTCATTCAAAAAACAGATGTCGGAAGACCAGCCAAAACTGGCCACCCGCGCCTCGTCGGAAAAGGTTCTGAACGTCGTCAACCCGATCGTGACCGAAACCGTGGGCGGTTCGGCCGACCTGACTGGCTCGAACAATACTAAGTCGGCTGATATGGGTGTGTTTCTGCCGGAAAACCGCAAGGGCCGTTACATCCATTACGGTATCCGTGAACACGGCATGGCCGCTGCGATGAACGGTATGGCGCTGCATGGCGGTATCCGCCCCTATGGCGGGACATTTATGGCCTTCACCGATTATGCTCGCCCGTCGATGCGTCTGGCCGCGCTGATGAAAGTGCCGTCGGTCTTCGTGATGACACACGATTCCATCGGTCTGGGCGAAGACGGCCCGACTCACCAGCCGGTCGAACATCTGGCAATTTCACGCGCGACGCCGAACACCTATGTGTTCCGCCCCGCTGACACGGTTGAAACGGCCGAAGCCTGGGAATTGGCGCTGACCTTCAAGGGCAGCCCATCGGTCCTGTCGCTGACCCGTCAGGGCGTGCCGACCGTTCGGACCCAGCACAAGACCAAGAACCTGACCGCTCAGGGCGCTTATGTTTTGGCCGAGGCCGAGGGCAAACGTCAGGCCATCCTGATTGCCACCGGCTCCGAAGTGTCGCTGGCGATGGAAGCCAAAGCGATGCTTGAAGCCGAAGGCATAGGCACCCGCGTCGTGTCCATGCCCTGCATGGAACTGTTTGCACAGCAGGACGAAGCATATCGTAAGCGTGTTCTTCCGGCTGGTCCCGTCCGTGTAGGCATCGAAGCCGCCGTTCGCGCGGGTGGCTGGGATCGCTGGTTGCTGGGTGAACGCGGCCGCGAAGCCAAGGCCGGTTTCATCGGCATGTCGAGCTTTGGTGCCTCGGCCCCAGCGGGCGAACTGTACAAGCATTTTGGCATCACGGCTGAGGCTGCAGTTGCGAAGGTTGAAGAACTGCTGGGTTGATCCCGGCAGCAATAACGTCAAAAGCCCCGGCCTGCGCCGGGGCTTTTTTGTTAAACAAAGATGATAACTGACTGCATCCCGTCTACAACAAGGTCACCGTCGGTGTTCCAGACCCGCATGACTTGAGAGCTATAACCGTTTCGCCCCGCAGTCAGTTGATGTTCCAGCAACCACCAGCCTTCTCGCGTCCTGATCTCTTCGGCCAACACATTGAAAATCCAGTTCATCGATGAGTTTGGACCCGGCTTTTTGAGCGCTGGATAGATTGCAGGCGGCGGCAGATCAGCAACCGAGATCAACCCTTCCATCCGGTCCCACATGCACGGATCTTTATGCCGTGCCCAAAGGCGCATGTACCCTTTCTCAGCACCTGAGAAAGGCAAAGCACCGTCGATCAGCCTAACATCAAAATTTTGCAGAAACGGTATGGGCGGCTTGGGTAAATCTGGCGGAAAATAATACCCCGTGTTTTCGGGTTCCTCTGCTGAATTTGCCGGGCATTCGAACGCTACGTGGCTATCCTGAGGATAACCAAAGGAAAAAGTCGCCATCGCCGCGACCTTCCCGTCGATCTCAGCACGGGCATTGATGATAGTCACATTCCGTCCCTGCCTTAGAACCTCGGTGCCGATCGTCGGCGAGGTTCCAATAGGAGCGGTGAAATTCACCAGGGCCGAGCGCAAGGACGGTAAATCCTGATGCTTAGTGCGAACCGCATCTAACATAAGCGCCGAGGAAAAGCCGCCAAAGGTTGTCCGACCCTGCATCCACTCGGATGGCACGGGATATCTAAGATCATCGCCTTCCGGCATACGGCTCTCAAGAACCTCGGCTAAAGTGTGAGACGACATTTGGTTTCCGATTCTTGCAATTCAGCCCACAACTTAACTGCCGTATAGCTTCCGGCTATAACGACCCGACGTCAAAACAGAGTATTCAATGCTGTTTGTCTGGCCCCGAAAACATAGCCATCAATGGCGCGATAATCTTGGTTGCAATTGGAATCAGCACTAGCCCGTAGGCAAGACCAAACACACCATCCATCGCGGCCTTGGATATCCACTCCACCGCACCGGTCCATTGCTCGGACACGGTATGCCCCAGCGCATAAGCCCAGTCGTGAATGTGGTGGCCCAACCAGCCAAAGCCCAGTTCTTCCATGCCATGAATGAGGATTGACCCGCCGACCCACAACATTGCAGCCGTGCCGACAACGGACAGAACCTTCATGACAATGGGCATCGCCTTGACCAACCCACGACCGAACCCGCGCCCGATCGGGGTGAACGCGTTCTGTGCCATGTACAGCCCGATATCATCCATCTTTACGATCAGCGCCACCGAGCCATATACCGCAACCGTGACACCGACACCCACAACGGCCAGAGTAGCCGCCTGCATCCAAAGGTTCGGGGCCTCAACTGCGGCTAACGCAATGGTCATGATCTCGGCGGACAGGATAAAGTCTGTCTTTATCGCCCCTTTGACCTTTTGCTCTTCAAGCTGGCCCGGTTCGCGGATGGCCATATCCTCTTTGATGATATGGCTGCCGTGCGGAAAAAGGACGTGGAAAATCTTCTCCGCCCCTTCAAAACACAAATAAGACCCCCCCAACATCAACAAGGGCGTGATCATCCAAGGCGCGAAATTCGCTAGCAACAAGGCGACGGGCAACAACAAAACAACCTTGTTGAACACCGAACCGCGCGCAATGCGCCATATAATCGGCAGCTCTCGGGCCGGAGCAAAACCCTGAACGTATTTGGGGGTAACTGCCGCGTCGTCGATTATCACGCCTGCAGTTTTTGCCCCGGCCTTGCCCGCTGCAGCAACCACATCGTCAACTGACGCCGCCGCAACCTTTGCGATCCCCGCCACGTCATCCAACAATGCCAAAAGACCGCTCATGCTGCTTCCTTTCCAGTCACCTGCCGCAATCCGACCCTACCCGATCCCACGGCTAGCGCAAGCGTTAGCGATACCGGTCGAGGTTTGCGCTAACACGTTCAGAATATGTCACTTTTACTCTTTTGGGAACGCGTTCGGGCCGCTATATCGCCTGCAACGCAAGCGCATTTTGGAGACGTCAGATGACCATCAAGGTCGGCATCAATGGTTTTGGCCGTATCGGCCGCTGCACCCTGTCGCATATCGCGGCATCGGCCCGCAACGACATCGAAGTGATCAAGGTCAACGCGACCGGCCCGCTGGAAACCACTGCGCACCTGCTGAAGTACGACAGCGTCCATGGCCGGTTCCCTCGTGATGTTGCCATCAACGGCAATACGATGGATTTGGGCCGTGGTCCGATGCAGATGTTCTCGACCTACGATATGAACGAACTGGACTGGGAAGGCTGCGACGTCGTTCTTGAATGTACCGGCAAGTTCAACGACGGCCTGAAGGCAAAGACTCACCTTGAGCGCGGCGCGCAAAAGGTTCTGTTGTCCGCGCCTGGCAAGAATGTCGACAAAACCATCGTGTATGGCGTGAACCACAACAACCTGGCTGCAGAAGACAAGATGGTCTCGAATGGTTCTTGCACCACGAACTGCCTTGCCCCGCTTGCCAAGGTTCTGGACGAAGGCATCGGGATCGAGCATGGCATTATGACCACGATCCACGCCTATACCGGCGACCAGCCCACACTAGACCGTCGCCACAGCGACCTGTACCGCGCCCGTGCCGCTGCTATGTCGATGATCCCGACCTCGACAGGCGCGGCCAAGGCGCTGGGTGAAGTGCTGCCGAACTTAAAGGGGCGTCTGGATGGATCGGCCATCCGTGTTCCGACGCCGAATGTTTCTGCCGTAGACCTGACCTTCCGCGCGGCGCGTGACGTAAGCGTGGACGAAGTGAACGCCATCGTCCGCGAAGCCTCGCAAGGTCATATGCAGCGCGTGCTGGGCTATGAGCCCGCGCCGCTGGTTTCGACCGACTTCAACCATACCGAAGAAAGCTCGATCTTCGCGCCGGACCAGACTCGCGTCGTCAATGACCGCATGGTCCGTGTGCTGGCGTGGTACGACAACGAATGGGCCTTCTCGGTGCGTATGGCCGATGTCGCTGTTGCGATGGGGCGTCTTAACTAAGACGTCGTTGAAATCTTGAACATATTTACCCGCTCAGGTTATCTGGGCGGGTGTTTTCGTTCGGGGCCCAAATGACCAATCAAATCGCAATCTGGCTGGGTCTATTGCTTCTGGGCGGCGCTTTTCTGGACATTGCCCTGTTCGGACCCGAGCATTTCGTGTTCCTCGGCAAGAAATTCTATGCCTTTCTGGATTGGATCGCCTTCTGGCGATGACAGAGGTTTTGCTTGACTTTTTCGTCGTTCTGACGTTGTTAGCGCTAACTAGAACATGGCCGATACACGGACGGAGCAAACCATGACACTCAAACTGGCAATAAATGGATTTGGACGCATCGGACGCAACGTGTTGCGGGCTGTTACGGAAAATGGCCGGACCGATGTTGAAATCGTCGCCATCAACGATCTGGCAAAACCGGAAATGAATGCGCATCTGTTCGAGTTTGACAGTGTCCATGGCCGCTATTCCAAACCCGTGACCCTGTCGGATGCCGGTATGGATGTCGGTGCAGGCCCTATCCGACTGACCAGCGAGCGGGACCCTGAGACTCTTGACTGGTCCGATGTGGACGTTGTCCTGGAATGTACCGGCGTATTCCGCACGCGCGAGGCAGCCGCCCGCCATCTGGAGAACGGGTCGAAAAAGGTTCTGATCTCGGCCCCGGCACGTGGAGACGGTGGCGTTAAAACAGTCGTATTCGGCGTAAACGACCACGAACTGACGGCGCAGGACACCATCGTTTCAAACGCCTCGTGCACCACAAACTGCCTGTCACCAGTCGCTGCCGCTTTGGATGCGGGCCTTGGCATTGTCCATGGCAACATGACGACGGTTCATGCCTATACCGCCAGTCAGCCGGTGCACGATTCCGCGGGCAAGGACCCCTATCTATCACGCGCGGCGGCTCTGTCGATGATCCCGACAACAACCGGTGCTGCATCCGCCGTTGGTCTTGTATTGCCGCAGTTGCAGGGCAAACTGACCGGTCAAGCCATCCGCGTGCCGACGCCGAATGTCTCGGTCGTTGATCTGGTGGCCGAGGTCTCGCGCGCGACCACAGAAGACGAGGTCAATGCCTTGTTTGTCGAAGCGGCGGCTAAAATCCCCGGCGTATTGGCGGCCGAACAACGCCCGCTTATCTCCGTCGATTTTAACCACGATTCCCACAGCTCAACCGTGTCGCTGCCCGAGACAAAGGTCACCGACGGTACTCTGGTCCGGGTGTTGGCCTGGTATGACAATGAATGGGGATTCTCGAACCGGATGCTGGATACCGCAGCGGCGATGGGTGCGTTATCCTAAGCGCGCTTTCAATGCTGTATTGACGCGGGGTGTGACGAATTTCGATACGTCCCCGCCCAGCCGGGCGATTTCTTTAACCAGTTTCGACGCGATCGCCTGGTGGCGTGCTTCGGCCATCAGGAAAACGGTTTCCACCGAATTATCCAACGCGCGATTCATGCCAACCATTTGAAATTCATACTCAAAGTCGGCAACCGCGCGCAAACCACGCACGATAATCTGCGCGCCGACATCGCGGGCGCAGTCGATCAGAAGGTTTTCAAAGGGATGTGCGATGATTTCAGTACCCGTTTGCTCCGTCAGAAGTGCGCATTCCGCCTCGATCATGGCGACGCGTTCTTCCAGGGTGAACAAGGGGCCTTTGTCCCGATTAATTGCGACGCCAATCACCAGCTTGTCGACAAGCGCGGAAGCGCGGCGAATGATGTCGATATGACCCAAAGTGATCGGATCAAAAGTTCCGGGATACAATCCAACCCTCATCGCGGCCTCCTGCGCAACAAAATTTCTGCGCAAGCAAACATAACTCTGCCGCAGGTGCAATAGGAAGTAAGGTTTGAGGGGTGATTAATGCCCCATGATCATCGTTTCCAGCGCTTCCTTTTCCATTGCAAGTTCTGACAATTGCGCTTTGACGACATCGCCCAGAGTGACAATTCCAATCAACTGTCCGTCTTCCACAACCGGCATGTGGCGAAAGCGGCCGGTCGTCATGCGTTGAAGAACATCTTGCACACTGTCCTGCCGCGTTGCGGTTTCCAGATCACTCGTCATATAGGCACTGACGGACCGATTCAGACAGCCACTGCCACTTGCGGCCAATTCCCGCACGATGTCACGTTCGGAAAGGATACCGGATGCTGTTTCCCCACCATCCACAGACACCACGACCGTACCAATCCGTTTTTCCGCTAGTATTTTCGAAGCCTCGGACACGGTAATATCGGGGGTAACAGTAACGACCCCCTCGGTGGCCTTGGATTTCAGAATGGTCTGTACAAGCATATAGATAACCTCCGAAATAACTTCCTGTTTTACAAAGCGTTGCCGGAATGTCTAAACCTGTCAAGGTGAAGCTTCGGCCTCAAGCCGCTCAACCTCTTCGCGAATACCAAGCGTCAGGGCCTGCGCAAAACGGTTCAATCGTTCATTTCGTTGGTCTCCCTGATGGCGGACAAGGTGAAAACTTCGGGTCAGACTTACCTGATCCGTCAGTATTTTCTGCAAACATGGATGGAACGGCAGGGTAAAGTCATGCGCCATGCAAATACCTGAGCCCAGCGAGACTTGCCTCAGTTGAACCGAAACCGAATTCGATGCAAGCGCGACACGGTCAACACCGATATCGACCAGATAATCCAGTTCGCGATCAAAGATCATGTCCGGGATGTAACCGATCAGCCTGTGCCCACTCAAAGCCTCGACTGAGTTGATTGTGGGGTGAGCGTGCAGGTAATCCTGCGTTGCAACCAGATGTAACCTATAATCCGTGATTTTCTGAACCAGCAACTTCCCCGCTGTCGGCGCGCTTACCGTCACCGCCATGTCCGCTTCGCGGCG
Organism: Ruegeria sp. HKCCD7251; assembly: GCF_013031165.1. Lineage (NCBI taxonomy): Bacteria > Pseudomonadati > Pseudomonadota > Alphaproteobacteria > Rhodobacterales > Roseobacteraceae > Ruegeria > Ruegeria sp. HKCCD7251. The sequence goes on along the minus strand of NZ_WPZC01000001.1, from coordinate 856,704 downwards.
TGACAGGTTTATGACGCGCGGTAAGGCCAGGATTTGTATATCCAGTTCAGGATTGGCTTCGCAGATCTTCGCGCAAACCTGCGGCAAAAGATAATTGGCGCATCCATCAGGTGCCCCGATCCGAATTTGGCCGCTCATCGTCTTGGACGATCCAGCCAACGCACCAGACGCAGCACGCATGGCCTCTTCCGCCTTCAGCCCGTATTCCAGAAGGCGCTCACCGGCGGTGGTCAGCAAATATCCCTGCGGGGACTTTGAAAAAAGCGATGTGTCCAGTGACATTTCAAGCCGCCCGATCCTGCGCCCGACCGTAGCGGGATCAATTTTGAGCAAACGTCCAGCCGCCGACAGGCTTTCCTCGCGGGCAACCGCAAGAAATACACGCATATCATCCCAGTTTGGCGTCACGTTTTATTCCATTGCATTTTTGCAAAGCACCTTTGGGAGATTGCCTCTGTTCACGCGATTTATGCAAGCCTATTCTGCCCGCAAATCTATCGGAGGAAATGGAAATGTCCGAACTGTCCCACTTTATCAATGGCGAGAATGTCGCTGGCACGTCTGGTCGCTTCGACGATGTGTTCAATCCGGCAACAGGCGAAGTTCAGTACAAATGCCCCATGGCAAGCGCTGCTGAAACCACCGCTGCGATCGAAAGTGCGGCGGCGGCGCAACCTGCTTGGGGCGCGACAAACCCTCAGAAACGCGCGCGTGTTATGATGGCAATGGTTCATCTGATGAACCGCGATATGGACAAACTGGCTGAGGCACTCAGCCGTGAACACGGCAAAACCATCCCGGACGCCAAGGGTGACCTTCAACGCGGGCTGGAAGTGATCGAGTACTGCATCGGCGCGCCTCAGATGTTGAAGGGTGAGTTCACGGACAGCGCGGGTCCGGGCATCGACATGTATTCGATGCGTCAACCGTTGGGTGTTGTGGCCTCGATCATGCCGTTCAACTTCCCGGCGATGATGCCTCTATGGCATGTGGGCCCTGCTTTGGCCTGTGGTAACGCTGTCGTTTTGAAACCGTCCGAACGTGACCCCTCGGTTCCGCTGATGCTGGCCGAACTGTTCATCGAGGCAGGTCTGCCCAAAGGCGTCTTTCAGGTCGTGAATGGCGATAAAGAGGCCGTCGATACCCTGCTGGACAGCGAAATTATTCAGGGCGTGTCTTTCGTGGGCTCGACCCCGATTGCACAGTACATCTATTCCCGCGCCACGGCGAACGGCAAACGTGCTCAGTGCTTTGGCGGTGCCAAGAACCACATGATCGTGATGCCGGATGCAGACATGGATCAGGCAGCCGATGCGCTGGTCGGTGCGGGTTTCGGCGCAGCAGGCGAACGCTGCATGGCGATTTCGGTTGCGGTTCCCGTTGGGGAAGAAGCAGCCGACGCGTTGATCGAAAAGCTGATCCCGCGCATCGAAAAACTCAAAGTTGGCCCCTATACTGCAGGTGATGACGTGGACATGGGCCCCGTTGTTACAGCCGCCGCGAAAGAACGCATTTTGGGCCTGATCAACTCGGGCGTGGAACAGGGTGCAAAACTGGTCGTCGATAATCGCGATTTCAGCCTGCAAGGCTATGAGGACGGTTTCTTTGTCGGTCCTCACCTGTTCGACCACGTGACGCCTGAGATGGATATCTACAAGCAGGAGATCTTCGGTCCTGTCCTGTCCACCGTCCGCGCCGGTTCTTATGAGGAAGCGCTGAAGCTGGCGATGGACCATGAATACGGCAACGGCACCGCGATCTTTACCCGTGATGGTGACACCGCACGCGACTTTTCAAGCCGCGTGAATATCGGCATGGTCGGCGTCAATGTACCGATCCCTGTTCCGCTGGCCTATCACACCTTTGGCGGCTGGAAGAAGTCCATGTTCGGTGACCTGAACCAGCACGGCCCTGACAGTTTTAAGTTCTATACCCGCACCAAGACCGTTACGGCCCGCTGGCCCTCGGGCATCAAGGAAGGTGGCGAGTTTAACTTCAAAGCCATGGACTGATTAAAAGCGTCCCCCATGAACACCAAACCCGGCCTGTATTGGCCGGGTTTTTTCGGCAAAGCTCTGCCGAAATCCAAGTTTTTGGCGAACTCACGATAAGTTCAAACTGACACCACTGGCAAATCCGTGCCGGCAGCAATATTTTACCTCAAATTTGTTCGAGCAGTTCCTGATCCGGAGGCAACATTGTCAAACCCCCGTATGACCCGCCGCACAGCTTTGTTGGGTGCAGCGTCCTTGCTGGCAACACCTGCTTTGGTGCGCGCGCAAAGCACGGATGCATTCCCGCAAACAGAAGATGCGATCAGCACACAGTTGCCTGTACGCCGCAATGTATCCTCGTTCTCGCAACAGAACTGGCAGGATCACTTTGACCAGTTGGGGGTTGGGTGTCTGCTGGCCGATATTACCAGCCGCGCGGTCCACTACTGGGGTCCGGATGGAACCTATAAACTGTACCCAAGTTCCGTTCCCATGAGCGAAGAACTGACCAAGCGCGGATATACCGAAGTGGTACGCAAGCGAGAAAACCCAAGTTGGACACCAACCGCGTCAATGCGCGAACGCGATCCCTCGTTGCCCGTTAGAATGGAGGGCGGAGACCCCGGTAATCCATTGGGCACCCGCGCGATGTATTTGGGCTGGCCGGCGTATCTGGTTCACGGAACACACGACACGCGTAAGATCGGACGCCAAAGTTCGTCTGGGTGTATCGGTCTGTATAACCAGCATGTTGAGGAGTTGTATCCTCTGGTTAAAGTCGGAACCCAAGTTCGACTGATCTGACAAAAAAGCCCCGGTCACAAGGACCGGGGCTTTTTTTCTGATGAGTGATTACTCAGGCAGGATCACCGCGTCCACAACATGAATGACGCCGTTGCTTGCTTTGATGTCGGCTTGTACGACCTCTGCACCATTCACTTTGACGCCGTTCTTGGCATTCACGCTCAAACGATCGCCCTGAACGGTCAGAACCTTGGCGCGCTTCCCGGCAATATCACCCGACATCACCTTGGCGGGAACAACATGGTAAGTCAGAATCTCGACAAGTTGATCCTTGTTTTCAGGCAGTAGCAAAGTTTCCACGGTGCCTTCGGGCAGAGCGGCAAACGCTTCGTCGGTCGGCGCGAAAACTGTGTAAGGTCCGTTCCCTTTCAGCGTGTCGACGAGACCGGCGGCTTGAACGGCTGCGACCAGCGTATTGAATGACCCGGCAGAAACTGCGGTGTCCACGATGTCAGCGGCCTGAGCCTTTACTGGCAGTGTCAGTGCGATTGCGGCGGCTGCGCCCATGAATGTGCGGCGGAACATGGCTGTTAACTCCTCTCCAGCGTTGTATGGAAAGGGGTACGCGCCTTTGCGGAAGCCGGATCACAATGAGGTCAATTTTCTTTTATCTGCACCCAAATACTTTGCGCCCGACCGTCCTTAAGGAAAGGCAGGGCTTCCATCGCATCCGGACGATCCTGTTGCAGGTAATATCCCGGCCAAAGCATTGAAAAGGCGCCAGATTGCAACAAGGCGTGCAGCATATACTGTTCGCCCCAACCCGGACAATCATAGAAGAAACGCTTGGGATATTCGTAAGGCAGAAAAACATCGTGCACGTGGATGACGACGCCGGGTTTCAGGTTCGGAATGCTCCGACAGAACAAATGCGCGACGTCGTTGCTCATGCGGACAACATGGCTGGAGTCGATGAACAATACGTCACCGGATTCAAGCTGATCGAATACCGATGGATCGACATCTTCCAGCCGTTTTTGCTCGAACTGATCCACCACGTGCGCGATGTCTGCACGCGGAAACGGGTCGATCGCGGTTATCTGCGTGTCCAGCCCTGCGTCAATGATCGCCTGACGCGTAACGCGTGTCGAATTTCCGCACCCGACCTCGATCACCCGTTTGGGCTGAAACCTGCGGATCATCAGATACAGCGCGTCTGCGTCTGGGCTGTCGTAATATCCGTTTCCAACGCGATACCCAGTCTGATTGTGCGCGGGGTCTTTCAAGGCGTCCAGTGCGGCTGCGTGCTGGCGATATTCGTCGGCCAACTGCGTGATGTCGAACCTATCCATCCCAGGAGAAAGCGCATAGGCCGGGCGGGTCAGCCCCCCTGCCCGTTCAAACGCCTCAAGACGGGCGCGCTCCTCGCGCTCTGTCACCTTGTCGATCAGTTTTACTCCAAGCTGGTCAAGCACCGTATTCAGCCGAGGGAATTTCCTGGGTTTCAATCGAAGACTCCGGGTTTGGATTTCATTTGATCCTGTCCTTACATTTGGAGACAGGCAGTCCGCAAGCACCGCGCGGGTAAACACTTGGCAAAAATCCAAATTCCGTATTCACTGGTCCGATAATCAACCATGAGGGCCGCCATGCAGCAGGAATTCACACTGGGCATCGAGGAAGAATATCTGCTGGTTGACCGTGACAGTCTTGAACTTGCCGAAGCACCCGAAGCCCTTATGGAAGCGTGTCAGGCGGATTTTGAAGGGCAAGTCAGCCCGGAATTCCTGCAATGTCAAATTGAGGTCGGCACCCGCCCCCACACAACGATCGGTTCAGCCCGAGAAGACCTAAAGCGGCTGCGTAGCTGCGTCGCAAGCCGTGCCGCAGACTACAATCTGGCGCCCATTGCGGTGTCTTGTCATCCTTTTGCGGATTGGAAGAAACAGCATCACACACGAAAAGATCGGTATGATGCCCTGCACCACGCGCTGGGCGGTGTCGCGCGCCGTATGCTCATCTGTGGGATGCATGTCCATGTCGGCGTCGAGGACCCGGCTTTGCGGGCCGACCTGATGCCTCAGTTGTCATACTTTCTGCCGCACCTTTTGGCCCTGTCCACGTCCTCGCCCTATTGGAACGGCGAGGATACCGGCCTGTCGTCCTATCGCCTGACCGTTTTCGATAACCTACCCCGCACGGGTCTTCCACCAGTGCTGGCAAGCTGGGCGGATTATGAACGGACGACCGGGATACTGGTCGAGCTGGGTGTCATCGAAGACACCTCGAAAATCTGGTGGGACTTGCGACCGTCCCATCGTTTTCCAACGCTCGAGACCCGGATAATGGACGTTCAGCCACGCTTGGAACACGCCTTGTCCCTGGCCGCGATGGTGCAAGCCCTGACGCGTATGCTGTGCCGATTAAAGGATCGTAACCTGCGGTGGCGTCAATACGACCGTTTTCTCATTGGAGAAAACCGATGGCGCGCGCAGCGTTACGGCGTTGGTGAGGGGATGATAGATTTTGGCGATCGTTCCGTCAAACCGATGCCCGAACTCATGGGGGAGCTGATGGGATTGCTTGCCGAAGACGCCGAGGCCTTGGGGACCATGACCGAACTGGCCCGCCTTCAGCAAATCGCCCAGAACGGGACATCGGCCACCCGCCAACGCCGTGTTTACGCCGAAGCTACAGCCCGGGACGAAGATCCCGGAAAGGCCGTCGTCAAACACCTGATCGAGGAATACCACGCGGATCTCTGACTAGGAATTCGACGGCTTAATCCCGAACCGCCGGTACCCCGCTGGGGAATTGCTGACCGTGAAAAATTTCTGTAAGAATTCGGAAATAAACACTTGTTCAATTCATCCGACGGCGTGGGAGGCAAGCCATGGATTTCGCAATGACCGAAGAGCAAACAGCGATCTTCGATATGGCCTATGATTTTGGCCAGGAAAACATCGCCCCTTACGCGCGCCAGTGGGAGGTCGACGGAACGATCCCCAAGGACCTGTGGCCCCGGATCGGCGAACTGGGGTTCGGAGCGCTATATGTTTCAGAAGACGGTGGTGGATCGGGCCTCAGCCGATTGGACGCCACCTTGGTGTTCGAAGCACTGTCCATGGCCTGCCCCTCAGTCGCGGCCTTTTTGTCGATCCACAACATGTGCGCCAAGATGCTGGACAGCTTTGCCAGCGATGAGTTGAAGTCGCGCATCATGCCAGAGGTTCTAAGCCTGAACACCGTACTCAGCTATTGCCTGACAGAACCGGGTTCGGGCTCGGACGCCGCGGCGCTTAAGACCCGGGCGGCGCGTACGAACGAAGGCTACACTCTGAACGGAACCAAAGCTTTCATCTCGGGTGGTGGCTATTCCGATGCTTATGTTTGCATGGTTCGCACGGGCGAAGACGGACCAAAGGGCATTTCGACCGTTTACGTCGAAGACGGAACGCCCGGCCTTAGCTTTGGTGCGCTGGAACAAAAGATGGGATGGAAAAGCCAACCCACCGCGCAGGTTCAGTTTGACGATTGCAAGATTCCGGCTGGGAACCTTGTCGGTGCCGAAGGTGACGGGTTCAAATATGCCATGATGGGGCTGGATGGTGGGCGCCTTAACATTGCCTCATGTTCTCTGGGCGCAGCACAGACCGGGTTGAACATGACCTTGCAATATATGTCCGAGCGCAAAGCCTTTGGGCAATCTATTGATCAGTTTCAGGCCCTACAGTTCCGTCTTGCCGATATGGAGATTGAACTGCAAGCCGCCCGCACCTTCCTGCGTCAGGCCGCGTGGAAGCTGGACCAAGGCGCGCCCGACGCGACAAAATTCTGCGCCATGGCGAAGAAATTCGTGACAGAAACCGGGTCAAAAGTCGTGGACCAATGTCTGCAGCTTCATGGCGGTTATGGCTATCTTGCTGACTACGGGATCGAAAAGCTTGTCCGCGACCTGCGTGTTCATCAGATTCTGGAAGGCACAAACGAGATCATGCGCGTCATCGTTTCGCGTCAAATGCTGGCCCAACGCTGAGGTCCGAATGTCAGACATCGAAATCCGTACCGAAGGCCGCGCTGGACGCATTACTTTGACCCGGCCGCAGGCGCTTAATGCGCTCAGCTACGACATGTGCATGGCTATTGACGCAGCGATGCGAAATTGGCGCGAGGATGACGCCGTCGATTTAGTCATTTTGGATGCGGTGGGGGAAAAGGCATTCTGTGCAGGTGGCGATATTGCCGAACTGTATGAAACAGGCACAAAGGGCGATTTCGACTATGGACGAACGTTCTGGCAGGATGAATACCGGCTTAACGCGCTGATCTTTGAATACCCGAAGCCAGTTGTCAGCTGTCTACAAGGTTTCACGATGGGTGGCGGGGTCGGAATTGGATGCCACGGCAGCCACAGAATTGTTTGCGAATCCAGCCAGATCGCGTTGCCTGAATGCGGCATCGGTCTGATCCCTGACGTTGGAAGCTCGCTTATGTTGGCGTTGGCACCGGGTCGTCTGGGCGAATATCTGGGAACGACCGGCTACCGCATGGGGCCCGGCGACGCAATTTATGCGGGGTTCGCGGATACTTTCATCCCTTCGTCCCAATGGCCCGACATCATACAGCTTTTGGAAGCGTCCGGCGACGTTGAACATCTTGCCAACCATGCGCAGACACCACCTGACAGTAGCTTGACCATCGCTCAAGCTGAGATCGACACTGGCTTCGGAGGTGAAGGCCTGGCCGATATTCTGAACACTCTACACCATTCAGAGGATGAGTTTTCAGCAAACGCCCTGAAGATGATGAAACGTAGCTCACCTTTGTCGATGGCTTGTACCATTGAAATGCTGCACCGCTTGCGTAGTTCAAACCTGTCGATCCGCAAAGCATTGGAGCATGAATATCGCTTTACCTTCCGCGCAATGGAGAGCGGTGATTTTCTGGAAGGTATTCGCGCCCAGATCATCGATAAAGACCGCAAGCCGCGCTGGCGCCATAAGGATCAAATTGTTCCGGCTGTGGAGGTATCGAACATGCTTCGGCCGCTCGGTGCGGACACCCTGACATTCGAAGAGGAGTAACGGATGAAAATCGGATTTATTGGTCTTGGGAATATGGGAAATCCGATGGCGGCCAATTTGGCGAAAGCTGGTCATGCCGTAACCGGGTTCGATACCGCGAATGTAAGCGTTCCGGGTGTCGAGATGGCCAGTTCCAGCGCGGACGCGGCTTCGGGCGCTGAAATCGTGATTACGATGCTGCCCAACGGTCAAATCCTGCGTGCCGTCGCCGAAGACATCATTCCATCCATGTCCGAAGGATCGGTTTGGATTGATTGTTCAACCGTCGACGTAGACAGCGCCCGCGCCGTCGCATCACAGGCTGCCAAGGCCGGAATCTTGGCCGTTGACGCCCCGGTCTCGGGCGGTATTGGCGGGGCCGCTGCAGGAACCTTGACGTTCATGGCGGGCGGCAGTGATGCAGCCTTTGCAAAAGCCGCGCCATTGTTTGACATCATGGGCCAAAAAGCAGTCCATTGCGGCGAGTCCGGCGCCGGGCAAGCAGCGAAGATCTGCAACAACATGATCCTTGGCGTCACCATGATCGCAACATGCGAAGCATTCGCCCTGGCTGACAAGCTGGGGCTGGACCGACAAAAGATGTTCGATGTGGTCAGCACCTCGTCTGGATATAGCTGGACAATGAACGCCTATTGTCCAGCTCCGGGTGTAGGTCCAGCCAGCCCTGCAGACAATGACTACCAACCCGGCTTCGCGGCAGAGCTTATGTTGAAAGATTTGCGCCTTAGCCAACAGGCCGCCGAAAGTTCGGATGCTGACACGCCGATGGGACAAGCCGCAACTTCACTGTACGAACGTTTTGTTGAGGTCGAAGATGGTTTGGGCAAGGATTTCTCGGCCATGCTGCCTCGCTTCGAAAAGCGGGGGCGGGAATAACGGATCACCCTTGGCAGCTTATTGCCCATCGGGTTGACCTGAAAGTTGCCAAGGGCCAACTATGTGGCAGAGAAATCGAGCATAGGTGACACAGATGCTGCGGCATTTTAAGGTTCTTTTCCTGACATCGGCTATCGCGTGCAGCTCAACGGCTGTATTCGCGGCCAATGACAACATTCGGGCAAACGACAAAGTATTTCGCGTCCCGAATTCCCCGGTGGCGCTTGCAAAGGGCAAAGCAGGCCATTGCCCTCCGGGGCTTGCGAAGAAAGCCGTGCCGTGTGTGCCGCCCGGGCAAGCGAAAAAATACTACCGAACAGGTGACTACATTGATCGCGACTACCGTTGGATTAATGATCCGTACCGCTATGGCCTGAATCGTGGCGGATCGTATATCCGCGCCGGAGACTACGTTTACCGCGTTGATCCGGAAACGCGAAAGGTTCTGAACCTGATCGGGGCGGTGGCGGACATTCTGTACTGACCGTCGGTTATCACCACCATCACTCTGCCGCGACGCGTGCGCCATCCAGCATCTGTTTCAAATACCGCCCGGTATGGCTGCGCGCGACGTCGGAGACGTCTTCTGGCGTTCCTGTGGCAACGATTTCACCTCCCCCGTCACCGCCTTCGGGGCCAATATCAATGATGTGATCCGCCGTTTTCACGACATCCAAATTATGTTCGATGACGACCACGGTGTTACCCTGCTCGACCAACTCATGAAGCACTTCGAGCAGCTTGCGCACGTCTTCGAAATGCAGGCCCGTCGTCGGTTCGTCCAGAATATAAAGCGTCCGACCGGTTGAGCGTTTCGACAACTCTTTTGACAGTTTTACCCGCTGCGCTTCGCCGCCAGAGAGTGTCGTTGCCTGTTGGCCGACCTTGATATAACCCAGTCCGACGCGGGCCAGCGCATCCATCTTGTCGCGGATCGAGGGCACGGCCTTAAAGAACTCCTGCGCATCTTCTACCGTCATATCAAGGACATCTGCGATGGACTTACCCTTGAATTTGATCTCAAGCGTCTCGCGGTTGTAGCGCGCGCCTTTGCAGGTTTCGCAGGTGACATAGACATCGGGCAGAAAGTGCATCTCAATCTTGATGACGCCATCGCCCTGACAGGCTTCGCACCGGCCACCTTTGACGTTAAAGCTGAAGCGACCGGGTTTATAGCCGCGTGCCTTTGCTTCTGGCAGACCGGCAAACCAATCCCGTATCGGTGTGAACGCCCCAGTATAAGTCGCTGGATTCGAACGCGGAGTTCGGCCAATAGGCCGCTGGTCGATGTCGATAACCTTGTCCAGATGCTCCAACCCTTTGATCGTCTCACAGGGCGCTGGTGTTTGCCGCGCCCCGTTCAGGCGCATCGAGGCCGTTTTGAACAATGTCTCAATTGTCAGGGTGGACTTGCCGCCGCCCGAAACTCCGGTCACACAAACGAACTTGCCTAACGGGAATTCCGCCGTGACATTCTTGAGATTGTTTCCCGTCGCTTTGACAACGGTGACTTTCTTCTTGTTGCCCTTGCGGCGCTTTGCGGGAACCGAGATTTCCCGCGTTCCGGCCAGATACTGCCCCGTCATCGAGGCCGCATCTGCCGCAATTTCAGACGGCGTACCCTGGCTCACGACCTGTCCGCCGTGAACACCGGCGCCGGGGCCGATGTCGAACACATAGTCAGCTTCGCGTATAGCTTCTTCATCATGCTCGACCACAATTACGGTGTTGCCTTGATCCCGAAGGTTTTTCAAAGTTCCGAGCAGCCGATCATTGTCGCGTTGATGCAAGCCAATTGAGGGTTCATCCAAGACATAAAGCACCCCAGTCAGACCCGACCCGATCTGGCTGGCCAAGCGAATGCGCTGACTTTCCCCACCCGAAAGCGTTCCACTTGAACGTGACAACGTAAGATATTCCAATCCAACATTATTCAGAAACCCAAGGCGTTCGCGAATTTCCTTTAGAATGGCCCGCGCGATCTCATTCTTCTGTACGCTCAGGTGATTTGGCGCATCCTCGACCCACGCCAGGGCCTCACGGATCGACATCTGAACCACCTGCCCTACATGCAGACCCGCGATCTTAACCGCCAGAGCTTCGGGCCGCAGACGGTAGCCTTCGCAGGTCCCGCATGGCCGGTTGTTCTGATACCGCTCAAATTCTTCGCGGATCCATGCGCTGTCGGTTTCACGATAGCGGCGCTCCATGTTCGGGATCACACCTTCAAAGCTGCGTGTCACCTGATAGACGCGCCCGCCCTCATCATAGCGGAACTGGATTTCCTCATCGCCCGAGCCCCGCAAAAACACCTGCTGGACGTTCTTGGGCAAGTCTTTCCACGGGGTATTCTTGTCGAACTCATAATGCCGCGCGATGGCTTCGATCGTCTGCAGAAAGTACGGGGATTTCCCTTTGCGCCACGGGGCCAGCGCCCCGTCATACAGCTTGAGCGTTTGGTCCGGCACCACAAGGCGTTCGTCAAAGAACAGTTCAACACCCAGCCCGTCGCAATCCGGACATGCACCGAAAGGCGCGTTGAAGGAAAACAGACGGGGTTCGATCTCGGGGATGGTGAACCCACTGACCGGGCAGGCAAAGTTTTCGCTAAAGGTGATGCGCTCGGGGTCGCCCTCACGCGGAGCAGTTTCCAAGATCGCAATCCCGTCCGCCAAATCCAGCGCAGTGCGCAAGCTGTCTGCAAGCCGCGTTTCCATTCCTTCCCGCACGACAAGGCGGTCAACAACCACGTCAATGTCATGCCGAAACTTCTTATCCAAAGTCGGTGGCTCATCCAGTTCGTAGAACTCTCCGTCCACTTTGACGCGCTGAAAGCCCTGTTTACGAAGTTCAAGGAACTCTTTCTTATATTCGCCTTTCCGGTCTCGTACGATCGGAGCAAGAAGGTATCCGCGTGTGCCCTCCTCCATGGAGATGATACGGTCGACCATATCCTGAACCTGCTGCGCTTCGATTGGTAAGCCCGTTGCGGGGCTGTACGGCGTTCCAGCACGCGCGAACAGAAGGCGCATGTAGTCGTAAATTTCGGTCACCGTCCCCACGGTCGAACGCGGATTCTTGGAGGTCGTCTTCTGCTCGATGGAAATCGCCGGGGAAAGACCGCTGATGTGATCCACATCCGGCTTTTCCATCATGTCTAAAAATTGACGGGCATAGGCAGAAAGGCTTTCCACATAGCGCCGCTGGCCTTCGGCGTAGATGGTGTCGAACGCCAAGGATGACTTGCCCGAACCGGATAGCCCGGTGATCACCACAAGCTGATCCCGAGGGATATCTACATCAATACTTTTGAGGTTATGTTCACGCGCGCCGCGCACCTCGATATTCTTCAGCTCAGCCATATTCGGCTCCCAACACACAAGTGTCCTAGAAATAGGCGAGCCGCACTGAGTCTCCAACAGAAAAATTAGAACAAAGTGTGAACTGTCGGAATATCGCCCATCCCTGCTGACACATACTGACGTACTGCCGATACTCGGCGAATTTCGCTCGGAAAAAAGGCAGGTTTTGAGGAAAAGTGGCGCGGTTGACGGGGCTCGAACCCGCGACCCCCGGCGTGACAGGCCGGTACTCTAACCAACTGAGCTACAACCGCGCACTTATTTTCATGGCCTTTACCCTGGACCAAGGTTGGCAGCGATGGCGCGGTTGACGGGGCTCGAACCCGCGACCCCCGGCGTGACAGGCCGGTACTCTAACCAACTGAGCTACAACCGCCCGCTGCCCGTTCGTTGCTGAACGTTGGGGTGTATTATGGCTAGGCTCGGACATCGTCAAGCGGCGTTTTGAAGATTTTTCCGAATTCCAAAAAATTCTTGGCCCTCAGGTCAGCGCGCCTACCAAGTTTCACAGTAAACATTGACATTTCTCGGCAGCGCGAAGTCCTAAATCAACATTCATCCTATAGGTGTGTCCGACCCGCAACATCGTCACGATTTCAAATCGACTCAGTACACTTTCCAGACCGAGGTGACTAGAGCAGCGCCCACCGGAAGAGTCTCAATCAGACGCTACCGAAAACAAGAAAAAGACGGAGCAGAAGAATGAAAAAATTATTCATTATCAGCACACTATCGGTAACTATTGCCGCAAACCATGCCAACGCAGTCGAAGTGACCGGTGGCTATCTGGATTTAGGTTACAGAACTTTCACAGACAGCGATCTGGGTGATGTATTTAACCTGAACGGATCTGGCGAGCTGGCATTCAATCGTGCATTCAGCGCGCAGTTGGACCTGGGCGGTTACCGCTTTCAGGATTTGGGTGAAAACGCGACAAACTGGACGCTGCACGCAAACTGGCACACCAGCAAGAACGCCTCATTCGGTGCGTTTTATGGGCAGGAAAGCATCGATTCTCTTGATGTGGAATTCTACGGTCTGGAAACTGGCTTCGACGCAGGACCAGCCGAGGTTGAAGGCTATATCGCACGTCAACAGTTGAGCGATTTTTCGGACGTTGACGGCAATATGTTCGGTGTATCGGTTACCGCAGACCTGAACGACAAATGGGAATTCACCGCCAGCTATGATCTGGTGAATGACGTTGTCGGAGTGTTGGATTTTGATCTGTTTGCACTTGGCGCGAATTACGCAGCCAGCGACAACGCCGAGGTCTACGGGATTCTCGGAGTTGCGCATATCTCCTCGCCTGTCGTTTCGGGTAACACGAACGAAGCTTATATCGGTGTCGGGGTCCGGATGAATTTCGGCAACGAACGCGGAACCACATTCGGGCGTCGTGGAGTTTTCGACAAGCTTCCCGGTCTGCCTGGCCTGTAAAGACCAAAGCCCCGGAGATTACCTTCGGGGCTTTTCCTTCCAGGGGATATCAAACGACACACCAAATCTCATTTGGCCCCTCTTGCAGACGTCAATGACTCGCTGTAAGACGCCGCCTTACGGGTGATTAGCTCAGTGGTAGAGCGCTTCGTTCACATCGAAGATGTCAGGAGTTCAAATCTCTTATCACCCACCACCTACCCTTTTTAACATCGCGAACAGACCTTTGGACTTGTCGTCCGGGCAAAAGAAGAAGGGCGAGGTCGAAACCCCGCCCAATCCATTAAGATCAAAGCTTAGTGCGTCGTTGCAGACGCCCCTGAACTATCCTTCGACTTTGCCGCCGCCGCTGCTGCTTCTTCTGCGGCTTCGTCCCATTCGATCGGCTCAGGCTCGCGCACCAGCGCTTGTTTCAGAACTTCGGACACGTGGGTTACGGGAATGATTTCCAGCCCCTCTTTTACATTGTCCGGAATATCCGCCAGATCTTTCTCATTCTCTTCCGGGATCAGGACCGTCTTGATACCACCGCGCAGGGCCGCCAACAGCTTTTCTTTCAGCCCCCCAATCGGCATTGCGTTACCGCGCAGGGACACTTCGCCCGTCATGGCGATGTCTTTGCGCACCGGAATACCGGTCAGCACCGACACGATCGACGTCACCATTGCCAAACCGGCAGAGGGCCCATCCTTGGGCGTCGCGCCGTCCGGCACGTGAACGTGGATATCAAGCGTGTCAAATTTCGGCGGCTTGACCCCGATCTGAGGCGAAATTGAACGAACATAAGACGAAGCGGCGTCGATCGACTCTTTCATCACATCGCCCAACTTACCCGTGGTCTTCATGCGACCTTTGCCCGGCAGTTTCAGCGCCTCGATGTGCAGCAGATCGCCACCAACCGACGTCCACGCCAGACCGGTTACAACACCAACCTGATCGTCCTGTTCGGCCAGACCATAACGGAACTTGGGCACGCCGAGAAAGTCATCCAGATTTTCGGGCGTCACGGTAACCGATTCCGCCTCTTTCTTGATGATCTTGGTCAGCGATTTCCGAGCAACCTTGGCAATTTCACGTTCAAGGTTCCGCACGCCCGCCTCGCGAGTATAGGTGCGGATGATCGACTGCAACGCCTCATCGGTCAGTTCAAATTCCTTGGCCTTTAGACCGTGGTTCTTGACCTGCTTGCTGATCAGGTGCTGCTTGGCGATCTCGGACTTCTCTTCCTCCGTATAGCCAGCCAGCCGAATGATCTCCATCCGGTCCAACAGAGGCCCAGGCATATTGTAGCTGTTCGAGGTGGTTAGGAACATCACGTTGGATAGGTCATATTCGACCTCAAGGTAGTGGTCCATGAACGTGCTGTTCTGTTCCGGGTCCAACACTTCCAGCATCGCCGAAGCCGGGTCGCCACGGAAATCCTGCCCCATCTTGTCGATTTCATCGAGCAAGATCAGCGGGTTCGTGGTTTTTGCCTTCTTCAGCGCCTGAATGATCTTACCGGGCATCGAGCCGATATAGGTCCGGCGGTGACCTCGAATCTCGGATTCGTCGCGCACACCACCCAGCGAGATGCGAATGAACTCGCGCCCCGTGGCTTTGGCAACCGACTTACCAAGCGAGGTCTTACCCACACCCGGAGGGCCAACAAGACACAGGATCGGGCCTTTCAGCTTTTTCGACCGCTGCTGAACCGCTAGATATTCGACGATCCGTTCCTTGACCTTCTCAAGGCCATAGTGATCGGCATCCAGAATATCCTGCGCACGGCCCAAGTCCTTTTTGACGCGGGATTTGGTGCCCCACGGCAGAGACAAGATCCAGTCCAGATAATTCCGCACGACTGTGGCCTCAGCCGACATGGGCGACATGTTCCTGAGCTTCTTCAGCTCGCCTTCGGCCTTTTCGCGCGCCTCTTTCGACAGCTTGGTCTCGGCGATTTTGGCTTCCAGTTCAGCAACTTCGTTGCTGCCGTCCTCACCATCGCCCAGCTCCTTCTGAATGGCCTTCATCTGCTCATTCAGGTAGTACTCGCGCTGGGTCTTCTCCATCTGAGATTTCACGCGGGTCTTGATCTTTTTCTCGACCTGCAGAACCGACATCTCGCCCTGCATCAGACCATAGACCTTCTCAAGCCGTTCACTGACACTGAGGGTTTCCAGCAACTCCTGCTTCTGTTCAACCTCGATGCCCAAATGACCCGACACAAGATCAGCCAGCTTCGCCGGTTCGGCAGTTTCACCTACCGCAGTAAGGGCTTCTTCTGGGATGTTCTTGCGTACTTTCGCGTAACGCTCGAATTCATCGGCAACGGTGCGCAACAACGCTTCGGTTGTGGTCACGTCACCGGGAATTTCGGTCAGGTATTCCGCGCGGGCTTCAAAGAATTCGTCATTCGTCAGGAATTCGTTGATCTGAACACGCGCCTGCCCTTCAACCAGCACTTTTACAGTACCGTCAGGCAGTTTCAGCAGCTGCAGAACATTCGCCAAAACACCTGAGCGATAGATGCCGTCTTCCGAAGGATCATCATCGCTTGGGTCAATCTGGCTGGACAGCAGAATCTGCTTGTCGTCCTGCATCACTTCTTCCAGCGCGCGGACGGATTTTTCCCGACCCACGAACAGCGGCACGATCATGTGTGGGAATACCACAATGTCGCGCAGCGGAAGTACTGGGTACGAGGAATTCAGAGGCTCTTGCATGCTCAATCCTTATCATTGGCAAGACGGCACCGGTCCCTCATCGAGGCAACGCCCGACCGTCTCCTGTTTGGACGATTAAGGTGGGGCTTCAGCGCCCGTTTTCAACCTCACCGTCATTTGTCTCAATCAGAATGACCCGTGGTTTTTCGGACTGCAAGGCGTCGCGCTAATATATCCACGGATTTTACCTCAAGAAGGTGGGTCCGCGTTGTTAAATCGGCTCAATATCGCCTTGCGCGCGCTGCGCGTGGAATTCGGAATGCCACGCCTGAAAGGTTCCCGCCGCGATAGCGTCACGCATTCCCTGCATGATTTCCTGAAAATAATGCAGGTTATGCCAGGTCAAAAGCATTCCCGAAATCATCTCATTCGACCGGAACACGTGGTGCAGATATGCGCGGGAATAGTTGGAACAGGCCGGGCACGCGCAATTCTCGTCCAATGGGCGTGGATCATCGGCGTGGCGCGCATTCTTAATGTTTACAACGCCATAGCGCGTGAACACCTGCCCCGTGCGCCCGGACCGAGATGGAAGGACGCAGTCCATCATATCAATTCCGCGTGCAACGGCCCCAACGATATCGTCGGGCTTTCCGACACCCATAAGATACCGAGGCTTATCTGCCGGCAGCATATCGGGGGCGAAATCTAGCACGTCGAACATGGCCTCTTGGCCTTCCCCAACGGCCAATCCGCCGACCGCGTAACCTTCGAACCCGATTTCTTTCAACGCGTCGGCCGATTCCTCGCGAAAGTCCTGTTCCAGCCCCCCTTGCTGGATACCGAACAATGCATGACCGGGACGGTCACCAAAAGCCTCGCGCGACCGCTCGGCCCAACGCATCGACAGGCGCATGGACTCGGCTATCCGATCGCGGTCAGCAGGCAGCGCCGGACATTCGTCGAAACACATGACGATGTCAGACCCCAGCAGACGCTGGATTTCCATCGACCTTTCTGGCGTCAGTTCATGTTTTGACCCGTCGATATGAGATTTGAAGGTCACGCCCTTTTCGGTCAGCTTACGGAGGCCCGCCAACGACATGACCTGAAACCCACCCGAATCCGTCAGAATGGGACGTTCCCAGTTCATGAACTTGTGCAGGCCACCCAGCCGATCAATACGCTCGGCAGTTGGGCGAAGCATCAGGTGATAGGTATTGCCCAGCAATATATCCGCACCGGTCGCACGCACGCTTTCCGGCATCATCGCCTTAACGGTGGCCGCAGTACCAACAGGCATAAAAGCGGGTGTACGTACGTCGCCACGCGGCGTGTTTATGACGCCCGTTCTGGCCTTGCCATCGGTGGCCTTTAGCTCGAAAGAAAACCGCTCGGTCATTGGATCGCTCTTTGGGTCGCTGAACCGGGCAGCATTTGCCTGATCTGAGGCTGTATTGCAACCCGTCGGCAAGTCGATGCGCTAAGCCCGGTTTTTATGGATCGCACAAAACCCGGAGAATAAACGCCAACCGTGGGGTCGCCTTCGTACATTTACCTCAACCGTACCCAACCTTTTCAGGATGCAAAGCAGCCACATTCCCAAAAATCCGGTACACGGCGTTAAGGTCAAAGATATGCAATTATGCGCATTCCCTTCATACCTGAGTTGAAATTGTGCGATTCAATCCCCAAATGTATACCATCGTACACAATAATAGAGGACAGATATGACCGAAGACCAAATTTTTGGACTGCTTTCATCAAATATAATCTACTTACTTGCGGCGGTTCTGGTTGTCGTCGTTATTTTCAAAGGCATTAAAATCGTACCTCAATCCGAAAAATACGTGGTTGAACGGTTTGGCCGACTGCATTCGGTCCTTGGCCCCGGTATCAATTTTATCGTTCCGTTTCTGGATGTTGCGCGCCACAAGATATCCATTCTGGAACGCCAACTTCCCAATGCAACGCAAGACGCGATCACCAAGGACAACGTGCTGGTGCAAATTGACACCTCGGTGTTCTATCGCATTCTGGAACCGGAAAAGACGGTTTACCGTATCCGCGACGTAGACGGTGCGATTGCCACCACCGTGGCGGGGATCGTGCGAGCCGAGATCGGTAAAATGGATCTAGACGAGGTGCAATCAAACCGTGCCCAACTGATCACCCGCATTCAGGAAAGCGTTGAAACCGCGGTGGATGATTGGGGAATCGAAGTGACCCGGGCCGAGATTCTGGATGTGAACCTGGATCAGGCAACCCGCGACGCGATGTTGCAGCAATTGAACGCAGAACGTGCGCGCCGTGCGCAGGTTACCGAGGCCGAAGGTCAGAAACGCTCGGTCGAGCTTCAGGCGGACGCAGAACTTTACGCGGCCGAACAGACTGCTAAGGCGCGCCGTATTCAGGCCGAGGCCGAAGCTTATGCCACCGGCGTTGTTGCCAAGGCCATTCAGGACAATGGCATCGAAGCCGCCCAGTACCAGGTCGCGTTGAAACAAGTTGAAGCCCTGAATGCGCTGGGGAACGGAACCGGTTCGCAAACGATTGTTGTGCCCGCCAACGCACTTGAAGCATTCGGCGATGCGTTCAAAATGCTGAAAGGAGCAAAGTGATGGCCGACCCGTTCTGGCTGACATGGTGGATCTGGCTTGCCGGGGCTTTAGCCCTCGGCATCCTAGAGATCGTCTTGCCCGGGTTCATCTTTCTTGGCTTTGCGATCGGTGCCGCAATTACGGGTATCTTGCTGGTAATTCCCGGCTTCGCCCCGTCGCTGTCGATTTTGCTGCTGATCTTTGCGGTGTTGTCATTGGTTTCCTGGCTTGTGTTGCGGCGCATGTATTCGTTGCCCCATGGACAGGTGAAAACCTTCAACCACGACATCAACGAAAAATAGCGCTGGCGCCCTTTTTGGCGCCACACCCCCACTGGACGCTGCCAGTGGCTTTCCCTATATAAATTCTCAGGAAACAGACCCGAGGCAAAAATGACTCATCCGAGTGAACAGTTTGAAGGAACCCCGCTGATCGCGCCTTCAACCATTGAGCACCCCCTGTATGACGCAGTGGTCGAAGCTTGCCGGACGGTCTATGACCCTGAAATCCCTGTAAATATTTACGATTTGGGCCTGATCTATACGATCGACATTACCAGCGATAACGCAGTCAAGGTCATCATGACACTGACGGCTCCGGGTTGCCCTGTTGCCGGTGAAATGCCCGGCTGGATCGTTGAGGCTATTGAGCCCGTCGCTGGCGTCAAAGAGGTCGACGTCGAACTGACGTGGGAGCCGCCCTGGGGCATGGAAATGATGTCCGACGAGGCGCGGCTTGAACTGGGCTTCATGTAAACCCAGTGATTACAATGGCCTAAGTTGAATAGGGCAACCAGGCCGATATCCCGCCGATCACTGAATGTTGCAAGTGGTCTTTATCTCGTCGGCGCGCTGGTCCAACTGTTTGACGTAATCGCCTGACAACATTGTAAGTCTTTTCTTTTCGGTTCCGGTGACCAGCCCCAGCAACGCGCCTGCGGGGGTGATCGCAATCGCGCTCTCAACTTGCTGATCCTGCGCATGTTTCTTTTCTGCGGAAATTGCGCGAAGATCACCTTCGGCGGTTGCGCAGTTTACAGGGTGACGAGCTGCCTCATCCGCCATCGACATGCCCGAAACGGCTAGAATTGCTGCGGTTGCGGATAAAACAAACAATCCGCGCTGCGTCTTCTTAAATCGACTGTTCATAAGATTGTGCCCTCTGAATTCTCTGCTCAAACACGGCTCAGGCTAAAACCATCATGTTGCCAAAAGCAAATGAATACAGGCCCATTTCGCAAACTTGACTCGAAAAGTTAGGTAAGCAGGGCTGCTATGACTTGAGACTGCGTCGAGTCAGCATTAAATTGAAACCAACCTGTGAAAACGGAGATCAACATGTTCGGCATTCCCGGCAAAAACGCCGTGACGATGACGCCTAAAGCTGCTGCGCAGATTGCCCGCCTGATGGATACTGGCGGACATGCCGGTTTGCGTATTGGCGTAAAGAAAGGCGGTTGTGCCGGCATGGAATACACGATGGACTATGTCGACGAAGCCGATGTCAATGATGAGGTCGTTGAACAGGGCGGTGCGCGGGTCATGATCGCGCCGATGGCGCAGATGTTCCTATTCGGAACCGAGATTGACTATGAAGTGTCGCTGTTGGAATCCGGTTTCAAGTTCCGCAACCCCAACGTTGTCGATGCCTGCGGTTGCGGTGAATCCATTAAGTTCGACGAAACCCTGTCAACACAGCGTTAAGACGCCGTCTTTAGGTGGATGTATGTTTCATTGAACCGACGGGTGAGGTGTTCTCCGGCGGAAATCATCTGATCTGAGTCAGGTGGAGCGACATTTGTGTCGTAGGACGGGTTGAAAAACAGCGGAATTGAAAGCCGCTCTTCCGCGCCTCCGACAACCCTGTGCATCGTCGCTTTAACCTGCCCTTCGGTCCAGAACTCCAACATTTCCCCGAAATTGATAATAAAGGTGCCTGGATCAGCACGCACCTCGGCCCAATTACCATCTGGTAATTGCGCCTCAAGACCCGGCGTACCATCTGTGGCCAATAGGGTCAGACAGCCATAGTCCGTATGTGCGCCGATACCGAAATCCTGCGCGCCAGCCCACGCGGGGCGTTGTGGGTAGAAATTGCCCCTCAGCAAAGCCAAGGGTGTCTCAAAAGCCGTATCAAAGCTGTGCGCGTCCCGGCCCAAAGCAGCAGCAATAGCGCGCAAGATACGCAGCGCAACAGCACAGGCATCGTCATAGTAATCTTGGATCGTGTCCCGAAACCCTGACGGCGATTGGGGCCACAGGTTCGGGGCATAGACGCTCAACCCCCGGTTTGCATAGGGATCGCCAGCCGCCAGTTCATAGCCGCAATCAAACACCTCTTTGAAATCAGGGTTTGCGCTGGGGTCAACCTGCTCGGATCTGGATGCACCCCAGCCCCGGTTTGCGCCGGTCGTAGCCATGTCAACGCGCCTTTTCTCAGCTTCCGGCAGATGAAAGAACGCGCGGTATTCCGACAGCACCCTCTCGACGCGGGCATTGTCCAAACCCGTGTTGGACACACACAGAAAGCCGACATCCCTGACAGCGCGCTGCAGCCGGGCCAACTCGACCTTGTTACGGGTATCCAGTTTTTTCAGATCCAGAGTGACGATCATATCTGCCTCATTCTTTTGCGGAATTTCTGTCGATTTCGCCGCTGGTCTGCAACCAGAATTGTCACGCCCTGCCCCGGGTGTTATCCGAGGGTCAAACAACAGATCATGTGGGAGTACGTAAGATGCGGCGCAAGCTGGCGGCAGGTAATTGGAAAATGAACGGAACGTCATCTGCTTTGGGGGAGTTGACGTCGCTCGCAAATACGTACCCCGCCCCGTCGGTTGAAGTTCTGATTTGTCCGCCTGCCACATTGCTCCATAGGGCTGCCGAAACGGTGCATTCCACCGATATCGAAGTTGGAGGGCAGGATTGCCACGCCAACGGGTCTGGCGCGCATACAGGTGATATCAGCGCCGAGATGTTGGTGGATGCGGGGGCCACGGCCGTTATCCTGGGTCATTCCGAACGGCGCGAAGATCATGATGAGCAAAACGAAGACGTCCGCGCCAAGGCTCGCGCTGCCATGGACGCAGGTCTAAAGGCAATTATCTGCGTTGGCGAAAGCCTTGAACAGCGCGAGGCGGCCAATACGCTGGATATCATCGGTGGACAGATGTCGGGGTCGATTCCTGATCTATCCACCGGCGAGAACCTGATCGTCGCATATGAACCCATCTGGGCCATTGGCACCGGCAAGGTGCCGACCTTGGACGAAATTGGTGAGGTTCACGACTTTATCCGCGCCTGTCTGGAACGGCGATTTGGCGAGGGCGTGGGCCGCTCGGTCCGGCTGCTGTATGGTGGGTCGGTCAAGCCGGGTAATGCCGCTGAAATTTTTGCCGTGTCCAATGTGGACGGGGCTTTGGTCGGCGGAGCCAGCCTCAAGGCACAAGATTTCGCCGGTATCATCGACGCGCTCCAAAACGCCTGAGCGTCAGGCCAGCTTCATCATCACCAGACCAGCCACGATCAAGGCCGCTGCAACAAGGCGCGGGGCTGTAAGAGCCTCGCCCAGAAACATTACCCCGACCATAAAAGCGCCAACCGCACCGATCCCGGTCCAGATTGTGTAGGCCGTTCCCAGTGGCAGGTCGCGCATCGCCAGCGCCAACAGGCCAAACGATCCGATCATTGAAACACCCATCAGGGCCGTAGGCCAAAGCCGCGTAAATCCTGCCGATTGCTTCATCGCAACCGCCCAGACGATTTCCAGCAGACCGGCAAATAACAGAAAAACCCAAGGCATTGAGGCACCTCATGTCCGTTCGAGTCGTCCCGAATGATTGACCATAATGGTGAGGTCGTCCTCTGCCCTCAAGATGGGGATGGCGGAAGTGTCATCAAGAGGGGTAGAAAAGAAAAAGCCGGACCGATGAGACCCGGCTTTTGTGCCGCTTCGGCTAGTTCGTTATGATCTCTGGCCCCATGAAGGTGTTGGGCAAGAAGGTCGATATCCATGGGATATATGTGACCATGATTAGGAAGACGAACAGAACCGCCAGGAAGGGCAGCGCCGCCTTCACGACGCTCATCATAGGCATTCCGGCAACGCCCGAGGTCACGAACAGGTTCAGCCCGACCGGAGGTGTGATCATCCCGATCTCCATGTTGACCACCATGATGATGCCCAGATGGATCGGGTCGATGCCCAGCTCGATGGCAATCGGAAACACCAAGGGTGCAACGATGACCAGCAAGCCCGAGGGCTCCATGAACTGACCGCCGATCAGCAGGATCACGTTTACCACGATCAGGAAGGTCACCGGACCCAGACCAGCCGAAAGCATCGCGCTGGCGATATGTTGCGGTACCTGCTCGTCCGTCAGCACATGTTTCAGGATCAGCGCGTTGGCGATCACGAACAGCAGCGTGACGGTCAACTTCCCAGCCTCAAACAGCGTGTGCTTGGTGTCGGGGTGGATGAACGCCGTGATCAATGCATAGGGCTTTTTGATCAGCGGCAGGTTGGGTTGCCCTTCTTCCGTACTCAGGGGGCCCATGTCCTTGTAGACAAAGCTGGCGATCAGGAACGCATAGACGGCGGCCACGGCTGCGGCCTCGGTCGGGGTGAAGATACCGCCGTAGATACCACCCAGAATAATAACGATCAGGAACAGGCCCCACCCGGCCTCACGGGCCGAGGCAAAGATCTCGCTCCACCCTTTCCAGTCGCCCTTAGGCAGGTTTTTGACCTTGGCCATCACGTAGATGGTAATCATCAGCATCAGACCGGCCATCAGGCCCGGAATAACCCCGGCAAGGAACATGCGCCCGACCGAAACCTCGACCGCAGCTGCATAGACCACCATCACGATGGAGGGCGGGATCAGGATGCCCAGCGTACCGGCGTTACAGATCACACCGGCGGCGAACTCTTTGGAATAGCCAACCTGACGCATACCTGCGATCACGATCGAACCGATGGCTACCACAGTCGCCGGGGACGACCCCGACAAAGCGGCAAACAACATACAGGCAAACACACCCGCAATCGCCAACCCGCCTGGCAGATGCCCCACACAGGCAATCGAGAACCGGATGATCCGACGCGCCACCCCGCCCGTCGTCATGAAGGACGACGCGAGGATAAAGAACGGGATCGCCAGCAGAGTAAAATGCCCCTCGAATGCCTCAAACAGCGTGCCCGCGACCGAGGCCAGAGAGCTATCGGAATAGATCAGCAGGAACAGTGTCGAGCTGAGGCCAAGCGCCACTGCAATCGGAACACCGATCAGCAGCAGGCCGATGACCATTGAGAATAGAAGAACGACGTCCATTAGTTATGCTCTCCTTGCTGAGCGCGGACTTCTTCAATCTCGTCCTCGACTTCGTGGCTGGCGACAAGGCGGTCGGTTTCGCCGCGCCAGATTTGTACAGCGACCTGCGAAAACCGGATTACCAGCAGCAGCATGGAAACCGGCAAAACCAGATACGGGATGACTTTCGGGATCTTCTCGTAGCCCTCGCCATAGTTGATCAGATCTTCCAGAAAGCGCAGCGGTGCGACCATTGGAATGTCGTCGACTTCATAAAAGCTCTGGCTGCGTGCGCCGGTGTCGAACCCGGTCGGGAACCAACGCCCCGAGGTGGGCGGCAAGTCCGCGAACACAGCCCAATAATCGTATGACCCCTTGAGCAACAGCAGCGAGAACACCAGACAACAGGCCACCGAAATCAGCGCCAGAATGCGACGCGGCGCAGGGGCCAGCATGTTCAGGATCGCATCGACGCCCAGATGTGCGTGCTTTTTGACCGCATAGGACGCGCCCATCAGAACCAGCCAGCCGAACATGAACACTGTCAGCTCAAGCGCCCACAGAATATTGGAATTGAAAGCAAACCGCGCGATCACATTGGCAAAGGTCACAGCCGTCATCAGGCCAAGCAACACCGCGATCAGGGTTTCCTCGATATGGTCGATCAGCCCGCCTTGGCCGGGATTCGCACCAGACATCTTTCTGTCCCCACATTTTCTTGTGATGAGAAATATTGGGGCGGGCACATTATGGCCCGCCCGGGCGACGCGTCGATAACTCCCCAGTCCCCCGACGCGTTGCCTGAACCGGGATTAGAACCCGGCGTTGATCGCCTGAGCGGCGTCGATCTTGTCCTGACCCACGTCATCAGCGAATTTGTCCCAGACGGGCTTCATCGCATCGACCCAGGCCTGACGCTGTTCAGGGTTCAGGTCACGGATGATACCACCCGCGTCGGTGATCGAAGCTTTGGCCGCTTCGTTCACAGCAAAGGCTTCTTTGTTCCGGGTTTCTGTCACTTCGTCCAGAATGGTCAGGAACTGTTCACGCACTTCCGGTTCGAGACTGTCCAGCCAATCAACCGAGGTCACGACCAGATAGTCGATGATGCCGTGGTTGGTTTCGGTGATGCCGTCCTGCACCTCGAAGAACTTTTTGCCGTAGATGTTAGACCAGGTGTTTTCCTGCCCGTCCACAACGCCCTGTTGTAGCGCGCCGTAGACTTCCGAGAACGCCATTTTCTGCGGGCTGCCACCGATGGCTTCCATCTGCGCCACCAGAACATCCGAGGACTGAACGCGGAACTTCAGACCATCCGCATCCGTCGGATCGACCAGAGGTTTGTTGGCCGACATTTGCTTCATGCCATTGTGCCAGAACGCCAACCCTTGCAGGCCGCGGCGCTGCATGCTGTCTTTCATGGCCTGACCGTCTGCCGATGCCTGGAATGCATCGACCGCGTCGATGTTCTTAAACATGAACGGCAGGTCAAACAGGCGGAACTGCTTGGTGAATTTCTCGAATTTTGACAGCGACGGAGCGGCCAGTTGCACGTCGCCCTGCAGCATCGCTTCCAGCACTTTGTCGTCATTGTAGAGGGTCGAGTTTGGGAACACCTCCATGCACATCACGCCGTTCATCTCATCATTGACGCGCTGTTCCAGCAGCGAGGCCGCAATACCCTTGGGGTGTTTGTCCGTGTTTGTCACATGGGCGAATTTCACTACGATTTCGCCGTCATCGCAGGCCGCCATACCAGCAGTTGCAGTTACGGTCAGCGCAACAGCGGTTGCAGCCGTTGTTAGGAATTTCATCAGTCTCTTCCTCCCAGACTTCATAGATGCATTCAAAGGACGCATGGGCTGCGTCGCATGCCGGGAGTGAACCGAATCGTCCCTTACGCCTCAACTTTTTGTTCGATTCCAGGTTCCAAAACTTATTTTTGTTTATTTTCAGATACCTGTTGGACATTCCCAACCAACTCTGCGTCAAGGGAATTAGGCCAGTGCGAAATTCCGCACAGGTTTGAACCACTTTGTGCGAAATTCCGCACGATTGACGATTCGTTTACCGAGAATCACCCGGAATCGACCGCAGTTCGCCTGGGCGAACTGCCACCCCCAACGCCTTTAACTGCATGACAATGCAGAAAAAGGGGGCGGGAGGGCATGCTACCTGCGATAGTCTTCTGGGCGAATCTGATATCGGGCAAGCTTGTCATAGAAAGTTTTCCTAGGAAGTTTCAGTGCCTTTGCTGCGTCTGCCGCCTTGCCGTTGTGGCGACCCAATGCCGCTATCAGCAATGACCTTTCCACCTGCGCCATCTGCTCATTCAGACCCAAATCCGCTGCCCGGGACACCTCTTCGGGCATACCAAGGACAAAGCGCATCGCAGCCGACATCAAAGACCGAGAGTTACCCGGCCAATCACTGGCCATAAGCGATGCCAAATGCTCTGAGGTCACTTCTGGGGCCGCAATCCCCGTCTGCTCGGCCGCCTGCCCCACATAGTGCCTGAAAATTACCGGTATATCCTCACGACGTTCAGCCAGAGAGGGAATGCGAACCCGCATTACGTCCAACCGATAGAAAAGATCGGCGTTAAACTGTCCCTTGGCTGACAAACTGGCCAAGTCGGTCGTCGTTCCTGCCAGAATCCTTGCCTCGACGCCCTGCTCCAGCATCTCAAGGGCTGCATATTGCGTTGCCTCGGGCATTGTCCCAATCTCATCTAGAAACAAGGAGCCGCCCGCAGCATCTTCACATGCCCGCACCAAATCCTCACGCGAAAGCCCGGAAACCTGTCGTTTGACAAAAGCACCCTGTGCCTGCGGTGACATCATATGAATGACCTCGGCGACCTTGGCGATACCACTGCCCGCCGGCCCCGTTACAAGGACCTCGGCTTTGGTCGGGGCAACGGTTCGGGTGCGGTTTCGTAGTTCTTCCGCTTGGGGAGAATGCCCAAACAGCAATCGGGCCGCCGGATCGCCGCGCTCAAGCTCTCGCTTAAGCGCCCGTTGTTCCAGGATCTGCGATCGCGCGTCCGTCGCCCGCCCAATAACCTCGAGCAACTCGGCGGCGGCACAGGGCTTTTCCAGAAAATCAAAAGCCCCCTTCCCCATCGCCTGAACAGCCATCGGGATGTCGCCTTCTCCGGTCAACAGAATGACCGGCAACTCGGGATCGACCTCGTGCGCGTAGGTGAGCAGATGAAATCCATCCCGACCGGGCATACGGATATCCGAAACAATTACCCCCTGAAAATCGGTCCGAATGTGATCCTTGGCCGCAACGAATGACCCGGCTGTCACAGGCGCATAATCAGCCAGTTCAAGCGTTTGCGCCAGTGCCTCGCGAACGGCGGCATCGTCATCGACCAGTAATACCTTTCGGGTCATATCGCTTCTTTTTCCCTGAAATGTTCAAGTTCAACTGTGAACTCTGCGCCCCTTTCAGTGTTGGAACCACGAATATTTCCGCCAAAACTCTGGATCAGACCATAAGAAATCGAAAGCCCCAGCCCCATGCCTTCCGAAGACCCAACCGTCTTTGTCGTGTAAAACGGCTCGAACAGTTTTTCCGAGTTTTCTATGCCCGGACCAATATCCCGAACAGTAACAGACAATTTGGACCCCGATCCGATGTGAATACGAATTTGGACCAACCTTTCATCCTGATGGCTCATGGCATCAGCGGCGTTATTGATGAGGTTTACAAAGACCTGAACCAGCCGCACCTCACCGCCCCACGCATAAACTGGTTCCGCAGGTGAGGCCCAATCCATTTGCACCTGTTCCGACCTTAGCCGGGCTTGGGTCAACTCCACCGCAGTATCAATGACCTGTACCAAATTGACCTTGCCCATCGGTTCGCTTTCATTTCGGGAAAAGGCACGCAAGTTCTTGATGATCCGCGCCATGCGCGCCGCCATCTCGGAGATACGAGTCAGGTTTTCCGCTGCCCTTTCTTCGCGCCCTCGTGTCAGGAACGCGGTGCCGTTGTCCGCAAATTGTTGGATGGCCATCAATGGTTGGTTCAACTCGTGACTGATACCGGCTGACATCTGACCCAGCGCATTCAACTTACCCGCTTGAATAAGGTCCTCTTGGGCGTGCTTCAAGGCTGTCTCAGCCTCCTGCCTCTCGCGCACTTCACGGCGAAGTGCCGTATTCGCAGCCGTGAGAGCGTGGGTTCTCTGCGCGACCCGGCTTTCCAAAACTGCATTGGCTTGCGCAAGGGTACGCCTCCGCTCGGTCGCGAGGAACAGCAAGGCACCGAACGCAAGGCAGATCGCGGCAACAGTTGCCGCCTGAAGACTGGCAAGACGTTGGGCTGGCGCAATGTCCATGACAACTTCGCCCGTCATGCCGATCACCGGCAAATCACGGCTCAGATGCAACGCCCGCGCGGGAAGGTATGGCCCCCATCCCAAATCCCAAACCTCAAAAGGACCAACCTGATCTGCGGCAAACGATAAGGTCTGACCGTCCGGCGGCGTAAGGCCGGGTTGACCTTTCTCGCGCTTCCAGAACAACAGTTCAGTCCTGTTGCTGATGAAGACGACCCCGTTGCGATCTACGAAAAACACAGCTTCGGTGCTGCCGCGCCATTCCTGTTCGATGTCCTCAACATCGGCAATCACCACCAGCGCGCCGGATACCTGACCGCTTGGGGAAAAATCCGGGGCCGCATAGGAAAAGAACCGGTCGCCCTGACTTGTCAAAACACCGTGCTCGCTTCCGAGGGCGCCTTGCATCGCACGTTCGAAGGCCGGATGCCCGGAAACGCTGCCGCCAACCACGTCATGGGCAGCGGCCAGTACCCGGCCCGTTGGATCGGCGTAGATCACGTCGACAGCCGCTGTTTTGTCGGCGACCTCCAGCAACAGAGCGCGCGCCTGCGCCGGGGTATCCGCCCCCTGAAGGTTTCTCAGGTCCGGGTGACCGGCCATAAGAACAGCCAATTCCTGATATACTTGCAGTTGGGTGCTTAAGCGGTCGGCTGCCAGTTCCAAATCCGCCTGGGCTTTTTCGCTGAGTTGTGACAACGCCTGCCGGAAACCATAGGACCACACCCCGGCCGCCAACAGCGCGACAGCAAACAAGAATCCCAGTACGACCCAAACCCTTTGCATGTCATAGGGTCTTGCATTCACCGGGCCGCATGGCAAGTGTGCCCGTCATGAAGACCCTATCACAATCGCCGGTCGACCCGGATTTCGTCCAAAACCCCTATCCTTTTTATGACCGGGCCCGAGAGCACGGCGACCTGTTCTATTGGTCTGAGTACAAAATGCCCGCAGCCGTTTCGCACAAGGCCGTGCAGACACTGCTGAAAGACCGCCGTTTTGGCCGCGAAGTCCCGGTTGAAATGCAAAGCCACGGCCCCAGCCACCTTGCGCCGTGGCTCGCCGTCGAAGCGCACTCTTTGCTAGAGGCAGAGCCGCCGCGTCACACACGCCTGCGCGCCCTTGTGATGCGCGCCTTTACGTCCCGCGCCATTACGGGCCTTGAAGATTCCATCCACGATCTGAGCCATTCCCTGATTGAACAGTTTCCAGCAACGCCGTTTGACATACTGGGCGGTTTCTGCACTCAGATACCTGTCGTTACAATTTGCAGGCTTCTGGGCGTTCCCGAGGAAAAGTCGCCCGACCTTCTTAGGTGGTCGCATGATATGGTCGCCATGTATCAGGCCAGCAAAACCCGTGAGACCGAAGACAACGCGGCGACCGCGTCCCGGGACTTCACTGCGTTTCTGTCGTCATACATCGAAATGCGCCGCGATGATCCTCGCGACGACCTGATCACCCGCCTGATCGAGGCCGAGGAACATGGCGAGAAACTCAGCAAAGAAGAGTTGGTGGCCACCTGCATCCTGCTCCTGAACGCTGGGCACGAAGCAACGGTTCATTCCTTGGGAAATGGGATCAAAACGGTATTAGAACTTGGAATTCACAAGGACGCGTTTTCACCAGATGCGATCGACAAGACGGTCGAAGAGGTTCTGCGCTTTGACCCTCCGCTGCATATGTTCACACGCTATGCCTATGAAGACATTGAGATATTCAATCACAGCTTCAAGCGAGGGGATCAGGTAGCACTGTTGCTAGGCGC
The DNA here is from genome assembly GCF_013031165.1 of Ruegeria sp. HKCCD7251. Classification (NCBI taxonomy): domain Bacteria; kingdom Pseudomonadati; phylum Pseudomonadota; class Alphaproteobacteria; order Rhodobacterales; family Roseobacteraceae; genus Ruegeria; species Ruegeria sp. HKCCD7251. The sequence goes on along the minus strand of NZ_WPZC01000001.1, from coordinate 826,529 downwards.
GGCAAACCGTGATCCGGTTGTATGGGCAAACCCCAATACCTTCGATCCGACCCGCACGATAGTAACGAACAGCAGCTTCGGAGGGGGCTTGCATTTCTGCGTTGGCGCGCCGCTTGCACGGCTCGAGATGCGTATCGCGCTTTCAGTTCTGTTCGAACGGTGCCCGAATTTGCGCCTTAGCAAAGGCCCCGACTATTCAAACAGTTATCACTTTCACGGGTTGCGCCAACTTATAGTCGAGGTTTAAAGCTTCAGCTTTCGATCAAGGCATTCAGGGGCAGCATTGTCGTGGATTTGATTTCCTCCATAGACAGCAACGCCGTAACATTATGAACGCGCACCTCAGAAATCAGTGTCTGATAGAATTCGTCATAGGCACGCGCGTTTTTGACCCGGACTTTCAGGATATAGTCAATGTCACCAGCCAGCCTGTGAGCCTCCTGAACTTCGGGACGATCACGAAGGGCTTTCAAGAACTTTCTCTGCCAGTCTGCCTCATGCTCGGACGTGCGAATTAGAACAAAGAAAGTCGCTTCGAATCCAAGCGCCTCGGCGTCCAACAAAACGGTTTGTTGACCAATAACGCCTGCGCCCTTGAGCTTGCGAATACGATTCCAGACCGGGGTCTTCGAACTGCCGACCCGAGCCGCAATTTCGTCCAGTGATTGACTGGCATCGCGCTGAAGCTCTACCAGAATTTTCCGATCCGTATCGTCAATCCGCACCGACATTCCAATTTTTCCTTCGTTTTAAAACTTTCGTTCCAAATGGGCCATCCACCGGAACGATTGTTCTTATTTACCTGCCCATATGGCGCATTACCGGGAATATTTCCTATATTGCAAGCCAAGTCAAACCAACCGTGGAACGGGACATGCGGCATTCGCAAACAAATGATGGCATTGGGAACGTCGACTTTGTCGGCGCAGGTCCGGGCGATCCCGAGTTGCTGACCCTCAAGGCGCTAAAAGCCTTTGAGCGTGCAGATGTCGTCCTGCATGACCGACTGATCAGCGCCGAGGTACTGGCGCTGGCTGGCCGAAACGCTGTTTTGGTCGACGTAGGCAAGGCGGGGTTTGGTCCGTCTTGGAAACAAGAAGACATCGACGCCCTTCTCGTCAGTCACGCTGCCAACGGTCAGCACGTAGTTCGCCTTAAGTCCGGCGATCCCACGGTGTTTGGACGTCTTGATGAAGAAATCCAAGCGGTTCAGGCCGCAGGGATCTCGTGGACCATCGTTCCGGGCGTTACTGCGGCCTCTGCCGCTGTTGCCGGGATCGGTCAAAGCCTGACCCAACGGGGGCGCAATTCCTCGGTCCGGTTCCTGACGGGCCACGACATGAAAGGATTCGCGGACCACGATTGGACCGCGCTTGCCCGATCCGGATCCGTCGCTGCGATCAATATGGGCAAAAAGTCCGCTCGGTTCATTCAAGGTCGTCTGATCATGCACGGCGCAGATCGCGCGACTCCGGTAACGCTGATCGAAAACGCATCCCGACCCGATCAGCACGTATTGGCGACCACACTTGATCAACTGCCTGACGATCTAATTGCCGCCGAAATGGATGGCCCAACCCTTATGTTTTATGGCCTCGAACCGCGCAACGCGGTTACTGCCCTGACCCAATACAAGAAGGAGCACGCCTGATGCCCCGCGCTTTTACTCCAAAAGTAATCACCGCAAATCATTTGCTGGAAGGCGACGTTATCTATCTGACCGAGGACGACCGCTGGTCCCGTGACCTGTCCGAGGCCGAGTTGATTACCGACGAAGCACATGCGCAAGTCCGCCTGCTGGATGCTGAACGTCAGGCAAATGTCATTGTCGGCGCGTATCTTGCGGACGCTGTGGCCGGTGAAAACGGCCCCGAACCGACCCATTTTCGGGAAGACTTCCGTCGGACTGGCCCGTCCAATTATGCCCATGGCAAACAGGAAACTTCCCCGCAGCCCCGGACCTGAGATCAGGCCCTCTCTCTCCCCATTAAGCCCCCAGGTATCGGGGCTGCAACCAAGGACAGCTAATCATGTATCGCTACTCCGAGTTCGACACAGCATTTTTGGCAGAACGCAACAAACAGTTCCGCGCTCAGGTCGAGCGCCGCATTGACGGCTCATTGACCGAGGACGAGTTCAAACCCCTGCGCCTGATGAACGGCCTGTATCTGCAATTGCACGCCTATATGCTGCGGGTCGCTATCCCTTACGGCACACTCTCCAGCGCGCAGATGCGCCAACTGGCCCTGCTGGCCGAAAAGTGGGACAAAGGTTACGGCCACTTCACCACGCGGCAGAACATCCAGTACAACTGGCCCAAGCTAAAAGACGTGCCGGATATGCTGGACGCGCTGGCCGAAGTGGGAATGCACGCCATTCAGACCTCGGGCAACACCATCCGCAACGTTACTGCCGACCATTTCGCCGGTGCCGCCGCGGATGAGGTCGCCGACCCGCGCCCCTATGCCGAACTGTTGCGCCAGTGGTCCACCGACCACCCGGAATTCCAGTTCATGCCGCGCAAGTTCAAGATCGCCATCACCGGCAGCGAAAACGACCGCGCCGTGATCAAGGCACATGACATCGGTTTGCAACTGGTCGAGCGTGACGGCGTTCTGGGCGCCCGCGTCATCGTAGGCGGCGGTCTAGGTCGCACACCGATGATCGGCAAAGAACTGTCGGACTTCGTCGCCTTTGATGACCTGCTGGCGTACCTTGAGGCCACAGTGTCCGTGTGGAACCAGATCGGTCGCCGCGACAACAAGTACAAGGCGCGCATCAAGATCACTGTGCACGAAAACGGCATCGACACGATCCGCGCCAAGGTCAACGAGCGTTTCCTGCAGGTTCGCCCGCAGTTCAAGGGCGCCGACATGGCCTTGCTGGATGAGATCAAAACCCACTTTGCCGCGCCCGATTTCCGCGAAACTTCGGTTGCCTCGTTCGAGAGTGCCTACAGCAACGATCCGGTGTTCCGTTCGTGGGTCGACACCAACATCGCGCCGCATAAGAACGCGGACCACGCGATTGTCACGATCTCGATCAAAAAGCACGGCGCAACGCCGGGCGATGCGACCGCCGAACAGATGCGTGTGATGGCCGATCTAGCCGAAGAATTCGCCTATGACGAACTGCGCATCAGCCATGAGCAGAACGTGATCCTGCCGCATGTCCACAAGTCGGACCTGCCCGCGATCCACGCCAAGTTGAAGGAACATGAACTGGCCACCGCCAATATCGGCCTGATCAGCGACATTATCGCTTGCCCCGGCATGGACTATTGCGCGCTGGCCACAGCACGCTCGATCCCGGTTGCGCAGGAAATCGCAACCCGCTTCGATGACCTGAAGCTGGAGCAAGATATCGGCCACCTGAAGATCAAGATCTCGGGCTGCATCAACGCCTGTGGGCATCACCACGTGGGTCACATCGGTATCCTGGGCCTGGATCGTGCAGGCGTCGAGAACTACCAGATCACTCTGGGCGGTGACGGCACCGAGACAGCAGCCATTGGCGATCGCACCGGTCCCGGCTTTGCCTATGATGAGATCGTCCCGGCAGTCGAGCGGATCGTGAACACCTATCTGGAACAGCGCGACAGCGCCGAAGAGGAGTTCCTGCAAACCTACCGCCGTGTTGGCATGGCTCCGTTCAAGGCTGCTCTGTACCCCGAGGCGCAGGCGAATGCCGCTTGATCTGATCCAGACGGAACTGGGCAAGGACCGCAGCGAGCTGACCGAAAAGGTCGATGCGCTGAACGCCCGGTTCCGGCACCACAGTGCGCATGACGTGATGCACGGTGCCATCGACCAGATTGAAGACCTTGCCCTGGTGTCTAGTTTCGGGGCCGAGTCGGTGGTGTTGCTGCACATGGCGGCGGTCGTCGACAAGATGACCCCGGTGCTGTTCGTGGACACGCAGATGCTGTTCACCGAAACGCTGGAATACCAGCAGGGGGTGAGCGAACGTCTGGGCCTGAAAAACGTGCAGATCATCCGCGCCGAGGACGAAGATGTGCAACGTGACGACCCCTATGGAGCCTTGCGCTTGCGGGATACGGACGCGTGCTGCAACTTGCGCAAGACCTTTCCGCTGCAAAAGGCCCTTATGGGCTATAGCGGTTGGATAACCGGGCGCAAACGGTTTCAGTCCGGCACCCGCGCTGCGCTTGACTTCTTTGAGGTCGAGGACGGAACGGGCCGGATCAAGGTCAACCCGCTGGCGCATTGGGCACCCGAGGATGTGCGCGCCTACATGGACGAAAACAACCTGCCCCGGCATCCGCTGGTGGCCAAAGGATACCCTTCGATCGGCTGTGCGCCCTGCACCTCGCCGGTCAAGGAGGGCGAAGACCCGCGCGCCGGACGCTGGCGCGACCAGAACAAGGAAGAATGCGGCATCCATTTTGTCGATGGCAAGATGATGCGCGCCGGAGAGACATCATGAACGTAATCGTTACCGATGAGGGCTTTGCCCCCGACGACTGGACCGATGGGTTTGTCACACTGGAAGACACCGCCAACGACGTTGTTGCGCTGGACGTTGCCTCGGACACTGACCCCGATGAACTATTTGAACGCCTGGGCAACGCCAAGATGGTGCGCGTGGACTTTCCGTCCTCGGCAGACGGGCGTGGCTTTACGATCGCGCGCATTCTGCGCTTGAAAGGCTATTCAGGCCGCTTGCGCGCAAAGGGGCATGTCCTGGCCGATCAATACGCCATGGCCCGCCGCAGCGGATTCGACGAAGTTGAAATAGATCACAACCTTGCAAATCGGCAGCCCGAAGATCAGTGGCTAGCGCGTGCGAACTGGGAAGAGAACAACTACCAAGCCCGCTTGCGCGGTTAACCGCAACTAATCGACAGCTTGTCGACAGGACGTTGCGGCAACTGCCCCCTTTTCCTGACTTGGATCAAAGATTAAACGGAGATGTCGGTTTAGCAAACCGACAGTGAAACGATGACAGAGATGAAGCCCGTGACCGAAGCAACCACCGTGAAGGCCCCCGTTCTGCCGGACGCGCAGACCGTAACTGACGTCAAGCATTGGACCGACAGCCTGTTTTCCTTCAAGGTATCGCGCCCTGCCTCGCTACGCTTCCGCTCGGGTGAGTTCGTGATGATCGGCCTGTTGGGCGACAACGGAAAGCCTTTGCTGCGCGCCTATTCGATCGCTTCGCCATCGTGGGATGAAGAGCTGGAGTTCTACTCGATCAAGGTTCAGGATGGCCCGCTGACCTCGAAGCTGCAGCATATAAATCCCGGCGATCAGATCATCCTGCGGCCCAAGCCCGTGGGCACGCTGGTCCACGACGCCCTGCTGCCGGGCAAGCGGTTGTGGTTCTTTGCCACCGGCACCGGTTTCGCGCCTTTCGCTTCGCTGTTGCGCGAGCCGCAGACCTACGAAGATTACGACGAGGTCATCATCACCCACACCTGCCGCGAAGTGGCCGAGCTGGAATATGGCCGTCAACTGATCGAAGACATACGTCAGGATGAGATGCTTGCCGAACTGATGGGCGAAGGTTTTGCAGACAAGATCCGCTACTACCCGACCACGACTCGGGAAGAGAGCCCAAAGATGGGCCGCATAACCAATTTGCTGAACGACGGCACCGTTTTTGCGGACCTTGGCATCGAAGGCGGCATCAAACCCGAGACCGACCGCGCGATGGTGTGTGGCTCGCTAGCCTTTAACCTCGATATCAAGGAAATCCTTGAAGGGTTCGGCCTGCGCGAGGGCGCAAATTCCGAGCCCAAGGAATTTGTGATCGAAAAAGCCTTTGTCGGCTGATCAGACCGTGCCGGTCACCGCACAGACTGTGACCGGCGCATAAACCTGCCGTGAATCATGTGAATTTCAATCGTTTCAGCGCGGTTGGCGCTTGAAACAGGGCGCGTGGCAGTCTAAATTTCGGGCTCGAAATTCTGCAATCATCAAAGGAATGAACCCATAGCCCGCAGACCTCACAACGCGCCGCCGCAACGAGAAACCGGCCCGCGCGTCAATGAAAAGATCCGTGCCCCCGAAATTCGCCTGATTGGTGCTGATGGTGACAATGTCGGGGTGGTTCATCCCGCTAAAGCCATGCAACTTGCCGCCGATGCCGGCCTCGACCTGGTTGAGATTTCGCCCAACGCGAACCCCCCGGTCTGCAAGATCATGGATTTTGGCAAGTTCAAGTACGAACAGCAGAAACGCGAAAGCGAAGCCCGCAAGAAACAAAAAGTCATCGAAGTGAAAGAGGTCAAATTCCGGCCCAACACCGATACGCATGACTATGACGTCAAGATGAAGAACGTCTTCAAGTTTCTGGAAAAGGGCGACAAGGTCAAAGTCACCCTGCGCTTCCGTGGTCGTGAAATGGCACACCAAAATCTGGGGCGTGAGCTGTTGGAACGTGTGGCCGAGGACATCAAGGAACTGGGCAAGGTCGAGAACATGCCCAAGATGGAAGGCCGCCAGATGATCATGATGATCGGGCCGTTGCCGCAGAAATAAGTCTGGCTCAGGTTAGTTTATCAAAGCCCCCTTTTCAGGGGGCTTTTTTGGGCACAAAACACACCTTACCAGACCTGACCTGAACGATAACAATCGCCATAAAATAAAGGCGTTTGCATCCCCTAAGTAATCCCCCTATGTATTTACATGACACGGTCCGACCGGGTGCGGTTGGAAGCGGTATTCGGGACACAATCGGACGCGTGCGGGACACAACAACGGAAGGTGGATGCGATGGGCAAGGCCCAATCAACTAGCTATGTGGCGCGCCACCTGCCCAAAGAAGGGCGGGGAACGTGGCGCGATAAGGAATTCCGCGGTCTGGAATGCGTGGGGCGTTCTGACAAGGGCGCATGGTATTTGCGGCACACAATCGACGGAAACCGTTTTCGGGTTCGTCTGGGTGACTTTCCAGAAACCACGCCCGCGAAGGCGCGCGAACTGGCGCAAACAAAACTGGGTGCGGTTAATGCGAAGGTTGCCGCCACGGACAAGACAGCGGTTGCCCGCGAACTACGCCAGCAACAGGCCCAACGACGGAACCGGGCCGAAGCGCCAACGTTGCGCGATGCAATAGACTTTTATGCAGATATTCGGCTGGCGGGCACGCGGTCCAAGGATAAGACCGTCAAAGCCATGAAACGGCTATTTGCGAAATATCTGCATATGCGCCCTGACGCCCTGCCCCCCGAAGCCGTGCGGCTGTGGATTGAAAAGGAACGTGTTCGCGCCCCCTCAAGCATTAATACGACGCTACGCCGTTCAAAGCCGCTGTTTCGCTGGATGTTTGAACAGGGATGGACCACGCAAGACATACTGGCCCCGCTCAAGGTGAAGGTTGAGAAGGAACGCAACGTTTCCCCAACGAAAGAACAAGTAGCGCAAATCCTGATTGCGCTGGAAGGGGAAGAAAGCGCATCCGCCCGCGGGTTTGTTACCGCGCTGATATACACCGCGCAAAGGCGGGCAAACGTGGCGCAGATGCAGGCGGGCGAAATCGACGTTGAAAACCGCGTCTGGATTATCCCCGCCGAGAAAGCAAAAACGGATGAGGATTATAAGACCCCGCTAAGTGAAACCGCGCTGGAACATATCCAAGCCGCGGCCGAAGCGATTGGCGTTGACCTGAACGGCGACCCTGACGCTTACGTTTTCCAAGGCAAGCGCAATGGTCCCTATGGTGGCTTTGGCGCAATCAAACAGCGGTTAGACGATGCGCTGGGCGCGGACTTTCTGGACTGGACGTTTCACGACCTGCGCCGCGCGTTCTCTGACGGGACTATCAAAGCGGGTTCGGACGTAGCGATTGTTGACCGCTGTTTGAACCATAGCGCCAGCGCCACGACTTCACGGCTTCAACGACGGTATCAGCGTGACCAGCAAGTCGAGCGCCAACGCGCCGTGTTTGAAGCGTGGGCGTCGCTGTTGGCCGATGCGCTGGCCGAAGCGCGCGGCGAAGTACCTGCGAACAAAGTAATCAGTTTGAACCACGGAAGGGTTTGATGATGAGTAGCGAAATTGAAATGCCGATAGATGAGGAAACGGGCAAGCACGTAAATATTGGGATGCCGCGAACGGTTGAACGGGCACGCCCGATTGTTGAGGCCGTGAATGAGTGCGACGGCATTCGGCATCAAGCGACATGGACCTGTCCCGAATGGCACTATCAAACGCGCATCGGGTGCGTGGGGTTGGCCGTCTATCAAAAGGCATTAGAATTGTACTCCGCCACCGTGGGCGAAAGCATGGAAGGTCTGGCCGATTTGATGAAAGAAAAGCTGAAAGCCTTCCCCGACGACCCGAAGGTTGCGGCCGCTGTGCTGGAAACACTCATCAGCACGTTTGAAAAGTCGCATCTGGCCCCGAACAACAAGGGTGCCGCAATCGCAGAACATTGTCGCGCCGTAATCCACGACGCGCTTTTTCCCGAAAACACACCTGAAAGCTACAAAAAGCAATTAAAGCGCGGGTTGGACATGGTGCTGTAAAGCTGTCCAAAAGCTGTCCAAACGCTGTCAGGCGAGAAATTTAGATTTACCCACACTGAACCTCACTAGTCGTAAACCAGTGGGGTTTTTTTTATGTTCAACAAACGCAACCGACTGCCGAAATGGATGGCTTGCACAGACCTTGCGCGTGCCATGTCCGAGACAGTCTTAGAAACCAGTCTCACCACGGCCCGCCGCTATCCCGGCCAAACCGACACCGGAAACGGCACCCGTGCCGCGCAAACAACCGATTGGTTGGGCTGGCGTCTGGCGTCGCAGGGTGACGCCATCGCTGAAAGCGCGCTGGAACTGATGCACCCAGACGATGCACGCGAAGTCCGCGCCGCGCGGGAAGTGTGGCAGGCGCAGGGCGTTGGACCCAGTCGCCGCGGTTTCAACTTTCGTCACGACGACAACGGCCCCGACTTTCCAACGGCCGCTTAACCCGGCATGAAAAACACCCTGCACCGCTGGAACGGTACAGGGCGTGAAGGTCGGGCAATCGAATTTCCGTAATCCTGACTATCACAGTTTTTCGTGTCTCAGAAATCCGAAGGGATTGAGAATATGAAATCACTCGAAAGCATGTCGAAGGCGCACGCGATGCGTTCGCTTTTGCAAACGGTCGCTTGGGCCGTGGAAAACGAAAAGATGAGCGCGGATGATGTTCCGTCCGCCCTGCGTCGTATCGCCAACCGTTGCGGGAATAGGAAGCCCGTGCATCGTGGCCAGCCACGCCAGCGCATCCGCGACGATAAAAAGCGCAACGCCGTTATCCGCGCCGCGCTGGAAGCGGACCCAACGGCCCCGTATTGGCAGATTGCCGCCAAAGTGGAATGCGACCAGACACGCGCTGCCGAAGTCGCGCGCCGCATGGAATACGAACGCATCACGCCACCCGAAAAGCGTAAGGGCGGCCGCAAAGCCCCCCGCGTTGAATTCCCCGAAGATTTGGTTGCGCTGTTCACCCAGTTTATGCGCCGCGACGATGATGAGGCGTCGTGATGGGCACGCAGGAATTCCGTTCCGACAAACTGGACCGCCAGCGCATTGGGTCCGCCCTGTGCGCGCTGGCATGGGCCGTGACTGACAAAGCCATGTCACCCGAAGCGCTACGCCGGGGGCTGGGCGAAATCGACACAATGGCCCGCGGTGCAACGCCCGCAATGGATGCGCTGATTACGGCGCATCAAGACGAAATCAATCAACAGAGAGAACTGTTCCATGACTGAACAACAGAAACCAAATGGCCTGAACGCGCTGGGCAATGGCGCAAATAATCCGGCTGGCCCGACGTTGGCCGATGCGATGAAAAGCGCGGCGAAGGCGCTGGAAGCGGGCCTTGCAAAGCCGGGGCGCTACACCGCCGTTGTAACCCACACCAGTGTTGGCGAACGCACTGGCCCCGTGGGTTGGGGTGTTGTCCGCTTCGCGCTGGAAGGTGTGGAAGGCGCTGATGAAATCGCCGCGTTTGTTCCCGTCTCCCACGGTGCGGACGCGTTGGTTGACGACGGCAACGGGGGCGTGACCTTAAACCCTGCTGTGTTTGAGCCGAAACAGGCCCGCGCTGTTCTGGGTGGCCTCAACCGCCTGCACGCGCTGGTAACGGCCGCGGGGTTGGAAGCGGACGCAATCACGGATGGTGACGACCTGCCCATGTTGCTGGGCGCGCGGGTGGCTGTGATGGTGTCGAAGGGGAAGGACCGCGACGGGCTTCCGCAAAACGAAATCGCCAAAATCATCGGCCCCGCCCCGATTGTCGCCGACGCACCAGCGCCAGCCCCAGCGCCCGAAGCTGTCGAAAGCTATGACCCGACGGACGCACCGTTTTAATCGAACGGCACCCTGAAATGGCACTCAGGCGGGACACAACCGCCTGATGCCGAAATTTCCTGTTGTTTTTTAATAAGTAATCCCATCGCCAAGCCCCTTTGTGGGGGGCTGAGGTGGGGAAGGTCCGAACCTGATGAGATTTGCAGACGCGCCCGAACTTTTTGACAACGGATGGACAACCGTTGTCCCTGCCCATGGCAAAGCCTGCGGTAAGGGCTGGAACAGATGGCAGGGGGAAACACCGCCGCGCCACCTGATTGAAGCATGGGCCAACGTCCGCGCCGCCGAAAACGTCGCCCTGATTATGGACGGGACGATTGTTGCGGTGGACCTAGACCACGATGACGCCGAACGCGCTTTTGCAATCCGCGAAATTGCCGATGAACACCTTGGACAAACCGACCTGTGGCGCACCCGCAAACCGGGCCATAGGACTTTGCGCCTGTACCACCCCGCCGATGAAAGCATAACCACCCAGCATTTCCACGGCGTTGATATATCCGTCTATTGCACGACTGGCCTGATTATCTTGGGCGGCCAGCATCCCAACGGCAACGAATACACATGGCCCGAAACCAGCCCGTTGGATTGCGGTCCCGATGATTTGCCGTTGGTGGACCAAACCCGCGTGTTGGGTTTCATCGAAGCCGTCACATCGGCGTTTCCACCCCCCGAAGGCGTTACCCCCCATGGCAACGGCTTCCGCGCGTTCGCGCCGCACGGCGTCAACGCCGACGACGTTTTCGCGCATTTCATGGCTGGGCATGACCGCTTTATCAGCCTGCCCGCCGCCGCCAGCGACTTTATTCAGCGTTCCACCCAGCTACACCCCGCCATGGCCGCCGCCGTTTGGACGCTGGCGAACTACGGATATTCCGAAGCCGCAATAACGGGGTTCCTACGCGAAGCCGTGACAACGCACCCGCGCGCCATCGCGACCAGCCCAACGAACCGCGAACGGGAATTAGAACGGTCTGCCCGCGGTGCTGTGACCCGGATGGGTGGTTAACTGCGTTGGGTGTGCTGGATAGATATTCGCTGATTGTCGGGCTGGATGCGGAATATGTGTCCGCATCCGAACTGCCGAACCCGTCCGCGGATATGCTGGCCCGCCAATGTCCGACCTGCACACGGAAGGGGCCGGACATTCATTGCGAAAAGCGCACCTGCCATCCTGTGAAAAACATAGTCCTGTCGCACCAACTGAGTTACCGCACCCCCAACAACCCAGCGACCCGCGACCATATCGTTTACACCGAAGGCCGCACGCGCCGCCCGTATTTCAGCCACATGATTGGCGGCGTGATAGAAGATGCCCGCGCCGCTGGGATGATTTCCGAAGCCGACATTTGCAACGATGCCATCAACATTATCGTTGCGGCGCATTTCAGCCGCGCAGAACTGGCGACGTTTGCCGATTTCAACAAACTGAAAAAGCGCGCGCAGAACGTCCGCGGCACATACGCCACGATTAACCATAGGGACGGCATTCGTGTTCCTTACCGGATGCCGGGCGTCGGACTGGTGAATATCCGTGTGCGTTTGCTGGATACGATGTTGTTGGCCCCCGGCCGCGCACCACTGGCGGCGCTCGGCGATTGGATGGGCGTTGAAAAGCTGAGTATGCCCCCGGTGATTGATGAACAGGGCCAGCGTGTGCCCGCCATCCGCCGCATGGATTTGTGTTTGCAACAACACCCCGCCCCGTTTGAGGCATACGCCCTGCGCGATGCGGTGATAGCGCGGGATTGGATATTTGAAGTCGCGACGCTGGCCGATGCGTGGGGATTGGAAACCATGCCCGCAACCGTCGCCAGCAAGGGCATTGAAAAAATACGGTCCTGCATATCGGATTGCGATTTGGACCCGTTACGCTTTTGCGGATGGCAGAAACCCCCTCGTGAACAGAAAACCATGTTGCCAGCCGTGGGCGATATAAAAACGCTGACGGCCGATTGCTTCCATGGCGGGCTGAATATCGCCTGCGAAATCGGCGTGCATGACGGGGATATAACCGACCTTGACCTTAAGGGGGCATACACGTCTGCCATGGCCGCCTTACGCCCCGCGGATTGGGACGCCATCCAATACACTAAGGACGTGGACACACTGGCCCGCCACGACGCTTTGACGTTTGCACGGGCCGAATTTGAATTCCCGCCAGACACGCGCTTTCCGTGCCTGCCAGTGGCAAACGGGGGTTATGGCCTTTGCTATCCGCTATCGGGGGAAACCTGCTGTTGCGGCCCCGAACTGGAGTTAGCGGTGCAGATGGGCGCGCGCATCACCGTTAAACACGGCGTCTATGTGCCGTGGGCTGGAACGGCGCGGCCGTTGGTTGATTTCGCCAAATTCATCAACCATTGGCGCGCGCGGTTTCCGAAGGGCACGCACCCCGGCCTGCACGCGCTGGTTAAGGAAGTTGGTAACAGTGGGTACGGCAAATTTGCGCAGGCTGTCGCAGGCTGGAAAACAAACCCTGTGACAGCTCGCGTGTTTGACACACGCAACGGCACATATCAGGACATGCCAGAAAGCGGCATAACCTGCGCGCCATATGCGGCCTACATTACGTCTATTGTCCGCGCGACACTGGCCGAAGCCGTTGCCGGATTGCCTGCCCACGTCACGATGATGAGCGCGACAACAGACGGTTTTCTGAGTGACGCGACGCTGGCAGAAGCGAAGGCCGCAACGTCGGGGGCAATAGGTACATGGTTTGCCGAACTGCGCGGCATGGTGGACCCAAACGGCGACACTGAAACGCTTGAGGTGAAGCATAGGGCGCAACGCGTGCTGGTGGTGAAAACCCGCGGGGGCATGGCGCTATTTGTCGAAGATGAAACAAACGTTTTTATCGCGCGCGCTGGGCACAAAATCCCCCACTGGGATAGGACAAAGCCGAAGATTGAGGAAGCGCACGCGTGGGAGGAAATCATACGGAACCGCGAATACGGTGACGTCATGACCAGAAAGTCGCTGGTGTCCCTGCCGAAGCAATACCGCCTTGGGTGCGACCTGATAGACGAAACCCGTGACGTTGCATCCAATCTAGACTTTGACTTCAAACGTATGCCCGTGGACGTGCGGGATTATGACGGGATTATCCGGTTTGGAACTGCCCCATTCGCCACGGTTGAGGATTGTTTGCACTGGCGGCGCGCGTGGGATGAATACAGGCATAAGGCCGAAGCGGTATTAAAAAGTGCTGACGATTGGTTGCGCTTTCACGGCTGGATGATGGACGGGCAACCGGGCGGTGTTGATTTGAAGCGGACGCAATTTGAACGCGCTGTGCTTGCGGCGTTTGCGCATCGCATACCCGGCTTTGACATTAAGTACCCCGACGCGGTGAAACTACTGGAAGGGTGCGGGGTGGCAGGCATAACCACCCGCACGTTGGACAACATACGCAGGCGCACCGAACAGCCACAACCGCGGGCCATAGCAATGACGTCTACTGACCTTGCGCTTGGCGGTAATCTGGCCGCCGCCCTGCCCCTCAACGCCCTGAAATCGGTGCTGTTATGACGGTTGTATCCACACAACTAGAAATAGGTTGCGCCCACTCAACCGGGGGCGACCAAACGCTAGGTTTTTCCGTCAACGATTTTCAGAACCGCGTAAGTCCCTGTTTTCAGTGTGTTACCAACTGTCGAGATTTTCCGTCAGAATATACTAAGGGGGGGAGTAGGCACCTGACGGAAAAACGAAACCCGCCCAAATCCCTTGCATGGAAGGAAGCGAAATATGCAACCCGAACATCCAGACGATAAGGAACGGGAATTCACGATAACCCTGATGGACCGCGGCACCCACTACCACGCCAAAGTGGTGGACGATTTGACCAGCGCCGACGTGTTTGACGGCGAAACGCCCACGCAACGCGATATTGTCCACCGCGTGAACATGGCGATTGAACAGTTTCAGGATTACGTCGCGGAACACGGGGAAAACTTTGCCGTTGCGGTTTGGGGCGCGAAGGGGCTATCGGATGTCTAAGACGTCGCGTCGTGCTGGCGTAAAATGGCGCATTTTGCGTGAAAAAGGGCGTTTCAATCTATCCAACATCATGGCGCGTGTGGACCTTCCGTCCTGCCCGATATGCGCGATGGACCTTCAAAACCGCCGCGCGGTGGCAACCCTGCACTATGCGGGCCTGTCGAATGCGGACATTGCCGAACGTATTGGCGTGACGCCCGCGACCGTGTGGCGGCATGTCGTGCGGTGCATCCCTCAAATCATCGAAGCGACGCACCGATTGGAACGTCAACGCGACGTTGACCACATTGGCGACCTGCAAAAGCTGGTGCTGGACACGCTGGAAACCATGAAGGTCGGGATTGAAACGCAGATGGGCGAAGGGAACACGGCGGCGGCCCTTCAAATCGGTGCGGACTTTCTGGACCATCTGGATATCTACATGGGGTTTCTGGACCGGGTGGACAAACATCGCCAGCGCCAGTTGTCCGACACAATCCGCGCCCTGTGCGCCGAAATAGTCAAATTGGACCCAGTTCGCGGTGCCGATGCGATTGATGCAATTATTGGCGGCAATCCCGCCGCGCAAAATGTTCTGGATGAGGAAAGCGAGAATGTCCGAGACAATACCGATACCGACTGAATGGACGGTTGAAAGCGCCGCCCGTGCTTTGAAACATGAAGATGATGCGGCCGAAGATATGAGCACCGACGCTAGGGCAATCGCGGCTGTGGTTGCCCCCACATTTGACCTAAGCACCAGCGACATAGATGAGGCCCGCGATGCCGCGTTTCAGGCGGTGGAAAGGCTTATTGTGCTGGCCGAACTGCACGACATGGATTTTGCGCGCAAGCGGGCGTTGAAGGTTGGCTTTTGCCATCTGGTGAATTGCGCGACCGAAGAACAGTTTCGGGACTATGAACAGGGCGCGTTTGCGGCGCTATGCGAAGGCTTTGGGGTAACACTGGAACAGGTACGCGGGGTTGCGGGCGATGAGTAAGACCACAAAGATTGTGAAGATGCCGAAGGGGAAGGCCACCGCGCCCCCTATTGAGGAAACCGCCGTCGCGCCGCTTCCGACTGCAAACGACTTTCTGGCAATCCTGACCGCCGTTACACGCGACGTTGCATCCATCGCGATGGACCCGAGCAACGACCCGATGGACCGGACACGGGCCGCGGCTGTGGCTGGCACGCTGGCCGTGCGGGGAATTGAAGCGGTGGACCGGGCCGCCGCGGTGCATAGTGCCCAACGCAACAACGCCATACATGACATGTCACCTGCCCGTGTTTGGGATACTTACGACGACAAACCAAGGTTCAATCCGTTTGCAAAGATTGAATACAGGGAAGCCGTAAACCTGCTAACACGCGACGCAAAAGCGGTTGGGCTGGGCGTTACCCCCTCCAAAGGAGGAAGTGTTTAAGATAAATTACCAGACAAATTATAGTTTTAGGTGAGTCTAATAAACGCTGTGTCCTGCCCGTGTCCCGCAATGACCGTTTTTTGGGTTTGATGGGGCGACGCGTTTGGAAGCCGCGACCGCCCCGGCACGGAAGGTGCCTGCCCCCTGATAAGTCCACCGCGAACATCGCGCAACCGTTCAAAATTTGTTTTGGTAACAAATGCTGGATGCGTTTCAGGTGCTGTAGGTCGAGCCAAAGCAGGTGCGACACGGACAATCTTCCTGCCGCCCTTGAATCACGACGGCGTTTCCGATGGAATCGGCCAATGCAATGGCCGCTCTGAACGGCGGACCGGTCATCCGACGAAAAGTCCCAGATGACGAAATTGAGCCCAGAGTGGTCCGTTCCCGCTTTGGTAATGCTACTGGCCTACGCGGAACAGGCTGTATTGGAAGGACTGGCCAATGCCCTATGGCGTGTTGTGCGTGTGACTCCGCCGCGCCATGAGAGTGAACCGGTCCCCCAACGCCTTTGTCAGCCCGTCTGGATCATACCGGGCGACTGGCAGCCCGCTGCATGTTTTGGGACCGTCCAGCGCGAAGGTAGCGATTATTGCGTGGCCACCCGGACGAACACAGCGGCATAGCCGATCCCGGTAAGCGGCGCGATCTTCCGCATCGACAAGGAAATGGAACACGGCGCGATCATGCCAGAGGTCATAGCTCCTGCCCGGGCTCCAGGAAGTGACATCTGCCGCGATCCATTTGATCTGCTCGCCCACGGGTCCACGGTGCCGACGAGATCGATTAAGCGCAGCTTCAGACACATCGAGCACGGATACGTCACGGAGCCCCCGTTCGATCAGGCGTGCGGCAAAGCGAGATGTTCCACCGCCTATGTCGATCACGGAGGAGCGATTGTTGATGCCAGCCACGTCGCAAAGTTCCAACGAGATTGCCGGATCATCCTGATGCCAGCTCAGTTGGTCATCATTCTTCTCGCGGTAGACCCCCTCCCAGTGGCTCTGTCTCTCGTCTGCCATGGTTTTTCTTCCTCTCATCCCAGCCGAGATGATGTGAAAGAATGCGAATGACTGCAACCTCCGCAGAGCGGTCGCTCTTGCCGAGTGCAGCGAACGTCTGCTTCGAGCCCAAAGTGGACGTCAAGAACGGGCAAGTCCGCCACTTCATTGGCTAGCGGCCATCTCTGCGCTGGAAACAAAAGCGCAGTATTTACTTCGAGGACGGTTCTTTACTTCTGTCACAAAACTGTCATACGCACCTGCAAACCACTAAGCTATGAGGTGCAGCATGCTGACGCTGAGCAATAAGCCTGTGATTGCCAAGGGCAAGCGTCAGCATATCTATGAACACCCGAACGAACCGTCTCTTCTCGTGAAGTTACCGCAGCCGGGCACGTACGACGCACATGGACAACTTCCGGACGTCAGTTGGATCGAACGCCGCCTTCGCCGTGCGACCATGTACAATGGTTTTCTGCGCGAGTTTCGCGAGTATTTGGAACTAAAAGCTCGCAAACAAGAACCCGGCGCGCTACTGCCAATTTGTGAAGTGCATGGAACGATGCCAACTGATTTAGGTCTAGGGCTGGTGTACGAGCGCATTTCAGATCCTGATGGTAATTTGTCACCGACCCTCAGGGACATGATCCGAGCGGGTCGCCTGAATACCCTGCACTTGAAATTGCTTAACGATTTTTTTGATGCGTTGATGGAAAACCACGTCGTGATCAGCAACAAGAACCTAAAGAACATCGTATTCCAAACGCAAGGAGATGGATTGGGCAGGTTTGTGTGGATAGACAGTTTTGGCTGCAAACAGCTTGTTCCTCTGCGAAAGTGGTGGAAATGGTTAAACACGCGCGGTTTGAACAAGGTGCGTGATCATGTTGTCGGTCAAGCAGAAGCAGCTCTAGCGCACAGCAACCAAGCAAGTGGAGTTTCACACTTTGTGTGACCGTAGCTTGCATATGACCCCGACGCGTGAGGTAGCTTCAGTGTGAGTACTCAGACAACTCCGCGTATCTCCTTCCAGCACTAAAACTGGCTGCAATCTTCGCAGGGAGAAGATTTTGTTGCGGACTAGGGCACACGGCGAAAACCGTTGTGAAACGCTTTGATCGATTGCCCCTGTTAGAGGATGCTGCCAGTTCCGTGCTGAGAGAATAGAACAAAAAAGCCCCTGGAAAGACGAGTTTCGGGCCCAAATAAATTCGTTAACAATGTTCTGGCTAGGGAGGGTGGTTTCATTTTCCTTTGTATGCTAGCCAAAGCCAGATCGGGAGTAGCACCACATTAAGATTTTGCTCCCTCATGCTGCCTGCCAGAAAAAGCAGAGTTGCCTTAAGCGATAGGCATCCTTGGGCTCACAAGTAACGGTTTGAAAAAAAATGATTATTTCCCACAAGTTCAAGTTTATATTTATTAAAACAGTAAAGACTGCGGGAACTTCTATTGAGGTAGATTTGAATAAAGTTCTGGGAGAAAGCGACGTTGCAACTCCTATTTTCCCAAAAGTAAGCGGCCACGAAGCACGAAATTTTGAGTTCAAGAAGTTCGGCCTTTTTACAAAAAGATTTCGGAACCACATGGGTGCCGCCGAAGTTAAGAAAATTGTCGGGAGCCGTGTATTTAGCGACTATTTTGTTTTCTGCGTAGAACGAGAGCCGGTAGATAAGTGCATAAGTTGGTACAGTATGATCAAAAACAGCCCTGAGCATAATTCCGGAAACGAAAATTTATCATGGGATGACTATGTGGAAAGGAAAGACTTCCCCGTAAATACTGGGAAATATACAGACAAGCATGGCACCCTTCTCGTCGATAAGATTTTAAAGTACGAAAACTTGTCTGAAGAGCTGAATGCGGTTGGAGAAATGCTTGGATTCAAGCTTGATTTGCGAGCAAGGGCAAAAACAGGATTTCGTCAGGACATAGAAGTCTTGGATCGGCATAAAAAATTAATTTATGACGCGTTTTCCAGCTCTAATCAGTTTACCGGGTATTCACTTTAAGTAGTCGATCAACGCATTTACTTACTGCAACAATTACGCCTTACTCCACAACCACTGGGACGACACCGTCTGATACCCAAAGAAGCCACTGGGAGGGACTCGGGACGTGTCTGAGACGGTCCCGGGCTTATAATACCCGAGAGCGCCTCGAAATAGCTTCCCGTGGCCCGACATTGCAATTTGACTGCCCCAAGAACGAATAATTCACATCAAAACAGCATATTAGAAAAATTCTGGCAAAAAATCACAAGTAGACATCACTCGACTTGAATATATCGCGGGCATAAGGAGTTTCGGACAAGAAAAAATTTATCATCCCCGCGTTGGCGGGTTCTATGGCGTTGTCTGCCTGCGCACAAAAAGCAGAAAATGTAACGGCAAGTTACGTTCCCATGACGCTGTATACGGACCAGAACTGCAAACAGCTTCGGCAGGAACAAGCACGAATTGTCGCTCAAGTGAACCATTTGACTGGTGAACAGAATAAGAAAGCAACCAATGATGCCGTGGCAATGGGCGTTGGCTTGGTGTTGTTCTGGCCCGCGCTATTCCTGCTTGCGAATGATAAAGACGAAAGCGCGCAACTGGCCCAAATGAAAGGCCAATACGACGCCATCCAAGCGGCTGGTGGGTAAAAAGGATGTTGGACCTAAGTCCAGCATCCTCGTCACAAAATTTTGGCCAATGCCACTATAAGTCAAAATACTGATAACTTTATTAAATTTGCGGACACAGCAAATCTAAGGCTTAAGAGATGAACACACGCGCCATGTGCGCCGAGTACCCGGCAAACTAATGGCTTGAAGTATTCGGACGCCTAAAGCTCTTATTGCTTTGGCAACGTGGCTTTCGGGACACATTCGGGACACAGCGCAAAGACTGCGCGGAAGCCTGTGTCCCGATATTCTTAATAAATTATCAATAACAATAGGTTAAGGCAGTGGCCTTTGCAGGTTTGTGCCTCGAAAGACACCCCTTTTCAGGGGGCTTTATTGTTCCGCCTGTCGTTGGCGCAGCCAAACGATCGAGTCGTTCACATCGAAACCAAGAGAAATGAGATCGACCACCAACAGCAGCACCAAAAACTGCACATAACCCGGTGACAATGCGGAATCATCCATCAACAGCATTATGACGATTGCCAGCATTGGAACCCAACAGACCAAATGCGGCAGCGCCATCGCCTTTGTCATACCTCTGGCCGCGCGCATGATGGGAATGTTCAACGCCATACCGGTCACCGACAGCGCAGCGATCAATGCACCTTGTGGTTGATCGACAAATGCTAGTGGAGCCAAGTTGACGGGAATAAGTATGAAAGCCATCCAAAACTGAACCCAAAGGGGTAATTCCCTAAAGCTCAGCCAAATATCGCGAACCATTCGTCACCTGTGCACTATTAACTAATCAATTACTTTAATTGATACACAGGATTAGTCAGTTCACAAACACGTTAAACGGCTGCAGATAGCGCTTTACTCAACTTTGTGACTAATTCGCCGATTTCCGAGTTTCCGATAATAAAGGGCGGCGCCAATAGGATATGATCGCCATGCCTGCCATCCCGCGTACCGGACATGGGATAACAGATTAGTCCTTCAGAAAACGCGGCTTTTTTTATCTTGGCTGCTGTGCCGTGCGATGGATCAATCGGTGTTTTTGTCGCACGATCTCCAACCAGTTCCAACCCTCGGAACAACCCACGACCCCGGATATCGCCGACATTCGGATGCTGGCCAAACTCCTCCAGCAGCGCATTTTGCAAAACGTCCCCCAGCTCGGTGGCCCGCGTTGGAAGGTTGCGTTGTATCAGTTGCTGAACAACTGCCAAGGACGCAGCCGTTGCTACAGGATGGCCAACATACGTGTGCCCGTGCTGAAAGAAACCGGAACCTTCCTCAATCGCGCCATACAACTTACTGGTGCACAGCATCGCTCCGATAGGCTGATACCCTGCCCCCAAACCTTTTGCGATACACAGGATATCCGGAGAGATTCCGTCGTGGTCACAAGCAAACAAATGCCCGGTTCGCCCCATACCGCACATCACTTCGTCCAGAATCAACAGAACACCATACTGATCGCAAATCTCTCGGATGCGGCGAAAATACCCCTCGACCGCCGGGACCGCGCCCAACGTCGCGCCGACAACCGGCTCGGCCATGAACGCCATCACCGTTTCAGGCCCCAATCGCAAAATCTCTGACTCAAGTTCGTTTGCAACACGCTGACCGTAGTCGTAACTGCTCTCGTCATCCGGCTTCTCAGCGTATTCATAACACGGGGCGATATGTGTCATCTCGATCAGCATCGGCGCGAACTGCGCACGTCGCCACGCATTGCCACCCGCAGACAACGCCCCCAACGTATTTCCATGATAGCTTTGACGACGCGCAATCACATGACGGCGTTCGGGTTGACCAATCTCAAGGAAATACTGTCGCGCCAGCTTGATCGCCGCTTCGGTCGCCTCGGACCCACCGGACACAAAATAGACGCGGTCCAGATTACCCGGCGCATGTTCAATCAACAGGTCTGCCAAGGCTTCGGCTGGTTCGGATGTCATGAAACCGGTATGCGCAAAGGCGATCTTGCCCACTTGATCCTGCACGGCCTCAATAACCGATTGATCCGAATGACCTAAACAAGACACCGCAGCATCCCCGCAATCCAGATAACGCTTTCCTACAGCGTCAATGACGTAACACCCGTCCCCTGCAACAGCGATCGGCAAGTTGGATTTTGTATGGCGTGGAAAGACGTGGCTCATGAAACATTCTCCTTCAATGCTGCGACAAGTGCCTTCACCGAGGACCCATTGTCCTTCCAGGGCATGTCATCCCGATCAGTCATGCTGTTTTCAAAACCGACGCGCACATCACCGCCACGTCTGGCGGCTGCCAACAGGCATTCATGCTCTTGCCGGCCAAACGCACAAGCCATCCATCGCGATTGAGCGGTTGGAAACAGGTCCAGTTCCTTCGGATTTGATTGCTGTCCTTCCACATACCGACCAAGAACCAACAACCTGTCTGTCTGACCCGACCTGATCAGCCCCTGTTCCTGCCAGCGACCCAACACTGCGGCATCATCGGCATCGTACAAGATATGTTGCACCTGCGTTCCTTGCTCGGCGCAAACGCCATAAACCTTGTCGACCAGCTCCGGTGATCTGGCAATTTCTCTGACCGCGATCGAAACCCATTTGGGGCAGACCCGCTCTAGACACTCTAACTGAGCGGAAACGTCGTACATGTCAGCAGCTTCGGTCGTAATCTGAACGTCCATTTCAGGGACGACCCTGTGCAACTCGGCAATCGTTTCAATGTATCGGCCAGCATCCAAACTGTGCTGCCCATTTTCATCGCGCACGTGCAGATGAATACCTTGCGCACCAGCATCGAAACAGGCCTGCGCCGCCGCTACAATCTGCTCGGTCGTAACGGGCAGATTATGATGGTCACTTATCCCGCGGCGCGCGCCGTTCGGTGCCACAAGAATATACGGTGCATGCTGTAATTGCTCGGGTGTCATCAATGCGGCCTTCCACGGTTCAATTTTATCTACCCCCACACACCGTGTTTTCAATTTGCAATTTGCAAAACATATGTTTTTTTCATGCTATGAAAGACACGCTCAACAACCTCACCAACAAGCTACGCCGGGACATCGAACATATGCCCCCCAGCCTTCAAGCCGCAGCAAAGTACATCATAGATTATCCGGGCGATTTTGGCCTGAACCCTATTCGCCTAACGGCTGCACATATTGGCGTCAGTTCAAACGT
The DNA here is from genome assembly GCF_013031165.1 of Ruegeria sp. HKCCD7251. Lineage (NCBI taxonomy): Bacteria > Pseudomonadati > Pseudomonadota > Alphaproteobacteria > Rhodobacterales > Roseobacteraceae > Ruegeria > Ruegeria sp. HKCCD7251. Next base: position 803,996 of record NZ_WPZC01000001.1, on the reverse strand, counting down.
TTTGGTTCGCCTCGCCCACCGCATGGGGTTTGATGGCTTCGATGCTTTTCGTGAACCTTTTCGGCAAGCTCTGGTTACGGACCGAGAGGGCGAATTGGGTCAAGATTGGCTGGCAAATCTGCAATCAGGGGACCAGCTAAGCCAATCACAAGCAAAATACGCGCAGAATGCTCAGAACGTCGTAACCCGATCGCTCAGGCTCATGCACCCGGAAAAGATACGCAGGGCCGTTGACTTCATCACCAAATCCAAAAGGTGTTTTGTGACAGCCACGCGTGCCAGCTATGCGCTGTCATACTATTTTTCCTATGTCGGACGAATGGCACATCCCGGCATTCAACTTGCACCCCGGCATGTCGGGTCGGCTGTTGATGATTTGCTGGACGCAGACCACAGTGACTGCCTTATTGCGATTACAGTCCACCCATATTCAGCCGAAACAATTCAATCGATGCGGTTCGCAAGGCAGAAAGGGATGAAAATCATCCTTGTGTCCGACAGCGATGTCATTGCGCCAAAAGTTGAGCCTGACGTGACGTTTCCCGTCAGCGTCCGCTCCCTACATGATTTCTCGAATTTTACCGGCGCGATGACTGTTTTGGACTGTATCCTGGGGCATCTTTTCGAAGCGGGCGGCAAAGACGCACACCACCGTGCAAGACAATATCAACAAGCGCGCGAAAACACCGGCGCTTATTGGAAGCCTTCGAAAGCACCCAAAATTCGAAAACCATAACCAAGGCCCTTTGTTTCCGGGCCTTGGTTTATTGGTGTGTTACGAGCAGGCGTTGATTGCGCGTTTAGTCATGACGCTGACGAGGTGGGCGCGGTAGTCCTTGCTGCCGTGCAGGTCGCCGATCATGTTTGCGGGGTTGATGCTCAGGCCGGTCAGGGCGTCGGGGCGGAACTCGGTGTTGAGCGCTTGTTCAGCCTCGGACCAACGGAACACGCCATCCTCGCTGGCGCCGGTGACAGCCACGCGCACGCCATCTGCGAACCGCGCCAGATAGACGCCGACCAACGCAAAGCGCGACGCAGGTTGCAGGAACTTCTGATAGCTCGCGGCCTGCGGCACGGGAAAGCGGATCTGGGTGATGATCTCGCCCTCGTCCAACGCCGTTGTGAACATGCCCTGAAAAAAGTCATCCGCCGCGATCTGCCGCGCGTTGGTCACAATGGTCGCGCCCGATCCCAGCACGCCCGCCGGATAACAGGCCGCCGGATCATTGTTGGCCACCGACCCGCCAATGGTGCCGCGATTGCGCACCGCCGGATCACCGATTTGCCCGGCCAAAGCCGCCAGCCCAGGATAGGACCCCGCCGCCTCGCGCGCCACCACCGCATGGGGCGTGGCCCCACCGATCGAGACCGAGCCGTCATCCTCGACGCACACGCCCTGCATCTCGGCAATCCCACCCAGCGATACCAGCGCCGAAGGGGCCGCCAACCGCTGCTTCAGCGTCGGGATCAGCGTCTGCCCCCCGCCCAACGCCTGTGCGTCCTCGGCCCCCAACGCGGCAACCGCATCGGCAATGGTCGAAGGCTTCTCAAACTCGAAACTGTACATTTCGCATTTCCTTTCCGAAGAACACGGATCCGTTCTTCATCTGGCTATAAATATCCCGGGGAGCGCGAGGGGCTGGCCCCTCGCACCCCAACCTCTCAACTGTTCATCGCCGCCCAGACGCGCGACGGGCTCACCGGCATGTCGATGTGATCGACAGCCTTGCCACCCGAATGCATCGCATCCAGAACCGCATTGACCACAGCGGGGGGCGAGCCGATGGCCCCGGCCTCACCACAGCCCTTCACACCCAGCGGGTTATGCGTACACGGCGTCTGGCTGGAATGATCCACGCCATAGAAAGGCACGTCATCGGCCCGCGGCATGGCGTAGTCCATATAGGACGCACTCAGCAGTTGACCGTTCTCGTCATAGGCGCAGTTCTCCAGCAGCGCCTGACCGATGCCCTGACCGATACCGCCATGCACCTGGCCATCCACGATCATCGGGTTGACGATGTTGCCAAAGTCATCGGCCGCAGTGAACGCCTCGATGGTGACCTTGCCGGTCTCAGGGTCCAGCTCGACCTCGCAGGCATAGGCGCCCGAGGGGAAGGTAAAGTTGGCCGGGTCGTAAAACGCGGTCTCCTCCAGCCCCGGCTCGACTTCCAGCGGGTAGTTATGCGGTACATAAGCCGTCAGGGTCACATCGCCCCAGGCCACCGACTTGTCGGTGCCTGCCACGCTGAACTGACCGTCCTTCAGCTCGATATCCGCCTCGGACGCCTCCAGCAGGTGGGCGGCAATCTTCTTGGCCTTGTCGATCACCTTCTCGGTGGCCTTGACCATGGCCGAACCACAGACCGCGAGGCTGCGCGAGCCATAGGTGCCCATGCCGAACGGGATCTTGGACGTATCGCCATGCACGATCTCGACCATCGACTCGTCGATGCCGATCATGTCGGCCACAATCTGCGGGAAGGCGGTCTCATGCCCTTGCCCATGGCTGTGCGCGCCCACCATGACACTGATCGAGCCGGTGGCATTCACCCGCACGGTGGCGGCATCATACAGACCCGCACGCGCGCCCAGCATCCCCACGATGTTCGAGGGCGCAATGCCGCACGCCTCAATATAGCAGTTGATGCCCAGGCCCCGCAGCTTGCCCCTGGCTTCGCTTTCCGCACGCCGCGCGGCAAAGCCCGCCAGATCGGCGGCAGCCTCAAGCTTGTCCATGGTCCCGTTATAGTCCCCGGTGTCATAGGTCAGCGCGACCGGCGTGTCATAGGGGAACTGGGTGATGAAGTTCTGACGCCGCAGGGCAATCGGGTCGACCCCCAGCTCGCGCGCGGCCTTGTCGATCACGCGCTCCAGTTGGTACGTCGCCTCGGGCCGGCCCGCGCCGCGATAGGCATCCACCGGAACCGTGTTGGTGAAGGTCGCCTTGACGTTCACCTGAATGACCGGCGTGGTGTAATTGCCCGCCGCCAGCGTGCCATGCAGCCATGTGGGTACCGAGCTGGCAAAGGTCGACAGATAAGCCCCCATATTGGCCAGCGTATTGGTGCGCAGCCCGACAAAGTTGTTCTCCGCATCCAGCGCCAGTTCGATCGTGGTCACGTGATCGCGGCCATGGGCATCGGACATGAACGCCTCGGACCGGCTGGCCGACCATTTGACGGGCCGGTTGCAGGCCTTGGCGGCAAAGGTCACAAATGCCTCTTCCGCATAGTGGAAGATCTTGGTGCCAAAGCCACCGCCCACATCCGGGGCCACCACGCGCACCTTATGCTCGGGCAGGCCCAACACAAAGGCACACATCAGCAGCCGGATCACATGCGGGTTCTGCGAGGTGGTATAGAGCGTATAATCCTCGGTCCCGCGGCTGTATTCCGCCACCGCCACGCGCGGCTCCATCGGGTTGGCAACCAGACGGTTGTTCACCAGATCCAGCGTGGTCACATGGGCCGCATTGGCGAACACCTCGTTGACCTTGGCATCGTCGGTCTCGCCCAACTGCCAGTCATAGCAGACATTGTTCTTCAGATCGTCATGGACCAGCGTCGCGCCATCCTGCACCGCCGCCTTCATGTCGATCACGGCAGGCAGTTCCTCGAGGTCGACGTCAATCGCCTCGGCCGCATCGCGGGCCTGAGCCAGGCTGTCGGCCACCACGGCGGCGATGGGATCGCCCACATGGCGCACCTTGCCCTGTGCCAGAATGGGATGCGCCGGTTCCTGCATGGGTGCGCCGTGCTTGTCGGTCACTTCCCAGCCGCAGGGGATGCCGCCCACCCCTTCGAAATCCTTGCCGGTAAACACCTTGACCACACCCGGCATGGCCTCGGCCGCCGAGGTGTCGATGCTGTTGATCTTACCATGCGCGATATCCGAGCGCAGAAAATACACATAGGCCTGTCCGGCCACGTTGATGTCGTCGGTGTAATTGCCTGCTCCGGTCAGAAAGCGCACGTCCTCGCGCCGCTTGGAACTGGCTCCGATGCCACTGTCTTTGGGCATTGCTTGTTCTCCTCCCTCGGGCCGCTTATTCGGCGGCGATGTTGCTCACGTCCTGACCAGATGCGGCCATGATCGCCTTGACGATGTTATGATAGCCCGTGCACCGGCACAGGTTGCCCTCCAGGTAATGCCGGATCTCTCCTTCCGTCGGGCGCGGGTTCTCTTTCAGCAAAGCCGCCGCGCTCATCACCATCCCCGGCGTGCAAAAGCCGCACTGAAGACCGTGATGATCCTGAAACGCCTGCTGAATCACGTTCAACGACCCATCCGCATTGGCCTGACCCTCAATCGTGCCAACATCGGCTCCATCCGCCTCCAAAGCCAACATGTTGCACGACTTCACAGCCTGACCATCCACATGCACAACACACGCACCACATTGCGCCGTGTCACACCCAACATGCGTACCAGTCAAAGACAAATGCTCGCGCAAAAAACCAGACAACAACGTCCGACCCTCAACCTCACCGCTCACAGCTACGCCGTTCACAGTCATCGAGACCTGTGTCATGAATTCCTCCCATTTCGTGTTTTCCCTTAACGAGAGTTAAACACGAGGATTTTCATTTGAGAACAAAAAACTGCGATTTTTCTGCGGTCTGGCGAATTGCCGGAACTCAATTACGCTTTCGCGATGACCGTGGCTGTGGCCGTGTCGGAATTTCCTTGAGCAAGCCACCAACGCCCATCCCGGCAATATCGACACCCGTAGTTTCGACCCCGCACGCCACGCGGGACAACACCCAGTCAGCCCCGTTCAATGCCGGAGAGCGCGCACATCCCGGTAGACCGATCACCGGCCGGGATTCCAATGACCCCAAAAACAGCAGGTTTCCGGGGTCTACAGGCATGCCAAACCGATCCACCTGCCCTCCGGCGGCGCGAACCGCTTGGGGTGCCACATCATAAGCGTCGGATGTTGCAGAACCGGTTAAGATCATCACCAGATCACCGGACATTGCTGCAATCGCCTCAGCCAAAGGCTCGGGGCTATGCGGGACAATGCGCACATCTGTAAGCTGCATTCCCAAGGTTTCGACCCGGTTGCGGATTGCCGCAATTCCCTTTTCGTTGGACGGTCCGCCGGGGATATCTGTCACCACAAGCCCCGCTGTTTTCAGCGTCGGTTGGACCAATCGAATGGAAGCTTTCGCAAGACGAGAGGCATGCAGCACATCAGCCCCCGGCACGGCATAGGAAATGATCTTGATTGTCGCGACCATCCCCCCTTCGCTAATCTGCTGATACTGCGGCACGGTCGCCACGGTAATCATCGGATTGACCCGATTGAATTCCTCAAGCGCGTCGACATCCAAAACGACGACACCCGGCCCATCCGCAAGCAGGTTCACACGGCCGGTGAAGGGCGACGTCACGCGCAGCCCGACAGCGCCCGGGTCTGGCGCAAGCGAGTCCGCCAACATCTGCGCGGCATCATCTTCATGGCAGTCACCCGGTTCCAGTCGCGCAACTGTAACCGAGGTGTGGCCCGCAGCCGTCAACTGATCAAGATGTTCAGGCGCAAGAACAATCCCCTTGCGCAGTTTGCTTTCACCAACCTTGACCGAGTGGGCAAGTATCGCGCCGTTTGCATCAGCCACGGGAATGGGTCCGAATTTCACGCTTTGCCTCTTAGTACAGCGGTCATCTGAGCCAGAATTGCCACCGCAATCTCCGACGGGTCGGCGGCCCCGATATCCAAACCAATCGGGCCGTGGATTCGGGCGATCTGGGCTTTGGTGAAGCCTGCCTCAGTCAGTCGGGCAACGCGTTTCGCATGCGTTCGGGTGGACCCCAAGGCACCGATATAGAACACCCCGGCCCGAAGCGCAGATTCAAGCGCCGGATCATCCAGCTTGGGGTCATGGGTCAGCAAAACGACGGCAGTGCGCACATCCAACCCGAGCTTGGCAACGGCTTCGTCAGGCCAATCGGTTAGTATGGTTTCCCCGGGAAAACGCGAGTCCGAGGCAAATGCATCCCTCGGGTCGATGATCGCGGGGTCGTACCCGGCAATCCGAGCCATTGGCACCAACGCCTGCGCAATATGAACAGCACCCACGATAATCAGACGTAGCGGAGGGTTATGGACCGCCACAAATGTCTTTCCGTCTTCCTCAAAACCCGATCGGTCCATGCGCACACGCTGCGGATAGGCATCTCGTTTCAGGGCTCTGTGGCCCGTTTCGACATTAACTTCGTACACGACAGGCTCGCGCCCGGCCCGCGCATCGACCAGTTCACGCAACATGGCTTCGGGCAGCACGCTTCCGATGGGCTCGACCAGAACCCGGATCGTACCGCCGCAGGCAAGCCCAACGGCAAAGGCGTCTTCGTCGCTGACACCGAATTCCAGCAATCGCGCCTCTTTCTCGTCGATCGCTTCCAGCGCCTCGACAATGACTGCGCCTTCGACGCAACCGCCTGACACTGACCCTTCGATCCGGCCATCTCCGGCGATGACCAATTGCGCTCCGACGCGGCGCGGCGCGCTGCCCCAGGTTTCAACGACAGTGGCAAGAGCGGCAGATTTACCCTCATCATACCAACGCAAAGCCGTTTCCGGGCTGTTGTCGAATCTGTCCATGGCACCCTCCCGGCGTATTCTGATCCAACATAGGGAGGTTTGCCGTAATGAAAAGTGAGCCTAAAGGCCAATATGTTCGTGACCGTTTCTAACCCATTGGTTCATCGCGCCCGTTCGGCGCAAAAAGGCTCAGTTCGAGGCGGATTTTTCAAACTGTTGATTGTCGTGTTCTCTGGTCGTAGCTTGAGCCCACCGCTGGCAGCATCCAGCGTATAACAGATCTCATTTTTACAACGGAGACAGAGAGTTGAAACGCATTGTTACACTGGGAATAGCCATTGGTCTGTTCACATCGACGATCGCATCTGCAGACACATTCCTGCGCTATGGCGAGGTTGAGGGCTGGAAAGTATTCATCGACCAAGACAAGAAATCCTGCCTGATCGAAGCGGTGGATGACTCGGAAAATGTGGTTCAGATGGGCCTAACCGAAGATCGCGGTGTTGGATATGTCGGCGTTTTCACCAAAGCCAAGACCGATATCAAACGCGGCGACACCGAGGCCGTGGCCGTTCTGTTAGGTGATAACCTTTATATCGGCGAAGCGACCGGCATGAAGGGCAACATTACCAAAGGGTACTCGGGCGGCTATGTCTTGTCGGACGACCCGCAATTTGCCGAAGACATCGCCAAGCAAAAGGTCATGGTCGTGTTCCCCGAAAAGGAATTCGCCTTTACCGTTGATCTGACGGGCACCTACAAAGCCATGGAAATGGCCCGCAAATGCAACGAAGAACAACTAAGTTAGACTTCACCCGGAAAGCGCGGACATGAGCCGCGCTTTCTCACCCACATCGTCGGGTTTAGAAATTACGTCTGCTAGGTCTTCTAGCGTGGCAATGGAATGTCCCGCGCGAAAGCTGTCCACATGAGGCAGCATTGCTGCAACACCTTGCGCCTTGGGCGCAAACCCGTCCCAGCGCAGCAACGGGTTCAGCCAGATCAGGCGGCGCGATGACAAGTGCAAACGTTCAGTTTCCTTGGCCAGAGCCTCAGGTTCTCCGCGGTCCAGCCCGTCGGAAATCAACAACACGACCGCACCCTGCCCCATAACACGCCGAGACCAGTCTCGATTGAAGGTGTGGAGGCAATCACCAATGCGGGTTCCCCCTTCCCAATCCTGCGCTTCGGACCCTGCCGCCGCAAGGGCTGCATCCACATCGCGTTGCTGCAAATGCCGAGTGATGTTGGTCAGTCGGGTGCCGAAGGTAAACGCGTGAACCTTGGCCCAGCCCGCCCCCTTTGCGTTTGAAACCGTATGAAGGAAATGCAGGATGATCCTGCTGTATTGGCTCATTGACCCCGAAATATCGCAAAGCACGACAAGATTGGGCCAGCGCGGTTTCGGCTTGAGATGCTGGATGTCCCGCAGTTCTCCACCCTGGCGCATGGCCGCGCGCAGGGTTCGGGCGCGGTCAATGCGGTTGCCTAAATGGCTGGCCTGTCCACGCCGCGACTCGATGGGTTTTACCGGCAGGGTCATCCGCGCCAACATGCGCTTAGCCAATGCGATTTCGGCCGTGCTCATCTGTTCAAAGTCAAGGCTGCGCAGCCGTTCCTCGGACGACGCCGTTTGTGATGCGTCAATTTCAAGTTCGGTCTCTTCCTCGGATTCAGACGTTTCAGGAAGGTCACGCTCGACACCGTCCAATAGAGCCTCGGCCGCGCGTTTTTCGCCCGCATCGGCCTTGCGATCCTCTTGAACGCCCCGCACGGCAGGCAGCATCATGGCCATCATGTGCTCCATATAGCGCGGATCACGCCAGTACATGCGAAAGACTTGCGCGAAAACAGTTCGATGTTCAGGTCGGTTCACGAAACAGGCGTGCAGGGTCCAATAGAAATCCTGTTTCTCGGAGAAACCCGCCGCCTGAACCGCGCGAATGGCGTCCACGACACGGCCTGTGCCAATAGGCAGTCCGGCTTTGCGCAGAGCCCGGGCAAAATGCGTGATGTTCTGCGCCAGCTTTGGATTTTCAGGGATATCCAGCGGGAGTTGCTCGACCATCAAAAATCATGGGGGCTCTGCCCCCATACCCACGAAGTATTTTTGAACAGAAGAAACATCAGGCCGGTTCAAGAGTGGCTTTGGCTTCGTCCAAAATGCGTTTCGCCTCGGACCCCTGAAGTTTATGGATGTCGTCCTGGTATTTCAGGATCGCGCCCAGCGTGTCGCCGATGACCTCAGGGCTGAGGTTGATCACATCAAGGGCCAGCAGACACTTGGCCCAGTCAATCGTTTCAGCCACACCCGGTTTCTTGAAAAGATCTTCGGTGCGCAAGTGCTGAACAAAAGCCACCACCTCGCGGCTGAGGGCTTCGGCCGCTTCGGGGGCACGGGCGTGGAGGATTTCGATCTCACGCTCGAAGTCCGGGTAGTCGACCCAGTGGTAGAGGCAGCGGCGTTTAAGGGCATCATGCACTTCGCGCGTGCGGTTTGAGGTGACGATGACAATAGGTGGCTCGGGCGCTTGCACAGTGCCCAACTCGGGGATCGTCACCTGAAAATCGCTGAGGGCTTCGAGCAGGAATGCCTCGAATGGTTCATCCGTGCGGTCGAGCTCGTCGATCAGCAGGACCGGTGCGCCGTTTGCGTCGGGACGCATGGCCTGCAGCAAAGGGCGTTCGATAAGGTAGTCGTCCGAGAAAAGCTCGGTCTGAAGTGCGCCCCGGTCCGCGCCACCAGATGCCTCGGCGGTACGGATCGCTACCATCTGCGCCGGGAAGTTCCATTCATAGACGGCAGAGGACGCATCCAGCCCCTCATAACATTGCAGTCGGATCAGGCGGCGGTTCAACCCGGATGCCAGCGCCTTGGCGATCTCGGTCTTTCCGACCCCGGCCTCGCCTTCCAGAAACAGCGGGCGGCCCAGTTTCAGCGACAGGAAGACGACCGTGGCCAAGGCCCGGCCACAGACATAGCCCTGTTCGCCCAGCATGGTCTGAACGGCGTCGATAGAATTTGGCTGCGTCATGGTTTTCTCCCCTTCGGCACAACAGGTCATGACCGAACGCGCGCGTCAAGACCATCGGCTTTCAGGTGACTTACGACGTTCCGACAAGTTGACAAGAGATAGGTGCAAAATCGGGGCCTTTCGCGGCTGCGCGCACTGTGCTAGCCGGGGGCCATGACCGATACCCTGACGATCCGCCGCCCCGACGACTGGCATCTGCATCTGCGCGATGGCGCGATGCTGGAAGCCGTCCTGCCCGAAACCGCGCGCCATTTTGCCCGTGCGATCATCATGCCGAACCTCGTGCCGCCCGTGGTGCGCGGTGATCAGGCCGCCGCCTATCGCGACCGCATTCTGGCCGCCCTGCCCGACGGGATGACGTTCGAGCCGCTGATGACCCTATATCTGACCGAGAACACAGACGCCGAGGACGTCGCTGCAGCACATGCCAGCGGGCTGATCAAGGCGTGCAAGCTGTATCCGGCGGGGGCCACGACCAATTCGGCCTCGGGCGTGCGGAATTTCAACAAGATACGTCCGGTGCTTGAAAAGATGGCCGAGATTGGCCTGCCCATGTGTGTGCATGGCGAAGTCACGGATGCAGAGATCGACATCTTTGACCGCGAGGCCGTGTTCATCGACCGTGTTCTGGACCCGATCCGCAAGTCGACGCCCGGCCTGCGTGTGGTGATGGAGCATATTACCACCGCGAACGGTGTAGACTACGTCAAGGCCAATGACAGTGATCTGGGCGCGACGATCACAGCTCATCATCTGATCATCAACCGCAACCACATTCTGGTCGGTGGCATCAAGCCGCATTACTATTGCCTGCCCGTCGCCAAGCGCGAGGAGCACCGGCTGGCCCTGCTGGCCGCTGCGACCTCGGGCGATGCGCGGTTCTTTCTGGGTACCGACAGCGCGCCGCACACGGATGCGAACAAGGAGATGGCCTGCGGCTGTGCCGGGTGCTTCACCGCGACGAACACCATGTCGCTGGTGGCCGAGATGTTCGACCGCGAGGGCGCTTTGGACAAGCTGGAAGGGTTTACGTCGCTCAATGGCCCAGGTTTTTATGGCCTGCCGATGAATGATTGCACGATCACGCTGACCAAGGGCGAACCGGTCGTCTATCCCGACAAGATCGAGTCCGGTGATGGCCCTGTCACGGTGTTCGACCCCGGGTTTCCGCTGCACTGGCGCGTGGTCTAACTCGCTAGCAATGCCGCCAGATTGCGGGCGCGGCCTCCGGTGCGCAGCATCGACCAGATCGCGTCCGCTTCATCCCCTCCGATCAGCTTGGTGGCCTTGCCGCGCACCCGATCCTCGCGCTCGGACAGAGGCAACTGGGTCAACAGATCATGGCTCGCCTCTTTGCGGATACCGTCACGGCGCAGCAGGGTCAGGTGGGCTTGAGTCTCAGATAAAGTCTCATCTGCCTCGACCGTCACACGGTCGCGCAGCGAAAGTAGACGCGGATCGGCGCATGTTTTTTCGCAATAGTTGGCTGGCAACGCCGTGTCATAACCCAGCGCCTGCATCGCAATCACTGTCCGATAGGAAAACTTGGCCCCCAACCCCGTTGTGGGCGACATCTGATTGCACACGCTCATCCAGCGTGGGTGGGTCATGATCTTGATTTCGGCCACTTCTGGTTCTGCTATGTCCAGTTCCAAGGCGGCCTCAAGCGCCGCGTGCAGGCCATGACAACAGGCATGAAATTTGTGGCTGACCGACTCGAACAACCAATCCCCCCCTAGCCCGTTCAATGCTGCTTCTGCCTCGGATTGACCCTGATGCGTTGCACCAAAACCAAACGGCCCTTCCAACGCATTGGAACTGGGCTCAAACCCCTTGGCGACCAACAGCGCGGCTTCGACGCCCGCTGATGCTGCAAGCCCCGCATTATAGGGTTTGCCCATCGTTCCAAACTGAGCTTTCAAACCTGCCGCCCGGGTGGCCGTCAGACCCAGAGCCTTGCGCATCTGCCCCACATCGAAGCCAAGCACCCGGCCCGCTGCAGCCGCCGCTCCAAACGCTCCGGACGTCGCGGTTTGGTGGAACCCGGCCTGATAATGGTCCCGCCCTAGCCACAGCCCCATCCGGATGGACAGCTCCATCCCGACCAAAGCGGCCTCGAGAAAATCTACAAGTATCCGATCATCCCATTCACATAGCGCCAACGCTGCTGGCAGCACCGCGACCGACGGGTGCCCGATATGAGCGAAATGCGTATCGTCGTAATCCAGAGCATGAGAAACTGTCCCATTAACCAACGCGACCCCTCGCAAAGGTGCGCGGCCGCCACCAAATAGATGCGCCTGCCCTGTGCCGCCTTCGCCCAAAACAAGATCGCGCACCGTCATAGAAACGGGTTCATTGGCGCCCGCACGACCAACGGCCATCCAGTCGAGTACCGAAAGGGACGTCACAATACGGGTCTGGGACGAAGTCGAAATTGGGCCGGATGCAAACTCGGCCAGAGCTGAAGTGAAATCGGTCATGAGGCGCAGTCTAGCGTGCGCCCATTCCTGGTAAAGGCTTAGCCGTATAAATCGGAAGCCCGGCTCTCGAACGCCTGAACAATCCGGTGCATGGCCTCGTTAAAGACGACTCCGATGATGCCCTGTAAGATTGCGTTCTTGAACTCAAAATCCACGTGGAATGAGATGTTGCATCCCCCCTCGGGCGCATCCGCGAACCGCCAATCGGATTTCATGTATTTGAATGGCCCGTCCAGATACTCGGTGTCGATCCGCCGATCCTCGGCGTGCAATGTCACACGGCTACCGAACCGTTCACGGAACACTTTGAACGAGATCACAAGATCGGCCTCTAGCACCTGTGCCTCGCCCGCCGCGTAGGTGCGCCTGATCCGCGCCGCTGCACACCACGGCAAAAACTGCGGATACTTCGCCACATCCGCGACAAGGTCATACATCTGCTGAGCGGTATACGGCAGGTGACGTGTCTCGGAATGGGTCGGCATGGCGGTCCGGTATTTACAGGTGACAATGGCGCGTCATGTCGTATGTTGCGCGCCAAAGATCAAGGGGGCAGTGATGACAGACCGCGCATATGTGATAGATGAGATGATCTCGGCCAAGGCGATCGCCGCCCGGATCGAAGAGCTTTGCCGCGAGATAACGCAGGAATTCGGGAATACCGACAAGCTGATCGTGGTCGGCCTGCTGCGTGGCAGTTTTGTCTTCATCGCCGATCTTGTGCGCGAACTCGAGCTGCCGATCGAGGTGGACTTCCTCGAGGCATCATCTTACGGAGACTCAATGGAAAGCAGTCGTGAAGTTCGTATTCTCAAAGACTTGCGTGGCGCAATTGAAGGGCGTGACGTGCTGGTGGTCGAAGACATCGTCGACACCGGCCATACGTTGAATCATGTGACCAAGCTGTTGAACAGTCGGAAGCCCAGCCGCCTCAAGTCTATTGCCCTGCTCGACAAACCCAGTCGGCGTGAGGTTGACTTTCGCTCGGACTGGATCGGGTTTGAAATACCGGACGAATTTGTCGTCGGCTATGGCATCGACTACGCCCAACGCAATCGCAACCTGCCCTTCATCGGCAAGGTGCGTTTTGTGGACGGCTAAGATGACAAAACACGTGTCTGCGTAGCCAACTAAATTCAAACTTTCGAATACAAATAGACAAGGACCGCGAAATGCCCTTACTCTTTCCATGAAAGTGGGAGGAATTTGATGAAGCGACTTGTTGCGACCGTTGGTGTAGTTATGGCGATTGTAGCGTTTGCCGGTGCATCGTCCGCAAAGGACAATAAGGGCAAAGGGCACGGAGCTAACAAAAACAAAGCTGAGAAAGTTATAAACTCAAACGGCAACGCTGTTCCGCCCGGACAAATCAAACGGTATACGCGCGGCCAGAAATTGCCGAATGATCTGAACTTTGACTACATTGACGACCTCGATAACTGGAAGCTGAAGCCGCTGGGTCCCGGTCAACGCTACATTCGGGTCGACGACGAAATTCTTTCCATCTCGGACGACACGAAAACTGTAATAGAAGCCGTTGGAATTGTTAGCGATTTGGCCAACTAGGCAGGCCGATACTAGAACACCCCTTCCAGCACTGCGTCTATGGCGCTTAGGAACACGCCGGTTCCTACAGGTATCAAGTCATCCGGAAAATCATAATCCGGGTTGTGCAATTGCGGGTGCGTCCGACCTGCACCCAACCAGAACATGGCCGTCTTTGCACCTTTGGAAAACTGGCCGAAGTCCTCGGAGAATTTCTGTGGGCTTTGGACAAGCTTGCAAGGCACGCCGTGCGTCTTGCATGCAGTCTGCAGATATTCGACCGCCTCAGGATGGTTGACGCAGGCTTCAAACACATCGTCGTAAGTGATCTGGCACGCCAACCCATCAGACGCCGCAGCGTCCTGCACCAACGCTTCGGCGTCCGCAATCATCTGATGCATTCTGGCATCCGTCACAGTGCGCAAGGTCACCCATAGCTCTGCTTGTCCAGGTGCAACGCCGAATGTCCGCTCGCCCAAATTCGCATGAGTGACCGTCACCAGCGCAAAATCCTCGTCCAGATCCTCACCGCGGCTTAGGTTGGCCAATTTCGGGACTAGCTCAGACAACGCAAATGCCGGAGACACCCCATCTTGCGGTGCCGCGGCATGTGAGGTTTTCCCGACCAGTGTCACCTTCATTCCGCGAGAGGCACAATTTGCGGGCCCTTCGCACAGTTCGACCGAACCAAGGTCCAATCCCGGCAAGTTGTGAAGAGAAAACACATAATCTGGGGCGATGTTCGAAAAACCAGTTGAATTTCGGAACGCCGCAGCGCCTTTGCCGGTTTCTTCGGCGGGCTGAAAAATCAGCACGACGCGCCCTTTGGAGGGTCTACACCGCTTTAGCGCCTCAGCGACACCCAGCACCATGACCATATGGCCGTCATGCCCACACAAATGGCCATTACCAGCGTTCTGCGACGCGTATTCCGCATTGCTGATCTCTTGAATTGGCAAGCCGTCCAACTCGCAGCGGATGGCGACCGTCGGGCCGGGCCTGTTGCCCTCAAAGACTGCAGCGACTCCATAGCCGCCCAACCCTTGCAAGATACGGTCCGCACCAAGATCGGACAACAAACCGACCACGCGCGCCGAAGTCTCTCGCTCCTGCCCGGATAGTTCGGGGTAGCTGTGAAGATCGCGGCGTAAGACCGTGAGCCGTTCAAGGGCGTCCGGGGTCACCCTTGCTCCAGCATTTTTTGACGCGCATCCCGCAGGCGCGCAAAGTCATCGCCAGCGTGGTAGGACGAGCGGGTCAGCGGCGTTGCCGACACCATCAGGAACCCTTTGCCATAAGCCGCTTTCTCATACGATGAGAACTCTTCCGGTGTTACGAACCTGTCGACGCCGTGGTGCTTCGGCGTGGGTTGCAAGTATTGGCCGATCGTCAAAAAGTCGATGTCCGCCGCGCGCATGTCGTCCATGACCTGCCGCACCTCTTGTTCCTTTTCACCCAGACCAACCATGATGCCGGACTTGGTAAAGATAGACGGGTCAAGCTCTTTCACACGCTGCAAAAGGCGCAAAGAATGGAAATACCGCGCGCCGGGCCGAACCTCGGGATAAAGCCCCGGTACGGTTTCAAGGTTATGGTTAAACACGTCCGGCTTGGCTTCGACCACGACTTCCAAAACCTCGGGCTCACATTTCAGAAAGTCAGGCGTCAGAATTTCGATGGTCGTTTTGGGGGATCGATGACGAATGGCGCGAATAGTTTGCGCAAAATGATCCGCCCCGCCATCCGCAAGATCATCACGATCGACCGAGGTGATGACGACATGGTTCAGACCCAGTTTTTCGACCGCATGGGCAACGCGTCCGGGTTCGAAAACATCCAGATCGTCAGGCCGTCCGGTCGCGATATTGCAGAAGGTGCAGCCGCGCGTGCAAATTTCGCCCATGATCATCATGGTGGCGTGGCCCTGGCTCCAGCATTCGCCGACGTTCGGGCAACCGGCTTCTTCGCAGACGGTGACAAGGTTGTTGTCCCGCATAATCTTGCGGGTATCGGCATAGCCCTTGCCGCCCGGTGCTTTGACGCGAATCCAACTGGGCTTTTTGGGCTGCGCGTTGTCCGGGCGATGCGCCTTTTCAGGGTGACGTTGTTCGGGGATCTTCAGATCACGCACGGCTGGCTTTCCTGACTTTGGGTCAATTTGCTTTGCTCTAACATAGTACGTCAAACTGTACCATGCCACCGACACATACCTGACATGCAACATAGTATCTGCTTTTCGGAAACGTAGAACATATGAACAATCCTGGGCAAATTATGGACGTTCTCTCAATAACCTCGGGTAATTCGCGGTTGCAGCAATTCTGACGTTGAAGCCAATTTAGAACTATTTTAAATACGTGCCAAATCATCATGAATCACAGGAGCTTGCTGATGAAAACCGGCACAAAATTACCTGCTGTCACCTTCCACACCCGCGTTCGCGATGAGGCCGTCGAAGGGCCAAATCCATATCGCTGGGAAGACAAAACCACAGCGGACTTTTTCTCGGGCAAGCGGGTCATCCTGTTTTCCCTGCCGGGCGCGTTTACGCCAACATGCTCGACCTATCAGCTTCCGGGGTTCGAAAACGGTTTTGCCGACTTTGCGGAAAAGGGAATCGACGCCATTTACTGCATGTCTGTGAATGACAGCTTTGTCATGAACAAATGGGCGCAGGATCAAGGCCTGAAGAACGTAAAGGTCATTCCTGATGGTTCCGGGGAATTCACCCGGAAAATGGGCATGTTGGTCGACAAGGACAACCTTGGTTTCGGAATGCGGTCTTGGCGTTACGCTGCCATTGTCAATGACGGCGTGGTCGAGGCTTGGTTTGAAGAACCAGGCTTGATGGACAACTGCCCCGAAGATCCTTACGGCGTGTCATCGCCCGATAACCTGATGAAGCATCTGGATGAGGCGAAAGAACCCGCCCTCGCTTAATCGCATAAGCTCAAAGATTAAGACCCGTCCCGGCGGGTCTTACTACTTTCGCGTCTCAGCAACGATGTCTTCGCCAACCTGACGTATGACATCCGCGAGACTGTCGAACCAATCTTCTGCGCTGGTGGACATACGACGCACCAGACCGATTGTGCGGAATGGTTGGGGCGCACCGAAACGCTGCAGCTTTAGGCCGGGAACGGCCTCAGTCTCGGCGCGGGCGGCAAGTTCGGGCATCAGCGTCAGACCAAATCCCTCGGCGACCAGCCGGGATAAGGTGGCCAGCGAAGAAGCGCCCATGTTGATCAACCCACTGCTTCGATCCTGTCCACACACCTCCAACGCCTGATCCGTTAGGCAATGACCGTCATCCAGCAGCATGAGTTGTGTCGCCTGCAGATCCAATGGATGCAGCGCCTCAGGGTGTTGCGGCATAGACTGTAGCCGCCCGGCGCTGCCCGCCAACAGAAAGCGGTCTTCGAATAACGGAAGCTCAAACAACTCGGAGCCTCCAGCCGGCAGTGCCAACAATCCGGCATCAACCTCACCCGCGCGAAGCATCGAGAGCAGTCTCTCTGTTCTCGCCTCTCGTATCTGAACCTTCAAGGAAACATCCGCCGCGCGAAGTCCGGCAAGAACCCCAGGCAGCAGGTACGGAGCAATTGTTGGAATAATCCCAATCGAAAGCGATCTATGACCACCCGACTGATCCTTTGCAAATTGATCAAGCCGATCCGCAGCCCCCAGAACCTGCCGTGCATAGTCCAGCACATCCCGTCCCAACGGGGTCAGCAGAATATCGCGGGCTTGCCGTTCAAACAGCGTTCCGCCAAGTGTCTCTTCCAACGCCTTGATCTGAACGGACAAAGCGGGTTGCGAAACATGGCAAACCTGCGCAGCCCTGCCAAAATTCCGCTGCTCGGCCACGGCGTTAAAATACTGCAATTGTCTAAGGGTAAAATTCATAACCTTTGATTATCATATCACACCAAACCCGCAAGGCAGAACTATCGCTGGTCCGATCACCCTATAAGTCGGTTTTGTTCAGCCTTTTCCTCATAGTGTCGTTTGAGCCTTTGAAGTGCGATCCGCAGTACGATTTTTCCGGACCGAGCAGACCACCCCATCCGCTTTTCGGCCAATTCCAACCCTTCAAGATAACAACAACAACGCAATGCAACGTCACTTAGTCCGGGGCCAAGGTCAGAAAGGGCACTCTCAACCCGATTACGGGCATCCGATGACCCGCAACCATCACCGCTATAGTTCCCAAAGCTGCCGCGCCTTCCGGCGGTCAGGAAGTGATCCCAGTTCTGCGCGACCCTTGGCCCGACTTGCGCCAACTCAAAATCTTCCCGCAGGCGTTCTCCGGCGCTGACCAGCGTTTCGTCCAGAAACGGCTTTCCGTCCCGATCACGTCGGCGCGCTAGCCCGATCAATGGGCTTTCCGCGGCGCTGTAACGAATTCTACGGGGTCGATCCCCCGCCCCCCCGTGCCTGAGCCTTTGCGGTCATTGGCTGGAACGGAGTTTGCGCTTCGGACATCCCGAGTTCATTGCGTGTCCGCGCCCGGTTTTCCACCTCGGCCATCAACTGACCCAGCGCGGTTCGTCCGGCAGAAGAGATACGGTACCGTGAGATACGGCCCGGATTGTCACAGCCGATCCAGTCTTTTAGGGCAAGCGCCTGAGCAACCCTGCAATCGACGACAGCCGTTCGTGTGCTTCCCTGATCGCCCGTGCCACGAACGACCACGGCTTTGTCCATATCTTCGGCGACGGCTAAGACTGACCCGGTCTCGCAAAGCCGTCGCAGAACTCTTAATGCCTCACGCTCAAATTCTTCTTCGGCTGCGGCGATGTCATCGCCCCGAATGCCAGACAATGGTTCATCTTTGGCTGTGTTTTCCGAAAAATGCTCGGCAGCCAAAGATTGTAGCGCGGCGTCCACCAATGGATCGTCCCGACGCGACTCGATACGTCTTATCTGCCTGAGTATGGTTGACGCATGGCACCCTGCTGACCGCGCAATGTCGCGGATCGACTGTCCGGTTTCGGTATGCGCAAGATACCGCTGCGCCCCTTCGGGAACCCAAGCCGGAATGGTGAAAGCCATGTTATTTTCCATAGTTAGTTGCCCTCGTAGACAATTCAATTCTGTTCTCTATCGCCCCCGGTGAATTTGTTAACCAATTCTAACTAGAGTCGCTTTCGTTACTCGTTCGTTAACCGGCGAGGACAAGAACCAGATTTGTTTTAAAAACATAAACACTCATGAAGTCAGAGTTCGGCCAGACCGTGGTTGAGGCAACACCCGCCTTGGTTGTGTGACACTCAGGGCAACTGCCACACTGCAATGGAACTTTGAAATGCAAGACCTGATGACAATGATCTCGACCCTACGCCGCCCGCGCCTGTTGGCCCGCGCTGCAAAGCACGGCGCGCAAGACTATGATCGGGATCGTCATCTACAGCGAATTTTGGGATATGGCTCATTGCCCGGAAACGGGGCGGCCCTCGTTCGCTTGATAGAGATGGAGAAAGAAGCCAACGCGCAAAGAATGGCCGAAGACGCTGCCTATTCTCTGGTTCGGCATCTGGATATTTTGATCGCGCTAATGGGAGAGGCGCAACTGTTCAAAGCCAGTCGCGCCCCTCAATATCACTGATTTAGGTAAAGGCGTCCGGCATGGACGCCTTTTTCTTTTCAATGTACTCGTTCAGAGCGGCATGGACGCCTGGGTCGAGCTGCGGTTGCTGATAGTTGGCCAGCAAGTGTTCAACCCGCGACGTCGCCAGTTGACGGGTGTCACGACCGCCCTCGTCTTCCCAGGTTTCGAACGGCTTGTAATCCAGCAGATCGGATTTCCAGAACGCCTCTTTGAAGTTGGCCTGCGTATGAGCGCATCCCAGATAGTGACCTCCGGGGCCGACTTCGCGGATCGCATCCATGGCCTGCGCGTTTTCATCATAGGCTACGCCTTTGGCGATACCGTGCAGAACGCCCAATTGGTCGGCATCCATGACGAACTTTTCAAAGTCGGCCACCAGACCGCCCTCCAGCCAGCCGCAGGAATGCAGCATGAAGTTCACGCCGGACATCAGACCCATGTTCAGCGAGTTCGCGGTTTCATACGCGGCCTGTGCGTCCGGCAGCTTGGAGCCGCAGAACGAACCCGCCGATCGGAACGGCAGCCCCAGACGACGTGCCAGCTGGCCCGCGCCGTAGGTGACCATAGACGCCTCGGGTGTCCCAAAGGTCGGCGCACCCGAGTTCATGTCGATCGACGACACGAACGCACCAAAGATTGCAGGCGCACCCGGACGGATGATCTGGCTATAGGCTACACCAGCCAGAACTTCGGCCAGAACCTGCGTCAGCGTTCCAGCAACCGAGACCGGAGCCATCGCGCCACCCACAATAAAGGGCGAAATGATGCAGGCCTGATTGTTGGCCGCGTAGACTTCCAAAGAGCCCATCATCACATCATCGAAGGTCATCGGCGAGTTGATGTTGGTCAGCGACGTCATGACCGTGTTTTCCTGCACGAATTCCTTGCCGAACAGGATCTCGCACATCTCAACCGAATCCTGCGCACGGCTGGGATCGGTTACCGAACCCATGAAAGGCTTATCCGACAGGGTCATATGCGCCATCAGCATGTCGAGGTGACGCTTGTTCACCGGGATGTCGGTGGGTTCGCAGACTGTCCCGCCCGAGTGATGCAGCCACTTGGACATATAAGCCAGCTTCACGAACTTGTTGAAATCGTCCATGGTCGCATAGCGACGGCCACCCTGCGCATCACGCACGAAGGGCGGGCCATAGACCGGGGCCAGAACCAGATTGCGGCCACCGATGACCACCGATTTCTCGGGGTTGCGTGCGTGCTGGGTGAACTCGCTGGGGGCGGTCTTGATCAGCTCGCGCGCAAGACCTCGGGGGATGCGGACACGCTCGCCATCCACATCTGCACCCGCATCCTTCCAACGCTCCAGTGCGGCGGGGTTGTCGACAAAGTTGACACCGACCTCGGCCAGAATGGTTTCGGCGTTGGTTTCGATGATCTGCAACGCTTCTTCGTTCAGAACTTCGAAGTTCGGAATATTGCGTTCGATGTATTTTGCCGTTTCGATTCGTACCGCGGTGCGCTCGGCGCGGCGGGCAGCGCCACCGCCACCTCTCGCCCTGCGCCGGGTGTTTGCCTCAGCCATGTGAAGATCCCGTGTGTTGGTTGGTTTGAGAATTCTGTTACAGGAGCTGACAGGGGCAAAGCATATAAATTACGGCGCTACAGGTGAAAAAGCGACATTTCCGTTGAGCGCACCAGCTAGCTGATTAGGGCGACTTTGATATAGACTTACCCAATAGTAATCTGTTTTCGCTTTGTTTTTCCACGTTCCAACCCAGATGTTGGTACATGGACACCGTGGAATGCATCAAACGGTGAGTCCGCAGCGTGAGGCGCGATATTCCCCTGTCGCGCGCAACGCTTTCGGCTTGGTCCAGCAATCGTCCCGCGATCCCTCGGCCTTGTGCGTTGGGTGCCACCGCAAGATTGAATATCATCACTGCATCGTCCACTTGCCCAAAAACGATGTATCCAACGATTTCAGCATTCATCTCGGCCACAACCCCGCCATGGGACCGGATGTCATCGGCCACACCCCCTGTTACATCCGGCAGATCCGGAATATCGCGCAATGCGGGTGCATAAGCGGCGGCGAGACAATTCGTGACCTTGCCTACATCAGCAAGAGTGGCTTTTCGCAACGTGATCTCTGACATGTAAGATCCTATTGGCGTTATCCTGAGGCACAATTGCACAAATGATGTCATTGCGCTTGCACATGCAAGGCTTGCGACCTAATAGCCAACCATGACCCAGGACACCCATGACCGCCTTCTGATCATCGACTTCGGCAGCCAGGTAACGCAGCTTATTGCGCGACGCCTTCGTGAGCTGAACGTCTATTGCGAAATCCACCCCTACCAGAATGTCACGATGGACTTTGTGCGCAAGATGGCGCCAAAAGCTGTGATTTTCTCGGGCGGCCCCGACAGCGTAACGCGCGAGGGTTCACCGCGCGCCCCGCAAGAGATTTTCGACTATGGCGTGCCGATTTTGGGCATCTGCTATGGCCAGCAGGTGATGATGCACCAATTGGGTGGCAAGGTCGAAAGCGGCCACGGCACCGCCGAATTCGGTCGTGCTTTTGTCACACCCAAGGGCAAATTGGACATTCTAGATGGCTGGTTTTCCGAGGGTGACGAGCAGGTCTGGATGAGCCACGGTGATCACGTCAGCGAAATCGCACCGGGTTTTGAGGTGTTCGGCACCTCGCCCAACGCGCCTTTTGCGATCACTGCCGACAGCACACGCCACTTCTATGCCGTTCAGTTCCACCCCGAGGTGCATCACACCCCCAAAGGCGCGAAACTGTACGAGAATTTCGTCAAACTGGCCGGGTTCAAGGGTGACTGGACGATGGGTGCCTATCGTGACGAGATGATCCGCAAAATACGCGAGCAGGTGGGCGACAAAAAGGTCATCTGCGGGTTGTCTGGCGGCGTCGACAGCTCGGTCGCGGCGATCCTGATCCATGAGGCGATCGGAGATCAGTTGACCTGTGTGTTCGTCGATCACGGCCTGCTGCGCAAGAACGAGGCCCAGGAAGTCGTCGGCATGTTCCGCGACAACTACAACATCCAACTGATCCACGCTGACGAAAGCGAGTTGTTCCTTGGCGATCTCGAAGGCCAGTCCGACCCCGAGACTAAGCGCAAGATCATCGGCAAGCTGTTTATCGACGTGTTCCAGAAACATGCCGACACTATCGACGGGGCCGAGTTCCTGGCGCAGGGCACGCTCTACCCCGATGTCATTGAATCGGTGTCCTTTTCCGGCGGCCCGTCGGTCACGATCAAGTCGCACCACAATGTCGGCGGCCTGCCCGAGAAAATGGGCCTGAAACTGGTCGAACCCCTGCGCGAACTGTTCAAGGACGAGGTCCGCGCTTTGGGCCGCGAACTGGGTCTTCCGGCCAGCTTCATCGGCCGACACCCCTTCCCCGGCCCCGGTCTGGCGATCCGTTGCCCCGGTGAAATCACCCGCGAGAAACTGGACATCCTGCGCGAGGCGGATGCCGTCTATATCGACCAGATTCGCAAGCACGGCCTTTATGATGAGATCTGGCAGGCTTTCGTGGCCATCCTGCCGGTGCGCACCGTGGGTGTGATGGGGGACGGACGCACATATGATTACGCCTGCGCGCTTCGGGCAGTGACGTCGGTGGACGGCATGACCGCCGATTATTACCCCTTCACCCACGAATTCCTTGGTGAAACCGCCACGCGGATTATCAACGAGGTCAAAGGCATCAATCGGTGCACATATGATATCACCTCAAAACCACCCGGAACGATCGAGTGGGAATGAAACAAAAAGCCGGGCTCTGTCCCGGCTTTTTTATTTAACTTCACCCAGAAACCCATAGGTTTCATGTCAGAAACCACGATTCCTTCAGGCTGGTGAATGGACAGTAGTAAACCTCAGATCGGAAAGGCTGCGCTTTGGATGACGGGGGCCATTGCGTCCTTCTCGTCAATGGCAATCGCGGGCCGTGAGTTGAGCGTGACGCACGACACGTTTGAAATCATGTTTTACCGAAGCCTTGTTGGAATCGTCGTCGTGTCCTTGGTTCTAACTCTGTCCGGCACGTGGCATCACGTTACCACCAAGCGCATTGGCCTGCATTGTGTGCGAAATGTCATGCATTTCACCGGGCAAAACCTGTGGTTTTATGCCGTTACGGTTATTCCTTTGGCGCAGGTTTTCGCGCTTGAGTTTACGCAACCGATCTGGGTCATTCTTATTTCTCCTTTGCTACTGGGGGAAAGGCTGACAACCGTAAGGGTAATGTCGGCACTTATCGGGTTCGCGGGTATCCTGATCGTCGCCCGCCCCGGAGCCGCCCCCCTGAGTACCGGCCTGATTACTGCAGCTCTTTCAGCGGTGTTCTTTGCACTCACGACAATATCGACAAAGAAACTAACCCAATTCGCCAGCATTGGATGCATCATGTTCTGGCTGACTGTCATTCAGGCCATTCTGGGTTTGGTGGCATCTGGGATAGACGGACAGATCGCTTTGCCATCGGCACAAACGGCTCCGTTTTTGCTGTTGGTTGGTCTGGCGGGGCTGCTTGCCCACTATTGTATAACGAACGCTTTGGCGATTGCTCCGGCGACTGTCGTGGTACCTTTTGACTTTGCGCGGCTGCCGACAATCGCGATCGTCGGTATGATTCTCTACCAAGAACCGCTTGACCAATGGACCCTTCTGGGCGCTGCCGTGATCTTCTCAGGTATCTTTATGAATGTTCACGCCGAAAATCGTAACCGATCAGCAACACTCCCCGGCCACCAGCCAAACAAGTAACGCACCGTCACCTGTTGACGATAAGGTAAAGCATCAGAGAATAACGAGCATCATGTAGGTGGTCAGCCTTATCCACTCAAGCACTAGTGCTGACCGAACAAGTGACCTTTGAGGGAGGAACTAGATGAAAAAAGCGCTTCTACAGGCGTGCGCTGTGTGCGTTGGTGCTACAGGGGCCTATGCTGGCGGCTTGGACCGCAGCGGCCAGGGCGTCAACATTCTGTTCGAAGAAGGCAATGTTGTTCAGTTGCGGCTTGGCTACGCTGACCCGGACGTGAGCGGGTCGCAGAATGGCGTTCCGTCCGGCAACGTGGCAAACAGCTTCTTTTCGCCGGGCCTTGCGTACAAGCATTCGTTCAATGACCGTCTGGATTTTGCGGTCATCTACGACGAGCCGTTCGGTGCGGATGTCAGCTATCCCAGCGCCTATCCGCTGTCGCAAAACCCGCTTGCCATTGCAGGCGGACGTAACAACGACGTCCTGCGCGCCGAAGCTGACGTAGACGCAATTACTGCGCTGCTTCGCTACAAGTTCGATGGCGGTTTCAGCGCCATTGGTGGTATCCGTGGCCAGCGTGCAGATGCGTCCGTTGCGGTCCCTGCTGCTGCTGGGTATTCGTTTGATCCCGGCGCCGAAGTTGACTTCGGCTATGTTGTCGGTGTCGCATGGGAACGCCCTGAGATCGCGGCGCGTGTCTCGTTGGTCTACAACTCGAAGATCACGCATAACTTCAGCGGCAACGAGACTTTCAACCTGGCACCTCCGCCGGTTCCAGTGCCTTTGGTTTCGGTTCCGTCCGAAACCGAAGTCGAAACGCCGCAGTCGGTCAACCTGGACTTCCAGACGGGTGTTGCACCTAAAACTCTGGTCTTCGGTTCGATCCGTTGGGTCGACTGGCCACAAACCGTTCTGGCTCCGACAAACTATGTTGCAATTACCGGTTCGAACCTTGTGGATTACGAAGACGATACCTTCACCTACACGCTGGGCGTAGGCTATCAGTTCTCCGAAGCATTCTCGGGGGCCGTTTCCGTTGGTTACGAACCTTCGACCGACGCCTTGGTCTCGAACCTGGGCCCGACTGACGGGTTCTGGAGCCTTGGTCTGGGCGGCACCTACTCGTTCGAGCAGGCGCAGATTTCGGGCGGTATCCGCTACACCGACATTGGTGATACGACGACCACCACCGGTGGTCAGTTCTCGGGCAACTCAGCCTGGAGTGTTGGTCTGCAGCTGACCTACGCTCTGAACTGATCGAGCGTCAAACGATCTGAATAGAGGCCTCGCCAATCGGCGGGGCCTTTTCGCATGTTTCGGGTCGCGTTTCTTCTGGCTGAATGCGAAACATCAGCATGGCACCGCAGAAACGCATATCCACTCAGGCTTGGGCCGAGCTTTTGTTGCTTGGGCTGATCTGGGGCGCATCCTTTGTTTCTATCAGGATTGCGCTGGACACCATTCCCGTCATGACTTCGGTTCTTCATCGTGTCCTGTGGGCGATGTTGGCACTTTGGATCGTCGTATGGATCAAAGGCACAAGAATCCCGACTAACCCGCGTATCTGGGGCGCGTTTCTGGTTATGGGGCTTCTGAATAACGCGATACCCTTTACCCTGATGGCATGGGGACAATTGCATATCGAAACGGGCCTGACTTCGATCCTGAATGCGGCGACAGCGATCTTTGGCGTATTGATCGCGGCCATGTTCTTCAAAGATGAAAAACTGACTCAAGGTCGTGCCCTGGGCGTGGGGCTGGGCTTTACGGGCGTGGCGATTGCTATTGGGCTAAACAACTTCACCAAATTCGATCTGCAAAGTGCCGCACAGCTGGCGATCATCGCTGGCGCAATCTCATATACATTGGCGGGTGCATGGGCCCGAAAGACTTTGTCTGTCCTCCCACCGATTGTTGCGGCAGCGGGAATGCTTACGAGCTCAACCATCGTTATCCTGCCGATAACACTTGCAGTTGATGGTGTTCCATCGCTGGCGTTGCCCACATCAACTTGGCTGGCCATCTCGTATTACGCACTGATTGCCACGGCAGGCGCATATCTGTTGTATTACCGCGTACTGGCCATGGCAGGTGCTGGAAACCTATTGCTAGTAACCCTCATAATCCCGCCCGTGGCGATTGTTTTGGGCGCAATCCTTCGGGATGAAACCTTGCAGCCTCAGGCCTATGCGGGGTTCGCCGTGCTCGCGCTGGGGCTGCTGATACTCAACCGCTCATCCACTCCTGATTGACGCCGCCCCCTGCCCCATTTAGCAAGGTCGCAAAAAGGGATAGCGGACCATGATCTACAGCTCGGCAAAAGAGTGGCGCGAGGCGGCAAGAAAGAAGGTGCTGTTTTTCGGCATGTCGGGCCTTGGCAAGACCTATGTGTCCAATGTCCTGCGTGATTCTGGCGACTGGTTCCACTACTCGATCGATTACCGTATCGGAACGCGATACATGGGCGAGTACATCGCAGACAATGCCAAAGCGCAGGCCATGAAAGTGCCGTTTCTGCGCGACCTTCTGCTGTCGGACTCAATCTATATCGGCTCGAACATCACGTTTGAAAACCTAACTCCGGTTGCCGCTTATCTCGGCAAACCGGGTGATCCGGCGCTGGGCGGGCTGGAACTGTCAGAATATCGCCGCAGGCAGGAACAGTTTCGCATGGCCGAGATTCACGCCCTTTTGGATACGGAATACTTCATCGACCGCGCAGAACGCCTGTATCAGTACCCTCATTTCATTTGCGACACGGGTGGTTCGATCTGTGAGTGGGTTGATCCAAACGACCCTCGTGATCAGGTCTTATCCGAATTGTCACGCCAGACACTGATGATCTGGCTAAAGGGCGACGAGGAACATACAGCCGAGCTGATCCGCCGTTTTGACAAAGCCCCCAAACCGATGTCCTACCAGCCCGAATTCCTTACACGGGTCTGGGAGGAATATTTGGATGAAAACGGGTGCCAGCCCGCGCAAGTTGACCCGGATGCCTTCGTCCGATGGACCTATGCGCGCGCGCTTGCACATCGGCAGCCGCGCTATCAGGCGATGGCCGACAATTGGGGCGTATCCATCTCGGCGAAAGACATGCACGACGTCAGAGATGCCTCTGATTTCGACGAGTTGATCGAACGCACCCTTGAGACACGCCCAAACCGCGCTTAACTATCGCTCTTACACAATAATTCCAAAGGCTAGCACCTGATGCCAATCAAGATTCCCGCCGACCTGCCCGCATTTGACGTCCTCACCAATGAGGGCGTCATGGTCATGGCCGAGGATCAGGCTATGCGTCAGGATATTCGCCCCTTGCGCATCGGGCTGTTGAACCTGATGCCCAAGAAAATCCAGACGGAAAACCAGTTCGCCCGCCTGATCGGCGCGACCCCGTTGCAGATCGACTTGTCGCTGATCCGCATGACCGAGCATCGGACCAAAACCACAGCAGCCGAACACATGGCCGAGTTTTATCGCCCGTTTCAGGAGGTCAAGGATCAGAAATTCGATGGTCTGATCATCACTGGCGCACCAATCGAACATCTGGAGTTTCAGGATGTGACGTATTGGGACGAAATTAGCGAAGTGTTCGACTGGACACAAACCAACGTACACTCGACCTTTGGCGTTTGCTGGGGTGGGATGGCGATGATCAACCACTTCCATGACGTAAAGAAACACATGCTGGACGCCAAGGCGTTCGGGTGCTTCCGGCATCGAAACCTGGATTCGGCCTCGCCGTTTCTTCGTGGATTTTCAGACGATTGCGTGATCCCTGTCAGCCGCTGGACCGAAATGAAACAGGATGAGATTGACAGTGCTGAGGGACTGAAGACCTTGCTGGGCAGCGAAGAAGTTGGTCCCTGCCTTGTCGAGGACCCCGCGCACCGCGCAATCTACATTTTCAATCACTTCGAATATGACAGTGACACGCTAAAGCAAGAATACGATCGCGACGTAGCGAGTGGCGCGCCCATCAATGTGCCAAAGAACTACTATCCGGATGACGATCCAAGCCAATCTCCGCAGAACCGATGGCGTAGCCACGCGCATCTGCTCTATGGCAACTGGATCAATGAGATCTATCAGTCGACCCCATTCGATATGAATGCAATTGGCCGTTAAAACCGTCATAACCCTCGGGCTGTTCCTATCCGGCCTTACACTGTTGACGGTTTGGCGCGCGTCACAAAACGAAGCGCGCGCCGAAGCGTCCTTCCCGCCCGAAGGACAGATTGTCGATGTGGACGGCATCCCAATCCATGCGGTCGTGATGGGGCAAGGTCCGGACGTTGTTCTGATCCACGGGTCCAGCGGGAATACCCGCGATATGACGTTTGCTCTGGCTCCGATTTTGGCTGAAAACTTCCGGGTGATCGTTTTTGACCGCCCCGGTCTTGGCTATAGCGGAAGCTTTAACCCCGACGGGGAAACGATTGAAGAACAAGCGGAAATCCTTCAGAAAGCTGCCGCGTTACTCGGCGCAAACAAACCGATTGTTGCCGGTCAGAGTTATGGCGGTTCAGTCTCGCTTGCATGGGCCGTTACACGTCCGGACAATATCGCGGGTTTGGTCCTGATCGCCCCCGCCGCGATCCCGTGGGAAACCCCGCTGGATGGGTTCAACAGGCTCGCGTCAACTTCGGCAGGCAACACGCTGGCTTTGCCTTTGATCAGCGCATTTGTGCCGGACTGGTATGTAGAAAAAGCGCTTGATCAGGTTTTTGCCCCTCAGTCTGCACCAGACGGCTACGCTAGCCACTTTGGGCCCGGCCTGACCATTCGCCGAGCGTCGATGCATGCAAATGCCAAACAGCGCGCAAATCTTCTTGAAGAAATCCGCACCCTGCAACCAGAATACAAGGACATTACCGTTCCTACCGAGATTGTGCATGGAACTGCGGACGATACAGTTGGGCTGGGGTGGCACTCCGAGCGCCTGATTGAACAAATCCCCGGCGCCGAGTTGATCGAACTGCCCGGAATTGGACACATGCCACAAGTGGTCGCCGCGCCTGAAGTGGCCGAAGCCATCGACCGGGCGGCTCAACGGGCGGGTTTGCGTTAAAGCCTCGGCTAATCCATAGTAGGAATTGGATTTTATCGAGAGGTAGTTCATGGCCCGGTCTGAAAAAGGTTCCATCGAAAAGTACTTCCGCAAAGACGCTCCAAAGGACGTTCGATCCGCTATCGAGAAAGCAGATAAGGATGACATCCTGAATCCCAGCTTTCCATATGACGAGCGAATGAAGCGCAAAGAATATGAAAAACAGATGGAGGCGTTGCAGATTGAATTGGTCAAGATGCAATCTTGGGTGAAGGAAACCGAACGCCGGATCGCTATCATTTTCGAAGGGCGCGACGCGGCGGGCAAAGGCGGCACGATCAAACGCTTTCGGGAAAATCTAAACCCTCGGGGTGCCCGAAACGTCGCCCTTAGCAAACCGTCGGATCAAGAACGCAGCCAATGGTATTTCCAACGATATATCCCGCACCTGCCCGCAGCTGGAGAAATCGTGTTCTTCGACCGAAGTTGGTATAATCGCGGTGTCGTCGAGAACGTATTTGGGTTTTGCACCCCGGAAGAACGCGAAAGGTTCTTTCGACAGGTTTTGCCGCTGGAAACCAGTCTGATCAACGACGGTATTCATCTGTTCAAGTTCTGGCTGAATGTGGGACGGGCCGAGCAGCTTAACCGGTTCTTGTCCCGCGAGACTGACCCGTTGAAACAATGGAAACTCAGCCCAATTGATATTCTGGGGCTTGGTAAATGGGATGAATACAGCCAGTCCATCTCGGAAACCCTAACGCGCAGCCACACCGAACAGTGCCCTTGGACCATCGTGCGATCGGATGACAAGAAACGTGCGCGCCTTGCCGCCATTCGAACCGTTCTACACGCCTTGGACTATGACGAGAAAGACGTCAAAGCCATAGGCGAGGTCGACACGAAAATCTGCGGCGGCCCCGAAATCTGGGATTCGTGATGAAATTCACGTGTCTCCAACGCGATAGACATTGGACGAAGGCGCCAACTCGGATTATGTCAAGTTTCGCCCATTCACGACAACAAAGGCACCTGACCCAGGGATGACGAAACGCGGCTATCACCACGGCAACCTCAAACAAGCCCTGATCGAGGCCGCTTTATCCCTGATCGAGGAAAAAGGCCCAACGGGTTTTACCCTGTCTGAGGCCGCCAAAACCGCCGGGGTGACGCCAGCGGCGGTCTACCGGCACTTTCAGGGCCGTGAAGACCTGATTGCCGAAGCAGCCAGACAAGGGTTCGAGATGTTTGCGGACCTCATGCAGTATGCCTACGACAAGGGGCAACCGTCGGCACTTGCTGCGTTCGAAGCAACGGGGCGCGCCTATCTTGCATTTGCGCGCAAGCACCCGGGCCATTACATCGCGATGTTCGAAAGTGGCGTTTCCATCAACCGCACGCCTGAACTTTCCTTGGCTGCCAACCGGGCAAAAAGCGTATTGGAAAAGGCCGCAGCGGACTTGTCGCAGCACATACCACCTGAAAAACGCCCTCCAGCCTCCATGTTCAGCGCCCATATTTGGGCCATGAGCCACGGTGTCGTGGAACTTTATGCAAGAAACACCGGTGCAACATCGCCCTTCCCTCCCGAAGACTTACTGGAGTCGGGTATTGGCATTTATCTCAGGGGTTTGGGATTGGTGCCGCAAGACGACTGATCAGAACACCGACCTTGGCTGCGGCAAGCTGAGGCCAGAGGTTACATTAATCAGATCCATTTCCCCCATCCCCTTGATGTCCACACGTCCTAACTCCGAAACCTGGAATTCATCAATCAGGGCGTATTTCATGTCTTCAGGGGCGACAATATTCATAGGGTTAGCAAAGACTTGCAGCCGCGAGGCGATGTTCACCGCCGGTCCAAACACGTCGTAGACATATTTCTGAATCCCGACAACAGAGCCCACTGCAGGCCCCATTCCAAGCCCGATGCGGGCCTGCCATTTATGAGGGTGGCTTTCGTTGCGCCGTTCCAGATAACGCAGGAATCTGACCGCACAATGCGCAACCGCCGTCGCGTGATCTGGGGTCGCGTCCGGCATCCCGGACACGGCAAGGTAGGCGTCCCCGATTGTTTTGATCCGCTCGCATCCGAATTGCTCGACGATCCGGTCAAAGGCCGTGAAAATGTCGTTCAACTCGCTCAACGTGACTGTGGGATCTGTTTTCGCAGCGAAATCCGTGAAACCGACGAAATCCAGCATGACCACTGAAACCTGATCATAAAGCTGCGGCGTGACAACGCCGAAGGTCTTGAACTCTTCATACACCGCGCGCGGCATCAGGTTCAGCAACAGACGCTCGACACGCTCTTTTTCACGCTCCAGTTCACGTGTGTTACGCTCGACCATTGTCGAGTAGCTGTCGATCATGCTCTCCAACTCGCGGATGCGCGTGATGTTCTGGTATTCAACAACCAGCAACTGCTCTTCCGAACCATTTGCCAGAGACACGGCCATCGCAAAGACCAGAGTCCGACGCTTTGGTTTGATCTGCATTTCGACCGAGTAGCGCAGACCCGATTGTTTGACGTCATCCAGCTCGCGCGGGTCCAGATCGGGGAACATATCCAGCAATGTCTGCCCTTCGGACGGTGCTCCGAACCATTCGGAAAAGGGACCATTATAGAAAACAAACCCCAGGTCCGAGGCCCGCACAACGGCAATCCCCACACCAATTGCCCGCAGCAATTGTTCATTTATTGCCAGAATGCTCATGCTGCGTTGCGCGTCACGATGATTGCGCGCTTGGATTCAATGGCATTCAGCGCGATCTTGATATGAGCGTCCTCCATACCGTGCATTTCCAAAGCCTGGCCGAACAAATCCGCCATTTCGTCAAAATCAGCATGAGAAATATTCAGGTGCCGATGAACGGCCTCGATCCTGTCATCGCTGAACGACGCCGGGCCGCCAACAAGCGAAGAAACAAACTTGGTTTGGTGATCAATCAGGCGAGGCATGTCAATGTCTTCGAAATGATCTCCGATCTGGTCGGAATCCAAAGCCATCTCGTAGAACGTCATCACGATCCGGCTGATCGTTTTGAAGCCGCCATAGCGTTCATAAATCGTCTGACTCATACCAAAAACCCAAGTGCCAATTGGAAACAACACCGCGAGGTTATATCAAAATGGTAGTTTTGTTAACGCTTATAGGGCAAATGACCACGTTCGGTGCAAATGACGCTGCAATCGTTGCGCGCTTACACCTTTAGATCCTTTGCGCAGGGGATAAATCCGACGTAACCGCCCTGCTCCAACAATCGCTTTTCACCGCCCACCCGCCAGTACAATTTCCTCTGAGCCGCGCGAAGTTCACGCCGAATGCGGAACCAGCTTGGTCCTTTATCCAGACCGGTATTCGTTTTGGTGTCTATCGACCGCTCACTGACCTTTACTTCTTCATCTGTCTGATCCTGTTGCTTTGACCAGATCATCTGAACGCCCACGGCGGGAAAACACTGATACATACGCCAATCTGTACGCGGATAGGAAATGAAGTCATCCAGATGGTCTGAATACTGCTCAGACCAGGAAAGAAGCTTCCGACACGCGGTTTGGGTCACAATATAAGCGGCTGAGCTAGGAGCCATCTCAAGCATAGGTCTGACCGGAACGTCCGAAATGTGGCCTACTTCTCCAAACCTCATTGACCTTGGGGAATAATCGAGCTTGACCATATCGTACTCAGCCGGATTACTCAGCAAGGTCGAGACTGTCTTGCCCGTTTCCGCAGACAATTCCACGTCATCTTCAAATATTGCAACCGACTGAAGGCCGCGATCCAACGCAGCCTGCCAAACCGCACGGTGGCTTTCAAAGCACGCAATTTCACTTTGCTTCAGCCCCCAGCGGCTGCCTGCACCCGGCACATAGCCGTTATTGTCCAAGGCGCCCGGCACCTGACCATCGACTGCGCAGAACCGTGCGGCACCGGCCACGCCTGCAGCGGTAAACTGCCCTTCCATAAAGTCACGCCGTGCGGGGACACGGTCCAAGTTGATATAGAAAATACCCGTTTCCGGGGGCAGTTCGTGATCACTCACGGCATTTCCTTTCCAGTCGCCCCGTCAGATAGACACCGGCGGCGGGGACATTCAACCGCCAACTTCATCTGGATGATCTATCCACCGACCAAGAACCCGGCTAAGTTTTGATTTGAAAACAAGAAACAGGTCTTCAGCTATGTCATCACATGGGTATTCCAGCGGACGCCTCAACCTACCTTTCGTAGGCATATCAACCTTCGGCAAATCACCCTATGTCGAGGACTGGGATCAGATAGACGCAGACGTGGCCGTTCTTGGCGCTCCGTTCGATTTCGGCACCCAGTGGCGGTCGGGCGCTCGGTTCGGGCCGCGTGCCGTGCGCGAGGCGTCGACCTTGTTCAGCTTTGGTCACGCGGGGGCCTATGATCACGAAGATGACGCGACCTATCTGGATAGCTCGGTCCGCATGGTTGATATCGGGGACGCCGACATCATCCACACCAAGACCGAGGAAAGCCACGCCAACATCCAGTTCGGAGTGCAGAAAATCCTGAACGCAGGGGCCCTACCTGTCACCATTGGCGGCGATCACTCGGTCAATATCCCTTGCATCAGCGCATTTGCCGCGAATTGTGCCGAGAATGGTCCTATCCATGTGGTCCAGATCGACGCGCATCTGGATTTCGTTGATGAACGCCATGGTGTCACTGCCGGGCACGGCAACCCGATGCGGCGCGCGATCGAGAAAGACTATGTCTCGGGCATGACCCAGTTGGGCATTCGCAACGTGTCCTCGACCGCGAAAGAAGGCTACGAGGATGCCCGCGCCCGTGGCTCAGACATTCTGTCGGTGCGGCAGGTCCGCAAACTGGGAACCGAGGGCGTATTGGCCCGCATCCCTGAGGGCGCGCGGTATTATGTGACGATTGATATAGACGCTTTTTGCCCTTCGATTGCGTCAGGCACCGGCACGCCCAGCCACGGGGGTTTTCTGTATTATGACGTGCTGGAAATCCTGCAAGGTCTGGCGCAACGTGGCGATGTGGTGGGCATTGATCTGGTCGAAGTCGCGCCGAATTACGACCCAACCGAAAGCACACAAATTCTAGCCGCGCAGGTGTTGCTGAATTTCATCGGCTTCATTTTTCACGAACGTGGCAAGAGGGGCTAAACGCCCCTCTTGCCCTTTTTGTCAGTTGATCGTGTTGTGTTCCGGCCCATAGGGGAAGCCGGTGATGTTCTCGGCCCCGTCATCGCCGACAACCAGAATGTCATGCTCACGATAACCACCCGCGCCGGGCTGACCTTCGGGAATCCACAGCATCGGCTCGATTGACACGACCATGCCCGGCTCCAGCACCGTGTCGATATCCTCGCGCAGCTCCAGCCCCGCTTCGCGCCCATAGTAGTGGCTGAGGACGCCGAACGAGTGGCCATAGCCGAACGACCGGTATTGCAGCAGGCCCTCATCAGCGAAGAACCGGTTGATCTCGGCGGTGATGCCCGAACAGGTCGCGCCGGGTTTAATCAGGCTTAGGCCCAATTCGTGCGCGGCGACGTTGGCCTTCCAGATGCGCAGGCTGTCAGCGTCTGGCTCGCCCAGGAACAGCGTACGCTCCAACGCGGTGTAATAGCCCGAGATCATCGGGAAGGTGTTCAGCGACAGGATATCGCCCTTTTGCAGGGCCCGCTTGGTTACGGGGTTATGCGCGCCATCAGTGTTCAGGCCAGACTGGAACCAGACCCAGGTGTCGCGGTATTCGGCATCCGGGTATGCGCGGGCAATCTCAGCCTCCATCGCGTCACGCCCGGCCATAGCGATCTCGATCTCAGTCGCGCCTTCGCGGATCGCGGCGTGGATAGCGGCACCGCCCACATCTGCGGTGCGGGCCCCACCCTTGATCAGTTCTATCTCTTCTGCGGATTTCACCATCCGGGCCGCCATCGTATCACCGGCCACATCCACCAACTCGGGCTGTCCCAGCATTGCAAGCGCCGTGTCGCGTGCGGCCAGTGTCATGTGGTCGCCTTCAATACCGATCCGCTTAGCACCACCGATCAGGTCGGCCACCGCGCGCCAGTAATTGTCGCGTTTCCAGTCGGTGTAGATGACGTTTTCCTCGACCGAGCGTCGCCAAGGCTGACCCGCGTCGATATTGGCCGAAACCGTCGTACACGCGTCCTGCGTCACAACACAGCCGTAAGGACGGCCAAAGGCGCAATACAGAAAGCCCGAGTAATAGGCGATATTGTGCATCGAGGTCAGTAACACCGCCGGTATATCCCGCGCGGCCATCATGGCGCGCAGGCCCGACAGGCGGCGGGCGTATTCTGCCTTGCTGAACGGCAGCGGGGCCTTGTCGCCATTGTGGCTGGTGAAGAACTCGGGGCGGTTTGTCAGATCTGTCATCATGCTCTCTCCTGCAATGCCGGACGAAGGGTGCCCGGCCACAAGTCCCGGCGTTCAGGACAAGCGGCCTCGGGAACCGAGAGCCATGCGCCCGTTTGACTGTCACGACGCCATCGTGACCGGGCTACATATCGCAATGGCTAAATCACGCCGCGGCGTGCGTCAAGCGGGGGAAAGTCCCCGCAGACGCTCGGACCGGCGGCGCAGCAATTCAACCGTGGTCAGCAGCGCGATTGAGATCACCACAAGGATCGTCGCCACCGCCAGTATGGTCGGGCTGATCTGTTCGCGCAGGCCGGTGAACATCTGCCACGGCAGCGTCTTCTGGCTGGCCGAGCCGACGAACAGCACCACAACCACCTCGTCAAACGAGGTGATAAAGGCGAACAATCCGCCCGAGATCACACCCGGCAGGATCAGCGGCATCTGGATCTTGAAGAAGGTCCGCACCGGCCCTGCCCCCATATTTGCCGCTGCCCGCGTCAGTGACTGGTCAAACCCGACCAGAGTCGCCGTCACGGTGATGATCACAAACGGAATACCCAGAACCGCGTGGGCAAGAATGACCTTCACATAGCCCACAAAGTTCTTGTCCATTCCCAATGTACCTTCAAGGAACCGGCCAATATCGCTGTAGAAAAAGAACATACCAGTGGCCGAGATGATCAGCGGCACGATCATGGGTGAGATCAGGATGCCCATAATCGCACGCCGCCCGGGAACATGGCTCTGGCTGAGGCCGATGGCCGCCAAAGTACCCAGCGAAACAGAAATGAACGTCGCAATCGGCGCGATGATCAGCGAGTTTTTGAAGCTGCGCTGCCATTCATTATTGGTGAAGAAGTCGCGATAGTGCTTCAGCGAATATCCTTCGGGGTCCAGCCTCAGCATCTCGGGCGTGAAGGTGAAGAAATCCTGCGCGTTGAACGACAGCGGCAGGACCACAAGGATCGGCGTGATCAGGAACACGAAGATCGCACCACAGATCACACGGAACGTATAGTGCCAGAACACCTGTTGACCGGTCATATACGGCAGCAGTTTCTGCCGGTAACGGCCTTCATAAAGCCAGAAGATGAAGAAGGCGAAGAACCATCCGGCCAGCAGCCCAACAATCAACCCGGTAACACCGGCAAACAGCAAGCCAAGCCCGCCCAGCCCTAGTATCGTGATCCACCGAGCCACGCTCTCATTGTCCAGAACGTTCATATAGACCCAAGCCAGCCCCGCCATAAGCGCGGCTCCGATCAAAATCCCCAGCAGGACGCTGCCCTGCCCGGCCCCGACGAACATGCCAAGGAAACCTCCGGCAATGGCCACCGCGGGCAGAACCACCGACATGGGTTTGCGGGATATAGGTGTAAGTGCTGCCATCGTCTTTATCCCAGCTTCACGTTGTCGATGCCCACGATCTTGTCATAGCACCAGTAGAGTAACAGAACGACCGCCAGCAGGATCGTACCCAAGGCCGCCGCCAGCCCCCAGTTCAACGAGGACGAGATGTGATAAGCGATCCGGTTCGAGATGAAGACACCCTTGGTGCCGCCCACGATCTCGGGTGTGATGTAGTAGCCGATTGCGAGGATGAACACGAGGATCGACCCTGCGCCGATGCCTGGAATGGATTGCGGGAAGTAGATGCGCCAGAAGGTCGTCCAGTTGGTCGCGCCCATGGATTTTGCCGCGCGTGTGTAGGAGTCTGGAATGGTCTGCATCACCGAATACATCGGCAAGATCATAAACGGCAGCAGGATATGCGTCATCGCAATGATCGTCCCGAATTGGTTGTTGATGATCACCAATCGCGCATCATCAGCCACCAGCCCCAGCCAGACCAGCGTTTCGTTGATCACGCCCTGCTGTTGCAACATCACCTTCCACGCCGAGGTTCGCACCAGAAGTGACGTCCAGAAAGGTAACAACACAAGGATCATCAACAGGTTCGACACACGCATCGGCAGCGTCGCCAACAGATAGGACACTGGGTAAGCCAGCAGGATACAGGACGCCGTAATAATCAGCGACATCATCAGCGTGCGGCCAAACAGCTTGATCAGAATTTGCTTATCTTCAGGTTGCGCCTGCGCGCCTTCGGGGGTGCGGCGCATGTCGATTGCATTCAGGAAATAGCCGTTAGTGATGGGAACCGCGTGCGTCTTGATCGTGCGCCAAGTCTCAACATCCCCCCAGCCATCGTGAATATCAATCAGCTTGTCTTTGAACGGGCCGTCTGTTTCCGGATCCAGCTTTTTGATCTGACGACCAGACCGGCGGAACATCGACGACATACCCGTTTGTTCATAGTTCAAACGCGAGCCCAGACGGGTGTGCGTTTTCTCGTCGATCGCGGTGATCATGTCCTTGGTGAAGGCCGCATAAAGCGCCTCATTCGGAAGTTCACCGCTGTCGGCATCCCAATTGCGTAATTCGACCACAGTCAAAGGCAGCGTGTCGGCCACGATGCTGTTTTCGACCGAGCGGAACAGCATAGACATGATCGGGATCACAAAGGAAAGCAGGACAAACAGCAGCAGCGGCGCAATCAGGGCCAGCGCCCTCAGCTTGCGGCGGCGCAAAGACCGCGCCAGAGATTTCTTCAGCGGCGTACCATCGGCGGCCAGCATCGGACCGGATTGAGTTGCGTCAGTCATCTGCGTCCCTTGGTCTTTTTTGGTGGATCGGGGCCAATGACGGCCCCGACCAATGACTTAAAGCAGGCTTATTGCGCCAACCACGCCTGGAACTTGGCGTCGATGTCGTCGCGGTAGTCAGCCCAGAACTCGTAATTGTAGAGGAACGTGTTCTTGGCGTTCTCCGGATCGGTCGGCATGTGCGGAGCCATGTCGATACCCAGATCGGCGTGCTGGCCCACCAGCGGTGCCGAAGATGCACGGGCCGGACCGTACGAGATGTACTTGGCCTGATCCGCCAGACGCTGTGTGTCGGTTGCGAACATGATGTAGTCCAACGCGCGCTGCTGACGCTCTTCGCTCAGACCGGCGGGGATGATCCAACCGTCCAGATCGAACACCTGCGCGTCCCACAGCATTGCGACGGGCTGTTTCTGCTCTTCGATCACGCTGAACAGACGACCGTTATAGGTCGAGCCCATGATGACTTCGCCGTCGGCCAACAACTGCGGCGTGTCGGCACCGGCAGACCACCAAACAACGTTGTCCTTGATGGTGCCCAACTTGGCCAGCGCCTGATCCTGACCTTCCGGTGTTGCCAGAACATCATAAACGTCTTCTTTGGCCACGCCGTCACACAGTAGCGCCCATTCCATGTTGTTGATCGGACGCTTTTCAAGCGAGCGCTTGCCCGGATAGTTCTCAAGATCGAAAACGGCGCAGATCTCGGTCGGAGGGTTATCGCCTACCAGATCGGTGCGATAGCCGAATGTAGTCGAATACACGATCTGCGGAATAAAGCAGTCGCTAACCAGAAGATCGCCGAAATCTTCGGACGCCGGTGTCCCGTCCGGTGCAGCGGCAAGTTGGCTGTCAAAGTCGATTTCAAGCGCCAGACCTTCATCGCACAGACGGATCGCGTCCGCGGCAACAACGTCCACCACATCCCAAGTGATGTTGCCCGCTTCATTCATCGCACGCAGCTTTGCAACGGCCTCGGCCGAGCTGTCATCATTCAGGATGGTGACGCCGGTCTTTTCCGAATAGGGTTCGTGATACGCTTTGAGCTGCGACTTGGAATACGCGCCGCCCCAGGAGACGATGGTCATCTCTTCGGCCATCGCGCCACCGGCAACGGCAGCAACTGCGCTTGCCATCAGAGTGGTTTTAACTTTCATGTTTAACTCCCTGTTATACCCGTTAAATTTAGATTTTGAGACCGGGTCACGGGGCAACCCGGCCAACTCTTGCCCCGCAACGGCGGGGTATTCATGCCTTAGGCGTCAAGCGCCCGGCAATCATGCGCCAGCCAGCCGATCTCGACCTCTTGGCCGGGGGACAGCCTGATGGCGTCAGGTGCGTTCCGGGTCTTGATGATGAAGTCATCATTGCCGGCCACTGACAGGCGGAAACGGAACACGTCACCCATATAGATGAACTCCTTCACCGTTGCCTTCAGAGTGTGGGCATCGGCGTGCAGGCGATCTTTGTTGAATTCAACACGCTCAGGCCGGATCGACACCTTGGTCCGCTCACCCGCCTTGGTGACGTTCACTGGCTTGGCGTCAATTTCAGAACCATCGTCAAGTGTGACCACGCACGAGTCGCAATCGATAGATTTAACAACACCTTCCAACGTGTTGTTTTCCCCAATGAACTGGGCGACAAAGCTGTTTTCAGGCTCTTCGTACAGCAGATCCGGCGGCGCTAGTTGCTGAATGCGTCCGTCGTCAAACACGGCGACACGATCCGACATTGTCAGGGCTTCGGTCTGATCGTGGGTCACGTAAACAGTTGTGATCCCCAACTCATGAGCCAGACGTGTGATTTCGAACTGCATATGCTCACGCAGTTGTTTGTCCAAGGCCCCCAACGGTTCGTCCATCAAGACAAGCTCAGGCTCGAACACCAAGGCACGTGCAAGAGCGATACGCTGCTGTTGGCCACCCGACAATTGCGCAGGGCGACGACTGCCAAAGGCACCCATCTGAACCATATCCAAAGCGCGTTTGACCTTTTCTTCGCGCTCATCCTTGCCAATCTTCCGAACCTCAAGCGGGAACGAGAGGTTCTCGGCGACAGTCATGTGCGGGAACAGCGCATAGTTTTGGAAAACCATGCCAATGCCGCGCTTATGCGGTGGGATGTTGTTGATCGGTCGCCCGTCCAACATGATCTCGCCATGCGTTGCCGTTTCAAAACCGGCAAGCATCATCAAACACGTCGTTTTGCCGGAACCCGACGGGCCCAGCATCGTGAGGAATTCCCCCTTTGGCATTGAAAGATTTAAATCTTTTACGACGAGTATTTCGCCATCATAAGATTTTTGGACACGCTGAAATTCGACGAACGCTGCGTCATTAGTCATTACCAACTTGGCTCCCCTGTGCCGCCCTTGGTTGCCCGGTTCATCCGGATCTCAAAGACCTGTCCGGCCCATTTAAGGACAAGCGGGACGCGTCGCGCAACCAAAATATGTCTAGAGAATGACAAAGAAATTGGCACGCGCCTGATATTCAGGCGGAATTCAGGTGCCGCATGTGCCAGGCAAGGCTCTGATTGCTGGAAAGCACGGGCTTACCAAGCTGTTTTTCGATTTCCGGGATCGCGTCAAAAGTTCTGAGATTCGTGCAACTTATGAAAACAGCTTCGACCGCCGAATCAGAACCCAGCCGGATGGCGGCATCGGTGACGGATCGTTGGGATATCCGCACGACTTTGGATTCCTCTGCCTCCCCAAAAGAGCCACAAACATCCATCGAAATCCCATTTTGAGAGAAAGCATGTCGAAGAGGTTCGTTCACTTCTTCGATATATGGGGACAAAAGCGCGAATTTCGAAACCCCAAGTTCTGCGGCACAGGCCGAAGCTGCGCGCAAAGGATTCGTGACGGTTGCAACGTCACATGTGCGCTGAACCATCCGTTCAACCTGATCTGAGCCAATCACAGAACTGGCTGAGGTGCAGCCATATCCCACAACCTTGTACGGCCGAATTTTTGGCAACAAGTCCGCAGCCGCAGGCAATGATTTCTCCATTTCTGACAGGGTGTCCGTCGTGACTTCGGCCCCGCTTGGAATCCTTGATACGTAAAGCGGAACGCTGCGATCCGCGAAATAGGCGCTGAACTCGGGCTCGATTGTTTCGTCTGTTTGCAGGACAATCAAACCAAGCGGACTGACGGATGGGTCACCTGCATCAAGAGTGTATGGTAAGTAACTCATATCTCAATCAACTCCGTCCCAGACTTAGGACTGATAAACCGCGGCGCGTCTTCGGTGATAACTATGTTTTCCTCGTGAACCAGAATTTTGTCACCAACTGCGATGCCGGGTTCAAGCGTCAGTACCATACCGGCCTCAAGAACTGTTTCATCGCCGGGTATGAGCGACGGCCACTCTGTCAATGACATTCCAAGCCCATGCCCCAACCGACCTGCCCCGGTATCACCGCTTTGGCGTGACAGAACTGAGTTCATCGCCTGATACAAATCGCACGCACGCGCGCCTGCACGGGCGACTTCAAACGCGGCATCAGTCGCCTCAATCAAGGTTGCATATGCCGATTTGACACCTGCCGTGGCCGGACCGATCGACCAGTTGCGGTCATAATCGCAAAAATAGCCGTCCCAAACCAATCCCGTGTCCAACATCAGAACATCTCCGGGTGCCATAGCGGTATCTCGGGCTGGTGAAATCACGTCTGCATACCCGCCCTGTTCCGCGCCTCCGGCGAGGTAAGGCACCCAATCGGCCCCTTCTTCCAAACACAACATCTGAAAGTGGCGAAAAACAGAGGCAACCGTGACACCGGCTCCCGCAATTTCTGGGACACGCGCGAAGGCACGGCCCGCGATGGTGCAAGCCGCTTCGATCTTTGCAATCTCGGCTTCGGATTTCACCATTCGGAGCCTGCGCAAAATACCCGCGTCGCCTGCAAATACGCGATCGTCCGCCAACTGTTTCAGGCGATATAAATCGGCCAGGGGCATTCGGATATGTGTTTCGTGCCCGTCTGGTAATCCGATACGGGAACCAGGCTGAGTCACCTCTCGTAGTGTGTCTGCCAGCAGGTTGATCCCATCATCGCTTAGATCCGGCGAGCTCCACGTACGGATATCATCAATCCACGTTTGTCCCATCAGCGCCGCGCCAATCGAAGGAATGACGGCAATGGGTCTGCCAGATGCAGGCACGATCAGGAACCAAGGACGCGTCGGACTTTCCCAGAACCGGGTCAAATAACCTGTGAAATAGCGCACTTCGGGCTCGGTGGTTAGCAGCAATGCCGAAAGCCCATGCTCGCTCATCAAACGCTGGGCACGTTCGGTGCGTGCCGCGAATTCGGTATCCTCAAACCCCTTCATTCGGCGATCTCGGACAAAAAGCATAGAACCCGCGCCTCGGGGCCCATACCCAATTCAGTGCGAACGTTGGAATTCATGACGGCTGCAATCCCTGCCCCTCCGGACGCTGTTGTCGCGATGCCTGCCTTGGCCATTGCCGGCAGATAACGCAGAACTTCTTCATCCGAGAGCGTCAGAAACATATC
Source organism: Ruegeria sp. HKCCD7251 (assembly GCF_013031165.1). NCBI lineage: Bacteria > Pseudomonadati > Pseudomonadota > Alphaproteobacteria > Rhodobacterales > Roseobacteraceae > Ruegeria > Ruegeria sp. HKCCD7251. The sequence goes on along the minus strand of NZ_WPZC01000001.1, from coordinate 761,370 downwards.
CGCATCTCGTGCCAGACCGTTCAGCGCGATCAGCGACGGCTCTTTACAGTCAAGGCGGCCCATTACGCTGTCAGGCCCATCGGCGAAGACACACGCGCCCGCCTCGATACTGGCCTGCAAAGCGGGCGCGGCCTCGGGCTCGACCACGATAATCTGAGGTGCATCCTTCCAGACGTCGCGGGCATAGGCGGCGACGGCCCCTGCCAACCCACCTACGCCAGCCTGCAAGAAGATATGCGTGGGCACCTGTGGGCATTGACGCACGGCCTCGGCCGCCATTTGCAGGTAGCCTTCCATCAGGATATGCGGCAGTTCATAGTAGCCGGGCCAGGAACTGTCAGACAGCAACGTCCAGCCATTATCCCGAGCGGCCTGCGCCGCAGCCTCCATACTGGCCGCATAATCAACACCCTGACGCACGACCCGCGCGTTCTGAGACCGCAAGCGATCCGCAAAGCTTTCGGGCACAGTTTCAGCGATATACACCACCGCATCTGCACCAAATATCCGCGCACCAGCCGCAACACTCATGCCGTGATTGCCCGCGCTGGCGGTCACATAGGTCGGCCCGGTTAAGGTTGTATCGTCGGGGGCGTCGGAGATATCCGCAGCGTGGCGCGCAATCACATATGCCGCGCCCAACGCCTTGAACGACCCAAGGTTCATCCGCCCACGCTCATCCTTCACCCAGAGATTTGCGACACCGGCAAGGCCGCCAACCTCAGTCAGCGGAGTTTCAGCGGCCGCGGGGCACTGACCCAACAGGGCTGCAACCCGCGCGGCGTCGTTTGAGGGGAATGGCGCCTCTGGGATCAGTTTCTGACCACCGCGATACGGGTTGGATGAGATCTTCAATTGCCTGCCTTTCCTGTGTTGCCCATTGACGTGACCGATTTCGTCAAGTTCTGTCAACAAGACTTCACACCAGACAGGAGCAGCCCATGGCCCACGCTGATCCGGCATTTACTCAGGCAGAGTATGACCGCCGCATGACCAAGACGCGCGCGGCGATGGCAAAGGCTGGCCTGGACGCGCTGTTTGTCGAAGACCCCTCGAACATGGCGTGGCTGACGGGGTATGAGGGCTGGTCGTTCTACGTGCATCAAGGCGTCGTGGTTTTACACGATGCCGATCCGATCTGGTGGGGTCGAGGTCAGGATGCCAACGGGGCACGCCGCACTGTCTGGATGACGAACGACCGCATTCGCGGCTATGCGGACGCATATGTTCAGTCGACCGTTCGTCACCCGATGCAGGACCTTGCAGCATTGATTGCAGATTGCGGTCTTGCCACCGGACGTATCGGTGTCGAATTAGACAACTACTATTATTCGGCCAAGGCCCACCTGACCCTTCAGGCAGAGCTTCCCAACGCCGAACTGATTGACGCAAACGCGCTGATCAATTGGCAACGCGCGGTTAAGTCCGACGAAGAGATTGTCTTGATGCGCAAGGCCGCGCGTATCTCAGAACATATCATCGACGGCGTTCTGGAACGCGTGGAACCGGGGCTTAGAAAAAACGAATTAGTGGCCCAGATTTACAGCGACGCAATTCATGGCGCTGACGGGAATTGGGGTGACTATGCGGCCATTGTGCCCTTGCTTCCTTCGGGGCCAGACGCGGCAGCGCCCCACCTAACGTGGGATGGCGCGCCGTTCAGATCGGGTGAGTGCACGTTCTTTGAACTCTCCGGCTGCTATCGACGGTATCACACACCTTTCTGCCGGTCGGTGTTCCTTGGTCAGCCACCTGATCACCTGCTGCGCGCCGAAGCGGCGTTGGTTGAGGGGCTCGAAGCAGGCTTGAATGCAGCCCGCGCGGGCAATCAGGCCCGCGATATTGCGCTTGCGTTGGCCGCGCCGCTGGAACGCTCCGGGATCGAACGCGGCGCGCGGTGCGGCTATCCTGTCGGCCTCAGTTATCCGCCAGATTGGGGCGAGCGCACCATATCCCTTCGACCCGAGGATGAAACCGTTCTTGAACCTGGCATGACCTTCCATTTCATGCCCGGCCTTTGGATGGATGACTGGGGGCTTGAGATCACCGAGTCCATCCTGATCACCGAATCCGGGAGCGCAGAGTGTTTCTGTGACCGCCCCCGCAAACTGTTCGTTAAGCCATGACATTGCAAAGAAACAAGGAAATCCTGTCCGATTTGATCGCGTTTGAAACGGTTTCGGCGGATAGCAATCTTGAGATCATCCACTATTTGACCGACTTTCTTTCGGCACTGGGTGCGCGGTGTATTCAGACTCAGGATGCGACTGGAACAAAGGCCAACGTCTTTGCCACGCTTGGGCCAGAGATGGATGGCGGCATTGTTTTGTCCGGACATACGGATGTTGTTCCCGTGGCCGATCAAGACTGGACCAGCGATCCGTTCCAGATGGTCGAGCGTGACGGAAAGCTGTATGGGCGCGGTACCTGCGACATGAAGGGGTTCATAGCCGCGGCCTTGGCTTTTGCGGAAACTCTTGATGCGAAGCAGTTGACCCAACCGCTGCATTTCTCGTTCACCTATGACGAGGAAACCGGGTGCCTTGGAGCGCGCAATCTGGTGGATGACCTGTCCGAGCGTGGCATCGTTCCAGATATCGCCATCATAGGTGAACCGACAGAAATGCGCGTGATTGAGGGCCACAAGGGCTGCTATGAATACACCACGTCCTTTATCGGGCTCGAAGGGCACAGCTCAGCCCCGGATGACGGAGTAAACGCGGCTGAGTATGCAGCCCGCTATATCGGAAAGCTGCTGGAATTGCGGCAAGTCCTAAAGTCCCGCGCACCATCCGGCAGCCCGTTTGAACCACCTTGGACGACCGTGAATATCGGGCTTATTTCCGGTGGTGTCGCGCACAATGTGATCGCCAGCAAAGCCGAGGTTGCTTGGGAAATGCGGCCCGTTCAGTCGAGCGATGCGGATCTGGTCAAGCGCACTCTGTCCGACTATGTCAAACGCACGTTGCTGCCTGAAATGCAGGCCGTGCACAGCGCCGCCAATATTACGCAACAGGCCGTCGCCGAAGTTGCAGGCCTTGAACCGATGGACAAAAACGCAGCCCGAGACCTTGTGGCCGAGCTGACCGGTGCCAACGGCACGGGCGTCGTTTCATTCGCGACAGAAGCGGGGCTGTTTCAACAGCTTGGGGTTCAGGCAATTGTCTGCGGGCCGGGATCAATCACCCAAGCCCATAAAGCAGACGAATATGTCGAGATTGAACAGCTTGAGCTTTGCTGTCGGATGCTCGACCGCTTGGGGCGTCGAATGACCGCCTAGCCTGCGCCGTGAGAACGATCATAAGCTGATCGTGCGGGCTGGACATGCGCATCTCGCGCGCCTTGCCCCGGATCATACACCTCAATCAGCAACGGATAGCAGGCCGCGGAATCCGAGGAGTGCTCGGACGAACAGTCCCCTCCCGGACAGGCCGAAAGCCCGACGATCAGATCAATCTCAGCGTAGAATTCCAGAAAATCGCCGGGGCGCACTGGGCTGGCTTTCATGAAATACTGTCCGGTATCGCGCGTGAACCCCGTGCACATGAACACATTCAGAACGTCATGCACATGCATTTCCGCCTCATGAAGCGGCAGGTCGCAATGGCTGGCCAGAGCCCGCGTCAGGTTCGAGTGGCAGCAATAGTGATAGTCGTCGCCAGACAGAAGGCGGCCCGTATAGGGATCACAACGCGTGCCGATCACGTCATGAACAGAGCCGCCAAATTCGTCAAACCCGTACCAGTCCAACGTATCACCCACGATGGTCGCCATTGGGCGCATGTTGGGAAAGCTGGACCACATGCGATCTCCGGTCGACAGATGTGTCCCGTGCAGGGCGCGGGTTTTGCCGGAATAGAACCGCTCAGACAGGTCGTGTTTGTTCCACATATTCAGATCGCCGACCTGTGGGCCATCGACCGAAACAACCCGAACGAAAGCGCCGGCAGGCACATCTATGCAGGCCGCGTCCCGCGGTGCGGCAGTCACCTCGGCAATCTTGGATGCCTGCTGCCTAAGCGTGCTCAGCGCGCCCAAATCAGGTTGCGGCAACGTATCTGGCGAATAGCAGATGACCGGTGGGATACCCTTGCGCTGGTTTGCGTCTGTTGGCGCCCTGAAATGCGGGTTCTTCAATTTCACGGGCATACTCCCTTCCCTGTTTCGGCCCAGACTTAGCGCATTACAAACGGGTTCGCCATCGGCTCTTGCGCGGTGCTGATCCATGTTGTTTTGGTCCGTGTGTAATCCAAAATCGCCTCGACCCCGGCCTCGCGCCCATAGCCGGATTGATTGAACCCGCCAAACGGCGCGATGGGCGAGATTGCGCGATACGTATTTACCCAGCAGATGCCAGCCCTGATCCGCTTGGAAACCCTGTGCGCGCGCGCAAGGTTCTGCGTGAAAACGCCAGATCCAAGCCCGTAGGGTGTGGCATTTGCCAGCGATATGGCCTCCTCCTCGGTATCAAACGGCAATAGGGACATCACAGGGCCAAACATTTCGACCTTCAGGGTCTCCGTTTCGGGCGAGTTGCACTGAACCAGCGTCGGATTCATGTAATTCCCCAGCCTGTCTGCGGTATCCCCACCGAACCGGATCACTGCACCCTGCCCACGTGCTGCAGCCAGCGTCTCTTGGATCTTGCGAACCTGAGCTTGCGTGCAGAGCGGGCCAACATGCGTGTCCCCATGCAAAGGATCACCCACCTGAATCGCGCGGGATTTTTCTTCGATCCGCTCTATCAGAGCATCCAGAACAGGCCGGTGCACCAGCCCACGGGTTCCCGCGACGCAGCTTTGGCCGGACGCGCCGAAGTTACCTGCAATCAAGCCGTTCGCCGCCCCATCCAAATCCGCGTCCTCAAACACCAGTATCGGGGATTTACCGCCCAGTTCCAAAGAGGTAACCGCGAAATTCTCAGCCGAGTTTCGCACAACGTGGCGCGCGGTTTCCGGCCCGCCTGTAAAAGCGATGCGATCCACGTCAGGATGGCGCGTCAGGGGTATGGCGCAATTTTCGGCATCCCCTGTGATAACCGACACAACACCTGGCGGAAAACCGGCCTCATCGATCAATCGAGCGAATTCCAGCATCGGGGCCGGTGCGATTTCCGAGGCTTTCAGAACCACGGCGCACCCAGCCGCAAGAGCGGGGCCTAGTTTTGTTGCCGTCAGGAACATCTGCGCGTTCCACGGCACGATCGCGGCGACCACTCCAATCGGTTCGCGCGTCGTAAACACGTGCATGTCCGGTTTGTCGATTGGCAGAACCGTCCCCTCGACCTTATCAGCCAACCCCGCGAAATACCGATAATAGTCCGCGACATACCCCGTTTGCGCCGCAGTTTCCGCCAGCAACTTACCGCTGTCCGTTGTCTCAAGCTCGGCCAGACGCGATGCGTTTTCGGCAACCAGATCAGCCAGTCGATACAGCAGTTTCCCCCGAGCGGTTGCTGACAGATCGCGCCACAGCGGATCGTCCAACGCGCGTTTTGCTGCTGCGACAGCGCGGTCAACATCCTCGGGCGCGGCGCAGGCGAAGGTCGCCCAACCCTGACCGGTAGCCGGGTTTTCAGACGTCATAACCTGTGTCGACGCGCCTTCGGTCCGGCGGCCATCAATGAAAAGCTTAAAGTGCGGCAAGTTACCCATCGTGATCCTCACTGAAAAACCGGCATGACTTCGTCAATGAACCGAGCCAACGACGCACGTTTGCGATCGTTGGTCATTCCACTGTCGATCCAGAACGAAAACTCATCATAGCCCAAATCTTCGTACCGCTTGATGCGGTCGATGACCTGTTGCGGGGTGCCGACGGTCAGATCGGCCGCCAGCTTCTCGGTCGTGTACATAGGGTTCGCGTCCATTTCGTCTGGCGAGATCGGCTGAATCAAGCCCTGAGTGATCGGGCGCTTGTTCAAGAACCACGCACCGAAATAATTGTAATACCGACGCAAGTCCTGGACGCCCCGAGCAACATCATCTTCATCAGCGCCGACATATGTGTGATGAAGCAACATGATTTTGGGGCGCGGTCCAGAATAGCTGTCGCAGGCATCGTTGAACCGCCCCATCAGGGTTTCGATCTCTTCCATGCCTTGCCACAAGGGGGTGACCTGAATGTTAAACCCATTATGGACGCCAAACTCGTGACTGTTGGGGTCGCGTGCTGCGATCCAGATCGGGGGTCCGTCCTCTTGCAATGGCTTCGGCGCGGACGTCGTTGCGGGGAAGGAATAGAACTCACCATCATGTGCACAGTCCCCTCGCCAGATTTCTTTCAACAACGGCGTCGACTCGCGCATCCTTTGACCCGCTTCCCACGCGTCCATGCCCGGCATTAGGCGTTCGTATTCAAAGGAATACGCCCCGCGCGCGATCCCCAACTCTATTCGTCCTTTGGTGATCTGATCCGCTGCCGCTGCCTCACCCGCCAGTTTGATCGGATGCCAGAATGGGGCGACAACCGTCCCAGTCCCCAAACGGACGTTGCGCGTGTGATGCGCCAGATCGACCAACGATAGAAATGGGTTCGGCGCGATGGTGAACTCCATCCCATGATGCTCGCCCGTCCAGACCGCGCGCATCCCGCCCTCGTCCGCCATTTTAACAAGCCCAACGAATTCATCGTAAAGAACGTCATGAGGCTGCTGCGGCGTCAGGCGCTCCATATGGGCAAACAGGGAAAACTCCATCAACGGGCTCCTTCATTCAAACTGTGGATGTCACCCTGTTTCGCGTCGCCAAGGTAGAGAGAGAAATTCCCCTCCTGCGCCTCGACCGCAAAGCGGGTCATCATGTCGTGGATGGCTTGAGTGGTATAGGTGAGCTTGGGCAATGCATCGACAGGCACCCATTTGGTGCCTTCTACTGCGGGGGTATCGTGGCAAGTGGTCAAAAAGAACGTATAGTGCAGCGCGCTTCCCGCGTCGCTAAACGAGGAATACACCTGATCTACCCGCGCAGTCACACCACGGTCTGACAGCCCTTGCGCCAACCTATTGCGCTGCCCTCCGGGTTCGACACCTGCGATCTGAAGCGGTTGGTGCCGACCGTTGTGAACCTCCAGCAAAACATGACCGTTCGACCGCACCAACGCACCGCAGATCGTTGGCTCTTTCGCGTCGATCTCGCGCTCCAAACCCAGGCTGAAATACGCCCCGCCGACATAACCCAGACCATTGCCCTTGGCGTGTGAAAACTCCTGAACTCGGCCGATCAAAACCGTATGATCCCCGGCAGGGACAACGGCATGCGTTTCACAACAAAATTGGGCCAATGCCCCTTGGATCAATGGCAGGCCGCCCACCCCTCTGGAGTGGTCAACCTTGGCAAAGCGGTCGCCTTTGTAACTGGCAAAGGTGTTGGACACTTCCTGCTGACCCTCAGACAGGATGTTGACAGCGAAATGCGAGCACTTGGCAAAAACATCATGGCTGGACAGAAATTTGCCCGGACAAACCAACAACAAAGGCGGATCCAGCGATACGGACGAAAACGAGTTTGCCGTGAATCCGACCGGAGCCCCATTGGGATCGAGTGTGGTCACAACGGTTACGCCGGTCATGAAGCTGCCGAAAGCGTCGCGCAGCGCCCTTAGGTCGATGGTCGTCATATCAGGCACTCCTGCACGAACCCCAACAGATACGAATTCACCTCAACCGGATGAGTCATTGGCATCATGTGCGCCGCGCCGGGCACGATCTTGGCACGTCCCTGCGCCACCAGATCTGCCATCTTGCGGGACATAGCGGGGGTTGAGTTCGGCTCGTCCGCGCCTGTCATGAACAGCGCGGGACACGTGATTTTGGATAGGTCATCATCCGACAACCCATCGCTTTCAGCAAAGACGCTGTAGGCGGCTTTATAGGCCGCCGGGTTCACCTCGGTCAGCCATTGGGCACAGGCGTCGCGTTCTTTGGTTTCGTGATCGCCGAACCAGCGTCTAAGTGTACCTGACGGATCGTTCGATGCGTCTGCACTCAATGAAGTGGCGCGTGCAATAACCGCCTCACGCGCCTTGGGATCACGTCGGTAAACTGTATTCAGGGCCGCAACACCCCTGACATGCTCATGTCCTGACGCGGCCAATGACAGCGCTACCAACGCGCCCATCGAATGTCCGACCAGAACGGATGGTTCGGACAACAGGGGTTCAACGGCTTTAACGTAGCTGAGCAGCCCACCGGGGTCACAGAAGGGTGACCGACCGTGGCCAGACATGTCCGGACACAAAACGCGGAAGCCTGCCGCGCCGAATGCATCAATCTGCGCATTCCACGCCTCAGCCCGCAGGCCAACCCCGTGTAACAGGATGACCAGCGGCCCCTCGCCTGACTCTATGACGGCAAGATCGCCAAACTCAAACCGAGGCCGGGTTGTCCACGTCATGACCCAGATCCTTCAAATCCTGATAGCGGTCTCCGATACGATGATGTGGCCGCCCCGAAGTCGCACCACCCAGAACCACAACAACCTCATCAGCGCGCGGCGCGTCGGGAATCGCAAATTGCAGCGTCAGGTAATGCGACCGACGGCCCGCGTCGTTCTTATCCATCATCGGCACCATGATCGGCGTGTTCGCGGGCCCGCGTGTATTGGTGAAAGACAGGTAGGATTTCGCACCAACCGCCTGCCGGAAAAAATTCCCGAAATGCAGGGTGTGGATCAGACCCGAGGCGTGCTCGACCTCGCCGTCCAATCCGACAACGGCAGCTTTGCCATAGGCCTCGATCGCATCGCCCCCTCCGGCCAGCGCGACCATTCGGTTGGTCAGCAATTCACCCAAGATCGGTCCATAAGCAAGAATTTCAGCGCGCAGATCGTCGACATACCGACCAGCCCACGGGTTCGACACAACCGCTGCAACGGCAAACATGCGCCAAGTACGGTCGGCTTTACGAAATCCTTCGACCAGAACTTCCTCATCATAGGTTACGATTTTTCGGATGTTTGGCTTCACGGTTGCCCCCTTTTTCAGTCAGGCAAAATATCACCGCCGGAATCATCTTTTGACAAACGAAAGAACTTTAGCCTTAGGTATTACCATCACTAATAGGTCAGTTACCGATGGCAAAAACACTGCCCCCGCTTACATGGTTCAGGTCCTTTGAAGCAGCCGCCCGCAGGCTAAGCTCTACCGCTGCCGCTGATGAGATCGGCCTGACGCAATCCGCCGTCAGCCAGCAAATCCGCGCGCTGGAAACGCGGTTGGGTGTGGTCCTGTTTCACCGGCACGCGCGCGGGCTGTCCCTGACGGATGAAGGCCGAAAACTGCTGCCACAGGTCGAAGCAGCGCTTGAGATGCTGGAGACCGCCGCATCGCCCTACCTGACCGAGAAAAAAGAGCGGCATATCACCGTGGCGGCCTCGATCAGTATAATCGAATGGGTCATTGCACCCGCCCTGCCACGGTTCAGGTCGCAGCATCCCGAAACATCAGTGCGATTTGTCAGCACGATCTGGCCCGACGAATACGCGGCATCGCGTGCGGATATCGAAATCAGGTTCGGGTCGGAAAAGCAGGTCGGCAAGAACGCGGTTCCTTTGCAGCCGAACCGCCTTATCCCAGTCAAGGCACCTGCGTTGGTTGGCGATCTGCAAACCTTGCCTTTAATTGAATCTGTGGGAACCTCCGACAGTTGGGCTTCGTGGTCCGAGGTAACTGGCCAACAGGTCGGGCACCCAACTTATTTTGTGGATTCCTATGGTTTGGCCCTGCAACTCGCGGTGGCTGGAAACGGTGTGGCCTTGGTTAACTCGATCATCGCAGCTCATGCCTTTAAAACCGGGGCCGTTCAGCCCGCTTTTGATCAACCCGCGGCGGCCAGCGAGGGGTATTTCCTGTCGGTCCAACGCGACTCTGCCGCCGTGTCCGAATTTGCCGACTGGTTCTCGGACTTGGTGCGTTTTCAGGCAAGGGTCTGATTCAGACATGTCGATGTCGCATCTGAGGATATCCAACCGCCCCAAAATAGTGAATTCTGGCGAAAAAGGTCCGATTCATGCGATATTCTGGCTTTCGAGTCATCAAAGAGGCGTTGACCGGTCACAAGGGCTGGAAACCGGTCTGGCGTGAGCCTGAGCCCAAGCCCCACTACGACGTCATCATCATTGGCGGCGGCGGTCATGGTCTGGCCACGGCGCACTACCTGTCCAAGGTGTTTGGACTGCGCAACGTGGCCGTGGTCGAGAAAGGCTGGATCGGGGGCGGCAACGTAGGGCGAAATACGACGATTGTACGCTCGAACTATTTGCTGGACGGGAATGAGCCTTTCTACGAATTCTCGCTTAAACTGTGGGAAGGGTTGGAACAGGACGTCAACTATAACGCGATGATGAGCCAGCGCGGGATCATCAACCTATTTCACACCGACGGACAACGCGACGCCTATATAAGGCGCGGCAATGCGATGATCCTGAACGGCGCGGATGCGGAACTGCTGGACGCCGACCAGGTCCGGGCCGAGCATCCCTATCTGAATTTCGACGACGCACGATTTCCTATCAAGGGAGGTCTGGTTCAGCGTCGCGCGGGCACGGCCCGCCATGACGCGGTGGCTTGGGGTTATGCAAGGTCGGCGGATTTACACGGGGTCGACATCATCCAAAATTGCGAGGTCACTGGCCTGCGGATCGAAAACGGCACCTGTCTGGGGGTCGAAACCAGCCGGGGCTTTATCGGGGCCAGCAAAGTGGGCTGTGCGGTCGCTGGAAACTCGGGCCGTGTGATGGGCATGGCCGGGATGCGCCTGCCCATTGAAAGCCACGTCTTGCAGGCGTTTGTGTCTGAGGGGCTAAAGCCCATTCTGCCCAGCGTCATCACCTTTGGTGCGGGCCATTTCTATGTCAGCCAATCCGACAAGGGCGGGCTGGTTTTTGGCGGCGATATCGACGGCTATAACACCTATGCCCAACGCGGCAATCTGCCTGTGGTCGAGGATGTGTGTGAGGGCGGCATGGCCCTGATGCCCATGATCGGCCGCGCGCGATTACTGCGGATGTGGGGTGGTGTGATGGACATGTCGATGGATGGCTCTCCGATCATCGACCGCACCCCGGTTCAGCGGCTCTATTTCAACGGCGGCTGGTGCTACGGAGGGTTCAAGGCCACGCCTGCCTCGGGCTATTGCTTTGCGCACCTGCTGGCAAAAGATGAACCGCACCCCGTTGCCACCGCCTATCGTCTGGACCGGTTCCGCACTGGCCGGATGATCGACGAAAAAGGCGCGGGCAACCAGCCCAACCTGCACTAAGGGGAACACGGACATGATCATCAACCACCCCCTGCTTGGGCCCCGCGATGCTTCGGAGTTCACATATCTGGGCGATGCCTCCCTGATCGACCGGCCTGACGGGATGGCCGAAAATGCCGCCGACGCGTTCTATAACTATGCCTATCTGCGCGACAACCCCGCCGGTGAGCATCAAGAGCTTTGGTATCACGAAGCCGGGGATCGGTCTTGGCTGGTCATCACTCGCAACACACTGACCCACGAGATTTCCAAGGTGGAACTGGCCCGCGATGTGGCCCGCGCGCGGGGGCGTTCGAAATGACACAGGCGAACCGGCTGACCGGTGGGCAGATCGACCGCGATACGACCCTGAACTTCCGATTTGACGGGCGCAGCTATACTGCGCATCCCGGCGATACTCTGGCCTCGGCGCTGCTGGCCAACAATGTGCGGCTGATTGGGCGGTCGTTCAAATACCATCGTCCGCGCGGGTTGCTAACGGCGGGTTCCGAAGAACCCAACGGTATGGTGGAACTGCGCAGCGGAGCGCACAAAGAACCCAACACCCGCGCCACGACCATCGAGATGTTTGACGGGTTGATCGCAAACTCGCAAAACCGTTGGCCAAGTCTTCGGTTCGACGCGATGGCCGTGAATGACATGTTTTCTAACTTCCTGTCGGCAGGGTTCTACTACAAAACCTTTATGTGGCCCGCCGCCTTTTGGGAGAAGCTGTACGAGCCGATCATCCGCCGCGCCGCTGGCCTTGGGTCGCTGTCGATGCAGCCTGACCCGGATGAATATGACAAAGGCTTCCGTCATTGTGATCTGTTGATCATCGGTACCGGGCCTGCAGGTCTGATGGCAGCGCTGACCGCCGGACGCGCGGGCGCAGATGTCATACTGGCGGATGAGGATTTCATGCTCGGCGGACGTCTGAACAGCGAAACCTTTTCGGTCGGCGACCACAGCGCAACCGACTGGGCGGCACAGGCCGTTGCCGAACTTTCCGCCATGCCGAACGTCCGGCTGATGCCGCGCACTACTGTGATCGGAGCGTTTGACCACGGCATCTATGGGGCCGTGGAACGGACCGGCGATCACCTGCCTTCGCTGCCCGCCGGTAAACCGCGCCAGATACTGTGGCGGATCTACAGTCAAAAGGCGCTGCTGTGTGCCGGGGCGACCGAGCGGCCGATTGCGTTTGAAAACAATGACCGACCCGGCATCATGACCGCCAGCGCGCTTCGAACCTACGCCAACCGCTTTGCAGTAACCGCCGCGCCGCGCGTGGCGTTCTTTACCAACAATGATGACGGTCACCGCACAGCCTCGGACCTGCACGCCAAAGGTGTGAAAATCGCCGCCGTGGTGGATGTGCGCGAAGACGCACCGCTCAGCTATGACTACGAGGTCTTAAAGGGCGCGCAGGTCTTGAACACCAAGGGTCGTCTGGGCCTGAGCTTTGTCGAGATCGCCCTGCCCGATGGCTCGACCCGAATGCTGGATTGCGGCGCGCTGGGCGTGTCAGGCGGCTGGAACCCGAATGTCCACCTGACCTGCCACCAGCGCGGGCAGCCTGTTTGGAACGAAGCCCTTGCTTCATTCGTGCCGGGAGAAAACCTACCGGTCGGCATGACCGTCGCTGGCGCTGCCAATGGAGTCATGTCGACCCATGGCGCGCTTCGCTCAGGCGCCCAAGCAGCCGCCACCGCGCTGGACCTAACCACCCTGCCCGACCTGCCCGAGACCGAGGACTCGCCCATTGCACAAAAGCCGTTCTGGTATGTGCAGGGCTGCAAACGGGCATGGGTTGATCAGCAGAATGACGTGACCGTCAAGGATGTGAAACTCAGCTATCAGGAAGGCTTCCGCTCGGTCGAGCATCTGAAACGCTATACCACGCTGGGCATGGCAACCGATCAGGGCAAGACCTCGAACATCACGGGGCTTGCGATCATGGCCGAGGTCGCGGGCAAGTCGATCCCCAAAACCGGCACCACCATTTTCCGCCCACCGTACACGCCCGTTCCTATCGGCGCGTTTGCAGGACGGATGATTGGCAAGGAGTTCCACCCAACCCGCCTGACCCCGTCACATCATTGGGCCAAGGAGCGCGGAGCGGTGTTTGTCGAGGCCGGGAACTGGCTGCGCGCGCAATGGTTCCCCCAACCCGGTGAGACGCATTGGCGCGAGTCTGTCGACCGTGAGGTGCGCCAGACCCGAGCCTCGGTCGGGGTGTGCGATTGCACCACGCTGGGCAAGATCGACGTTCAAGGCACGGATGCCGCCGATTTCCTCAACCGCGTCTACGCCAACGGCTTTGCCAAGCTGGCGGTGGGCAAAACGCGCTATGGGCTAATGCTGCGCGAGGATGGAATGGTCATGGATGACGGCACCGCCGCGCGTCTTGCCGAGGATCATTTCGTCGTCACCACCACAACCGCAAACGCTGTAAGTGTCTATCGCCACATGGAATTTGTGCGCCAGTGCCTGTTCCCAGACCTGGATGTGCAGCTGATCTCGACCACAGACGGCTGGGCGCAATACGCGGTCGCAGGGCCAAATTCGCGCAAGCTTCTGCAAAAGATCGTAGACCCCGAATTCGATATCTCGAACGAGGCGTTTCCCTTCATGGCCTGCGGAAAGATCACCGTCTGCGGCGGACTAAGGGCACGGCTATTCCGCATTTCCTTCTCGGGCGAGTTGGCATTCGAGATTGGCGTCCCCGCGCGCTATGGCGACGCGCTGATGCGACGGTTGATGGCTGAGGGTGAGGAGTTTGACGTCACGCCCTATGGCACCGAGGCACTAAGTGTTATGCGTATCGAAAAAGGCCACCCGGTCGGCAATGAGTTGAACGGAACCACCACGGCTCTGAACCTTGGCATGGGCAAGATGGTCTCAAAGAACAAGGACAGTATCGGGTCGGTTTTGTCCGAGCGAGAGGCTTTGACCGCACCGGACATATTGAAACTGGTGGGGCTAAAGCCGATCACTCCTGAAGATAAGGTAACTGCCGGAGGCCACCTTATGAACGTCGAAGGCCCCATCGATGCAGCGCATGATCAGGGATATGTGACCTCGGTGGCCTATTCCCCCAACCTGAACAGCAACATCGGTCTGGGCCTGCTGAAACGTGGCGATGAACGGCTGGGCGAGAAGATGCGCCTTGTTTCCCCGCTGACCGACCTGACGATCGAAGTCGAAATCGTCTCGGCCCATTTTGTTGATCCCGAAGGAGAACGTCTTCGTGCATGATCTTGTCGCCACAACCGCCCTTGGTGGGTCTGAGCCGCGTGTTGACACGGTTGGTTCGGTCACCTGTGCCGAAGTCCCCGGTGTGGCTTTGGCCTCGGTGGCTGCGCGCCGTGGGAAGGAAACACAGGCGCAAAAGGCTTTGGCCAAGCTGATTGGGGCACCAGCGCCCGAAGTTCAGCGATTTACCGGAGATCAGGTGATCGCCTTTTGGTCAGGGCCAGACCAGTGGATGATCGAAGCACCCTTTGACAGCCACGAAGACCTTGCGGATCAGGTGAAGGCAATCTTTGGCGATACAGCTTCGGTCACGGAGCAAACGGATGCCTGGGCGCGGTTCGATTTGCAGGGCGATGGGATCAATGCGGTTCTGGAACTTCTGTGTCAATTGGATCTGCGACGGTTTGAGCCCGGGTACGCGGCGCGCGGTTCAATTCACCATATTGGGTGTTTCGCCCTGTGTCGCGGTACCGACCATGTTAGCCTTTATGGACCCAGATCCTCGGCCGGGTCACTGCATCATGCGATCATTACCGCCATGAGATCGGCCCACTAATACTACCAAGCAGGCGGTCAGCCTGAGAGTTAAGGTAGCCGCACGCTTTCAAGACTTAGTGAAATCTCAGACCCGCTTGGTCAAAACCTGAAGCCGCCACCCAAACGATCGCGACGCCGTTGAATCGACAAGCGAAACGCCCAGTCGCTGATTAAGGCAAGCGGGAACAAAACCCTCTCTCCCAGACCGTCGATGATAGTCAGTTTTCCACCCCGTTCTTGTGCACGCACTATGTTTTCATAGCTCATGTCTCCAACGATGATGCGGCCTTTTTCGAGATCATCCAGAAGACCCATGAATTCCTGGCGTAGACGTTCCAACCCTTCGGGATCATTCCTTAGGCCCAACCGTTCCTTATGTAGCGTCGGTGCAAGATCACCATCCGGGCCTGTCAGTTTCTCGACCACAATTGCCGGCCCCAACGAGGTCGGAGCATAGCCCATAAAACGCGCCAAACGCTCAATCTCGGGGCGGCCACGATGCAGCGCCGCCAGATATTCGTTTGCCTCACGGTTCCATTGCCGCAGGTTCCCATAACGCCATTCGGCGTATCGAGGGATAAGGTGGTTGCGGACAGGCTCATCTACCCTGACCTTCAGCAAAGCCTTGTCATTTTCGGGGTGCTGAAAAATCAGGTAGTTGCGGCTTTTGCGCAAGGGTTTCAATTCGCTCAGATCTATCATTTTGCCTGCTATCTAGGGCCAGAAGCCGAACATCCCGCCACTGGATTAAATGCTAAACTGAAACCCGTTCATAAATCCTTCTCCTAAGTGTTACAAATTGCTTTTTTCGGCATGAGCAAAATGCGCGCCGACTACGGTCCGATCGGCGGGTAAGGCATCAGCATGAAGGTTTGATTACCTTCGGACTCTATAATTGGGATATGCGTCCAACCCCGTGGATCAATCGGCGGCTCGACGTCAGCACATTCGTCGGGTGTCTCATCACATATAACGACGTCTAAACCTGTGAGATAAACCAGACGCAACCTCAAACCTCGGGGGAACTGAATGCCGGCGGGTCCTGCACCAGTCAGGCCAAGATAGTGCCCATAGATATACACGGTTTCAGTGGTGTCAGGTATCGCTGAAGCCAAGTCCCGAGTGGCTTCTTGCCATGGCGGAACCCTGACATATGTCGCACGTCCAAAAAGAATGATCTTGATCAGCAGAACGTACATAATGGTGATCCGGGCGATACTTGCCACCCTTCCCGGCGTTAACGACAGATGCAAAGTCGCGGCGGTAAAGGTGAACCCAAGCAATAGCCAAATCCAGCCAAATGCACGGGCCGGGACAAAAACACCCGACATCAGCGATTTGCCAAGCAACGGTACAAGACCCGCCAACATCGCAACCAACACCGTAATGGCAACGAAACGCTGAGAGCGGAACAATATGCCCCAACCGATAGCGAAGAATGCCAGTAGCACAACGCCACTGCCAGCCGCTCCGCCTCCAAGCTGTCTAATCGTCGTTTGAAGATAGATGCGCAACTTACCGAGGTTCCTTATCAGATCCTCGGTTGATTGGACCTCGGACGGGGCGCGCCAGTCGGCAATCGGTATGCCAAAAACACCGTGATAGATGTAATTCAGACTGTAAACGGACAGCATACCTACACCGAGGCTGAAAAAGAACACGAACAGAGTAATCGCCATGCTCTTGTATGTTTTCGGCGCCTTGTAGGACATCATCGCCAAGGCCATCAAAAGGAACGGATAAGTTGTATAGGCCATAAAGGACAACGGCACCGCGACGATCAGCAATGCGACCGAAACCCGATGCGGCAGGAACACGACGCCCAACGCATAAAAAGTAATGATCCAAACGCCTGGCAGTAGCGTGTTAAACCAAAATGCGATCATGAATGCCGGGATAGAAAGCGCGACAAACAGCGCAAAATAACCCTTGTACCATCCAGGTGCCTCGCGCCCGAGCATCGTGATTGATGTACAGGCGGAAAATGTGGCCCAGGCCATCAGGTATAAGGCAAAGCTAACCGGCGAAGACCACAGAAACGGCCTGAACTGCCACCAATAATTCAGCCACCGCCCTTCATCCAAGGCTTTTCGATGGGCCATAAATTTTTGCCCCAGCAGTGCGGGGAAGTCATCGTGGCGCACAAGCGGATCAATAACCAGCGGCCCGTAAATCACCAGCAAAGCCGCAAAAGCCAGCAACCACAGGCGCAATAGGTCCTGCCACAGAGGTCTTACGTTCATCACTGGCTCCGGTGCGAGCGCGCGATGACGGATGCGCGGACCTGTGCTATTTTGGTGACCGCCGTTTGTGGCAATCTGCGAACGATCATTTTCCGCAAATTCCAGCCGAACGTGCCCACCTCTTTCAACGCGCCCGGTTTCACTTCGGTCGACAGAACCTCTGCCGGAAGCGTCGCGGCGCCAGCTTCGTTTGCGTAAAGGACGCTGTTATAGCGATACCAGGGTTCGATCGAGGCATCGTCGAACAAAATGGGGCGCAGACAGTCATAGGCCGCATAGCCCTGCTCAGCGAACAGTCCCTGCCAGAACGACAAAGGCTGTTCATTGATGTGGAACTCACCACCCTGCCCCGGCACGGCGGCTGAGAACAGAACCAGATCGCTATGCGTTGTTAGGCTTTGAACCAGGCTGGCCGATGCCTCGTGGGGCAAATGCTCGCCTACTTCCAGCGATTGCGCCAACCCAAACTTACGGCCCAAATCGACAGGCTGACTCAGGTCTTTGCCAAAAAAGCAGTCCTTTGGAATGGCCAATGTCTCGCGATCGACATAATCGCCATCCACACCTGCAACATCCTGACACCCGGCGGCTGCCCATTCTGACAACCAGACGCCGCGCCCACACCCAAAATCCACGACACTGTCTGGTTTGACATGGGATTGAAGCGTTTCGATCAGTCGAACAGCCGAGCTTCGCGCTCCACGGTCGATGTAGTCAAAGAACTCGTTGGAATAGATATGCGACATGACCACTCTCTAAATTGAGCTTTCTTCGCGATAGACCCACAAACGCAGGATCACGAAATTTATGATGGGAAGAACAACTACGACCAAACCGGCGGCGACCGGTTCGGCAAGGGCCAGCCTAGGTGCAAGGATGCCCGTTATCATCGAGGAAACGACTAAGCCGATCGCGATCATGCACAAAAAGCGGCCAAACTGACCCGGCGCGACCACTGGCCTACCAAACGTCCAAGCGGTTTGGCCAACATACTGGATAAGGATTGCAGACCCGAATGCCAGCAGGTTTGCGATCCAAGGGGAATTGAATATCTGCAGCAGGCCAAGATACGTGACAAAATAGTATGCGGCGACACCGGTTCCGACCACTGCAAACCGAAATATGCGTTTGGGTTTACTCATGACGTCTTCTGCGCTCTCTCGGACAGAGTTTCGACACCATTGCCAACCTGTTCATCCACAAAGAACAAGGGCCGCCCCTTTGCTTCGACATAAAGCCGTCCAAGGTATTCTCCGATAATGCCAAGGGTCAGCAACTGAATGCCTGAAAAGAAGCTGATGACCAAAACGGTCGACGCCCAACCAGCAACCGTGCTGTACAAGATCAGTGACCAGAACACGTATACAGCCATCAATGCGGCGATGAGCAAGGTCAGAAAGGCCAGCCGGGTGGCCATCTGCAAGGGCTTGATCGAGAAGCTGGACAAGGCATCAAACGCAAGACGGATCATCTTGGACATCGGGTACTTGGTCTCACCCGCCACGCGCGGGTCGCGAACATATTCAATGCCAATCTGCTTGAACCCAGCCCAAGCGAACATTCCCCGGATGAACCGGGACCGCTCGGGCATATCCAAAACCGCATCCAATGCGCGGCGGCTCACTAAACGGAAATCACCCGTATCGTTGGGAATAGGCACATCCGACAGCCGATTCAGCACCCGGTAAAACCCATGCGCGGTCATCTTCTTGAGCCAGCTCTCGCCCTTGCGTTCGCTGCGGCGCCCATAGACCACGTCATACCCGCGATCCATCATGGCCATCATATCTTGCAGCAGTTCGGGCGGGTCCTGCAAATCGGCGTCCAGCATGAAAATCCGCTGCCCCTTGGCCGCCATCAAACCCGCCGTCAAAGCGACTTGGTGCCCACGGTTCGTTGACAGCTTTATGCCGCGAACACCTGCGTGGCTTTCGCTCTGCTTGCAGATTTCGTCCCACGTGCCATCGGTAGAGCCATCATCCACCAGCACGATCTCCCGGTCAGTGGACCAGGGATCAGTTGCCGCGACCAGACGCTCGACCAGCATCGGCACAGAGTCCTCTTCGTTCATACAAGGAACGACTACAGACAATAACATTTAACCTCCGAACGCGAACTGTCCTGCTCGATTATTTGCGATGGGATCGCTTTTTCTAGAACACGTCGCTTTGGTTTTTTCTCGTTTTGGGTCGCTGCCCTTGATATCTCAACTGTCACATTTCGCTAATCGGTAAGTTCCAGTTTCCAAACCGTAGTTACCGCCGCGACACATCCTTGGGGTCAGTCGCCAACGACCAACCCAATGATGCAATACCGGAGTTATTGCCACCCCTTGTGGCAGCATTGCGCCAATCTTGCGACAAAGGACGGAAAGCTGTCGAAATTCGGTGCCTTGCGCGGCAAATGCACTCATAGAACAGAAAAATCCCACACGAAAACAATATAGTTCCGTGGATGCCGGGAATTTTGGAACATTCTTCCCAGCGGAGCGGTGGTCAATCACTTTCAAATCACATATTCAGTGCCGCGAGTGTAAAACAGGCAGATATCAGACCCGTGTTCGACCTACCTGCGCAGCGTGCGCATCTTTCCGAAAAGTACGACCTTAGCCCCTCAGCGGAACTGGCAGCTAGCATGGAAGACATCTATGCGCGCATGTCCCGCGTCGTTTCGCCGATGGATTGGGCGATCTATGCGCCTTATGTCAAAGCGATCAACGACCTAAAGGCCGAACGCAATGCAGTTGTCCTTGGCCACAACTACATGACGCCCGAGATTTATCACGGCATCTCGGATTTCGGCGGCGACAGCCTGCAACTGGCGATCAAGGCAACCGAGGTCGAAGCGGACGTGATCGTGCAATGCGGTGTGCATTTCATGGCCGAAACATCCAAAATCCTTAGCCCGGACAAGACGGTTTTAATGCCCGATATGGAAGCTGGGTGTTCTTTGGCCGAATCCATAACGGCGGACGGCGTGGCCGAAATGCGCCGTCGTTATCCCGGTGCACCGGTGGTGTCTTACGTCAACACCACGGCCGAGGTCAAAGCGGCCTCTGACATCTGCTGCACATCGTCTAACGCGGCACAGATCGTTGCGGCACTGGACAGCGACACCATCATCATGACCCCTGATCAGTACTTGGCGCAGAACGTGGCACGGGACGTTCCACAAAAGAACATTGTCTGGTGGGAAGGATCGTGCATCGTTCACGAACAATACTCGGCCAGCGACCTGCGGGACTTCCGCGAATGGAACCCGGGCACCCGACTGATCGCGCATCCGGAATGCCCCCCCGACGTGGTGGCCGAGGCAGATTTCTCGGGCTCGACCAGCGGCATCATTAAATACGTCACGGATGAAAAACCCGAAAAAGCGCTGCTGATCACCGAATGTTCCATGGCTTCAAACATTGCGGACGAACTGCCCGAGGTCGAATTTGTGGGTCCTTGCAACATGTGCCCATACATGAAGAAAATCACCCTCGAAAAAGTGCTTTATGCGCTGGATACCATGACCGGACAGGTCGAAGTTGAAGCAGATGTGGCCGACAAAGCCCGCTTGTCAGTTCAGCGGATGATAGACCTTTCGCGCAAACTGGGTATCTGACCGGGCGGATGCAACACGTCAGCACCAAGCGCGTGGTGATCATCGGCGCTGGATTGGCCGCCGTCTACGCCGCGCTGAAACTGGCACCGCGACCCGTCGTGATGATCTCGCCCGAGGCGCTGGGGACCGGCGCCAGCTCGGCCTGGGCGCAGGGGGGGGTCGCCGCTGCGATGGCCGAAACTGACAGCCCTGAGGCTCATGCCGAAGATACAGTGCGCGCAGGGGCCGGTTCGGTTCTGCAAGAGGTAGCCGATTTCGTCACGCGCGCCGCGCCGGATCATATTCTTGACCTGTCAAATCTTGGCACCGACTTTGACCGAACCAGCGACGGGGCCTTTGTTCAATCCCGCGAGGCCGCCCACTCGGCCGCCCGGGTCGTCCGTGTAAAGGGCGATCAAGCGGGTGCGGAAATCATGCGCGCATTGGTCACCGCACTACGTGCGACGCCGTCGATCCAAGTAATTGAAGGGGTGCAGGCCATCGGCTTTGACAGTGATGGCCAGCAGGTTCAGGGCGTCTACCTGACCCCGGCGAATGGATCAGATACGCCCTCGATTGCGTTGCACGGGGCGGCTTATGTATTGGCAACTGGTGGGTCCGCCGGGCTTTACGCGCAAACAACCAACCCCACCCGTATCCGAGGTCAGGGCATAGGCATGGCGGCGCGAGCCGGAGCGAAAATTGCAGATGCAGAATTCGTTCAGTTCCACCCAACGGCGATCAATGTCGGCGAAGACCCCTGCCCACTGGCCACCGAAGCCCTGCGCGGCGAGGGTGCGGTATTGATCGACAAGACCGGGCACAGGTTTATGCCTGAACTGCATCCGGATGGAGAGCTCGCGCCTAGGGACATTGTTGCCCGCGCGGTCTTTCTGCAAACCCAGTCCGGCCTGCAACCTGCGCTGGATACGCGGCAGGCCATCGGCGTCGACATCGCGTCGCAGTTCCCCGCAGTTACTGAAGCCTGTCGTCGCAATGGCGTCGATCCTGTGCTGTCGCCCATACCTGTCACGGCCGCAGCGCATTATCATATGGGTGGCGTTGCGGCAGACCTGTCCGGGCGCAGCACATTGGGCGGGCTTTGGGTTTGTGGTGAGGCGGCCTCGACCGGGCTGCATGGGGCAAACCGGCTCGCTTCAAACGGATTGCTAGAGGCGTTGGTATTTGCGTGCACCTGCGCGCGGGACATTGCAAAGCATGTCACTTGTGACGATGCCGAACCGGTAGATCTAAAGTTTGCGCCCAGTTGCCAAACAGCGATCTTGCAAGCCACGGCAGAGCTGCGCGGGATCATGATGGATCTGGTCGGCGTCGTTCGCACGGGAACAGGTTTGCGCCAAGCGTTGAGCCGCATAGCTCTGCTCGAAGCCGAAAACCAAAACTCACCGGCATTTCTCAATATGACGGCGACCGCGACACTGATCGCGGCGGCGGCTTTGATGCGAGAAGAAAGTCGCGGCGCACACTACAGGTCGGATTTTCCACAGACGCATTCCGACCCCGGACAACGATCAATGCTGACGCTTGAACAGGCGCTGGCGTTTCGAGACAAATACACAAAGGAAAACGTATGACCGTTCCTGCCCTACCCGATCTAATCCTAGAACCGGTTGTCCGCGCGGCTTTGATGGAGGATTTGGGATCCAACGGCGATGTCACCTCGTTAACGGTCATACCGCCAGAAACAACCTACTCTGCTCGGCTAAACGCGCGTGAAGACGCGGTGGTTTCCGGCATGCAAGTAGCCGAGCTTGCCTTTCGTCTAGTCGACCCTGCGCTTGAGATCGTTCGCCACGTGCAAGATGGTCAACGCTGCGCCAAGGGCGAGACCCTGATGGAGATACGCGGCAATGCAGCCTCGATCCTGTCTGGTGAACGTGTGGCGTTGAACTTTGCCGGACGCCTAACGGGGGTGGCTACGGCGACTGCCTCTCTGGTCGCAGAAACCAAGGGCACCAATACGCGTATCACCTGCACCCGCAAGACAACGCCCGGCCTGCGTATCGTCGAAAAACAGGCCGTACTGCACGGCGGCGGCTTTAATCACCGCTTTTCATTGTCCGACGCAATTCTGATTAAGGACAACCACATCGCCGCCGCCGGAGGCGTTCGGGCGGTCCTCGAAGCAACCAAGGCGCGTGCGTCCCACATGATGAAGGTTGAAATCGAAGTGGACCATTTGGAACAACTGGAAGACGTGCTTGCGGTTGGAGGTGCGGATGTCGTCTTGTTAGACAACATGACCCCAGACATGCTGTCCAAAGCGGTTTCGATGGCAAACGGGCAAATCACAACCGAAGCCTCTGGCAACGTGACCAAAGAAACCGTGGCCGCGATCGCAGCAACGGGCGTCGACTACATCTCATCCGGGGCGCTGACGCATTCCTACAGGACAATCGATCTGGGTCTGGATTTTTAGGGTGAATGGCGGAGAGACAGGGATTCGAACCCTGGAGACGGTTTCCCGCCTACACACTTTCCAGGCGTGCGCCTTCGACCACTCGGCCACCTCTCCGTGGGCGCGATATTTGGACTATCGCTTGGGGATTTGCAAGGCCCGAATATAGCGAAAATTCAACCTTTTCGGATCGCGCTTAAACCGGCCTCAGACCTCATCCCCGTCGCTGTCGGGCATATCCGCCTCGGTCATCTCGATCGGGGAAGATTTGTCTGTGTCGGTCGGGGTGTCCCCCGCCTCATTTGCCGGTTCAGGCGTAGGCGCGGCTGACGATTCCCTAAGCGTCTCCGGATTACGCAGCCAGACGTCGCGTTGGGCGAACGGAATCTCGATACCTTCGTCGGCAAAGCGCCGGTTAATCTCGTGATTCATGTCCGATTTTACCGAAAGCACCCAGTTCACGTCGCGCAGGATGGCCCGGATCTCAAAATCCAACGAATCCGCACCAAATCCCTGAAACACGACACTGGGCGCGGGATTGGCCAAAACCATTGGGTGCGCATTGGCGACTTCGCCCAGTATCTTTTCAACCAGTTTGGTATCCGTCCCATAAGCGACGCCAACCGGAACAATGACACGCCCGATGGTATTGCCGCGCGTATAGTTGGTTACAACGCCGCTGATCAGGTCAGAATTGGGAACGATCACATCCGTACGATCAAACGTCTCAATCCGCGTAGACCGGACCGAGATGTCGCGCACGTAGCCCATCATCCCGTTAACGTCGATCCAATCCCCTTTTGAAATCGGACGTTCGACCAGCAGGATGATCCCAGACACGAAATTCGAGACGATGGTCTGCAACCCGAAACCGATCCCAACGGACAAGGCACCGGCGACAATTGCCAGCGAGGACAAATCGAACCCGGCAACCATAATGGCAACCAGCGCGGCCAGAAAAATTCCGATATACCCGGTGCCGGAAACGATCGCGTTCTGACCGCCGGGGTCAATGCTTGTCTTTGGCAGCAAAGAATTGCGCAATCCGCCTTGCAGCATTCGGGTCAGGCCGTATCCGATCAGGAACACAATCACGAAGACGAAGAAGTTGCTTGGCGATATCGTCACTCCGCCGATATCAAAACCCAGCAACAGACGTGACCAAGCTTCAAGCAAATCGGTCTGACGCGCCCCCCAGTAAAGGGCAAGGATCGGCAAAGCAAAGATAGCCAACGCGAAACCGACCAGAACCGAAAACAGCGAATCCCAGACAGCTTCGCCCTGCCCCGTGATCCAGCCGTAGACCTGCGTAATGAAGCGCTGAAAAATGACCAACGCAGCAATCAGAACCAGCGTTTTTACTGCGGGAAAGACTATGGCTTCGGCCGCATTTGTATACCCGAAGACGGCCAGAACAGGTGTCGCAATACCCAGAAGCAACAAGGCGCGCCGCAGGAATTCGACCAGTTGGCTGAAGCCTGCCGCCCGAGCTACACTTGGGGCTTCGGCCTCGTCTGGTTGCGCGTCATTGGTCCGGATATGGCGCACCCGAAGCAGCAACAAAGCCGTGGCCACGATGACAGGAAAACTAACTACTGCACGCGTGGAATCCGAGATATTTTCGATCTGCTCGAACAAGACGGCCAGTTCATGAAGGATGAGCATCGCAGCCAGCAGATCAATATAGACGCGAAGTTCCTTGATCCTGGCAGCGGACAGACGCTTGAACCCTCTGGCCTGCCCCATCAGGTATACTTGCCGCCCGATCCAGTCATAAAAGAAGATAATTCCGGCCCAGTATGGCACTTCCTCAAGCAGCAAGGTGCCCCGCACACCCAACACCCCGGTCAGGTTAATTGCGACAACTGCGGCTAGGACGCCCAACCACGGCAAGATGATCCGCAACAGGGATATCACAAAAGTCCAGACGCCCGTGCCAGAGCCCCCTAACTTCCGCAGGTAATCACCGCCCTTTTCCGACCAGTGCCGCCCGAAAATCAGCAACACCGCCGATATGACCAAAAGGACAAATATCCCCAACCCGCGCTCTCTCATTTGCTCGCGGGCGACATCCGTTCTCAGGTTTTCGGTTATTTCATTGATCAAGCCACGGGCGGCTTCTTTCACGTCCACCCAGGCAGGTGCCCAATATGTAGGATTAAGAGGCGACGGACCTCGTTCCAACAACTCTTTGGTCTGACGGTGCCGGATAATCTGGTCTATTTCACTGATAAGCCCGTTGGCCCTGCTATACGCCTCTTCGGATACAACACGCGGCACCCGAAGGCTGTTGAGCTGTTCTTCCAGATGCGCACGGATCGTCGCAATGTCTTCGGGTTCAGAGGCGTCACCCTCAGGTTCTGGCCCCAATGCCTTGAGTTGACTTTCCAGCGTCTGAATACGTTCAGTATTCGCATCCCGCGCGCGATTAAAGACCTCTCGGTACTCGTTGATTTCAGAACGCAGGTTCTCCAAAGCAGCATTCGAAGCGCGGTTCGCTTCGATTACCGCTTCGGCCCGGTCCGCCGTGCTGATCCAGCCCTGGTAATACTCACTTTGCCGGTCGGTCAGTTGGGCGGCAACAGGGCCGCCCCAAACGGCCAAACAAACCGTTACAAGGGCAAGAAACAGGCGGACCTGCCGCGGCATCATACGTCCTCGAACACGCCAGGAATGCTGCGGGGGGCTTCGGTCATCCAATCAGGCACCGGCAGCTCTTTTTCACGCAGGAATTCCGGGTTGAACAGTTTGGACTGATAGCGTGTGCCATAGTCGCAGAGGATCGTCACAATGGTATGGCCCGGCCCAAGATCCTTGGCCAGACGCACGGCACCGGCCATGTTGATTGCGGTCGAGCCGCCCATGACCAGACCTTCCTCGCGCAGCAAACTAAAGATGTAGGGCAGCGCCTCGTTATCTGTCATCTGATAGGCATAGTCGGGCTTGAAACCCTCAAGGTTCTTGGTGATGCGCACCTGACCGATCCCTTCGGCGATCGAGCTGCCCTCCATCGCGATTTCACCGGTAGTGTAATAGGAATAAAGCCCCGCGCCCATCGGATCGACCAGGCCGATCTTGACCCCTTTAGGCTGCAAAGCATCCGCGACGCCTGCCAAAGTCCCACCGGAGCCCACGGCGCTTACAAAACCGTCAACCTTGCCGCCGGTTTGCTCCCAGATCTCTGGGCCAGTGGTTTCCACATGCGCCTGACGGTTTGCCACATTGTCGAACTGGTTGGCCCAGATCGCACCATTGGGTTCGGTCTGCGCCAGTTCCTCGGCCAGTCGGCGCGAGTAATGCACAAAGTTATTGGGGTTGCGGTAAGGCGCGGCGGGAACCTGCACCAGTTGCGCCCCGGCAAGCCGCAGCATGTCCTTCTTTTCTTCGGACTGGGTTTCCGGGATCACGATCACGGTCTTGAACCCCATCGATGCCCCAACCAGCGCAAGGCCGATTCCGGTGTTTCCTGCGGTGCCTTCGACAATGGTTCCGCCGGGCTTCAGCTCACCCCGCGCGATGGCGTCCTTGATTATATAAAACGCTGCGCGGTCCTTGACCGATTGGCCGGGGTTCATGAACTCGGCCTTGCCAAGGATTTCACACCCGGTTTCTTCGCTGATGCGTTTCAGCCGGATCAACGGCGTTTTTCCTACTGCGTCAGCAAGGTCTCGTGCAATGCGCATGGCACCCTCTTTTCTTTACATATCAACGAAGATTTACAGTCGACGCGCGACAACCACAAGCCGCGATAACTATGCCCGCAAACGGTTCTTGTGACGCGCCAGCCAATTGGCCAACATCAACAGGGGTAAGTCCTTGAACCCATTGTTGTCCACACGGTCCATGAACTCGGCAAATGGCAGAATTTGAGTGCGAATATCCTCGCCTTCCGAAGCGACCCCACCGTTTTCAACTGTCTTGGTCAGATCGGCCAGTCCGACATAAAGGTGAATGTACTCGGTTGACGACCCGCTTGAGGAATAAGCACCCCCTACATATTCCAAGCTGCTCAGGTCTACTTGCGCCTCTTCAAGCACTTCTCGCTGCGCCGCCTGCGCGGGGGATTCTCTGGGGTCAATCATTCCTGCCACCGGCTCCCACATCCAGGGTTCGGGATCGTCAATCAAGTAAACCGGGGCTCGGAACTGCTCCACCAGCAGGACCGTGTCCCTTGCAGGATCATAGGGCAACACCACGACAGCGCTGCCCTGCATCAAGGCGCTGCGATTCAGGACCGGCCCCATGGTTCCGTCATGCTGGCGGTGCTGCAATCGAATCTCGTTCATGCCGAAATAGCTTAGGTACGCCCGTTCATGCTGATGCAGAACGACATCTGACCCAACATCGCGCAGATCACCGGTCTGTCGACGCCGCGCGGCCATTCGCGCCCACGCCCGGGTTCGGATCGACGGAAAGCAGCGTGCGACCGCTTTGGCATCCATCCGACCGTAAAAGCTCATAACCTCCTGAGCTGCGGCGATCGACAACTCCCCCCACTGATCGATCCAAGCTTGCAAGGACCAGCGGTCGCCGGGAAACCACAGATCGGGTTCGGGGAAAAAGACGCTTGCCTGCGTTTGCGAACCGTCTTCCAAATGGATCGTTTGCGGGCTCAGGTCATAATCGAACCCGCCTTCATAAAACACCAGACGCCGCAGGTCTTCTGGACCCAGCCCTTGCACCAGCAGACCGTCTGCTTGGCCGGATTTTTCTTTGACGATCATCGGAAATGGCTGCCCATCTACGCTGTACACTGCGTGCCCCGGTAAAGCAGCCTGCTTTACCTCAAGACGTGACAATGGACGACCCAATACCAAATCCAACAATGGCAGGTATCTGAGCGTTCCGTAGAAAAAGAGATTAGACAAAGAAGAAGTCTCGTTTGCAGACAGGAATTTATCGCCAGCGGCGGCTGGCCTCTTCTGTGGCAAGGCCTGCCACCACCCCACCGATAGCCAAGGTCAGCAGGATTTCGGACGTCAGAAGCAATTGACCATACTCAATACCGATCTGGAAAATCGCCAACAGGGCTTCGAATGGGCCATTGTATCTGTGGCGCATCGCCAGACTGAACATTTCGTAACAGCCTTGAAGGAACAGCCCCCAGAAAACCAAAGTGGCAATTCCCGTCATGCCGTTATTGATCGCCGCAGTCCATCCTTTGCCCGCGCGCTTACCCATGACGGTCCAGCCACAAACAACGCCCAAAACCATGTTAACAAAGGTGAAAGCGCCGTAATCTTTACCCTCTTCCCCATTCTCGATGATCATGCTCGACACGAGAAATGCCACCACCAATAGACAGATGGCGGCAATAAGACGTGAGGCACTGGGCATTGGGCAGATCCGTTAACTATGCTGGTTTTGCTACGGTAATCTGTGTCACATCGCAATTGCCGGTGTCAAAGGCTGCGCCGCAGGCGGTCAAATAATAATTCCACATGCGGCGAAAACGCTCATCAAATCCCATTTCTGAAATGACATCCCATTTGTCGTTGAATGTCTCGTACCAGCGTCGCAGGGTCAGATCATAGCTCTTGCCAAATTCCTTTGATGTCACGACGTTCAGCCCGGCTTGCGTGACCTGCTCTTTCAACACCGAAGGTGCCGGAAGCATTCCACCCGGAAAGATATATTTCTGAATGAAATCAACACCATTTCGGTAGACGTCCCACCGATGATCAGCCACGGTAATGATCTGCAATGTCGCCTGCGCGCCTGGTTTAAGGCGCTCTCTCACAGTTTCGAAATATGCTGGCCAATATTTCTGCCCAACCGCTTCGAACATTTCAATCGACGCGATGCCATCGTATTGGCCCCGCTCGTCGCGATAGTCCTGAAGCTTGAACTCGACCAAATCAGAAAGCCCGGCTTTTTCAATTCTTTGCCTGGCAAACTTCAACTGCTCTTGGCTAATCGTCAGCCCTGTGACCCGCAAGCCACGCTCTTTCGCAGCGTATTCCGCGAATCCGCCCCAGCCGCAGCCAATTTCAAGAATATGATCACCCGGCTTTGCGCCCATTTCATCAACTAGACTGGCGTATTTCGCCGTCTGCGCGTTTTCGAGACTTTCCTGCCCCGTCTCAAACAAGGCGCTGGAATAGGTCATCGTATCATCCAGCCATAAGGCATAGAAATCATTGCCCAAATCATAGTGGTACGAGATGTTCTTCTTTGCCTGTTTCCGGCTATTGCCATGCAACCAGAACCGTAAACGTTCATAGGTCTGAACAAGGAACTTGCCGGTAAAGTCGTCATAGACCGTTTCAGTGCCCAAATGCACAAGATCCATGAAGGACCGCAGGTCTGGGGTGCTCCAGTCTCCTTCCAGATAGGCGTCGGAAAAACCCAGCTCTCCTTCGCGGATCAGTCGCGCGAAAACGTCGGGGTTGTGAATGTCCACCCGTGCGACCGGTCCGGGCTTGGCGCCCTCGGTTCGAAAAATGCGGCCATCCGGCAGAGCGATATCAAGCCGCCCGGATTCCATCTTGTTCAGCATTTTCAGAACTTGCGCGAAATACCTCGGCAGGCCCTTTTGCCCTTCTGTTGTCGTATGGATCATCCGCTTTCCCCTATGCGGTTGTTGTTTAAGGCTAGGGCGAGTTTGTGTTTCTGGCAAGTTTTCAGTTCCTTAGTGGTTTTTTAGGCCTTCATAAGCCGCAAGTGCACGTGCGCGACCGGCAGGCAATTCAACAATCGGGTTGGGATACAAATCGGTCTCAGAGATGCCCCAAGAACGTGGAACGGCGTCAAAATACGCACACGCCGTCACGGGTGGCGTTGGCTGCCCTTCGGCAATCCAACGGCGCACATACTCCCCGCTCGGATCGAATTTTTCCTGCTGAGTCAGAGGGTTAAAGATACGGAAAAACGGAGAGGCATCAGGCCCCGAGCCTGCAACCCACTGCCAGCCCATCGCGTTACAGGCTGGGTCCCAGTCGATCAGACAGTCAGCAAACCATTGCATCCCAATTTTCCAATGCGTCATCAAATGCTTGGTCAGGTAACTGGATGTTATCATCCGTGCCCGGTTATGCATCCGGCCCGTGACGTACATCTGGCGCATCGCGGCATCTATAACCGGAATTCCGGTTCTGGCCGTTTGCCAAGCAATCACCTCGGGGCGAGTGGCGTCCGTATTCCACGGAAACATCTCCCACTCTGGTTTCCAATTCTCTGCCAACAGGTGTGGCGTATGGAACATCAGGTGGTAAGCGAACTCTCTCCACACAAGCTGGCGCAAGAAGGCATCGGTCCCTGACACTCCAGTCATCGCCGCGTTTTGAACGGCGTGCCAAACGGAGCGCGGGCTTATTTCCCCCAAAGACAGATATTCAGACAGATTGGACGTTGCATCACGATCCAGCCGATCCCTGTTTTCAGAATAATGCGCAATCCGGTCCAGAAAGCCTTGAAGCGCTTCGAACGCTGCGGCTTCGCCTGCCTGCACATAAGGGGCCACGATTGTCGCCCCACGGTTCATACCTTGGGCCAAATTCCACTCTGACAGATCGTCTGAATCCGGCCAACTCTGCGGACCCCGCAACGTTGCAGGCGCAGGTTCAGGCGGCGCGACGTCCCGAACCCGTACTGCCCGCCACATTGGTGTGAAAACGCGGAACGGCTGACCCGCTTTGGTCGCAACGGTCCAAGGCTCGAACAGCAGATGACCGGTGAAAGACTTTGCCTCGATGCCCTGCTCTGACAATCGCGACTTTACATCCGTGTCCCGAGTAATTGCATCGGGATCATATGCCCTCGTCCAGTGTACGGCTGTTGCCCCTGTCTGCGCGATAATATCTTGCAGAACCGCAAGAGCGCGCCCGCGACGCAGAACCAAACGACTGCCCAAACTGTTCAGCGCTCGCGCCAGCGTATCTACGCCCAATCCCAAACGCCATTTGGGTGCAGCCCCGAGTGCTTCGGCCTGATCGTCCAGAATAAATAAGGGAATGACCGACCGCCCTGAGGCAACCGCAGCCGTCAGCGCGGGATGGTCCGACAGGCGCAAATCCCGTCGGAACCAAACAATAATCGGTGGCCGCTCGTTTTCCATTTTTGCCCTGTTTTCTTCGATCTACGAAACAGGGCTGAAAGTGGATCACAAAACAGCGTCAAGTGCATTCAATAATTGATCAATTTCCTGTTGAGAGGTGTAGTGCGTAAAGCTGACGCGCAGCACGCCTTGGGTTAGATCAACCCCCATCGCCTTCAATGGCCGCACTGCATAGAAGTCGCCCCCGCCTGCCATGATACCGTATTTCACGAGATCAGCCGCCACCGACTCGGCGTTGCGCGTAAGAGCCAGTGCCACCGTCGGCGCGCGCCGAGTGGCATCGGAGGTTCCGATCAGCCGAACGGCATTCCGATCCTTGACTGCGTCCAGAACCGGCTGAAGCAAGGCCACTTCCTGCCCGCGCATGAGGTCATGTACAAAGGCACCGCGTTCAGTGGCGTCGCCATCCGGCCCGTTGTGATGGTCACACAGAAGGTCGACATAATCCGCCATACCTGCGCTCGCCGCGATTTGCGCATGGTCGGGGCCAGCGGGCGTAAATCGTTTATACAGCACATCCGCGTTGAAATAATGCGCCTGATTGGGCAGCAGTTCTCCAAGAGATTTCCGGATCACCATGCAGCCCTGATGCGGTCCATAGGTTTTGTAGGCGGAAAACAGGTAAATATCCGGCCCAAGGTCTCCGACATTCGGAAACCCGTGCGGCGCGTATGAAACACCGTCGACGCAAACGAAAGCGCCCGCCGCATGTGCGATGGCCGTGATTTCGGTAACCGGATTGATCTCACCGATCACGTTCGAACAGTGGGGGAAACAAACCAGACGCACCTTTTCATCCAGCAAGTGTTCAAGATCGTGCGGGTTCAGCGACCCGGTCTCGGGGTCGATCTGCCATTCGCGGACCTCAATGCCTTCATCCGCAAGCCGCCGCCAAGGACCTGAATTCGCCTCGTGATCCTGATTGGTCACGACAATGGCGTCGCCCGGCTTCATCCACTGGCGAAATGCCTGTGCCAGAACATAGGTGTTTTGAGTGGTCGACGGGCCAAAACTGAGTTCATCAGTTTCAACGCCCAGTATGGTCGCCATCCGGCTGCGGGCCTCGTCCATTTCTTCCCCCGCCAATCGGCTGGCTTCATAGGGACCATAAGGTTGAACCTTGCGTTGGGTATAATATCGGCTCAGCCTGTCGAGAACCGGTTTGCAGGTGTAAGAACCGCCTGCATTCTCAAAAAACGCCTGCCCCTGCAGGCTAGGTTCGGAAAACGCCGGAAACTGTGACCGAACAAAGTTGATATCCAGAGTGCTCATGGCACGGGCCTCCTTGATCATGCACTTAAATCCATGAGGAGCCCGCGCATGATTTCGGTCCCCTCGAAAATCATGGCAGGTCTTCCAGCCCAGCCTGTGCTTTGGAAACACCGGCAGCCCTTGCTGATCACAAGGACGGGGCCAAATTGCCCAGAACACCGTTAATCGTCAAGCGGGCCCTCCTTCACGACAAAAAAAGCCGGGCGTTTAGACCCGGCTTTGCAACGTGAATTGGATAAATTAGCCCTGAACCTTGGTGTAGGTCCCCTCGCCCGCAAGAATACCGCGAAAGCCGCCCGGCTCATCCAAACCAAAAACGATCAGCGGCAAGTTGTTATCCCGTGCAAGCGCGATGGCCGATGCATCCATCACCCGCAGTCGCTTGGCCAGTACATCGTCATAGGTCACCGTGTCATAGCGCACGGCATCTGAGTGTTCTTTGGGGTCTTTGTCATACACGCCATCGACACCGTTTTTGCCCATGAAGATCGCCTCGCACGCCATTTCGTTGGCGCGTAGCGTCGCGGCGGTGTCGGTGGTGAAATAAGGGTTTCCGGTTCCGGCCGCAAAAATACAAACCCGCTTTTTCTCAAGGTGACGCACGGCGCGGCGGCGGATGTAGGGCTCACAGACCTCATCCATCCGAATGGCCGAGATAACGCGGGTAAATACGCCGACCTCTTCCAAGGCGGACTGCATCCCAAGCGCGTTCATCACGGTCGCCAGCATTCCCATATAATCAGCGGTCGTGCGTTCCATCCCCTGTGCCGAACCGCTTAGGCCGCGGAAAATGTTGCCGCCGCCAATGACCATGCAGATTTCGACGCCTAGATCGTGAACCGATTTCACTTCTTGCGCGATACGCTGAACGGTCGGTGGATGCAGGCCAAAGCCTTGATCCCCCATCAGTGCCTCGCCGGATATCTTCAGCATCACGCGCTTGTACTTTGTTTTAGGGGGTTCAACTGTGTTGGTTGTCGGGGAATGGCTCATGTTGCGCTCCGGGCTGGCACGGGTTTAATTCCGGCGCAAAATGAAGCAAAACCTCGGCGGGTTCAATGCGGATGGTAAGGAATGAGGCGTGCCGGGATGACCAATGGCAAAACTCTGCAGACCCTGGGTCGCCTGCCCAAGATTCCGGATGGTGTTCCGGTGCTGATCGCAGGCCCGACGGCGTCTGGAAAATCCGCCCTTGCGTTAGAGATCGCCGAACAGTTCGGCGGCGTCATCGTCAATGCGGATGCCAGTCAGGTATATGACTGCTGGCGCGTTATCTCGGCCCGTCCCTCAGTCGAAGAGGAGGCGCGCGCACCGCACGTGTTATACGGCCATGTCGCATTCGATCAGGACTATTCAACGGGTCACTGGCTGCGCGACGTCAAACCGATATTGGCGGACGGTCAACGCCCGATCATCGTAGGTGGGACCGGGTTGTATTTCTCGGCCCTCACCGAAGGTATGGCAGATATTCCAGCCACGCCCGCCGATGTGCGGGCCGAGGCGGACAGGCTGGACTTGTCCACCCTTATGGATGGGGTCGACGCCGAAACTTTGGCGGGCATCGACACGCAGAACCGTGCCCGTGTTCAGCGTGCCTGGGAAGTGCAGCGGTCCACGGGCCGAAGCCTGCGCGACTGGCAGGCCGACACACCACCCCCGATACTACGGCTACACGACACCGTACCCATCGTCTTTGACGTGGACAAACAATGGCTTCTGGACAGGATCACGCGGCGTTTTGACATGATGCTGGACACTGGCGCGCTTGAGGAAGTGGAAGCGATGCGCGACAAGTACGATCCCACGCTTCCAGCCTGTAAAGCCATCGGCGTACCCGAGCTTATGGCCTACCTTGAAGGTCATATGTCGTTGCAGGATGCCCGTGAGCGCGCAACTATCTCGACCCGGCAGTTTGCCAAGCGGCAGCGGACGTGGTTTCGCGCAAGAATGAAAAACTGGAATCGGGTAGATTTCTCAAAGTGATACCTTGTGCAGGCTGAACTCCAAGATCTGCGTTTCCAACGGCCCCTCAAATTTCCCCGAATCTCCGCTGCTGACGCAGCCAAAGAGGTACAACGGCGCACGTTAACCGGACATTGTTGCTAACAAACTCTGGCCACCGATGTCGCTTTTGTACCTCGAATGACGATTTCGAACATTGACCTGATTTAAATTCTGGTGCCGAATGTCCCCATGGGGGTGTTCAAATTCCGAAAAACAAAAACCCGAGAACCTGCTGCCCGACGTGTTCGGGTCTGAGCTGTTCGAAACTCTATCAATAAAAATACTATGTCACAGGGAGAGACATAAATGGAAAACCAAACAATCACCGGAGCACCGATGCACTGGGCGGCAGAAATGCATGCGCAAGAGTATCGGGACGGTAAACTTAGTCGGCGCGAATTCATGGCGCGCGCAACT
Organism: Ruegeria sp. HKCCD7251; assembly: GCF_013031165.1. Lineage (NCBI taxonomy): Bacteria > Pseudomonadati > Pseudomonadota > Alphaproteobacteria > Rhodobacterales > Roseobacteraceae > Ruegeria > Ruegeria sp. HKCCD7251. The sequence goes on along the minus strand of NZ_WPZC01000001.1, from coordinate 726,340 downwards.
GCATTGGGGGTCGCCGTTCCGGCCGCTTATGGCATGATTGGCCTACAGTCACCTGCGGCAGCCCAAGAACCCCAGCGTGGCGGTACTATTCGCTATCAGATGGAAGTGCGCGCCCTGAAAGACCCGCGCACCTATGACTGGACACAGATTGCCACCTTCACCGCAGGCTGGCTGGAATATCTGGTCGAATACAACAATGACGGCTCGTTCAAGCCCATGCTGCTGGAAAGCTGGGAAGCAAACGATGACGCGACCGAGTACACGCTGAATGTCCGCAAGGGCGTCAAGTGGAACAACGGCGACGACTTCACCGCCGAAGACGTTGCGCGCAACATCGAAGGCTGGTGTGACGCAGGGCTCGAGGGTAACTCGATGGCGTCACGCATGGCATCGCTTGTAGATGAGAGCACCCAGAAAGCCGCAGACGGGGCCATCACTGTTGTCGACACTCATACCGTTAAGCTGAAATGCAGCGCCCCGGACATCACGATCATTCCGGGCATGGCCGACTATCCGGCGGCTATCGTGCACAGTAGCTTTGACGCAAATAACATGCTGGCCAACCCTGTCGGCACGGGCTTCATGATCCCAGAAAGCCACGAAGTTGGCGTCAAAGGTGTTCTTGTACGCAACGAAGAATTCGAATGGTGGGGCTATGAGGCCGGCAAAGGCGGCTACATCGACCGGATCGAGTTCATCGACTACGGCACCGACCCTGCGGCATTCCTGGCTGCTTATGAGGCCGAAGAGATCGACATGAACTGGGAGTCGGTCGGCGAGTTTGTCGATATCTTTGACAGCATCGGTCTTGTGCGTTCGGAAATCCCGTCGGGCTTTACCATCGTAATTCGTCCCAACCAGTTGGCCGAGGATGAGAACGGTAACAAGATCTACGGCGACAAGCGTGTCCGTCAGGCTCTGGCCATGGCGGTCGATAACGAAGTCTGTCTGGAACTTGGGATGTCAGGTTACGGCATTCCCGCCGACAACTGCCACGTTGGCCCGATGCACCCCGAGCACGACTCGGCTGTAACCCGCATCCCGTATGATCCTGCAGCGGCGAAAGCCCTGATGGACGAAGCGGGCATGGGCGACTTTGAGCATGAAGTTCAGTCCATTGACGATGACTGGCGTCGCAACACCACAGCGGCCGTCGTCGCGCAGCTTAACGACGCGGGCATCAAAGCCAAGCATACGATCCTGCCCGGCTCGACCTTCTGGAACGACTGGACCAAGTACCCCTACTCGTCGACCAACTGGAACCACCGTCCGCTCGGCACGCAGGTTCTGGCTTTGGCTTACAAGTCCGGGGTGGCCTGGAACGAGTCCGGCTTTGCCAATGACGAGTTCGATACGCTGCTGGCCGAGGCAAACTCGATCGCGGATGTCGACCAGCGCCGCGAAGTGATGGCCAAGCTGCAAGCGATCATGATCGACGAAGGCGTCGTCATCCAGCCATACTGGAGGACCGCAATGCGCCACCACCGTGACAACATGGTGGGCGTCGAAAAGCACATCGCGGATCTGCCGCAGCTGTATAAGTTCGGCATCGTTTCCTAAGCCAAAAAAACACAAGGCCGCGCCTACCGGGGGCGGCCTTTTCGTCCTGACCACGGCGACCAGAAAAACAGCGATGCGTGCGGTAAAACCACCGACACGCTAGCCTACCAACAGGGGCTACCATGGGACTTTTCATACTAAGGCGCGTCGGCATTATGCTGTTGACCGCACTGTGCCTTACCTTCCTGGTCTTCTTTCTGACCAACCTCTACCCGAACCTTGAAAAGCTTGCGAAGACGCAGGGCAATTTCAGGATGTCGGACGAGCAAGTCGAAAGCTTTCTGGAAAAAGGCGGATACCTTCAGCCAACGCCCATAAAGTACGGCGAATGGCTGGGTGTCTTGCCTTCTTACAGACACACGAATGAAGACGGCACGGTGCAAGGCAGATGTATCCTGCCCGGCAAAACAGCCGAAGAATCTCCGAATTTCTGCGGGATTTTGCAGGGGTATTGGGGATATTCGACGGTCTTCAAAGAAGAAGTCTCAACTGTTGTTGGTAACCGGCTTGCGCTTACGGGACGTCTGATGTTCTGGGTCATGCTGTTGATGGTTCCATCCGCTTTGATCCTCGGAATTCTGGCGGGCATGAAAGAAGGGTCAGCCACCGACCGGACCCTTTCGACCTTTGCGATCACCACCACGGCAACGCCGGAATATGTGTCTGGTGTTATCTTCATCGCGATCTTCACCTCGTCTGCCGTCGGGCTGAAATGGTTCAAAGGGACCGCCACGCAAGCGATGGAAAATCCAACGTTCGAGAACTTTTTCCTGCCAGTGTTGACCATTGCCCTATACGGGATGGGTTACATTGCCCGCATGACCCGCGCCTCGATGACCGAGGTGATGACGGCGCAATACATCCGAACCGCGCGCCTGAAAGGTGTGTCGTTCCCGAACATCGTTATGAAACACGCACTGCGCAACGCGCTTATCGCGCCGTTCACCGTCATCATGCTGCAGTTCCCATGGCTGCTGAATGGCGTGGTAATCGTCGAGACCCTGTTCAACTACAAGGGCTTTGGCTGGGCGCTGGTGCAGGCGGCGGGGAATAACGACATCCAGCTCTTGCTGGCGATATCGGTCGTGTCGGTCTTTGTGGTGCTGGTGACGCAGCTGATCTCGGATATCGGCTATGTCTACCTCAACCCGCGCATCCGCATTTCGTAAGGAGGGATAGATCATGGAACCACTTACCTGGACCGGCTCTATCGCCTTCCTGAACCCGTTACTGGCCATAGCCTTGGCGCTGATGGTTATTTCGATCTTGGCCTGGATACTGGCCAGCATCATCCTGCCGGAACCCCAGATGACCGTGAACCCAGATGGGACGCTGACGTCTGGATCGGGTGTGAGAAACCTCATTCAAACCGTGCTGCGCTTTAGTTTTCTGGCAAGCGTCGGGCTGGGCGTTGCCTATATCGTTCTGGGCGTCCTCATGGGAACAAGCGCCGGTATCATCGGGGCCATGGCCCAACAATTCCTGCCTGTCTGGTTGTCGCTGGTCCTTCTCTACGCCATGTCGATTGCATTCAAACGTAAGCTGGGTCTGTACGGTAAACTGTTTGACAGCCCGATTGGTATGATCGGCTTTGGGCTTGTGATGTTCTGGGTGTTTACCGGCATCTTTGGCGCGCTTGACCTGATCGTGACACACGACCCGCTCTCGCAGGTTTCGGGGATGAAAAACAAAGTACCCGGGACACCTCTGCCCAGTATAGAAGACGGGGAGTACGCCTGGTATCTGCTAGGGGGCGACAATCTTGCCCGGGACGTGTTCAGCCGTATGGTCAAAGGGGCGTGGATCGTTGTTCAGATTGCGCCGCTGGCAACGATGTTTGCCTTCATGGTCGGGATCACGCTGGGCCTGCCCGCCGGTTACTACGGTGGACGTCTGGACACGCTGCTGTCGTTCCTGGCGAACCTGATCCTGGCCTTCCCGGTGATCCTGCTGTTCTACCTGCTTGTGACGCCCGAGATCGTGGCAACAGGTGTGCCGAACTATATGGCCGCTATCCTGTTCATCTTCCCGATCATCTTCCTTGGTGTGCTTCTGAACTCGCGCTATTACACAAGGCCGACGTTCCGCACACCGCTATTGATTGGTGTTCTGGGTGTTGCGCTGTGGCTGTATCTGTCGCTGATCTCAACGAATGGCTACATCGTAAACACGGACAACTACAGCATTTGGGGACTGCCCACCTATCTGGACCTTTTTGATGTGCCCGGAGGGATTTTAGTCGTCTTTGTGTCGGTGGTTTTTGTAAACTCACCAACCGTGTTCCGTATCGTGCGCGGTTTGGCGATGGACATCAAAACCCGCGACTATGTCGCTGCGGCTCAGACACGCGGTGAAGGGCCGTGGTATATCATGCTGTGGGAAATCCTGCCCAACGCGCGGGGTCCGCTGATCGTCGATTTCTGTCTGCGGATTGGTTATACCACCATCCTTTTGGGGACTTTGGGTTTCTTTGGGCTGGGATTGCCACCGGAAAGCCCGGATTGGGGATCAACGATCAACGAAGGGCGTAAGCTGTTGTCGATCTATCTGCACCCCGCCCTGCCGCCTGCCTTGGCCCTGTTGTCTTTGGTTCTGGGACTGAACCTGTTGGCGGATGGTTTGCGCGAAGAAAGTCTGAAGGACTGATTGTGATCGAAGGCCGGGGGCTTTGCCCCCGGACCCCCAGGATATTTTTAGCCAGATGAAGGGGATCCCCTGACTCTCGCGAGGAGTAAGCAAGATGAACAAACTGGCGGATTATGACGGGCCAATTCTTGAGATCGACAAGCTGTCGATTTCGTTTTTTACCCGTTTGCGGGAAATTCCGGCCGTTATGGATTTTTCGGTCAGCGTCCAGCCCGGGGAGGCTGTCGGACTGGTCGGTGAATCCGGCTGCGGCAAGTCCACCGTCGCACTGGGGGTCATGCAGGACCTTGGCAAGAACGGGCGCATTGTCGGAGGTACCATCAAGTTCAAAGGGCGCGATCTGGCCGAGATGACATCGGACGAACTACGCGATATTCGCGGCAATGAGATCGCGATGATCTATCAGGAGCCGATGGCATCGCTGAATCCTGCCATGAAGATCGGCAAGCAGTTAATGGAAGTGCCGATGATCCATGAAGGCGTCGGTGCAGAAGAAGCCTATGCGCGCGCTCTGGAGGTGGTTACAGATGTACGCCTGCCTGACCCTGAGCGGATGCTGAACTCATTCCCACATCAGTTGTCGGGGGGGCAGCAGCAGCGGATTGTGATCGCTATGGCGCTGATGTCGAAGCCCGCGCTTTTGATACTGGACGAGCCGACAACGGCGCTGGATGTGACGGTCGAGGCTGCCGTGGTCGAGCTGGTCAAGGACTTGGGCAAGAAATACGGCACTTCGATGCTGTTCATCTCGCACAATCTGGGGCTGGTGCTAGAGACCTGCGACCGGCTTTGCGTGATGTATTCCGGTGAGGCTGTTGAGCGTGGTTCGATCCATGACGTGTTCGACGAAATGCAGCACCCTTACACGCAGGCGCTGTTCCGCTCGATCCCCCTGCCTGGGGCTGACAAGAACGCGCGGCCTCTGGTGGCAATTCCGGGAAACTTTCCTTTGCCGCACGAACGCCCGCCGGGGTGTAATTTCGGGCCGCGTTGTGACTATTTCGAGGAAGGCCGGTGTGACGCGCAGAACATTCTGATGGAGGCGGTGCCGGGCAACGACCGCCACCATACGCGGTGCCTGAAATTCAAGGAAATCGACTGGAACGCGCCGATCACTGTGTCTGAGCAGAAGGAAAAAGCGGAAATCGGCCGTACTGTTCTGAAGATGGACAACCTCAAGAAATACTATGAGGTGGCCGCAAATGCCCTATTCGGTGGCGGTGAAAAGAAAGTTGTAAAAGCCAATGAAACCCTGAGTTTTGAGGCTCATGAGTCTGAAACTCTGGCCATCGTGGGTGAGTCTGGCTGTGGCAAATCTACATTTGCCAAGGTTCTGATGGGGCTGGAAACAGCGACCGATGGTCAGATTTTGCTGGATAATCGCAACATCGAAGCTGTGCCGATCGAGGAGCGCGACGCCAAGACCGTGGGTGAAGTGCAAATGGTATTCCAGAACCCGTTTGACACGCTGAACCCATCCATGACCGTCGGCCGTCAGATCATTCGGGCGCTGGAGATTTTCGGCGTTGGGAACTCTGAGGCTGAACGCAAAAAGCGGATGCTGGAGCTTTTGGATCTGGTGAAGCTTCCACGCGCCTTTGCCGATCGAATGCCGCGGCAATTGTCAGGTGGGCAGAAGCAGCGTGTCGGTATCGCCCGCGCCTTTGCCGGAGACGCGCGGATCGTGGTTGCGGACGAACCGGTCTCAGCGCTGGATGTATCGGTGCAGGCTGCGGTCACGGATCTGCTAATGGAGATTCAACGCGAACACAAAACCACGCTTTTGTTCATCAGCCATGACCTGTCTATTGTGCGATACCTGAGTGACCGAGTGATGGTGATGTATCTGGGTCATGTGGTCGAGTTGGGGACGACGGACCAGGTGTTCTCACCTCCGTATCACCCATATACCGAGGCCCTGCTGAGTGCTGTCCCGATCGCTGATACGTCGATCGAAAAACAGCATATCGTTCTTGAAGGCGACATTCCGTCCGCAATGAGCCCGCCACCCGGCTGCCCTTTCCAGACGCGTTGCCGCTGGAAATCCGAGGTGCCGGACGGACGGTGTGAGCATGACGTGCCGCCCGTCAAAGCCCTTGCCGACGGCCATCAGATAAAATGCCATTTGGCTGATGATATTTTGGCGCGGATGGAGCCCGTCATCAAAATTGCGGCGGAATAAACGATCATAGCGACGGAACCGGTCACAGTGCCGGTTCTTTTATCCCTAGATCGTTTGAATTACCCGCCCCAGATGACCTTTACGTAGTTCTGGGTTTCTTTGTACGGCGGAACACCGCCGTGCTTTTCAACCGCCTTTGGCCCCGCGTTATAGGCCGCCAAAGCCAAGCGCCACGATTTGAACTTGCGGTACTGCCACGACAGGTAACGCGCACCACCTTCAAGGTTCTGTTTGGGATCATGCGGATTCACACCCAATAGCTGCGCAGTACCGGGCATTAGCTGCGCAAGACCCAGCGCACCCTTGTGCGATACGGCATGGGGATTCCAGCCACTTTCCTGCTGAACAAGTCGAAGAAATAGATCTTCAGGCACATTGTACTTGCGGGCCGCTTGACGTGCCAACGAAAGGTATTGACCGCGGTACTTACCGTTATAGCGCTTGTTGAACGTCCCCGAAGCTGTTTTTCGCTTGGGCTTCAGCCGTTCGGAATCGCGATACTGAGTCGCCGCGCGAGTGTCCAAAATCTTGGCCTGCTTCAGAAAAATGTCCTTGCGGCTTTTGGTAGACAATGTCTGAGCCGCAGCCGGAACTGAAACCAGCGCAAGGCAAAACCCTAAAAACCAACCAACCAGAAAACGCATTAATGCCAATCCCGCTCGTCCACGAACCCGACCGAGTATAGATATTTCAGTAAAAAATGAAAGCTTGGTAAAAATTTTCTGAGTGATTTGCTGCTCGGTGCGGTCTTCATCAACTATGTTTTAACCGCGCCGCAGGCCGTATAGGGTCGGCAGCAGAACACAAGCGCCAGATTCGGGCGCGATCCAGTCAGACAAGAACGAGGACATACATGGCGGGTTCAGTAAACAAGGTCATTCTGGTCGGAAATCTGGGCGCAGACCCCGAGGTCCGGTCGTTTCAGAACGGCGGCAAGGTGTGCAACCTGCGCCTTGCCACGTCGGAAACGTGGAAGGACCGCAACACCGGCGAACGGCGTGACCGGACACAGTGGCACTCGGTCGCGATCTTTTCGGAACCTCTGGCCCGCATTGCTGAACAGTACCTGCGCAAAGGCAGCAAGGTTTATATCGAAGGCCAGTTGGAAACACGTAAATGGCAGGACCAGTCCGGCCAAGACCGATATACGACAGAAGTTGTTTTGCGCCCCTATCGCGGCGAACTGACGTTGCTGGATAGTCGTGGCGACGGCGGCGGACAGTCCGGCGGCGGTTACGGCGACCCCTACGGCGCGCCCTCTGGATCCCCTGCCCCTGCATCCGGCGGAATCGACGACGACGAGATTCCGTTCTAAGCAAAACGGAGATTGGTGATGACATGGTCCTTCTCACTCGGCCGGTTATTTGGGTCGGAACTGAGGGTCCATGTCACTTTTTTTCTGCTGCTGGCCTGGGTCGGCTTTGCGGCATACTCCAACGGCGGCATGTCGGCGGTCGTCGAGAACCTGATCTTCGTACTCGCCCTGTTTGCCTGTGTAGTGGCGCATGAATTCGGCCATGCGCTGATGGCTCGGCGTTACGGGATCAAGACTCCTGACATTACCCTTTTGCCAATTGGCGGGCTGGCTCGGCTGGAACGAATGCCGGAGAAGCCAATGCAGGAAGTCTGGGTCGCCCTTGCTGGCCCTGCGGTAAACATCGTCATCTGGATCATTCTGATTGCGTTCGGGGCCGGAATGCCTTTGGAAACGATGACGCAAATCGACAGCACGGCCCCCGGCCTTTTGAACCGGTTGGCCTATGTCAATCTGCTGTTGGCCGCCTTCAACATGATACCGGCCTTTCCAATGGACGGCGGACGGGTCTTTCGCGCCTTGCTTTGCCTTAAAATGGATCGCGTCAAGGCAACGCGGGTCGCGGCGCTTGCCGGACAAGCGGTCGCTGTGGGCTTTGGCTTTCTTGGTCTCAGCACGGGCAATCCACTGCTGGTTCTGATCGCTGTGTTTGTCTTCGTTGCAGCCAACGCAGAGAGTCAGGACGTGGCCATGCGATCTGTCGCGCGGCGGGTTATGGCGCGCGATGCGATGATCACCGAATACCAATCGCTGTCGCCGTCAGACACTCTGGCGACGGCCGCCCAAGCCGTTATTCATACCACACAGCATGAATTCCCAGTGTTGGACGCAGACGGAACGCTAAAGGGTTTCGTGACCCGCAACCGCCTGTTTGCGGCTCTGGCTGCGGAAACTCCGCGATCAGACCTCGCCACTTCCATAATGGAAGCCGATATTCCGCAGGTAGAGCTCACCAGCGGGTTGGAGACAGTTCTGGAACGTCTGCACAAAGGCGCTCCAGCCATAGCGGTTTGTACCAAGGCCGGTCACATGGTGGGCTACATTACGCGCGAAAACATCGGTGAGTTGATGGTCCTCCGGGGACGCTAATCAAGCGGCGGCCAGAGCGTCCTCGAGCACCGACAAGACAGCTTCGCGCGGGACATCCGAGGTTACGAATGCCTGACCGATTCCTCGTGCCAGAATGAAGCGCAACTGCCCGTCGATAACCTTTTTGTCCTGCGCCATCAGATCGACCAATGCCTCTGCCCCCGGAAGATCGCCCGGAATGTCGGCAAGGTCCGTCTTCATTCCCATCTGACGCAGGTGCGCGCGAACGCGGCTGGGGTTTTCTTGCGCGCACAAACCAAGGCGCGACGACAGCTCAAACGCAAGCGCGCAGCCAATAGCTACACCCTCGCCATGCAGCAAGCGGTCCGAATAGCAGGTTGCGGCCTCCAACGCATGACAGAAGGTGTGGCCAAGGTTCAGCAACGCGCGATCGCCCTGTTCGGTTTCATCGCGCGCGACGATATCGGCCTTCATCTGAACCGATCGCGTCACGGCCCGGACGCGCGCTGCCATGTCGCCGCCCGATACATCGGTGCCGTTGGCCTCGAGCCACTCAAAGAACGCGGCATCGCCCAGCAGACCGTATTTTACGACCTCACCATAGCCTGACAGAAAATCCCTCTGGGTCATTGTACCCAATACCGAGGTATCAGCCAGAACCAGCGAGGGTTGGTGAAAAGCCCCAATCAGGTTTTTCCCCTGTGGCGCGTTGATCCCGGTTTTTCCCCCAACCGAACTGTCCACTTGTGCCAGCAAAGAGGTCGGGATTTGCACGAACCGAACGCCGCGCCGCAAAACGGCGGCGGCAAAGCCTGCAAGATCGCCAATGACGCCGCCCCCAAGGGCCACGACAACATCGCGGCGTTCGACTTTTTCGGCTAGCAGCCATTCGACCGCGCGCTCAAAATGCGGCCAGCTTTTGGTGGCTTCTCCGGCAGGTAGAGCCAGCGCCGACATCTCGATACCCGCATCGGCTAGACCTTCCCGCAGCGCGTCCAGATGCAAAGCTGCGACGTTTTCGTCCGTCAGAACCGCAACTTTGGGACGGTTGAGTAAAGGTGCGATCATCTTTCCTGACTGGCCCAGCAAATCGGGCCCGATCTCTACATCGTAGGATCGCTCACCCAGCTCTACATGTACGGTTTGGTGCATTAATTCCGTTCCAAAACATCCGGGCGCGTCATCAAGGCATCGACGACCCTGTCCACCATATTTTCTATCGACGTCTCTCCGTCAGAAGTCACCGAGAGGTCGGCTTGCGAATAGACCGGCACACGTTCCTCATACAAGGCGCGCAACGTCGCATGAGGGTCCGCTGTGCGCAGCAAGGGACGCGTGTCCTTGTGCTTGACCCGATTCCACAGCACGTTCAAATCGGCCTTTAACCAGACAGAAACCCCGCGATCGGTAATCATCTGGCGATTCTGACCGGCCAAAAACGCCCCGCCGCCGGTGGACAGAACACCTTTTTCTTCGTCCAGAAGCCGCCCAATGACCTGACTTTCCTTCGCACGAAAAAACGGCTCACCGTCGCGTTCAAAGATTTCCGGGATAGTCATATTGGCCGCCGATTCGATCTCGGCATCGCTATCGAGGAACGGAACACCAAGCCTTGCAGCCAAAGCACGGCCAACGGCTGTTTTACCAGCCCCCATCATACCTACCAAAACCACTGTTTTGTGCAGTATGAAGCTGTGATCGTGTTCGGACGTCACGGTGTTATGCTTAATTTCGCTCATTTCACCGTGAATGACGTGATCTTAAGAAAAATGCCAGTTATAACTTGGACAAAACACAAAATTGAGGCAGCGTTGAGCAATGGGTCGTCTGATCAAGTTCCTGATATATCTGGTTTGCCTGTGTTTCATCGGGCTGGTGGGCTACGCTTATCTGGGCCCTCTCTTCGGCGTGGATTTTTCCTCCCCGCAGCAAGAGATACGAGAACCGGTAATCCTGAATGTCGAATAAGGCCGCAGTTGCTGCGCTGTTTCTCGCCACTTCGGTCCACGCGCAGCAGGAACCACTTTCTGTTATTGAGTGGCTGAGCGAGCCACCCGAAAACCTGCCGGGTACTGTCTTGCTGGAACCCCCGGTTACGCAAACAGGTCTCGGACCCGAGGTCGAGGTCACGCGTCTGGAGGCGCTGTCGCAACCCTTGGGTCTTGTTTCATCGAACGTAACTGGCCTGCCCATCGGTCTTTGGCAGAACAGCGAAACGGATCGTCTGGCAGAACTGATCGCCCGAGTCCCGGTCAAGTACAACCCGGCCATGCAACGCCTGCTGTTTACCTTGCTGTTGTCCGAGGCGCGCGCGCCGTCCGGACCCGAGGCCGAAGAAACACTATTGCTGGCACGTCTGGACAGGCTGATGCAGCTAGGGGCGGCTGATCCGGCGCAATCTCTCGTTCAGCTTGCCGGCCCGACCAACAGCCGCGAGCGTTTCAAACGCTGGTTCGACGCGACCTTGCTGACCGGTGACGAAGACCGAAGCTGCACCGCATTGATTGCCCAGCCCCACTTGTCACAGGACTATGCCGCGCAGATTTTCTGCAAAGCCCGCCGGGGGGATTGGCCCTCTGCTGCGCTCACCCTGGAAGCCGCGCACGCGCTTGAGGTTCTGCCCCCCGAGGATCTTGATGTCCTTGACCGGTTTCTCAGCCCGGAACTGTTCGAGGACGCAGAATACTTGCCGCAGCCGCAAAACCCTGATCCGCTGAGCTTCCGCCTTTACGAAGCCATTGGCGAGCGTTTACCCTCTGCCCCGCTGCCCCGGGTCTTTGCGAACGCCGATCTGCGCGACGTTGCAGGCTGGAAGGCACAGATCGAAGCGGCTGAGCGTCTGACGCGTGTGGGCGCCCTGACACCGAACCAGTTACTTGGGCTCTATACGGAACGATCCCCGGCAGCCTCAGGTGCCGTGTGGGACAGGGTCACAGCGGTTCAACAATTTGAAACCGCGTTGAACTCGGGCGACCCGACCGCCATCACAGAGGCATTGCCCATCGTATGGGAGCAAATGCGCAGCGTCGGGCTAGAGGTGCCATTTTCGGAACTGTTCGCAGGTCAGTTGTCTCACGTCACATTGGACGACCCGGCGGTCGAGCAATTGCGGTGGCGGATTATGCTGTTGTCTGACCTTTACGAAACTGCGGCCCTTTCCGCCCCCGATCAGTCAGAGGAAAGTCAGTTTCTGGCGGCGTTGGCGCAAGGTGATCCCGGGCGCGCCCCGTCCCCCTCTCCGTTGGCGGATGCGGTGGCAGAAGCGTTTGCATGGGCCGCGCCAGTGCCTTCGGACATCAATGCCCTGCTGTCCAATGACCAGTTGGGCGAAGCGATCCTTGAGACGATGGAGCTTTTCGCGCATGGCTCGCGCGGGAACCTTGTTGATCTGACGGCGGCTATTGCCACGTTGCGCCGCGTGGGTCTTGAGGACACCGCGCGACGCGCTGCACTGAACCTGTTGATCCTGCAGGGCACCTGATCATGACCGCCCCCGCCACTCAGGAGCTTTGGATTTCCACGTTTCTACAGGCACAAGCGGCCGAATTAGGTGCAGCCACGAACACGCTGCTGGCATATGGCAGGGATCTGAAGGACTTTGCCGAATGGTTGGATCGGCGAAAAACCGGTCTTGCAGAAGCAAGCCGCGACCAGATCGAGAGCTATCTGATCTACTGTGACGCGCAGGGGCTTTCACAATCCACCCGTGCGCGCAGGCTTTCAGCGATCAAACAGATTTACCGATTTGCGTTTGAAGAAGGCTGGCGTGAGGCCAACCCCGCAATTCAGATCAAAGGACCGGGCCGTCAAAAGCGCCTGCCAAAAACGCTGGACGTGCCCGAAGTCGACCGGTTGTTGCAAGCAGCGCGCGAAACCGGGCGTACCAAGGAAGATCGTGTGCGCAACACCTGCCTAATGGAACTGCTATACGCCACCGGAATGCGCGTGACCGAACTGGTTTCTTTACCCGTGTCATCGGCACGGGGTGATCCACGCATGCTGCTGGTTCTTGGCAAGGGCGGCAAAGAGCGGATGGTCCCGTTGTCTCCACCCGCACGAGAGGCGCTTGCCGCGTGGTTGAGTGTGCGGGATGAGACCGAGGATCAAAAAGTTTCAGATGGCGCTCAGCGCTCAAAATTCCTGTTTCCCTCGCGTGGTAAATCCGGTCATCTGACGCGGCATATGTTCTTTCAACTGATCAAGGACCTTGCGGTTCAAGGGGGCGTTTCGCCCAAAAAAGTCACGCCACACACGTTGCGCCATGCCTTTGCAACACATTTGCTGGCCAACGGCGCAGATTTGCGTTCGATCCAGACCTTACTTGGCCACGCTGATGTTGCGACCACGGAAATTTACACGCATGTACTAGACGAACGGCTTGCCGAACTGGTGTACGAGCATCACCCGCTTGCCAAAGACCCCGTCGACAAGGGCTAACCCCTTGATCTACAGGGGCAGCGCCCCCATAACCATTGCAGCAACACGAACAACCAAGGACCGATGGAACCCTCTTCTTCTCTGATCGACGGCGCATTCTGGTTTACGACCGGCGCCATTCTGTTTTTGCTCGTCCTTTCGGGCTTTTTCTCGGGTTCTGAAACAGCGTTGACCGCCTCGTCGCGCGGCAAGCTACGGGCGCAGGCCGACAAAGGGTCACGCGGGGCGCAAAAGGCGCTGGACATCACCGATGACAACGAACGCCTGATCGGCTCGGTCCTGCTGGGCAACAATTTGGTGAACATCCTTGCGGCGTCTTTGGCCACCGCTTTGTTCACGCGTCTCTTTGGGGAAAGCGGCGTCGCTTTGGCGACTTTGGTCATGACCCTTCTGGTTCTGATCTTTGCCGAGGTTCTGCCCAAGACCTACGCCATCACCAACGCAGAAAAAGCGGCCTCGGCCGTGGCCCCATTGATCAGCGTAGTGGTGACCGTGTTTTCCCCGGTCGTTTCCGCGGTGCGCTTGCTGGTGCGCGGCGTTTTGCGCCTGTTTGGGGTGCAGATCGACCCCGACAGTAACATCCTTGCGGTACGAGAAGAGATCGCAGGCGCGCTGCAACTGGGCCATTCCGAAGGGGTTGTTGAAAAAGAAGATCGCGACCGCATTCTGGGTGCTTTGGATCTGGGTGATCGAACCGTGGAAGAAATCATGCTTCACCGCTCGAACATTGAAATGATCGATGCAGAGGATACGCCCGAGGTTATCCTACAGCAGTGCCTGAAAAGCCCTCATACCCGCCTGCCCGTTTTCCGGGATGAGCCTGAAAACATCGTGGGTGTCGTTCATGCCAAGGACTTGTTCCGCGCCATGTATGCGCATGCAGGCAGCAGCGAAGGGGATGCAAACCGGCTGAAAGAGTTTGATATCTCGAAGGTTGCCAACGACCCGTATTTCGTCCCCGAAACAACGACTTTGGACGACCAGATGCGAGAATTCCTGCGGATGCACAGCCATTTTGCGCTGGTCGTGGATGAATATGGTTCGCTGCGCGGTCTGATCACACTGGAAGATATCCTTGAAGAAATCGTGGGTGAAATTGCCGACGAATTCGATCTTGAAGAGGACGTCCCCGTTACGCGAACCGAGGACGGTCAGTTTTTGGTCGAAGGAGCGATGACAATCCGCGACGTGAACCGTGCGATGGAATGGTCCCTGCCCGACGAAGAAGCCAACACCGTCGCAGGTCTGGTTATTCACGAGGCGCAGATGATCCCGGTAACGGGCCAGGTATTCTCGTTCCACGGCTTCCGCTTCGAAGTCACGGCGCGCGAGGGCAACCGGATAACCGAGTTGAAAATCCGCCCTCTCTGACGCGCGGCCAGCGACACAGCATGTCGGGAACGGAACAGTAAACCCAAGCCTGCGCTTGCAGGCTCGGGCCGAAACCGGATGGAGGCAGCAACGTGAAGACGACAACGCAGGTGGCAGTCATTGGGGGTGGTGTTGTCGGGTGCTCGGTCCTGTATCACCTGACCAAACTGGGCTGGTCAGACGTGATGCTGCTGGAGCGGTCCGAACTGACCAGCGGCTCCACATGGCATGCGGCAGGCGGTTTTCACACGCTCAACGGCGACACCAACATGGCCGCCCTGCAAGGCTATACCATCCGTCTTTACAAGGAACTGGAAGAGATCACCGGCATGTCCTGCGGCCTGCATCATGTGGGCGGTGTTACGCTGGCCGACAATCAGGATCGGTTCGACATGCTGCTGGCCGAGCGTGCCAAGCACCGCTTTATGGGCCTTGAAACCGAGATTGTCGGCCCCGAAGAGATCAGGAAAATAGCTCCGATCACCAACACGGATGGGATAATCGGCGCGCTTTATGATCCGCTGGATGGCCACTTGGACCCGTCCGGCACTACGCATGCCTATGCCAAGGCTGCCCGCATGGGCGGTGCAACCATCGAAACACATTGCATGGTGCATGAAACGCTTCAACGGCGGGACGGAACTTGGGATGTCGTCACCGACAAAGGCACGATTCATGCCGAACATGTGATCAATGCCGGTGGTCTTTGGGCGCGCGAGGTCGGCGCCATGGCAGGTGTGTATTTCCCGCTACACCCGATGGAGCATCAGTATCTGGTCACCGACTCGCTTCCTCAGATCGAAGCCATCATTGATGCAGGGGGTGAACACCCGCATGTGATGGACCCCGCAGGCGAAAGCTATCTGCGGCAGGAAGGTCGGGGCTTGTGCATTGGGTTTTATGAACAACCCTGTAAACCTTGGGCCGTCGATGGGACCCCGTGGGAGTTTGGGCACGAACTCCTGCCGGACGACTTTGACAAGATCACCGACAGTATCGAATTCGCCTATCGCCGCTTTCCTGTTCTGGCCGAGGCCGGTGTGAAATCGGTGATCCATGGGCCGTTTACCTTTGCGCCAGACGGCAACCCTTTGGTCGGACCTGTGCCGGGGCTGCGGAATTACTGGTCGGCCTGCGGTGTGATGGCCGGGTTCAGTCAGGGCGGTGGCGTTGGACTGACGCTGGCCCAATGGATGATCGAAGGCGAACCCGAACGCGATGTCTTTGCCATGGACGTGGCACGTTTCGGCGACTGGATCGGCCCCGGCTACACTCGCCCCAAGGTGATCGAAAACTACCAGAAGCGATTCAGCGTCGCCTACCCGAACGAGGAACTACCCGCCGCCCGCCCGAACCGAACGACGCCGATGTACGACATCTTCAGTGATCTGGGCGCGGTCTGGGGCCAGCAATACGGGCTGGAGGTGCCCAACTATTTCGCCCAAGGCGATGAGCCGGACTATGAAACCCCCTCGTTCCGACGCTCGGATGCATTCTCGGCGACGGGCCGCGAGGTCAACGCTGTCCGCAACGGCGTCGGTATCAACGAGGTGCACAACTTCGGCAAATACCGCATCTCTGGCGCCAATGCGCGGGCATGGTTGGATCGGATCATGGCGGGGCGAATTCCACAACCGGGACGATTGTCACTGACCCCCATGCTGTCGTCTAAGGGCAAGTTGATTGGCGACTTCACCATATCCTGCCTTGGCGACGAAGAATTTCAACTCACCGCCTCTTATGGCAGCCAAGCGTTCCACATGAGGTGGTTCCTGCAAAATCAATCCGACCGCGTGATCATCGAAAATGTCAGCGATCGTTTGAACGGGTTTCAGATCGCCGGTCCCAAGGCCGCCGACGTGTTATCAGCC
This sequence comes from Ruegeria sp. HKCCD7251, assembly GCF_013031165.1. Lineage (NCBI taxonomy): Bacteria > Pseudomonadati > Pseudomonadota > Alphaproteobacteria > Rhodobacterales > Roseobacteraceae > Ruegeria > Ruegeria sp. HKCCD7251. Next base: position 709,908 of record NZ_WPZC01000001.1, on the reverse strand, counting down.
TGCACGCGAGACGACGTCGCAACCCTCCGCTTTCTGGATGTGCGGCGCATGACAATCGGTATGACGGACTGCATCGTTCAACGGGTCAGTTATACCGGCGACTTGGGGTTTGAAATCTATTGCGATCCCATGGCGCAGAGGCAACTCTGGTGGACTTTGTGGCAGGCTGGGCAGCCTCATGGCATGGTGCCCTTTGGGATGCGCGCGATGATGAGCCTGCGTCTGGACAAGTTCTTTGGGTCCTGGATGCGCGAATACTCACCAGATTACACCGCAGCAGAAACAGGGCTGGACCGCTTCATTGCGTTTTCGAAAAACGTGGATTTCATCGGCCGTGCGGCGACCGAATTGGAACGTGCCGAAGGCTCGGCACGCCGACTTGTGGCCTTTGAAGTTGACGCGGACGACACAGATGTAAACGCATATGAGCCGATCTGGCTGGGCGGTCAGGTCGTCGGCTTCTGTACATCTGGCGGATATTCACACTATGCCAAAAAATCGGTGGCGATGGGGTTCCTGCCAGTCGAAGAAATCAGCGACGGGCTTGAGGTCGAGATCGAAATTCTCGGCCAGTTGAGGAAGGCTCGCGTGATTTCGGAACCACTATTTGACGCGGATGGCGCACGCATGCGGGGATGACATACCTCCCCGGCAGCGGCATTCTAGCCACATGATTCCGTTACCCATTATCCTTTTGGCCGCCGGACAGTCACGTCGTATGGGTGGCAAGGACAAGCTATTGCAAGCTGTTGACGGTATGCCTTTGTTGCGTCGCTCACTCGAAACGGCGCTGCAGGCCGGGCCGACCATCGTCGCCCTTCCTCCAAAGCCGCACCCGCGCTACGACGTGATCAAAGGTCTGGACGCGCAAATGGTAGAAATTCCAGATGCTGTCGAAGGAATGAATGCCAGCCTGCGCGGAGCGATGCGGCACGTCCCACCTGAAGCCACCGCCGTCATGGTTTTGTTGGCAGACTTACCCGATATCACGCCCGGCGACCTGAAGGCAGTGATCGACACGGTTCAACACCATCCGGACAACCTGGTTTGGCGCGGCGCGACGGCTAACGGAAAACCCGGCCATCCGGTTGTTTTCCACCGATCACTATTTGATGACCTTGCAAGACTGACGGGCGATGAAGGCGCACAGGCCGTTGTCCGGGCACATGCTGACCGCGTGTGCCTTGTTCCCCTACCGGATCAAAACGCGTTGTTGGACTTGGACACCCCGGAAGACTGGGATGCATGGCACCAAAAAAGAAACGCCTGAAAAGAACACGGCCCGGTCTTTTCAGACCGGGCCGGTGCCCAAAACAGGACTACCACTTTTCATCAATCCTGAAAGCGCGGCCATTTGTGCCAAGTAGCACGCTGGCTATTCCGCCGCTGAACCTAAACAAGACCCCCTCGTTAACATGCCGCTCAGCGCTTCCAGTGACTGTGACGGCCGTTGGCACCCCCTAGTGCCTTCGGCTCCCCTCGCTTGGGCCTGATCATCGTCACCCATCGCGCCGGATCAGACAACGGGAAACTGGAAAGAACGGTAAATTTTCGACGTATCAGAATGGTTTTTGCGCAACATCCTGCCGAAGAAAAAACAATCATTGAGGGAACCGGAATTTGTGCTAATGGCGCTAAAATCGCCATTATGAGCGCTCTTATTCAACTAAAGACCAGTCACTTTTAGGCTTGTTGAAGCCAGTAAAGACTAAACCCCATACCTGGTCACAACCAAAACACGAGCGATTACCAAAGGATCTGTGGATCCGTTCCTTTGTTAACCAAACTGTTTCAATTCAGCCCTTTTCAGGCATTGCCCGCATGTGCGTCAACAATTCAGTGATTCGAGCCGTTGATTCGCCTGGGCGCACGAGGTCTTACCGCCCAACCCGCGTATAAGACGGGCCCAATGTGGCGAAATTAAGATTTCTTAATCTTTCAAACAGGAAACACAAAGACTGATACGTCATCTGCTGATGTAACGCGCGGCCGCAACCGCGTGATACAAACAGGAGACCAATATGAGCATCCGTAAATCCTCTCTTCTTACACCACGCACGTCCAATTGGGTGGGTGTCACCGCACTGAGCACCGCTCTGCTTGCGACGACTGCCTTGCCCTCAAAAGCGGACGAAGCACTGGCCGATCTGGTTGAGAGCGTGTCACCATCCGTCGTGACAATTATCGCTGAACAGGACGCCACCGCGGTTCCGGCCAGAGGACAGGACTTTGATTTGGAAGGCCACCCGTTCGGTGAATTTTTCAAGCGGTTTGGTACGCCAGAAGGGTTCAACGCCCCGCAACGCGGCCCGGCACAAGGTCTGGGATCAGGTTTTGTTCTGGATGAGGCAGGATATATCGTCACCAATCACCACGTTGTCGACAACGCGTCCAACGTCACCGTTCGCCTGAGCGACGATCGCACCTTTGACGCCGAGGTTGTCGGGACCGACCCGCTGACGGACATCGCAGTTCTGAAGATCGAGGCGGGTGAGTCCCTTCAGGCCGTTGAGTTGGGCGACAGCGACGTGATCCGCGTGGGCGAAGACGTTGTGGCAATCGGCAATCCCTTCGGCCTGAGCTCGACCGTGACAACGGGCATCGTTTCGGCCAAGGGTCGTAACATTTCTCAAGGACCATATGCCGAGTTCATCCAGACCGATGCGGCAATTAACAAGGGCAATTCAGGCGGACCGCTGTTCAACATGGAAGGCGAAGTTGTCGGCGTGAACTCGGCGATTTATTCGCCCAGCGGCGGGTCTGTTGGCCTGGGCTTTGCGGTGACCTCAAACATCGTGGAACATATCACTGCCGACCTGCGTGATGACGGTCAGGTCAGTCGTGGTTGGTTGGGTGTTTCGATCCAGAATGTCAGCCCTGAAATTGCCGCAGCGATGGGAATTGATGCCTCAAAAGGTGCGCTGGTTTCCGAAGTGGTCGATGGAAGCCCGGCCCAGGGAATCCTGGAACAGGGCGATGTCATTCTGACCTTCAACAATGAATCTGTCGACTCCAGCAGCGACCTGCCCTTGTTGGTCGGCACGACGAAGGTGGGGACTGACAGCACCTTGACAGTTCTGCGCGATGGCAAGGAACAAAAGCTTGAGCTGACCATCGGCCAGCATCAAAGCGCCTCGGCAGACATCGACAAATCCGTTGATGAAACCATCTCGGGGACCGCATTGGGTGTAACCGTCGCACCGCTGACCGATACGACCCGTGCCGAGATGGGAGTGGGTGAAAATGTCAACGGCGTCGTCGTGACCGACCTTACGCCCGAAAGCCCGGCGGCCAAGGCTGGCCTGCAACGCGGCGACGTGATCGTGAAACTTGGCGGGCAGGAAACCGTTTCGCCGGGTGCGCTGAAGGCCGCGCTGGACAGCGAAAAGACCGATCCTGCGCTGGTTTTGATCAATCGTGGTGGCAACCAGATCTTCGTCGCGGTGGAAATCGCCTGATCAGACACCCGCGCGCGCCACGTGATGGGGAATATCTGGCGTGCGCCTCCCCGGCGGATTGAATTGTCCGCTATCTGCCGGGACTGCCGGGTGCGCAACGACGCACCCGGCACGTTCTTTCCCTAAAACCAGTGCTTTACCCGAAATTTTGTGTTTAAATACCAGTAGAAAGGAGTTCGGACCATGAGCCGTCGCCTGCTGATCGTTGAAGACGATGAAGACACCCGCGAGTTCATCGCCAAAGGGTTTGGCGAAGAGGGCTATGTGGTCGAACAGGCCGCTGATGGCCGTGAAGGTCTGTATCATGCCACCGACGGCGGGTTTGACGCCATTGTGCTGGACCGGATGCTGCCGGGGCTGGACGGGTTGTCGCTGATCCGATCCCTTCGGGCTGCGGGTCTGAAGACTCCCGTCCTGATGCTCACCGCGATGAGCGCAGTTGATGAGCGGGTTAAGGGGCTGCGCTCGGGCGCGGATGACTACCTTGTAAAACCGTTCTCTTTCCAAGAGCTGCACGCGCGGATCGAAGCGTTGTTGCGGCGCCCTCAGGAGGCCGAAGAAAACGCGACCTTGACCTGCCGCGACCTTGAGATGGACCTGCTGACCCGCAAGGTCACGCGCGACGGGCACGAGGTTTCGCTGACCCCGCGAGAGTTCCAGATCCTTGAGTATTTTCTGCGCAGAAAGAACCGCGTGGTGTCGCGCACGATGCTGCTTGAGGGTGTCTGGGATTACCACTTCGATCCGAATACGAACGTGGTTGACGTCCATATCTCAAAACTGCGGCGTCAGTTGGATGAAGGTGGCGGACCGCCTTTGATTGAAACCGTCCGGGGTGCCGGCTACATGATCTCTGATGGATAACCTTCAACTTTCCTTCAATAATTCCCGAACGAGATTGGTTTTCGCCAGCATGGTCCTCAGCACCTTGCTGACCGCAACGGTGCTGGCTTTGGTCTATGTCACGGCCAACCGCAGTATCGAAGGTGAAACACGATCAGTTGTATCCGCTGAACTGACCGGGTTGGCCGATGAATACGAAAGGCGCGGCCTTATCGGTCTGTTGACGGCCATCGAACGCCGCTTGCCCTCAGCGTCCGAGAGGGATGCGCTGTACCTGTTAACCGATCGCTTTGGCGCGAAGCTTGCAGGCAATCTCAAACAATGGCCTGCGGATGTCACCGCCGGCAGCGGATGGGTCGATCTTGAGCTTCGGCGCGCCGACAATGATGAACTGGTCCCCATTTCCGCCGCCTCGATCCGCTTACCGGGTGGCGAACGTCTGCTGGTCGGACGGGACGCTCTGGCGCGGCAGCAGTTTGACAGGGTTCTGTTACGCTCGGTTGGCATAGCACTGGCGATTGCCCTTGCGCTCAGTGTCTTAACAGGGTGGTTGTTTACACGACTGGTGTTCTCTCGCCTGTCAGACATAGCCAGCACCGCCGAGAATATCGTGTCCGGAGATTTGTCCCGGCGAATGCCCCTACGCGGGACAGGCGATGAGTTTGATCAGGTGGCCCGCACGCTCAACACCATGCTGGACAAAAACGAGGAACTGATCAGCAATCTGCGCACGACCTCAAACTCGATCGCGCACGACCTCAGATCCCCTCTGTCGCGCCTGCGCCAGAGAATTGAAACCCTGTCCGACCCAAGCAAAACTGATCTGGACCGCGAGATTGATGTGGCACGGGCCACAGCGGAAATTGATCATGTTCTCAGAGTGCTGGGCCAGCTTACTGACATCTCGCGTGCCGAGGCCGGCGTGGGACGCGAGCAATTTGAAACTGTCGACCTGCAACAACTGGTTGGCGATGTTGTTGAACTTTATGAACCCGTGGCCTCGGATCAAGGAGTTCAGATCACCGTCAATGGAACGGCAAGACCAATTCAGGGTCACCGCCCTTTGCTGTCGCAGGCCCTGTCAAACCTGCTGGAAAATGCAATGCGCTATGCACCTGAAGATACATCCATCGACATAACAATTTCCGAGGATGGCCTGTTCACGTGCATGAGTGTCCGCGATCATGGCCCCGGCGTTCCAGACGAAGACCTGCCCCGCCTTCAAGTGCCGTTCGTCACGCTGGATCCCGCACGTACCGAACGAAACGCGGGGCTTGGGTTGGCACTGGTTGCCGCGATCTCGCACATGCATGGCGGTGCTTTCATGGCCTCAAACAGCAATCCAGGCCTGCAAGCGACCATCAAGCTGGGACGCCATTAGTCGCCATTGTCTTATTCTTGTACCGGTTGTCCGACGTCACGTCCGCGCCGAACCAATCCGGGGGCGTAAAGGCCACCGCCTCGGCCTCGGTCGAAAACTCGACCTCGACAAGTTGCAGCGGGGCTAGGTCCCCTTGAAACACATCCAGTTCAAACACACGCCCATCCGAGAGCACGCCGGTATACCTCTCTTTCTCGACCCGGCGTCCTTCGGTTTCAGGCCAAAAGGTTTCGAACTGCTCGGCTGAAATTTCCGCCTCACGCTCGACCCGAACCATCGAGCCACCGCCCTTGAGGGTCAGGTAGTAGTGATCGTTCTTCTGCCGAAGGCGCAATTCGGCCGAATCGTTAGGAGTTGTCAGATAGCCCTGCCGCACGATGGCCTTATCCGCACGGCTTAAATCCGGCAGGTCAGCCACAAGGAATTTGCGTTCGATTTCGGTACTCATTTGTCTGAAACCACTCCGTTTTCCAACTCATCATAAAGCGCGCGATACGCGGCACTGGCCGCGCTGCGTCCCGCATAGACGCTGACGGGCGCCCTATTCTGCCCCATCCGCTCGACATCCGCGGCAAACGGGACCGACGCCTGCAAGAACCGTTTTCGATACAGTTTTCGCATCACCATCATCGTTTCCACATGCAACGTCTTTCGGCGTTGGACCATCGAAAAGAAGGCGCGTAATTTTTTCTTTGGCAGCCCCTTCTGATCAAAGAAATTCACCAGTTGGTCGAAGGTCCGTTCGGACAGTGTCGTCGGTATGACGGGTACAACAATCTGGTCTGCGGCTTTGAAAATGTTCTCGGACAAGGTCGAAAAATTCGGCGGGCAGTCCAAAACGATCACGTCATAATCACTGCCTGCCGCAACCAGAGCTTTCTTCAACCGCGATCTCTTGTTGCGCATCCGAGACAGAAACACATCAAAGTCGCGAAAGGTCATATTCGCCGGCAGAACGTCCAGCCCTTCGAAATCGCTGGCACGGATAGATTTGGTAAAGCGCTCTACATCCTCGAAAAAACGGGCATCCGTCAGTTTCTTCGAAGGTTTGACACGCAGATAAAATCCTGACGCCCCTTGCGGATCGAGATCACACAGAAGTACAGTTTTCCCTGCCTTCGCATAGGCATAGGCCAGATTGACCGCAGTCGCAGTTTTTCCAACGCCGCCCTTCTTGCTGTAACAGGCTATGATCTTCAATCCCTAGTCCTCCTTGTGGTGAAACAGACTGCGAAACAGGTGTCGGATGTTCGGGCTGTCGAAATGCTGAAAATTGGCAATGACGCGCGCTCGCTCTGATTTCTGCCGCCGATACAGCATGGCAACCAACCCGCCGACAGACATAGCAAGTTGAGCGTTTGCACGATTTTGAGAGTTACTTTGCCGTGCAACAAATTCCAAAAGCGCCTCTTGCTGAACCGAGCAGTCATTGAACAATCCAAGGTTATCTTGCAGCTTTTTCAACGGCTTGATGATTGTTTTGAAATCCCCTGCGTCGAACAAAGGCCCAAAGAACTCCATCAGATATCGCAGCTTCTTGCAGTCGATCCGTAAATCATGAACCAATTCGTCTGGGGTTTCGGGGGTGATCTGCCGCGCCAGTTTGCAAACCTTTCGGTAGCGTTTCCAAATCAGGGCGCAGGCATACCCATAAGCCCCCCGACTTGCGTTGGGCCCGGGCTCAAGGCTTCCAACATCTGAAAAGAGTGCGGTCAGATCATTCAACTGACGATCATATTCAGCAGATTTGAACCGTCGCGAAAGAGTGCCAAGGGCTTGCAAACGCTCTTTTTCAAACTGCGCGAACATGGCCTCGGTGCCTAAGTGAAGGCCGGAGGGTAATAATTTGAAATATCTATCTTTATCCAGCAAATACACATCAAGATCACGAACCCGTCCCGTCGGGGCCATCAACTCTGAGAACGCGTGTTTCAGCTCGATTGTCTGCTCAGTTGAAAACACACCTTTAAACAGGCTCAACACCGACCTGACACGACGCAGGGACACTCGGTAATCATGCAGATACTCGGTGTCGATATCTGCAATTACGCCTGCCTCATTTTGGCGCGCTACGGCTAGGAAAGTTCGAATGATGTCCGTTGCCACCTCGATGGACGGCTCTTCCTTGCTCAATGTTATATCCGGTTTTGCGCGGTACGGAACCGCGTCTGGAAAGAGCGTCCCGAACAAAGCGTCTGCTCCGTTTGTCTTCGCTGCCAGTCCTTTCAACCTTGTGCAAACGGCGCTGAATGCACTGTCTTATCCTTTCAGCCGCTGAACGAACACGATACTTATTTTACCAACCTCAGAGTCCAAGGCATATACGCATCCACGGACCTGAGTTTTTTGTAGGCCATCCAGAACCGAAAACTCGTGAACTCGGAGCGTTCCTGTTCCAATGCTGGTCAACGCGCGTAATTTGGGAAAGCCCTGCAAAGCCGACTTTACGGCTCCGTCTGGAAGATCTTGAACAAACGCGCCGTTCCCCCGGGCGTTCTGCGCCAATACCTCACCACTGAATTGAAAAAGCAATAGCGACCCGGACGTTTCAACCAAGGCGCCTCCGGACATCCTGATTGACTGATCAAAGCAGTCCAGTATCAGACATTTCTGAGCGGCCTTTGCGGGCTCAACCCTCAAGCAAAGTTTCTTTAGCGGCTTCGCAAGCAAAGAAAGTTCAAACCCGCCATGAATAACGAACAAAGCGTCCGCCCTTGTCATAGCGTGCGTTCCTTCCGTGGCGCTGCAAGGTGCTCGCTCACAAGGACTTCCACGAAGTTCTGCGCGCTTTCACCTTCTTCAATCGCGCGAAGCTTGAGTGGGTTCCCATCCAGCGGCAAAGATTTTTTCTTTTTGCCTTGGCTTCGTTCTTTGCGGATTCCTTGTTCTTGGACATCGGCACCTCGCTTGACAGGATGTTGTCATGCAATCGCATACGTCTGTCAAAAGCAAGCCTGCCAAACCTCACCTGATCTGGCTGACCTTACATGCGCGGTCGGAACAAGTGGATGACAGCAGCAACTGGCCTCGCTAAGACGCATGTATGACTGACCCGGTTTCATCCATCCGCAACCTTGGCCCCGCGTTTGAACAGGCCTGCGCGCGTGCGGGCATACACTCGGCACAGGACCTGCGCGAGATGGGCGCAGATGCTGCGTATTCCAAGTTGCTGCAGTCCGGATCACGCCCGCATTTCATCGGCTATTACGTGCTGGTTATGGGGCTGCAGGGTCGTCCTTGGAACGATTGCAAGGGTGATGAGAAAAAGGCGCTGCGCAAACGGTTTGACGCAATCAAAGCAAGTGTCGGAACAGCGCCTGAGGCGCAAATGATTTCCGACCTTGATGCGATCGGCGTGCGGGTGTCACCGGACGATTTGAAACCCGCATAGAAAAAGCCGCCCTCAAGTTTTGAGGACGGCTTTTCAACTTGTTCCGGCGACGATTTAGCCGACCAGTTCAATGCCCGAGAAGAAGTAAGCGATCTCAACCGCTGCAGTTTCAGGTGCGTCCGAACCGTGAACCGAGTTTTCGCCAACCGATTCAGCGAACTCGGCACGGATGGTGCCGGCGGCCGCGTCTGCGGGATTGGTTGCGCCCATGACTTCACGGTTCTTTGCAATGGCGCCTTCGCCTTCCAGAACCTGAACAACGACCGGAGCCGACGACATGAATTCGCACAGTTCATCATAGAAAGGACGCTCGGCATGGACTTCGTAGAACTTGCCAGCCTGTTCTTTGGTCATGTGGATGCGCTTTTGCGCGACGATGCGCAGGCCCGCGTCTTCGAACTTGGCGTTGATCTTGCCAGTCAGGTTGCGGCGGGTTGCATCGGGTTTGATGATCGAGAATGTGCGTTCCAGTGCCATGTCGGCCTCTCCTTCGTGTTTGGCGCGCTGCGCCGAAATCCATCGCGCGCCGCCTAGCACGGTATTTGACCCAAGAAAAGCGTTATGATGGCCTAACCGTCAGATCGCGTCGGGCAACGGCTCTACCCGGTCGACCCAGCGCACGTACAAAATGGCCAACAGCCCTGCAAAACTGCACGCGCTCATCATGCCCAGCACCAGGTAAGGACCGTTTTCGGGACTGACCAGCGCCCCGGTCATTGATGTCAGCACCGCCCCGAGAGCGACTATCATCGCGCCAGATAAACCCGCCGCGCTGCCCGCCAGTTTCGGCCGAACCGACATTACTCCGGCCGATGCATTTGCGTTGGTCAAACCGTTTCCAAAGCCTACACAGATCGCTGATCCGAAGAAGACCCAGACAGACCCCAAGTCTGCCAAGAATAACAGCAGTCCGCAGAATGGACCGGTCGATGCCACGACCCGCCCGATCAGGATCATCGTCGTTAGGCTTGTTCGGGCCGCGATCCGCCCGGTGATGAAATTCCCCACCATGAATCCGCCAGTGATAATACCAATGCCCAGCCCCAACGACGCCGGGCTAAGGTCGAACCAAGCGGCGGCCACAAGGGGCGCTCCGGTGATAAAGGTAAAGAACCCACCGATCGAAAATGCCGCGCACAAGGCGTATCCCCAGAATCGGCGGGCCCGAAACAGATGCGGGTATTCGCGCAGTTGGGCCGCAAACGTTGCTGATGGGGTGCTGTTCGTCTCGCCCATATCCAGCCAAAGCAGCGCAAACATCCCTGCCCCCAGCATGGTGTACAATGTGAATCCGGCCTTCCAACCGAACAGCATATCCAAGGCCCCACCCAGCATCGGACCCAGCATCGGCGCCAAGGCCATCGCCATGGCGACGTATCCCAGTTTGCTGGCAGCTTCATTCGGGGCGTATCTGTCACGGATCGACGCGCTTGATAAAACCGGGCCAGCAACAACGGCCGCCTGCAGCAATCGAAAACCCAGAAAGACCCAGATCGACTCGGCCAAAACGCACCCCAGCGAGGCGATTGCGAATATCCCCAACCCGATCAACATTATAGGTCGGCGCCCGAACCGGTCCGACAAGGGGCCCACGATAAGTTGCAATATCGCTGAAACCGCCAGGTAACCGGCGACCGAGAAGTTAACCAGTGCGTAGTCGACCTGAAAATCCTCGGCCATGCGTGCCAGTGACGGCAGGAACATGTTTAGCGACAGCACCGACAGTGCCGTCGCAAAGATCAAGGTGACCAAGGAAGGGGGCGTCTGGGCCGCTCGCATGGGTCAAGAAACCGTCTGAAATCCAATCGGACCAGCGCTATCACATCGTGTCCGGGAAGAACATGCCAAGCCGCTGGCGGCGGCAACACGGCTCTGCTAAGAGCGGCTCATGTTACGGATCGAAGACATCAACTATGCCGTCGAAGGCCGCCCCCTGTTCGATGGGGCCAGTGCGACAATTCCCGATGGACACAAGGTGGGCCTTGTGGGGCGCAATGGCACCGGCAAGACCACCCTTTTCCGCCTGATCCGAGGGGAACTTGCGCTGGAATCGGGCAATATCGTACTGCCGAAACGCGCGCGGATCGGTGGCGTGGCGCAAGAGGTGCCCTCGTCCGATGTCTCACTGATCAACACGGTGCTAGCCGCCGATACCGAACGCAGCGCCTTGATGGCCGAGGCCGACAGTGCCACAGACCCCTCGCGCATTGCCGAGATTCAGACCCGTCTGGCCGATATCGACGCATGGTCGGCCGAGGCGCGCGCGGCCTCCATCCTCAAAGGTCTGGGGTTTGATGATGAGGATCAACTGAAACCCTGCTCGGATTTCTCGGGCGGCTGGCGGATGCGCGTCGCTCTGGCGGCGGTGTTGTTTTCTCAACCCGATCTGCTGCTGCTGGACGAACCGACCAACTATCTGGACCTTGAAGGCGCGCTGTGGCTGGAAAGCTATCTGGCCAAATACCCGCATACGGTCATCATCATCAGCCACGACCGCGGACTGTTGAACCGCGCGGTGGGCTCGATCCTGCATCTGGAAGACCGCAAGCTGACCTATTACGCGGTGCCTTACGATAAATTCGCCGAACGCCGCGCGGAACGTATTGCGCAGGCGGAATCAGAGAACACCAAGGCTAAGGCCCGCATCGCCCACCTGCAAAGCTTTGTGGACAGGTTCCGCGCCAAGGCCACCAAGGCCGTGCAAGCCCAGTCGCGCCTGAAAATGATCGAACGCATCCAACTGGTCTCGACCCCGCAAGAGGCCGCCCTACGCGCGTTCTCTTTCCCCGTGCCAGAAGAACTGTCGCCCCCGATCATCCATCTTGAAGGCGGGATCACAGGCTATGGCGACACAGAGGTGCTGCGCCGTTTGAACCTGCGCATTGATCAGGATGACCGCATCGCCCTGCTGGGCAAGAACGGTCAGGGTAAATCGACCCTGTCCAAGCTGCTGTCCGATCGCCTGCCCCTGATGGCGGGCAAGATGACCCGCAGTTCCAAGCTGCGCATCGGCTATTTCGCGCAGCATCAGGTGGATGAACTGTATGTGGACGAAACCCCTCTGGACCATCTGCGCCGTTTGCGCCCGGATGAGGCACCGGGCAAATGGCGATCCCGTCTGGCCGGTTTTGGGCTGAACGCCGATCAGGCAGAAACGCAGGTCGGTCGTCTGTCAGGCGGTCAGAAAGCCCGTCTGTCGCTGCTGATCGCGACAATCGACGCGCCGCATATGCTGATCCTTGATGAACCGACCAACCACTTGGATATCGAAAGTCGCGAGGCGCTGGTCGAGGCGCTGACCGCCTATTCCGGCGCGGTGGTTCTGGTCAGTCACGACATGCATCTTCTGTCACTGGTGGCGGATCGGCTGTGGCTGGTTTCGGAAGGGACGGTCAAGCCGTTCGAGGGTGATCTGGAGGCATATCGTGCCATGCTGCTGGCCCGTGACAAACCGGTGAAGGAAAAGCCAGCAATCGCCAAGCCCAAACGCCCGTCACGTGACACCATGCTGGCCCTGCGTGCCGATCTGCGCAAATGCGAGGACCGGATTGAAAAGCTGACAGACATGCATGAAAAGCTGTCCGCGAAACTGGCGGACCCGGCGCTGTATGAAGATGACCGGATCAGCGATCTGGAATCGTGGAACCGCAAATTCGCCGAGGTGGTCGAAGCCATGCAAAAAGCCGAAGCGTTGTGGGTCGCAGCCGCCGAACGCCTGGAACAAGCAGAGGGCGCGGCATGATTGATCTGGCCTTTTTCGTCACCGCATTCACCACCCTGTTCGTGGTCATCGACCCATTCGGCACCACGCCCATCTTCGTGGCGCTAACGCAGGACATGGACGCCGCAACCCGTCGCAAAACTGCGATCCGCAGTTGCCTGACCGCCGTCTGCATCCTGATTGCCTTCGCCGCCTTTGGCGAGGCCGTGCTGGGCTTTGTCGGCATCTCAATGCCCGCCTTCCGCGTGGCGGGTGGCGCGCTGCTGTTCCTGACCGCGCTCGATATGCTGTTTGACCGCCGCACCAAACGGCGCGAGGACCGGGCCGAAGAAGAGGAGCACCCTGACCCGTCGGTCTTTCCACTGGCCATTCCCCTGATCGCTGGGCCGGGGTCGATTGCAACGATCATTCTGCTGGCCGGTCAACACCCCGGCGTTCTGGGAATTGTCGAGGCTTGTGTGGTCATGTTGGCCGTTATGGCCGTTGTTTTCGCCTTTTTTCTGTCTGGGGGCGTTATCGCGCGCATTCTGGGCAAGACCGGCCTGAACGTCCTGACACGCCTGCTGGGAATGCTGCTGGCCGCCCTGTCCGTACAGTTCATTCTGGACGGCCTCAAAGCCTTTGGATTTGCGTCCTGACTCCCCATATATCACTCAAGCTCATGGTTTAAGGTGAAAGTATGGATGGCGACAGCATAGCTCGCATTGCGTATCTGGGACTGCTTGGCGCGGCTGTCGTGGCCTGGTTTATTTCGCAGAACAGGCAGACGCTGAACAAGACGCTGCAACAGGCGATGGCCTGGGTGTTCATTTTTATCGGCGTGATTGCCCTTGTGGGTCTGTGGGAAGACATTCGCACGACCGTCGGCCCTGCCCCGCAGATGACTGTGACGGGCGAAACGATCGAAGTCCCCCGCGCCCATGATGGCCACTATTATTTGCCCGTTGTGGTGAACGGAGAGCCGATTACCTTCCTTGTCGACACCGGTGCCAGTCAGATTGTTCTGAGCGCACAGGACGCCTCCCGCGTTGGTATTGATCCCGATCAGTTGAACTATTTCGGCCGCGCGGCCACTGCGAACGGTGAGGTCCGGACAGCACCCGTTCGGCTTGAAACCTTTACAGTTGGTCCGATCACCGACCAGAATGTCTCGGCCTGGATCAATGAGGGTGAGCTGCACAAGTCCCTTCTGGGGATGGACTACCTGCACAGGTTCTCGAACATTCAGTTTGCCGACGGTCGAATTATTTTGTCCCGCTGAGGGCATTTCCAAATTGAGAACAAAATGAGAACATGCTAGATTGAAAGCATGTCTACTCATCTTCTTGGCCGCAAACCCGCGCGTGAAGCGCCGGGTATAAACCTTGTTCCGCAAGTCGCCCTGCAACTGGGTCGCGTGCACGAAGCCTGCGGCCCCGCCCGGCGCAGCTTTGCCATGTGGCTGGCGGGTCAGGCGCAGGGACCGGTGCTGTGGATTTCCCCCGCGTGGGAGCCCGGTCAACTAAACCCCGACGGGATTATGCCCTTTGCGGATCCGGCCCGGTTCATCTTTGTCCACCCGACCCGTGCCGAAGACGTACTGTGGTGCCTTGAAGAGGCGCTGCGCAGCGGGGCCATTCCGCTGGTGATCGGTGACCTGCCCGGTGCGCCCGGCCTGACACCCGTGCGCCGGATGCATCTGGCCGCCGAACAGGGTGGCGCGATGGGGCGGGCTCCGCTGGGGTTGCTGCTGACCCCCGGCGATGGCGGTGCGCAGGGCGTCGAAACGCGCTGGCATATGGCAGCCGATCATGCGGGGGAAGTCCGCCGCTGGACCCTGACCCGCAGCCGTGCCCGCGCCCTGCCCCCGGTCAGTTGGCACGCCACTCAGACCAAACCGCGCGCGGGGCTGAACCTGCGCCAGATGAAAACCGAAGACGCCCGCGTGTGACACTGGCGGAAGATCACGCAAGATGTGACTAGCCAAAACCAAACCTGCGCCCTAGCGTGCCGGGATGAGCCACGCGATCCACGACAGCCGCTATTCCTGGCTTCGCCTCTTGATCACGCTCGCCATTGCGACGGTGGCGAATGTAGGCATGTGGGCCGTGATCGTGGTGATGCCCGCAATCGAGGCGCAGTTCGACGCTGGCCGGGCCGAGGCATCGTTCCCGTATGTCCTGTCCATGATCGGCTTTGCGCTGGGCAACATGTGGCTGGGCCAACTGGTGGATCGGTTGGGTGTGACCAAGGCGCTGATCGGGGCCGCGGCACTGAGCGCAATCAGCTACCTGCTTGCAACTTGGGCACCGAACATGGCGCTACTGTCTGCGGCTCATCTATTGCTGGGTCTGGGAACCTCGATCGGATTTGGTCCGCTGATCGCCGATATCTCGCACTGGTTCATGAAGCGGCGCGGCATCGCCGTGGCGCTGGTGGCCAGCGGGAACTATCTATCTGGCGCAATCTGGCCGACCCTGCTGTCTGGCATTCTGGCGCGCGAGGGATGGCAGCAGGTCTATCTGACATTGGCGATTATCACACTGGTCGTCGTGATCCCCCTGTCCCTGCTACTGCGCCGTCAGGTCCCGGTCGAGGCCCATCAAACCGCAGCCGCAAACGCGCAAATCAATGCGCGTAGTGTCGGCATATCCCCACGAACACTGCAGTACATTCTGGGTCTAGCCGGGATCGGCTGTTGCGTGGCGATGTCGATGCCACAGGTTCATATCGTTTCGTACTGCGTGGGGCTGGGTTATGGCCCTGCTGTCGGGGCCGAGATGCTGTCGCTGATGCTTCTTGGCGGTGTGGTCAGCCGGGTTATCTCGGGGATGGTCGCGGACAAGCTGGGCGGTCTGTACACATTGCTGATCGGCTCGGTCCTGCAATGCATCGCCCTGTTCCTGTTCCTTCCGTATGACGGGATGGTTTCCTTGTATGTCATCAGCCTTATGTTCGGGCTGGCGCAAGGTGGGATCGTACCCAGCTATGCTTTGGTCGTGCGCGAATACATGCCGCCGCAAGAGGCTGGAGCGCGGGTCGGCTTTGTCATGATGATGACAATCATGGGCATGGCCCTAGGCGGGTGGATGTCTGGGTGGATTTACGACTTTACCGGAAACTACCAACTGGCATTTATCAACGGCATTCTCTGGAATGGTCTGAACATCGTCATTCTTTTGACCCTGCTCAACCGATCACGCCCGCGCAGGCAAGAGGCACCCGCATGACCATACTGTCACGGCGTACCTTACTGGGCGGGCTTGTCACCCTACCGATGGTCCGCCCCGCACTGGCCGCGTTACAGCCCTACGAACTGCTAAAGGACGGAACTTCTGTCGATTTTACCTTTGCACTCTCCGGCATCACCCAATCCGGCACGATGCCGATCCAAAGCGCCGATATTCAGATCGACCTTCGCGACCTGCCAAACAGCCGCGTTGCAGTCGTCCTGAGCGTTGCCGAAGCACGCACCAAAGTCCCGTTTGCACGCAAACCGATGCTAAGCGAAAGCGTTCTGGACGCCGCCGCGTTTCCGACCATACAATTCGAATCGACCAGCATTCTGTTAGGCGAAGGCGGGCGTATCTCTCGCGGGGCGATGGTGGTCGGCGATCTGACATTGCGCGGCGTTACCCGCCCTATCGCGCTCCAGGCGAACCTGTTTCGGGAACGCGGCAGCGCCACCGACAATCTTGACGATCTTTCAATCAACTTGACCGGAGCACTAAACAGGCACGACTTCGGCGCGTCCGGTTATGCTGATCTGGTGCAGGATACAGTCGGGCTGGACATTCAGGCCCGCATCAAACGCATCGGATAGGTGAAAAACGACGTGACAAAGTCGATAAGCTGCGCGCGTCCCGCTTAGGATGCGCCAATCTGAGGCCATTATGCGCACCATCATTTCTTTTGCCGCCCTGTTCCTCTCGGTCATACTGTTGCAGCTATCAACAGGCGGCGTCGGCCCGCTGGATGCCATCTCGGGCCTGACGCTTGAGTTCACGACCGAGCAGATCGGTCTTTTGGGCTCGGCGCATTTCATCGGGTTCTTTATCGGTTGCTGGTGGGCGCCGCGCCTGATGGGAAGCGTGGGTCACTCGCGCGCTTTTGCGGTCTGTACTGCCTTGGGTGCAATGGGTCTGTTGGGGCATACGTTGACGGAAAATCCGTATGTTTGGGCGGTGCTTCGTATCGCATCGGGCACCTGCGTCGCCGGGTGTTATACCGTGATCGAGGCTTGGCTGAACGCCAAGGTGACCAACGAAACACGCGGGCGCGCGATGGGCACTTACCGGATCGCGGATATGGGCGCGTCCTTATGTGCCCAGTTGATCATCGCCGTTTTGCCGCCTGCCTCTTATGTCTCGTACAATCTGTTGGCGATATTGTGTTGCGCGTCCCTGTTGCCCTTGACCCTGACACGGGCAAGCCAGCCGAAAACCCCTGACGCGCCGCGATTGCGGCCCAAGCTTGCCTGGCGCAGCTCCCCCTTGGCGGTGGCGGGCGTGATCGTGGCAGCGTTAAGCTCGGCATCGTTTCGGATGGTCGGGCCGGTTTACGGGCAAGAAGTTGGCTTGGACGTAGATCAGATCGCTTTCTTTCTGGCGTCCTTTGTCTTGGGCGGGGCGCTGGCACAGTATCCTTTGGGCTGGCTGGCGGACAAATATGACCGCCGCTGGGTGTTGATCTGGCTGTCGGTCGCCGCTGTACTAAGCTGTGGTGTGACCATGGCAGCTAGCGGTGCCGGGACGTTCGGCGTGATGCTGGCCGCAGGACTATTTGGCCTGACAACCTTTCCCATCTTTTCGGTCTCGTCCGCCCACGCCAACGACTTTGCCACAACGGAACAGCGGGTCGAACTCTCTGCTGCATTGATGTTCTGGTACGCGCTCGGGGCGATCGCCTCACCATTCATCTCATCAACCCTGATTCAGCAATTCGGACCGGGTGCGCTGTTTGCATTTGTGGCGGTTGGTCATGTCGGGCTGATCGTCTTTGGTCTGGCCCGGATGCAATCGCGCCCAACACCAGAAGAGCGCACGAATTATGTCTATGCACCGCGCACCTCTTTCACAATCGGGCGGCTACTGAAGAAGTCACGGGAAGAGCATAAGTCCGGCCCCTGAACTCTGGATTTTCACGTCCAAACTGGCAGGTAAGCAAAAGCTGGGGTTTTGCTGGCCGGTCACATCATGTAGACGGGCGCGCAGACAGTTACGTGGAAGCACAAAATGGCTCGGATTCTCATCACCTCGGCGATCCCTTACATCAACGGGATCAAGCACCTCGGCAACCTGATCGGCTCACAATTGCCCGCCGATCTGTACGCACGCTATCAGCGTGGCCGCGGGAATGAGGTCATGTTCCTGTGTGCCACCGATGAGCACGGTACTCCGGCGGAACTGGCCGCCGCCAAGGCGGGCAAGCCAGTAGGAGAGTATTGTGCCGAGATGCACGGCGTGCAGGCCGATATCGCCGACCGGTTTGGTCTAAGCTTCGATCACTTTGGCCGGTCCTCCAGCGACCAGAACAAGCACCTGACGCAGCATTTCGCGGGCAAGCTGGACGATGCGGGCCTGATCCGCGAGGTCAGCGAAAAACAGGTCTATTCCAACGCTGATGGCCGTTTCTTGCCCGACCGCTATATCGAGGGCACCTGCCCCAATTGCGGGTACGACCGTGCCCGTGGGGATCAGTGCGAGAACTGTACCAAACAGTTGGACCCCACTGACCTGATTGAGCCACGCAGCGCGATCAGTGGCTCGACCGACCTTGAGGTGCGCGAGACCAAGCACCTGTATCTGCGTCAATCCGCGATGAAGGATCAACTAGATGAGTGGATCGACAGCAAAACCGACTGGCCGATCCTGACCACATCCATTGCCAAGAAATGGCTGCATGACGGTGACGGGTTGCAGGATCGCGGCATCACCCGCGATCTGGACTGGGGTGTTCCGGTCAAAAAAGGTGATCAGGACTGGCCGGGGATGGAAGGCAAGGTCTTCTATGTCTGGTTCGATGCGCCGATCGAATATATCGCCTGCGCCAAGGAATGGGCCGATGCCAGCGGCAAACCGGATTCCGAATGGGAACGCTGGTGGCGCACCGACAAAGGCGCGGATGATGTTCGTTATGTGCAGTTCATGGGCAAGGACAACGTGCCCTTCCATACGCTCAGTTTCCCTGCCACCATTCTGGGTTCGGGCGAGCCGTGGAAGATGGTCGATCACCTGAAATCCTTCAACTACCTCAACTATGACGGCGGCCAGTTCTCGACCTCTCAGGGCCGTGGCGTGTTCATGGATCAGGCGCTGGACATCCTGCCTGCCGATTTCTGGCGCTGGTGGCTGCTGAGCCATGCGCCCGAAAGCAGCGATAGTGAGTTCACATGGCAGAATTTCCAGCAATCGGTGAACAAGGATTTGGCCGACGTGTTGGGTAACTTTGTCAGTCGGATCACCAAGTTCTGCCGTTCGAAATTCGGTGAAGCGGCTCCCGAAGGCGGCGCATTTGCCGAGCGTGAACAAGAACTTATCGCGGAACTTACCCGGCGCGTCCGCGCCTATGAAGAGTTCATGGAGGCGATGGAAGTTCGCAAATCGGCACAGGAACTGCGCGCGATCTGGGTGGCGGGCAACGAGTATCTGCAATCTGCAGCCCCTTGGTCGACCTTCAAGGAAGACCCCGAACAGGCCGCTGCGCAGGTCCGCTTGGGTCTGAACCTGATCCGCCTTTACGCGGTCCTGAGCGCGCCGTTCATCCCCGAAACCTCGGCCAAGATGCTGAGCGCGATGAACACGCTGGACACAAGCTGGCCTGAGGACGTGGCCGAGGCGCTGAACGCATTACCAGCGGGGCATGAATTTTCTGTTCCCGACGTTCTGTTCGCCAAAATCACCGACGAACAGCGCGAAGATTGGCAAACCCGTTTTGCCGGTACACGCGACTAAAGCCACGCGACAGCATTGAACACGAAGGGGGCAATTTGCCCCCTTTTTGTTGTCAGGTTCGTGCTCAGACTCGTCCTTTAACCTGCCCGGCGCGCTACCTTTCGCGCAAGCGCGCTCGTAACCCCGTACGCTACCGCAAGAAATTCCGCCAGCGATCCGGCGGAAACGCGTCAACATGCTTGAGAAAAAGAAACAAAACCGCCATCCTGCCTAAAAGTTCACTCGACTCGGATCGCGGCCGGCAATCCGGGTTGCGTACAGTTTAATTTAATGAGGCAATTGCCATGTCCCTTGCATCGACGTTGTTGAAACTTGGCCAAAGCAAAGCGGAACCCAGTTTTCTGAGGCACGCCGTGGCTTTGACCGTAATCGGACTGGCACATCCTGCCATTGCTCAGGATCAGGGCGACGCAGCGCCGCCCAAAGTGTCCATCGCCGCGGCCTACACGCAAGAAATCACCGAGGAAGCCGCGTTCATCGGACGGGCCGAGGCGTTGAATAAAGCCGATATCGTTGCACGCGTTAGCGGGTTTCTGGAATCTCAGAACGTGGAAGATGGGGCTCTGGTGAAACAGGGCGATCTGTTGTTCACCATTGAACCCGATCTGTATCAGGCGACACTAGACGCCCGTAACGCCGATCTCGACCGGGCCGAAGCCAATCTGGAGCTTGCCAAGGTCGAGCTGACAAGAAAGCAAGAGCTATATGAGCGGGATGCCACGCCGGAATCGGAACGCGACATTGCGCGGGCCAATGAGTTGGTTGCCGAAGCTGAGGTCAAAGCCTCGAAAGCTGCTATTCAACAGGCCCAACTGGACCTGAGCTATACTGAAATCCACGCACCCTTTGACGGTCGAATTGGCCGCGTCGCAATAAGCGTCGGGGATGTGGTTGGTCCGACCAATCCGCCCTTGGTCAATATCGTCAGCGAAGCGCCGATTTACGTGAATTTTTCTGTAAACGAAAAGCAATTTACCTCGGTTTTGGAAACTGTTGGTGAAAATCCAGCGTCCCTTGCAGAAAGCGACAAAAGCCCGAATGTTCACATCGACCTTCCGAATGGAACGAAACTGGATGAGACTGGCAAGATCGTGTTCGTCGACAACCGGATCGACCCATTGACCGGCGCGATTTCGATGCGGGCCGAGTTTGCGAATGCCAAACGGCTGATCGTCGATGGGGCATTTTTGAACGTCCGGATCGAAGCCCTGCAACCCACGCTCGAAGTGCTGATCCCGCAAGCCGCGCTGCAACGTGATCAACGGGGTGAGTTCGTTCTGGTCGTCAACGATCAGCAAATGGTCGAACAGCGCTATATCACAACTGGCAACAACGAAGGCACCGCCGTGATCGTCAAGGACGGGTTGCGTGAAGGAGAAAGCGTCATCGTCGAGGGCCTGCAACGGGTCCGCCCCGGCGTCGCGGTCGACGCTGTCGTGGCGTCTGAGCAGCCGGGAGAATAACCCATGTTCTCAGCCCTGTTCATCAGCCGGCCAAAGCTGGCCCTTGTTATTTCGCTTGTCCTCACAATTATGGGCGCCATTGGGTATATGGTCCTGCCGGTCGCCCAGTTCCCCGACATCACGCCCCCTGTGGTCAGTGTGACGACAACCTACACCGGGGCCAATGCCGAGACTGTTGAAAATACCGTAGCCGCCCCGATCGAGGCGCAGGTAAACGGCGTGGACGACATGATTTACATGACGTCGACCTCCTCGGACAACGGAAGCTATTCGCTGAATATTACCTTCGAAGTCGGAACCGACCCGGATATCGCCTCCGTGAACGTGCAAAACCGCGTTGCGCAGGCTATGTCGTCGCTGCCGGCCGAGGTGACATCATCGGGGGTGGTTACGCAAAAAGCGTCGACGAACATGCTGTTGCTGGTCACGCTGACTTCGCCCGAAGGTACATATGACAGCGTGTTCCTGTCGAACTATGCCTCTATCAATCTGAAAGACGCGCTGGCACGGGTTCAGGGGGTTGGTAAGGCCGATGTTCTGACCAATCTGGAATACGCTATGCGGATCTGGATGGACCCGGATCAGATGGCTGCGCTGTCTATCACACCCGGCGATGTGATCAGCGCCATCCGCGAACAAAACGTCGAGGTGTCTGCGGGTTCGATCGGCGCCCCGCCGGTACCGAAGGGACAGACATTCCAATATACGATCAAAACCAAGGGTCGACTGACATCGGCGGAAGAGTTTGGTGACATTGTCATTCGGACCGGGGAAGCGGGCTCGATCGTCCGCGTCAAAGATATCGCTCGGGTCGAGTTGGGGGCTGAATACTACGCCGCCTCAGGTTATTTCCAAAGCGTCCCCGCGACCGTTATCGGCATTTATCAGGCCCCCGGCGCGAACGCACTTGCCGTATCCGAGCGGGTTGAGGCGGAACTGCAGCGCCTGTCCCGCTCGTTCCCGACGGATGTGGAATATCAGGTTCCGTTCAACACCACCGACTTTGTAGAGCAATCTCTGAAGGACGTTGTCTCAACCTTGATCCTGACCTTCATTCTGGTGATCTCGGTCGTGTTCGTGTTTCTGGGCAGTTGGCGCGCAACTATTATTCCTGCCGTTGCGATCCCTGTCTCGCTTATCGGGACGTTCGCGTTTCTGCTGGCCTTTGGAATGTCGCTAAATACGATCTCATTGTTCGCCTTGGTGCTTGCGATCGGGATTGTGGTCGACGACGCCATTGTTGTCGTGGAAAACGTAGAACGCATTATCGCGGATGAGGGGTTGCCCCCGGCAGAAGCGACCCGCAAGGCCATGGGGCAGATCACCGGGCCGGTGATTGCAACCACGCTGGTTCTGCTGGCGGTGTTTGTACCTGTGACCTTCATGCCCGGAATTTCAGGGCGGCTGTACTCTCAGTTCGCCGTGACGATTTCGACGGCTGTGGTCATCTCATCGATCAACGCCCTTACGTTGTCGCCGGCTTTGTGCGGACTTGTTCTGCGCGCCCGCTCTGGCCCGCCCAAGGGGTTGCTGGCTCTGTTCGAAAAGTTCATTGGCACGGTTCGGTCCGGCTATGTCGCGATCGTGCGCAAGCTGCTGATCCTGCCGGTCATCGCTTTGGGGATCGTTGTTGCCCTTGCGATGGGAACAGGAACAATCATGTCAAAAACTTCGAGCGGCTTTATCCCGCTTGAGGACAACGGCTACCTGTTCGTTGACATCCAGTTGCCCGACGCCGCAACGCTTGAACGCACCGAGGCGGTCTCGAGCCGCGTGGACGACCAAATTCGCCAAATCCCGGGCGTCGCAAGCACGGTTCTGATCAACGGCTTCTCGCTGCTGAATGGAACGATCACCAACGGTGCCGCAATCTTTGTGAACCTGGACAACTGGGATGAGCGTCAGGAAGACGACCTGAGCGCCAATGCGATTTTGGGCAAGGTACTGGCCATCGCAAATGGCGAATCCGCAGCCTCGATCGTGGCCTTCAACCCACCGCCTATTCAAGGTTTGGGCATGTCGGCGGGCGTCGAGATGGAAGTCCAGCAAACCGGCGGCGGCTCACCTCAGGATCTGGCATCTGCCGTGGGCTCTTTTGTGTACTCAGCCAACCAACGGCCCGAGATCGCACAGGCCTACACCACCTTCCGGGCAAACGTGCCTCAATTGTTTGTTGATCTGGACCGTGAGAAAGCCAAGACGCTGCAAGTGTCGGTGGCCGAAGTCTTCCAGACCATGCAGGCGCAATTGGGGTCGTATTACGTGAATGACTTCAACCTGTTTGGGCGGGTCTACCGCGTGATGATCCAGGCCGACGGAAGCTATCGCGACAACGTCGAGGATATTTCGAACCTCTATGTGCGCTCCACCAAGGGCGAAATGGTGCCGCTTGGAACACTGGTTGATGTTGAGAACGTGCTTGGGCCGGTTCTGCTGAAACGCCACAACCTGTTCCGGTCCGCGACGGTAACAGCAGTTCCAGCCGCAGGGCTATCAACCGGGGATGCGATCAATACAATGACCGAAGAGTCCGCGACCGCCCTGCCCCCTGGGTATGCCTTCGAATGGACCGGCACAGCGCAGCAACAGCTTGCGTCTGGCGGATTGGTCATCGTGATCTTGGGACTGGCAATCCTGTTTGGGTATCTGTTCCTTGTCGGGCAATACGAAAGCTGGACGCTGCCGGTCTCTATCCTGTTATCCGTGGTGGTTGCCCTGTTCGGGGCCGTTGCTGCGGTGGCTATCGTAGGCAGCGACATCAACCTGTATACGCAGATCGGGATGATCATGCTTGTGGGGCTTGCGTCCAAGAACGGTATTCTGATCGTCGAATTCGCAATGGAACAGCGCGCAAACGGTCTGCCGATCAAAGAAGCCGCAGCCGAAGCTGCGTTCCAGCGTTTCCGCGCGGTCATGATGACTGCCCTGTCTTTCCTGCTGGGTGTTGTGCCCCTTTTGGCCGCAAACGGAGCGGGTGCAGCCAGTCAGAAGGCAATCGGCGTCGCAGTGTTTGGCGGGATGCTGGCAGCGACATTAGTAGGGGTGATTGTTGTTCCGGTCCTCTACGCGCTGCTGCAAGGGTTGCGAGAGTGGCTGAAAGGCACCAAGAACGATCCCGGGCCGTCTGAAAAAACAGCCTGAACATTGAAAAAGGACCCCGCTGAAACAGCGGGGCCTTTTAGCGTATAGAGGATCACAAAGTTGATCATTGCCGCTTGTCCAGCCATCGCCCGATCTGGTCGATTTGGTCCGTGGTCAGCTTCAACCCAAGCTTATTGCGCCGCCACACAACGTCTTCGGCGGTTCTTGCGTATTCTTTATCGGCCAGCCACTCCAACTCGCGCTCAGTCAGTGTCGCACCAAACTCTTGGCCTAAGTCACTGGCGCTTTTGGCGTCTGCAAGAATGCCCCGAGCATCGGTGCCGTAGGCGCGCACCAGCCGCTCTGCCCACTCCCTGTTCAAGAAGGAATAATCAGCTTCCAACCCGGCAATCAGTTCCTGCACACCGTCAACCGGAAAGTCACCGCCGGGGAGTGCGACGCCAGCCGTCCAAGGGCCCGGCAGGTGCGGAAAATGCTCAGAAACCTTTTCAAGCGCGCTTTCGGCCAAGCGGCGATAGGTGGTGATCTTTCCACCAAACACATTCAATACTGGCGCACCACCCTGCGCATCCACCTTCAACGTGTAGTCCCGCGTGGCGGCCGTGGCGCTGCTGGCCCCGTCATCATAAAGCGGGCGCACGCCGGAATAAGTCCAAACGACGTCTTCCCGCGTAACAGGCGTTTTGAAATATTTCGACGCAAAGGCGCACAAATAATCCTGCTCGGCCTCGGTGCATACCGGCGGTTCAGAGGGGTTCGGATGATCCTGATCTGTGGTGCCAATCAGGGTAAATTCACGCTCGTAAGGGATAGCGAAGATGATGCGGCCATCTTCGCCCTGAAAGAAATAGCACTTATCATGGTCGAACAATTTGCGGGTCACGATATGGCTGCCGCGAACCAGCCGCACGCCCTCGCGCGAGTTCACACGGATTTTGGTCTGGATGATGTCGCCAACCCATGGACCTCCAGCGTTGATCAGCATCTTCGCCTGTATCATCCGAGTGTCGCCGCTGATTTCGTCGAGGATTGTGACATTCCACAGGTCATCTACCCGTTCGGCCGACATCACTTTGGTCCGAACCAAAATCTGCGCACCGCGGGCCTCGGCATCGCGGGCGTTCAGGACGACCAACCGCGAGTCTTCGATCCAACAATCCGAATACTCGTAAGCCGTTTCAAACCTTTCTTGAAGGGGGCCACCTTCTACCTCGGTCCGAAGGTTTAATGAGGTTGTACCCGGAAGAATTTTCCGCCCGCCAAGGTGGTCATACATGAACAGGCCCAAGCGGATCAGCCACGCCGGTCGCCTTCCTCGCATCCACGGCATGACAGTACTTAGCAAGCGTGACGTCGGCGTATCCGATTCAAACCGCATATCCTCGTGATAGGGCAGCACAAATCGCATCGGCCAGCTAATGTGCGGCATGGCCCGCAACAGGGTTTCGCGCTCGACCAATGCTTCGCGGACCAGCCGGAATTCAAAATACTCAAGATACCGCAGGCCGCCATGAAACAGCTTGGTCGAAGCCGAAGATGTAGCCGAAGCCAGATCGTTCATCTCGGCCAACACAACAGACAATCCACGCCCTGCCGCATCCCTGGCGATACCACATCCGTTGATCCCCCCACCGATGATAAAAAGATCGGTAACCTCTTCGCTGCGCCTAGCCATATCCAGTCGATTCCCCTTGCTGGCATATTCGCCGCCATTAACCCGGTGAGTGCTCGGTTCGTCAATGTTGATTTTCGTTTTTGTTCGTATTTGACAAGCCAAACGCCATAACTAACCGCAAATCAGAATGCAAATCCTAGTCCAATCCCTTGCATTTTCACCAAAAGCGAACAAAAACGAATACGCAGTACAGTTGGAGATGCCCGTGTCACTTTCATTCCGCCAGTCTGACATCCTGAAAATTGCCAAGCAGGACGGGCGCGTCATGGTTGAGGAACTGGCCGAAACCTTCAATGTCACCGTGCAAACCATTCGCAGAGACCTGTCAGAGCTTGCAGATATGGGAAAGCTGGACCGCGTGCATGGCGGGGCTGTGTTGCGGTCAGGTGTTTCGAACATTGGGTATGAAGACCGCCGTGCGCTGAATGCGGATACAAAGACCCGCATCGCGCAAACCTGCGCAAAAGACATCCCTGATGGCGCATCCCTTTTCATGAACATCGGCACCTCGACCGAAGCGGTTGCGCGCCAATTGCTGAACCATAAGGACCTGATGGTTGTGACGAACAACATGAACGTTGCGAATATCCTTGTCGAAAACACGGATTGCGAGATCGTGGTCGCCGGGGGCGTCCTGCGTAGGTCAGATGGGGGCTTGGTCGGAAACCTGACGATATCGACAATTGAACAGTTCAAATTCGACTATGCGGTGATTGGGTGTTCCGCCCTTGATGCAGAAGGCGATCTGCTGGATTTTGACTTTCAGGAAGTTCGGGTCAGCCAGACAATCATCGCCCAAGCAAGACAGACATTGCTGGTAGCGGACCATTCCAAGTTCCAAAGAACCGCTCCGGCAAGGATAGCTTCACTCGCTGAGGTTGATGTTTTCTATACAGATTTACCGGTGACTGGTGATCTTCAGCACAAATGTGCGGAATGGCAGACACGGCTGAATATAGGTCAGTAAGGCGCTGCATTCCCGTATTTGGGGCTTATTCTAAAACCCGTTCTTGTCAGGTGCGACTTAGCCTGACACTATCACAACATATTGCAATCGTTGCACGGCAGGGAGGGTCCGGGCCATGATCGCGCTTTTGTTTGCGTTGCTTACTGCCACCATGGGGCTGAATTACTTTCGATTGACCACAGCGGCCAATGTGCTGTTTTTCATCACCCTTGCGATGAGTGTCTACTGGTTCAAGTTCCATGCAACCAGCCAATTGACGATTCAACTATAGGGGGCTGCGATGACACCTGATCTGTCCCGAAACCTGAACGCCCTTGGCACTCTGGCCGTCAGTCTGGTTTTGCTTCTGGCCTATATCTATCAGTTAACCCTCTACGAACTACCCTGCCCCCTTTGCTTGCTGCAACGCGTTGGCTTTGTCGCCGTTGGGGTTGGGCTGGGTTTGAACCTTTTGTACGGCGCGCGGCCCAGACATTATGCGCTGATGCTGATTGCCGCGCTCTTTGGTATCAGCGTTTCGGTCAGGCAAATCCTGCTGCATATCGTGCCGGGTACGGGGCATTATGGCTCACCCGTACTGGGTTACCACTACTACACTTGGGCGGCGATCTGCTTTTTCCTGATCTTGCTGGGAACTGCCATCATGCTGATGTTCGACCGGCAATATGCTGACGACACATCCGATCGGCCTCGGTTCGGTGGCAGCACATTGGCGAAGGCTGCATTCTTCATAATGCTGGGCTTGGCCGCCTTGAACGCAATCTCGACCCTGCTGGAATGCGGCCCCGGCATCTGCGCTGACCCGCCGACGGACTACAAACTGATTGACGAACTGGGGACCAACAACTGAGGATGGGTCAACCGTCCCTCAAGGAGGCACGAGCATGGGACTATTGGGGCAGCCGCTGGGCTACTATGACTACCTGACATTTCTTGCACTGATATTGCTGCTTGCTGCGGTTATGGGATTGTTCCTGTTCCTGATGGGGCTGCCCGGCCGTATCGCGATCAAGCGAAACCATCCTCATGCCGAGGCGGTCAAGATCATGGGCTGGATGGGGTTCTTGGCGATCGTGCCTTGGGTTCACGCCTTTATCTGGGCCTTCCACGATGGAACAACCGTCGATATTCGCCGTATGCCAGACGATGAACGGGACGCCGTGCGCAAAGAAATCAAGCGGTTGGGCGGAACACTGACCGACGAATACCGCGATCCGCTTGACCCTGACGAGACGCAGAAAAGCTAAGCCAAAGGAACTGAAACACCATGTTTGTCGCCCTCGGCATTACGCTTTTCTACATCATTTTCGTCTGGTTCATTTTCTTCAAAATGCAATGGCTGCGCTTCAACATCGCCTGGGGCATCGTGTCCTTTTGGGTGGGCGCACACCTGCTGCTGATCTTCCTTGTTGCTTTGCGGTTCTTTCAACCGTTTTCCATCGACAGCCATGTTGTCCGCTCGACCATCCAGATCGTCCCCCGCCTGACCGAGCCGACGATCCTGACGGAGGTTTTGGTTGAACCCAACACCGAGGTCAAAAAAGGGGACCCGCTTTATCGTTTCGATGACACCGTTTTTTCGCTGGAAGTTGAAGAAGCCAACGCGCAATTGGTTGCCGCACAGCAGAACGCGAAGATCCTTGAACAGGACGTCATCGTTGCCGCAGAAGCCGTCGAACGCGCGAACGCCAAGCTTGCCTATTCGCTGACGCAACAAACGCGGTATGAAAACCTTGTTCCCGCAGGCGGCGCACGACAGGATGAGTTGGATCGCTGGAACGAACAAGTCACCGAAGACCAGGCGTCGATCAAAGAGGCCGAAGCGAACCTTGAAAAGGCGGAACTTGCTCTGAATTCTCAAATCGATGGGGTGAATACCGGCATCCTGCAAGCGCAGGCACAGTTGGAAAAGGCC
This sequence comes from Ruegeria sp. HKCCD7251, assembly GCF_013031165.1. NCBI lineage: Bacteria > Pseudomonadati > Pseudomonadota > Alphaproteobacteria > Rhodobacterales > Roseobacteraceae > Ruegeria > Ruegeria sp. HKCCD7251. Next base: position 681,060 of record NZ_WPZC01000001.1, on the reverse strand, counting down.
GAGTACTTCCTTGAGAACACCACGATATACGCCCCTGAAGACGGGATGATCGTGTCGCAACAGGCGCGCCCCGGTCTTGTTGTCGGGGATATTCGTTTAGGTGCGATCGCCAGCTTTGTGACCAAGGATAACCCCTATCTTCTTGCGACTTATCGTCAGCAGAACCTCAAATTTGTTGAGCCCGGTCAAGAGGTCGAGGTCGCGTTGGACCTGTATCCGGGCGAAATCCTTACCGGCAAGGTCGAGGCGATCTGGTGGGCCACACGCCAAGGTCAATACCTGCCATCCGGCCGCCTGCCCGGTTTTGAACTGCCCAAATTGCCGGGTCGCATTGCGGTGCAGATCACGGTCGATCTTCCCGACGGCCACACTTTGCCCGCCGGTGGGCACGCAGCCGTGGCGATCTACACAGGCCAGGGCAAAAGCTTTGAGTTCCTGCGACGCATCAATATCCGGCTTTATTCCTTCGCCAACTTCATCCGACCACTGGACATCTGAGGACGCACGCCATGAACCGGGCCAACTTCCGCAGCAGGATCATCGGTACAGCACTAAGCGCAGCTTTGCTTGTGGCGTGCACACCAGTTGGCCCCGATTTCGTGCGGCCGAACTCTCCGGTCGTGAAGGAATGGATCGAGGTGAACAGCCCAAGCACAGGGCCCAGTGGCTTGACCTCGCGCAGCGCCCCCGTGGTCCGCTGGTGGGAGACATTCAACGACCCCACCTTGAACAAGCTGATCGCAGAAGCCTATGCCCAGAACCTTGACCTGCAAGTGGCAGGTGCCCGCGTTTTGCAGGCCCGCGCGCAGTTGGGTATCGCGTTTGGCGAGCTTTATCCGCAATCACAGGCTATCGGCGGCTCTATCGAACGGCGCCAAATCAGCGAAAATCTCGGGCCGATTTCGGACATCAACCGGATCATCCCTTTGGATACCGAATTTTCGACCTCGCAAGTCGGCTTTGATGCACAATGGGAGCTGGATGTCTGGGGCGCGCAACGGCGGGGTGTGCAGGCAGCACGATCTAACCTTGCGCTTCAGGTCGCCAACTATGACGACGCCTTGGTTACTTTGACAGGCGATGTCGCCGCGCTTTACGTCAACATCCGAGCGTTGCAAGAGTCGCTCTCTGTCGCACGTGAGAACATTCAGTTGCAGCAGGAAAGCGCGAACCTGACCGAACTCCGGTTCAAGAACGGCGTCACGACTGAGCTGGATGTTCAGGAGTCTCAAGCGCTGCTGAATAACACCAAGGCTCTGGTCCCCGCAATCGAAAGCGACTTGCAGCAAACAAAGAACGCGCTGGCGGTGCTGCTGGGCGCGACCCCGTCACGAATGTCCGGCCTGTTGGGAAGTTCTGGCCGCATTCCGTCCGCTCGTTCCAATGTATCTGTTGGTGTTCCGGCAGAGCTTTTGCGGCGCCGCCCGGACGTGCGTGCGGCTGAATTGGCGGCAGCTACGCAATCGGCGCAGGTCGGGATTGCTCTCGCGGACCTTTACCCACAGTTTATCCTGTCGGGTTCTATCGGAGTACAGGCTTCGGGCGGCCGCGATTTGTTTTCGGCGGCCAGCACGACCGGGCTTGCCAATGCCGGGGTGGTCTGGAACGTCCTGAACTATGGCCGGATCAAGAACAACGTCCGCGCGCAGGACGCGGCCTATCAAGCCCTTATCGCAAATTACCAGAACACTGTCCTGACGGCCTATTCCGAAGTCGAAAGCGCGATGGTCGCCTATTCTCAGTCCCGCAAGCAGGTCGGCTTTTATGAAAACAGCGTCGCGGCCTCACGCAAGGCGGCTGAGATTGCTGTGGATCAGTACCGTGATGGGGCTGCCAGCTATTCCCGCATTCTGAACACGCAAACCGCGCTGTTGCAGTCGCAGGCGAATTTGATCGAAGCCAGACAGCAGGTCTCCAGCAATCTGGTCGCAGTCTACAAGGGGCTGGGCGGAGGTTGGCAAATTCGTCAGAATCAGGAATTCCTGCCCGAGACCGTATTGGCAGAGATGGCATACCGCACGGACTGGGGCGACCTGCTGCAGGAAGCGCCCACCGGGGTCAGCCTGAACTGATCGCTATTTCGTCAAGCCCCTCAACCCGCCTGAGATAAGGATGTTCACCTCATACAATATTCGGGGGGCCGCCAGACCTCCGGGGCTGGCCAGATAGTTCGGGCTCCAGTCCGGATCGAACTTCTGCTTGAAGGATCGAAGCCCCTCAAAGTGATAAAACTGTTCACCATGTTCGTAAACGAACCCGCCAATGCGATTCCAGATCGAGGCAAGCTGACGGTTTTCGATCCCTGAAAACGGCGCGGCACCCAGCGAAAACCATTGGAACCCCTGCTCTGCCCCCCAAGACATCATCTCGGCAAACAGGGCGTCCATGACAAAGCTGGGACTGTCGGGCTCATACCGCATCAGGTCCAGCGACAGTTCAGATTTGTGACCACCCTGAAACAGATTGGCAAACGCAACGATTTCACCCGTCGCCCCGTTACGCAGAACCGCATGGTCAAAATATGAAAGGTATTCGTCGTCAAACCCACCAAGCGCGAAACCCTTTTCTTCACCTGCTTTTTGCGCGAGCCAATCATCGGAAATCTTCCGCAACTCGGGCAGAACCGGTGCAAGCTGCTCTTTAGGGATGATTTCGAACACATACCCCTCCCGCTCGGCCCGGTTTTTGGCCTGACGGAAGCGTTTGCGCGACTTTCCGTCCAAGGAAAAGTCATTCAGCGGCACACGCGCGACCTCACCGATTTTCAGAATCGACAGCCCCAGATCAAGAAAGGTCGGCAGGTATTTGGTCGAAACACTGTAGAACGCACAAAGCTTGCCCTCACGATCCGCCATTTCACGAAGTTGCCAGATCAGTTGCTGGCCGGCGGTCTCATCACCGACAGGCTCGCCCTTGCTGATCAGGGCATTGCCGGTATCGGCGTAGGCCAGAAAAGCGTTTTCCTCGGGCGACATCAAAAACTGCTTGTCGCCAGTCAATGAGATTTGCGCCTCGGTATCTTCGCTTTCCATCGCCAGACGTTCGACCGCTTTGGGGATCTCGGTGCGAACTGGTGGTGGAATCTCCCTTCCAAACAGCGTGTTCACGGCAACCACGCCCAAAATAACCGCCACAATCAGGCTGGAGCGTAGGAAGCGCGACGCATCACCGTTCCACGCGAATTCCCACCACAGGGAGTTTTGATATTCCACGTGGGAATAGGCGAACAAACCTATCCAGAAAATGACCGCCAGCAGGGCAATCACACTGACAAGCCACGGGATATTCAATCTGAAAATCGAAGCACCGCTGACGCGATAGAACGCGCCCCGGAACATGGCAAGCAAGCCGATTGTACCCAGCATACTAATGGCTTCATGCGTATCCAGGCCCTTGGTCAGTGACGCAAAAAAGCCGACAACCATTAGCAGCATGGCCACGATCCAAGCACGATAGAGTTTTCGGAACAGCCCGCGCGAGACAAGGATCAACAGAACGCCAACCGCGCTTCCTGCAAGGTGCGACGCCTCGACAAAAGATAAAGGCAGAAAATCCCGCAGGACCCCAAGGTTTTGGCTGCTGGTCGGAAGCGCCCCAGAGACAAGCAGGATCACCCCGGCAACGGCTGACACACCCGCAGCGACCATCGGCACGATGGGGCGTAGGACGCGGTAAACCCACGTGGCGGCTCCGCCAATTCTGCGACGATGCGTCAAGGCAGACGCGACCGCGATAGAAAGGCTGGCGATAGCGAATGGCAGGAACGTATAAACCAACCGGTACAGCAACAAGGCAGCAATGACGTCCGAGCGGCCCGAGGCCCCCAGCCCTGCGATCAACGTTGCCTCAAACGCGCCTATCCCGCCCGGAGCGTGGCTTAGAATACCGACTGCGATGGCGCCAATGTATACGGCAAAGAAGAACGGAAAACCGATGCCCAGATCATCTGGCATCAGGACATAAAGCGTCATGGACGCTCCGAACAGATCACCAATGGCCGCTAGGGTCAGCAATCCGGCCAGTTTCCCACCGGGTAGATTGAACCCCAGCCCCCCATAAGCCAGCCTGCGGCCGCCTTTTGCTAACCAAATCAACAACGTCGCAAGGCCGATAAGAAGACCGATACCTATGACGGTTTCGACAGTTTCGTTGATCGGCAGTATCTTGGAAATCCCGTCAGGATGAAGGGTCAACAGGCAGCCCAGCAACAAGACCATACCTGACCAGAACGCTATCCACGATGTAGCGATAACACCCGCGACCCGCCCAAGGTCCAGTCCAAGTGAGGCATAAATGCGGTACCTGATCGCCGTTCCCGTGATGTAGGAAAAGCCCAAACAGTTCGACACGGCATAGCCACACGCCCCCGCCATCCCCGCGACGGGCAAGGGAACTTCACCATCCGCCACGCTTTGAACTGCAAAAACGTCGTACATGGACAGGGAAACAAAGCTGAATGCCGTCCAGCAGACGGCAAAGAACATCAGTTTCCAAGACGTATTCGCCACGTCTGTCTGAACGTCTGACCATTTCACATGCGACGACAGCTCATGCAAAACGACCAGCGCGATCAATGTGACCAACACCGGAATTGCGATACGGACCAGAGGTCGCTCAAGAAAACCTGTCGCACGTTCGGCCCAGCGAACCGCCCACAGTTCTTCGCCTGTGTCCTGCGTCGTCATAATGTTCCCCTGCTCTCAGGCCCGATTATGGTCACTCGTGCGTATCACTACGCCGGGAAACTGTTGCACAATTTCATTGAACGTCAAAGCACTACGGGCGTCAGACGCGCCCCTTGCGGGTCGAGAGCAGCAGATTGGTCTCAGAACGGGTGATCCCTTCCATCCGCCGAATTTGAAAGAGGATCTCATCCAATTCGGCCAAGGTTTCGGTCCCGATTTCCGCAATCAGATCCCAGCTTCCATTGGTCGAATGCACGGCTCGAACCTGCGGCAAAGCCGCGATCCGCGACATGGTCCGTTCGGTGCCACGGCCTTCGATCTCAAGCGTCATCAAGCCGCGAACCGGGCTTTGCGCCACATCTTGCCGGGTCAGCACGGTAAACCCTACGATTTCGCCCGACTGCTTGAGGCGCTGCAAGCGGTTGCGCACTGTCGCGCGCGTTACTCCCAGCGTTTCGGCAAGCTCTGACAGCGACGCGCGGGCATCGCGGTGCAAAGCACTGAGCAATCGACCATCCAAATCGTCCATAACTACTTCTCACTTTGTATTGACAGATATCTTTTTGAACACTTTGCAGTCTATTCGCAACCCGCAACGAGTGGTTAGATAGTAATATGGATACAGGAAACGTAATATTGGTCGGCGCTCCGATGGATGCGGGTAAACGCCGGCAAGGTTGTCGAATGGGTCCTGACGCTTATCGAGTGGCAGGATTGGAGCAGGCTCTGGCAAACTTGGGACATACGGTTCAGGACGTCGGTGACATTCGTGCAGACGACACTGACATACCGCCGCATGATCACCTGTTTGCCCTGCCGGAATGCGTGGGCTGGACGTACGCGCTAAGTCGCGTCGCCCAAGAAACCGCGGCAAAGGGACTGCCTATCTTTATGGGCGGCGACCACGCTTTGTCGATGGGAACGGTCAAAGGCATGTCTGAATATGCCAACGGAATTGACCGCCCCCTGTTTGTGCTCTGGCTGGATGCGCATAGCGACTTCCACACGCCCGGCAGCACCGACAGCGGCAACCTGCACGGCACACCGGTCGCCTATTTCACCGGTCAGCCGGGTTTTGATGGCTTTCCGGCGGTAACGATCCCAGTTCCAACCGATCGCGTTGGCATGATCGGTCTGCGTTCTGTTGACCCAGCCGAGCGGCAAAGGCTTGAACAAGACAACGCGATGCTAGCCGACATGCGCAGCATCGACGAACATGGAATCAAAGCCCCTCTGATGGCATTCCTTGACAGGGTACGGGCAGCAAACGGAATCCTGCATGTTTCGCTCGATGTGGATTTCCTCGACCCCTCAATCGCACCAGCCGTCGGCACGACCGTTCCCGGCGGCGCAACCGAACGCGAAGCGCATCTGGTTATGGAGCTTCTACACGAAAGCGGGCTTGTGTGCTCATTGGACCTGGTTGAGCTGAACCCCTTTCTGGATGAACGCGGTAGAACCGCAAAACTGATGGTCGATCTGGCCGCCTCTTTGCTGGGGCGTCGAATCTTTGACCGCCCGACCCGGAGTTTTTGATGACACAACCTTCTGACAAGGCACTGGTGCCATTTGTTTCTGTCGACAACATGATGCGATTGGTACACCACATCGGCGTCGAGCGCATGATCACGCAGATCGCGACCCAGATTGAAGCCGACTTCAAGCGGTGGGAAAGTTTCGACAAAACACCGCGTATACCTGCGCACTCACCGCATGGCGTTATCGAGCTTATGCCAACGTCGGACGGTGAAGCCTACGGATTCAAATACGTCAACGGTCATCCCAAAAACACGTCAGAAGGGCTGCAAACCGTCACGGCCTTTGGTCTGCTGGCCGACGTGTATACCGGCTATCCCACATTGCTGACCGAGATGACGCTTTTGACGGCATTGCGAACCGCGGCGACCTCTGCGCTTGTGGGCAGCTATTTGGCTCCGAAATCGGCCACATCGATGGCTATGATCGGCAATGGCGCGCAGTCCGAGTTCCAATGCCTGGCCTTCAAGGCAATGTGCGGAATTGATACGGTGCGCTTGTATGACACCGATCCAAATGCAACTCAGAAATGCGCCTCGAACCTCGAGGCGTCTGGCCTGACGGTCGTCTGCTGCAAAACGCCTGAAGACGCCATTGAGGGTGCTCAGATCATCACCACCTGCACCGCCGACAAGAAATACGCAACAATTCTGACCGATAACATGGTCGGGCCCGGCGTTCACATCAATGCCATCGGCGGAGACTGCCCCGGCAAAACCGAATTGCACCGGGATATCCTGCTAAGGTCAGAGATATTCGTCGAATATCCTGAGCAAACCCGCATTGAAGGTGAAATTCAGGCGCTTGGTCAGGATCACCCCGTTACCGAAATGTGGCAGGTCATAACAGGTCAAGCGCCGGGTCGACGCGACGACCGGCAAATCACCCTGTTCGACAGTGTCGGTTTTGCAATCGAGGATTTCTCGGCCCTGCGCTACATCAAAACCGCAATCGACGGGACAGATTTCTACGAGCCGCTCGATATGCTGGCTGACCCTGACGATCCGCGCGACCTGTACGGAATGTTGATGCGAGCAAGTTGATTGGGGGCGCTGCCCCCGCCGCCCTGCGGGCGACTCCCCCGGGATATTTAGAGCCAGATGAAGTGCGGGATCCGTTCTTCATCTGGCCAAAAATATCCCGGAGCGCGAGGCAGAGCCTCGCAAAATACAAACTGCTAACTGGCAAGCGACGGAAGATAGAGAACTATGCCCGGGAACGCGACAAGCAATGCGATAGTGACCGCGTCTGCGACAAAGAAGGGGGTCACCCCTTTAAAAACGTCCTGAACACTCAGGTCTGGGCGTACACCTGCAACAACAAAGCAATTCAAACCGATCGGTGGTGTGATGAGGCAGAACTCGGCCATCTTGACTACAAGGATTCCAAACCAGATGGCACACATCGGCCCGGACATGCCAAAAGCACTATCTGCTGCGCTGACAGTCTCGCCCCCGTTCAGCGCCATGACCGCCGGGTAAACAACCGGCAAGGTCAGCAAGAGCATCCCGATGGCATCCATGAACATCCCCAGCACCGCATAGGCGAGCAAGATACAAATCAGGATCAGCATCGGGGACATTTCCAACCCGGTGATCCAATCCGAGAAAGCGCCCGGCAAGTCGGCAAATCCCAAAAAACGCACGTAGATCAGAACGCCCCAGATGATCGAAAAGATCATCGCCGTCAGTTTAGCAGTCTCAAGCAGTGCAGATTTTAACTCGGTCCAGCGCATCCCGTGGAAAAGAGCGAAGCAGAACACGATAAATGCGCCGATTGCTCCGCCTTCGGTCGGTGTGCCCCATGCTTTTTCACCAAATGGGTTATAGACGAAACAGATGATTATCAGGATCACGGCCACGATTGGAAATGCACCCGGCAGCGCGGCAAAACGCTGTTTCCATGTAAAGCCGGTGACCGGTGGGCCAACGGACTTGAACACAACCGCAATCCCCACGATCAGCAATCCATAGACCACGGCCGAGAACGCGCCCGGAATGAAACCGGCCAACAGGAGCTTTCCAACGTCCTGTTCAACGATAATGGCATAGATCACAAGGATCGCAGAGGGTGGGATCAATGACGCCAATGTTCCGCCAGCCGCAACCACACCCGCGGCGAATTGCTTGTTGTACCCGACCTTCAGCATCTCGGGGATCGCGATGCGCGCGAATACTGCTGACGTCGCAACCGAGGCGCCGGATACAGCCGCGAAGCCCGCCGTCGCGAATACGGTCGATACGGCCAACCCTCCCGGCACCCAGGCGACCCAACGCTTGGCCGCCTCAAACAATGCGCGGGTCAGGCCTGCATAGTAAGCAAGGTACCCGATCAGGATGAAAGTCGGGATCAGGCTAAGGGTGTGGGCTGCGACTTTGGAATGCGGCACCTGCCCCGCCGTTTTGACGGCAACCGTCAGAGCCTTGCCGAACCGGTCCGGGTCGTAACCGAACTTGGCCCAGAAAATCCAAACCAACCCCACCAATCCGGCCAGACCAGCAGCAAAGGCCACGCGCATACCTGTGACGACCAATACAAGCAGGCCACCGGTGACCCAGAGCCCGATGTCAATACTGTCCATCTACTCGTCCTGCCCCTCAAATTGCTCGGCTTCGGCTGCGGCTTGCGCGGTGGCATCCTGAATCAAGGGCACGGCCACGGGGTTTTCCAACCCAAGAATAAAGGCCCGCCCATATCCCCAGATTTGCAGGACCAAACGCACACACAGCACAGAAAACGCGACAGGTGCCAACAGTTTTGCAGGCCAAAGCGGGATACCAATGTCGATCGAGCTGTCGCGGCTCCACAATGGTGCGCCGAAATCGAGTGAGCGGTCGAAATGCGACCAGCTTCCCCAGACAAGAGCCAGCATCAACACAAGGATAAGGACGACCGAGATCAGTTCGAACAGCCAAAGCGCCCGACCGTGCAGGCGAGAGATCACGATATCCATACGTATATGTCCCCCGTCACGCTGAACGAAAGACACGCCAAGAAACGCAATCAGTGGCATGGCCTGTTCGATCCAGTCCACATAGCCGGGTAAAGGCGCGTTGAATGCGTTGCGTCCGCTGACTGACACAACCGCAAGAACCATCAGGCCAAAGACAGCGAGGCCGCTTATCAGGGCAAGAAACCGCTCTATCCTAAGCAGATGGTGATCAAGCCGGCTGAGGCGACTGCCATCTTCCAGCACCGTGGCCTGTCCTGCCATTCCGGTGATCCCCTTGTTTATTATTGGTATCCGGGTGCCCTGCCAGGCACCCGGAACATGCAGATCAGTTTCCGCTGCGCTGCTCTTGCAACGTGGTTTGAACCAGATCATACAAGTCCTGTGCAGGCAGACCCTGCGCAGACATGTCAGCAATCCACTGTTCACGGATCGGATCGGCGGCCTTTGTGCGGAATTCTTCGATCACCGCATCGTCGATCATGACCTTTTCAACGCCCTTTTCGGACAAAACGCCGTCCCACTGCTCCAACAGCCCGCCATAGTTGGCAAGGTAGTGTTCAATCGCTTCGTCGATCGAACTGTTGAGCGCTTCACGGTGCTCGGCCGGCAGTGCCTCATACGCGTCGATGTTTACAACAACGGGGCAGTTAACAGTGCCGGGGTTCAGGTTTGCGGTCCACCAGTCTGCTTCGTTAATGGTTCCAAAGGACAGGTGTGCGTGCTGGGCAAATGCAACAGTGTCAACAACACCTGATTCCATTGCATTGAACGCCTCGGTCGCGGGAACCGATGTCGGTACGCCGCCAACGGCCTCGAATGCCTGTCCCAGACCGCCCGTCGCACGTACCCGCATTCCATCGAAATCCGCCAAGGTTGCGCGCGGATCGCCTGTGCCAACAAGGTTATACTGCGGCATCGGCGAGGTCATGATGATGCGCGCGTTCCACTGGGCCATCTCATCCTGGACTGCTGGATGGTCGTAAACGGCATGGCTGACGGCCACTTCTTCGTCTAACGTGTTTACGCCCAGGAACGGCAGCTCCAGAACCGTGATCGCCCGGTTCTTGTCGCGGTGATACCCAGCGCAGAACTGAGCCATTTCAAAGGCTCCGATCTCGATCCCATCCAGGTTTTCACGTGGCTTGGACAAACCGCCATAGCTGACATTGATCGTAAATTCACCGCCTGTCTTTTCGCTGACCAGTTCGGCCAGCTTCTCAACATGCTCGGTAAAGGCGCGGCGCTTGCCCCAAACCGAGGCGCTCCATTCGGTTGCTGCGGCTTCGGACACGAAAGCAACGGTCAAAGCGGCGACGGCGGCACCGCTCAACATCTTATTCATCATGATTTCTCCCTTTGTTGCGCCTCCTACCGGGGCGCTTGGGAACAAAGCTAGCGCCAACATTTGAACGTGCCAACCCCCGGCACACAGTACATCCTCTTGTTCCTCGAATCTGTTGGGCGCTAACAACCAAAAGATGATTTTCTAATACCTATTGCCTATGGTTCAGATGTCAGCTTTTACACATCAATTCAATTACAACTAATCATCTGTTTTTGAAATATTTTTAGAAAAAATTTTTAAATTCATTTTCTGTTTTCCGAGATGCACAGAAATTTATTTACAAACTAATCTTTAGTTTTCTGTAATTTATTCCCTTGTTTTCAGTTCTCCGTATTATTCGGTACCGGGAGGATGCGGGTCGACATTGCCAAATCAGCAGGCAAAATCGGGCCCGTAAATTTCAGTCCTAGAGGGAGGAGCCTCAGAATGACAACCGCTGCCCAGGCAGATGCCAATGTTTATCCGCCATCCGCAGAAACCGTTGCGCGTGCACATGTCGATGCTGACAAATATTCCGAAATGTACGCAGCCTCCGTCAACGATCCCGACGCCTTTTGGGGCGAGCAGGGAAAGCGTATCGATTGGATCAAACCTTTCACCCAGGTCAAGGATGTCAGCTATGATTTCGGCTCGGTCGGAATCAACTGGTTTGCTGATGGCACGCTGAACGTTTCAGCCAACTGTCTGGATCGCCATCTTGAAACACGCGGCGATCAGACAGCGATCATCTGGGAGCCGGATGATCCAAATGACGCGGCCCAGCATATCACCTATTCGGAACTGCACCGTCGCACCTGCCGGATGGCAAATATCCTCGAGTCGATGGGTGTGCGCAAAGGCGACCGCGTGGTGATCTATCTGCCGATGGTCCCCGAAGCAGCCTATGCGATGCTGGCTTGTGCGCGGATCGGCGCGATCCATTCTATTGTGTTTGCAGGTTTCTCGCCGGACGCTCTGGCGGCGCGGATCAATGGCTGCGACGCGAAGGTTGTCATCACAGCAGACGAAGCGCCGCGCGGAGGCCGCAAGACCCCGCTGAAATCCAACGCCGATGCGGCGCTGCTGCACTGCAAGGACACTGTTAAATGCCTTGTGGTCAAGCGCACCAACGGCCAGACCACGTGGATCAGCGGCCGCGACTTTGACTACAACGAAATGGCGCTTGAGGCGGATGACTATTGCGCCCCGGCGGAAATGAATGCCGAAGACCCGCTGTTCATCCTCTATACCTCTGGTTCGACAGGTCAGCCCAAGGGAGTTGTACACACCACTGGCGGCTACATCGTTTATGCATCGCTGACCCACGAAGTGACGTTCGATTACCACGACGGCGACATCTATTGGTGTACAGCGGATGTGGGCTGGGTTACCGGCCACAGCTATATCGTCTATGGCCCACTGGCCAACGGTGCGACTACACTGATGTTCGAAGGCGTCCCGACCTATCCCGATGCAGGCCGCTTTTGGGAGGTTTGCGCCAAGCACAAGGTAAACCAATTCTACACCGCCCCTACCGCGATCCGCGCGCTGATGGGTCAGGGCAAAGAGTTTGTTGAAAAGCACGACCTCAGCGACCTGCGCCTGCTGGGCACGGTGGGTGAACCGATCAACCCAGAAGCGTGGAACTGGTACAATGACGTGGTCGGCCAGGGTAAATGCCCGATCGTCGATACGTGGTGGCAGACTGAAACTGGCGGTCACATGATGACCCCCCTGCCCGGCGCACATGCGACCAAGCCCGGCTCGGCGATGAAGCCCTTCTTTGGTGTGCAGCCCGTGGTTCTGGACCCGCAGTCGGGTGTCGAGATCCAAGGCAACGGGGTCGAGGGTGTGTTGTGCATCAAGGACAGTTGGCCCGGGCAAATGCGCACCATCTGGGGCGATCATGAGCGGTTCGAAAAGACCTATTTCTCGGACTACAAAGGCTATTACTTCACCGGTGACGGCTGCCGTCGTGACGAGGGTGGCGATTACTGGATCACCGGACGTGTTGACGACGTAATCAACGTCTCGGGGCACCGCATGGGCACCGCCGAGGTGGAAAGCGCGCTGGTTGCCCACGCTGCCGTGGCTGAAGCCGCTGTGGTCGGGTATCCCCATGAAATCAAGGGTCAGGGCATCTATTGCTATGTCACTCTGATGAATGATCGTGAGCCTTCGGATGATCTGCTGAAAGAACTGCGCACTTGGGTACGGACCGAGATCGGACCGATTGCCTCGCCGGACGTGATCCAGTGGGCGCCAGGTCTGCCAAAAACACGCTCGGGTAAAATCATGCGCCGTATCCTTCGCAAGATCGCCGAGAATGACTTTGGCTCGCTCGGTGACACCTCGACGCTGGCTGATCCGTCGGTGGTTGAAGACCTGATCGAAAACCGCGCAAATAAGTGAGGATGTGATGGACGCTGCCACGATCACCACACCCGCTGTTCTGATCCTTCTCGGCCCTCCGGGTGCCGGGAAGGGAACGCAGGCCCGGATGCTGGAAGACAAGTTCGGACTGGTTCAACTGAGCACCGGCGACCTGCTGCGCGCAGCGGTCGCTGCGGGAACAGAGGCAGGCAAAACCGCCAAAGCCGTCATGGAAGCTGGCGAGTTGGTTAGTGACGATATTGTCATCGCCATCCTGCGCGACCGTCTGGCCGAGCCGGACTGCGGCAAGGGTGTCATCCTTGACGGCTTCCCGCGCACGACAGTTCAGGCGCAGGCACTGGATACGTTGCTGTCCGAAACCAGCCAGAGGATCAACGCCGCAATCAGCCTTGAGGTTGAAGATGCGGAAATGGTCACGCGTATATCGGGCCGTTACACCTGTGCAATGTGTGGTGAAGGGTATCACGACACGTTCAAAATCCCGGCGACCGACGGGAAATGCGACAAGTGTGGCAGTTCCGAATTCAAACGTCGAGCAGATGATAACGCCGAAACCGTCGCCTCGCGCCTTGCGGCCTACCACGCGCAAACTGCGCCTCTAATCACGTATTACCAAGACCATGGCGTTCTGAAAGGACTGAACGCCATGGGCAATATCGACGACATCGCAAGCCAGCTTGAGAAAGTTGTCAGCAGCGCGATGAACTAAGGGAATGCAGCCCGCCCTGAATAAGGGCTGAATTCCTAAACGGATACTTCATCGGACCCGCCTTGGCGGACCCGGGAGGTTTTGCCTGATGCCAACCGGCCTTGGGCGTATCGGAAAGCGGTCCCAAGCACCGGTGGATTGGGCAAAGGGTCGCAACAGGAGGAAGCGAAGGAGGACCCCGCGATGGCGGATCAATCAACAAACTCCGCGCAGACTGCCGAGGCCGACAAGGGCTATTGGCAGGCCAATCTGCGTCTCATCTACATCAGCCTCGTGATCTGGGCGCTGGTGTCTTTTGGATTCGGCATTCTGCTGCGTCCGCTGCTGTCGGGTATTTCCGTGGGTGGCACCGATCTGGGCTTTTGGTTTGCCCAGCAGGGATCAATCCTGGTCTTTCTGGTGCTGATCTTCAACTACGCCTGGCGCATGAACAAACTGGACGCCGAATACGGCGTTGAGGAGGAATAAGTCCCATGGACCAGTTTACCATCAACCTGCTGTTTGTCGGCGCATCCTTCGCGCTGTACATCGGCATCGCGATCTGGGCCCGTGCGGGTTCTACATCGGAATTCTACGCTGCTGGTCGCGGCGTTCACCCGGTTACCAACGGTATGGCGACAGCGGCGGACTGGATGTCTGCGGCCTCGTTCATTTCGATGGCGGGCCTGATTGCCTTTACCGGCTATGACAACTCGACCTACCTGATGGGGTGGACGGGCGGCTATGTGCTGCTGGCCCTGCTGCTGGCGCCCTATCTGCGCAAGTTCGGCAAGTTCACGGTGTCCGAATTCATCGGCGACCGGTTCTACAGCCAGACCGCCCGTATCGTTGCTGTGATCTGTCTGATCGTCGCATCGGTGACCTACGTGATCGGTCAGATGACCGGCGTTGGTGTTGCCTTTGGCCGTTTCCTTGAGGTCAGCAACACTGCCGGTCTGCTGATCGGTGCCTGTGTGGTGTTCGCCTATGCGGTGTTTGGCGGCATGAAAGGTGTGACCTACACGCAGGTCGCTCAGTACTGCGTGCTGATTACGGCCTATACTATCCCGGCGATCTTCATCTCGTTGCAACTGACAGGCACACCTGTTCCGGCGCTGGGTCTGTTTGGCGATACCGCCAGCGGTGAACCGCTGCTGGCCAAGTTGGACGCCATCGTGACCGAGCTGGGTTTCAACGAATACACCACCCACCATTCGGACACTCTGAACATGGTGCTGTTTACGCTGTCGCTGATGATCGGTACCGCCGGTCTGCCGCACGTCATCATGCGCTTTTTCACCGTTCCCAAGGTGTCTGACGCACGCTGGTCCGCCGGTTGGGCACTGGTGTTCATCGCGCTGCTGTACCTGACTGCGCCCGCAGTTGGTGCCATGGCCCGCCTGAACATCACCGACATGATGTGGCCCAATGGTGGCATCGAAGGTGGCGCCGTTTCGGTCGAACAGATCGACAATGACGCACGCTATGACTGGATGCAGACATGGCAGAAAACCGGCCTGCTGGACTGGGAAGACAAGAACGGCGACGGCAAGATCCAGTACTACAACGACGCAAATGCCGACATGCAGGCACTTGCCGAGGAAAAAGGCTGGGTCGGAAACGAGCTGACCAAGTTCAACCGTGACATCCTGGTTCTGGCCAACCCCGAGATCGCAAACCTACCAAGCTGGGTGATCGGTCTGGTCGCTGCCGGTGGTCTTGCGGCCGCTCTGTCAACCGCTGCGGGCCTGCTGCTGGCGATCTCGTCGGCGGTGTCCCACGACCTGATCAAAGGTGCGATCAACCCGCAGATCTCGGAAAAAGGAGAGCTTCTGTCGGCACGGATCGCAATGGCTGTTGCCATCGCCGTGGCAACCTATCTGGGTCTGAATCCTCCGGGATTTGCGGCACAGACGGTGGCGCTGGCCTTCGGTCTGGCGGCGGCCTCGATCTTCCCGGCGCTGATGATGGGGATCTTCTCGACCCGCATCAACAATGTCGGCGCGGTCGCAGGTATGCTGGCCGGTCTGGTTGTGACCCTGATCTACATCTTCCTGCACAAGGGCTGGCTGTTCATTCCGGGCACCAACTCGTTCACAGATGCTGATCCGCTGCTGGGTCCGATCAAGTCGACCTCGTTCGGTGCGATCGGTGCCATGGTCAACTTTGCCGTCGCCTACTTTGTAGCAGGCGCGACCAAAGAGACCCCGGAAGAGATCAAAGATATGGTCGAAAGCATCCGCATTCCCCGTGGCGCGGGCGCAGCTCAGGATCACTGAGCCATGATGCGGCCCCAAGGCCTCTTGCCAAAGGCTGCATCTTTCGACTGACTACTCCCGCCCGGCACACCACCGGGCGGGATTTTTCAACCCCGAAACCGCGGAGTATCCGATGCCCCTGTCCCATGACGAGATCACTCGGTTTCTGAAATCCGTACATCCTTATGACGCCCTGCCAGCGGATGTTCTAGACGCGGTGGCCCGACAGATCGAAGTCTGGGAAGTCGAAGAGGGTTACCCGGTATACGAGCTGGGCCACACCCTGCCCGGCGTCTTTGTGATCTACGAAGGACAGGTGGAAATAAAGGATGGGAATGACGCGGTCGTATCTCATCTGGGATTGCGAAACTCCTTTGGCGAACGAGGCCTTTTAAAGGGTGGAAAGGCCGCGACGAAGGCCAAGGCGCATACGCCCTCGGTGCTGCTGGTTTTGCCACCCGATCTGGTGCGTGATCTGATCGACGGGCATCCGGTCGTATCCAAATTCTTCAATCGAACCCGCGACACCCGGTCTGGCCCTCAGAGTTTGGCGACAAGCGCCATAGACGTTTTGATGGCGCATAACCCGGCCACCTGCCCGCCTACCACAACAGTGCGCGAGGCGGCGAAGATGATGCGCGACAAACACATCTCATCGCTCTGCGTGACCGAAGGCGAGGCGCTGCTTGGAATCGTAACGCTGCGCGATATCTCGGGTAAATTCGTGGCCGATGGGCTGCCGAGCGACACACCTGTGTCGGGCATCATGACGGCTGATCCGATTACCTTGTTACCCTCGGACATTGGATCAGATGTTCTGCACATCATGATGGAGCGCGGGATTGGCCATATCCCGATCTCGGAAGGTGGGCGGCTTGTCGGTATCGTAACGCAGACCGACCTGACCCACTATCAGGCGGTGAATTCCGCCGAACTTGTCCGCCGGATCGCTTCGGCGCAGACGGCGCACCAAATGGCAGCGGTGACCGAGGAAATCCCGCAGCTTTTAGTGCAATTGGTCGCCGCCGGAAACCGGCATGAGATCGTGACACGCCTGATCACGGACATCGCGGATACGGCAACCCGCAGGTTGCTGACACTGGCCGAAGCAGAACTTGGCGCGCCGCCCGTCCCTTACCTGTGGTTGGCCTGTGGATCGCAGGGTCGACAGGAACAGACGGGTGTATCGGATCAGGACAACTGCCTGATGCTGGATGACGACGTCACGGATGACGATATGGCCTATTTCGCGGCTCTGGCCAAATTCGTCTCGGACGGGCTGGACACCTGCGGGTATTTCTATTGCCCCGGCGACATGATGGCGACGAACCCGCGCTGGTGTCAGCCGGTGCGTGTATGGCGCGACTATTTCAAAGGCTGGATCGCCAAACCCAACCCCGAGGCACAGATGCTGGCCTCGGTCATGTTCGACCTGCGTCCGATCGGTGGCGCGTTTAAATTGTTTGATGACCTGCAAGCCGACACGCTTGCCGCGGCCAAGGCAAACTCGATTTTTGTCGCGCACATGATCTCGAATTCACTGAAACACACCCCGCCGCTAGGACTGCTGCGCGGCTTCGCGACAATTAGATCAGGTGAGCATCGCAACACGCTGGATCTAAAGCATAATGGCGTTGTTCCAGTTGTGGATTTGGCGCGCGTCTACAGCCTGCAGGGGGAACTGCCCGAGGCCAATACACGCGCCCGGCTCAAGGCCGCAGCCAGCGCCGGCATCCTCAGCGACTCCGGCGCGCGTGACTTGTTGGACGCTTACGATCTGATTGCCGAAAACCGGTTAGAGCACCAGGTTCGACTTGTGAAAGGCGAAAAGGCACCGGACAATTTCCTGCCCCCCTCTGACTTGTCGGACTTTGAGCGAAGCCATCTGCGCGACGCCTTCGTTGTGGTAAAAACGATGCAATCCGCGGTAGGGCATGGAAAAGGAATGCTCGGCTGAACCAGCCGGAATTGGGAGAGAATGAATGTTCCTGGAATTGATCGCCACAATCTTTGTCGGCATCGCCTGTGCGGGCGTCGTGATGCTGGTGAACAAGCTGGTCAAAGGGCGTCTGCCCAAATGGATAGCCCCTGTCGCCGCTGGGCTGGGCATGATCGTGGCGACGATCAGCAGCGAATATTCGTGGTACGACCGCACGTCTGACACCCTGCCCGAAGGCATGGAGGTCATCCAACAAGTTGAAAGTCGTGCCTTCTATCGCCCGTGGACGTATGCGGTGCCTTATGTGGAACGCTTTGCGGCAATCGACACCGCCTCGGTCCGCAGCAACGAACAAGTGCCGGATCAACGGCTGGTTGATATCTATTTCTTTGGCCGCTGGTCCCCTGTCTCGAAACTTCCGGTCGCGGTCGACTGCGCTCAGAATCTGCGGGCCAATCTGGCAGACGGCGCAGAATTCAGCGCGGACGGCCAGTTGCTGAACGCTGACTGGATCAAGGGGGAAACCAACGACCCGATCATCGAGGCCACCTGCGGAGTGTAGCATGCTGACCCGGCTAAGCCTGCGCCTGCGCATTTTCCTGTTTTTCTGCCTGCTGGCTGTTGGTGGCCTGGCGGTTAGTTCGACCGCGCTGTGGGTCAGTTATCGGCGCATCGCTGACCCAGAACTTATCAATGCGTTTGTCTTTGCGGAAATCCTCATGGCGTTCGGCTTTGTCGCTCTGATCGTCGCGGTTTGGCTGTTGTTCGACGACAACGTCGCAAAACCGATTGAGCGACTCTCGGCTGAACTGCGTGCCCGGGCCCATGCGGGGGTCAGCACCGACATGGACGTTCAGGCCGCAAGGTATCTTGGGGATCTGGCCCCGGCCGCCGCCGGGTTGGCAGGTCAGTTGTCGGAAAAAACCATGGGTGTCGCCGAAGCTGTCGCTGCCGAAACCGCTCATCTAGCTGCCGAAAAGCAAAGGCTGACCGCCCTTCTGACCGAAATCCCGGTTGCCATGGTTCTGGCAAGTCCGACGCATAAGATCGTTCTGTACGACGGACAGGCCGCGCAAGTTCTGGCGCAAATCGCCCACCCCCGCTTGAATTCGTCGCTGTTTGAATACTTGAAGCCACGCTCGTTGGAAGACGCCTATGCTGCCTTGGCAAAAACAGGGCGGGAAGTCATCTGCGACCTTACGAGTATCGACGGAACGCAAACATTTTCTGCCCGGATGAAACCCCTGGGGGATGCGCCGGGATATATGTTGATCCTCGAAGACAGCGCGGCCAACATTTCGCCCGAGGCAGCCCGACCACTTGTGTATGATTTTGACCTTTTGAACTCTGACACTGACACCGAGTTTGACTCCAAGGCGTTGCGGGACTTGTGTTTTGTTGTATTCGATACCGAAACCACGGGGCTTTTACCGCATAAGGATGAGATCGTTCAGATCGGAGCAGTCCGGGTTGTGAATGGGCGCATCGTTGCAGGTGAAAACCTTGATATACTGGTGAACCCCGGCATACCCATCCCTCCGGCCTCGACCAAAGTGCACAAGATCAACGACCGGATGGTCCAAGACTCGCCGGACATCACGGAAGCCGGGCGCGTGTTCCACCAATTTGCGCACGACGCGGTCATCGTCGCGCACAACGCGCCGTTTGACATGGCGTTCCTGCGACGGCACGCGAAACGGATGGATGTGGATTGGAACCACCCGATACTTGATACAGTTCTTTTGTCGGCCGTGCTGTTCGGTGCCAGCGACAAACACACGCTGGATGCTTTGTGCGACAGGCTAGACATCACCATCCCGGTTGAACTGCGCCATACGGCACTAGGTGATGCGGTGGCGACGGCTGAAGCCCTCGTCAAAATGCTGCCGATGCTACAGGCGCGCGGGATGAACACGTTTGGGGCGGTGATCGAAGCAACGCGTCAGCACGGTCGACTGCTGGAAGACCTGAACTGAGCGGGAAAAATACGCCGCAGACTCAGCTTTTCGTGGACAATCCCCACATGCCGTGGCACCTGATGCGCGGCCACGGATTGAGCGGAAGATGACGGAAAACACCTTTACACCAACGACAGACCAAAGCACCGCGTTCCGCGAGGCCTTGGGGTGCTTTGGCACAGGTGTAACCGTTGTAACCACCAATACGGCACAGGGGCCGCGGGCAATCACGGTGAATTCGTTCTCATCCGTGTCTTTGGACCCGCCTCTCGTGTTGTGGTGTCTGGCCAAGGACTCGAACAGATACGATGCGTTCAAGGATTGTCGGCACTATTCCATTCACGTGATGGCCGAGGAACAACAGGAACAGGCCGTGAAATTCGCGCGGAATGGCGAGGACTTCTCGCATGCGGATTGGGTTTCTGACCATATCGGCCGCCCGCAACTGGAGAATTGTCTGGCGCGGTTCGACTGTCACCTGCACGCCTGTCACGAAGCGGGGGATCACTTGATCCTTGTGGGTCAGGTCGAAAAAGTCATGTATCGCACTGGTAAAGGCCTGATCTTCAAACGCGGTCAATTTGGCGGTTTCGCCGACCTGCTTTAGGCGTCAGTCGTCAAGCGAGCCGTGAACGGCCAATGCTTCAAGCTGCGTTTCTTGTGGCGTGATTATCCGGTACGCCTCATGAACACCTGTATCTGACAATTCACGGGCAACCGTCAGCAACGTATTGGGCGCGTGTTCTTCACACAATTCGGTCATGTGCGCGATTTCAGACCGCGCGACGTCCAACGCCGCATCGACGGATGGTGCCCCGTAAAGGCGTACGAAGTGTTCAGCAAGGTTCCGGGTGATCTGATCAATCTCGGCCTGTTCAATCTGCGTGACGGCAACAAAAGTCACACGACCAAAGGTTTCCAGCCCCAACCACCCATTTGCAAAAGCCTGCCGTGCCTTGCCTTCAAGATCGCCCTCGCCCCAGTTTGAAAACTCGAACCCGCCGGAAATGCACCACTCACCCGTTCGGGCCGGAGAGTGGAACACATTCAAGTCGCTTTCATCGAAATGGATGGCTCGGGCCAGTTTCATCATCCGTTCTCCAATAACTCCGTCAGCGGCACCAGGTGTGTGTCTGACCCATCTCGGATCAGCATACCGAATCTTTCATCCGTTCCCAGAAAAACGCCCTTATCGCCATAAGGCTCACCAACCCCACGCAATAGACCCATCCATTCAGCATGGAGCGGCGCGTTGCCGTCCTCTTGCCAGCGGTTGAGCCAGGTCAGCGTGTGGCGCGACCAGCTTTCGACCAACTGGGACGCCGTTACCTCGGCACACCCTTCGTCATAAAGTGCTGTTATATCTGGGTTTTCGCCCGGCGCGTCGCTGGTTTGCAGCAAGGCCAGTTCCCACCCCACGATCAACCAATCCGGCTCTTCATCCGGCGCGTGAGTTGATGCCGCGACGTGAAAGGCGCCGCATTTGGCACCATTCACGCAGATCGGTCCGTCCCAATCCAAATGCACCGCGACCTCGGGCGGGGCCAAGGCACCCAGCGCATTCTGGAATCCCACCGAACAAAGCGGCAGCATAGCCATTGCATCCTGCAAGGAAACTTCGGGCGCAAAGACAATGGCAACCCGCAGGCGGTCGGCCTGGATGTTGTAGACCACCGTTCCCGCATCACATCCCAGCGCGGCCATGGCCTGAGCACGCTGGAACGGGTCCTCTCCGCCCTGAACCGGGTGACCCGTCAGCAATGGGGGAAAGACCGGTTCGCTCATGCGTTGCCCTTGGCAATCAGGTCGCGGGCAATCTTGCGGAATGCCTCGGCCTGAGGGCTGTCGGGTTTACTGACCACGATGGGGGCTCCACCATCCGCCGCGACCCGAATATCCAGGTGCAAGGGAATTTCCCCCAACAACGGAATACCCAGCGACTCGGCTTCGGAGGCAACGCCACCGTGACCGAACACGTGTTCCTCATGCCCGCAGTTCGAACAGATATGAGTGGACATATTCTCAATCATCCCGACGATCGGTGTCTTGAGTTGGTTGAACATGTCGATCCCCTTTCGGGCGTCGATCAGGGCAACATCCTGCGGAGTCGACACAACGATCGCCCCATCCACCTTGAACTTCTGGCTCAGCGTTAGCTGGACATCACCGGTACCCGGCGGCAAGTCGACGATCAGTACGTCAAGCGCACCCCACTGCACCTGGTTCATCATCTGTTGCAGTGCGCCCATCAGCATCGGCCCGCGCCAAACAACCGCCTGACCTTCGTTCGTCATCAATCCCATCGACATCATGGTGACGCCGTGATTGCGCAGCGGCAGGATCGTCTTTCCATCTGGGCTGGCAGGACGACCAGAAACACCCAGCATCCGGGGTTGCGACGGGCCATACACATCAGCATCCAACAGGCCAACACGTCGCCCTTCCGCTGCAAGTGCGCAGGCTAAGTTTGAGGAAACAGTGGATTTACCGACGCCCCCCTTGCCCGACGCCACGGCAATGATCCGGTCAACACCCGGCACAGCTTGCGGTCCGGTCTGCGACGGTTTGGGCTTGGGCTTAAGATCGGGCGGTGCCTTGTCCGAATGCGCGGTCATAAGCGCCGAAACCTTGGCAACCCCGTCCACCATCTGCGCGGCCTGTTCCGCAGCAGCGCGAACCGGCTCCATCCGCTCGGCCTGTTTCGGGTCGATTTCCAGAACAAATCTGACGCTATCGCCTTCGACATTCAGTGCACGTACAACACCCGCGCTGACGATATCCTGTCCGGAAACAGGATCCGTGATCTTCTTCAGGTTCGCCAGAACCGCGTCACGCACGCTCATGCCGAAAACCCACTTAGTTGACCTACCATGTGTCTTTGTCTCTTTCTGTTTATTTGACGCATCCGGGGCGGTGCCCTTAGGCTGCTGCCATGCGCCGTGTCCTTTTGTGCCTGAGCCTTACGCTCTCCGCTACCCCCTCTTGGTCGCAAGAGGCGTTGGGACTTGCTGCCCCCACAGAGGTTACAGACTCTGGTCTGTTGCAACATATCCTTCCGCGCTTCTCTCTCAAGACCGGGATACGCGTTATTACGGATGACACAGGCGTTCTTGTTCTGGAGGCGGAACCGCCGGGCGATCCTGTCTTTGCCCGGAACGGCGTAATTTACCACTTGCGTATCCAAGATGACGCCAAACACGAAAGGTTCCGAGACTGGCTGCTTTCGGATATCGGCAAACGCACCGTGGAAGGGTTCAGCCCCAACAGCGGCCCGCCGTTTTCTGCCAGCTTTGAGGTCGCCGCCGTTCAGCAGGAAACGGTAATCGACGGCAATGCAGCATTGGGCGAAGAACTGTCGATGACTCATTGCGGGCGGTGCCACGTGATCGGCCCCAGGAACCGAATGAACGGTCTGGGCTCTACCCCATCTTTTGCGGTGCTGCGCGCGATGCCTGACTGGTCTGAACGGTTTGAGGCGTTTTTTGCCCTCAACCCCCATCCGGCCTTCACGCAAATTGAAGGGCTGACTGCTCCGTTCGATCCTGAACGCCCGTCCCCCATCCATCCTGTCGAAATGACGCTGGATGACTTAGAGGCTATTTTGGCTTTCGTATCCGTCATAAAAGCCGCCGATCTTGGCGCGCCGCTTCAGCTTCAGTGATCCTTTCTTTTTGAAAAATAGTCGTCGGTGGTGACGACCTTTGGCTTCGGATTGGACTGGAAGGGGTTGTCCGTCTGCTGAAACTGCGTGTTCACGCGGCAGTTGTCGCACATCTGGATCATCCGCGCCTTGTCCGAGGTTGCGAACATCGGGTGCGTGCCCGACAGTTTTTCCATGATACGTTCGACTGTCGATTTGACCCCGAACAGCGCCCCGCATTCGACACAGGCGAAGGGTTCTTCCTCATTCAACACCTGCTGAGACAGGGCCGCATCGCTGAGGTCCAGTTGCGGAACAAGCGTAATCGCGTTCTCGGGGCAGATCGTTTTGCACATCCCGCATTGCAGACAGGCGTCCTGCTGAAAGTTCAACTGCGGCTTGTCCGGGTTGTCGATCAATGCTCCGGATGGGCACAACGACACGCAACTCAGGCACAAGGTACAGGCGTCGGTGTTGACCGCAACGGCACCATAGGGCGCGCCTTCGGGCAATGGCAACGGTGCCTCAGTTTGTGGATTGAGGGCCTGAGCTGACAACCGCGCAATCTGCCGTCGGTTGCCAAGCGGCAGAACCGGATCAGCCAGCGGAACCGGGGCGTTTTGTTCGTACAACGCATCGCACAGCGCATCTGGGTCTGCCTCGTCAATCAGACCAAGCGCGCCAATTCCGGCAATCGCCTGCGCCAGTTCAAGCTCACGATCCAATGCGTCCCGTTCCGTTGTCGGCGCAAGCACGACATCAACCCGTGCAAATCCGTGTGCCAGCGCAGCCAGCATTTCGGCATGACCAAAACCGGAAATCACAGCCAACTCGATCGGAATTACATCTGACGGCAGACCCCTGCCGAAACGAGCGGCAAGCCGGATCATTTCCGCCCCATGTGAATCGTGGACCAGCAGCCGAGGGGCCTGCCCTCCGGCCCGGCGATAAGTCCGCGCAAGGATATGCATCCGCGACAGCAAGGCCGATACAGGCGGGTCTTCATACGTGATTGCGGTCGATGGGCAGAGTGCTGCGCACGCTCCGCATCCCGCGCAAATCATCGGGTCAATTGCCACATGCTCACCTGCCGGAGTGATTGCTCCGGTCGGGCAGATGTCCAGGCAATTCGTACACCCGACCTGCTCGGCCCGGGAATGTGCGCAAAGGCTTTCCTCAACCCGAACGTAAAGAGGTTTCTCAAACGTGCCAACCAATTGCGCGGCGTCGAACATCATCCGTTCGACGGCGACAGCATCCTTAGGGTCCGCACTCAGATACCCCTCACGTTTGGCGGGGGCCTGCACAAACGGGGTCCCGCCCGTAAGGTCCAATACGATGTCGCAGGACGATTTAGCCTTATCGCGCGGCTCGCTCCAGGCAAAGGCACCTCGCCCACCGGGTTCAAGTTGCTGCAAGGCGTCCATCGACAGGGTGAACCCGCCCAATGCCCCATTCAGCGATTTGATGCGCCCCCGAACAACGTCGTAGGCGCGCGACATTGGTTCGGCGTCGTCCGTCACCAAAACTGTGACGGCTAGCGCGGTTGCCAACAGCTCGGCCACGTCAAAAGCGACAGCTCCGGGTCCGATAATAAAACAGGTCCCTTCGCTGAAAACATCCATACTTGGCGTTATGGGCTGGGGCAACAAAGCCTCGGCCGCAAGGGCGGCCATCTTGGGCGCTGCATCTTTCCCTTGCTCGGACCAGCCTGCACGATCCCGCAGGTCGACGAACCCCGGCGCATCCAATTCCAATTCTTCCGCTAGAGCACGAAATACGTCCTGCTCCTGCCCGCAGGCGATAAGTGTGTCGCCTTCTTGCATTAACGCAGCCGCCGCTTCGATCTCACGGGTACATAGGGCGGTGTGAACCTTTGAGCACGCCACATCACAGGCCGACGCCAGCTTTTCGGCGTCAATGGATTGAGACCCCGCGCAGTCACAAAGAAGTATTTTGGTGCTCATATCCCCTCCCCGGACGTCGCGCCTTTTCTCAGCACAGTAGGCTGTATTCCCAAACTGGCAATGTAAACCCCACCTCAAAAACGGTTGGGTGCAGGTTTATGATCCCATTCAAGCCTTAAAACCAAGGCATCCCACGGGTTCCTCGCAAACTTGCGATCACGGTCTACGACTAAGGTCGTAGATGTCGGGCTTGGCACAGAGCTATTTTGTGTACCATAGTGGACCGAGGGGAAGGCAGGGGAGAGTCTTCCGGGGAGGATTAAGTGGCGAAGGCCGCAAGCCAGATCGAAATGCCAATTGGCGTCGTCGTGCGCAAAACACCCGGTGTAACCCGCTGGGCCAAATGGAACTGGCGCGCCGTTGCCGTTCTGCCCGGTGCGGGACCGGCTGATTGGCTTGAAATGCGACGCGAAGGTGAGGCCATTGAATACCATGCCGCCACCTTGCCGCTGACCCTCTGGGCAGATGAAACCGAAGCCTACATGGTGAACCTTTCGGACGGGCAACCGTCGATCTATCTGGTTTTGCGTGACGCGCTGGATGGCAAGCGCCCGATGGACGCAGTTCTGGTCACCGCATCCCCGTTCGAGGGGCAGGACTATGCGGATACCGGAGAAGAGATTGTCGAAAAAATCCCGATGACCGAAGGATTGATTGCCTGGGTTCGGGATTTTGCGTTGGAACATCACCGCGATGAGGTCTTCGTCAAACGCAAGCGAGACAAAAAACGCACTGATCTGGTCGAAGATGGCAAGGGCGATGCACGCATACGGCAAACCTCGGATGTCTACCGTGCCCCGCGGAGGATTCTGCAATGACCGAAGCGCGCGATTTCTGGTCCCGCCGCAAGGCTGCTGTTCAGGCCGAAGTCGATGCCGAACTGCTGACTGCCGAGGAACAGGCAATTTCTGCGCAAAAGGCCGAACTGGAAGAAAAGACAGACGCCGAAATTCTTGCCGAGTTCAATCTGCCCGATCCCGATCAATTGCAGGCCGGGGATGACGTCTCGGGCTTTATGGCCAAAGCTGTGCCTGACCGCCTGCGTCGCCGTGCGCTGCGTCGGCTGTGGCGGCTGAACCCGGTTCTGGCCAATGTCGACGGGCTTGTTGACTATGGCGAGGATTACACAGACGCGGCCTGTGTCATCGAAAATCTGCAGACCGCTTATCAGGTCGGTAAGGGAATGCTGGCTCATGTCGAAGCATTGGCCGCCCAAGCCGAGGCTGACGAGGCCGAGGCTGACGAGAGCGAGGCTGAAGAACCTCAGATCGAGTTGGAAGAAACCGACACGCCCGATGCGGAACCCGTTTTGATGGCGGCCGAAATAGAACTTGATGAGCCGGACGAGGTCGAACTGGCCCCTGCCCCGCGCCGTATGAAATTTGAATTCGAAGGATGACTGAATGACCGCAAATGAAGCGCAACAGATGGATGTCTCGGCCGAGGATCGCCTGCGCGCGGATTTCTACAATTTTCTGGGTCTGCTTTTGTCAGGTCCACCGGATCAGTTGCTGCTGGATCAGGTGGTGGGCCTCAGCGGGGATGATACAGATCTGGGCCAGGCCGTTCAGGCAATGGCACGGGTGGCAAAGGTCACCAAGCCCGCAGCGGCCGAGCGCGAGTTCAACGCATTGTTCATCGGTTTGGGACGCGGAGAGTTGCTGCCTTATGCAAGTTACTACCTGACAGGTTTCCTGAACGAAAAACCTTTGGCCCAGCTTCGCAATGACATGGCCGCGCGTGGGATAACCCGCGCGCAGAACGTGTTTGAACCAGAAGACAACATCGCCTCGTTGATGGAGATGATGGCGGGCATGATCGTCGGGCGTTTCGGACCGCCTGCTACGTTGGACGACCAGAAAGCGTTCTGGAACAAGCACATTGGCCCCTGGGCCACGCATTTCTATTCAGATTTGGAAGGCGCCGAGAACTCGGTTCTTTATGCCTCGGTAGGTACTGCCGGTCGGGTCTTTATGGAGATCGAGCGCGAAGCCTTCCGAATGTCGGCGTAACCCGCCGCTCGCCGGTGCCCGATGGGCATCAAACCGCAATTGGGACAGGAGGAGCCCATGAGCAAGACCAAGGAAGAAGGCGCAACACGCCGCGACTTCCTCAAACTGGCCGGAACCGCAGCGCCCGCTGCCGTAGCCGCCGCCAGCCTGACCGGGAAAGCCGAAGCAGCCGAGCTGCCGACGGACGAAACCCGGATGCAGGACACAGCGCACACACGCGCCTATCTCGACAGCGCCCGGTTCTAAGCCGGACGACGTCACACCCGACTGACGGTTGCGATTGGCCCTGACGTCGGCACCAACAGTACCAAGCCAGCCATGGCTTACATGGCCAGCAAGGGAGGAAAGAAATGCTTAGGAAAAAGACCAACGGGGTTGCGAGACGCCCCCAGCGGACAAGTATCCTGTCCCAGGTCGGCGAGAAAACCGTCGATCGCCGCGCATTCCTGCGTGGCTCGGGCCTGACGATCGGCGGCCTTGCCGCGATCAGCGCCACGGGTGGAACCGTGACGCCAGCCAGTGCCCAGACAGCGGCCAACACTGCCGTTGAGAATATCAAATCCGTCTGCACTCACTGCTCGGTCGGTTGTACCGTCGTTGCCGAAGTGCAAAACGGTGTATGGGTCGGGCAGGAACCCGGCTGGGACAGCCCGTTCAACCTGGGTGCACACTGCGCCAAGGGGGCCTCGGTCCGCGAGCACGCCCATGGCGAGCGCCGCCTGAAATACCCGATGAAAAAGGAAGGCGGAGAGTGGAAGCGCATCAGCTGGGAACAGGCGATCAACGAGATCGGCGACGGCATGATGAACATCCGTCAGGAATCCGGTCCGGACAGCGTGTACTGGCTGGGGTCCGCGAAACATAATAACGAACAGGCCTATCTGTTCCGCAAGTTCGCTGCCTACTGGGGCACGAACAACGTGGACCATCAGGCCCGTATCTGCCACTCGACCACTGTTGCGGGCGTTGCGAACACGTGGGGCTACGGCGCCATGACCAACTCGTATAACGACATGCACAACAGCCGGGCCATCTTTATCATCGGTGGTAACCCGGCCGAGGCGCACCCCGTCTCGCTGCTGCATATCCTGCGCGCGAAAGAGCAGAACAATGCACCCCTGATCGTCTGCGACCCGCGTTTCACGCGAACCGCGGCCCATGCGGATGAATATGTCCGTTTCCGCCCCGGCACCGACGTCGCTCTGGTCTGGGGTATCCTGTGGCATATCTTCGACAACGGTTGGGAGGACAAAGAGTTCATCCGCACCCGTGTCTGGGGCATGGACCAGATCCGCGAGGAAGTTGCTAAGTGGAACCCGGATGAGGTTGAGCGCGTCACCGGCACGCCCGGCTCTCAGCTACGCCGCGTCGCACGGACCATGGTGAACAACCGTCCCGGCACCGTTGTGTGGTGCATGGGCGGCACACAGCACACCAACGGCAACAACAACACCCGCGCCTACTGTGTTCTTCAGCTTGCGCTGGGCAACATGGGCACCTCGGGTGGTGGCACCAACATCTTCCGTGGCCATGACAACGTGCAGGGCGCGACGGACCTTGGTGTTCTGTCCCACACCCTGCCCGGCTATTACGGCCTGTCCGCAGGGGCATGGGGCCATTGGAGCCGTGTCTGGGGTGAAGATCTGGATTGGCTGAAAGGTCAGTTCGCCACGATCAAGGACAAGGAAGGCAAGGACAAGCCGCTCATGAATGAGCGCGGCATCCCGGTTTCCCGCTGGATCGACGGTGTTCTGGAAGATCCGGCCAACATGGATCAGGACAACAACGTCCGTGCCATGGTTCTGTGGGGCCACGCGCCCAACTCGCAGACCCGCATGACGGAAATGAAGACGGCGATGGAAAAGCTGGATATGCTGGTCGTAATCGACCCGTATCCCACTGTTTCCGCCGTGCTGCATGACCGCACCGACGGTGTCTACCTGTTGCCTGCCTGTACGCAGTTCGAAACACGTGGTTCGGCCACTGCATCGAACCGGTCGCTGCAGTGGCGCGACAAAGTGGTTGATCCGCTGTTCGAAAGTTTGCCGGACGAGGTCATCATGGCCAAGTTCGCCAACAAGTTCGGCTGGGCGGACCGTTTCTTCCGCAATATCGAGATGGAAGACCCGGAAACGCCGAATGTTGAAAGCATCACGCGTGAGTTCAACTCGGGCCTCTGGACCATCGGTTATACCGGTCAGTCGCCGGAACGTCTGAAAAGCCATATGGCCAACCAGCACACGTTCGACAGAACCACGCTGCAAGCCATCGGTGGACCCAACGACGGCGAATATTACGGCCTGCCCTGGCCCTGCTGGGGAACACCGGAAATGGGTCATACGGGGACACCGAACCTCTATGACATGTCCAAGCCGGTGGCCGAAGGTGGCCTGACTTTCCGCGCCCGTTTCGGTGTGGAACGCGACGGTGACAACCTGCTGGCCGAAGGGGTCTATAGCGTTGGGTCGGAAATTCAGGATGGATATCCCGAGTTCACGATGCAGATGCTGATGGATCTTGGCTGGGACGGCGACCTCACGGACGAGGAACGCGCGGCAATCGACGCCGTTGCGGGACCAGAGACCAACTGGAAAACCGACCTGTCTGGCGGTATCCAGCGGGTTGCGATCAAGCATGGCTGTGCGCCCTTCGGGAACGCCAAAGCCCGCGCGGTCGTCTGGACCTTCCCGGATCCGATCCCACTGCATCGCGAACCGCTGTATACAAACCGGCGCGATCTGGTCGAGGACTATCCGACCTACGAGGACCGTCAGGCCTATCGCCTGCCAACCCTTTACGCTTCGATTCAGAAGAACGACTTTTCAAAGGATTATCCGATGATCCTGACGTCTGGTCGTCTGGTCGAATATGAAGGCGGCGGTGATGAGACACGGTCAAACCCGTGGCTGGCTGAACTGCAGCAGGACATGTTCGTCGAGATCAACCCCCGGGATGCCAACAACCTTGGTATCCGTGATGGGCAACAGGTCTGGGTCGAAGGTCCCGAAGGCGGAAAGGTCAAGGTGATGGCGATGCTGACCAACAGGGTCGGTGCCGGTGTGGCCTTCATGCCGTTCCACTTTGGCGGCCATTTCCAGGGGGATGATCTGCGGTCGAAATACCCCGCAGGTGCAGACCCCTATGTCTTGGGCGAAAGTTCAAACACCGCCCAGACCTATGGCTACGATTCAGTGACCCAGATGCAGGAGTCCAAGTGTACTCTCTGCAAGATCTGGGCAGCGTAAGGAGGAAAACGAATGGCTAGAGCAAAGTTTCTCTGCGACGCTGAACGCTGCATCGAGTGCAACGCCTGTGTTACCGCGTGTAAGAACGAACACGAGGTGCCATGGGGCATCAACCGCCGCAGGGTGGTAACGATCAATGACGGCAACCCGGGCGAACGCTCGATCTCGGTGGCCTGTATGCATTGCTCGGATGCGCCTTGCATGGCGGTGTGCCCGGTCGACTGCTTCTATCAGAACGAAGAAGGTGTCGTCCTGCACTCCAAAGACCTGTGCATTGGCTGCGGCTATTGCTTCTACGCGTGCCCGTTTGGCGCGCCGCAATATCCGCAGGCGGGCAACTTCGGATCGCGCGGCAAGATGGACAAATGTACCTTCTGTGCCGGCGGCCCCGAGGAAACGCACTCGACCGCAGAGTTCGCCAAATATGGTCGCAACCGGATTGCCGAGGGCAAACTGCCCATCTGCGCCGAGATGTGCTCCACCAAGGCCCTGCTTGCCGGTGACGGTGACGTGGTCTCGGCCATCTACCGCGAGCGCGTTGTTGCGCGCGGGTTTGGCTCGGGCGCGTGGGGTTGGGGCACCGCCTACGACCAGAAAGACGGCTAAGGCCTTAAAACAAAACGATAGTCCCCGCGTCACGTCGGGGGCTATCGCACTATTATGCGCGGCATCCACTGATTGGTTCTGCCGTACGACTTGACCGTGACGGAGTTGAAATGACCGAAGATATCTACTGGCTGCTGAAGCTGGATCTGAACCCCGAAAAACAATCTGATTTCGAGGCACTGATGGCCGAGATGGTGGCGGCCACCCTTCAGGAAAACGGCGCCAAAAGCTATGAATGGCACCAGAGCGGCAATGCGATCCATATCTATGAGCGTTACGCCAGCTCTGACGATGCCCTGATCCATATGCAGAATTTCGGCGCCAACTTCGCCGAGCGGTTCATGTCCCTACTGACACCCGTGCAACTTGAAGTCTACGGACCTGCGAAAGATGACCTGCGTGCGGCCCTATCCCCAGTTGGCGCGGTCTTTCACCAACAGATCGGCGGGTTCGACCGCTAAGTCATTAACCCACAGGAGGGTGTCCAAATGCGCCTGATCTACTTCCTGCTTGTTTCGATATTCCTAACAGGGGTCGCTTGGGCGCAGGACACTTCCGAAGCTCAGGCGCCCGAACGCGCCTCGACCGGCGGGGCAACCACGCTAGAGGACATCCTTGCCAGACAGCGCGGCGAAAAGGTCGATAACTCGTACCGGTCCGAAAACACCGGTCAAGGAAATGCCGAGGGCCTTTTGGGCCAGCTTGGCACGCGGGGCGTTGCGTCCGACAGCGATGTATATCGCGCGCTGCGCTATGGGTCGGCCGATGTCACAGTATCCTCGAAGGGACCCGCCGCCAGTGTCCTTATTCAGGACGGAGGCATGTGGTGGCTGAACTTTCGCACCGGCCCCCTGCGCGAATATGGTAGCTATATCATTGCTGGCATGGCCGCGATCATTCTGCTGTTCTTCCTGATCCGTGGAAAAATCCGCATCGACGGAGAAAAAACGGGTCGCACCGTTCTTCGATTCAATGGGTTCGAGCGCTTTGGCCACTGGCTGTTTGCCGGGTCGTTTCTGATCCTTGGGATTACCGGGCTGCTGACGCTTTATGGTCGAGATTTTCTGATGCCTATTTTTGGCAAGGAAGGATTTGCGACGATCGCACAGGGGTGCAAATGGCTTCACAACAACCTTGCCTGGGCCTTTATGATCGGGCTGGTGATTGTCACTATCAACTGGATTTCGCACAACATCCCGAACCGCGTCGATCTGAAATGGCTGGCCGCAGGCGGAGGGCTTTTCACCAAGGGATCACACCCACCCGCCAAGAAGTTTAACGCGGGTCAAAAGATTATCTTCTGGTCCTGTATCCTGTTGGGAATTTCGATCAGCCTCTCGGGTCTGTCCCTGCTCTTCCCGTTTGAGATGCCGCTATTTGCAAAGACCTTCTCGGTTGCCAATGCAACGGGATTGCCCCAACTGCTGGGTCTGAACCTGCCGACGCAGATGTCCCCGCAAGAAGAGATGCAATATGCGCAGGTATGGCACGTGATGGTTGCGTATATCTTCATCGCCATAATCATCGCACATATCTACCTTGGGTCCGTCGGTATGGAAGGCGCGTTTGACGCAATGGGCACTGGAGAGGTCGAGGAGCAATGGGCGCGTGAACACCATTCCCTGTGGCTGGAAGAGGTGCAGGAAAAAGAGGCAGGAAAAGCAGCGGCCTCACCTGCGGAATAAATGCGCGCTCTGGCCTTTGCACTGGTATTGCTACCCCTGCCCGCCTGGGCGGAGTTCTTTACGCTCAAGGGGCACGGCGGCCCGATCATGGGCATAGCCACGGCACCGGACGGGCGCATCGCAACGGCAAGTTTCGACAATTCCGTGGGGCTTTGGTCTGACCAAACCCCCAAATGGCTGGAAGGACACGAAGCGGCGGTAAATTCGGTCGTGTTCAACGGTACATCCATTTACTCGGCCGGGGATGACTTCACACTTAGACGCTGGCCCGGCGGCGAAGTAGTGGGGCGACATCAAGGCAAGATCGTCAGTATCGCGGCCTCAAAAACCCATGTTGCAACGGCAAGCTGGGACGGCACGATAGGCGTTTGGCCGGTGGACGGGTCAGCCCCTATGGTGCTTGGCCCGACCGGAAGCGGCGTGAATACAGTGGTGTTTTCACCTGACGGCTCACGGCTTTATTCCGCAGGAATGGATGGCGCGCTACGGGTGTGGGACCTGAGCACAGGTCAGGAAACCTTGCGTTTGGTAGAGCATGGTTTCGGCATCAACGAGCTTATTCTGAACTCTCAGGACAATTGGATCGCATATGGGGCCGTTGACGGCGTTACCCGCATCCGGGACCTGACCACCGGGGAAGAACAGGATTTTACCCTGGATCGACGCCCGATCCTCGCCCTGGCCCTCAGCCCAGACCGGAGCCTTTTGGCGGTGGGTGACGGAGAAGGCTATATCATGGTCATCGACACAGTCGAATGGCGCATTGCACAGGATTTTCGCGCCACCCTGCGCGGACCGGTCTGGGCCTTGGCCTTTTCCGCAGATGGCCGTAATATCCACGCCGGAGGCATTGATGAGGCCATGTATAGCTGGCCGGTTTCAGATCTTGGCGATCGGGAAAAGATGGCGTCTTCCGAACCCAGCTTTCTGAAAAACCCAAACGAAATGGGCAATGGTGAACGCCAATTCGCCCGCAAATGCTCGATCTGCCACAGCCTGACACCCGATGGTCAGCGGCGCGCCGGACCGACGTTGCACGGTGTCTTCGGCCGCAAGGCAGGTACGCTGCCGGGATATTTCTACTCGGAGACGCTGCAAGACTCTGATATCGTTTGGAATAGCGAAACGATAAATGCTCTTTTCGACGAAGGGCCTGACCACTACATTCCGGGGTCAAAGATGCCGATGCAGCGGATCACGCAAGCCAGCGACAGGACAGACCTTATCGCTTTCTTGCGTCGTGCCACGGCGCCCGAAAACTGAGCCGGAGGAGAACATGAAAGCCTTTCTTGCCGCCGTCGCCGCGATGGTCGTGATTACCGTGGCAGCCCCGAACGCTTTGGGCCAGCTTGGTTTCAGTGCCGCAGATGCCGGGACCGGCTCATCCGTGCGATTGGACTAGATGCCCGAATACCTGACCACGAAAGAGCTGGCTGACCTGCTGCGCATTGGCGAGCGTAAAGCCTATGACCTTGCCTCTTCGGGCGAAGTGCCTTGTGTGCGCGCGATGGGAAAGCTGTTGTTTCCACGAGCCGAGGTTATCGCCTGGTTGAACGCGTCACGGACTGGCCCGCAGGTGGCTGAACCGCCCCTGCCCCCGATTGTCGCGGGCAGCCATGATCCATTGCTGGATTGGGCCTTGCGTGAAAGCGGTTCTGGCCTTGCGACATATTACGATGGCTCGTTCGACGGTTTGAACCGGCTCCGGGACCGAACCGCTCAGGCCGCAGCCCTCCACATTCACGAAGATGACGGGTTCAACGAAGGCGCTTTGCGGGATCAGTTGGGTGAAGCCCCCGTCGTCTTATACGAGATAGCAAGGCGGCAACGCGGATTGCTTCTTGCCCCCGGTGTCACTGGAATTTCAGAGTTCGGTGACCTGAAAGGTCGACATGTCATTTTAAGGCAGGACAGCGCGGCCAGCCAAAGGTTGTTTGACACTCAGCTCGCCACCCTCGGGTTGACGCGCGATGATCTGGACACCCCTCCAACCTGCGCCCGAACCGAAGAAGAGTTGGCCATCGCCCTGCATGACGGTAAGGCCGAAGCGGGTTTTGGCCTTGGTGCATTGGCCGGCCTTTACGATCTTGAGTTCGTGCCGACCCACAGTGAACGGCTGGACCTTGCCATCTGGCGGCGCGCCTATTTTGATGAGCCTATGCTCAAGCTCCTCAGCTTTGTTCAATCCGACAGGTTTGCCACACGCGCTGCTGAGTTTGGTGGATATGACCTGTCAGGGCTGGGCTCGATCCACCATAACGGGGCCAGCGGCTGATCTTACTGCGCGTTCGGGAAGAATAGCTGCTGACCGTCTAGTTTGTAGGACTCGATCGCAGCCTGCCCGTCAGGACCGATCAACCAGTCAATGAACCGCTGCCCTGCGGCAGCCCGAACGCCTGGATGCTTTTCAGGGTTAACCAGAATAACTCCGTACTGGTTGAACAAGCGCGGGTCGCCCTCGACCAGAATATCAAGGTTTCCCTTGTTCCCGAATGACTGCCACGTCGCGCGGTCCGTCAGGGCGTAGGCCCCCATTCCGCTGGCGACATTAAGCGTCGCACCCATACCGGACCCCGTTTCGCGGTACCAAGTACCTGACGCCTCGGTCGGATCAATCCCTGCTGCCGCCCAATGATCTAGTTCTGCCTTGTGCGTCCCGCTGTCGTCCCCACGCGAGGCGAACGGAGCCTCCGCCTTTGATACAGCCGTCAAAGCCGCGGCGATATCTGTCCCGCCTTTGACTTTTGCAGGATCCGATTTTGGCCCAACGAGGACAAAGTCGTTATACATCACGTCAAACCGCTCAACCCCCCAACCGTCGGCCACGAACTTCTGCTCGGCCGGCTTTGCATGGACCAACAAAACATCACCATCCCCGTTGATCGCATTGCGTATCGCCTGCCCCGTACCTACGGCAACAACCCTGACGTCGATCCCGGTTTCTGCCTCAAACCCCGGTAGGATATAATCCAGCAGACCCGAATTCTGCGTCGAGGTTGTCGATTGCACCACGATAAAAGGTGCTTCGGCCACGGCTGGCGTAACTGTTAGGCCGAGCGTTACCAATGCTGCCCGAACGAATTTCCGGATCATTCTGATCTCCGCTAATTGATTATGTTACCAACCCACCGGCAAGATAACGGCGCGATGCATCGCTTTCCGGTGCATCCAGTACTTGTTTGGCGGCCCCATGTTCAACCACGCGCCCGCCTTGCATCATCACGATATCAGCGGCCAAGCGGCGCGCCTGTCCAATATCGTGGGTGACCATGACGATCCGCACCCCCCGGTTCGAGGCCCGCTGGATCATTCTTTCGATCGTTTGTGTGGCACTGGGGTCCAGTGCGCTGGTTGGTTCGTCAAGGAACAAGGTTTCAGGGTCCAACGCCAGCGCACGCAGGATAGCAAGGCGCTGTGCCTCGCCCCCAGATAACGATCTTGCAGACTGGCGCGCCTTGCCTTCAAGCCCACCCTCGCCCAGCAATTCCTCGATCCGGGCTTTGCGGATACGGCGTGGAACGCCTTGTCGCTTCAAAACAAAATCTAGATTGGCCGCAACGGATCGCCGCAACAAAACGGGTTGTTGAAATACCATCGCCTGCCGAGCTTTGTGTTCCAGACCAAGTGGCGCTCCGTCCTGTTCGACCTGCCCGCGATCTGGTGCAATCAGCCCATGCAGGCACCGCAAAAGCAGGCTTTTCCCCGATCCGTTCGGGCCAAGGATCAAAGTTGGCCCCGGGCCATCCAAAGACAGACGCGGCACCGTCAACAGAGCCTTACCGTTGCGCGCTATCTCAAGATTGCGAACGGACAGACGCCGGACTATCTCGGGGGTCAGATCACGCATGGCGCAGCCCCTCTTGCTCGGCACGCAGGCTAAGCGTGCTGACTATCGCATTCACGGCCACAGCTATTCCGATCAGGATCGCGCCCAAGGCCAGCGCCAGCGCAAGATTGCCCTTGGATGTCTCAAGCGCGATGGTCGTGGTCATCACCCGCGTCACATGGTTGATATTTCCGCCGACAATGATGACCGCGCCCACTTCGGCAATCGCGCGTCCAAAACCGGCCAGTAGCGCAGTTATCAAAGCCAGCCTTGCGTCCCACAAAAGTACTGGGACCGAGGCCAGACGCGACACCCCAAGCGACCGCAACTGTTCCGAGTATTCTTCGGCCAGCATTTCGATCACCTGCCGGGTCAGCGCAGCGACGATGGGTGTGACCAAAACCACCTGAGCGATGATCATCGCAGTCGGCGTATAAAGCAGCTCCAACACGCCCAACGCTCCCGATCGTGACAGCATCAGATAAACCAAAAGGCCAACAACAACCGGAGGGAACCCCATCAAAGCGTTCATGACTATGATCAGAACCCTTCGTCCCGGAAACCGTGCAACGGCCAGCGCCGCCCCAACCGGCATCCCGATCAACGCTGAAATCAGCACCGCAAATACCGAAACCTTAAGGGAGAGCAACACAATCGCCCAAAGCTCTGAATCGCCTTCAAGGATCAGAGATATCGCTGCGCTGAATTCTGATGCAAAAACCTGCATTTTCTCCCTTTGATTGAGAAATACTCTCTAAACGCCACTAATTTCAGGATAATACTAGGCCATTTTCGACTTAAGTACACGCACATTTACGACACTGAAAAAAGAAACGCGGCCCCGAATGGGACCGCGTAGTTTTGGTATAATGAACAAGTTCAGTTCAAGGCTGCATCGGTAATTTGATGGGTCCAGGCACCATCAGGCTGCTTGGTGATCACCGGGTCTGAACCACCTGCCAGCAGCGTGCCAACAGTCCGCTCAAAATCCGCCGGATCCAGCGCGCCATTCGAACCTGCGGTCAGCTTGGCAATCTCGCCCATCATGCGCTTTTGATGTTCTTCGGTCTGAGCGCCCGTCGCATCATTTTCTAAAACGATATCCGCTGCTTCATCCGGGTTTTCTTCGGCGTATTTCCAACCCTTCATCGAGGCGCGTACGAACCGCTCCATCTTATCGACGAATGCATCATCACTCAGGTTCTCTTCCAGAACATACAGACCGTCTTCCAGCGTCGCGACGCCCTGATCTTCGTATTTGAAGGTCACCAGCTCATCGGGGCTGACGCCTGCATCAATGACCTGCCAGTATTCATTGTAGGTCATAGTGCTGATGCAATCGGCTTGACGCTGCAACAGCGGGTCAACGTTGAAGCCCTGCTTCAGAACTTCGACACCGGATTCGCTCTTGCCGCCTGTGTCGATACCAAGCTGGCTCATCCAGCTCATGAACGGGAATTCATTGCCAAAGAACCAGACGCCCAGTGTGCGGTTCTTAAGATCTTCGGGCGAGGAAATACCTGCATCCTTCCAGCAGGTCAGCATCATGCCCGAGCTTTTGAAAGGCTGCGCAATGTTCACCAGCGGCAAACCCTTTTCCCGCGCAGCAAGCGCCGCAGGCATCCATTCCACGGTTACATCCGCACCGCCGCCCGCAATCACCTGAGTGGGCGCGATGTCGGGACCACCAGGCAAGATTGTGACGTCCAGCCCTTCTTCCTCGTAGAACCCTTTGTCCTTGGCCACGTAGTATCCCGCGAACTGAGCTTGCGTGACCCACTTCAATTGCAGTGTCACTTCGTCCGCTGCCAGTGCAGCACTGGCTGCCAAACTAAAGGCGGCGACCGCCCCGCTAAGTAGCTTCTTCATCTTCATGTCTCCTAGTTGCTGTTGATGCCCCGTTTTCGGGGTCTGTTAAGGTTTTGTTGTTATCCACGTTGCGACGGATGCCAGAATGTCACCGCCTTTTCGATCATCGCCATCAAGCCATAGAACGCTGTTCCGGCCAAAGCCGCGACCACGATTTCCGCCCAGACCATATCCAGCGAAAGCTGACCAACGCTGGTCGAAATCCGAAAGCCCATTCCCAATGTTGGTGAGCCAAAAAACTCGGCCACGATAGCACCGATCAAAGCAAGGGTCGTAGAGATTTTCAAGCCATTGAAAATAAACGGCATTGCAGCAGGCAGGCGCAGCTTGAGGAAACTCTGCCAATAGGTTGCGGCATAGGTCTCCATCAGATCGCGCTGCATGGCAGTCGCCTCGCGCAGCCCTGCGACCGTGTTTACCAGCATTGGGAAGAACACCATGACAACGACAACCGCCGCCTTGGACTGCCAATCAAACCCGAACCACATGACCAGAATGGGCGCCGTCCCTACAATCGGCAGGGCTGCCACGAAGTTCCCCACAGGCAGCAGCCCTAGGCGAAGAAAGTCCCAGCGATCCACCGCGATTGCCGTCAGGAAGGCCGCGCCGCACCCAATAATATACCCGCTCAAGGCCCCCTTGATGATGGTCTGCACAAAGTCAGCCCACAGGATGGGCAAACTGTCGGCAAACCGCACGGCGATGACCGACGGGGCCGGCAGAATGACCAATGGCACCTCAAGCCCGCGGACGACCAGTTCCCAAATCCCGACAATCGTCAGGCCAAAGATCAACGGTGCAAGGAACCGAACCATTCGCATATCCGCATAAGGCCCGCTGGCGAGGCGACTGTTTAGCCACCAGCCAAACAGCCACAGCAGGATTGCACACAAAACCAACATCATTGCGCTATCCCCATCCGCTTTAGAACCGTCCGTTCGATCAGCCCAAGCAAACCGACAAGACAGGCCGCCAATATCGCGGCAGCAAACAGCGCCGACCAGATTTGCACCGTCTGACCATAGTAGCTGCCGGCGAGCAGACGCGCTCCCAGCCCGGCGACAGCACCGGTCGGCAGTTCTCCGACAATGGCCCCGACCAGCGAGGCAGCGATACCTATCTTCAATGAGGTGAACAGGTACGGCATCGACGCAGGCAGGCGCAGTTTCCAGAACCCTTGCGACCGACTGGCGTTATAGGTGCGCAACAGGTCAAGCTGCATCGCATCGGGGCTTCGTAGACCTTTGACCATACCCACGACGACCGGGAAGAAACTCAGATAAGCCGAAATGACGGCCTTGGGGATAATCCCCTGAATGCCTACGGAATACAGAACCACAATGATCATCGGGGCCAAAGCGATGATCGGGATCGTCTGGCTGACGATGGCCCAAGGCATCACCGACATATCCATAACGCGGCTATGCACAATTCCGACCGCCAGCAAAATGCCCAAACCTGTCCCAATCGCAAAGCCCAGAACCGTCGCGCTGAGCGTCACCCAGCCGTGATAGATCAGCGACCGTTTCGAGGTAATCTTCTTCAGAACCGTCGTCTCCCACATCTCAATCGCAACTTGATGCGGTGCGGGCAGACGGGGGCGATCCTGTTCCCATGTTGCGGGAATGGCAAAGCTGTTGTTTAGCACCAGACCCAGCTCGGACATATCTCGGCGATCCTTGGCCGAAGGCGGCTGCACTTCGGCACCTGCGCGTTCCTGCTCGGTCAGAACCCCTTTGATATTCATCGGAACACACGCCGCATACCAGAAGGCCACGATCACGGCGAGGACAGTAAGAACCGCCCAGAACGCTTTGAAGCCAGAACTATTCATCCGAGTGCCCCGCCCGCAGCCCTTCACGCACGCGATGGGCAACTTCGATGAATTCCGGCGTGTCGCGGATATCCAGAGGCCGCTCTTTGGGCAGAGGGCTGTCGATCACATCCGTAATCCGACCCGGCCGGGGGCTCATGACCACAATCTTGGTGCTGAGATAGACCGCCTCGGGGATCGAGTGCGTCACGAACCCGATAGTCTTTTCCGTCCGTGCCCACAGCGCCAGAAGCTGTTCATTTAGGTGGTCGCGCACGATCTCATCCAGCGCGCCAAAGGGTTCGTCCATCAGAAGGATATCAGCATCAAAGGCCAATGCCCGCGCGATACTTGCCCGCTGCTGCATCCCGCCTGACAACTGCCATGGAAACTTCCCACCAAACCCTTCAAGGTCAACGAGTTCCAAGACCTTCTTGACGCGATCCTCTTGCTCGGCTGAGGAATAGCCCATAATCTCAAGCGGCAGTTTGATATTCTTGGAGATTGTCCGCCACGGATACAGACCCGCCGCCTGAAACACATAGCCATAGGCCCGGTTCCGCCGCGCCTCATCCGGGGTCATGCCATTGACGATCAACGTCCCGCCCGTCGGCGTCTCAAGCGCCGCGATACAGCGCAAAAAGGTGGTTTTGCCGCAACCCGAGGGGCCGATAAAGCTGACGAAATCTCCCTTGTCGATCGTCAGGTTCACGTCCTTCAGCGCGTGAACCGGACCGTCGTTTGTCTGGAAGGTGAGATCCAGTTGTTTCGCCTCTATTACAGGCTGCGCGGTGCTTTCAGTATTCATTCCAGTGCCTTGAAAAGGTTCGGTTATGGGCCGCTTCCAAAGCAGCCCAACCAGATCACACGCCCGTCGCCGGGATTCCCGTCCGTTCAACGGGCCGCGGGGCCGTCAATTCCTTCCACGTACTCAGCGCGCGGTTCACATGCCCGTTCGGTTCTCGAGCCACAAAGTCACCATGTCCTTCCTGAGTACGAATTTCCCCATCATGAACCGCAACCTGGCCCCGTGTAAGAGTAAAGCGCGGCAGGCCCTTGACCTCTTTTCCCTCGAACACGTTGTAGTCAATCGAGGATTGCTGCGCGTCGGCAGTGATCGTCTTGGTCTTTTCAGGATCCCAAACCACGATATCCGCATCCGCGCCCACAAGTATCGCGCCCTTTTTTGGATAGCAATTCATGATCTTAGCGATGTTTGTTGATGTAACGGCCACAAACTCATTCGGGGTCAGACGCCCGGTATTCACCCCATAGGTCCACAACATCGGCATCCGATCTTCCAACCCGCCAGTACCATTCGGAATCTTGGTGAAATCACCCACGCCATAGCGTTTCTGCTCGGTCGTAAAGGCGCAATGGTCGGTCGCCACAACGCTCAGCGTTCCCGAATGCAGCCCGTTCCACAAGCTGTCCTGATGCTGCTTGTTCCGGAACGGAGGACTCATGACCCGGCGCGCGGCATGATCCCAATCTTGGTGGAAATACTCGCTCTCATCCAAGGTCAGGTGCTGGATCAAAGGCTCCCCCCAAACCCGCTTGCCCTGCATCTTGGCCCGGCGAATGGCCTCATGCGCCTCTTCGCAGGATGTATGCACCACGTAAAGTGGCACTCCAGCCATGTCCGCAATCATGATGGCTCGGTTCGTGGCCTCACCCTCGACCTGCGGAGGGCGGGAATAAGCGTGCGCTTCCGGCCCGGTATTACCCTCGGCCAGCAGTTTCGCGCTCAACTCAGCTACCACATCGCCATTCTCGGCATGAACCATCGCAATCCCGCCCAGTTCGGCCAGACGCTTGAACGAGGCGAACAGTTCATCGTCATTCACCATCAGCGCGCCCTTATAGGCCATGAAATGCTTGAAAGTGTTGATCCCCCGCGTCTCGATCACGGTCTTGATGTCATCAAACACCTGCTCGCCCCACCAGGTGACGGCCATGTGGAACGAATAATCACAATTCGCGCGCGTAGACTTATTGTCCCAGCGTTTCAACGCATCCAGCAGGCTTTCGCCCGGATTAGGCAGCGCGAAATCGACCACCATCGTGGTGCCCCCGGCCAAAGCCGCCCGCGTCCCGCTTTCGAAGTCATCGCTGGAATAGGTGCCCATAAACGGCATCTCCAGATGCGTATGCGGATCAATCCCGCCCGGCATCACATAACATCCGGTCGCATCCAGTTCCTTGTCACCCTTCAGATCCACCCCGATTTCAGTGATCACGCCATCTTCGACCATCACATCCGCCTTATAGGACAAATCCGCGGTCACGACGGTCCCGTTCTTGATAACAGTGCTCATTTTGATCTCCCTGTTGCGGTCTGCGCCGCTTGCTTCATCTGGCTAAAAATATCCCGGGGGAGTCGCCCTCGGGCGACGGGGGCAGCGCCCCCTATTCCACGATCTCCGCTGTCTCGACGACCGCATGAAACAGAACATCCGCCCCGGCAGCCGCCCAGTCCTTGCTGATCTCTTCAGCCTCGTTGTGGCTCAACCCATCCACACAGGGGCACATCACCATGGCCGTCGGCGCCACCCGATTGATCCAACACGCATCGTGCCCCGCCCCCGAGATGATATCCGTATGCGAATAGCCCAGCCGTTCGGCCGCATCCCGCACCGCCGCGACGCAACTGTCGTCAAACTTCACCGGGTCAAACCCACCAACCTT
This sequence comes from Ruegeria sp. HKCCD7251, assembly GCF_013031165.1. Lineage (NCBI taxonomy): Bacteria > Pseudomonadati > Pseudomonadota > Alphaproteobacteria > Rhodobacterales > Roseobacteraceae > Ruegeria > Ruegeria sp. HKCCD7251. Next base: position 637,974 of record NZ_WPZC01000001.1, on the reverse strand, counting down.
TTCGAACTCAATCTCAAGGCCCATCTCTTCCACGATGTCCTCAGCCGCAACCCGAAGGCGCGCCTCCATATCTTTGATCACTTCCAGTTCAGGTGACCGGAAATCAACCGTAAACACAACCTTGCCGGGGATCACATTGCGAGAGTTCGGGAAGACATCGATATGCCCCGCCGCCCCAACCGCATGAGGTGCATGGGACCACGCAATCTCATCTACTTTTTCAAGAATTCGCGCCATGGCGAGGCCAGCATTCTTGCGCATCGGCATCGGGGTCGAGCCAGTATGCGCGTCCTTTCCGGTGACTGTGATTTGCGTCCAGCTTAGGCCCTGACCATGGGTAACGACACCGATGTCTTTTCCTTCGGCTTCGAGAATCGGACCTTGCTCGATGTGCAGCTCAAAGAAGGCGTGCATCTTGCGCGCTCCGACCTCTTCATCCCCGCGCCAACCGATCCGCTGCAATTCTTCGCCGAACTTCTTGCCCTCGGCATCCTCGCGATCATAGGCCCAGTCCTGCGTGTGCATCCCTGCGAACACGCCTGAGGACAACATCGCAGGTGCATAGCGCGTGCCCTCTTCATTTGTCCAATTGGTCGCGACGATCGGGTGCTTGGTCTTAATCCCCAGATCATTCAGAGTGCGGATAATCTCCAGCCCGCCCAGAACTCCCAAGACACCATCGTATTTTCCGCCCGTAGGCTGCGTGTCCAAATGCGAGCCGACATAGACTGGCAAGGCTTCGGGATCCGTCCCCTCGCGACGCGCGAACATGTTGCCCATCTGGTCCAGCCCCATCGAACAGCCCGCGTCCTCGCACCATTTTTGGAACAGCGCGCGGCCTTCGGCATCCTCATCCGTCAGCGTTTGACGGTTGTTCCCACCCGCCACACCGGGGCCAATCTTGGCCATCTCCATCAGGCTGTCCCACAACCTGTCGCCATTGATCCTGAGGTTCTGCGCCGGAGCTGCCATCTTGTTTTTCCCTGTTGCTTGCGATTTGGCTCGCTTTTGGTGTCTTGATTTGACCATCTGGTCAAACTCACGCTATCACGGGTTCGAGATCAGTCAAGAAATTGCAGGACTCAGCCAGATTTTTTGCCCTATTCAGCACCCGCCTGCCGGAAAAAGAGACACCCTGAAAACATGCCTGAAGACCGCGCCCCGACCAGAATTCAGAAAAAGAACCGCGCCGCAATTCTCGACGCCGCACTTAATGTGTTCTCAGCCCATGGATTCCGTGGCGCAACGGTTGACCAGATTGCCGCCGAAGCCGGACTAAGCAAGCCCAATCTGCTGTATTATTTCCCATCGAAAGAAGCGATTCACACCGCGCTGTTGTCTGGCCTTCTGGAAACATGGCTGGCCCCTTTGCACGATCTTGATGTACAAGGCGACCCGATGGAAGAAATCCTGGCGTATATCCAACGCAAGCTAGAGATGAGCCGCGATCTGCCCCGCGAAAGCCGTCTGTTTGCAAATGAACTGGTACAGGGCGCGCCACGCATTCACGATTCGCTGTCCAATGACCTAAAGGCCCTGGTCGATGAAAAAACCGCGATATTGTCCGATTGGATGGATCAGGGAAGGATTGCGCGACTGCACCCCTATCACCTGATTTTCTCCATCTGGGCGCTGACCCAGCACTATGCGGATTTTGACGTTCAGGTTCGGGCGATCCTAGGGGATGAAGACCCATATGAAGGGGCCGAGCCGTTCGTTGATACGCTCTATCGTAAGCTACTGACGCCATAAAAAGGGGCCAGCGCTGGCCCCTTTCTTTGCTTACTCAGCTGCTTTTGCCATGGGATTGTTCGGGTGCGTCGTCCAGTTGGCATAGTCTGGCTGAACCTCGCGTCCTGTACGTGGGTCAACCTCTCCGGCCGTCATCGGCACCATCGAGATACAGCCGTCAACCGGGCAGACATCCACGCAAAGATTACAGGCGACACATTCGTCATCCATGACCTCGAACACGCGGTCATCGGACATGGAAATCGCCTGATGACTGGTGTCTTCGCAAGCCGCATAGCACCGGCCACACTTGATGCACTGGTCCTGATCAATTTTGGCCTTCGCCACGTAGTTCAGGTTCAGATACTGCCAATCTGTGACATTCGGAACGGCAAGACCAACAATTTCCGAAACGTCCTTATAGCCCTTTTCGTCCATCCATTTGGACAGGCCAGCGGTCAACTCGTCGATGATCTTGAAGCCATAGGTCATCGCCGCCGTACAAACCTGAACGGTGCCACATCCCAACGCCATGAACTCTGCCGCGTCGCGCCACGTGGTCACGCCGCCGATGCCGGAAATCGGCAAGCCGTGCGTCGCTTGCGCCCGCGAAATCTCGGACACCATCGACAGAGCAATCGGTTTCACCGCAGGGCCGCAATACCCGCCATGGCTGCCCTTGCCATCAATCGAAGGCTCGGGGCTGAACGTATCCAGATTGACGCTGGTGATCGAGTTAATCGTGTTGATCAGCGACACCGCATCGGCACCGCCGTTCTTTGCCGCCTCGGCAGGTTTGCGAATGTCTGTGATGTTCGGCGTCAGCTTCACGATGACCGGGCGATCATAGTACTTTTTGCACCAACGCGTGACCATCTCGATATATTCCGGTACCTGCCCCACGGCGGAACCCATGCCGCGTTCACTCATCCCGTGCGGACAGCCAAAGTTCAGCTCAATCCCGTCTGCGCCGGTTTCCGCCACGCGCGGCAGGATGGCTTGCCAGGCCTCTTCCTCGCACGGCACCATGATCGAAGCGATCAGCGCACGGTCCGGGTAATCCGATTTAACCCGCGCCATTTCTTCAAGGTTCACCTCCAACGGGCGGTCCGTGATCAACTCGATGTTGTTCAGGCCCAAAAGCCGCCGATCGGCACCATAGATCGCGCCATAACGCGGCCCGTTCACGTTCACGACCGGAGGCCCCTCGGCCCCGAGCGTTTTCCAGACCACGCCACCCCATCCGGCCTCGAAAGCGCGGCGGACGTTGTATTCCTTGTCGGTCGGCGGCGCCGAGGCCAACCAATACGGGTTCGGGCTTTCAATACCCAGAAAGTTTGTTTTTAAATCAGCCATCTATCCGGCCTCCCTGATGCAGTTCTGCATCTTTATCTGTGGGTTTCACGCAGTAAGGCTTGCGTGGATATCCATTGCGGCATCGCGGCCCTCGGCCACGGCAGTCACGGTCAGGTCTTCGCCACCAGCAGCGCAGTCGCCCCCGGCCCAGACACCTGCGATCGAAGTACGCCCGGCCCCAGTTACAGCAATCTTGTTGCCGTCCAGTTCCAAGCCTTCCGGCGCGCCTTCCAATGTCTGACCAATCGCCTTGAGTACCTGATCAGCAGGAACGCGGACCATCTCACCCGTGCCGGTCAGTTGACCGTCATGGCTGGCAGTATACTCCAGTTCGATCTCAGCGGCTGCCCCGTTTCCGTGCACGGCCACAGGCTGCACGTTGGTCATGATTTTGACCCCATGCGAAGCAGCCAAGTCCTGTTCGTATCGGCTGGCCCCCATCGCATCACGGCCGCGCCGATACGCGATTGTGACGTGTTCGGCCCCTAGCAACTTGGACTTCACCGCTGCATCCACGGCCGTCATTCCGCCACCGATGACCACGACATTCCTACCGACCGGCAAATCCGCCAAATCACCAGCCTGACGCACATCGGCGATAAAGTCGACTGCGGCCCGCACACCGTCCTTGTCGACACCACCCGCGCGCAGGGCGTTCACCCCGGCCAAACCGATTGACAAAAAGACAGCGTCATAATTTGCAGACAGACCTTCCAGCGAAATCCCCTCGCCCAGAACCGAACCCGTCTCAATGGTGATCCCGCCGATTCCAAGCAGCCAATCCACCTCGGCCTGCGCGAAATCGTTGGTCGATTTGTAAGCCGCGATCCCGTATTCGTTCAGTCCGCCCGGCTTGGGTTTGCTTTCGTGAATGACAACGTCATGACCCAGCATGGCCAAACGATGCGCACAGGCCAGACCCGCAGGGCCAGCCCCTACAACGGCCACTGTCTTGCCGGTAGGTGCAGCACGCTCAAACGGGTGCGCACCATCGGCCATCACGCTATCTGTCGCATAACGCTGCAAACGTCCGATTTCCACTGGCGAGCCTTCTGCGGTTTCGCGCACGCAGGCTTCTTCACACAGCGTTTCGGTCGGGCAAACGCGGGCGCACATTCCACCAAGGATATTCTGCGCCAGAATAGTTTCACCCGCCGCTTCGGGTTGTCCGGCCTGAATCTGTCGCATGAACAGCGGTATGTCGATGTCTGTGGGACAAGCCGTCACACACGGCGCGTCATAGCAAAAATAGCACCGATCAGCAGCCACGGCAGCCTCATGCGGGGCCAATGGCGGATGCAGATCCGTGAAATTCGAGGTCAGCTCATCGCTGGAAAGTCGCCCGGAAACTATGCCGGGGACCATCTGGCCCTGTGCCATCGCTCTACTCCCTGTAGATATGTTCGTTATGATCTCAGCTTGCCACAATCTGATTTTTTATCAATTGGTAAAATTTGCCAATTGGTCAAAAAATGAAAAAACCGGGCCAAAAAGCCCGGCTTCACCGTTCTAATGCCTGTTTTTAAAGCAATCGCGGAATTCAGATCATCTGGTTCAGGTGGCCGGACTTCATCCAAACACGTGCGCCAGATGCCCCGGCTTGCGCGCTAGACTTCTCTCCGGGTGGTAGCCTGAGCCAGTCCCAGACCGCAAAATCCTCGGACGATTCCTGCACCGAGCCTTCGATTATGAACAGCTCAAGCCCTCCGGCAGCGTCCAATTCCACCGTTTCGCCGGGGCCTAACGTCAGAACCCGCACGTCCTCTTGCGCGTCTTTGAAGAGTTGCATGTTGCTCTCACCGTTGATTGAACGCCGCACTTGGGTCCGGTCCTCGGGGTCGAATTGGTGCAGCTTGACCAATATCGTCGCTCCTTCCTTTGCCGAAGGCGTATGGGACGATGTCGGCGGGTTCCGCACGTAACTGCCCACAGGGAAGTCACCCGTTTCATCCTGAAAGACGCCATCCAGAACAAGGTATTCCTCACCCCCATCATGGGTATGCGCGGCAAACGCGCTGCCCGGTGCAAACCGAACAATCGTCGTCGCGCGAGCGACCTCTTCGCCGATCCGATCAAGCATTTTCCGTTCAACCCCAGCAGCCGGGGACGCGACCCATTCGTTTTCGTCGAAATGAACTGCCACGCGCCTGGTGAAATCTGCGTTGACCCTCATGAGTCTTCTCCTGTTTCGTCCCGTGTCCAATAGATGGGCGTGCTGCCGCCAATTTCAAATTTCCCATTTCCGGTGCCGCGTGAACTCTGGTTTTGACGAGCCTTGCTGCGTACAGTACGTGCAACACAAATAATGCGCCAATGAGCGGCCAAATTCCGAAAGTCCCTCGATGCAGGCCAAGACCCCAAAGTTCAACGTCGTAATCGTCGGACAGAACAACCGCCTACAGTACGAGGCGCTTTTGTTTGCCGCTTCGTTGCGGCACAGCTCACCGGATTTTGCGGGCAGATTATTCGTTGCCTCACCCAATTCCGGGCCGCGTTGGTCCCAAGACCCCGGGCTACAAAACGAGGATGTACTTAAGGCTTTGAAGCAGTTGGACGCCGAGGTTTTGCCATTCGACAACCTCGTATTTGGTGAAAGCTATCCCAACGGCAACAAGATTGAAGCCTTGCTCGCGCTGCCCGAGGGTGAGCCGTTTGTGTTTCTTGACAGCGACACGCTGATCACCGGGGATCTGAACAGCGTCGCATTCGATTTTGATCGTCCAAGCGCCTCGCAAAAAGTCGAGGGGACATGGCCCCGCCCAACACTGTATGGTCCCGGCTTTGATGGCATTTGGGGCGCATTGTACCGCCGGTTCGGACTGGATTTTGACAGCTCTTTGGACAGATCGCAGCCGCACGACTACTGGCGGCGGTATCTGTATTTCAATGCCGGTTTTTTCTATTACCGCTGTCCCAAAGAGTTCGGGGAACGCTATCTGGAATATGCCCGCACCATCCGGGACGAAGACATCCCCGAAATGGCCGGGCAAACGCTGACCCCTTGGTTGGATCAAATCGCACTTCCCCTTGTCATCCATTCGCTTGGCGGAGGGCGTGACACCCTGCCCCAAGGTCTGCTGGATGGATCGGTGAGCTGCCATTACCGCCTGTTTCCACTGCTATACGCACGCGAGAGTGACCAAGTGGTCGAGGTGTTAGAAACCGTCGTTGCACCGAACAAGATCAAGAAAGTGCTCAAGGGGTATGAGCCGATCAGAAAGTTGGTGATCCAGCGCAAAGGGCATAAGATCCGTCAGATGTTCGACCGCGACAACCTGCCCCAACGCGAACAAGTCATTCGCAACAGGATCAAAACTAGCGGCCTTTGGATGCGTTGACTGGGTTGTTGTGCGCAAGCGCCCAATCGCCTAGAGAGTCAGCAACACACATTCCAGAGGGAGAGTTCAACGATGTCAGACGGTCCAACCTACGGCTTTGACACGCTTCAAATTCACGCTGGTGCGCGCCCTGATCCGACAACGGGGGCGCGTCAGACCCCGATTTACCAGACAACGGCGTATGTCTTTCGTGACGCAGACCATGCGGCCGCCCTGTTCAACCTGCAGGAAGTCGGCTTTATCTACTCTCGCCTGACCAACCCAACCGTGGCCGTTCTGCAGGAGCGTATCGCCACGCTGGAAGGTGGTGTGGGCGCTGTCTGCTGTTCTTCGGGCCACGCGGCGCAAATCATGGCGTTGTTCCCGTTGATGACTCCGGGCTGCAATATCGTTGCTTCGACGCGCCTTTATGGGGGGACCGTTACGCAGTTCAGCCAAACCATCAAACGCTTTGGCTGGTCCGCCACATTTGTAGATACGGATGACGTAGACGCGGTGAAGGCCGCCATCGACGACAACACCCGCGCGATATTCTGCGAATCCATCGCCAACCCAGGCGGATACGTCACCGATATCCGTGCGCTGGCAGATGTCGCCGACGATGCGGGCATTCCTCTGATCGTCGACAACACCTCGGCCACCCCATACCTGTGCCGCCCGATTGAGCATGGCGCGACGCTGGTGGTGCATTCGACCACCAAATACCTGACCGGCAACGGCACCGTAACGGGCGGCTGCGTCGTGGATTCGGGCAAATTCGACTGGTCGGCGAATGACAAATTCCCCTCGCTCGGCCAGCCTGAACCCGCCTATCACGGCCTGAAGTTCCACGAAACGTTCGGCCCGTTGGCTTTCACCTTCCATGGCATCGCCATCGGTCTGCGCGATCTTGGCATGACGATGAATCCGCAAGCTGCCCACTATACGTTGATGGGGATAGAGACCCTGTCGCTGCGGATGGAGCGCCATGTCGAGAACGCTCAGAAAATCGCGGCCTGGCTCGAAGCGGATGACCGGGTGGAATACGTGACCTATGCAGGGCTGCCCTCGTCGCCTTACAACGACCGGGTCAAGGCGCAGTACAAGAAGGGCGCTGGCGCGCTGTTCACCTTTGCTGTCAAAGGTGGGTATGACGCCTGCGTCAAGCTGGTGAATGCGTTGGAAATCTTTAGCCATGTGGCCAACCTGGGCGATGCACGGTCACTCATCATCCACTCGGCCTCGACCACCCACCGCCAGTTGACCCCCGAACAGCAAGAGGCCGCAGGTGCCGGCCCCGGCGTTGTGCGCGTATCCATCGGGATCGAAGACGCCGGCGATCTGATCGCTGACCTGGATCAGGCACTTGCAAAAGCGTCGGCCTAAATCATGGTCGAGCACGTAACGAACGACTTGGGCCAACCCATCGGATTGCCGGTTTCGGGCGAGTTTCCACGCCCGACTCCGCCCTACACGCCGATGGAGGGGCGCTATTGTTCGGTCGTGCCACTGGACGTGAACCGGCATGCGCCCGGATTATACCGGGCGTTTGCCAACGATACTGACGGACGGAACTGGACCTACCTGCCATACGGTCCGTTCAAGGCCGAAGAAGACTTTGAAGTTTGGGCGCGTGCATCGTGCGTAGACGCTGATCCGATGTTTCACACGGTACTGGATCACGAGGGCACCCCGGTTGGGATGGCCTCGTTCCTTCGGATCGACCCCGCTGCGGGCGTCATCGAGGTTGGGCACATCCACTTTTCGCCGCTATTGCAGCGCAAGCCGCCCTCGAGCGAAACAATGTTTCTGATGATGCGCCGCGTGTTCGATGAGCTGGGCTACCGGCGCTATGAATGGAAATGCGACGCACTGAATGCCCCGTCACGCAGCGCGGCCGAACGTCTGGGATTCACATTCGAAGGGATTTTCCGGCAGGCCGCGCATTACAAGGGGCGCAACCGGGATACGGCTTGGTATTCCATACTCGACACTGAATGGCCCCGCGTCCGTTCCGCGTTCGAAGCATGGCTGTCGCCCGACAATTTCGACCAAACGGGCCAGCAACGCCATCCGCTGCAGGCCCGCGCCGAAAGCTAGGGTTACTCTGAAATTCCGAACTCCATCGAAACGGTGACAGAGATCGAGATTTCCCCGCCTGCGACCGGCACACCACCTGAGTCTGCCATGTTGAACTCGCGCATCTGAGCGGCAGGTCGGACGCTTGCGACCTGTTCATTGATCGTTTGGACCGGGCCCAAAGTCAGGTTCGCAGCTTGTGCCAATTGTTCAGCCTTGGCGGTCGCTTCGGCGACGGCCTTGGCCCGCGCTTCGGCCTCAAGGGGTTTCGGGTCTTTGACACCGAAACTGAGGCCGCCGAAGTCATTAGCCCCGTCCTGAATAACAGCGTCCATGAGCGATCCAAGCTGCGAAAGGTCCTGAACACGTACGATCACCCGGTTCGAGGCGACAAATCCCGTGATCTCTGCCTTTTCTCCGGCCTGGTTGCCGCGCCCGGACCACACAGGCGACAAAGAGACATCTCGGGTCTGGATATCCTGCGCTTCTACTCCCAGTTCCTCCAACCTGCTGAGGATCTGAGATACAGCGACCGACGTGGCCTGCATCGCGGTTGACGCTTGCGTATCCTCATTCGTGACACCCAGAATGATCGTCGCCATATCCGGGGCCGTCTGAACGGTGCCAGCGGCGGCGACTGAGATGCGACGTTCTTCCGCATGTGCCATTCCCGCAGTGGTCATGGCCAGCACGACGGCCAGAAAAGCAAGGTTCTTCAAGGTCTTCCCTCCAAATTCATTTATACTAAGATGGGGTGGCAACGGTCTGCCGAACAAGGGGAAGGATTGGCTTTTTCTTTCCCTCGGCGGGATCCTGCTTTAATGTCAGTCTGCGGACGAGACATCGCCCGCGTTGATGATGACAATTGTGGTTCCTCCGGAATATGAAACCTGCCTTTGCGCTGTCTTTTTCTTCTGCCGGGATTTCTTTGCACCACTTCGCGGACGATGAGTGGTTCTGCGTTGGCGAAGTTTCCTTGGATGTGGAAGACCTGAACGCGCAGATCGAAGACCTGCGCAACAAGGGTTTCGCACTGGAAAACGACCTGAGTTGTAGGCTGATCCTTCCAACTGATCAGGTCCGGTTCCTTTCGGTCGAAACCGATGCGTCTGATCCCGCCGGGACGGATCAGCGCGTTCGAACTGCTTTGTCCGAGGCAACGCCCTATGAACTGGACGAATTGGCGTTCGACACCGTCAGCAGCGGCTCAACCACTTATATCGCCGCGGTCGCCAAGCAGACCCTGAAAGAGGCGCAGACATTTGCTGCCGATCACGGGTTCATCCCGGTAGAATTTACAACACAAGTGGACGATCAGGATTACCCGGCCGACCCCCTGTTTTCCTTGGCAGACCAACCGATTGCGCACCCTGCCGCCCCCATCACCCCAGAGGAGCCTGACGGCCTTGCGGTTCATGCGATAGCCGCATCTTCGACCCCGGCTGAGTTCCGCTCGGCCCCGTCGCAGGCGACCGCTGGTCAAGGTTCTACTGCAGGAATGAAACTGCCCCAAGGCCTTGCGATACCATTGGCAGCAGCGGCGGTGATCGCGGTGGTTTTGATCGGTTGGGGCGTTTTCGGCTCTGATGGCGATGTGCCTTTGGATGCGGAACTTGCCGACGTACAGGAAGAACCGGTTGAACCTGTGCCGTTGCCTTTGCAAACCGAAGCTTTGGACGTCGAAGAATCGGAAACGGCAAGCGTCACCCTACCGGAACCCAAGGCGCCGCCGGCAGATGAAGACTTGGCGGGTGAGATTTCCCCAACCGACGCCGCGATCCTTGAGGCGTTGAACGAGACACCAACAGACGCCGCAATTCTTGAGGCGCTAAAGATCGCCCCGACTGTCGTTGAAGATGTCGCACAAGATCCCGAGCCAGAGCCCGTACAGGTACATGCCAGTGCACAGATCGTCGTCCCCGCCCTCCTGCCTGACCCCGAACCCGCCGTACCTGAGACGGTCTATTTTACGTCAATCGACAAATCCGATCTTTCGCGGGATGCGATCGCCTTGCCGGAGGCCGGCAGCTTTGACACTGACACCCCGTTTGAGCAGGTCGCCGACCCGACCAAGCCCGGCACGCGTTTCGATCTGGACGACCGGGGGCTTGTTGCGGCCACAGTGGACGGCACACTGAATCCCGATGGCATCGTGGTCTATTTAGGGCGCCCAGCGAAGGTGCCGCCAGACGTTCCGGTTCGCTTTGAACAAGAACCCATCGTCGAAGAACTGACCTCGCGTTTGGCAGAGTTACGCCCGAAACCCCGGCCCAGTGACTTGATTGAGCGCTTCGAGCGTCAGCAATTGGGTGGACGAACGCGCGAAGAACTGGCCAGCGTCAGGCCCAAGCTGCGCCCCAAATCTGTTCAAGAGCGGCCACAGGTTGATCACACGCCAACGGCGCTGGCGGTGGTGCGCGTACCGCGCCCCAAACCGCGCCCGGCAGGGCTTATTCAAAGACAGGAAACAAATACGGCCCGGTTGGGGTCAGCCGCAGCAGTTCCACAAAATAACGATGAGGCGGGTTCTTTCCAGGCACGGGCCGTTGCTCCGAAAATTCCGTCTTCTGCATCGGTTGCCCGTCAGGCGACAATCGACAATGCGATCAACCTGCGCAAACTTAATCTGATTGGCGTCTACGGCTCCCCGGCAAACAGGCGCGCGCTGGTGCGGCTTCCCAGTGGCCGCTACAAAAAGCTGAAGGTCGGGGATCGGCTGGATGGCGGAAATGTGGTCGCCATTAGTGACAGCGAGTTACGCTATCAAAAACGCGGTCAGAACGTGACCCTTCGAATGCCACGAAGCTGACGAAAAGGCTCAGAGGCTGAGTCGCACCCTCTGAGCCTTACGTTAGCCAGTCCTTTTAAGCCGCGGAAATCTCGCCGCTTTCGATCTGCTCACGCTCGATGGATTCGAACAGGGCCTGGAAATTACCTTCGCCAAATCCATCGTCACCTTTGCGTTGAATGAACTCGAAGAAGATCGGACCGATGACGGTCTTTGAGAATATCTGAAGCAGAATGCGGGTCTCGCCCCCATCCAGAACGCCTTCTCCGTCGATCAGGATTCCGTGTTTCGTCATCCGGTCCAGCGGTTCTTCGTGATCAGCGACCCGATCCGTAGACATCTTGTAGTAGGCTTCGTTCGGACCTGGCATGAATTTCAAACCCTTTTCCGCGATTGCATCGGTCGACGCGTAGATATCTTCGCTGCCCACGGCGATATGCTGAATGCCTTCACCCTTGTACTTTTTCAGGTACGACACGATCTGGCCCGTTTCGCCACGATCTTCATTGATCGGAATGCGAATGCGTCCGCAGGGCGACGTCAATGCGCGGCTGAAAAGGCCGGTGAACTTTCCCTGAATGTCAAAGAAACGAATTTCGCGGAAGTTAAACAGATCACCGTAGAACTTGAACCATTTGTCCATGTTGCCCTTGTAGACATTGTGCGTCAGGTGATCGAGGTAATAAAACCCGTCACCGCGCGGCTTTGATTGCTTGGTCCAGGTGAATTCTTCGTTATAGGGCGAGGTATCGTAATACTGATCAATAAAATAGATCAGCGACCCACCAATCCCCTTGATCGCAGGGACGTTCATTGTCTTGTCTTCGGCGTCATAAGGCTCTGCCCCTTTGGACACAGCGTGCTCATACGCTTTTTGGGCGTCCACTACCCGCCACCCCATCGAAGGGGCGCAGGGGCCGTGCTCGGCCACAAATTTCGCGGCAAAGCTATCTTCGTCTGCGTTCAGAATGTATGTCACATCCCCCTGTTGCCAGAGTTCAACCGCCGGTTTGTCCTTGTGATGCCCAACCAGTTCGAACCCCATCTTGGCAAACAGGTCGCGCAGTTCCTGAGGATCGGGGTGAGCAAACTCAACAAACTCGAACCCGTCGGTTCCGGCGGGGTTTTCAGAGCTGATGACAGATTTCGGGGCGTTGTGCGGGAAAGGACCCATGGCGCGTCTCCGTAAATAACAGGAATTTCTTTGCTGATTCCAAAATACGCCTTATCCAATGCTTTTTCTGCGCATTGTTTTCGTGTAACCTAATATAGAACGCGCGATTTGCGCATGGTTTACGAATATTTTAGAGAATTTTCGCATATGCTGGACTCCACCGACACACGCCTTTTGTCCGAGCTGCAGAAGAATGCGCATTTGACTGCGCATCAGTTGGGGGAAATGTTGAACCTGTCGCCTAGTCAGGCAGGGCGGCGACGGCAAAGGCTTGAGGCTGAAGGCTATATCACAGGCTATGCTGCCCGGCTGGATCCGCTGAAATTGGGACTACAGGTTCAAGGCTTCATACAGGTTCATCTGGGCACCCACGGCCCCGAGCAATCCGAAAGCTTTTCCCGCATGGTCGACACCCGCCCAGAGATCACCAGCGCGTGGACGATGACTGGAGAAGCGGATTATTTGCTCCATGTTTATTGCGACGATCTTTCTGCCCTGAACCGCTTGCTTCACCAGGTGATACTGCCGCATCCTGCAGTAGCCAGAGTGCAAAGCCAGATTGTGATGGACCAGCTCAAGCGCGACGCGCCGCTGCCCACCTGACCCGAACGAAAGGACCAAAATGGACGACTTCCTTTATCAGGCGACAATCTATCTGGCCGCCGCGGTGATTGCCGTGCCTTTGTCGGCCCGTCTGGGTTTGGGATCTGTTCTTGGATATCTGGCAGCCGGGATTGTGATCGGCCCCATGTTCGGCCTTGTCGGGGCTGAAACAGAAAGCCTGCAGCATGTCGCTGAATTCGGCGTCGTCATGATGCTGTTCCTAATTGGGCTAGAGCTTGAGCCGCGCGCCCTTTGGGATATGCGGGACAGGCTGTTGGGCTTGGGTGGTCTGCAAGTACTGCTATCGACGGCTGTGATCGCGGGTGTTGCTATTTATGCAAACCATCCGTGGTCTGTTGCCCTGGCCGTTGGATTGACCTTGTCTTTGTCTTCAACGGCGATCGTCTTGCAAACCCTTTCGGAAAAGGGGTTGATGCAAACGAACGGGGGGCGCGCCACCTTTTCCGTGCTTTTGACACAGGATATCGCGGTTATCCCAATTCTGGCGTTGCTGCCGCTTTTGGCCATGCCTGCCATGCCTCATTTCGAAGATGACGGCTCTATCGACCGTGGGGTGAAGGACCTTCACGATACCGCGCATCACAGCTTGTCGCTGGTTGAAGGGCTACCGGGTTGGGCCGTGACGCTTGTCACCATCGGCGCGGTTGCATTTGTCATTCTTGCCGGGATTTACCTGACGCGCCCCTTGTTCCGCTTTATCCACGCAACCCGTCTGCGCGAAATGTATACGGCGCTTGCCCTTATGATCGTAGTCGGCATTTCCTTCCTGATGACCCTCGTGGGCCTGTCCCCTGCCCTTGGTGCGTTTCTGGCCGGCGTGGTTCTCGCCAGCTCAGAATTCCGTCACGAGATGGAAAGCGATCTGGAGCCGTTCAAAGGCCTGTTTCTTGGCCTGTTCTTCATCACGGTCGGCGCCGGAATTGATATCGGCTATTTCTTCAATGACCCGTTTGATCTGATTGGGTTGGCCTTGCTGGTCATCCTGGCCAAAGGGATCATTCTGTATCTGGTTGGTCGCGCATTCAAGCTGCGGGGACGTGATCACTGGCTGTTCACACTGGGTCTGGCGCAAGCTGGTGAGTTTGGCTTTGTTCTTCTGGCCTTTTCGACCCAGCAGAACGTGATCCTCCCGGACCTGTCGCAAAAACTGTTGATGATCATCGCGTTGACGATGCTGATCACACCGCTTTTGTTTATCATCTTCGACCTGCTCTCGCGGCGTATCGGCGAGGGAACACCAACCCCTGAACCGGATGAGATCGACGAGAAAGGCCCAGTGATCATTGCAGGCATCGGTCGCTTTGGTCAGATCGTAAACCGTTTGGTGCGCGCCAGCGGTTTCAAGACGATCGTTTTGGATCACGACATCGAAACGATCCAGCTTATGCGCCGCTTCGGGGTCAAGGGGTTTCTAGGCGACCCCACCCGACCCGAACTTTTGCGGGCCGCGGGGCTTGAGAAAGCTGCGGTTCTGGTTGCGGCGATGGACGATCCAAAGACGGTCACCCGTCTTGTCAGTTTTGCACGCCGCCAGCGCCCCGACCTGCACATCGTCGCGCGCGCGCATGATCGTACCCATGTTTATGAGCTGTACCAGGCCGGCGCGGACGATATCGTGCGCGAGATGTTCGACGGATCACTACGTGCGGGCCGGTATGTCCTCGAAAATATCGGACTTAGTGAGTACGAGGCAGCCCACGCCGAACAGACCTTTTATCACCACGACAGGATGTCCGTCCGCGAGCTTGCTGAACTTTGGGTTCCCGGAATGCCGACGGCTGAAAACAAGAAATACATCGAACGCGCACAGCAACTGGAAAAAGACCTTGAGACCGAGTTGCTGGAGCTTTCCGAAAAACACGCGAAAAAGTCCGCGTGATCCGTCATGGATCAGGCTGCATTGATTACCCGTCCGACACGCCTGCCTCGGCAAATGTCGCCATTCCGGAATGGCAGGCCACGGCGCTTTTCAGGATATTGATTGCCAGCGCTCCTCCAGAGCCTTCGCCAAGACGCAGGCCAAGGTTCAAGAGCGGCTCTTTACCTAACTTTACCAAAACGGCCCCATGCGCGCCTTCGGCACTTTGATGTCCTGCTACGGTGTGGTCCAACGCGCCTTTGACCGTCTCAGCCAAACAAGCTGCGGCAGCAGAACAGATGAACCCATCCAAGATGACAGGAATGCGCAATGCACGGGCGGCAGCGATCGCTCCGGCCATGGCCGCGATTTCCCGTCCCCCAAGTCGGCGCAGAATTTCCAGACCATCGCCCGTGCCTGCATGCAAGGACACACCTTCGGCGACGACCCGCGTCTTGTTTGCCAGACCCGCATCGTCAACGCCGGTTCCACGCCCGGTCCAATCGGACGCCTCGCCGCCGAACAACGCACACGCAATCGCAGCCGCCGGGGTGGTATTTCCTATCCCCATCTCACCAACAACCAAAAGGTCAGCATTGGGGTTCACCGAGCTCCACCCGGTTTGCAACGCCTGCAGCAACTCATCTTCCGACAGGGCTGGTCCGGTTGTGAAATCCGTTGTCGGGACATCCAGATTCAGCGCGTGTACGTGCATGGTGGCACCGGCGGCCTTGGCCAATTGGTTGATCGCCGCTCCGCCATGCTCAAAATTCGCAACCATCTGAACGGTCACTTCAGGCGGAAAAGCTGATACATCCTGCGCAGTGACCCCATGATTGCCAGCAAAAACGATGACCTGAGGCGCGATTATCTGAGGGCGCGCATCTTGACGCCATCCGGCATACCAGATCGCCAGATCTTCCAGCCGCCCCAACGCTCCCGGTGGTTTTGTCAATTGACCGTTTCGTTCAGCCGCACCTTGCGCGGCATCATCGTCAGGACCGGGGGCCCCGCTCAGAGCTTGACGAAAGGAATTCAGATCGGTCAGTTCGGGCAGCATTCAAAGCCTCGTTGCATCAGAGTGGTCCTGCGTGTTTAACCAAAGCGATCAATCCGGCAAGACCCAGAAAGGCATGGGAGTGCAAAAAACCGACACCAACCTCGTTTCCAGATGGGATATTCCTGTGGCGCTGGTTCTTTTGACACGCCTACCGCTTCCGCGACTGCCTGAACACGTTTTTGAACGCCAGGCAGATGCGGCCTGGGCCTTCCCTGTTGTTGGGCTGGTCGTCGGCCTACTTGCCAGCGCTATCGGGTGGGCCTGCGTCGCAGTAAACCTTCCGCCCTTGGCCAGCGCAATACTCGTCATTGCCGTTCTGATACTGTGCACGGGTGCCATGCACGAAGATGGGCTTGCGGACACGGTAGATGGGTTTTGGGGAGGGTTTACCCCCGAACGACGGCTTGAAATCATGAAAGACAGCCAAATCGGAACCTATGGCGTCCTGGCTCTGTTGATATCGCAAGGCCTGCGCGTCGTTTTGATAGCGACGCTGCTGTCCCAGGGTGGCTTGTCGGGCATCTTAGCCGCATGCATCGTTTCCCGCGCAGCGATGCCGGTTTTGATGGCCTCACTTCCAAATGCACGGCGCGCGGGCCTAAGCCACTCGGTCGGGGCACCCAGTGCTGGTTCAGTCGCATTGGGCGCGTTGGTTGCACTGGTATGTGCGATGGTTTTGGTAGGTGCCCCAGCAATGGCCGCGATACTGGTTATTGCCATATGCCTGTTTGTTATCGCCGTTGTCGCAAAAGCCAAGATCAGAGGCCAAACCGGAGATGTTCTGGGCGCAACGCAACAAGTGTCCGAAATCGCATTCCTGCTGGTTCTGGTCGTAGCGTCCTAAGAAACGCCTCCGGTTTCGATTTTCAGAACTTCGCCGCAATGCTTGCAATGCACTGCGTCGGGATCATGGCGAAACAGACCACAGCTTGGGCACTTGTGGCGCACTTTCTGCGGCATAAAGATCGCTTGCGCCAATCGAACAAACAGCGCGACGCCAACAACCATAATGAACACTGAAAACAGCTTCCCCCCCGGTGTCGCCAAGGTGATGTCACCAAAACCGGTGGTCGTCAGCGTTGCCATCGTAAAATACAGCGCGTCGATATAGGCAGTCTGACTCTCCTCGGGGATAAAAAAGACCAGAACAGCGGTTGAGGTCACGAACACGAACACCAACAGGTTAATGGCCGCTATCACGGCGTCTTCGTGGGTTCGGAAGAACTCAACATCACGGCGCAAATCTCTGAGCAGGTGATAGGAGTGAATCAATCGCAACGCGCGCAGAATACGCAGGAACGCCAGATTGCCGGAAACGAATGGATCCAGCATCAACGAAATGATCACGACCAGATCAGCAAGCGTGTAGACCTTGAAGAAAAGTTTCCACCGATCCTTTGATATCCAAAGCCGCGCCGAGAAATCGCACAGGATCAACAGACCGATGAACATGCTTAGAACCGTCAGCCCCGGCCCGTGCGGAACATGGGCCGTAGCGACAAAGAACACGATCGTCACAAGATCAAACAGGATCAGCCCATAGCGGAACCAGACGGAAATCGTATCGCGCCCGATATAGAGATACTTGAGGGTCTGCTTTACCTTGGCCATGTACCCGCCTCTGTTTACAGGGAAATTACCCGCAATCAGGCAATTCACCAAGCGCTTGGGCACGAAAAAGGCCGCCCTGTTATCAGAGCGGCCTTAAATCGACATTCTGCGAGGTCAGGCGGCGGCTGCGCGCGAGGTCAGAACCTCATCCACTTGTTTGGCAGCAGACACTTCGCCGGCGCCGGAAACAGCGGCAACTTCACGGGTCAGACGTTCCAACGCGGCTTCGTAAAGCTGACGCTCGGAATAGCTCTGCTCACGCTGGTCATCGGTGCGGTGCAGGTCACGAACCACCTCGGCGATCGAGATCAGATCGCCCGAGTTGATCTTTTGTTCGTATTCCTGCGCACGGCGCGACCACATGGCCCGCTTTACCTTGGCCTTACCTTTTAGGGTTTTCATCGCCTGACTAATCACATCTGGCGAACTCAGCGAGCGCAGACCGGATTCGGTGACCTTGTTGGTTGGGACCCGCAGGGTCATTTTGTCTTTTTCAAACGAGATGACGAACAGCTCAAGCGAGTATCCCGCGACTTCCTGTTCTTCGATCGAGATGATCTGACCCACGCCATGGGCAGGGTAAACAACGTAATCGTTCGGGCGGAACTCAAGCTTTTTCGACTTAGACATACAGGTTCATCCTTGTTTCCAGAGCGAAGGACAGACAAAACAACACACCAGCCCGCGCCATCTTCGGCCCGGTCAGGCGGTGTATTTGTCAATAAATCAGAACTCCAAAGCGCACATACTTACGGAGCACATCCCCAACTCAGTCATCATTCAGCTTTTGAGTATATCACAAAACTGAGACATACGAAAGCAGCACAGTTCAGGTGCCTTACAAAACTATTTTTGTCCAATAGCTTAGGCGGTATTTCCGATATTGACTGACCGGTTGATAAAAACGAATCGGTTAGCCGCCCTCACCCGGAGCTTCAGAGAAATACTTCTCCATCTTACCTTCTTCGCCGTCACGTTCTTCGGCCTCGGGCAGCGGGTCTTTCTTGGTCACGATCACCGGCCACATTTCCGAGTATTTCCGGTTGAACTCGACCCATTGATCCATCCCCGGCTCGGTATCGGGGCGGATGGCGTCTGCAGGGCATTCGGGTTCACACACGCCGCAGTCGATGCATTCATCGGGATGAATGACCAACGTGTTCTCACCTTCATAGAAACAATCCACCGGGCATACCTCGACACAGTCGGTGTATTTGCAGCCAATGCAGTTTTCAGTGACAACGTAGGTCATGGTCGGATTCCCGTTTGCGCTTTGGGCGTCTAGCTAAATCAGTCTGGCGTCAGCTTCAAGATAGGATCAGCTATCTTGAGTGCGAGAAAGATCAAGAGCACGCCGATCTTTCTTGGTTGGACGACCTTTTCCCTCGAACCCGGGATTTCGTGGCGGTGTGTCCTGTTTTTCGGTCAAATCAACATAAAGCGTTTGAGCTTCGGTCGCAGGCCCGCGACGATCACCCAGCTTTTCCACGCGGACAACCCGAACGATGCGGCCCTGCGGGAAGGTTAATACATCACCGGTGCCGATGGCTGTCGCCGGTTTCAGCACCCGGTTGCCGTTAACGCGCACATGGCCGCCGCTGACCTGTTTGGCAGACAGGCTGCGGGTCTTGAAGAACCGCGCCTGCCACAACCATTTGTCGATCCGCAGCTTGCTCTCGGACATCAGCGCTTAGTTGCCGTCCTTCAGCCCCATCAGCGCAGCGGCGAAGGGATTGTCGGGATCAATGGCTTTTTCTTTCTTGGGCGGACGGGCCGAGAAAGACTTCGCGCCCTGCGGCTTGCCACCCTTCTTGCCGTGTGGCTTTCCACGACCGTCCTGAGGTTTCCCACGCGGCTTGCCCTTACCCTGCCCCTGTTCACGGCGCGGGCCACGGTTCGGCTGGCGCTGACGGCCCCATGTGAAGGTATAGAAGACCTCAACCTCGGGCTCTTCGCTTGCGGGTTCTGCGGCCGGGGCCTCGGCTGGCACCTCGGCGGATACAGTTGCATTATCTGTCGCGACTGCATCTGCCGGGGTTTCTTCGGCGGCAGGTTGCTCGGGCGCATCTACCACAGGTTGTTCCGCAGACGTGACTTTGATCTTTTCACGCTCGCCACGCTCGGCCTTATAGCCCAAGCCCTGCATCAGGTCGGCGAATTGTTCCAACGTCATGCCGGTGATCGACAGCATGTCGGGCTTGGCTTCGAACCCGCCACGGCTGTCCTCAGACCGCAGCATATCGGCCAGACGCTCCAGCATGTCGATGCGGATCGAGCGTTCACCTGCGTCACGATAGCCGCACATTGTGTCATAGCCTTTGGGCGCATCTTTAGCGACAGGAACAGTCACAAGACCCGGAGGTGGTGCTTCGGGGAATTCCTGCAGCCCGCTGGACAGTGCCCACAACACCAGACGCAGGCGCGTCGGCGCGGGTTTCAGCAGCAGTGGCATGAAGATGGTGAACTGACCGAACCGGATGCCGTGCTTGCGCAGCGCACCGCGGGCGTCCTGATCCAGATCCTTGACCTCTTGCGCGACCTGCGCGCGGGGCAGCACGCCCAAAGCTTCGACCATGCGGAAGGCAAAGCCTTTGGCCAGACCGGACAGTTCCTCGTCCCGCGACAGGTTCAGCAGCGGCTCGAACAGCGCGGCAACCTTACGGTCGATGAAGTGTTGCAGACGGCGCTGCACCTTCTGGTCAACGTCAGGGCCTGCGGCTTCGTCCACGAAGACTTCAACCATGGGCTTGAGTGGCTCAGCCCCGGCGACCAACTTGCCGACAGCATATTCGCCCCACATCAGGCCACCTTGTTCGGTGAAATCAATTTCGGTATCGGGCGCGTTGTAGAAGCGGTCGGCACGCAGATGGAATTGCGGCGCGAGAGCCTGCAAGGACGCCGATTTCAAGGCTTTCGCCTCGGTCCCCTGCGCGGCTTTGTCCGGAATGAACCGGAACCCTTCCAGACGACCGACGAATTCGCCTTCGACGGTCACTTCACCCTTGTCATTTACTTCGGCCAAAAGGGCCTCCTTCTGTTTGAGCCGCCGCAGCAAAACGGATGTGCGCCGGTCCACAAATCGTTGGGTCAGACGGTCATGCAAAGCGTCCGACAGCCTGTCTTCTACAGTGCGCGTTTCCTCACGCCAATGGGATTCGTCACGCACCCATCCGTTTCGTTGCGCAACATATGTCCAGGTGCGAATATATGCCAGCCGTTTGGACAGTGCATCAATATCTCCGTCTGTCCGGTCAATCCGGCGGATTTGCCGCGCCATAAAGTCATCAGGGATCGACTGACGCTCATGCAGATAGCCGTAGATCACCTCGAGCAGGCTGGCATGTTCGGCATGGCTGATACCGCGAAAATCGGGGATTCGGCAGACATCCCACAGCAGACGGATGGATTGCGGATCGCTGGCGCGGGCCATGACCTCGGTCACTTGTGACAGCGATTTCAGCACGTTCAGGTCGTCGGCCGGGCGCGCCTTGAGCAGGTTTTCATTGTCCGGGCCAACCTCAAGCGATGTGATCAGCGCCTCGATCGAGCCAAACCGCAGGGCGGCATTCCGCCAGTTCAGCTTTTTCATCGGCGTAAAGCGGCTGTCCATGATCGCCTGCGCCACACCTTCATCCAGCGGAGGGGCCTCGCCCGTGACGCCGAACGTGCCGTCCGACATGCCACGCCCTGCCCGGCCAGCGATCTGTGCCAGTTCGTTGGGGGCCAAGGGTCGCATCCGCCGACCGTCGAATTTGGTCAGCGAGGAAAACGCCACATGATTTACATCCAGATTCAGCCCCATGCCGATGGCATCGGTGGCGACCAGATAATCGACCTCGCCATTCTGATAGAGGTCCACCTGCGCATTCCGCGTGCGCGGGCTAAGCGCGCCCATGACGACCGCCGCCCCACCCTTTTGACGGCGCAGAAGTTCCGCAATGGCATAAACACTATCGACCGAGAACCCGACGATGGCGCTACGCGGAGGCATCCGGCTGATCTTTTTCGACCCGGCATAAACAAGCTGAGACATGCGTTCGCGCCGCACAAACTGCGCCTCGGGGACCAACGCCGCGATGGGGCCGCGCATTGTGTCCGAGCCCAGAAAAAGCGTTTCGCTTGTGCCGCGCGACCGCAACAGGCGATCGGTGAAGACATGGCCGCGCTCGGGGTCGGTGCAGAGCTGGATTTCGTCGATGGCCACAAAATCAGCGCCCATGCCCTCGGGCATCGCTTCGACGGTGCAGACCCAATACTGGGTGCGCGGGGGCACAATGCGTTCCTCACCCGTGACCAGCGCCACGACAGACGGCCCGCGAATGGCAACGATCTTGTCATAGACCTCGCGTGCTAGCAGGCGTAGCGGCAGACCGATCACACCTGTCCGGTGACCCAGCATCCGCTCGATCGCGTAATGGGTTTTACCTGTGTTCGTCGGGCCAAGTACGGCCACAATTCGGGATGACCCGCTCACTCTTGCCCCCTGCCCCTTAGAGGGCCGAGCCCTCGACCTGAGGCTTCAGTCGATTCACGGCATTGGTTACTTCTTCGTGATGGGGATGTATAGCCAGCGCGCGTTCATAAGCCGCAAGCGCCTTATCAGGCTGACCGACAATCTCGAAAATCAAACCCAAGCCGTAAATCGCCTCGTAATTGTTGGGATTTAAAGTCAGGGCCTGCTCCAGATCGGCCGCAGCCATTCCAAAACGCTCGATCCCGAAAAACGCCGAGGCACGGACATGCCAGCCCTCTGCGAACTCGGGCGCGTGGTCGGTCAAAGCCGTCAAGTGATCAATTGCTGCCTTTGTGTCACCGTCATCCAATGCCTCACGCCCGCGTTCCAGCAACAGGTCCGCCGATGCAGACCCGGACAAAGCCCACAGCGCCTTAAGCTGCCGGTCTAACCCCAGCGCCTGTTCCGGCGTCGACTGCGCCAGTTGTTCAAGCAATTCGGTTTCGTCCCGGGAATCGGCGGTCTGAGCGACACAAGGAATGGAAAACGTGACTAGCATTGCGGTTGCCGCAACGATACCTTTGAGATTTGTGTAATTAGTGCCCATAACAACGTTCAGTGTAGCGTAGCGCAGAAGGATGTCCATTCCTCGCGCTCAAATCAAAGTGAGGAGAATCATGAGCGACACTCTGGAGAAAGCCGCAGCAGCGCTGAACGAAAAACTGGACGGCAGCGGTTTTGGCGCATCGGCCAAATTTGCCATCGAAGGTCTTGGTTCGATTGTTCTGGACGGCAGCGGTGCACGCGTTGGCGATGAAGAAACCGACGTCACCATGAGCGCGGATGTCGACACGTTCGAACAAATTCTCAGCGGTGAGCTGAACCCGACCGGTGCGTTCATGGCCGGCAAACTCAGCGTTGATGGCGACATGAGTATCGCCATGCAGCTAGCATCGGCTCTGGCCTGATGAAAATGTCGCCGGCCCCTTTGTTTGAAGACGTGGCCGGCGCACCCTCTGGCGGTGTGGCGCACTGGTTGGACACCGAAGATGGCGTGCGCATTCGCGCCGCCCATTGGTCGCCCAAAGACGAAGCCCGCGGAACGGTAATGATATTCCCGGGGCGAACAGAATATATCGAAAAATATGGCGAAGCCGCATCCGAATTTGTGGGCCGTGGGTATGCTGTTCTTTCTGTTGACTGGCGTGGTCAGGGGCTGGCGGATCGCCTGCTGGATGACAATCGTGTTGGACATGTCGACAAGTTCACCGATTACCAACACGACGTAAGGGCCGTTCTTGATCTGGCCCAGCGTCAGAACCTGCCAAAACCCTGGTATGTCATCGGCCACTCGATGGGCGGTGCAATCGGTTTGCGGGCGGTACTGGAAAACGACTGCTTTGCCGCCTGCGCCTTTACCGGGCCGATGTGGGGAATCTTCTTTACGCCCCTGATGAAACCTCTTGGCCGGTTGACGGCTTATTGGGGACCTCGTTTTGGCCTTGGTGAAAAGACACCTCCAACTACGTCGCTGGAAAGCTATGTTCTGTCCCAACCCTTTGACGGCAATGTACTGACCCGCGATCCTGACATGTACAAGATGATGCAGGATCAACTGGTCGCGCATCCTGAGCTGACATTGGGCGCGCCGTCGACCATCTGGTTGCGCGAGGCGCTGGATGAGTGTTCGTGGCTGATGGCGCAGACCGCCCCTTCCACCCCTTGCTTGACCTTCCTTGGCTCGCATGAGCAGATCGTCGACCGCAAGGCGATCCGTGCTCGTATGGCGAATTGGCCAAATGGAACTCTGGTCGAAATTCCAGACGGTGAACACGAAGTGATGATGGAAGCGCCGGATGTCCGCGGCCCCGTATTTGACCAGCTTGCAGCCCATTTCGGCGCAGCCAGCACCGACCCTGAGGCAAATGCGGCCCTGTCGAGCTAAGACCCTGCTTGTGATCCTTGAGCGTCGCGCCTAGATGTTTGCAAATGCAGATTTTCGAGGTGATCCATGCGCGACCTTCCCTTTCCCGTCCGTGACGCAAATGCAGTCGGAGGAGCCGACAATCTTGGCGACCTGCCGGAATGGGACCTGACGGACCTTTACAGCTCTGAGGACGCGCGTGAACTGGCTGCCGATCTGGAATGGCTGGAAGGGGAATGTACTTCTTTCGCCGCCGATTACGAAGGTAAGCTGGCTGATTTGGATGCCGACGGCCTGCTGCAATGCGTTCTGCGCAACGAAAAGATCAACGCGATAGCCGGACGGATCATGTCCTTTGCCGGGCTTCGCTATTACCAACTGACCACGGATGCCGAGCGCGCAAAATTCCTGTCGGACATGCAGGAAAAGATCACGATCTTCACCACCCCGCTGGTCTTCTTCACATTGGAAATCAACCGCATCGACGACGAAGTGCTGAAGACGCATTTCGCGGAGAATGCTGATCTTGCCCGGTATGAGCCCGTATTCCGCCGTATCCGCGCGATGAAACCCTATCAACTGTCTGATGAACTGGAAAAGTTTTTGCATGACCTCGGTGTGGTTGGCGACGCATGGGAACGTCTTTTCGACGAAACCATCGCCGGACTGACCTTTACGGTCGACGGCGAAGAACTGAACATCGAAGGCACATTGAACTTCTTGACCGAGCAAGACCGCAACAAGCGCGAAGCAGCAGCGCGAGAGCTGGCCTCGGTCTTTCAGGACAACATCAAGACCTTTGCCCGCGTTCACAACACGCAGGCCAAGGAAAAAGAAATCGTGGACCGCTGGCGCAACATGCCGACCGCCCAAACCGGTCGCCATCTATCAAACGATGTCGAGCCTGAGGTGGTCGAGGCGCTGCGCGAGGCGGTTGTGGCCGCTTATCCCAAGCTGAGCCATCGCTATTACGAGCTAAAACGCAAATGGCTGGGGCTGGACGTCATGCAGGTCTGGGACCGCAACGCACCGCTGCCGATGGAAGACACGCGTGTCGTAGGCTGGGACGAAGCCGAGAAAACGGTGATGAACGCCTATAACGCATTCGATCCCCGCATGGGTGAGATCGCGGCCCCCTTCTTTTCCAAAGGCTGGATCGACGCGGCGGTGAAACCGGGCAAGGCGCCCGGTGCGTTTGCACATCCGACCGTGACTGACGTGCACCCCTATGTGATGCTGAACTATCTGGGTAAACCTCGCGATGTGATGACGCTTGCGCATGAGCTGGGCCATGGCGTTCATCAGGTACTGGCTGCGGATCAAGGTGAGATGTTGTCTTCGACCCCGCTGACTCTGGCCGAGACAGCGTCGGTGTTTGGCGAAATGCTGACCTTCCGCAAGATGCTGGATCAGGCCGATACGCCGGAACAGCGCAAGGTGCTACTGGCCGGAAAAGTCGAGGACATGATCAACACGGTCGTCCGCCAAATTGCGTTTTATGACTTTGAATGCAAACTCCACGCAGCCCGCCGCGAAGGTGAACTGACGCCCGACGACATTAACGCCCTTTGGATGAGCGTTCAGGCCGAAAGCCTTGGGCCCGCGTTCGAGTTCATGGAGGGGTACGAGACCTTCTGGGCCTATATTCCGCACTTCGTCCACTCGCCCTTCTACGTTTACGCCTATGCGTTTGGCGATGGATTGGTCAACGCGCTCTACTCGGTTTACGAAAGCGGATCAGAAGGGTTCGAGGACAAGTACTTTGAAATGCTGCGCGCAGGTGGGTCAAAGCATCACAAAGACTTGCTGGCCCCTTTCGGGCTGGACGCGAGCGATCCAAAGTTCTGGGACAAAGGGCTAAGCATGATCTCGGGCTTCATCGACGAACTGGAAGCGATGGAAGACTGATCACGTCTGTTTCTTGGTCGTCAAAAAGACGGCGATCACAATCAGTACAGCACCTGTGGCCGCGATTGGCGTGATCGCGGCCCCCAAGAATATCGCCGCATTGATGAATGTGAACACGACCGAGGCCGCGAACATGAGTGTCGCGGTCAGAGTAGAGACACGCGCAGCAGCCTCGTACCACAGATAATATGCCAACGCCGTCGGCAAAACACCAAGAAGGATCAGGAACACAAGGTCTGTTGCCGTCGGCACCTGCATGGACAGTGCCGCGAATGGTAGCAACAGCAGTCCCGAGCACAAGAATATCCCGAATAGAAAATTCAAACGCTCGCCAGTGGATTTCGAGTTTCGC
The DNA here is from genome assembly GCF_013031165.1 of Ruegeria sp. HKCCD7251. Taxonomy (NCBI): domain Bacteria; kingdom Pseudomonadati; phylum Pseudomonadota; class Alphaproteobacteria; order Rhodobacterales; family Roseobacteraceae; genus Ruegeria; species Ruegeria sp. HKCCD7251. Next base: position 611,739 of record NZ_WPZC01000001.1, on the reverse strand, counting down.
ATTGCCCGGCTGCTTGCGATCAGGAATACCGCCCAACTCAGGCCCGCGCCGATTTCAAGAATATCGCCGAACAACGGTTCGCCACCGCCCTGAAAATCTTGAAAAACGGTCAGAAACACGCCCAAAATCGCGAGGCCCGTCGCCAGAACATCGGTTCGGGTAACGGGTGTTTCGGCGAAAAAGTACAAAAATACCAACACGAAGAACGGTGCCGTGTTCTCGAGCACCATGGCATTTGCGGCCCCGGTATGTTCCAGGCCTATGTGAAAGAGGATGTAGTTGATAACGGTGGACAAGACAGCAAGCTGAAAATAGCGATCGCGCCATCGGACTGACACCGGAACGTTCAAAACACGCAGCAGGCCATAGATCGCCAGCGCAGCAATAAACAGACGTGATACGGCGATCTGCATTCCACCAAGATCGTTGGTCAGAAACCGAACGATGACACTATGCGTGCCCCACAGGAACGCCGCCATAAACCCCAAAACCAGCCCGTTTTGCCATATCGACTGCTGGGTGCGGATGTCGGACAAGCGGTACCTCCGGCGTTATTTAAGCTGGCTGTCTTTCGACCCGCGCCGATTGATCCCAACGCGCGACTTGTGGGTCCCGTCGCGGTCTTGCTGACAATCCAGACACAGTTTCACGCCTGGAATGGCGGCCCGCCGCTTTTCAGGGATCGGTTCTTCGCACTCAGCGCAATGGGTCAGGCTTTGCCCTACAGGGCGCTTTTGGGCCTGCATCCGGGCAAGCTCGTCTGAAATTGACGCCTCGATCTGTTCACCCACCGCGCCATCGCGCGCCCAGCCGCCAGCCATTTGCACTCTCCTCATCCGGTACCCGACAGGTTAGTCCAGTTGCGCGGCGGCGTGCAAGTCAGAGGGGTTCCGCGCCCTCGAAAACGCGGTCTATAACCTCTTGCGTGCCGCGCGAGAATTCAAGTGAACATGGGTAATCTGCACCGTCACGGACCGATCGGCAGAACGCTTCGACCTGCAGCTTGTAGTGATCGTCGCCGGGAAAACGCGTGACCTGCACTTCCAGACCGGGGCGATGCAATTCCACGCGCGCCTCGCCGAAAACCCGCGCGTTGAACGGTGCCGTAAGGCGGATTACACCCCCTTCGCCGTGAAACACCATTTCCTGATGTGGATGCATTCGGATGGAGACATAGCTGGAATAGGTGAAATCCGGGAACTGCGCACGAATTTCGGTAAAGGCATCAATGCCGTCTTCCCAGCGGATCGCGGACTGCACCGAAACGGGTTCCTGCCCCGTTGCAAACCGGGCACTTCCGATTACGTAAACGCCGATATCGCGAAGGCCACCGCCGCCAGTCTCAGCCCGATTTCGGATGTTTCCGGTGTCGGCGCGATTGTCGAAACTGAATGCGCCGGTCACATGCGCCAGCTTCCCAATCGCTCCGTCCGCAATAAGATTGCGCGTGAACTGCCACTGGGGGTGGTGCACAATCATATACGCTTCGGCCGCGAGCAGCCCAGTTTGGTCACGTTTCGCAATCAACGCATCGAATTCAGCGGCCTGCATCGTCATCGGCTTTTCGCACAATACGTGCTTGCCAGCCTCGAGCGCCTTCAGGCTCCATTCCACGTGCAGATGATTGGGCAGCGGGATATAGACGGCCTCGATGTTCGGATCCCCCAACATCGCCTCATAGTCGTCATAGACTTTCAGATCAGGGCAAAACGCCTGAAACGGCTGGGCTTTTTCTGCGCTGGACGTGGCAAGCCCGGCTAAACGCGAACCATTTGCCGCATGGATCGCCGGAGCCATATAGCGACGCGCGAAATTGGCAGCGCCCAAAACGCCCCATTGAACAGGTTTTTGCATGTGTCTCCTCCCAATCCAGTCTCAGCCGGCCCGTGCCGCCGTGACCTCTTTATCAACCAGTGGACGTTAAGTCAGGCTTTTCTCGGCAGGCATTCTCCGTAACCTAGCGCCAACAACGAGAGGGAGAGCAAATGCGCAGGTTTTTCAAATGGGTTGGTATCCTGATCGCCGTCACGGTGGTTATCGGGGCGTTGGTTTTCTTCGTGTTTCTACCACCTTACATCGAAGCGGAACGCAACAATGTCATTGCGCACGCCCCCTACGATGTGACGAATGATGCCGCCGCCTTGCACGAGACCCTCATCGTCGGTGATCTTCACGCCGACCCATTGCTGTGGAGCCGGGACCTGACTGAGCGTGGTACACGCGGACAGGTCGATATCCCGCGCCTGATCGAAGGAAACGTGGCCCTGCAGGTTTTCACCGCTGTAACGAAATCCCCGGCGGGCCAGAACTATGAAGCCAATTCCGCGGAGTCGTTTGACAACATCACCCTTCTGGCCGTCGGTCAGTTATGGCCGCTGCGTACATGGGGCAGTCTGAAGGAACGCGCGATATATCAGGCAGAAAAGCTCCACCAGTTCGAGGCCGCGTCCAATGGCCAGCTTAAAGTCGTTAAGACACGCGATGATCTGGAACAGGTGCTTGAAGCGCGCGCCGCGGGCAAGCCAATCGTAGGCGGAATTCTGGGCATCGAAGGTAGTCATCCACTGGAAGGTGATTTGGCCAATCTCAATGACATTTTTGACGCCGGGCATCGGGTGTTCGGGCTTCACCACTTTTTCGACAACGAACTGGGTGCATCGCTTCACGGGCAGGCAAATACCGGACTGTCAGACTTCGGGCGTGAGGTCGTAGCAGAGTTGGCAGCGATGCCAGTTGTGATCGACCTTGCGCATTCCAGCCCGCAGGTCGCGCGGGACGTGATCGCAATGACAGACGTCCCCCTGATCGTCAGCCACGGTGGGTTGCATGGGTTCTGCCCCGTCAAACGGAACTACCCTGACGATCTGATGCTGGGTATTGCCGAAACCGGGGGCGTCATCGGCATGGGATATTGGGCGGACGTCACCTGTGGGGACATCACGCCAACCGGTATCGCCAAGATGATCAAGGCCGCCGTTGAAACGGTTGGCGAAGACCATGTTTCGCTTGGGTCAGATTATGACGGTTCGGTCGAGACCGCGTTTGACACATCCGAACTGGCGGCTCTGACCTCTGCCCTACTTTACGAAGGGTTGACCGAGGATCAAATCCGCAAGGTGATGGGCGGAAACATGGTGCGCGTGTTCAGGCAACAGCTTGCCCAGTAACAAAAAAAGCCCGCCAACTTCGGCGGGCTTTTCCAGAATTAGGGTGGCTTAAACCGTTCCCAACATTCCCTTTTCACGCGCGAGATCACGCATCTTTTTCTGCAGCTTTTCAAACGCGCGCACCTCAATCTGACGAATGCGCTCACGGCTGACATTGTACTGCGTGCTCAACTCTTCCAGCGTGACGGCCTGATCCATCAGACGGCGCTGAGTCAGAATGTCCTTCTCACGGTCATTCAGAACCTCCAAAGCAGCAGCCAGCAGCTCGCGCCGTGCGTCCAATTCATCACGCGCCTCATAGTCACCAGCTTGGTCGGCATCTTCGTCCTCAAGCCAGTCCTGCCACTGCATGGTGCCTTCGCCTTCGGACCCAACCGTCGCGTTGAGCGAAGCATCGCCACCGGACATCCGGCGGTTCATGCTGATCACTTCCTCTTCGGTCACGCCCAGATCGTTGGCGATCTGTGTCACGTTTTCGGGACGCAAGTCGCCCTCTTCCAACGCGCCGATACGGGCTTTGGCCTTGCGCAGGTTAAAGAACAGCTTTTTCTGCGCCGAAGTCGTACCCAACTTCACCAGTGACCACGACCGCAGGATATACTCCTGAATCGAGGCACGAATCCACCACATCGCATAGGTCGCCAGGCGAAAGCCCTTTTCAGGGTCAAACCGTTTCACGGCTTGCATCAGACCCACATTGGCCTCAGAGATCACCTCGGCCTGAGGCAATCCATAGCCGCGATAGCCCATGGCGATCTTGGCCGCCAATCGCAGGTGCGATGTGACCATTTTATGCGCAGATTCAGTATCTTGCTCCTCCACCCAACGTTTGGCGAGCATGTATTCTTCTTCCGGCTCCAGCAGGGGAAATTTGCGAATTTCCTGCATATAGCGGTTCAGTCCGCCTTCCGGCGTCGGCGCGGGGAGATTTGCGTAATTTGCCATGTTTCATGTCCCTCCGACAAATGTTTAGTTCGTTAACATAGGATATGGGAGGTCGTCCCGATCCATTCAAGAGGTACCTTTAACAGTTTGGAATTAACGATCTATAAAGGAAAGATAAGAACGCGTTACTCACAATGGTTTGCACATTATGACAGTGGCGCGCGAAGCCGATCAATCAGATTCTCCATGTCTTTGGGAAGATTTGCCTCAAACCGCAAAGATTCGCCTGTGATCGGGTGCTCAAAACCCAAAACAGCCGCGTGCAGGGCCTGTCTGGGAAAGGCGCGCACCGCTTCGACAGTTGCGGGATCAAAGGCTTTGACGGCCAGCTTTCGCTTACCTCCATAGACCGGATCACCGACCAAACCGTGCCCCACATGCGCCATATGGACCCGGATTTGATGCGTGCGTCCCGTTTCCAGCCAGCATTCGATCAGGGCCAACCCAGCAGGAGCGCCAAAAGTCTCAACGACCCGCGCCCGCGTAACCGCGTGCCTGCCACCATGAAACAGAACGGCCTGCCTTTGACGATCCGTCTTGTGGCGGGCCAGTTGCGTGGTCAGACGCATGACATTGCCGGGCTCAAAACTGACCCCTTTGACCCCACGCAATCTGGGGTCGTTCGCATCCGGCACCCCGTAACAGATAGCGCGGTAATACCTCTCGACCGTATGCGCCTCGAACTGGGCGGCTAAACCGTGATGCGCTGCGTCTGATTTAGCGACGACCAGCAAGCCACTGGTTTCTTTATCAATTCTATGGACGATGCCGGGGCGCTTCACACCACCGACGCCAGACAAATCCGATCCGCAATGATGCAGCAGCGCGTTTACCAACGTCCCGTTCGGAGATCCCGGCGCCGGATGAACCACCATCCCCGCCGGTTTATTGATAACGATCAAGTCATCGTCTTCAAACACGACATCCAAGGGAATTTCTTCGGGTCCGATATGGCTATCCTCGGCTTCTGCAACGGTTATCTTGACCGTGGCCCCTTCTGTGACCTTGGCCTTAGGATCCGTGACCTGAGAACCGTCAACCAGAACAGCACCGCTTTCGATCAGACGCCCCAATCGGGTACGCGAAAGGTTTTCCTCGGCTGGCACATCACGCGAAAGCGCCTTATCAAGGCGTGACGGCGGATCAGCCGCGATGTGAAATTCAATCTGGCGAGTGCCCATGACTGTCCCTTCCGAACCCCAAGAACCGCTGGAAACGCCGCAGATCAGATTGTTGCGGCGAATGGTCATGCTGCTGACCGCGGTGATGATTGGCGGCGTTCTAGTGACATTCGCCCTGATTGTCATCCGGCTATCGGACCGAACCCCCACTCTGCCCGACCAGATTGAACTGCCGGGCGGCGCAAAGGCACAGGCTGTGACGATTGGCTACAATTGGTACGCGGTCGTGACCGATGACAATCGTATTTTGATATTTGACAAAACAACCGGAAAGCTGCGCAGCGAAGTTCAGGTCGAGTAAAGCTTTGGAAGGACAGGCTGTGTTTGATTTGGTCTGGCTGCGTCTGATCGAACCATTTTGACAACCTCAAGGCAGAATGCCCCGCAGCTTGCGCCATCAGGCTTCCATCAAGAGGTTCAAAAATACCCGCTTTCGCCAGATTGTGGAATTTAACTTGAGCATTGAATTTGCTACTGAATGTCCGTGAACATCACTATGCGCGAAAAACCTCGAACCGCTTGGATCGGGAAAGACCCTCGTAAGAGCTGTTTATCGCCGGAACCGATAGGCATGGAGAACTAATGCCCAAACACCGCTTCACGATCATGTCCATGATGAAGGATGAAGGTCATTCGTTGGTGGAATGGGTCGCCTATCACAAGCACATAGGTTTCGATAATATCGTCGTTTATACAAACGACTGCACCGACGGCACAGACGACATGCTGATCCGTCTGCAAGAGCTGGGATGGGTACAACACTTCCGCAACGACGTACCCGAGGGGCGCAAACCGCAGCCAAATGCCCTTGCGCTTGGAACCAGAAATCCGGAAGTGATCGACAGCGAATGGATTCTGACGATGGACGCGGACGAATTCCTTTCCATCAAAGTTGGGCGCGGCCGGATCACAGACCTTGTGGAAAACATTGACCCCAAGGCAGATGGGATTGCCATTACCTGGCGCTTTTTCGGATCGAATGACCTGACGCGATGGGACCCAGGGTTGGCAATCGAATCTTACACCCGATCCGCGCCGGATAGGTTTCCAAAAGGCTGGGGGGTGAAAACCCTCTTCAAGCCATATCTGGACATGAAACTTGGCATCCACCGACCGCACATAAAAAAAGCCAAGAAACTTCCCGCCAACGCCAAACTGCTTTTGGACCAGTTCTGGCTAAACGGATCAGGCGATCCCATGCCGCACGAGTTTTCTTTGTCAGGCTGGCGCTCTACGAAACCGACCTTGGGGTATGACTTGGTCGAGATGAACCACTATGCGGTCAAGTCATACGAGTCATATTTGCTCAGGCGCATTCGGGGCAATGTGAACAACAAACCAGACAAGTATAACGCCGCCTATTTCGCGCTTTTTGATCGAAACGAGTCCGAAGCCACCAACGTGAAGCGTCATATTCGCGCGACCAAGCGAAAAATCGAAGCGATCCTGGCCGACCCGATAATGCGGGAACTGCAGGACAAAGCAATCCACCACCATGAGAACCGCGTTCGACAACTGCGCGAGACCGAAGAATATGAAGGATGGCTGGAAGAGTTGAAGACAGCGGGTCAGGTTCCGCTGAATAAGCTTGACGAAGTTCTCTTTGTTCAACACTTGCCAAAAGAATGGCAGTTGAAGGTCAAGGAGCTGCAGGCACAAGGAGTATCCGACAGCGAGATTGCCAAAATGATCGCTCAGACTCAGACGGCGAAAAAAGGTCAAACGCGCCGCGAGTTGCTTGAACTTTCCGGCAAGGCCCCGGCAAACGCCCTTGAAGGCGACGAACCGGGGGCCGACAACCGAATGGATGACGAAAACGGCCCGGACAATCCATTTATGAACACTGAGGCTGCCGCAGGTTTGGGTGTACCATTGTCCAAGGACCGCACCCTTAAAATGGCGTTGGCTGCTCAAGCGGCAGATGAGGCCGACAACCGCGTTTCTGACGTGGTAGGTAAAGCCCAATCCGTGAAACACGCAGTTGGCAGATACAGTGCCAAGGGGGTATTGAAACGACCGACCAACGGGGATGAGGATGAAAACTGAAGACACCCCCCCGAACGCAGGCCGCAAGCTGTTGCTTTCTACGGTAAAAAACGAAGGAATATACCTGCTGGAATGGCTGGCCTATCACAAATCAATTGGCATTGACGATTTCTGCATCTTTTCCAACGACTGCAGCGATGGCACCAATCTAATGCTCAACCGCCTTGATCAATTGAGGGTGGTCCGTCACTTTGATAACCCCATCGGCCCGAGGATGGACCCGCAGCGCGCTGCCTACTCACGAGCGAACCGAATGGACTGGGTGCGGGATGCCGATTGGGTGCTCATACTTGACGCAGATGAATTCCTTAACATCCACGTAGGCGATCGCAGCATAGATGCATTGATCGACAATTGTGGCGCGCCAGACGCGATATCCGTCAACTGGCGCCTTATGGGGTCATGTGGGCTGGAACATTGGAACCCAGAAGCTCTGGTCACGCAACGCTTCACGCGCGGATCAACTTTCGAGGCCCCTGAAAACGGTTTGGTCTGGGGTTTCAAAACGCTGTTCCGCCCTTCAACGTTCGACTATTTCGGAGTGCACCGCCCCCGCTTTTTCAAACACCGCGAGATCGAGCCAGACATGGCGCGTTGGACAAACGCGGACGGAAAGCCAATGGGCGGGAATATTCTTCAAAAAGGATGGCGCGGCAACAGAGACAACGTCACAGGCAAAACTGCACAAGTAAATCACTATGCGGTCAAAAGCCGGGAAGAGTTTTTGCTCAAGCGGTTACGTGGAACTGCCAATTCAAAAAACAAAGACCGCATCGACATGGAGTATTTTGGGAAATACGACATCAACACAAGCCATGACGATTCAATCGACACCTCAGCCATTCGTTCAATTATGTCTGATTGGCTGAAAGATGGCGATCTGGCGGCTCTGCTTCGATCCTGCCACGACTGCGCGCGACGTGTTCTGGATTATCAACTTGAGGCGCCCGAGTTTCGAGAGTTTGTGGATTCTGGGTATTTTCCGAAACCGGAAGCTGAAACTTCATGAAGCATGGGTCGTTGCATCTTTGATGCAAGCCAAAGTCACGGCTCATTTGAATCCGACCGATTGCGGCGCGACACACCGAGCCACGCTATTCCGGTTTTTCGACGGCAATTATGCGAAGATTTGACTGCTTGGCGGGCAGGTCTTCACCCAATCCGAGTTACTTTCATAGCCAAGCTTCCTCAGAGCACCACCATAGCGCGCCTCATAAACCTCGGCGACTTCACGTGGCAGTTTGCTTTGCCACTGCGCTTTAGCCCCTGACCCGATATGCAACGAAATCCGTTCCGCTCGGTCAGTTTTCTTTTTCAAGCCCCCAAACAAAGAGTGCTTCCAATAGGACCGCACGGCTTTGTCGATATCCAATCCTTCAATGTCAAAATTGCTAAGAATTTCTCGGAACAAATCACACGTCGAGTCTTCGATCAAATCCTCGTACTTCACGTCTATCGCGTTCTCATGACCATATGGCCAAGCCATCATTTCGGTCAGAGTTTGATGGTGCTTGTTTTCCATTTCAAACATGAGCTTGTCGAGCTCATTTGGCAGGCTGGAAATATACTCTTTGTAAGTCTTGCCATCCCATTCTACTCTTGTCTCTCGCAGAAACTTCTCATTGCCGGTCGGCGCTATCTGGTGATAGCGGGTGCCGGACAGCAGCACATCACGCGGGTCTCGGATAACGTGCAGAAATCTGGCGTGACCCAGCTCCAGGAGCTCTCTAGGAAATTTAGACGACCAATTCACAATAATCTGTGGCCCTGTCTCAGCCGCGTCAGCAAGTCTTTTCGCTCTGTAGCACTGCATAAATGGGATGGATTGATCTTGATGGATTTCACGAAAAACCTTTCGCATCCAAATTGTGCCAGTCTTGTGATGTGTACCGACGCACAAAAATCTAGGCTTCATCGCGGAAAGTTCTCTTGAGTTGATGTTTTGAACACGTCAATTCGCTGTTGCGTTGAGCCTAGCGCCTGACACGGCATTTCCTGGAAATTGTGTTCAGATACCAAAGGCATTTAAGGCACTAATAATAAAGACGCGTGACCGCCTCAACCAATTCGTCATGCACGGCGTGCTTAATGGTGTCCTATGAACAATCAGCGCTATTCACTGCGCGAAAAGAGTGACAAAATAACGACTTATGACAGTCTGGTCACACATGGCATGAAAACCTATGAAAACCCGGAGGATTGTATTGGTGCGGTCGAGAAGACTCGAACTTCCACGGGTGTTACCCCACAGCGACCTCAACGCTGCGCGTCTACCAATTCCGCCACGACCGCACTGTATGTGACTTGGTAGAGGCGCGTATAGACGGTGCGGAACGGGATGTGAAGAGGCAAAAAACAAGCCGGATTGAATTCCTTTTCGACCTTCATATCTGTATCACAGATTTCACTTTGCCACCTGATCCGGAGATGCATCATGACTTCAACAGACACGCGCCCGATCATCCAGATCGACATTGTCTCGGATGTGGTATGCCCTTGGTGTATTGTCGGCTTCCGGCAGCTTGATCTGGCACTGCAGCAAGAGGGGGTGCTTGCCCAACTCCGATGGCACCCGTTTGAATTGAACCCTGCTATGGGGGCCGAAGGGCAAAACCTGCGCGAGCACATGGCTGAGAAATACGGGTCTACGGCCGAGCAAAGTCAGCAGGCGCGTGATCGGTTGACGCAGCTCGGCGCAGAGTTGGGTTTCTTATTTAATTTCAACGAAGAGTCCCGAATCTACAATACCTTTGCCGCACACCAGCTTTTGGGCTGGGCCGAAGCCCAAGGGCGTCAACACCCGCTAAAGATGGCTCTGTTTCAGGCATATTTCACCGACCAAAAGGATGTTTCCGATCCCAAAGTCCTTCTCGACGCTGTTGAAGCCGTCGGATTGGGCAGGGTCGCCGGACAGCAGGTCCTTTCCTCTGGTGCCCACGTGCAACCAGTGCGACAGAAGCAGGAATTCTGGACAAGTCGCGGCATCTCGGGCGTGCCTTCGATGGTGTTTGGCGGCAAGTACCTTGTGACAGGGGCGCAGGGCCAAGATACCTATGCGCAAATCCTTAGGCGCTGTTTGGCAGAGGCGGCGTAACCCCTTTTCCTGCCTGATACCGCGCGGTAAGAGACCTCATGGAATGGAAAATCACTGACGGCTTGACCGATTATGACGATGCCGTGGCCTTTATGGAGGCGCGGGTAGCGGCAATTGCGGCCGGTGAAGCAGATGAATGCGTCTGGCTGCTCGAGCACCCCCCGCTCTATACCGCGGGAACATCCGCCCGGATCGAAGACCTGACCGATCCTGATCGGTTTCCCGTTTACGAAAGCAAGCGCGGCGGTGAGTACACGTATCATGGCCCCGGCCAGCGGGTTGCCTATGTCATGCTTGACCTAAACAAACGCGGGAAAGACGTCCTGCGCTTTGTAAAACAGCTAGAAGCCTGGGTGATCGCGTCACTTGCGGAATTCAATGTCAAAGGTGAAATCCGGGATGGTCGCGTCGGTGTTTGGGTGCGCCGGGATGACAAGCCCTTGACGGCTTCGGGCGCCCCTGCCGAGGACAAGGTGGCAGCGATTGGCTTGCGACTACGCAAATGGATCAGCTTTCACGGAATCTCGATCAACGTGGAACCTGATCTTGATCATTTCTCAGGGATCGTGCCATGCGGAATTTCCGAACATGGTGTAACGTCTTTGGTCGAATTGGGACTGCCTGTCACGATGGCAGACATGGATGCCGCACTACAGAAAACCTTTTCCCAAATATTCGAAACGATAAGGGCCTGACGTCATAAACCGAATCGTTTCGCGACTCCAATTGGTTAACAATCCACACCCCAGCTTGCGCTCTGTTTCCAAAGCGCGCCCAAAACTCGCGCAAAAGCCGAGTGAATCATGACAATTGTCTGTCCAACCCCACTCAAATGAATACAGGCCCGAGATTTACGGTTAGACTGATTTCACCGTTCTAGAGTGAGTGGTGTGTTAAACCGGTAATCGTGGGATTTCTGCGAAAACGGAAAAGTTTTTTTTACGAGTCTGCCGTTCCGACCCCAAATCGGAACGGCAATTCATTTCTGGGGCATCCACCTTCCGGACTTCACGCATCCGGCTTTCCCAAACTTTCTCACTTTGGCCGAAGCCGCATCAACTGCCCAAGGCCCGCAAGAAGTTCCGACTACCCGGTGATCAAGTGCGTGACGTTCAGCCAACAGCAGTTCTGATTTTTTCGGCGTGCTCCGCGATCAGGTCGAAATCCCCCATTGTTCCGGGCGCACGCAAAGCAACATCTTCGTGGCGAGGAAGAACGTGGAAATGCAGATGGAACACCTCCTGCCCTCCGGCCGTTTCGTTGAATTGCTGGATCGTTACTCCGTCAGCGTCAAAGGCCCTCACCACCGCCTTGGCCAGTTTCTGAACAGTGGCCATCACTGATGCCAGTTGCTGCGGAGATGCATCCAGCATATTGCGGCACGGTGTTTTGGGTATCACCAACAGGTGACCGTCCGATCGGGGCATAATGTCCATGAACGCAAGTGTATCGTCATCCTCGTAAACGCGGTTCGCGGGGATCTCCCCCTTCAGGATCTTGGCAAAGATGTTTTCTGGATCGTAGGCGGTCATGTCAAATCTCCGATTTCGGCGTTACGCCCAGTTCTGCGTTTCGTCCGCACCAGGGTCAAGCGAAGAAACCTCTGTCACGCGCAGCGCTTGAATTTTGACAGCCAATACCCAACTGAAAGGTTAATTTAGCCGACAATGCTCGTTTCGGGCCCCTGCCCGCGACAATTAATCTTGATCCAGATCAAACTCGACCATTGAAGGCGTCCTCTTCGCATTCTAAAACCAGCAGGAATCCCGCGCGCCGGAGAGGTCCGGCTGCGCGGTAGAATTGTAACAGGAGGCACCTAATGGCAGACGCAGCCATTCATGGTCACGATCATGAAGACCAGCGTGGGTTCTTTACCCGCTGGTTCATGTCGACCAACCACAAGGACATCGGGATTCTGTACCTGATCTTCTCGGCGCTGGCCGGGTTTATCTCGGTGGCGATGACCGTCTATATGCGGCTCGAACTGATGCACCCCGGTGTGCAGTACATGTGCCTCGAAGGGTTCATGGCCGACCCATGTACCCCCAATGGACACCTGTGGAATGTGATGATCACATATCACGGCGTTCTGATGATGTTCTTCGTTGTCATCCCCGCCCTGTTTGGCGGATTTGGCAACTATTTCATGCCGTTGCAGATCGGCGCGCCGGACATGGCGTTCCCGCGGATGAACAACCTGTCGTTCTGGCTGTATGTTGCTGGTACCTCGCTGGGCGTGGCCTCGTTGCTGAGCCCCGGTGGCAATGACCAGCTCGGTTCAGGCGTTGGCTGGGTGCTTTACCCGCCGCTGTCCACGACCGAAGGCGGCATGTCCATGGACCTTGCAATCTTTGCCGTACACGTATCGGGCGCCTCCTCGATCCTCGGCGCGATCAACATGATCACCACGTTCCTGAACATGCGTGCCCCGGGCATGACCCTGTTCAAGGTGCCGCTGTTCAGTTGGTCGATCTTCATCACCTCGTGGCTGATTCTTCTGTCGCTGCCGGTTCTGGCAGGCGCGATCACCATGCTGCTGATGGACCGCAACTTTGGCTTCACCTTCTTTGATCCAGCCGGTGGCGGTGACCCGATCCTGTATCAGCACATCCTGTGGTTCTTCGGCCACCCGGAAGTGTACATCGTTATCCTGCCCGGATTCGGCATCATCAGCCACGTGATCGCCACCTTCTCGCGTAAGCCGATCTTCGGTTACCTGCCGATGGTCTGGGCGATCATTGCGATCGGTGTTCTGGGCTTCGTCGTCTGGGCGCACCACATGTACACCGTTGGCATGTCGCTGCGTCAGCAGGCCTACTTTATGCTGGCAACGATGGTCATCGCGGTTCCAACCGGCGTTAAGGTCTTCTCATGGATTGCAACCATGTGGGGCGGCTCGATTGAGTTCAAGACGCCGATGCTGTTCGCCTTCGGCTTCCTATTCCTGTTCACCGTTGGCGGTGTGACCGGTGTTGTTCTTTCTCAGGCCGGTATCGACCGTGCTTATCACGACACCTACTACGTCGTGGCACACTTCCACTACGTGATGAGCCTGGGCGCCGTCTTTGCGATCTTCGCGGGCGTATACTTCTACTTCTCGAAGATGACGGGTCGCCAGTACTCGGAATTCTGGGGCAAGGTTCACTTCTGGCTGTTCTTCATCGGCGCCAACCTGACCTTCTTCCCGCAGCACTTCCTGGGCCGTCAGGGGATGCCGCGTCGGTATATCGACTACCCCGAGGCATTCGCTCAGTGGAACTTTGTCTCGTCGATTGGTGCGTTCATCTCGTTCGCTTCGTTCCTGCTGTTCTTCGGCATCGTGATCTACGCCCTGCTGCGCGGCGCTAAAGAAACACGCCCTAACCCGTGGAACGAATACGCAGACACGCTGGAATGGACCCTGCCCACCCCGCCGCCCGAACACACGTTCGAGCAGCTTCCAAAGCAGGAAGACTGGGACAAAGGCCACGCGCACTGATCCCTTCCATTAAGGAACAAAGAAAGCCCCGCCTCGTGCGGGGCTTTTTCATTACCCGTCGGTAACGCGCGTTGGACAGTTGCTCCGAGACTCCCAAAAAGATCGCAATTTGAAGTTCATGATGTTTCAGAAGATTGGCGGACCTTCACATCAGTCCACCATGTGCAGAACGTTGCTATCGACATGCGTCAGGCAATCGGTGAGCGAGGTCATGCCCATGGGACGCATAAATAGCACCCTGTACTGGCCATTGTGGAAAGTCGCCAAACGGCAGAGATCGAAAAAATCCAAAAATTAGGCTATTATGGAAACTGAAACTCTGAGATCGGGGTGATCTAATGCCCGAAATTGATTTTTGGTATTCCATTGGCAGTACGTACAGCTTCTTGACGATCATGCGCCTGGATGACTGGTGCGCTGAGAATGATGTCGCAGTTGCGTGGCGCCCTTTCAATGTCCGAAGCGTCATGTCCGAACAGAAGAACATCCCATTTGCTGGTAAGCCTGTTAAGTCGGCGTATATGTGGCGCGATATCGAGCGGCGAGCTGCCAAGTATCATATCCACGCCCGTCTGCCTGCGCCCTATCCAATTTCTGACCTCGAACTTGCCAATCAGGTCGCCTTGATGGGAATACAGGATGGATGGGGCAAGAGCTTTACACAAAACCTCTACCGGATCTGGTTCGAAGACGGCATCGAAGCTGGCAGCGAGGCGGCAATTTCCGAGGCTCTTTTACGGTGCCAGCAAGACCCTCGTCTGACTCTGGCACGTGCCCGCAGCCCTGATGCGGTTTCAGCACTGGAATTCGAAACTGACCGCGCCTCCCGTCTTGGCGTATTCGGCGCGCCCAGCCTTGTCGTGCGGGGCGAGGTTTTCTGGGGCGACGACCGGCTGGACGACGCCTTGTCATGGTCGCGCGTAGGTCACGTTGTGTGATCATTTGGCGTCGACTTTGCATTGCAAGACGTTATTTTTTGACCATGCCCTACCGGTGGAATCAAACCTCTGGATCGAATCTGGAACTGCGCCTGTGGCCGCATAACTCACTGCCGCCAAAATGGGCTATGCGTGTTGTTCTGGCTGTCTTTTTGTTCGGCCTCATCCCCATGATGGCAGTTCTGGGTTCCGTGCTGTTATGGGGTTTGCTGCCATTCCTGCTGCTGACAGTGGTCGGATTGTGGTTGGCGATACAGTCGAACTATCGTTCCCGCAGCGTTTTTGAGGTATTCACTCTGACAGGTACGCAGGCCCGGCTTGTCCATCACCATCCCGGCCGAGGGTCACAGGAATGGACCTGCAACCGATACTGGGCGCGCACTGAGATGCACAAGCATGGCGGCCCCGTACCCAACTATGTCACGCTGAAGGGCGACGGGCGCGAAGTGGAAATCGGGTCTTTCCTGACCGAAGAAGAACGGATCGCCCTGTATGACGATCTGACAGAGAAACTGCGCGACCCGGCCGCGCAGTAACGTCGTGTTTGAGGCGAAAGCGGTCAGCAGCCGCCGCTTGCAGCCGCGCAGAGCTGATCTTTGACCATCGGTCCCACTTTGCCGAAATCCATTTGGCCAGTGTAGCGCGACTTCAGCTCGCCCATCACTTTGCCCATATCCCGAATCGAACCAGCGCCTGTTGACGAGATTGCCGTCTGGATGGCCTGAGAGACCTCATCTTCATCCAGTTGTTTGGGCAAAAATTCCTCGATAACTTCGACTTCGCGAAGCTCACGCTCGGCAAGGTCCAACCGCCCGCCCTCTTCATAGGCGCGCGCGCTTTCCTTGCGCTGTTTGGTCATTTTGCCAAGGATTTCAAGAACCTCGGCATCGCCGCAGCCCTTCGCCTCTTCGTTGTCAGAGGCACGTGACGCGATGTCACGATCCTTGATCGCGGCATTAATCAGCC
Source organism: Ruegeria sp. HKCCD7251 (assembly GCF_013031165.1). NCBI lineage: Bacteria > Pseudomonadati > Pseudomonadota > Alphaproteobacteria > Rhodobacterales > Roseobacteraceae > Ruegeria > Ruegeria sp. HKCCD7251. Next base: position 595,924 of record NZ_WPZC01000001.1, on the reverse strand, counting down.
GCAGCGTCGACAGACGCTCGGCCTCCTTATCTTTCATTGCCTGCTTCAGGGCTGAGTTCACCCTTGATCGCATATCCATATGATCTGTCCATCCCCATGGAAAAGGAACCACGACCATATCTAAACAAAAAGCGTGATACAACAGGGAAGAAATATGGCTAACCTATTGATTTTTAACAATAGCACAAAATTTGAACAGACTTGACCCAAGCGCCCAAGCCCCTTAGGTATGCGCCGATTTACCCTGCAAGAGAGTCGCCCCATGTCGCAGAACGCCCCGACCAAGCCCACCGCATGTCTGGCATTGGCCGACGGAACATTGTTCTACGGGATGGGCTTTGGCGCCACCGGGCAGACCGTGGCCGAACTGTGCTTTAACACCGCCATGACCGGCTATCAGGAAATCATGACGGACCCGTCCTATGCCGGTCAGATTGTCACCTTCACCTTCCCCCATATCGGCAATGTCGGGGTGAACCCCGAAGATGACGAAACCGCTGACCCTGTTGCAGCCGGGATGGTGGTCAAATGGAACCCGACCGAGCCATCAAACTGGCGCGCGGCGGAAGAACTGAAAACCTGGCTGGCCCGTCGCGGACGTATTGCTATTGGCGGCGTGGACACCCGCCGCCTGACCCGCGCGATCCGTCAGCAGGGAGCGCCGCATGTCGCGCTGGCTCATGACCCTGAGGGGAATTTCGATATCGAGGCTCTGGTGGCGGCCGCACGCGAGTTTGCCGGACTGGAAGGCATGGATCTGGCAAAGGAAGTGACCTGCGCCCAGAGCTATCGGTGGGACGAGATGCGTTGGGCCTGGCCCGATGGCTACGCCCGTCAGGACGCCCCTGTGCACAAGGTTGTGGCCCTGGACTTCGGTGCCAAGCGCAACATCCTGCGCTGCCTGGCCACCGCAGGATGCGACGTCACAGTTTTGCCGGCCACGGCAACAGCAGCCGAAGTCCTTGCGCACGAACCCGACGGGGTGTTCCTGTCGAACGGTCCGGGCGATCCTGCGGCGACCGGCGAATACGCCGTGCCGATGATCAAAGAGGTGCTAGAGACCACCGACCTGCCCGTCTTTGGGATCTGCCTCGGTCATCAGATGCTGGCCTTGGCGCTGGGTGGTCAGACCGTCAAGATGAACCACGGCCACCACGGAGCAAACCACCCGGTCAAGGACCTGGATACTGGCAAGGTCGAGATTACCTCGATGAACCACGGATTTGCTGTCGACGCGCAATCACTGCCCGAAGGTGTCGTGGAAACCCATCGCTCGCTGTTTGACGGGTCGAACTGCGGTATTCGTATGAAAGATCGCCCTGTTTACTCGGTGCAATACCACCCCGAGGCATCACCTGGTCCACAGGACAGTTTCTACCTGTTCGAGCGGTTCGCCGAGGCGATGGCGAACCAAAAAGCAAAGGTATAACGGCTGCTTTAGTTAGAATTAACCCGCTGTTAACCTTAATATAACAACCCTGACACCGGTTTTACGTGTCAGGGTTTTTTTTATGGTTGAACTGAACCTGCAACACTTTGCGCAGGCGGCGCCTATTCCTGTGCAGGTCAGAAAACCTTTGGGCATCTACCTGCTTGAGAGTGGCCTGATTACCCAGGCGCAGTTGGAAAAAGCGCTGGATCTCAGATCCCGGCAGGACGTGCCACTGGGCGAGATTCTTGTGGCTGAAGGCTGGGTCAACCGCCGCGACGTGATGAACGCGCTTGCTGACCAAAACCATCTTCAATTTGCTGATCTGATCGCATCCCCGCCTTCTCTTGAGCTTTGCCAGATAAAACCCGTTCGCTTCTGGCTTGAACATAACGCGATCCCTTGGAAACAGGTGGGCCCATTCCTTTTGGTGGCGACTGCCAAGCCGGATTGCTTTGAAACAGTTCGAGCGCACTTGGACAAAGTCGGCCTTACTGTCCTGCCCGTCCTTGCGGCGACAGATGATATCGACGGCACGATTGCCGCTACGTTTTCGCCCCAACTGGCAGCGGATGCCGAGACCCGAGTGGATGCAAAGCATAGCTGTCGATCCTGGGCACGTCGCGCACGGATCAAACCACTTGCAGCCCTGATCGCTGTGGTGGCGATTTTCGCAGCGTTACCAAAAATTGGACTGATGTTCTTCGTGACACTCGCGGTCTGCTCACTGATCTTGTTTTTTGCACTACGGTTAAGCGGCTTGCTGAGTTTTCTGCACCAGAGGTTTCAGACCCCCAAAAGCGCCCCGAAACCCTTGCCGCAGCCCCTTCCCCGTGTGTCGATCATGGTGCCTCTGTACAAGGAAGAAGAAATAGCAGACGCCCTGATACGACGGTTGCAACGCCTGACATATCCCAAGGCCTTATTGGACGTCATTTTGGTTCTTGAGGCATCCGACGATGTCACACGCGCGGCGCTTGCGCATGTCGACCTGCCGTCTTGGATCAGGTCCGTCGAAGTTCCGGCATCAAGCGGGCTGACAACGAAACCCCGGGCAATGAACTATGCACTCGATTTTTGCAGGGGCGACATTCTGGGTGTCTGGGACGCCGAGGATGCTCCACAGCCCGATCAGGTCGAACGTGTGGTCACGCATTTCGCGAATGCAGACGATAGCGTCGTCTGTCTGCAAGGGGGACTGGACTATTACAACCCGCGCACCAACTGGAGGTCGCGCTGTTTTACAATCGAATACAATAGCTGGTTCCGCATTCTGTTGCAGGGTATCGCGCGCTTGGGTCTTGTGGTTCCGCTGGGCGGGACAACCTTCTTTTTCCGCCGGAAAAAGCTTTTGGAATTGGGCGGATGGGACGCCCACAATGTCACTGAAGACGCAGATCTGGGTGTACGGTTAAGCCGCGCGGGTTACAGAACCGAGATGGTCGACACCACCACCTTTGAAGAGGCTAATTTCCGCGCTTGGCCTTGGGTGAAACAGCGTTCGCGCTGGCTAAAGGGTTTCATGGTCACCTATCTCGTTCACATGCGTGACCCCGTCCAGCTTTGGAACGACCTCGGAGCCTTGAAGTTTCTAGGCTTTCAAGCGTTCTTTCTTGGAACGGTAGGGCAATTTCTGTTGGCACCCGCTCTTTGGGTGTTCTGGCTGACTGCGCTGGGGATGCTTAACCCGATGGAGGCACTGCTGCCGCGTTGGGCGCTGTTTTCGTTATTTGCCCTCTTCCTTGCCGCAGAACTCACAAACCTTTTCGCCGGAGTCCTGTCGGTCTGGGCGCGGGAAAGAAGGTTTCTTGTACCTTGGGTGCCAACTATGCCCTTGTACTTTCCGCTTGGGGTTGTCGCAGCTTACAAAGCGTTGTGGGAATTGATCGGAAACCCATTCTTCTGGGACAAAACCCAACACGGGCAAGCCTTCGAAGAGATTCAGCCAGAATAAACGTCAGTTTTCGCGGCGCACTGCATCCTGTTTCAGACGCGTCATGAAGGCGACGGAAATATGCTCTTTGAGCGCGCGGGCGGCAGCGGCTTCGTCACGGGCAGCGATGGCCTCGACAATGCCTTTATGTTCGCTCTGGGCGATCTCGCCTCGGCCCTGCACCGCCAAAGAAGTGGTTGCCATCAAAGCCATCGTTCGATGCACCAAATCCAATTGCTGAACCAAATAGCGGTTGTGCGAAGCCAGGTGGATCTGTTCGTGGAAACGGCGGTTGGCACGGGACAAAGCGGTCGGGTCATCGACCAATGCATCGTCGGCGGCAACCATATCCTGAAGCACCTTGATCTCTTCTTCGGTCGCGTGTTTCGCCGCCAGACTCGCGGCCAATCCCTCTAGCTCACGACGCACCACATAAAGCTCGGCCATCTGGTTGTGATCCAGCGAGGCCACGATCAGCGACCGCCCGTCCCGCTCTAGCAGAGACTGGGTCTCAAGTCTCTGCAACGCTTCGCGAATGGGGGTGCGCGATACGCCGAACCGCTCGGCCAGTTCGCTCTCGACAAGCCGATCACCGGGTTTGTAGACGCCCACGTCAATCGCTTCGAGTATCAGGCTGTAGGCGTCCTTGTTGGACTGTTTGGACTGGGGCATGGGATGGTTCGTCTCCTCGTTCGGACCTGTGTATCCGCCTCAGACCCCCGCAATCAAGTCCGGCATTGAAAACCGGGACATGGCGGCCTAAACCCAAGTCATGGTCAAACCTGCATTTGCTCACGTCACCCAATGGGTGTTCGACCTCGACAACACGCTTTATCCGCCGCATATGCGCCTGTTCGATCAGATCGAGGTGCTGATGACGGACTACGTGGTTCAGGCCATCGGCGTCGACCGGGCCGAGGCAGATCGGCTTAGGTCGCATTACTGGCGCGAATACGGCACCACTCTGGCCGGGCTGATGGCCGAGCACGACCTTGACCCGGACCCATATCTTCAGGCCGTTCATCAGGTCGACATGAGCCATATGGACCCGGACGCCGATCTGGCCGATCACATCCGTGCCCTGCCGGGCCGCCGGATCGTCTATACGAACGGCAGCGCTCCTTATGCCGAACGCGTATTGCAGGCGCGTGGCCTGAGCGGATTGTTCGATGCGATTTACGGCATCGAGCACGCAGAGTATCGCCCAAAGCCGCAGAAAGCCGCGTTCGAAGCAATCTTTGAGCGCGACGGAATTGACGCAGAAAAAGCCGCGATGTTCGAAGATGACCCGCGCAATCTGGCTGCCCCGCACGAGATGGGGATGCGGACGGTCCACGTCGCACCCGAGCCGCACGAGGCCGATCATATCCACCATCATACCGACGACCTAACGTCATTTCTGTCCCGCCTGCGGTAGGCTGTCACACTACGACTTTCCGCGTATTTCGCAGACGCAGCATCGCCCCTATATGCGCCTCAGCGACGAATAGAAACGGAGACACCCATGACCGCGATCGAGGCCCCTCGGCGTCTGCCAATCTGGCAGCGTCTGTTGTTTGCAATTCCCCTGTTTGGCTGGATGGCCAAAGACGTTGCCCATGGCGAGGCCGAGGATTGGGGCTATGCCGCACTTGCGATCTTCAGCATGTGGGGCTGTTCGACCCTGTTGTTCGGTCTGCCGGGCCTTTACATCCCCGCCGTGATGATGGTGCCGGTGATGTTCCTGATCCTTTTGCTGATTACCCGAGGTTAAGACACGGGACAGGATGTCACTTGGCACGCGCCTTGGAACCGCACTAGGGTCTGCCTAAGATACGGAGACCAAGGCCATGACTGAAAGCTGTGACATCCTGATTTCTGGTGGCGGGATTGCCGGTTTGACTGCTGCGGCAGCCTTTGGGACAGCCGGGTTTGACGTCGTGTGCGTCGACCCTGCCCCACCAGTTACCGAACGCGATGTCGACGGCTCGGACATGCGGACCACGGCGTTTTTGCAACCTGCGCGAGGCTTGCTAGAACAATGTGGGCTGTGGGAAAAGCTGGCCCCGCATGCCGCCCCTCTTCAGATCATGCGTATCGTGGATGCAGGCGGTGATGTGCCTGAACCACGTGTGGTGCGGGACTTTGACGCCTCCGACATTTCGGATCAGCCCTTTGGCTGGAACCTGCCGAACTGGTTGCTTCGGCGCGAAATGGTGAACCGTCTGGCTGAACTTCCGAATGTCGATTTCCGCCCGGGGACCGGAACCGCCAGCCTGTTCACCCGCACCGCCCACGCCCGCGTCGGACTGAGTGATGGCAGCCGTGTTTCTTGCAAACTTGTTGTGGCTGCCGATGGGCGCGATTCCCCGATGCGCGAAGCTGCTGGAATTTCTGTGCAAACGACGCGCTACGGGCAAAAGGCGCTGGCCTTTGCAGTAACGCACCCAATCCCACACGACAATGTCTCGACCGAGATTCACCGGTCCGGTGGCCCATTCACTCTGGTCCCTCTACCGGACTGGCAGGGTCAGCCTTCTTCCGCGGTTGTGTGGATGGAACGTGGACCGCGCGCGGTCGAGTTGCTGAACACCGAGCCGCAAGCGTTTGAGGCCGCCATGACCGAACGCTCTTGCGGGTTGTTCGGCCCGGTGAAACTTGCCTCGCAGCGAACCATCTGGCCGATCGTCAGCCAGTCGGCTGAACGTCTGTCCGGGGAACGGATCGCATTGATGGCCGAGGCTGCGCATGTCGTTCCGCCCATTGGCGCGCAGGGTCTGAATATGTCACTGGGTGATCTTCGCAGCCTGCTGGACCTTGCCGCTGAACGGCCCGAGGGCCTTGGTGACGTGCAAATGCTGGATGCCTATCACAAAGCCCGACACACCGAGATCGCGATGAGGGTCAAAGGCATCGACCTTCTTAACCGCGCCTCGATGATCGAAACGCGGGCGTTGCGTGATGCTCGGGCGATGGGGCTGAACGCCCTCTATTCGCTGCCGACGGTGCGAAAGACACTGATGCAGATGGGCCTTGGCGTTCGGTGAATGCCGACGCTCAAAGAACCTGATCCAAGACGCGTTTCAACCGTGCGATGGTCCTGTCTACGTCATACAACTTATCCAGTCCGAACAGACCCAGCCGGAATGTGCTGAACCCTTCCGGTTCATCGCATTGAAGGGGCACACCAGCCGCGATCTGCATGCCCAGAGCGGCGAATTTCTTGCCGTTTTGCACGTCCGGGTCTGACGTATAGCTTACCACCACCCCGGGTGCGCCAAAGCCATCGGCCGCGACAGAGATCACGCCATTTTCCTTCAACATCGCGCGGACACCGTCACCCAGCGCCCATTGCGCGCGGCGTAGCTTGTCAAATCCATAGTCGCGGGTTTCAACCATCGTGTCACGAAAGGCGCGTAAAGCATCCGTCGGCATCGTCGCGTGATACGCGTGGCCACCGTTTTCGTATGCCGCCATGATCTGACGCCATTTTTTCAAGTCTATCGCAAAGCTGTCTGAGGTGGTTTCTTCCAAGCGCGCCTCTGCGCGCTCGGACAACATAACCAAACCGGCGCAGGGCGACGCGCTCCACCCTTTCTGAGGGGCCGAGATCAGAACATCGACACCTGTAGCCTTCATGTCGACCCACGCGCATCCCGACGCGATGCAATCCAGCACCATCAGCGCACCAACCTCATGAGCGGCTCTAGCCATTTTTGTCACGTAGTCGTCGGGCAGAATGACACCCGCCGACGTTTCCACGTGCGGGGCGAACACCACATCCGGGCGCTGATCTTGTATGGTCGCAACGACATCTTCGATTGGAGCTGGTTCGAAAGGCGAAGGGCTGGAGTTCCCGACCTGCCGCGCCTTGAGCACCGTTGTCGAGGCCGTCAGACCGCCGGTTTCTATGATCTGGCTCCAACGATAAGAGAACCATCCGTTGCGAACGACCAGAACATTTCGATTCCGGGCAAACTGACGCGCGACGGATTCCATGCCATAGGTGCCGCCTCCGGGGATAACCGCGACGCCGTCCGCGTTGTAGACGTCTTTTAGCATCGCCGAAATGTCCCGCATGACCTGCTGAAACTGTACCGACATGTGATTCAGAGAACGGTCCGTAAAGACGACCGAAAATTCTTCAAGCCCATTTGGGTCAACGGTATCCAATAGTGCTGGCATGACACGTCCTTTCACTTTGCATTGCCGGCCCCAAATACGGGCACTTGGTGGCAAGTGATACCTGCCGAACGCAATTGACGTCAGGGAAGCCCATAAGTTCAATAGAAAACTTGATTTTTTTGGCGAAAAACACCCCAAAATGTGACGCCAAACAGTGTCAACGCCCCTTTACACCGATGCGTGTTTCTGACCAGATACACTCACTTTATGGAAGAAAGGTAATTCGGGTCGTGACGGCGCAAAAACGGATCAGTTTTCAGGTTGTTCGGGACGAGGTTAAAAGGCGAATCGAAACTCGAATTTGGCCACAGGGATCCTTGCTGCCGACGGAAACGCAACTCGCTGAAGAGTTCAATTGCGCGCGCGCAACCGTGAACCGGGCCTTGCGAGAATTGGCTGAACAAGGCTTTGTCGAGCGAAAGCGTAAAAGTGGTACGCGCGTCAAAAAAGAGCCCAGCAAACATGCAAAGTTGGAATTTTCGCTGGCACGTCAGTCGGTTGAAAGCCAAAACTCTACCTACCGGTATTCCCTGGTCGAACGGAACGTGGTTGCAAGTCCGGGTTGGCTTGCATCACAGCTTAGCGTTTCGCCGGACGTGCAGGTGCTGCACGTGATTTGCATGCATTACGCCGACAATCGCCCCTTCCAACTGGAAGAACGCTGGATCAACATAGATGCCGTCCCAGAAGTTGAGCACGCCGATCTGAACGCACATGGCCCGCATGAGTGGCTGTTGAATGCAGCACCTTTCACCGAGGCCGAGGTCGCATTCTGCGCGGTGTCTGCGGATGGTCGTCTGGCTGAATTCATGGGGACTACAGCCGGGGCATCCATGATTCAACTTGAACGCACCACATGGAAGAACGGTCAGCCCATGACCTTTGCGCGGATGACCCATCATCCGGGGTACCGCATCCGCACAAAATACTGATTTAGCCGATTGGTCCGGGCAATCGCTCTTCGCTGAGAAGAACATTGGCTTCGACATCTCCGGCTCCGGGCAAGGTCATGATTCGCCGTCGCAGGACACGCTCAAAGTCAGCAAGGTCGCGTGCAACGACCCGCAACCGATAGTCATACAGCCCTAGTACGTGCTCGACGGTTTGCACTTCGGGGATTGCGCTGACGGCGCGTTCAAAGTCCTCAAGGCTCACCTGCCCCTTGCGGGCCAGTTTGACGCCAAGAAAGACCGTCACGCCAAAACCCAAGGCTTCGGCGTTCAAACGCAAGCGGCGACCCTTTATCACCCCTGCATCTTCCAGTCGCCGAATACGGCGCCAGGTAGCGGGTTGCGACAGTCCCAACTTGCGCCCCAATGCCCCTGCGCTTTGCGATGCCTCCTGCACCAAAGCGCGCAGGATATTAAGGTCGATCTCATCCAACTCGATCATACTGGAAGAGCCACTTCGCTTTTGACGCGCGCGATGTGCATCAGGGCCTCGATATCCGCGATATGCGGCAGAGTCAGAATCTGATCCCGATAGAGTTTCTGATAATGGGACATATCCCGCGCCAATATCGACAACCGAACATCCACACGGCCCAGAAAGGTTTGAATCTCTATCACCTCGGGCACCTGACGGGCGGCCGCTGTAAACTCGTCAAACGCGCGGGGTTGCGTTTTATCCAGCGTGACCCGAAGCGATACCTCTACGGCATACCCCAGCGCGGCCCAGTCGATGATGGCCTCCTGCCCTTCGATCACGCCGGCTTCCTGCATCTTTTCAATGCGACGCCAACACAGGCTTGCGCTGATACGACTGCGCTCGGCCAGTTCCGCGGTCGACAATGTGGGATCAGATTGAAAATGGCGCAGGATTCGCCGATCGACGTCATCGAGCATGATTTTTTCCAATTACGGCAACTGAGAGAATAATTTCTCACAATCCATACAGAATAACAAGGAAAACGCTATCGCCATCCCGAAAGATCGCAAGTAGAACCGTCGCCAAGTTAAACAGAAAGGACCAGCGACATGCGCGTCTATTACGATCGCGATTGCGATATCAACCTGATCAAAGACAAGAAAGTGGCCATCCTGGGCTATGGTAGCCAAGGCCATGCCCACGCACTGAACCTGCGTGACTCGGGCGCAAAGAACCTTGTCGTTGCGCTGCGCGAAGGCTCGGCCTCGGCCAAGAAAGCCGAAGCCGAAGGTCTGACCGTGATGGGCATCGCCGAAGCAGCCGCATGGTGTGACTTGATCATGTTCACCATGCCCGATGAACTGCAGGCCGAAACCTACAAGAAATATGTACATGACAACATCAAGCCCGGTTCGGCCATCGCCTTTGCCCACGGCCTGAACGTGCATTTCGGCCTGATTGAGCCGAAAGAAGGCGTCGACGTCATCATGATGGCCCCCAAAGGCCCCGGCCACACCGTTCGTGGCGAATATGTCAAAGGCGGCGGCGTACCCTGTCTAGTTGCCGTCGATAAGGACGAAACCGGCAAGGCGCTGGAAATTGGCCTGTCGTATTGCTCGGCCATCGGTGGCGGCCGCTCGGGCATCATCGAAACCAACTTCCGTGAAGAATGCGAAACCGACCTGTTCGGTGAGCAGGCCGTTCTGTGCGGCGGTCTGGTCGAACTGATCCGCTGCGGCTTTGAAACGCTGGTCGAGGCAGGTTACGCGCCTGAAATGGCCTATTTCGAGTGTCTGCACGAAGTGAAGCTGATCGTGGACCTGATCTATGAAGGCGGCATCGCCAACATGGACTACTCGATCTCGAACACGGCTGAGTACGGCCAGTACGTCACCGGCCCGCGTATCCTGAAATACGACGAGACCAAAGCGCGCATGAAAGAGGTTCTGAACGACATTCAGCAGGGTAAATTCGTTCGTGACTTCATGCTGGAAAACGCCGTTGGCCAGCCGACTATCAAAGCGTCGCGCCGTGCCAATGACGAGCACATGATCGAGGAAACCGGTGCCAAGCTGCGCGCCATGATGCCCTGGATCTCGGCTGGTAAAATGGTCGACAAAGAAAAGAACTGATCCTTTTGGGATAGTGCGAAAGGGCGGCCCACGGGTCGCCCTTTTTGTCCGGGCCGGAGGGTGTAAATGGTCAATCAACCCACATCCCGCGACTGGAGCGGTGTATTCTCTCTGGGCCTGATCTGGGGCGGCACATTCATGGTCGTCGCCATGGCGCTTGAAGGGTACGGACCGATCACAGTCGCGACCGCGCGCACCACTTTGGGTGCGGTGACGTTGCTGGGGCTTATGGCCGTCACAAAACGTCGGATGCCGGGATTTTCTGCGGCACTGTGGTGGTCGATTGTGATCATCGGCATCCTGTCCTCGGCCCTGCCCTTCCTGTTGTTGAGCTGGGGGCAGCAATTTGTACCATCAGCTTTTGCAGGCCTGTCGATGGCCGCAATTCCGCTGATGGTTCTGCCGCTGGCGCATTTCTTCTCGGATGAGCCTCTGAATGCGCGCCGCCTTGTGGGTGTATGTCTTGGATTTTCCGGCGCGCTGGTGCTGATCGGACCGGGATTGGCGCAGATCGGGCAAGGCACGGAACCTCTGGCCCAACTGGCCTGCGTCAGCGCCGCTCTTTGCTACGCCTGCGCATCCATCTTCACACGACGGTGCCCACCGATTGACCCCGTGGTTCTGGCCGCCCTGACCCTGTTGGTTGGCGCGATCATCTTGCTTCCCATCATGTTGATGACCGAAGGGTTGCCGGCATGGGAAGGTACTCGACCAAGCCTAGCCATCATTGCACTTGGCCTCGTGCCAACGGCGCTTGCCACATTGCTGCGCGTTTCGATCATCCGCAGCGCAGGATCGGTTTTTCTGACGCTGGTGAATTACCAGGTCCCAATCTGGTCAATGGTTTTTGGCGCATGGATTTTGTCCGAAGCGTTGCCACTTCGGTTCTTCGTCGCCCTTGCCATGATCCTGACCGGCTTGGCGATCAGCCAATGGTTTAGCCTGCGCAGGATGCTGTTCGGTTATTAACCGGTAACAGCCTCGACTTCGGCCACGATACCGTCGACGACCTGACCCAACAAGGCATCGTCCTCGCATTCTGCCATGACACGGATCAGCGGCTCGGTCCCAGACTTGCGAATAAGAAGACGCCCCTGCCCGTTCAAACGCGCCTCGGCATCCGCGATTGCGGCCTGAACGCTTGCGGATTCCAACGGCGTCTGCCCGTCTGCATAACGCACGTTCTTCAACAACTGAGGCACGGTTTCGAACTGCGCCGAAAGCTCGGACGCCTTGCGGCCAGAATGGACCATCTCGGCCAGGAAATGCAGCCCCGCCATAAGACCATCGCCGGTCGTCGCAAAATCGCTCATGACGATATGGCCGGATTGCTCGCCACCCAGATTGAACCCGCCTTCACGCATCCGCTCAACCACATAACGGTCGCCGACCGCCGTTCGCTCCAGCCGCAGCCCCTGAGCGATGAGATACCGCTCCAACCCAAGGTTTGACATGACCGTAGCAACCAAAGCGCCGCCATTAAGCCTGTCGGCCTTGGCCCACGAGGTTGCCAGCAATGCCATCAACTGATCACCGTCGGCCACTTGTCCGTGTTCGTCGATCATGACGACGCGATCCGCATCACCGTCAAGGCAAATCCCAACGTCTGCACCATGCGCCACAACCGTTTCTGCGGCCAGTTGCGGCTTGGTTGAACCACAGTTCAAATTGATGTTCTTGCCGTTGGGCGCAACGCCAACGGGAACAACCTCGGCCCCCAGTTCCCAAAGAACCTCGGGCGCGGTCCGGTGCGCGGCACCGTTTGCACAGTCCACCACGACCTTCAACCCGTCCAGTCGTAAATCGCGGGACAATGACGACTTGATACGCTCACCATAGCGGAAACGCGCATCGTCAACCCTCCGCGCACGCCCGATATTCTGCGCTTGGGCTGGGCGCACACCTTCTTCGATTAGTTTCTCAATCTCGATCTCGGCCTGATCGGACAGCTTGTACCCGTCAGGACCAAAGAACTTAATTCCGTTATCTTCCGCCGGATTGTGACTCGCTGAGATCATGACCCCCAAATCAGCACGCATTGATCGGGTCATCAGACCCACCGCCGGAGTCGGCACCGGCCCAAGCAAAAGCACGTTCATACCTGTCGACGTCAAACCGGCCGTCAAAGCACTTTCCAGCATATAGCCTGACAGACGCGTATCCTTACCGATTACCACCCGGTGTGCTCCGGATTGACTACGGCGGAAATACCGCCCAACCGCCGCACCGATGCGAAGGGCCATCTCAGCCGTTATCGGATGCGTGTTCGCGGTGCCCCGCACCCCGTCGGTTCCGAACAGCTTGCGCATAGATGTCACTCCGTAAATTCTTGCCTGTAGATGGCTTACCGGACGGCAGCCCAAAGACGCAAGGCTTGAGCCGTCTCAGCTACGTCATGTACCCGCAGGATCTGCACCCCTTGTGCCAGACCTGCCAACCCGACTGCAATCGACCCCGGCGCACGGGCATCCTTGCGCATCTCTTTGCCGATCTGGCCGATAAAGCCCTTGCGCGATACACCCAATAGAATCGGACAGCCCAACCCGTGAAACAGGCTGAGGTTCTGGAGCAGAGTCAGGTTATGGGCCTCGGATTTGCCAAAGCCAATCCCCGGATCGACCAGGACCTTGCTGCGGTCCAGCCCCAGCCGCTCCAGATAATTCACTTGGCCGTCTAGAAAATCATACACATCCAGCAGAACGTCATCATAAGTGGGATTATCCTGCATCGTGGCCGGATCACCCTGCATATGCATAATGCAGACCGGCGCACCAACCTCGGCACAAAACGGCGCCAGTTGCGGATCAAAAGTGAAGCCCGAGACATCATTGATCAGCCCCGCGCCCGCCTTCCACGCGGCCTTTGCAACCGAAGATTTGCGCGTATCTATGGAAATGAGCGCATTCGTTTCAGCCCGAATTGCCCTGATCAGCGGTTCGGTCCGCGCGATTTCTTCGGCTTCAGGCACAAAAGAGGCACCGGGCCGTGTGGATTCACCGCCGATGTCCAGAATGCTTGCATCATGGTCAACCATAGCCCGCGCAGCCGCCTGTGCCGCATGGACCGAGTTGTGAAGCCCACCGTCCGAAAAACTGTCGGGCGTGGCGTTCAAGATACCCATGATCTGAGGGCGGTCCATCGCCAGACCAGCAACCGGCTGGCGTGGTCTCGTCAAGCGATCCAAGTCCTGATCCGGTACTTCGCCTACCGGAAGAACCACAGGGGCATCCACGCGGCTAAGCCGCTCTACGTGAGAAAACCAAAGCTGCTGCCCAGCCAAGGCTACTGCCCCATCGGGACGAGCCGGGCCATGCTGAACCAAAGGGCGGTAGTATTCTGTCACAGTCGCGCCTGATCCACGGGTACTGCACGCAACGGGGTTTTCGGCGCTTCGGGCAAGCCCCCACCGATCACCATCATCTCGCTGGCCTCAAAAGTCGCGGCGAACCATGCGGCCAATGCAACTGCATCAGAAGGAGCAGCAGACGGTCCATCCACTGCGTCTAGAACAATCTTGGACGGTGCCCATACGCAAATCTGGCCGTTCTTCATCGCCCAATCCAGTTCCGTTCGGGTCGACACAACGACGCAGCGATGATCCCGCGCGGCCAGCACCCAAGCATTTTGTTCGATGGCCAGCAGGTCAATCCGACGCTGTGTCATCGCGTGCCCTGTTTGCGGAACCGCCATATCTGCGGACCCGACACACAGGATCAGCGGGCGTTTACGGTTCTCCAACTGATCAATCCAACCGGTCAGATTGTCGGACGCAATGGCCTCGTTCGACAAGAATACCAGTCGCGGGTGCGGGCGCTCTTCCTCGACCAGATCATGATGGGCCATATCCCGGCCACGCACGATCTCAACGCCCAAGGCACCTGGGCCGCGATCCAATTTTTCTATTCTTACAAAAGCCCTTACAGCCTGAGGCTCAAACAAAATCCGTTCCGCAATCCGGTCGGCCAGAGTTTCCAGCAGGTTTAGACGCTCGGCGGCCAGTTCATATGCGATTGCTTCTGTCACCCGGTCATAGGACAAAATCCGGTCAACATCATCGTCGATAGGATCGGTCAGCGGGCGCACTTCAACAACTATGTTAAAGCAGATGCGCTGCGTCGTACCGCGCTCCGCCTGAAATGCGCCGATCTCAACTTCGACAATATGGTCGCGCAGAGAAATGCGATCCAACGGCCCCAGAGTGGCAGTTGCCTCGGACCGCTCAGAGGGGTGCGCAAAGGCAAGACGGATTTCGGAACTCATGCAGCGAACCTTTTCGGGCTTTTGGGACGGGCTTACCCAAATTAAACGATGCGGGCGCGTATAACACCGCAACAAACGCCTTTCTAGTCGTCGAATGCGGCGTCAGGTGACGCGGAACCAGCTCATCATACCCGAAGCAGCATGTCCCAGCATATGACAATGCAACAGCCAGTCGCCCGGATTATCCGCCACAAGTGCGATTTGACGGGTTTGCCCACGCTCAACCAAAACAGTATCGCGCCATGGGCCCAAGGTCCCGTCCTGAAGGATCAGGCGAAAATGGTGACCGTGTAAGTGCATCGCGTGTGGAAACGCAGTCTCGTTGACGAACTCGATCCTATGGGTCGTCCCCTTTTGGACATCCAAAAACGGCTCTGCCGGTCGCTCGGCATTGCCGTTCAATGCCCAAAACCGCCCGAGCTGAGCCAGTTCCTGCCCCGAAAGCTCTGTCTCTCCGATCCTTGCCGTGTCCAGCCAACGCATCGCGCCTCCCTGCATCTCCATTCGATGCAGAGGAGTATCCTCAACCAAGACCTCAGGCATTTGGTTCGGGGCCAATGGCGTAATTCCGGCTCGAGCAGGTTTCGACGGGCCGGAAACGCCGAACCGAACCAGCCCATAGCTACCGTCCCTTTCAAAACTCACGAGGTTCGCAGTACCAAAAGGTTCTGCCCGGACATCCACGATCAGGTCTACCCTTTGCGCCGGTGCCAGGGGAAATCTGTCGCTGACCTCTAGCGGACCCTCTAAGGGCATACCGTCAAGTGCAACGATCCAACCGGTCAGGCCGTCCAGCCCGAGATCAAATATCCTGGCATTGGACGCGTTAATCAGTCGTAAACGCAACCTCTCGCCGCCGCCCACCGAATAGTCAGGATCAAACCGCCCATTGACGGAAACAAGGTTTCCCAACCGTCCCGCATGGCTCAGGTCATGACCATTCCCAAAATCGTCCATGATTTGCGCGGTTTCAGGGTCCAGTCGCCAATCATCCAACACCAATGTCAGATCGCGATCGACATCCGGCGCGACCGCCTCTTCAACGATCAGCGGCCCGTAAAGCCCCCGCGCAACCTGCTCCATCGAGCGATTATGCGCGTGATACCAATATGTTCCGGCATCTGGGACCTCGAAGTCATAGTCAAAGGAAGACCCCGGTTGAACAACGTCCTGAGTCAGACCCGGTACACCGTCCATTGCGTTGTCGATGCGAATCCCGTGCCAGTGCACGGTTGTCGGCTGCGGAAGAGTGTTCGACAATCTTCGTTGGACGCGCGCACCCTGAGACACCCGGATTTCCGAACCGGGCACCTGACCGCCATAGGTCCAGACGCGCGTCTCAGAAAACCCTTCCGGGGCAATCTGTTGCAAAGCTTCCTGAGCCACAAGCGCAGGGTATGAAGCCCACCCAAAGCTGGGCAAAACGACCGCCGCAGCAGTCGTTTGCATGAATTGTCTGCGGTTCAAATTCATTACGGGCCTCCCGGCCCGCAACATAAGGCAAAAAACATCCCGCGCCAGCAAGCTTCCAGCGCGGGTGCGTCAGTTAGTTGCTCGCCGTCCGATAGTTGTGACGGTAGAAAATGTGCACGCCAATGCGTGCCGTTTCCTTGTACACACGCGACCAGGACGGGCGAACCGCAGTGGTGTGGTAATGCGTGGCACCTTCGGTCATTTCACCGACAACACCGTCAATGGCCGCCCGCGCGACTTTCGACACACGCTCGTAGGCCTTCTTCTCGTGGATCACTTCCTTGCGCCCATCACAGGTATAAGTGAACTGGCATTGGTACTTTTTGCCTGTCCCCTGCTTGATCACACCGCACAGCGAATCTGGAAACCGGCTGCTTTCGACACGGTTCAGAATAACTTCGGCCACAGCAAACTGGCCGCGAACGCTTTCGCCACGGGCCTCAAAGTACAGCGCCTCGGCCAAACACTTGAAATGTTCATCCCCCGCAGCCGCAGGCTGTTCGTCCAGCCATGACTTCGAGTAAGACATTTTTTGTGGTTCAACCGTTTTTCGCGGTTTGAACAAACTCAGATATTCACGGAAATTCTGACCGGGCAATTCGCTCCGCGTCACAAGTTCACGCTTGGCAGTATCAGTGGTTTCCCTCTCAGCGACGGAAACACTCGGCAGCACGGTTGCTGCCAATGTGGCAACAGCCAGTATGTATCGTAGCATCAGATAACCTCGCACAGGCACATTCCGCGCCAAACCCTCCCCCGGCGGGCGCGACGAGGCTCATACCGAATTGAAACGGAAACGTCCAGTTTTCGCGGAAAAGCAAGTGGAAAATCGCCGTAAAGTCAAAAATGATCGACGACGGCGTGCTTTGTTTCCTACTAATCCTAGCGGAAAGGGTAAGTGTCAACCCCCAAGTCTGGACGAAATCGCTAATTGCGCGGCAGCCAGCCGAGCGACCGGCACGCGGAACGGTGAACAGGACACATAATCGAATCCGAGCTCTCGGCAGATGGCAATTGATTCGGGATTGCCCCCGTGCTCGCCGCAGACGGACAAAGTCACGTCCGGCTGGGCCTGTCTGCCGCGCTCGGCCCCCAATCTTAGCAACTCGCCCACACCGTCCGGATCAAGCACGTGGAACGGGTCTTCGGCGAAAACACCCTGCCGAACGTAAGCCGACATAAAGCGCCCCGCGTCATCTCGGGAAAGCCCATAGGTCATCTGGGTCAGGTCGTTCGTCCCAAAGCTGAGAAACGAAGTCTGTGGTGCGATCTCATCCGCTCGCAGACATGCACGCGGTGTTTCGACCATGACCCCTAGACGGTACTCGAACTCCTGCCCCTGTTCGGATGCAACCGAGGCTGCGACGGAATCGATACGGGATTTCACAAGCTCGACCTCACGCTTGGCCGAAACCAGCGGGATCATCACCTCGGGCACAACGGGTGCACCGTTCTTGCTGGCCTCAAGCGTTGCCTCGAAGATCGCTCGCGCCTGCATGTCATAGATTTCGGGAACAGTGACACCCAGCCGAACCCCGCGCAGCCCCAGCATCGGGTTATACTCAGTCATGGCGGCGACGCGGCGCTCGACATCCGACACCGGAAGGTCCAGCGCCTCGGCCAACTCGCGTTGACCGCTGCGCGTGGTGGGCAGAAACTCGTGCAGAGGCGGATCGAACAGTCGGATACAAACGGGCTGACCTTCCATGATCCGGAAAAGCTGCACGAAATCGTCGCGCTGCATCGGCAATAGCCGTTCCAGCACCGCCTCTCGGCCCGACGAGGTTTGCGCAAAGATCATCTCGCGCATCACGATCAGGCGGCCGGGATCAAAGAACATATGCTCGGTCCGGCACAGGCCGATCCCCTGCGCCAGAAAGTTTCGCGCAGTTTGCGCGTCGGCGGGTGTATCGGCGTTGGCACGGATGGCGATGTCGCGTTCGGCATCGGCCCAGCCCATTAGCGTTTGGAAACAGTCATCCAGCGCGGCTTCCAGCATCGCGGGCTGCCCGGCAAGAACCTGACCGGAGGTCCCATCAATGGTCAGCGTATCGCCAGTCTGGAACACACGCCCGTCAGATGCCGCCAGCAGTTTCTTTTTCGTCTGAAACCGCATCTCGGACGCGCCGACGATACAGGGCAGGCCCAGACCGCGCCCGATAACGGCTGCGTGGCTGGTCATCCCGCCCTTCTCGGTCAAGACCGCGACGGCCGCATGCATCCCGCGTACGTCTTCAGGCGCGGTTTCGCGGCGGACCAGAATACACGGCTCGCCCCGGGCTGCGCTGGCCTGCGCTTCGGCGGCGGTGAATACTATTTTTCCTGTGGCTGCGCCGGGACTGGCTGCGATGCCAGTGGCCAGCACATCCCGGCGCGCTTCGGGATGAACCTGACGGTGCAACAGTTCGTTCAGAGAATGCGGATCAACCCGCATGACGGCCTCTTGCGGTGGGATGATACCATCCTCGGCCAGCCGCACGGCAATCCGCATAGAAGCCCTTGCGCTGCGCTGAACGCGAACGCCATCCAGAATATGGACGTGGCCGTTTTCAATGACAAACTCGACCTGCATCTCTTCGCGCAATTTAATGCGCATCAGGGCAGCGTGCGCCTTAAGTTCGGCAAAAGCCTCGGGCGCGACGTCTTCCAAAGACGTCCCGCGCGGGTCCTTTTCCAAATACAGTGCGGAAACGCCTTCGCCCAATGCATCGCGGCCCTGGCTCTGACTAAGGTAACGGCCAGTCAATTGCGGCATTCCGGTCGTGGGATCAACCAGTTGCAGCACACCCGACCCACACTCGCCTTGTCCGACACCGGGGATCATTTCCTGAATGACCAGACCCAGCCCGGCATCCGCAGGGGCTCCCTTGGCCTGCCGCAACAGGCGCGCGGACGTCCCGTCCCAAGCCCGCGCCATCGAGCGGAGAACGGCAACCAGTTGCTCTCCTCTATCCTGGGGAAAGGCTTCGTCCGTTTCATCTTCGTACGCGCGAAGCGATAGCTTCAGACCTTCGCGGCCGTCAGAGTCGATATCGTCAAATACGTCGGCATCCAAACGTGCGACATGGACGGCAAAGCTTTGGACAAAACGCAGGTAAAGCGCCGCCGCAGCTTCGACACCCATTGAATCGGACAGGTCCACATAGCGCGCGTCATTCATCCCGATATTCAGGATAGCGCCAGGCCCGCCCCAGTCAGGATCCTCAGAGCTTGGGCGGACACATAGCAACGCAGCCTGATCAAACTGTTCAAGAATTGCGTCAATGTCCGGAACCTGACCGCTTGCGATCTTTTGCACGGCATCAAAGGACAAAGCCACCGTGCGTGGCACAGGCAAGTCCAGACGAACAAGGCGTTGCAGACATTTCGCCCGGCCACCATGAGATGTGGTCGCAACGGGCGCTGTCGGAGTAATAAGCGTGGTATGCGGGTTATTCTGCACTGCGGCACCTTTTGGTTTCACCGCAGCATAAGCCCCTGCACCAGTGGCGCAAGGGCGATCTGGCTTAACCTTCGATCTTGCTGAGGTCAGCCACGCGCGCACAAACCTGCCGGATCTGACTGAGCAGGTTCAGGCGGTTGCGGCGCAGGATATCGTTGTCGGTGTTGACCTGAACATCCTCGAAAAACGCATCCACCGGACCACGCAGGGCGGCCATAGCGGTCATGGCGGTGGGGAAATCCTCGGCCTTTTGCGCCGCCTCGATCTGCCCCTGTGCGTGATCCAGTGCCGCAAACAGCGCCTTTTCGCTGTCGGTTTCCGCGAATTTCACGTCCGCACCGTACGAGTATTCGACACCGTCCTTTTCCTCGGCCTGCGTCAGGATGTTGTTGGCGCGTTTGAACCCCTGCACAAGGTTCTCACCATCCTCGGTCGCGATCACCGCATTCAGCGCGCGGGCGCGTTTGACCAACAGGTTGAGGTCATCATTGCCGTCCATCGCGATACAGGCGTCGATGATGTCGTGTCGGATGCCCTCATCGCGCAGGAACACTTTGAGGCGGTCGTGGAAGAAAGACAACAGGTCTGCCGGGGCATTGGTAACGATTGCGGTCGCTGCTTCGACCTGATGGGCCAGCCCGTGAACCTCTTGCGCGGCGGCCTCGGCATCCTCGGCCTTGGCTTGCTTCGCCTTGGCCTCAAGCAAGGCAGCCTGCCATTCGGGCAGCTTCAGCAATTTGCCAAGCGCCCCTGCAAAAGTAACATTCAACGACAGGCGCAGATCGTTGGTCAGGATCAACCGGATCACCCCAAGCGCTGCTCGGCGCAGAGCGAAGGGATCCTTCGACCCGGTGGGCTTTTCGTCAATCGCCCAGAACCCCGTCAGCGTGTCCAACTTGTCAGCCAGCGCAACCGCCACCGAAACCGGTTCGGTTGGCACATCATCCGACGGACCAAGGGGTGAATAATGCTCCTCGCTCGCCTGCCCCACCTCGATCGGCAGATCAGCGGCGTCAGCATAATAGCGACCCATCAGGCCCTGTAGCTCAGGAAATTCGAACACCATCTCGGATGACAGATCGGCCTTGCACGCCTGCGCGGCCATCATCGCCAGCGCGGGTGTTGCACCTGTTGCTCCGGCCAGTTCATGCGTCAGCGCGGCGATGCGCTGAACCCGTTCACCCTGCGAGCCCAACTGCGCGTGGAACGTGACAGCATCCAGCTTTTCGACCCACGGTTCAAACCCGTCGGATTTGACGATGCGCAGGTCATTCTCCCAGAAGAATTTCGCGTCAGCCAAACGGGCCGACAGCACCTTTTGGTTCCCCGCCAGTATGGTCGCGCCATTGTCGGCAGTTTCGCGGTTGGCTACGGTGATGAACTGTTCGATCCGGCCAGTCTTGGGGTTCTTCACGGAAAAGAATTTCTGATGCTCTTTCATCGAGGTCTGCAATACCTCGGGCGGCAGGTCGAGGAATTCGTCGTCGATCTTGCCCATCAGCACCACGGGCCATTCGACCAGCCCCGAGACCTCGGCCAGCAGGCCCTTATCCTCGACCACTTCCAAACCAGCAGCAAACGCCATGTTTTGCGCGTCGTTCCAGATATGCTCGGCCCGGTCCGCAGGGTTCAGGACGACGAACGCGCGTTTCAGCTTGGCAGCATAATCGTCAAACGACGAAACCGCGAAACGATCCGGCGCCATGAAACGATGACCGGCCGTTGTGTCACCGGATTTAATCCCCTCGACCTCAAGCGGAACAACTGTTGTGCCCGCTTCATCGCTGAGAATGCAAAGGATCGAGTGCAGCGGGCGCACCCAGCGTAATGGTCCACTGCCCCAGCGCATCGACTTGGGCCACGGGAAATTGCGAATGGTGGTTTCAAGCACTTCGGCCACGATCTCGGCAGCCGGACGTCCAGTTTTTTCGATGGTGGCGAAATAGACTGCGCCTTTGGGGGTTTCGCGCTCTTCCAACTGATCGCGGGTCAAACCTGCACCACGCAAAAAGCCCTCAATCGCCTTGTCCGGGGCGCCCACTTTAGGCCCCTTGCGTTCTTCATGAATGGTGGGGCTTTCCGCTAGCAAGCCCTCGATTGCCAGCGTCAAACGGCGCGGCGTGGTCAGGGCGGCGGCCCCGGCATAGGTCAAACCGGCCTCGACCAGACCGTCGGTGATCCGCTTTTTCAGGTCCTCACCGGCGCGGGTCTGCATACGCGCGGGGATCTCTTCAGAGAACAGTTCGATCAGCAGGTCGGGCATTGTCAGTCCTTAGAAATTGACGATCGTCTGGATGACGATTGCATTGGCGATATCCACAAAGAAGGCGGATACAAGGGGCAGCACGATAAAGGCAATAGGCGATGGACCATATCTCTTGGTCACTGCGGTCATATTGGCAATAGCGGTAGGTGTCGCACCCAAGGCGAACCCTCCGAACCCGGCGGCCAGAACTGCGGCGCGGTAGTTGCTGCCCATCACCGGGAACAGCACCCAGATTACGAACATCACCGCAAACAACGTCTGCGCGGCCATGATCACGACAATGGCCATTCCAAGTTCAGCGATAGTCCACAGTTGCAAGCTCATCAACGACATGGCCAAAAACGCGCCCAGCGAGAATTCCGAGATCAAAGCCAGTGACGGTGTCCGCGACACGGGAGGCGCGTTGGGGGCCAGGGCCGTGCGGATATTTGCGATGACGATCCCCATGATCAGGCAGGGCACGAACAGAGGCAGCCTCAGCCCCGCCGCCTCAATGACCCCATTCAGCATATATCCAAAGATGATCGCCAAATTCAGATACAGCAGAACGCGCATGATGGTCAGGTGGTCGATCTTAGCCTCGGCCTCGGTGGCGTCCTCAGGCAGGCCGACCGTATGCTCTTCGTTTGGGCGGTCAGGCGTCAGGTTCTTGCCTTCAACCAAAAAGCGGGCAATCGGCCCGCCAACCACCGCCGCCAGTACAAGACCCAGAGTCGCCACGGCGACCCCCAATTCGGTGGCGCCGCTTAGACCGGTGACCGCGCCGACCTCAGGCGCCCAGGCGATCGCAGTTCCATGACCACCGATCAGGGCAGCCGAGCCGAACAGAACCCCTGCCTGTGCCGGATAGCCGAACGCCACCGCGCCTGCCGCTCCAACCACATTCTGAGCGACAATCGTAACTAACGTCAAAATAAGAAGCAGAAACAGAGGCTTGCCGCCAGAAATCAAATCGGACAGCCGAGCGTTCAGCCCGATCCCTGCGAAGAACACGATCAACAGGAAATCGCGGGCAGACAGATCGAAACTCAGCTCAAGGCCGGTGACGAGGTACAAAAACAACAGAGTGAACGAGGCAAGCAAACCGCCCGTGACCGGCTCGGGTATGTTGAACTGACGCAGCAAAGCGACGCGCGCGTTGATCTCGGCCCCGATCAGGTAAACCGCGATGCCAAGCGTCGCGGTAAGAAAATTAGGAACGTGCAGCGCGGCGTCGTTCATGGGGCCCTCAACTCTCCGGTCGGGGTGGGCATTCCTCACCCACTACCGTTCCGTCATAGGCTTTCTCACCGCAATTATTTAGCGCGTGCCAGACAAAACCTTTGCCATCTTCTGTAATGGCGACAATGCGATCAACGCCGTAGTGGATGTTTTTGACCCCTACAAACGCGCGGGCCTGCCCCGATTTCAAAGCATCTGCGATGGCTACCGCATCATAGCATTCGAACCAGCTTGGGGCCGTCAACGGCTCGGGGCTTTCGGCAGGCAAGAAGGCTGACAAAGTCGAAGCGTTTTCTTCTGTCTCAAAACAGGCCCGATACCGGATCGGCGAGCTGTCGGCGTCAATCGCCTGAAAAGCGGTGTGTTCAAGGGGAATGGACGTTTCACCATCCGCGGACAAAAGAACGACATCCTGATCCGAACCGGGTTCGACCGAATAATAGAACCCATAGACCTGTAAGTAGTACATGGCCGCACCAGCGATGCCAGCCGACACAAGCAACAAAATAGCAAGCAGTTTTCCGGTCATAGTTTCCACACCCCGATCACGCGGCCTCTTTCAAACTTGCGAAAAATGCGACAGGTTTCAATCCAATACAGGTTGAGTTGAGGCACACGGAATGGACCCCACCCTTGCCGCCGGTTTTTTCGGCGCGTTGTTCGCAATCATGAACCCCATCACCAACCTGCCCGTCTTC
This sequence comes from Ruegeria sp. HKCCD7251, assembly GCF_013031165.1. Taxonomy (NCBI): domain Bacteria; kingdom Pseudomonadati; phylum Pseudomonadota; class Alphaproteobacteria; order Rhodobacterales; family Roseobacteraceae; genus Ruegeria; species Ruegeria sp. HKCCD7251. Next base: position 572,039 of record NZ_WPZC01000001.1, on the reverse strand, counting down.
CTGAGCGTGACAGATGGCCTGTCGCCCGCCGATCAAAGAAAGGTCGCGACCAAGACCGCACTTTATTGCCTGATACTGGGTGGAGCGTTTGCCGCTGTTGGCAACAAAACCCTTGGTCTTTTCGGCATCAGCGTGGACGACCTGCGTGTCGCGGGCGGGTTGGTTGTTCTCATGATTGGGCTGAACATGCTGAACGGGAACGAAAGCACCTCTCATCACGGGACGGAAGGAGAAAAACAATCCTACCCCAAGCCCGAAACCGTAGCTTTCTATCCGTTGGCCTTCCCCATTCTTGTTGGGCCCGGCACGATCACGACGCTGATCCTGTATGCGCACCACGTTTCCAAACCAGTTGACGCCATGATCTACTCGGGCGTTTTTCTGGCGGTGCTGTTCTTGCTGTTCATCACCTTCTGGAACGCATCGGCATTGGCCAAGCGGCTGTCTGCAAACGCCCGCGTCATCATGAGCCGTTTCATGGGCATGATCCTGTCGGCCATCGCAATCGGGATGATTGCAGACGGCCTGAAGGTTCTGTTGCCCGGTTTGGCGTGATCGAGGCATCAGGCCTCGAACCCGGCGGCCTCAGTCATCACAAAGGCGTCCGCGCATTGCTTGGCCAACGCCCGAACACGACCGATATAAGCCTGCCGCTCAGTGACCGAGATCACCCCCCGCGCGTCCAGCAGATTGAAAATGTGGCTGGCCTTGATGCATTGATCATAAGCCGGATGCGCCATCACGATCCGCTTGCCGGTTTTCGGGTCGTCATGTTCCTGCGCCAAAATAGTGGCGCACTCGGCCTCGGCCTCTTCGAAATGCCGCAGCAGAACCTCAGTATTGGCCACGTCAAAATTCCAGCGGGCGTATTCCTCTTCGGTCTGCTTGAAGATATCACCGTATATCAATGGGCTGGGGGATTGGGGATCGTTGAACGGCATGTCCATAACATGATCGATGCCCAGCACATACATGGCCAGACGCTCAAGGCCATAGGTCAGCTCGCCTGAAACAGGCGCGCAGTCATGGCCGCCGACCTGCTGGAAATAGGTGAACTGGCTGACTTCCATACCGTCACACCAGACTTCCCAGCCCAGCCCCCACGCGCCAAGGGTGGGGCTTTCCCAGTCATCCTCGACAAAACGGATGTCATGCAGATCCATGTCGATCCCGATCGCCGCAAGCGACCCCAGATACAGCTCTTGCAGGTCCGGCGGGCTGGGTTTGATCAACACCTGATACTGATAATAGTGCTGCAGCCGGTTCGGGTTTTCACCGTATCGCCCGTCTGTGGGGCGACGCGAGGGCTGCACATAGGCGGCTGCCCAAGCCTTTGACCCCAATGCGCGCAACGTGGTCGCCGGGTGGAACGTACCTGCGCCAACTTCCATGTCGTAGGGCTGTAGAATGGCACACCCTTTCGAGGCCCAATAGGTTTGTAGCCGCAGGATTATCTCCTGAAAAGAACGAGGTGCGCTGGACTGTTCGGTCATGACTTTCCCTTTGGGCGGATTTGCGCCCGGTTCCGATGGGTTTTGCCCTTCCTATGCAAGGGGCCAATGGGCGTCAACGTCCCAGTGCACCTTGGCTGTCACTGGACCGCCACACTGGAAATTCCCCGTAATCGGGGCATAGCGTTCAATGGTGCAAATCGCTTAGTCTGACCCAAAGATAAAACACTGCGGACACGGGCAGACAATGACACGCATATTCACTGCAATTCTGTTTCTATTCTTCTTTGGCGTGCGCGCCGTATTTGCGCAGCAAGACGCTGGCGTCTGGGTTCAGGTCGAGGCACAGCCCTCACTTCGTGAGGCGCAGGAACGGGCGCAGGCTTACGCCAACGTATTGCCAGACGTCAACGGATTTCGCCTCAACTCTGGCTGGTATGCCATTGTAATCGGACCATATTTGCAAAACGACGCCGAGCAGGTCCTGAGGGTTTACCGCGCTGAGGGCCAAATCCCCGCTGACAGCTACATCGCGTTCTCAAACTCATTGGAGCAGCAGTTCTGGCCCGTCGGAGTCAACATTCTGGACCGAGGGGTCGTAACGCCACCTGTCGAGCCTGCGGCCGAGCAGCCCGTGACAGGACTAACGCCCCAAGTTTCAGATGAAAGCCGCGCGCAAGCCCTTCAGAGCGAGCGTCTTTTGACCGCACAGGAACGCAAAGACTTGCAGACGGCGCTTCAGGCCGCCGGGTTCTATAACTCGACAATCGACGGCGCGTTCGGTCCGGGCACACGCCGGTCGATGGGCGATTGGCAGAGATTCAACGGCTTTGAGGCCACAGGCGTTCTGACCTCCGCCCAAAGGCAGGCACTGATGGATGCCTACAATGCACCCCTGATCAGTGTAGGCATGGCACGCCATAACGACCCGCAGGCCGGGATAAATCTGGACATGCCACTGAGCGTGGTTGAATTCGAGCGGTACGAGGCACCGTTCGCTCATTTCAACGGCACCTCAAGTCTGGACGCCAAAGCCCTGCTGATCAGTCAGGACGGCGGCAAGGACACGCTGCGCGCGCTCTACGAAGTTATGCAATCGCTTGAGATCATCCCCATGGAGGGCCCAAGACAGTTGCGCGCAGACAGCTTTATGATCGAAGGGCGCGGAAACGACATCGTGTCCTATACACAAGCACAATTGAAAGACGGCGCAATCAAAGGCTTTACCCTCGTCTGGCCCGACGGGGACGAGGCGCGCCGCGCGCGCGTTCTGGCCGCGATGAAAGCCAGCTTCACGACAACTGACGCTGTTCTGGACGCGGGTGCAGGGGCGAACGCAGATCAGCGCGTCGACCTTGTATCTGGTTTGCAGGTGCGCAAACCGCGTCTTTCACGCTCGGGGTTCTTCGCGGATTCCAGCGGTACGGTTCTTACCGTTTCCGAGGCAGCCGACACTTGCGCACGCGTGACACTGGACGATGAGCAAGAGTTGCAGGTTGCCTGGACCGACGCGGATTTAGGTGTCTCTGTCCTGCGGCCCAAAAACAATCTTGCGCCGATCAGCATTGCGGAATTCAACTCTGACACACCCAGAATTCAATCCGAAGTGGCGGTTTCGGGGTTCTCTTACGAGGGGGCATTGGGTGCTCCGACACTGACATACGGCCAAGTGGCAGACATTCGCGGCCTGAACGGTGAAGAAGGTGTGAAACGCCTGGCATTGGCCGCCCTACCCGGCGACGCGGGCGGCCCGGTTTTTGACGATAGTGGCCAAGTGGTTGGCATGTTGCTGCCAACACCGTCAGACGGGCGCACCCTGCCCGCCTCGGTCAGTTTGGCAGCTTCAGCGGCACGTCTGAACGAGATTTTGGATAAGGCTGGCGTATCGGGGCAGTCCGGGCAGGCCACGGCACAGGTTACCCCGAATGAACTGAATCGCCGGGCCACGGGAATGACGGTATTGGTTCACTGTTGGGACTAACCAAGAGCCCAGTAAACCAAAGCGCCGCTCATTCGAGCGGCGTTTTTTTCAGACAATATCCGGAGTGACCCGGATCAGCGTCGGGACCGGAGCGTCGAGCGCTGCCCGCACAGTCTTTTGCATTTCATCCAAACTGGATGGTTCTGCCGACAACGCACCAAATGCCTCGGCCAGTCTGCAAAAGTCGGGATTGTGCGCGACGACAGCATTGGGTGCAATCTGGCCACGGACCATGCTGTCCTCAATCTCTTTTAGCTTACCGTTATCCCACAGGATTATGGGCAATGAGAGCCCCAATTCAACCGCAACGCCCAGCTCCATCATCGTGTAGTGAAAACCATAGTCGCCCGCGATGACGGCTGTCGGCTTTCCGCGGCGGGCCACGGCTCCACCGATTCCCGCAGGCAGCGCATACCCAAGGGTGCCGAACCCCGTGGGGTGATGCCAGAGATAGGGATAGGCCATATCCCAAACCTCTTTCGCGACATAGGCGAACTGGGTCATGTCTGAATAAATCATCGTATCAGCCGGCAACGCGTCGCGCAGTGCGTCGATCACGGGCACAACACCCGGACGCACGGCGTCGACTTCGGCCTTCCAACGGGCCCGGGCCTCGGCCACCTCTTCCTTTGCCCAACCGGTCGCGGGTTTCACATGGTCAATTGAGGCCCACAAAGCATGGGCGAAACTCTCACCATCCATTTGAAGTTTGACCGCAGCGCGATGGTGATCCGACAGCACTTTGGGATCCAGATCCACGCGGACAAGGCTTGCCGTGTTACCCAATTCGTTACGCCACAGGTCAACTTCGCCCAGTTCTGCGCCCACCGCGACGACCAGATCGGCCGACGCGATCACCTCGGCACTGCCCGGCCGCGACAAGTGGGCCCCAAAATCCAACGCATAATTCAGACCGGCCATGCCCCGACCTGCAAAAGTCGTAAAACAAGCGGCCCCCAATTGCGTCAGTATCTGACGCCAAAGGTTCGACCGCGTGCCTCCACCCAAAATGAACAATGGCCGCCGCGCGATGTTGAGCATTGACAGAACCGGGGCAACATCCGGCGGCTTGACGCTGGTCCTGAGCCCGAATTGGTTTGGAAATGGCGCGGCATCAGCCTCAGCCTCAAGCTGGGCAATCGGCACCTGAATATGTTTGGGACGCGGACGGGCCAGTGCAAACTCTTCAAACGCGCGCTCCACCAAACCATAAGCGGCTTGCGCGGTGTTGGCCTGACACGACCAGTCAGCCACGGCCTCAGCTGCGGCGCGCTGATCCTTCATCTGGTGCAACTGACCGCTCGCAGCCTGCGTTTCATCCAGACAGGACGAGATGACCAGCATCGGGACTGAATCCGAATAGCCCTGCCCCATCGGAGTCATGATGTTGCACAGGCCCGGCCCGGTTATCACATAGGCCACGCCGGGTTTGCCTGTCGCGCGGGCGTAACCGTCCGCCATAAAGCCCGCACCCTGTTCGTGCCGCGCCAATACGTGCGTTATGCCCGCCTCTTCGATACCGCGATACATCTCTTGGTTATGGACGCCCGGAATACCAAAGATCACATCCACACCACGCTCTTTCAGCATATGCGATATCTGCGCACCAAGCGGTCTTTTCATCAGCTTCTCCAGAATTGAACGGTGAACAGGGCATACACGGCCAACAATTCAAGACGCCCCACCAGCATACCAATCGAAAGCAGCCACTTTGCCGTATCGCTTAGCCCTGCAAAGTTACCAGCCGGACCGATCTGTTCCCCCAGCCCCGGCCCCACATTGGCCAACGCAGTCGCCGCCCCGGACACCGCCGTGATAAAATCCAGCCCGGTCAAGGCCAGCGCCCAGGCCAGAATGCCCATCGAAAGGACGAAAAACATGAAAAAGCTCATGACAGAAGTCAGCACGTCCGTTCCGATGGGGCGCCCATCGTAAAGCGGCATGAAAACCCCATGCGGCGATCGAATGCGCCTGATCTGGGTTTTGATCGAGGCGAACAACAATTGATAGCGGAAAACCTTGATGGAGCATGCGGTTGATCCCGCGCACCCGCCGATCAAGCCGATCAGGAAGAAGACCATCACTGGGAAGCTTCCCCAGGTCATGTAGTTCACACTGGCGTACCCGGTGCCCGAGATGATCGAGGTGATATTAAACAGGGATTGCCGAAACGCCTGCTCCCAGTGATGCGGGAAGACCCACAGCAAAAACACCGTCATGACCAGCACCAGCACAATGATGGTGATCAGGAACGTCCGTATTTGGCTATCCTGCCAAAGGGACCGCGTATTGCCATTTGCAAGCTGCACGTACCGCACAAAAGGAAGCGCGGCGAGGATCATGAAAATTGCCGCAGCGTACTCGGTCGGCCCAGAAAACGCTGCGAACGAGTCGTCATAGTTCGAGAACCCGCCCGTCGCGATCGTCGTCATCGCATGCACCAAAGCGTCGAAAAAGCTCATGCCAAAGCCCGCGTAGACCAGAACGCAGACGAAGGTCAGAAACACGTAGATCAGAGAAATCTGCCCGGCAATCTCCTGCGCACGCGGCAGGATTTTCCCCATGGTTTCAAACCCTTCAGAGCGGAAGATCTGCATCCCTCCGACACGGAGTTCGGGTAGGAATACCATCGCCACAACGATGATCCCGATACCCCCAAGCCACTGGAGCACACCACGCCACAGCAGCAACCCCTGAGGAAGGTCATCCAACCCCGAAATAACGGTAGAACCGGTCGTTGTCAGACCTGACATCGCCTCGAAATAGGCGTCAACAAAGCGCAGCTCAGTCTCACCGAACAGAAACGGAATGGCACCAAAGAAGGGCAGAGCCACCCACACTCCCGTGGTCAGCAAAAAGGTCTGTCGAATTGTCAGACCTTCCCCGACGCCGTTCGAACAGCTCATTGCCAGAACCACCCCGGTCAGGACAGTGATGACGCCGCTTTCAAGGAAAACGTGCCATTCGCCGCGCCCCTCGATCAGGTCCGCAATCAACGGCAAAATCATGGTCGCCCCAAGAATGGCGACCAAGAGGCCAATCACATATCCAACCGGGCGCATATCCGTCATGAGGCGCAGCGTTGGCGCGCCTGCACGACGGTGTCAAGCAATAGTCCGGTTTTACTTGGTCGTTCTGCCGGTCGGCACTGGCATTGCCGGAGGTTTGGACGGGGCACGCGTTCGCCGTACAGGGGCCGCGGGCTTTTCCGCTTCGGCCTTCTGCGCAACAGTTTTTACAACCACTTTGCTTGGCGCTGCCGGTTTTGCAGCCGCAGGTTTCGCGGCAGCCGGTTTTGCGGTGGCTGTTTTGGTAGCCGCAGGTTTGCTGGCCGCCGGTTTTGCAGCCACAGGCTTAACAGTCACAGGTTTTGCGGGTGCAGGTTTGCTGACCTTAGGTTTCGGGGCAACCGGTGCAGCCGCCACCTTGGGCGCGGGCTGTGCAACAGCAGGTTTGGCCTGGGCAGTCTTAGCGACGGGTTTACGCGCTGCAGGCGCTTTCGGCGCAGCAGGCTTTGCGACTGTTGTCCGACCAGCGCGCGCCGCAGGTTTCGCATCAGGTTTGGCCGCAACACTTGCTGGTTTAGCTTTAGCCGCCGCATTGGGTTGAGATGATTCGGCCTTGGGTTTTGCAACTGTCTTCGCAGCCACAGCGGGCTTTTCTTTCACAGTCGGCGCGGCCTTGCGCGCCGTTTTCCGTACGGTTGGCTTTGCCTTTGGCTTGGCTTTTGGCTTGGGTGTAACCGGCTCAGGTGCAGACGAAGACGTGTGCAACGCATGCACCGAGACAACCGGCAACTCCAATGCCGATTGCGTCAAAATATGCATTATTTTCATTTGGTTGCTAACCGCATAGCCCGCCATCTTGATGGCGGCAGCCTGAAATTCCAATGGCTGGATAATCGGGTTCATACGTAGTTTCTCCTCTGAAAACAACGCAGCCAGCCGAAGAGTAATAAGCCCTGCCCGCCGCGAAGTTTCGGGCGGAAAGCGATGTCGCGCAGTTTCAGGCGTCGCACGTCTCAGCTTCCTTCAGGAGTGGCCCGTACCGCCAAGAAACGGCCCTGCCACGGCTGCATTCCACATGAGCCTACTTCAAAGATTGTGCTGTTGCAGCATTTTTCGCTGCGATGCGGCAAAAACATGCCGTAAGGTCAATACTGAGACCTTAAAACCTCACCCGACGTGAAACAGAGTTGAAAACAGCTTTGGGTCCAGGCTGGCTGACACAAATGTCGGCCCTTCCGTCAGGACAGACACTGCGTCATGGCTGTGCAGGCTTTCTTGATGGCTGGCGATAACGCGGAAATCACCCACGTGATGGTCCGCCAGCAACTCGGCGCAGAATAGCCGCGCGGCATCTTCGACAAAAATCGGGTTGGCCGCATTAAGCTCGGCAAAGGCCTGTTCGTCCTCGCGCTTGACCATGACCTGCGTCTCCGTGGGCACCGCGCGGCGGCACAACGCAATCAGATCTTCGAACCACAGGCAATCTGCATCACAGTCCACCACAACGGAAATACGCGCAACCGAGCGCTGCGAATGTGGTGTTGCCAATTGGCCGCGCGTGGACCGCGCGTGTTCGCTCAGTTCCAGCGAACAGGGACAGGTCGAGGAATACACATAGTCCAGATGCATGATCTTCTGGCGCACGCCGTTCTGTTCGACCAGTTCCAGCGCGATATCGTAGTACTGATAGCCCTCAAGTCCCGAACGCAGGCTTTTCACCTTGTCGGGATAGGAAAACCGCATCTGTATCCGCGCGTCAAAGCTGTCCAGATCGGTCTTGTAATCGCTCAACGCAGCCTCCATGACCTCAAAACTGAATGTCCGCTCGGCATGTCTGTAAAAAGACCGCATGATCCGGGACATGTTGATGCCCTTTTTCTCGGCATCCAGACTGACCGTGCCGGTGACCGAGGTCTCAAGCGTCAGATCATCGCCCTGTTTACGGTGGAACCGGATCGGCAGGCGGAAGTTCGAGATGCCAACGTGCTGAATCTGCTGCTTTGCCCCACGGATCAGGCTGGACGGTCCGTTTTGAAGATCGGGCAGCGTGGAGCGATAGGCTGCGTCAACCTCGAACCCTTCGGGATACTCGCGCGACAGCGAGGGATAGTTAACCGGCACCAGCCCCGGAACAAGGCGCGCGATTGCGGGATCAAGCTGGCTGATCTCGGCCTCGGTCGCGGTCTGGGCCCATTTGCGCAGCGTCTTCAGCGCGGCTGCGGCTTCGTCATTGTTTGGGGCTTCGTCAATGTCACGGGGATGCACGTTCATCGATCGGGTTTCCTTGGGGTTGGTCGCCGGACTATATACAGCTTTGGCGTGTTTACCAATTATTCTCTATACGTCGGAAAACACAGTCCGGATCGAATTTCGGTGCGGGAAAAGCAATTTACCACCCCGCACACTAACCTTTGACAGAACCCTATCAGGTCTGGACGCTTCCTTATCGCTGAGAAGCGGCTAATGCCTGCCTGATATCGGCAAGCAGGTCGCCTGCGTCCTCAAGCCCAACCGAAAAACGGATCAGGCCCGGTGTGATCCCCAATTCATCCTTCTGCGTGTCACTCAGGCGCTGATGGGTCGTCGTAGCCGGATGGGTTGCAATCGACTTTGCATCCCCAAGATTGTTTGAAATCACCGGAATCGTCATCGCGTTGAGGAAGGCAAATGCAGCCTCTTTTCCACCCTTGATGTCCAATGACAGAACCGTGCCGCCCTTGCCGCCTAGTTGAGACTGAACCAAAGCGTTCTGCGCGTGTGTCTTCAGGCCGGGATACAATATGCGTTCCAGCGCGGCATCCCCCTCTAACGCCTCGGCAATGATCTGGGCAGACTCGGCCTGCGCGTTGACCCGCAAGGTCATCGTTTCCAGACCTTTCAACATCACCCACGCGTTGAACGGGCTAAGCGCCCCCCCGGTGTGTTTGAGATACGGCTCGATAGTTCCGCGAATGAAATCCTTGGTGCTTATGATGACGCCGCCAAGCGCCCGCCCCTGCCCGTCAATGTGCTTTGTTGCAGAATAAACCACCACATCCGCACCTTGCTGGATCGCACGCGAGAAGACCGGAGTCGAAAAAACGTTGTCGACAATCACGGTCGCGCCGACAGCATGGGCGAGTTTGGCAACAGCCGAAATGTCGATCACTTCGAGCGTCGGGTTCGACATGGACTCGAAAAACACGGCTTTAGTATCCGGGCGGATCGCCGCTTGCCACGCGTCCAGATCGGTGCCGTCTACAAACGTCACCTCGACCCCATAGCGGGTCAGGATGTTTTCAAGGATATACAGGCAAGAACCAAACAAAGCCTTGGCCGAAACTACATGGTCGCCCGCTTTCAGCATCGAGGTCAAAGCAGCATTCACCGCCGCCATACCAGACGCGGTGGCAAAGGCGTCCTCGCCCCCTTCCAACGCCGCGATGCGCTGTTCGAACATAGACACGGTCGGGTTTCCGTAGCGGGCATAAATGAACTCATCCGGGCCGGCTTCGATGAACCGTGCCTCGGCCTGTTCAGCGTGTTCGTAAACAAAGCCCTGCGTCAGAAAGATCGCCTCGGACACTTCGTTATATTGGCTGCGACGAATGCCGCCGTGGACGGCTTGGGTGCGTTTGTTCCAGCTCTCGCTCATCTCATTCCTCTCGGCCCTTGTCTGGCAAGGGCATCAAAAAAACCCCAGACGCGGTCAAGCGAAAGGGGCCTTTCATCCTGACCTTTTAGCGGTGTTGTTTAGCGTGGCCCGCAATCCGGTAACAAATCGCCACGTATTACCTTGCGCTTACGCCTCAGTTGTCAGCGCGTCAACCCTGACCGGTGCAACGTCACGGGTCCGCTTCGCCCCGCTCACCCAAGCGCCATAGCGCCCAGGCAAAACGGTGCCACAATATCTTGTGCCGGGCATACCGCCGCTGGTCACGGCTTTTTGCCTTATCTCAGTCACAACAGCTATTGCCCTTCGGTCAGAAAGCCCCATGATCCTCTCAACCTGAGGAGACATCATGATCGACTTGTATTTCTGGCCCACGCCAAATGGTTGGAAGGCCTCTATCGCGCTGGAAGAGATGGAGTTGCCCTACACTACTCATCTGATCAACATCGGTAAGGGCGACCAGTTCGACCCCGAGTTTCTGAAAATCGCTCCGAACAATCGGATGCCTGCGATTGTCGACCCGGACGGACCGGACGGACAGCCGATCTCGGTTTTTGAAAGCGGCGCGATCCTGATGTATCTGGCCCGCAAGACCGGCCGGTTCTATGGCACGACGGAGAGAGATCGTGTGGCGGTTGAAGAATGGTTGATGTGGCAAATGGGCGGCGTCGGACCGATGGCGGGTCAGGCGCATCACTTCCTTAAATACGCCCCCAACCTCGAACCACCGCAGGATCTACCCTACGCCAAGGATCGCTACCGGACCGAGGTCGGGCGGTTGTATGGCGTTTTGGACCGTCGACTGGCCGAGAATGAGTACGTGGCAGGCGATTTCTATTCCATCGCAGATATGTCGATCTGGGGCTGGGCGAGCCTGTGGGAAGGTCAGCAACAGGTTTTAGGTGACAAACCGCATTTCGCTCGCTGGCTTGAAACGGTCAGCGCTCGTCCGGGGGTTCTGGCAGGGCGGGCGTTACATGCCGAACTGCGCGGAGATCATAGGGACAGGCAGGCACAGGGGATTTTGTTCAAGCGATAATCCACCTCATACGAATGTCTTCTTTGAGCCCATTGGTGCCGTCTCGTGCAATGCAACCAATGTCGGCTATTCCAGAAATTTCCAGGGCTTCAGGGGCGAGTTATCTGAGAGTCTCTCGGCCACTGGTTGCAAAGCGTATGTTCCTCGGACAACTTGCGGGAAAAGGTGCCCTGTTATGTTCCCGCTCAACGACCCTACAATTTTCTCCCTTGTCTTGGCGGGTGTTGCCCTACTTTCAGCAGTGGCGTTTCGTTTTGGATGGAAGGTCCGTGCTCCACTTCTTCTTATGGCATTGGCGCTCCCGGCTGTTTTTTTATGGTCTATTTCGCCAACTGGTGATCACGCTGGGCTAGGGTATGTGCTCACAATTGTTCCATCTATTGCATTAATTTTAGTAGGCGCGGGATGGGGAAGTGTCATGAGATTGGCGCGGGTCTCATTGGCGATTTCAATATTGATTCCGGTCATTGTTACCAGTGCCTATGCGGGTCGCGCGCTTTGGAACCAATACGTCCCAAACGCTTGTCTTGGAAAGACTCTTCAAGTTCGCCTAGCCGGTGAAACCTTGAGTCTTCCACCAGAGCTGCGCCCTCGTCTTGAGAGGGGGCGGAATATTAGCTTCTTCGGTAGATTGGATAGAAAATCTGGCTATTCGCGCTTGTGTAGAATTAGTCGAAACGGCGCACAAGAAATCGATATGGACTTGGTTTGGATAACCCCGAGATCGAACCATCCACGTTTGACTTCTTTATGTGAAGCCGATGAGGCGCCTGACTGGTGCGGTATGTACTCACCTTATCCATACCGTCACATCGGGAAAGTTCTGATCGCTACAGATACCGAACCAAGCTTTCCCATGCCCTACTGGAGAGAGGGAGGGTCGCTCAAGAAAGAGAAGCAAGGCGATCTGACCGAAGGTTCCATTTGTCTGTTGTCAGAAGAAGGGAGTAAAACTCAGTGTTGGGTTTGGCAACCATTTGGCAATGGATCACGTCTAACCGTTAGCACCAGTAACTTGGACCCGACATTTGTTGATATGTCTGTCGAACAGGCCCGTGAAATGGCTCACCAAGCACTTGAGACAACGCTGTCCATAATCACGCCGTAAGAGAATGCGCCTCAGAAGTTTATTCGGATGTTGGGCTGTATGAACTGAACGGCAGCAAAGTCAGCTTACGTGACTACCCCTTCCCCCGCACCAGTACATCCAGCATCCCTGAGATATCTTCGATCTCTTCGGCGATCACATGGGTCACCGAATGCGCACGCTGCATACGCCCCGTGACCCGTAACAACCGACCCGAGATCACGGCGCGGCGAAAGCGTTCGTAGATCGCACGCCAGACCACCACGTTCACGATACCGGTCTCATCCTCAAGCGTCAGAAAGATCACCCCCTTGGCCGTCCCCGGCCTCTGCCGCAGGATCACCAACCCGGCAACGGCCACCCGCGCGCCTTCGGGTGGGTCGTCCAGCCGCTTGGCTGGCAGACAGGCAGGTGGGCGCGGCCAGTCTCGGTTTGAAACCGTAGGGCGAACAGGGGCAACAAGCATGAGAACAAAAATAGAACATGCAGCCAGAAAGTCCAGACATAGCGCGCCAAGTCGCAAATGAGGCTGGTCAGACCTAAATGCCTTCACTAAGGAAGAATTCGACAATCGAAAAAGGAAGACGCACGCAATGGCAAAGATCACCTATGTCGAGCATGGCGGTACCGAGCATACTGTCGAGGTCGCCAACGGACTGACCGTCATGGAAGGGGCCCGCGACAACAACATCCCCGGCATCGAGGCCGATTGCGGCGGCGCCTGCGCCTGCTCGACCTGCCACGTCTATGTCCATCCCGACTGGGTCGAGAAAGTTCCCGCCAAGGATGACATGGAAGAGGACATGCTGGACTTTGCCTTTGAACCCGACCCTGCCCGCTCGCGCCTGACCTGCCAGATCAAGGTCACGGATGAGCTGGACGGTCTGGTCGTTCAGATGCCGGAAAAACAGATCTAATGCAGTCCAAAGCGCCGCGCCTGCCCGCTCGCCTGTGGCAACGCGGGACCCGCGGCGCGCTGCTGGCGTTTGGGTTATGGTTTTCCGGAGTTGGCTTCGCCACCGCCGCCGACACTGTAACTGCCGCACGGTACACCGAACCCACCACACGCTATGCCCATGGCGTTTTGGGGGACGATATCGAATATGGTGCACTGGAAATCACCGTTGAAAGCACCGACCCCGAGGAACGGTCGAACGAACAGTCGGTACTAACGATCCGACTGCCGCAGGACCGGGTGTTCGAGGACCTCGCCCCCCGATTGTCAGACGTTGACCTTGATGGAACAAACGAGGTCATCGTCGTGGAATCTCAGAAAAACACCGGCGCACAACTCGCCATCTATAATGCACGCGGCGAAAAGATAGCTGCCACGCCTCATATTGGCACTCGCAACCGCTGGCTTGCCCCTGCAGGGATTTGGGATCTGGACAATGACGGCCAAATCGAAATCGCCTATGTAGATCGCCCGCACTTGGTCAAAACCCTGCGCATCTGGCGCTACTCGGACGGCAAACTTACTGAAATCGCTACTCTTCCCGGCCTGACCAATCACCGTATCGGAGATGCATTTATCGCTGGCGGTCTAGTCTATTGCACGACAGGTCCCGAACTGATCTTGGCCAGCGCCGACTGGTCCCGCATCATCAGTGTCACCTTCAGAAACGGCTGGATAAAAACCGATCTCGGTCCGCTCAAAGACCGCAAGACCCTTACCCAAACCCCGAACTGCTGATCCGCCCTTCATCTGGCTATAAATATCCCGGGGAGCCGCCATTGGCGCAAGCGCCAATGGCGGCGGGGCAGCGCCCCTCGCCCCAAGAATTCAAGACGGGCGCAGCCCGGCAATTGGATTACAACGCGCGCCAGCCGATATCGCGGCGGAAAAATCCGCCGGGCCAGTCTATCCCGTCCACCATCGCATAGGCCCGGTCACGCGCGTCCTGCAAAGTCTCCCCCCGTGCAGTCACGTTCAGCACACGACCGCCCGCCGCCAGAATTTGACCATCCTCAGCTTTGGTTCCCGCGTGGAAAACCATGTTCTTACTGTCTTCAGGAAGTGCGCCCAAATCGTTGATAACACTTCCCTTTTCATAAGCTCCCGGATACCCGTTCGCCGCCATCACAACGGTGATCGCATGGTCATCCGCCCAGTTCACGCGCGCCTCTGCCAAGCGTCCCTCGGCCGCGGCATGCATAAGGTCCATCACCTGCCCGCCCAGACGCATCATCAGCACCTGGCACTCCGGGTCTCCAAAGCGCACGTTGTATTCCACCAGCCTCGGCTGTCCATCCTTGATCATGAGGCCCGCGTAAAGCACGCCCTGAAACGGCGCGCCGCGACGCTTCATCTCATCCATCGTCGGGCGCACGATTTCATCCATTGCGCGTGCCTCAATCTCGGCGCTTAGAACCGGTGCCGGAGAATACGCCCCCATTCCGCCGGTATTCAGACCGGTATCGCCTTCGCCGACGCGTTTGTGGTCCTGCGCTGTGCCGACTGAAAGGATGTTCTCGCCATCACAAAGCACAAACAGAGAGGCCTCCTCGCCCTCCATGAACTCTTCGATCACCACCTCGGCCCCGGCCCCACCAAACGCGCCGCCGAACATATCGCCGATCGCCTCCAGCGCGGTTTCTTCGTCCATCGCGACGATCACACCCTTGCCTGCGGCCAGACCATCGGCCTTGACTACAATCGGCGCACCCTGCTCGCGAATATAGGCTTTGGCGGGGTCGGCTTCGGTAAACCGTGCATAAGCCGCAGTCGGAGCACCGGCGGCATCACAGATTTCCTTGGTAAAGCTTTTAGAGGCTTCCAACCGGGCTGCTTCTGCCGACGGACCAAAGACCAGAACGCCCGCCTCTCGCAACCGATCTGCAACCCCGGCTGCCAAAGGCGCCTCGGGGCCGACAATCACAAAATCAATCGCGTTTTCCTCGGCAAAGCTGACCACTGCGCCGCCATTCTCGATATCAAGCGCCGCGCACTCGGCGATCTGCGCGATTCCGGCATTTCCCGGCGCGACGATCAGTCGATCACATTTGGGGTTCTGCATCACTGCCCAGGCCAGGCTGTGCTCCCGCCCACCACTGCCGAGAATGAGGATATTCATGACTGCTCTCCGATCTGCTTGGCCTCGCCTTCCGCGCGTTCTAAGCTGGGCAGGCATTTGACACAAGGCGCTGAAATGTCCGACCTGCTTGACGACCCCATTCCCGGCCAAAACACCCCCGAATACAGCGTTTCGGACATTTCAGGAGAGGTTAAGCGCACGCTTGAAGGCGCGTTTGGCCGAATCCGTGTGCGCGGCGAGGTCGGACGCGTGTTCAAAGCGCGCTCGGGCCATCTGTATTACGACATCAAGGATGACCGAAACGTGCTGGCGTGCACCACGTGGAAGGGCCAAATCTCGGGCTTGTCCGTGGTGCCGGAAGAAGGGCTTGAGGTTGTTGTAACCGGTCGCCTCACAGCTTTCGGTGCACAATCCAAGTACAACCTGAATGTCGATGAAGTCGCGGTCGCCGGACAAGGTGCCCTGATGGCGCTGCTGGAAAAACGCAAGAAACAGCTTGAAGCCGAAGGGCTATTCGCGCCAGAGCGCAAGAAGGTTCTGCCCTACCTGCCGCAGATCATCGGCGTTGTGACATCACCATCAGGCGCTGTGATCCGCGATATCCTGCACCGTCTGCGCGACCGGTTTCCGCGCAAGGTGCTGATCTGGCCGGTGGCCGTACAGGGATCAAACTGCGCACCCGAAGTGGCGAACGCCATTCAGGGATTCAACCGAATGACCCCCGGAGGCACCCTGCCGCGTCCCGATCTGATCATTGTCGCCCGTGGCGGTGGGTCGATCGAAGACCTGTGGGGCTTTAACGAAGAAGTCGTCGCGCGCGCCGCCGCCGCCTCGGATATTCCACTGATTTCGGCCGTGGGGCACGAAACAGATACAACACTGATCGACTTCGTTTCTGACCGACGCGCACCCACGCCGACGGCCGCAGCGGAACTGGCGGTTCCCGTTCGTATGGAACTGTTGGCCTGGACCGGAGAACAAGGCGCGCGTCTTTCCCGTTCGGCCACAGACGCGGTTCAACGCCGCGCCCAGCGTTTGCGCGATCTGTCCCGGGCCTTGCCACGACCGGATACCTTGTTGAACATTCCGCGCCAACGCCTTGATCTTGTTGCAGATAGGCTGGCACCCGCGCTTGACCGAAGTGTTCAGAACCGGCGTTTGCGTGTCGTTGAGATCTCTGCACATCTGCGTCCGGCCACGCTGCGCAATCTGGTGGCGGCGCGGCAAGAGGCCGTTCGCAACCTGTCTTCCCGGCTGACCCTGCGGCCAATCCAGCGCGAGATCGAAGCGCAGCGAAATAACGTCACCCGACTGGCGGAACGCCTGAGCGGCGCGCAGACCGCACGTCTCGACCGGATGCGCCAGAATCTTGAGGCGACGGACCGTCTGCGCGAAACACTCAGCTACAAAGCGACGTTAGAAAGGGGCTACGCAGTGGTGCGCGCAGAAGGTCAGGTCCTGACGACCAAAGAACAGGCTGGAAAGCACGCTTCCTTCGAGATCGAGTTCGCGGACGGTGTGCTAAGTACAGGTCAGGCAAACCCGTCACGTCCATCGCAGAAGAAAACGCCATCAAAGGATACTCCGGACCAGGGATCGCTATTTTAAGGGGCGCGCTAAACGCCGACGTCGGGGCCGTGGCAGACCATTTCCTCGTCGATCTCATCGGCTTCATACAGCTCGGTTCTGTCCGGGTTCCCTTCAAACTGAGCGATCAAGCCGCTCCCCGAATCCGTGAACACCCAGCATTGCGGATCCAGACGATCCTCGTACAGGAAACATATCTGGCCGCTTTGCTCGTACCAAACACCTTCCTTGCAGTCCCCATCCAAAAAAGACCATATAACTCTGCGGTTTGGCAGGTAACGTTCAACCCCGTAAACCTGCCCCTGAAACCCGTAGAACAGAGTTTTCCCGCGTGTGTATGCATCAAATTCCGATCCCGAAAGACCAGGCTCCGCGCCCACAGCCGGACCGGACATTACCATCAGAATCGCGATAGACCTCAGCATATGATCATCTTCGCAGATGTGGTGCAGCAACGCCAACTCTGCGCGCAACGCACGACTTACCCAACTTAACAGGTTGAGGTAATGCCGAGTTCCCGGCGACGCTGTTCAAAAAACCATATTACGGGAGAGCCGCCAAATGACCGCCCTGTTTCTGATCGCCGCAGCCTGCGCGCTTGCGTATTTGCCGATGTCACCGAAACCCGCAAGTTGGCCGAGGTCAGTCCTAAAGACGCTGTCGGTTGCCATACTTGCGCTTATCGCAGCCCGACAGGGCGCGCCACTGTTGCTGACCACAGCTCTGGCTCTCTGCGCGGTCGGCGACGCATTACTGTCTCGGGACTCCGACGCCACATTCATGGCCGGCATCGGTGCTTTTGCTGCCGGACACTTGGCCTATATCGCTTTGTTTCTGTCCCATCCGTCCAGCGAAACAGCGCTTATCTTCGACAGGCCCGGCTTCTTCTGGTCGCTGATTATATTAGGCATCGTTGCCGTAACCTTGCTCGCCCCCCGCGCCGGAGAGTTAAAGGTGCCCGTTCTTGGATATATCCCGATTATCCTCGGTATGGGTCTTACCGTTTTGGCAGTGCCCGACATCGGCCCTTTGCGTTGGGCGTTGCCCGCAGCGTTGGCCTTTATCGCGTCCGACCTGATCCTAGCGACGGAAAAGTTCCTGCTGCCCCAAAATCATCCAAGCCTCCGCCTCACGCCTTACATGGTGTGGATATTGTACTGGGGCGCTCAGGCCGGGTTGTTGATTGCCTTTCTGTGACCCTTTGCAACTGGTTCAAATCCGCATTAGGTGAGAGGAACATCTGCGGAGACCAAAAATGGCGTTTTTCTCAAAGCTCAAGGACAAGCTGTTCAAATCCTCGTCCCGACTCGAACAGGGGTTGGACGCCATCATTGAAGATGGCGGCGAAGAAACAACAGCCCCTAACCCTGTCATCCCCGAGCCAGAGCCGCAGCCAGAACCCGTACCTGAAGTTCCGCAGCCACAGCCTCAACCGCAACCTGTTGAAACCCCTGAACCAGTTCCGGCAGACCCAATGCCAGCCCCCCCGCCACCTGAGGCCGCACCGTCCAAAGGTGTTCTGGCGCGGATGTTCAGCCGAAACGAGGCAAAAACCGTTATTCGCCGCACGCTTGACGACGACATGCTGGAACAACTCGAAGAGCTGTTGATCGCCTCGGACATGGGTGTAGACACCGCCTTGCGCGTCACCTCCAACATGGCCGAAGGACGTTTGGGCCGCAAACTTTCAACACAGGAAATCAAACAGCTGCTGGCACAGGAAGTTTCCCGCGTGATGGAGCCTGTCGCCAAACCGCTGCCGATCTACCCCAAGCGCCCTCAGGTGGTGCTTGTGGTCGGCGTGAACGGATCCGGAAAGACCACAACAATCGGCAAACTCGCAAGCCAGTTCAAAGCTGCAGGCAAAAAGGTCGTAATTGCAGCGGGCGACACATTCAGGGCTGCGGCGGTCGAACAGCTTCAAGTCTGGGGCGAACGTGCCGGCGTGCCCGTCCTTACAGCGCCCGAAGGATCCGACCCCGCCTCTCTCGCATTCGATGCCCTCACGCGCGCGCAAGAGGACGGAGCAGACCTGCTGATGATCGACACCGCTGGCCGCCTGCAAAACCGCGCCGATTTGATGGAAGAGCTCGCCAAAATCGTCCGCGTCATCCGCAAGGTCGACGAAACCGCTCCGCATAACACCCTTTTGGTGCTGGACGCGACCACCGGGCAAAATGCACTCAGTCAGGTCGAGACATTTCGCAAGCTGGCCGATGTCTCGGGTCTTGTGATGACCAAATTGGACGGCACGGCCAAAGGCGGCGTTCTGGTGGCGCTCGCGGACAAATTTGGCCTACCGATCCACGCGATCGGCGTTGGGGAGCAGATCGACGACCTTGCCCCCTTCGACCCTGAAGAATTCGCCGCCGCCCTCACCGGCCTTGACCAAAGCTGATCCACCGCTTCATCTGGCTAAAAATATCCTCGGGGGGTGTGGGGGGCAGACAGCCCCCCACACTCACCTCCCAACGCAAAGATCCGACACTTGAGCGACTGGCTGATCTCACTCGAAGGCACCGAAGCAGGCCATCAGCTCGCGCTGGGATTGGCATTGATGGCGGCGTTCCTTCACGCGGCTTTCGGAGCATTGCAGAAGGGTCGTCACGATCCCTGGCTGTCCCGTGGTGCCATCGACGCGTGTTACTGCCTGATGGCAGCGCCCTTTGCCTTTTTCGTCGTGCCGTGGCCAGAGCCCTACATGTGGCCCATCTTCGCCGTCGTGTGGCTGATTCACATCGTCTACAAAACGCTACAGGCTATGGCTTATACCAAAGGCTCATACACCGTCGTTTACCCGGTCGTCCGTGGAACCGGCCCCTTGTTCACCGTTATCGGCGCCTACCTGCTGTTCGGTGAGACTTTTACCGGCATCCAATGGCTGGGTGTCGCGGTTTTGCTGGCCGGCATATTCGGACTGGCGGCCTACAACTTCCGCTTTCTCGAAACCAACCGCGAAACGCTTGGGATCGCCCTGGCGCTGGCAATCGCCACCGGATTGTTCGTAGCGCTTTACACAACCTATGACGCTTATGGCATACGCGCGACCGCCGACCCTTTCACCTTTTTGGCCTGGTTCTTCATGATCGACGGCGCCACCATGCCCATTTACGCCTTCCTGAGATGGCGTGCGATGGTCAACCGGCCCGCGATCGGTCCTTTGATGCTGCGCGGTTTGGCTGGTGGCATCATTGCCCCGCTGTCCTTTGGCTCTATCATGCTGGCAACGCGATTGGACAAAGTTGGCGAGGCTGCCGTTCTGCGCGAAACCTCGACCGTCTTTGCTGCCCTGATCGGCTGGCTGATTCTGAAAGAAACCGTTGGGCCAAGGCGGATCGCTTTGATGGCATTGATTGCATTAGGCGCCGTAATCGTTGAAATGGGCGGGTAAACAGCAGGAAACTGACATGACAGGCAAGAAAGAAATCAATCCATTTCTAAAGCAGGTGCTGGAACTTGGCCCTCCGCTGGCCTTTTTCTTCATCTACCTACGCTTGCGGGATGACAGTTTCGAGCTTGCCGGAACTGAATATTCCGGGTTCATCGTCGCGACCATCATCTTCGTGCCCCTGTTGCTGTCTGCAATGGCCGTGCTATGGTACCTGACCGGGAAACTCAGCCGGATGCAGATATTCACCGCGTTCATGGTCATTTTCTTCGGCGGCCTGACAGCCTGGTTCAATGACGAACGGTTTTTCAAGATGAAAACCACGCTGGTCTACGGGTTCTTTTCGATCATCCTTGGCATCGGATTGCTGCAGGGTAAATCCTATCTCGCCTATGTTCTCGATGAAATGCTTCCCATGCGCAACGAGGGCTGGATGATCCTCACGCGCCGACTGTGCGGGTGTTTTGCAGTTCTAGCCGTGGCCAACGAATTGGTCTGGCGCACGATGTCCACCGACCTTTGGGTCAAGATCGAAACGTTCGGGTTTCCGATCGCGTTGATGGTCTTTCTCATGCTTCAGTTCAGCATGCTACAAAGCTATATGGACGACCCCGATCATCAGTAAACCGGGTGGTCGAACCGGTCCTGTGGAGCGCCAACGCACAGCCAACTTTCGGAATTCGCATAAAATCCTTGGCTAAACGTCATAGCTGTGGAAAGTTGTGGGACCACTCACCATTGGCAGCCGGAGCACCACATCCACATGACGGCCATCCCAAACAGCGGCTTTTTGGCCGAGGCGTCTGACAGGCTCAGGGCCATGCTTTCTGCCCAGGCGACAGAAATTTCGCTTGAACAGGGTGAGACCCTGTTTGAACAAGGTGACGAAGGTGACTCACTTTACGCCCTCACTGAGGGCACATTGGAAGTGTCCTTTCTGGCCATGAGTGGTCGAAAACTGTCATTGAGCCTGATGAAGCCGGGCGAAATCTTCGGTGAAATCGCCCTGTTCGACAACGGACCGCGCACCGCCACGATTGCGGCTGCTGAACCGTCCCGTGTTCTACGCGTCCGGCGCAGCGACGTAATGAACCAAATCCGTCAGCATCCCGATCTTGCGGTCGATTTGATCCGCCTTGCGGGATTGCGTATGCGTTGGATGGGATCGCAAATGAATGAGCAGGTCTTTCTGCCAATGCCCATCCGTTTGGCGCGTAAGCTGCTGCACCTGTCCGGCCTTCAGGACGACCCTGCCAAACGGATCACCCTGTCGCAGAGCGAACTGGCCGAGTTCGTTGGCGCGACACGGGAAGCCGTATCCAAAACAATCTCGACCTGGAAGCGCGATAACGTGGTCGAGGCATCACGCGGCGGTCTGATGATCCATGACTTCGAAGCCCTGCGCGAATTGGCGGAATCCGATCTGATCTGATCCGTTGTGACCTGCTTCACATACGACCGGCTGCGTTAAGACTATCTTCGTAATTGTTACCGTAGGAGGTCAGAGAATCATCCCCGATATCTGTCCACTGACCTCTCCCTGTATCAGAGCCACGCGCCTTCCCCGGCGTGTGGCTCACTTCTTTGCAGAACAGAAAAAAGGCCGGAGCAAACGCCCCGGCCCATTCATTCAAGTAGACCCGAATTTCACTCTTCCAAGCTTAGAGCCACAAATCGCGGGTCACCGCCACGGCGCACCAAAAGCAGCAGGGATTTCCGCCCAGCCTCTCGCGCTTCGTCCATCCGTGCTTCCAGATCTTCGACCGAAGTGACCTTTTGCTGGCCAGCCTCGGTGATGAGGTCACCCGAGCGCAATCCCTTTGCGTAGGCCTCCGAGGCTTCGTCAACCTGAGTTACAACCAAACCTTCGGCGTTTTCATCCAAGCCCATGTCGGTACGCATCTCATCCGTCAAAGGCGAGATCGTAAGACCCAGTATGTCGGCATTTTCCTCAACTGGCGCTTCTGACGTTTCTTCCTCGCCGTCCTCAGACCGCTCAGCGTCCTCACGCCGTCCGAGTGTCACCAGAACAGTCTGCGTTCCACCATCCCGGTGCACGACCACGCGGACCGACTTGCCCACTGTGGTTTCGCCAACCTGACGGACAAGGCCGCGCGTATCCTCGACCTCGACCCCATCGAAGCTGAGGATCACGTCACCAGCCAACAAACCGGCGTCTTTTGCCGGCCCGTCCGGCACATCGCTGATCAAAGCGCCACCCGGTTTGTCCAGTCCCATGGCTTCGGCCATATCCTCGGTCACGTCTTGAATGCGCACGCCCAGCCAGCCGCGGCGGGTCTCACCGAACTCACGCAGTTGGTCCACAACCTTAACGACAACATTCGATGCCATCGAAAACCCAATCCCGATCGAACCACCATTGGGCGACAGAATGGCCGTATTCACACCGATCACTTCGCCGTCCATGTTGAACAACGGCCCGCCCGAGTTACCTCGGTTAATCGCCGCATCGGTCTGAATGTAGTCGTCATAAGATCCGCTCAGCGCACGGTTGCGGGCCGATACGATCCCGGCTGAGACCGAAAATCCCTGACCCAACGGATTGCCCATCGCGATCACCCAATCGCCTACGCGGGCCACGTCGCTATCGCCAAATTTGACATATTGCAGCGGCCCCGTCGCCTCGACCTTGAGCAGCGCAATATCGGTTTTTTCGTCCGTGCCAATTACCTTGGCAGGCAATTCCTTCTTGGGCTGTCCGTCACCCGGAAAGAACTCGATCAGAATCTCATCCGCTTCGGCGATCACGTGGTTATTGGTGACGATGTAACCATCCTCTGAAATCACGAACCCCGACCCAAGCGCATTACTGCGTCGCGGGGCGTTCTCGCCATTATTGCCCCGGTCCTGAAACTCGCGGAAAAAATCTTCGAAGGGCGACCCTTCGGGAACGATGCCCTGCGGCCCGGTCTGATTTTCGATCAGGGTCGAGGTTGTGATGTTCACCACCGCCGGGCTGATCTTTTCGGCCAACGGCGCAAGGCTTTCCCCGCGCGCAAATGCTGCCGATGTCTGCGCCAGGATTATCAACATCCCCGCAAATGCCAGCCACATCAGCCGCAAAAAACCAACCCTGTCGTCCGCTCGGACGGAAATACTGCGCGCTTGTGCCTGCACTTGGGTACTCCTTGTCGTCAATTCTGCGGGATCGCGCATGAACGCCTCCCTCTTGGCAACTAATGTAGTCGGTTTAATCAGGCCCGCAACTGAGGATCGCGGGGAAATCACCTGCAATTGAAACCACGGCACTAAAACCCGACCTGATACGCGCCCCAAAGCAGGATAAAGCCGCTGACCACGCAAAGCAGCCCCGCCAGTCGTCGCGCCTGTTCAGGCAGCGATCGTAATGCTTCCAGCATCCGTTCAATAAGCGAAGGGGCCAGCGCATAGGCCAGCCCCTCGACAATCAGTACCAGCCCGAGGGCCAGAAGGATCATACCCATTACTGGGATGCCTGCCCTGTTGGTGACTTCAGATAGTTAAAGAACTCTGAATCCGGGCTCAGAACCATCGAACTGTTGCTGCCGCCCAACGCGCGCTCATAAGCGGACAGAGACCGATAGAATTCAAAGAACTCTGGGTCTTTGCCAAATGCTTCGGCGAAGATCGCGTTACGTTCAGCGTCAGCTTCACCGCGGATGATCTCTGCCTCGCGGTTGGCGTCCGAGACCAGTTCGACCACGGTACGATCAGCTTGCGCGCGCACACGCTGCGCCGCCTCGTTACCACGGGCGCGTTCGTCCGTCGCTTCACGCTCACGCTCGGCCTTCATCCGGTCGAATGTCGCCTCAAGGTTGGCCTGCGGCAGATCGGTCGCCTTCAGGCGCACGTCGATCACGTTCACGCCCAGCGCACGGGCTTCAGCAATCGCACTGTTGCGGATACGCAGCATCAGCGCCGCACGGTCCGAGCTCAGGATGTCGCGGGACGACACCGAACCCAGAACCTCACGCGTTTCGGCGCGCAGGATACGGTCCAGACGATCTTCGGCGACCGGAATGCCGCCGACACCAACGGCTTGACGGAACTGTTCCAGATCGGAAATCCGGTAGCGGGCAAAGGCATCAACGACCAGACGACGATCATCCAGAGGCGTGACCTCCAGCGGTTGCACGTCGATCGAAAGGATGCGGTCGTCATAGCGGACAACGTCCTGAATCAACGGGATTTTGAACGCCAGTCCAGGTTCTTCTTTGACGGCGACCACGCGACCGAACTGAAGGACCAGCGCGCGTTCACGTTCATCCACGATGAAAATCGAAGACAGACCAACAACGCCAATGATCACCAAGGCAATGAGGATAAGGGGTGATTTACGCATCAGTTGCTCTCCTCAGCCTGATTGCGGCGCAACTCATTGAGCGGCAGGTAAGGCACGACGCCCTGCCCCTGACCGGTCGAGTTTTCGTCCAGAATGATCTTGTCCACGTCGCCAAGCACCTGTTCCATCCGTTCCAGATACAGACGCTTGCGCGTCACGTCCGGAGCTTTGGAATATTCCTCCAGAACCGCGCTAAAGCGGCTGGCTTCACCTTGTGCGCTGTTGATCTGCTGCGCGCGATAGGCTTCGGCCTCTTCCAGAACCTGCGCGGCTTCACCACGTGCTTCGGCAAGAACGCGGTTGGCATAGGCGTCGGCCACGTTCTGCAAACGGTCACGTTCCTGCGCGGCGGCCTGAACGTCACGGAAGGCGGCGATCACGTCCTGCGGCGGGTCGGCCTTGTCAAAGTTGACGCGGATGATGTTCACGCCCGAATCGTAGCTGTCCATCGTTGTCTGAATCAGTTCCTGCAGGCGTTCGGCAATGACACCACGGTCACGGTTCAGGATCGGTGCCAGCTCGCTTTGCGCAATAATCTCGCGCATGGCCGATTCCGACACGGCGCGGATCGTCTGGCGCGGGTCACGCAGGTTAAAGAGGAACCTGGCCGGGTCGCTGATGTTCCAGACGACCTGATAGTCGATGTCGACCACGTTTTCGTCGCCGGTCAGCATCAGGCCATCATCGCTTCCGCGCGCACCGCCCATATCTTCGGTTTGTTCGCGCGTTACCGGGATAACCTCAGCCGTAACAAAGGGCCAAGGCGCAAAGTTCAGACCCGGATTGCCGACGGCTGAAAACTCACCCAAAAACAGTTCAACCGACTGTTCTTCGGGTTTGACGGTATAAAAACTGGCCGCACCCCAAAGAACCGCTGCAACGACCACGCCGATCAAAACGGTTCCCTTGGTGAAAATGGGACCGCCCCCGCCAGAGCCCTGCCCGTTTCCGCCCCGGCCTGAACCACCGCGACCGCCCATAAGGACGCGCAGTTGTTCCTGACCTTTTTTCATCAATTCGTCGATCTCGGGGATCTGCGGGCCGTCGCCTTCGGGCGGGCGTTGCCCGTTCCCGTTGTTACCCCGATTTCCTCCGCCACCCGAAGAGCCTCCGCCCCCCCAGGGGCCGCCGCTGTTGCCCGCCATATGTATATATTCCCTTGTGTTGGACCGTGTGATCACGGGTTCCCTTGTAACTTGTGTGCGCGCAGTTGCAAATCAAGCAGTGCGTACAGGTTGCCGCATTGTCACCAGCTCTTCTGCCATGACCGGGTGAACGGCGACGGTGCGGTCGAAATCTTCTTTGGTGGCGCACATTTTAACGGCGATACCTGCAAGCTGGATCATCTCGCCCGCGCCCGGTGCCACGATATGACAGCCCAGCACCTTACGGGTTTCCTGACTGACGATCAGCTTCATCAAAACCCGCTGCGTTCCACCTGCAAAAGCCTTCTGCATGGGTTTGAACGACGTGGCATAAACCTCGATTGGCTCCTGTGCGGCAGCCTCTTCTTCACTTAGGCCGACGGTTCCCATTTCAGGTTGTGTGAAGATCGCCGTTGGGATCAGCTCATGATCTACCGGGGTCGGATTGCCCTGGAAGACCGTTTCAACAAACGCCATGCCTTCGCGAATCGCTACCGGCGTCAGGTTCACCCGGTCAGTCACATCCCCAATGGCATAGATCGAGGGCACAGCGGTCTGGCTGTATTCATCAACGACGATTTCACCCTTGCGTCCGCGCGCAACGCCCAGCGCTTCAAGTCCAAGATCGTCGGCATTTGGGGCACGGCCCGTTGCGTACATGACCACATCGAACCGGTCCTCGGTACCGTCAGTGGCTTTCACACGGATCTGCTCGCCCTCTTTGGTCATCTCAAGCACGTTGGTCCCCAAACGGACGTCGATGCCGTTCTGGCGCATTTCTTCGCAGATCAGGCCACGGGCTTCTTCGTCAAAGCCCCGCAGGATTTGCGCACCCCGATAAAACTGAGTGGTTTTCACGCCCAACCCGTTCATGATCCCGGCAAATTCACTGGCGATATAGCCGCCTCCGACAATCAGGATGCTTTCGGGCAGCTTCTCCAGATGGAAAATCTCGTTCGATGTGATCGCCAGGTCCGACCCCGGAAAATCCGGCACAACCGGGCGGCCACCAGTGGCGATCAGGATATGCTTGGCGGTCTTGCGCGTTCCGTCCGCCAACTCGACAGTATGCGGATCAACTACATGAGCGCGCTGGTCAAAGCTTTCGACGCCGTTGTTCTTCAGGATATTACGATAAATACCTTCGAGCCGGTCAAGCTCAGCGACCAGCTTGCCGTGAAAGGTGTTCCAGTTGAATGCACCGGGCTGAATGTCCCAGCCATACGCCTGCGCGTCTTCGACCGTGCCCGAGAATTCGCTGGCAAACACCATCAGTTTCTTGGGCACGCATCCCCGGATGACACATGTACCGCCATAACGGTCTTCTTCTGCAAGTGCGACTTTTGCCCCGGTTTCCCCGGCAGCAACGCGCGCCGCGCGGACCCCGCCCGAGCCTCCGCCGATGACAAACAGATCATAGTCAAAGCTCATCCTGAGTTCCCTTGTTCTTTCAAGCCAAAATTCGTTGAGTATCTGGGGTCGATTACCAAACTGCTAACCCTTGATGTTTCAGAAAGTTCGCTGAGCTATTCGCGTTCGCGCAAAGTTCAGCTTAACCACCTTGTTAATCCGCAAGATCCGCGAACAGGTTTTCTCCGCCTTCAGTGGGCTGATCCACTTCGGTTGTCCCTTCGTTGATATCGCGCACTTCGACACGGCCATCCCCATAACCGATCACGATCTGGTCACAGATATCCACGAACAATCCGTTCTCAACCACACCGGGGACCTGGTTCAAGACCAATGCCAACTGCCGCACATTCCCAATACGCTGAAGGTGCAGATCCAGAATGTGGTTGCCTTCGTCAGTCACATACGGTGCTTGCCCGATCATGCGCAACGCGGTCGAGGTGCCCAACACATCCATCGTATCCAGCACTTCTTCGATCAAAGTGCGTGTTGTCTGCCAGCCGAATGGAATGACTTCGATCGGCAGTGGAAACGCGCCCAGCGTTTCAACCTCTTTGCCGGCATCTGCGATCACGACCATCTGATCACTGGCTGTGGCGACGATCTTTTCCTGCAGCAGCGCTCCGCCACCGCCTTTGATGAGGTTCAGTTCGCCGTCAAACTCATCCGCGCCATCAATGGTGATATCCAGCCATCCAGCCTGATCCAGAGAGACAACGTCAATCCCGACCTCACGGGCCAGTTGCGCCGTGCGGGTCGAAGTTGGCACACCCTTGATCTTCAGGTCTTCTTGCTGCGCCCGTTCCCCCAAACGGCGCACCATCCAGTCGGCAGTCGACCCGGTGCCAAGCCCGACGCGCATTCCGTCCTGCACCATGTCAGCCGCGCGGCGCGCGGCGACATATTTGGCTTTGTCGATGGGTGACAACTCTCCGATCATCGCCGTAAATCCTTATTTTGCTGCCGGACTTATACGGAATGCCTGCGGCGACTGCGAGAGCGAATAAAACATTTCGCAATGCTTGCGCGGCTGAAAACTACGCGTTTCCGATTGGAAACGTCGCAATCGATGGTTTCGCCTTCTGCGCAGCGGTGTACACAGCGTTATGAACGCGCGCTACCGTCTGCACTATGCCCCCGACAACGCCTCGCTGGTGATCCGGCTGGCGATGGAAGAGATGGGCCTGCCCTACGATACGGCTCTGGTCGATCGCAGTCAGAATGCACAAGACGGTGCGGCCTATCGCGCGCTGAACCCCAACGGTCTGATTCCGGTCCTCGAAACCCCTCAGGGCCCGATTTTTGAAACGGCCGCGATTTTGCTTTGGCTGGCCGACACCCATTCACAACTTGCACCTGCACCGCACAGCCCCGACCGGGCCGCGTTCTTGAAGTGGCTGTTCTTTGCATCGAACACTCTACACGCTGACCTGCGCATCCTTTTTTATGCAGAAAAATACATTGAGGCAGCGCAGGCCGATCCTTTGCGCGCAGGAATACGCCAGAGATTGCGCCAGCACCTTCAGGTTCTGGAAGCCACAGCAGAGCAAACCCCGGACTGGCTGCACCCCGAGAAACCCTCGGTTCTAACGTATTACCTCGCTTGCCAGATGCGTTGGATGGCCCTCTACCCCGCGCAGTCCGACCGCAGTTGGTATCAAGTGCTTGATACACCGCGCCTGCGCGACGTGCTTATGCACCTGGAAACCCGCCCTGCGACCCGCGCGGTTATCAAAGCCGAAGGGTTGGGGGTTACACCGTTTACTTCTCCGACTTATGCTAACCCTCCAGAAGGCTCCGCTACCTGATATGTTCCTGTCTGTCTTCGATATGTTCAAAGTGGGCATCGGCCCGTCCTCGTCGCACACAATGGGTCCGATGGTGGCCGCGGCACGTTTTCTGGACCTTATGCGCGATTCTCCGTTCGAATTTGCGGGCCTGCGCGGCTCGCTGCACGGCTCTCTTGCTTTTACAGGTGTTGGGCACGCCACGGACCGCGCGACGATACTGGGGCTGGCTGGATTTGTTCCCGATACTTACGACAATGAAAAAGCCGAAGCCGCGCTGCTGGCCATCAAAGAGAGCCACAGCGTTACCCCCGATGGTTTGCCGACGCTGCATTTCGACCCCAAGGCGGATTTGGTCTTTGATTACGATCACACCCTACCGGGCCACGCCAACGGCATGATCCTGATGGCCACGGACGCACAAGGCGACGTAATCCTGCGGCAGGTCTACTATTCGATCGGGGGCGGGTTTGTCCTGACCGAAGAAGAACTGGCCGCAGGCAAAGCCACCGACGAAGGCGCCCCCGTCCCCTTTCCGTTCAAATCGGCGGTCGAAATGCTGGACATGGCCAAGGCCAGCGGCAAAAACATCGCCGAGATGAAGCGCGCCAATGAGATCGCGCGCGGGTGCGCCGACAGTTTTGCCAAAGGCTCGGCCCGTCTGTGGCAAGTCATGAACGACTGTATCGAGCGCGGCCTGCACACCGATGGCATTCTGCCCGGTGGCCTGAGCGTGCGCCGCCGCGCTAAGGGTATCCACGACGCGCTTCAGGCTGAACGAGGGATGAACCTGAATGCCCCGCACACCATCAACGATTGGATGAGCGTTTACGCCATGGCCGTAAACGAGGAAAACGCCGCCGGTGGTCAGGTCGTAACAGCGCCAACAAACGGCGCTGCCGGGGTTCTGCCTGCGGTCCTGCGCTATTACCTCGATCACGTGCCCGGTGCTTCGGAAACGCATATTGAGGATTTCTTGCTGACTGCGGCTGCCATTGGCGGGCTGGTCAAGTTCAACGCGTCGATCTCGGGTGCCGAAGCTGGGTGTCAGGCCGAGGTTGGCAGCGCCTCGGCAATGGCTGCGGCGGGGCTGTGCGCTGTGATGGGTGGCACGCCTGAGCAAGTGGAAAACGCGGCTGAAATTGCGTTGGAGCACCACTTGGGCATGACCTGTGACCCGGTCGCGGGGCTGGTTCAGGTTCCCTGTATCGAGCGCAACGGGTTGGGCGCAATCAAAGCAGTTTCCGCAGCGTCTTTAGCGTTGCGCGGTGATGGTCGTCACTTTGTCCCCTTGGACGCAGTCATCGAAACCATGCGCCAAACCGGGCATGACATGCATGAAAAGTACAAAGAAACATCGTTGGGTGGTCTGGCCGTGAACGTGCCCAATTGTTGAGCCCCGAGTCGGAGGAGCCTTATGCACGGACACTGCCTATGTGGTTCTATAACCTTTGAGGTCGATCCCCCTGCCCTGTCCTGCGTGACCTGCCACTGCGACAGTTGCCGACGGCAATGCGCCGCACCAATGACAACATAATTCGGGGTGCGCGACGGCCAGTGGCGCTGGACGGGCAAGGAACCAAAGACCTTTACGTCTTCGCCCGGCGTTGAACGCAGTTTCTGCCCGGAATGCGGCACGCCGATCTCGTTTCGGTCTCAGGCGATGTCGGGCATCCTGCATCTATACGTCGCGACGCTGGACAATCCCGACGCTTTGCAGCCGACGCTGCATGTAGCCCACGAAGAAAAGCTGGAATGGCTTAGGCTGAATGACGATCTGCCGGTCTGCATTGGGCCAGACTACACCCAAGTACAGCCCTTGCCCGAATACCCCCATTCAACTTAGCGTCGCGGGCATGACACAGGATCGCCCCGTCTTCGGCATCGTCTTGATGCTTGGGTTTTGCGTGCTCGCCCCCTTGGGCGACGCGATGGCCAAGCTTTTGGGTGAGACAACGCCCGTTGCGATGCTTGTCTTCGTCCGTTTCGCGGTGCAGGCGATGGTCCTGATCCCGCTGGTTGCTTTGACGGGACGACATTGGCGGATGCGGGGGCGCGTACTGCGCCTGACGGCCATTCGAACGATTTTGCACATTCTCGGTATCAGCGCGATGTTCAGCGCCCTGCAATATCTGCCGTTGGCCGACGCGGTGGCCATCGCCTTTGTCATGCCCTTCATCATGCTGTTGCTGGGCCGTTACGTGCTGGGCGAAGAAGTCGGCCTGAGGCGCCTTGTGGCCTGCGCCGTAGGTTTCGCGGGGACGCTGATGGTTATCCAGCCAAGCTTCATTCAGGTCGGAGCGGCTGCCCTTCTGCCCCTGGTCGTCGCCATCGTCTTTGCACTGTTCATGCTGGTCACGCGACAAATAGCGAAAGAGGCCGACCCGATTGCCCTTCAAGCTGTTTCGGGTGCGATGGCCACCATCATCATTTTGCCCGCCCTGATCGCTGGAACCGCGACGGAGGTCTGGCACCTTTCGCTGGTCGTCCCAACTGAAGGCACCCATTTCCTGTTCTTGGCGATAGGCCTGCTTGGGACCGTCGCGCATCTGTTTATGACGTGGTCACTGCGCTATGCGCCCTCGGCGACGCTGGCCCCGATGCAGTACCTTGAGATACCAGTCGCCACCCTGTTCGGCTGGCTGGTCTTTTTGGACCTGCCCAACGGCATGGCCGCGATCGGTATTACGATCACCGTTCTGGCCGGCCTCTATGTCATTCTGCGCGAACGGGCCAGCGCCCGATCTGCCCCGACTGAAACGCCTGCATAACCGTATCCAAAGCCGTCCTTGGGACCATTACCAACAACCCCGGCGTGTCCATGGTTAGCGTAACCTCAGATATTGCCCGGTTCGATGTCCCGACCACTCCGTCAGGTTCCAGGACCAGCGTGTCGATCGGCCATTCCAACCCCGTACTCCGCCCCGTTACCTGCTGAAATGGAAACAATGAGACGACGTCCCCCGGCGCAAGCGCAAGCCTGATGTTTGGCGGTGCGTGAAACACGACCTCATGCTCCCCCAACAGGACGCAGGGCCGATCCTGCCGCCTGACCAACCCGTTAAGCACGGCCAATTGGTGATCCAACCGCCCGCCAAGAAACCCGACCCCCAGGATCAACGGCGCGTCTACGCTGCGCAATGCCTTGTCAAAGTCCGTGCTGTCTTGTTCACGAATTGGAAACAGACGGTCGGATGGAATCTGCGCTTTGTGGGATGCCTCCAACGAATCGAAATCACCGATCACGGCCTCGGGGATATGTCCAGCCTCAAGCACCGGTATCGCTCCGCCATCGGCAGCTACGACCCTACCTGCGCGAATCAGCGCGATTTCCAGATCGCGGGGCCCAATTTGCCCGCCTCCGACCAGCACAATTGGCTCGTCAGAGCGCACAATTGGCATATTTTTTCTAAGATTGATCATTTTTCCCGGTTTTGGACACATTCAGACCACAAAATGATAGGTTTATAAGCAAAGTTTCGAACCAATAGGGGTGCCCGGACCTGGGCAGGTTGGTTCAGGTAGTTTGTAAAGGACGTGCGTCTGATGGTACAGAATAACAAGGTTTTAACCGTTTCCTACGGAACCTTCTCATGCACTTTGGAAGGCTTTGACGATTCCTTCGAAACGATGAAGGCCATCGCCGAGTACTTTCGCGACCTTGCTGCGGAAGACCGGTACTTTGGGTCAGAACCTCCCCAGCCCGACGCCGAGATGTTGGCCCGCATCGCGCAGCGCGACGCATCCACACGCGTGGAAGCCCGCCAGAACGAAAGCGGCCTTTTGCTGCGTGCAACCGAAGTTGCGGCAGCGCCTTCCGAACCTGCAACGCCAGTAGAGCAAGCGCCGAGCGCGGCAGAGCCGGAACAAGCCCCCGCTGTTTTCTTTGATGACGCGGAAGCGGTTGAAAACGCCCCTGCCCCGGCCGCTGACAGTATAGCCGCCAAGCTGCAGCGCATCCGTGCCGTCGTATCCCATACCGACGAGAATTCGGTCATTTACGCTGAGGACGAAGAAACGACGCTGATGAGAGAGGCCGCTGGCCCCTCGGATGCCGTCGCTGCCGCCTTTGAAGCCGGTTCGTTGAGCGCGGCAGACCTGCAGGAAGACGTCCCGGCAGAAGATGTTGCCCAAGCCGACGCAGCGCCGTTCGAAGCAGAGGACACCGCACCAATTGCCGAAGACGACCAGATGCCCACGGCCGAGGCGGCTCCCGAAGCCGTGGAACCGGTTGCTGAACTGGACGAGCTTGCCGAAGAATACGATCCGTCCATTGAGGCGGTGATTGAAGCCGTCGAAGATCTGGACGAAACCTCGGTGCTGCCCACCGAGGACGTGATCGAGGAAGAGATTGCCGAGACTGAAATCAAGCTTTCGGATGACGAACAAGACAAAGACGAAGAAATCCTCAATATCCTCAGCCAGGATGCCTCGGACAACGACGATGTCGAAATTGAAGAGACCGCTGCCGAAGAAGGTGTTCTGAGCGCGCAGGACGAAGAAAACCTCCTTAGCGAAATCTCTGAGGTTGAGGCGTTTCTTGCCAATCGTGCGAACGAACCCGCAGCCGATTCAGCGGCATCAGACCAGGACTTGACGCGCCTGATGGACAAAGCCGGTGTTCAGATGGACGATCCGGCGAACACACAGCGCGAGACCTATTCTCACCTCCGCGCGGCTGTAGCTGCAACCGAAGCAGAGCGCAAAGAACAGCCCGAGGCAGACGATGAGGAAGAAGAATATCGCAACCTGACATCGTCCGTAGTCAACCCTCGCCGCCCCGAGGTTCAGGTGACCAGCATGCGCCCGCAATCGAATACGCTGGCTCCGTTGAAGCTGGTGGCAGAACAACGCATTGACACTCACGACGAAGATGCCGGCCCCGTTACGCCCCGCCGTGTAAAGTCCGAGGATGAAGATCAGGCGAGCGAGGAAGGTGGATTTGCATCCTTCGCGCAAGAGCAAGGCGCGCAGTCCCTGCCCGATCTGCTTGAGGCCGCAGCGGCCTACCTGTCGTTCATCGAAGGTCAGGAGCAATTCTCGCGCCCGCAGTTGATGAATAAGATTCGCTCACTCAAGCAAGATGAGTTCAACCGCGAAGAAAGCCTGCGGTCCTTCGGTCAGTTGCTGCGCGACGGCAAGATCGAGAAAGCAGGCGGCGGACGATTTGCAGCGTCAAACCAGATTGGCTTTCGCCCAAATGACGAACGCGCCGCTGGCTGACCATATACAAGCTTGAAATCAAAGGGCCGGTGCTATGCACCGGCCTTTTCTTTTGCCTATTCAAACTGATACCTCCGCGCCCGATTGTGACGAAACGTCCTTTTTGCTGCACTGCAGAATAATGGTAACCTGTCGCCATCTAATTTGATGCCCACAATTCGTTAAAACAGGAGTCGTGCCATGTATGAACTCCCAATACGGCGCCTTCGAATATACGACAAACCGAAAATAATAAGCCATTACAGAAACCTAAACGAAGACACGCTGACCTCTCGGTTTGGCGTCCCTGTCAGACCGGAATTCGTGCAAAACTATCTGGACGGAATATTTGACAATGCCGCGCTTGTTTTCGGGGCCTTTCCAGATTCCTGCCTGCGAGGTGTTGGCGAGCTTCGGACTGTACCCGATAGCCAGAATTTCGTGGCAGAAGTTGCGATGACAGTCGAAGCATCTTGGCAAGACCGCGGTATCGGCGACGCCCTATTCTCTCGGATCATTGCAGCCGCGCGAAACCGAGGCATTCGCGAGGTTCATATGCTGTGCCTGGCGACGAACCAGAAAATGCGCCGTCTGGCGGCAAAACACAAAGCTGAATTGAAGCTTGTCACCGGACAGGTCGAGGCCACACTGACCACACCATGGCCAAGCCCGTTCAGCCTCGCCGAAGAAATTTCGGGCGAGTATCACGCCTTAGCGCGCGCAATCCTGACTTGGCCATTACCCGAGCACGTAAACAGGCAGTAAAAACCGCCTATTCCGATGGCTGATCCGGATCTTCTTTGCCGACGCCCTTAAACACGAACTTAAATGGCAAAGCCCACAAGACGCCAAGCACGACATAGACCAGCAGTTCCAACCAGATCGGCGGTCGGTCGAGCCAATTCACAATTGTCACCACCGCCACGATATAGGCCGGCAGACCAACCAGCAGCAACACCATCGACCAACGACGGCGTGCCTTATAGCTGAGTCCTGGTTTCTGATCGGTGCCCATCAATCTGCAAACGGGTCAGTCACCAGAATGGTGTCGTCCCGCTCCGGGCTTGTCGACAACAGGGCAACCGGGCATTCGATCAGTTCTTCGACCCGGCGCACATATTTGATGGCGTTGGCAGGCAGGTCTGCCCAACTGCGGGCGCCCTCGGTGGATTCGCTCCAACCCGGCATTTCTTCATAGATCGGTTTACAGCGGGCCTGCTGATCTGCGGCGGTCGGCAAGTAATCCAGTCGCTCGCCGTCCAGATCATAACCCACGCAGATTTTCAGCGTCTCAAACCCGTCAAGCACATCCAGCTTGGTCAGCGAGATGCCGTTTACACCGCTGGTGGCACAGGTCTGACGAACAAGGCAGGCATCGAACCACCCGCAGCGGCGTTTGCGTCCTGTCACCGTTCCAAATTCATGACCCCGAGTGCCCAGACGGTGGCCGTCCTCGTCATCCAGCTCGGTCGGGAAAGGTCCCTCACCGACGCGGGTGGTATAGGCTTTGACGATACCCAGAACAAAATCCACCGACCCCGGCCCAATGCCTACGCCCGTTGCGGCCTGCCCTGCGATCACGTTCGAAGACGTCACGAAAGGATAGGTGCCAAAATCAATATCCAGCAGCGCCCCCTGCGCCCCTTCAAACAGAATGCGTTTCCCCGCCTTGCGCTTTTCATTCAGCACTTTCCAGACCGGAGCCGCAAAAGGCAGGATTTTCGAGGCGATCTCTTTCAACTGAGCGATCAGCGCGTCACGATCCACGGCTTTGATCCCCAGACCTTTGCGCAACGGATCATGGTGTTGCAGCGCCCGATCAACCCGTGCCTCAAGCGTCGCCTCATCAGCCAGATCAGCAACGCGCACCGAGCGGCGCCCAACCTTATCCTCATAAGCCGGGCCGATGCCGCGCCCTGTGGTACCGATCTTGGTACCCTTGCTTGCCGCTTCTTCCCGCGCTCGGTCCAGCTCACCGTGAATGGGCAGGATCAAGGGCGTGTTTTCAGCAATCATCAACGTTTCCGGGGTGATCTCGACCCCCTGTTTGCGGATCGAGGCGATTTCGTTCACCAAGTGCCAAGGATCCAGAACAACACCGTTGCCGATCACGCTCAGCTTGCCACCACGTACCACACCTGAAGGCAGCGCGTTCAGCTTGTAAACTTCACCATCGATGACCAGCGTGTGCCCGGCATTATGCCCACCCTGAAAACGCGCGATGACGTCTGCCCGCTCACTGAGCCAGTCGACGATCTTGCCTTTTCCTTCGTCACCCCACTGGGCGCCGACAACAACCACATTGGCCATATCCGGTCCTTTTGCGCTGAGATATCAAACTCGGCTCGTATAACGAGGAGAAAGCGGCAGGGAAACCGGTAATTCGCCGCAGACCATAACCGCGCTGCGCGCGATGCCTCCGGCGGGGATATTTATAGCCAGATGAAGAACGGATCCCCCGCTTCATCCGGCTACAAATATCCCGGGGGAGGCGCGCGGAACGCGCGGCGGGGGCAGAGCCCCTAGTCGGCACTCAATTCAACAGGGCTGCCATGGGGTGTGGTCAAATACGCTTTTTCCCATGCCGCTGATACATCGTCGATATCGCCGGCACTGGTTTCACCACTATCCGCCAGAAGCGTTTCCAGTGTCTCAAGCCAAGCGCGAAAATAATACTCGCCGCCATCGAGTTCCTTCTTCAACCCGTGACGCTTCAACGTAGCAGAAAATCGTGTCGCCCATTCCGGCCAATCGAATCGCCCCGCTTCGTTCAGCGCAACTGTCACGGCAAAGACTTGAGCGTGCCATGGTTCGGCAAATACCGGCTCGGGAGCTGTATGCGCGATGCAATCGGTCATGATGGCTCCAGATAACTTTGCCAGAGGTCTAGTACGACCTCGTCCTTGGGATTTTCGGGCGCTGCCCAAAGTTCCGATGCGTCGAAAACCACTGCATAAAGCGGCTCGGGCGATTCTCCGAGGCCGTGCGCGTTTGAGTCCGGTAAGACATGGCTGCCGTGAACACGCAGAACCCGCCCCTCGGCTCCAGCGGCGTAGGCTGGCAATCGTGTGTGACCGCCATCCACCAACCGATTGGAAGCAGGGTGAACGGTCCGAACGTACTGGCCGATTTCATATCGCACTGGCACGTTGGACGGTCGATCCGCTGGACCACCTTTGGATAGCGCGGCACTAACGGCTTCAGCTTTGAGCGTCCTTGATGCCAGAGGATGCGGCCCCTCTTGTTCCGCCCCTCTCAAGTCGGCCAATGTCAGAACACCTTGCTCGACCAACAAGTCAGCCAAGGCAGATATCCATTTTTCGTAATAGGAAAACCGCGTGTAATCCTTCGGCGATAAGCGCTCACGCGCATGGCGCGAAATGTCGATGTTCCACTGGCCTAGAAAGCCTGCTGCCAGAGTTACAGCCAATGCGCGACCATGCCACTCCTGGGGAAAAACCGGCGCGTCTACGGCATCGGGGACTACCGGGCCATCGCCAAACCGCCCACCCATGTCGTGAACCCGTGTCATGAGGGCACCTTGGGCAAACCGGTTCCAATCATGCTGTCGCGTGTCACCAGGGCGGCCAGAGCGTCTTCGTCAAGCGATACAGAGCCCTTGGGCCGCATTGGTAAAACCAGATAGCGGATCTCGGCGGTCGAGTCCCAAACCCGAACGGCAGTTTGGGATGGCAGCGTCACGCCGAACTCGGTCAGTACTTTACGCGGTTCCCGAACGGCACGCGCGCGATACGCGTCGGACTTGTACCACCCCGGGGGGATACCGAGCAGCGGCCACGGGTAACAACTGCACAAGGTGCAAACTACCATATTATGTTGGGCAGGCGTATTCTCGACCACTACAATGTGTTCGCCCTGCCGCCCATAAAATCCAAGATCAGCAACAACCGGGGTCGCATCCTCAAGCAAAGCGCGTTTGAATTCCGGGTCCGTCCACGCCTTTGCGACGACAAGCGCACCATTCTGAGGGCCTATCTTGTTTTGGTAGGTGTCGATAATCTCATCCAAAGCCGCGGGGTCAACCAGCCCCTTGCGAGTCAGAATCGTCTCGAGCGCCTTGACGCGCAAGGCAGGTTCGGGTGGCAAAAGGGCGTGCGGGTGGTCGTGATCATCATGGGGCATGGCCGCAGGTTGCGCCACGATCCGCCGATCTGTCCAGTCCCTTTGCCGTGATAAGACACATCATTGATCCTGATGGAAACTCGTGACTTGCCCCCGGAACCAAACTTGCATAAGTACCACGCGATACACGCCACGCTGTACAGGACCACCATGGAAAACGTCGTTCTCATCATCCATCTTCTTCTGGCTCTGGGCCTGATCGCCGTCGTCCTGATGCAGCGGTCCGAAGGCGGTGGTCTTGGCATGGGTGGCGGCGGTGGCGGCGCCGTTAGCGGCCGCGCGGCTGCAACTGCGTTGGGCAAGGTCACATGGATTCTGGCGGCGTGCTTTATCGTCACGTCGATCACGCTGACGATTCTGGCGGCTCAGAAATCCTCGGGCAGCTCGGTTATCGACCGGTTGGGCGTTCCCGCCCCGGCTGCGACTGAAGAAAGCGCACCGGCGGTTCCGTCGGCGGACGATCTTCTGCCTCCGGTACAGGGCGACAACGCGCCGCTGATCCCGCAGGCCGACTGATCCACAAAACCTAGAATCCTGACAGAGAACTGCAACAGCATCTTGCGGTTCTCTTGCGCTTTGGGCGCGAATCCTTTATGTATGGAGTCCCGTGATGCAACGGTTTTTCGGAACCGTCGGGCAGCTGATTTTGACGTCTCACGGGAGCTAGCCGAACAACATGGCGCGTTTTATTTTCATCACCGGTGGTGTGGTTTCGTCCTTGGGCAAAGGGTTGGCCTCGGCAGCTTTGGGTGCCTTGTTGCAGGCACGCGGATACTCGGTCCGGCTGCGCAAGCTGGACCCCTATCTGAACGTCGACCCCGGCACTATGTCTCCGTTTGAACATGGTGAGGTGTTCGTCACCGATGACGGGGCCGAAACCGATCTGGACCTTGGCCACTATGAGCGTTTCACCGGAGTCGCCGCGCGCAAGACCGACTCGGTCAGCTCGGGGCGGATTTATTCGAATGTGCTCGAGAAAGAGCGCCGCGGCGACTATCTGGGTAAGACCATTCAGGTGATCCCGCACGTCACCAACGAAATCAAAGATTTCATTGCCATTGGCGAGGATGAGGTTGATTTCATGCTGTGTGAGATCGGCGGCACCGTCGGCGATATCGAGGGCCTGCCCTTTTTCGAAGCCATCCGTCAGTTTAGCCAGGACAAGCTGCGCGGCCAGTGCCTGTTCATGCACCTGACGCTGCTGCCCTACATCAAGGCCTCGGGCGAGTTGAAAACCAAGCCAACCCAGCATTCGGTCAAAGAGCTGCGCTCGATCGGTCTGGCCCCTGACATTCTGGTTTGCCGGTCGGAAGGTCCTATCCCAAAGAAAGAACGTGAAAAGCTGGCCCTGTTCTGCAACGTGCGCCCTGACAGCGTGATCGCGGCGCAGGACCTTAGCACGATCTACGACGCGCCGCTGGCCTATCACAAGGAAGGTCTGGATCAGGCAGTTCTGGACGCGTTCCAGATCAGCCCTGCCCCGAAACCCGATCTGGCGAAATGGGAAGACGTCAGTGATCGAATCCACAACGCCGAAGGCGAGGTAAAGGTCGCCATCGTCGGTAAATACACCCAACTAGAAGACGCCTATAAGTCGATTGCCGAGGCGTTGACTCATGGTGGCATGGCCAACCGCGTCAAGGTCAAGGTCGAGTGGGTTGACGCCGAGGTGTTCGATACAGAAGACGCCGCGCCCCATCTGGAAGGATTCCACGCCATCCTTGTCCCCGGTGGCTTTGGCGAGCGCGGCACGGAAGGCAAGATCAAAGCCGCGCAATACGCGCGCGAGCACAAGGTTCCCTATCTGGGTATCTGTCTTGGCATGCAGATGGCGGTTGTCGAAGCAGCCCGGAACGCGGCTGGCATCAAAGAGGCGGGTTCCGAAGAGTTCGACCACGAAGCCGGCAAAAAGCGTTTTGAACCTGTGGTCTATCACCTGAAGGAATGGGTTCAGGGCAACCACAAGGTCGAACGCAAAGTCGGCGACGACAAAGGCGGCACCATGCGTCTGGGCGCATATGATGCGGTTCTGGCCGATGGCTCGAAAGTGGCCGAGATCTACGGCGGCACCAACATCGAAGAACGCCACCGCCACCGCTATGAGGTCGATATCAAATACCGCGAGCAATTGGAAAAGGCCGGGCTCAAATTCTCGGGCATGTCTCCTGACGGACGTCTGCCGGAAATCGTCGAATGGTCGGACCATCCGTGGTTCATCGGTGTTCAGTATCACCCTGAACTAAAGTCGAAGCCGTTCGACCCGCATCCGTTGTTCCGCGAGTTTGTGCGCGCGGCCAAGGATACCTCTCGTCTGGTCTGACCTTCACAGGATCACTGCCTTGTGACAGCCGATGCGAAAAATTCTGTACGCATCGGCTGTTTGCGCCTTTAACTGTCGTCACAACAACGACAGGAGACCGGCCATGACAGATCAGATCACACGCGCAGAAACCTTTGCCGCCCTGCACAAGAAGGGCGACCCGGTTATTCTGTACAATATCTGGGACGCTGGCAGCGCCGGTGCCGTGCGTGATGCCGGGGCCAAAGCGATTGCCACGGGTAGCGCCCCGGTCGCGATGGCGCAGGGGTACGGGGATGGTGAGAACATTCCCATGGAGGCCGCGCTGGACAATGCCCGTCGCATTGTGTCGGCCGTCAATCTTCCTGTGACACTGGATTTCGAAGGGGCTTACGCATCGGACGTGCTTGGCGTGGCCGCAAATGTCGAACGTGCCTTGGAAACCGGGGTGATCGGTTTCAACTTCGAGGATCAGATCGTCGGCACGAAAGAGTTGTATGACATCGAGACTCAGGAAGCGCGGGTACGGGCAATGCGCGAGGGCTGTGATGCCGCCGGGATTCCCGCCTTTATCAACGCGCGCACAGATATTTTCCTCAAGGCCAGGCCCGATACACATAGCGATGACATGTTGGACGATGCAATCGCACGCGCCAAAGCCTATGCCGAAGCAGGGGCCAGCGGCTTTTTTGCGCCGGGACTGAAGGATGAGGTGCTTATCGCGCGGTTATGCGAATCGACCGAATTGCCTGTAAACATCATCGCCCTGCCCGGAACACCGGACACTGCAACATTGGCATCACTGGGCGTGGCGCGCATCAGCTATGGCCCCGTGCCCTACAAACAGATGTTGGGATGGCTGCAAGAACAGGCGACAAAGGCTCTGAACTAAACTTCAGGGCCTTATGGCCCGCTGAAACCCACACAGCGGGATTTTGACGATTCCAGTCCATGACATGTAGTCCGTGCTTGGCGGGCTACAAAATATGGAATATTCTAAAATTATGTTGAAGAAGTTCTTTCAGGCGTTTCGCCCGCCACAGCATACGAATCTGCCCGACCCGGACGCTGAATTGGCGTTGGGTGCGTTGATGGTGCGCGTGGCGCAGGCGGATCGCGACTATAAGCTGGAAGAAATCAGCCTGATTGATCGGATACTTGCCCGTCTGTACCAGCACAACGCGATTGAGGCCGCCAAGGTCCGCGCCACTTGCGAAAAACTGCACGCGGCGGCCCCCGAGACAGACACGTTCGGCAAACTGATCCGCGAGACCACAGACCTGCACGAGAGGCTGGCCGCCCTAGACGCCCTGTGGGAGGTCGTTCTGGCCGACGGCAATTCCGACGAAGGCGAGATGAAGATCGTCGAGGAAGCCCGTATTGCGATGGGCCTCAGCTTCAACGACAGCCAAGCTGCACGCGGCCGCGTGCAAAGGCGCTTGGAAGAAACCTAGTCGGCCTCTATATCTTTCGCATGTTCAGTGAATTCCTGTCCCGGCTTACTCAGCCTCAGCCCGACCCGCTTGCCGATGACGATGCGCGATTGGCGTTGACCGCCCTATTGGTCCGCATTGCTCGGTCAGACAACGACTATGCCGACAGCGAGATGGCGCGGATCGACCGAATTTCCGCCGAACGCTATGGCCTGTCCCCGTTCGAAGCGGCCGCCCTGCGCGCTCGCGCCGAAGATCTTGAGGCCGAAGCCCCGGACACCGTCCGCTTTACCCGCGCGATCAAGGAAGCCGTCCAATATGAAGATCGGCTTGCCGTGGTTCAGGCAATGTGGTCGGTTGCGCTGGCCGATGGGCACCGCACGGGAGAGGAAGATTCCCTTTTGCGACTGGTGGTCAGCTTGTTGGGGGTCAGCGATGTCGACTCGGCCCTGGCGCGGCAAAAGGCAGCCAAGGCGTGATCGCTGCGTTGGGCATGTATGACATGCCCGCTGTTCGATCCGCGAATGATCATTTCTGGCTTTTGATTCGTGAAAACCTTGGCTTCGGCCCCGCCAGCCTGACACGGGACCAAGATGCATGGAGCATATGGCAGAGTCCCGACCTTCTGTTCGCCCAGACATGCGGGATGCCCTACCGCACCCGATTGCACGGCAAGGTGCAACTGGTTGGAACACCGGATTACGGGCTGCCGGGATGTCCACCGGGGCATTATCGTTCGGTCTTTGTTGCTCGGCAGGATGACCCCCGTGGGTTGAAAGAGCTTGCAGGCGGGACATTTGCCTATAACGAGGCGCTTTCGCAGTCCGGCTGGGCCGCTCCTATGGTTCACCTTGCCAAAGCCGCCCAGTTTCCGTCTGAATTGCTTATGACTGGCGGTCACGCGTATTCAGCCCAAGCGGTTGCGGATGGTCGCGCCGACTATGCCTGTCTGGATGCCGTCACTTGGGCGTCGTTGAAGAAACTCTCAGACTTGGGAACAGCGTTGCGCCCTGTTGAAGAAACATCCCCGACACCCGCCCTTCCCTTCATCACGGCCATCGGGCAAGACGCAGCCGCCATCGCACGGGCAACTCAAAAGGCGATAACCGAATTGTCTGATCAGGACGCAGAACTGCTGCTTCTGCGGGACCTTATCTACATCCCGGCGGATGACTATCTGGCTGTTCCCAATCCACCGCAAGCGGCTGCCGACTTGCTCAATCCCTGACCGATTTGGCCAGAACGTCTGGTCATTTTGACAGTTTCTGAGCGGTAACGCATCATTTGCGCATTGCATTGCTCAAAAATTTAAGCCCTAGTACCGCACCAACACCAATAACACTCAGGGCTCCCGTGACAGATTCCACTCCGGTCATCGAAATCAAAAACCTACACAAGAGTTTCGGCAATCTAGAAGTGCTGAAAGGGGTGGATATTACGGCCAGACGCGGTGATGTGGTGTCTTTGATCGGGTCGTCCGGGTCTGGTAAATCCACGCTTCTACGCTGTTGCAACCTGCTGGAAGACAGTCAGCAGGGGGAAATTCTGTTCAAGGGCGAACCCGTCCGTTGGGCAAGCCAAGGTCAACACCGTCGTCCCGCCGACGCAAAACAGGTTCTGCGTATCCGCACCAACCTGTCGATGGTGTTTCAGCAATTCAACCTGTGGGCCCACATGACAATCCTGCAAAACGTCATGGAAGCCCCGGTCACCGTGTTGGGCCGTGACAAGACCGAAGTTGAGGACAGCGCGCGGAAATATCTGGAAAAAGTCGGTATCGGCGACAAGTGCGACGTATATCCGGCGCAACTTTCAGGCGGTCAGCAACAACGTGCCGCGATTGCGCGCGGACTGTGCATGGAGCCCGAGGCGCTGCTGTTTGACGAACCGACC
Source organism: Ruegeria sp. HKCCD7251 (assembly GCF_013031165.1). NCBI lineage: Bacteria > Pseudomonadati > Pseudomonadota > Alphaproteobacteria > Rhodobacterales > Roseobacteraceae > Ruegeria > Ruegeria sp. HKCCD7251. The sequence continues at coordinate 528,157 of NZ_WPZC01000001.1, read as the reverse complement.
TCGGCGCTGGACCCTGAGTTGGAGCAGGAAGTCATCAAGGTTATCAAGGATCTGGCCGCTGAAGGCCGCACCATGATCATCGTGACCCATGACATGAAAATGGCGGCCGATATCTCAAGCCACGTGGTGTTCTTGCATCAAGGGCTGATCGAGGAAGAGGGCCTTCCGGAAGACATCTTCACCACCCCTGAATCCGCACGGCTTCAGGGCTTTCTATCCGCCACCAAGGCGGCATAAACTCAGGAAAGAACTAAACTGGGGAGTTACCAATGAAAAACCTGATTCTGACCACAGCAGCGCTGGCGCTTGGCGCGGGCATGGCCATGGCGGACACGATCCGTCTGGGCACTGAAGGTGCTTATGCACCGTGGAACTTCGTAAACGACGCGGGCGAGATCGACGGGTTCGAGCGCGAACTGGGCGACGAGCTGTGCAAGCGCGCCAGCCTGGATTGCGAATGGGTCAAGAACGACTGGGATTCGATCATCCCGAACCTGGTCTCGGGCAACTATGATGCCATCATCGCCGGCATGTCGATCACCGATGAGCGGGACGAAGTCATCGACTTCACCCAGAACTACACCCCGCCAGATCCGTCGGCTTATGTTGCCATGTCCGATGGTGTTGATCTGGAAGGCGGCGTCGTGGCGGCCCAAACAGGCACCATTCAGGCTGGCTACATTGCAGATTCCGGCGCAACTCTGGTGGAGTTTGCAAGCCCCGAAGAAACCATCGCAGCCGTCCGCAATGGCGAAGCTGATGCGGTTTTGGCTGACAAATCCTTCCTGGTGCCCTTCACCGAAGACGGCTCGGGCATGGTCTTTGTCGGTGACGAAGTCCCGCTGGGCGGTGGCGTCGGCATGGGCATCCGCGAGTCCGACGGTGAGCTGAAAGAGAAGTTCAACGCCGCCATCCAGTCCATGAAGGACGATGGCAGCCTGAACAAGCTGATCACCAAGTGGGAAGTGTCCTCGACCTTCTAAATTGCTAATTGCGGCGCGCCTGACAACCGGGCGCGCCGCATTCTGAGCCTTTGCCAGTCAAAGAGGCCCGCCATTTTCTCGTTCTGCACTGATCCCGAAACGCTCGGCACTGTCCGTTGGTTCTCTTGCTATTTGACCAACGGCGTTCATTGGCTGTTTTACCTGTCCTTCTTCAAGGTTTTGCTGCTGCTGGCCATTACCGCGCCCGTAGCCTTGGGATTCGGCTTTCTGGGGGCCATGGCTGCCCGGTCGCATATCCTGCCGCTAACGTGGTTGGGAAAGGGATATATCGCGATCGTGCGCGGCGTGCCGGACATCGCATTTTTCATGTTTTTCGTAATCGCGCTGGATCAGGCGTTTGAATGGACGCGGCACAAGATACTGTGTCCTGAATGGACGGACCCAATCCGGCAGGGCAATGATTTTATCGTCTGTCAGTCGGCGAAATTGCCGCTGGGCACAGCCCCCGAATGGGTGCACGAAACCTATGGCTTCTTTCTGGCCGTGATCACCTTTTCCATCGTGTTCGGAGCTTTCGCCGCCAACGTCCTGTTTGGCGGGATGCGCGCGGTTCCCCATGCGCAATTGGAAACGGCGGCGGCTTATGGGATGACACACAGCCAGACCTTCTGGCGTATCCTTGTGCCCCAGATGTGGGTGTATGCCCTGCCCGGCCTGTCGAACCTATGGATGGTGCTGATCAAAGCTACGCCGTTGTTGTTCCTGCTGGGTATCGAAGACATCGTTTATTGGGCGCGCGAACTGGGCGCGTTCAAGAACCCGAAATTCACGCAATACCCGCATGGCGACTGGCGCATGTGGTATTTCCTTGCCCTGCTGGTGTTCTACCTGGGCATGACCCGAGTTTCTGAAATTGGTCTCGAACGGCTGATGCGCCGCCTGTCCCACGGTCAGGCCACATCAGGCGGAGAGCTGTTGCGCAAGGAGACCACCGCATGAGCTGTATCCAGACCATTCAGGACTATGGCCTGCGCTCAATCGGTATTGGCGAGCGGGCCATTCCCAAGGCTGATTTCACCCTGTGCGAACAGTTCACCCTGATCGGTTCAGGCATGATCTGGAACATCTATTTCGGAATCATGGCGCTGGTCACGGGGTTCTTTCTGGCCACGGCACTGGCACTGGGCAAAGCGTCAACAAATGTATGGCTGCGTAAACCGTCGGAATGGTTCATCTTTCTGTTCCGGGGCTCGCCGCTGTTCATCCAGTTCTTCTTTGCCTATTTCTTCTTCTTGTCTCTCAAGCAGAGCTTTCCGCTCCTTGATGCGCTGACCTCGGCCTGGCTGGGCGCGCTAATCGTGCTGTTCTTCAACACGGCCGCCTATTCGGGCGAGATCTTTTACGGCGCGCTGCGTTCAATTCCCAAGGGCGATATCGAGGCTGCAGACGCCTATGGCCTGACAGGTTGGTCCCGCTTCCGTCGCATCATCTGGCCCACGATGCTGCGACTGGCGTGGCCTGCCTATACGAACGAAGCAATCTTTCTGTTCCACGCCACCACACTGGTCTTCTTCTCGGCGTTTCCGGTCTGGCAGCAACGAGGCGATGCGCTGTATTACGCAGGGTATTTTGCAGACAAGACCTTCAACCCCTTCATTCCCTACCCAATTCTGGCCTTCTACTTCATCCTGCTGACACTCGTGGTCATCTGGGCGTTCGGGCTGGTCAACAAGCGCCTGAACCGGCACCTGCCTGCCGCCAAGCGCAGCAAAATGAAGCTGAGGCTGAACCTGGCGCGCTGATTTTCGGCGCGCTACTTCATTTTCAATGCATGAATGAACGGCCTAGCCTGCCGTGTCACCAATCTCTGATCAGGGAGAAGTGGTACCGCCTCCCTGGCTTGAACAGGGGACCTCTGGATCCACAATCCAGCGCTCTAACCAACTGAGCTAAGGCGGCACTCGTGAGGGGCGATTTACCGAACGCGCCCGGGGAATGCAAGAGGATTAAAGCCGAATTTTCCAGCTTTGTTCGACAAGATCGACACCGAAGGAATGGACCAGTTTGCTGCCTGTCAAATGCCAGCCTGTCGCCTTGTAAAGCGCGCAGGCGGCGCGGTGACTTTCGTGCGTCCACAATGACATCTGACCGAACCCTACAGTGCGTGCGTGGTCCATACATGTGTACAACAGGCGTTTGCCCAGCCCCATTCCCCGCGCCTCGGGTACAAGAAAAAACAGGCGCAGCTTTGCGGTGCTATCGTCCAGTCTGACGCAAAAAATACTGCCTAAACGCTGACCTTCTTGTTCGGCAATCCAGCCTCGCTCAAACTCGGGGTCATGGGTCGCTACGAAATCCTCAAGAATCCGTTGAACCAGCGGTGCGAAGGTTTCGTCGAATCCTTCATCACGCTCGTAGAGGGTCCCGTGCTGTTCAACCAGCCACGGCACGTCCGAAGCGCAAAAGGGTCTTATCTTTGCATTGTTCATAATGCATCTGACCGCATCAGCGTCTTGATTCTCAAGCCTTTGCGCGATAGCACGAATGCTCATCTCCGGAGGCGAATATGGGCATCAACACCGAACGTGACATTCAGGCCAACCTGCAAATCGGCCCGACCGATCAGGGCATGGTGCGCCTGTTCATCGAAGCCGACGGTCTGGAAGTCCCGATGGATTTTGACCCCGAAGAAGCCGAGGAGATTGCGGATGAAATCCGAGCCGCCGCGCAAGCCGCACGCGAGGTAAAAGGCTGATTTTTCAAAGCCTTGGATCGCGAATCGCGTGCAGTCTACGTGCCGCGTCCGTTGCAAACTTTTGTATCATTTTCTTGCGCCTTGCCGGCGCCAGCTTGTCTTCGGGCGCCATGCGCACAATCTCGGCATCATAGGCGTCAGCGATAATAAGGCCGGTTTCCTGTGGCAGCAGGTCTGTTGGAAAATCAGTATCCACGGCCCAGAAAAACCGATCACACCATTCAAGATAGCCCTGCCATTTGGCATCCGACTGATAATCCGCGCGGCTGGACTTGCACTCAACCACCCAAAGCTCACCCTTGGGGCCCAGCCCCATGACATCCACACGCAACCCACGCACGGGCACAAACTCTTCAACAGAAACAAATCCATGCGCGCTGAGATGGCGCGCGACACCGCGTGCAAGCTTCTGTCCAGGCTGCAAGTCCAATACCATCCGGGGAATGTGAACAATTAGAGAACAAAAATCAACCCGCCTCCCCTTGCTTATCCAGTCAGCAACACCTAGTTAGACCCTTGGCGGGTTCTGCCCTTCTTGTGATTGGTAGCATTCTGGTGGCCTTAAGCAATTCCGAGGGGGCTGGCTCTGTTCAGGTCCTGGCCTGATTACCTGGCGCCCACCTGTACATACAGGTCCTCGGGAATCACACCGCACGGTTGACTGGCGGTCCCGCCACATTTTTCCAAGCTTAGCTTATTTCCCCGCAGGGGCGTCCCGACGAACGACAGCAGGCTCAAAGCTGTGCACAACCGGCGAGCCACGGCGCGGGCCACCGGGTTTTTCAGCCATGCTCATGATCTTGTAAGCGAATTGCACACCGGCAAAAACGATGCCGTTCATGAACCAGATCATCAACAGCGCAATCAGTCCTATATCCGACCCAGTGATGAGGCTGCGCAGGTTGGCCACGTTAAACGCCAGCAAGACACCGACAAACACTGCCGAGATCGCGAAACCCCAGGCAACCTGAGTAATATACAGACGGATCAGTTTGGGCATTGCGGGCCTCCTTGCGCTCCGACGTTCAGCCTAGCGCATATGGGCCCTGCGTAAAGGCGTCAGAACGCCTCGGGCTGGGCCTCGCGCGCCATGTGGTCCAGAACTGCGTTGACGAACTTTGGCTCTTTCCCTTCGGGGAAAAACGCCCGTGCCACGTCGACGAATTCAGTGATGACCACCTTGGGCGGCGTGTCGCTTTGGGTCAGCTCGGCGCCTGCGGCGCGGAACGCAGCGCGCAGGGTCGGGTCGATGCGCGCGATAGGCCATTTGGCAACCAGCGCGCGGTCTGTCATCTGGTCGATCGGTGCCTGATAGTTCACGGCGTCTTCGACCAATTTGCGGAACAGGCGGATATCGCCGTCCAGCATTTCCTCACCCTCATAGACGGCACCAAACCGGTGATCCAGAAACTCGTTGACAACCTGTTCGGTGGTCTGACCCGACTGCTCCATCTGGAACAGCGCCTGCACGGCATACAACCGGGCGGCGGATTTCATCAGGCGTTTCTGGTTGGCCGGTTTCGGCGCGTCTGTCTGGGTCATGCTGTCGTGGGTCCGTTGCTGTCGCCCGCCACAAGGATGGACTCGGACGGCGGCTTGAAGCCCACGCCCTTTTTGGAAGAGCCCCACTTACGGCTGAGCGCGATCAGATGCAAGGCCGCAGCGGCTGCCCCGCCGCCTTTATTCATCTTTTCGGGGTTCGCACGAACCTCGGCCTGTTCGTCATTCTCGACGGTCAGGATGCCGTTGCCGATCAGCAGACCCTGAAGGCCCATCAACTGAATGGCACGACTGGAGTCATTGCATACCGTTTCGTAATGCGTGGTCTCGCCGCGAATGACGCAACCAAGCGCGACATAGCCGTCATAGTTACACTGACGGTCTGCCATGGCGATGGTGGTCGGGATTTCCAGCGCGCCGGGAACCTCGACCACGTCACAGGTACCACCTGCTGCCTCAATCTCGGCCTTGGCACCGGCGACCATATTGTCAGCGATAGCGCGATAAAACGGGGCCACCACCAGCAGCAGCTTCACCGGTTTGTCGAAGGTCGGGGTCGGCAGGACGCCGTGTTTATCTTGTTCAGCCACGATCAGTCTTCCTTGAGGATGGAGCGGGTGCCGACGATGGACAGGCCAAACGCGTCGAGCCCCAGATATACGGTTTCGGGCGAGTCAGTCAGCAGCACCAGTTCCTGAATGCCCATCTTGGACAGGATTTGCGCGCCCAGACCGGTTTGCTTGATGGTGCGCGGGCCTTCGTCCTCGGCGGCATAAAGCGAATTGCGCGGCTGGCGGAACAGGCAGACCACGCCGCGGCCTTCTTCGGCTATCTTCTCCATCGCGCGCGGCAATTCGCGCGAGGATTTGGGTCCAAGGCCCAGAATGTCGGGCGCTTCATGCAAAGCGTGAGTACGGGTCAGAACCGGCTCGGGTGTAGTCACGTCACCTTTGACCATGACGACGTGTTCGATGCCGTGGGTTTGATCAGTGAAAATCCGCATCTCCCATTCGCCACCATATTCCGAGGTGACGGTTTCCCGCGAGGTCTCGACCACCAAATTGTCATTGCGCGAGCGGTAAGTGATCAGATCGCTGATCGTGCCGATTTTCATGTCGTGGGTTTTGGCGAACTCCACCAGATCGGGCAGCCGCGCCATGGTGCCATCGGGTTTCATGATCTCGCAGATCACGCCCGAGGGATTCAACCCGGCCAGGCGCGAGATATCCACTGCGGCCTCGGTATGGCCTGCGCGCACCAGCACCCCACCCCGCTTGGCGCGCAGGGGGAAGACATGGCCGGGGGTGGCGATGGCCGCCATGGTGTTCTGTTCGTTGATCGCGGTCGCCACGGTCAGCGCGCGGTCAGCGGCGGAAATCCCGGTCGACACACCTTCGCGCGCCTCGATCGATACGGTGAACGCTGTTTCATGACGCGACGAGTTGTTGACCGCCATCATCGGCAGGCCCAATGCGTCCACGCGTTCGGCCGTCATCGGCAGGCAGATCAATCCCCGCCCATGGGTGGCCATGAAGTTGATCGCCTCGGCATCCGCGAACTCGGCGGCGATAACCAGATCGCCCTCGTTCTCGCGGTCTTCGTGGTCGACCAGAATATACATCCGGCCTTTGCGCGCCTCTTCGATGATCCCTTCGATCGGGCTGATCGCGTCGCGCAATTGCGCCTCGACGGGTCCGGGGGTTTCAAAGCTCATTGGGCAGCCTTTCGCTGAGCAAGTTTGCACGGGTGGATAGACCACCACGCGCGCAAAGGCCAGTCTGCAAACGCCCCGAACCGGCCAGAACGCGGCGTCTGGTCAGGACATTTCGGCCAGACGCGCGACATAGCGGGCCAGAGTGTCAATCTCGAGGTTCACTTTGTCACCGACAGAAACGCCGCCCCAAGTCGTCACTTCCTTGGTGTGCGGGATGAAGTTGATGCCAAAATCGCAACCTGCCACGTCATTGACTGTGAGGGACGTTCCATTCAGAGCGACCGAGCCCTTGGGCGCTATGAAACGCGCCAAGTCCTTGGGCGCACGCAGAGTTACACGGGTGCTGTCGCCCTCGTCTTCCACCGCGACAACTTCGGCCACACCGTCGACATGACCGGATACAATGTGCCCGCCCAGTTCATCCCCGACTTTCAGAGCACGCTCCAGGTTTACACGCTTGCCAACCTGCCAACTATCCAAGTTGGTTTTCGACACGGTTTCAGCGCTGATCTGGACATCGTACCAGTCATCACCCAACGCGATTACAGTCAGACAAACACCGTCGCTGGCAATCGAGGCGCCGATATCAATGCCGACTGTATCATAGGCCGTTTTAATCCGCGCCCGCAGATCGCCCTGCTGGTCCAACTCGGTAACAGTGCCAACATCTGTAACGATCCCGGTAAACATTGCTTTAACCCTCAGCTTCTAACCTGTGACCAGTTTTCCAAGCCGAGGTAAGCGTAACCGACTGTAGGGGCAAGCCCCGCCTTGCCGTGATAGACACAAATAGGCATAATTTCCGCACCAAAATGAAACGAGCAGTACCAATGCCACCACTCAATTCCGGCGCCGATGGCCGCGTGTTCCTGTTCCTACAGGGGCCACATGGGCCGTTTTTCAGCGCTCTGGGTCGCGCGCTGCGCGGAACCGGGGCCAAGGTCTGGCGCGTGGGTTTCAATGCCGGGGATGAGGTGTTCTGGTTCGACCGGAGCAGCTTCGTTCCCTTCCCCGACCCTGCCGACACATGGCCTGAGCGGTTTTGCAACTTCGTCGAAACCCTGAGCGTCACCGATATCGTGTTGTACGGAGACACCCGGCCCGTCCACGCCCAAGCGGTCGAAATCGCGCGCACCCGCGGCATCACCGTGCATGTGTTCGAAGAGGGATATCTTCGCCCATGGTGGATCACTTATGAGCGGTCGGGTTCCAACGGCAATTCGCGTCTGATGACACTGAATGTCAGGCAGATGGAGCGGGCGCTGGATCGCTCTGACGCGCCGAAGCCGCCGCCTCCGTCGCATTGGGGTGATATGCGGCAGCACATTTTCTATGGCGCGCTCTACCATTGGTTCCTTTTGTTTCTGAACCATCGTTACAACAACTTCCGACGGCACCGAGAGCTGCCGGTCTCAAAAGAATTCCGCTTGTACTTTAAACGGTTGATGCTAATGCCGTTTCACAGGGTTCAGCGGCGATGGGCCACGGCGCGAGCACGCAGAAGTGGATTGCCGTATCATCTGGTCCTGCTTCAGTTGGGGCATGACAGTTCGGTTCAGACTCATTCGGATTACACCTGCATGTCCGACTTTCTCGAACATGCAATCCAAGGTTTTGCAGAAGGCGCACCCCGGCATCACCAGCTTGTCGTAAAAGAGCATCCGCTGGAAAACCATCGCGAACCCTTACGACGCAAAACCCGCTTTTTTGCCAAGAAATACGGGATCGCGGATCGGGTCCATTATGTTCCGGGCGGAAAATTGGCGAAACTGCTGGATGATGCGAATTCCGCAGTTACGATCAACTCGACAGCAGGTCAGCAAGTTTTGTGGCGTGGCATCCCTATTCGCACCTTCGGCACATCGGTCTATGACAAACCGGATTTCGTGTCAGAACAGCCTATTGCAGAGTTCTTTGCGCGCCCTGATCCGCCCGACCACGACGCCTATCAGGTATATCGGGACTTTCTTTTGAAAACCTGCCAGGTGCCGGGCGGATTCTATTCCAGACACGGTCGACGCCAGTTGCTGCGCCGCGTCGCGGACATGATGCTCAGCCCGCACGATCCTTACCATTCGGTCCTTGATGTGACAGAGACTCAGACGCCACAGTTAAGAATAGTGGAAGGAAACGAACAGGTTGATGCTGGAAGTTGCGAGAAGAAACAGATAGCGTAACGCAAACAAAAAAGACTGAGGATATTCGGCAGTGCAGAGCTTTCCAATCCAATGGATACGGGGGGTTTCCCTTGTGGCCGCGCTTGGCCTTCTGGCGGCGTGTCAACTTCCAAAGTCCGGCCCCAGCAAGAACCAGATTCTGGCCGGGTCCGTCGAAAACGGTGGCAACGCCTTCGTTGTAGAAGTCGATGATCGTGTCGCGCAGGCCACGTCCGCGATTCCACAATTTGGCTTTCCCACCTCGTTTCAAAGCGCGCAGAGCTTGGCCGCCGACACAGTGCGACCGGGTGACGTGTTGGGACTGACCGTATGGGAAAACGTCGATGACGGCCTGTTGACGGGGCCAGCCGGGGCCGCAACTGCGCTGAACGAGGTTCAGGTAGACAGCGACGGGTATATCTTTGTGCCCTACGCGGGGCGCGTCCGTGCAGCCGGGAACACCCCGGAACAGTTGCGCATGCAGATCACCCAAGAGCTCAAGGATCAAACGCCCGACCCGCAGGTCGAAGTGCGCCGTATCGCGGGTGATGGATCAACCGTTTCACTGACAGGCACTATCGGGGCGCCGGGCATCTACCCAATTGAACGTCCGACGCGCACTCTGACGGGCATGCTGTCCCAAGCTGGTGGTGTTGCTGTCGGGTCGGATATTGCACTGGTGACGCTTATTCGCGGCAACGAACGGGGCACGGTGTGGTACGAGGACCTGTTTAGCAACCCTCGGATGGATGTGGCCTTACGCGGCGGCGACCGAATTCTGGTTGAGGCTGACGCGCGGTCATATATCGCATTGGGCGCCACTGGTGGACAGTCGCGTGTTGCCTTTGACAGTCAGGACCTGTCCGCACTTGAAGCGCTTGCTCAGGTTGGCGGTTTGCAATCCTTGTCTTCGGACCCAACAGGCATTTTCGTTCTGCGGCGAGAGCGACAGGACATCGCTCGCACAGTTATGGGGCGTGCGGATTTGCAGGGGGATCAACGTATGATCTACCTGCTGAATCTGACTGCCCCGAACGGGCTTTTCGTGGCCAGAGACTTTGTCATTCGCGACGACGACACGATCTATGTGACCGAGGCGCCCTACTCACAGTGGAGTAAGTCAATTTCCCTCATCGCGGGCGGGCTGACACCCTTCGCAAACGTCGCCACTCTTACGGGCGGCTGATGTATTCCCAAGCGTCGGCCGGGGCGGATCGCACCCGATTGTTTGTGTACAATGGCGGTTTTCTGACCGGGCGACGTATACGCCGAATTCTGAAGCTTGCCAGGTATGACATCCGACTAGGCCTTCCCAAGGAGGGAGATGTTGTCGGCATTTGGGGCAACAGCCCAACGGCCCATCGCGGCCTAAACATAGCCGAGAAGCATAACGCGCCCCTTCTCAGGGTCGAGGATGCCTTCATACGCTCGCTACATCCCGGCCGAAGTGGCGAGGCGCCGCTGGGCCTGCTGCTGGATCGAACCGGGTTGCACTTCGATCCGGCCCAACCGTCGGATATTGAAACGCTTCTGAGCACGCACCCGCTGGACGATACCGCCCTGCTGAACAGGGCGCGCGGCGGGATCGCCCGTATGAAAGAGCTCCACATCAGCAAGTATTCCGCGTTTGATACGGCCCTTTCGCCACCCGACCCCGGATATGTTTTGGTCGTGGATCAGGCGCGCGACGACGCATCCGTCACCGCCAGCAAAGGCGACGCTGCCCGGTTCCGTGAGATGCTTGTCATGGCGCAGGAAGAGAATCCGGGCGCACGCGTTTTGATTAAGGCCCACCCTGAAACGATCAAAGGGCATCGCGCCGGGTATTATTCTGAACAGGACTTGTCCGACCGGGTCACTATCTTTGACGCACCACTCAGCCCCTGGACGCTGCTGGAAGGTGCCGTCGGCGTTTATACCCTGTCGTCCCAATTGGGGTTCGAAGCCATCCTCGCCGGGCACAAACCCCGCATTTGTGGCGAGCCGTTCTATGCCGGTTGGGGATTGACGCAGGACGAACATTTTTTTCCCCGCAGGCAGCGCACCTTGACCCGCGCGCAGTTGTTTGCGGCTGCGATGGTTCTGTACCCGAAGTGGTATGATCCGTTTCAGGATCAATTGTGCGAGTTGGAAACGGTTCTCGACATTCTTGAGGCGCAAACGCGCGCTTGGCGGCAGGATCACAAAGGTTGGACAGCCTCGGGTATGCGGCTGTGGAAGCGCAAACACCTGCAACAGATGTTCGGGCGCGAAAAGAAAATGCGGTTCACGACCGAGATTCCTGAAAATCCGGACCGGCCGCACATGGTGTGGGGCAATCACGCACGCGATGCCGGGCATGTCACGCGGGTCGAAGATGGATTTCTCCGGTCCCGAGGGCTTGGCGCGCGTCTTGTGCCACCCCTGTCTCTGGCAACCGACGACATCGGAATCTACTACGACCCTACCCGTCCGAGCCAGCTTGAGGAGAGGATCGCCCGGCGGGAAACCCTGCGTCCCGATCAGCAAATCCGAGCAGAAAAGCTTATCTCGCGCATCGCGTCTGCGAACCTCAGCAAGTACAATACGGGTGGGTCATGCCCGAAACTGCCCGAGGGTCACCGGATACTCGTCCCCGGTCAGGTAGAGGATGATGCGTCAATCCTTTTGGGCACCAACAACGTGCGGACAAATCTTGAACTATTGCGAACGACGCGCGAGGCGAACCCAGACGCCGTAATCATCTACAAGCCTCACCCGGATGTCGAAGCTAAGCTGCGCGAAGGCGAGATTGACACGGCAGGACTTGCTGACGTCGTTGCAGTGAACTCCGACCCCGCACTTTTGCTTACCAAAGTGCAAGAAGTCTGGACCATGACGTCGCTGCTGGGCTTCGAGGCGCTTTTGCGCGATGTCAGCGTTACGACGCTTGGCGGACCTTTCTATGCCGGTTGGGGACTGACCCAAGATCTGGGGTCCGTTCCTGCGAGACGCGGAGCGCGCCCATCATTGTTGGGTTTGGTGCACGCGTCTTTGATAGATTATCCGCGCTATCTGGACCCCGTCACCGACCAACCCTGCCCCGTTGAAGTCGCCCTACAACGTTTGGTGGACGGTTATGGGGCGACAGGCGGCACGTCTGTTCGACTGCTGTCCAAACTACAGGGCGTTTTTGCCACGCACGCGCATTTCTGGCGCAGAGGTTAGCGGAAAGATCGCGTCCATCGGTGCAGCACATCCGGCCCAACGGCCCGCACCTCCAACAATTCGAACCGAGGTGCGGTGTCCAAAGTCTCTAGCCCCAGTGAACCAATTGCCGACAAGCCTTCTGCACCGATTGTCAGGCCAGCACTGAATCCGACCAACTCATCGACAAGGTCTTCGGCAAGTAGTGACGCCGCAAGCGCAGACCCTCCTTCGCAGAAGACACGGGTCAGACCGGCCTGCCCCAACTGCTGCAAAAGGTCCGTGGCATCAATCTGGTGATCATTCAACGCGCAAGGGATCAGCGTCGCGCCAAGCCCTTCCCACGCACGTGCACGTTCGGGGTCCGGCGACGGGCCGTGGCACAGCCACAGCGGAATTTGAGCGGCGGTTCTGGCAAGTTGACCGATCAGCGGAATGTCCAGATGGCGCGAGACAACGACCCTGACAGGCTGGTTGTCTATTCCAAGATCGCGGACATTCAGCAACGGGTCATCTGCCCGCGCGGTTCCTGCCCCGACCATCACCGCATCATGCCGGGCGCGCATCGCATGAACCACACGTCTTGCCTTGGGGCCGGTTATCCACTGGCTGTGACCGCTTGAGGTCGCGATCCGGCCATCAAAACTGCTGGCCAGTTTGAGCGTCACAAAAGGCCGCCCCTGTTCGGTTTTCAAAAAGAACCCCGCATGATCCCGCGCCGCTTGATCGGCAAGAACCCCGGTCGTCACCTCAATTCCCGCATCACGAAGCATCGCAAAGCCCTGCCCGGCCACGCGCGGATCGCTGTCTTCAATCGCAGAAACAACGCGTGAGACACCCGCCGCGATCAGGGCTTCGGCGCAGGGCGGCGTCTTGCCATGATGTGAGCACGGCTCCAGCGAAACATATGCTGTCGCTCCGCGCGCTGCATCTCCGGCTTGCCTCAGAGCTTCGGTTTCGGCGTGGGGCCGTCCGCCCGGTTGCGTCCAGCCACGCCCAACGATCCGACCGTCGCGCACGACAACGCAACCAACAGCCGGATTTGGCCAACACGTTCCTTGACCGCGCTGACCCAAGGACAGGGCCAACGCCATATATCGCTTATCTGTTTCGATCACTCGTCTGACGAAGGCTGCGGCGGTCGCAACTCGTGGACGAACTCCTCAAAGTCATCGGCCGCCTGGAAATTCTTGTACACGCTGGCAAAGCGAACATAAGCCACCGTGTCAATCCGCGCCAGAGCCTCCATCACGATCTCGCCGATCTTGCTTGAGGGGATATCGGTTTCACCCATGCTTTCCAGACGGCGCACAATGCCAGAGATCATCTGGTCAATGCGATCCGGCTCAATCGGGCGTTTCTGCATCGAAATGCGGATAGAACGTTCCAGCTTGTCACGATCGAAATCTTCGCGCTTGCCGTTGGTCTTGATTACAACCAAGTCGCGCAACTGTACACGCTCATACGTCGTGAACCGTCCGCCACACGCCGGGCAGAAGCGACGTCTGCGGATCGCAACGTGATCCTCAGCCGGACGTGAATCTTTGACCTGAGTGTCGATATTTCCGCAAAACGGGCAGCGCATCCGCCGTCTCCTCGTCCCTTTGTCCACCTCTTTTTGTAAGCGCTACGGCTTACTTATCCACAACTATAGGGCAGCCGCTAGGGTTTGGGTAGTCGGAATTTATCACCGCAAGATAAAGGGTTCAGGCAAAATGCGCAGCGACCCTTCTATTGTGTGCCATCGCACGATGCTCAAACAGGTAAACGCCCTGCCACGTTCCCAGCATCGGCTGCCCGTTCGTTACCGGAATGCTGAGGGAAACCGGTAAAAGAGCAGCCTTGATGTGCGCGGGCATATCGTCGGGCCCTTCGTAGGTATGACGCAGGTAGGACATCGACGGATGATCTGATGGCGGTACAAGCCTTTCAAAGAAGGCTTTTAGGTCCGTCTGAACCTCGGGGTCTGCGTTTTCCTGTATCACAAGCGAACAAGACGTGTGCCGCACAAACAATGTCAGCAAACCGTCACCTGAGACCGAGCTAAGCCAGTTGCGCAGGTCCAAGGTGAATTCATACAACCCCGGCCCTTTCGTCGAAATAATAAACTCGGTCTGCATTTAGTGGTTCACTTAACCTCAGTTCAAGAAAGGACGGACATTACAACGCCCATTGGCACCCTGAACTGACATGCTTTCGCCGGGGTTGAAACCCGAAGTTATGAAACTGCCTTGCTGGGGCACCCCACCCGCAGGCGGTTGGGTCGAGAACTGGACGGCTGTACGGCGGCCCGTTGCCTCGCTGGGGCCATAGCCACGCACGACATAGATGCGATCCTGCCAGCCAGCGCCCAGAGTTCGACGCGCAAAATCCGCAGCCGCGCACCAATATCCATCAACATCCCTGCGTGAGCGCGGGATCACTTCAAAAACCGAGTTGTTCAGCGCAACTGTCTGAAATCCGTTCCGCGCCGCTGAGGCAGAAGCTGGTGTGCTCAGCAAGACCGCAGCGGTCACTGCCGTGGTGATAAACTTTTTCATAATCATACTCTTTCCTGTTACGAGGTGAATTTTGAAATAGTGTACATTCATAGCGAGCAAGACCGGTTCACAATCAATTCAGGCGCGCCCAAAATTCACGTGAGCGCGCGTTAGAATGGTATCAAGTTGCACGCGTTCTTTACAGGGCTTCGCCCCGAAAGCGCCAAAGTACACTGGATAATTGGCAGGTCACGTGTCGGGGAGCCTCTGGTCGTCTGCGCGACAATTTGGCTGGGCTCTGACCTTCATCCCCATAAAGGTACGGACCCGACAACGCGCGGATATTAGATGGATCGCCAACACAGGTCTTGCTGAATCCTGCCAACCTTTTACGATTTACAGTCAGTTGAAAGACAATTCACACGGGAACCCCAGCAGGTAAACTGGTGGAAATCACAATGTATGCGCTAAAATCACATTATGGACGTTGATATTGCTCGCCTTCAATTGTTGACCAGAATGCTTGAAGATCAAGCGAACGATCCGGCTATTGTGGATCAGGTTCTTGAAAAAAGTGGCCTAACTCGCGACGACCAGACATCAGCAACCTATAGCGCCCAAAAAGAGGCGCTTTTTGTGCGGTTCGCCTGCGATGTGCTGGCTGACGCTACATTTGCGGCCAGGGCCGGCCTACAGTTCAAATCGTCATCAAGCCTGACGGCATATATCAGTAAATACTCCCGCGATCTGAAGCAGGTACTGGAAAACGCGTCCCGGTTTCACGGTCTCATTGACCCTGCCCTAATGTTCAGCCTGAGGGTTGCAGGAAATTTCGCCGCGATTGAGGCTGAATGGAAAGATGCAAGTTATGCCCGTTATCATCGGCGAACCGAGTTTCTTTTGTTCGCGGGTCTTGCCCGCCTGCGGGACCTGACGCAATCAAACTTCTTTCCTATTGAAATTCGCTTTCAGCACGAAGTTGGGAGCAGCAGAAACAAATACCAAAGGTTGGCGGGTTTTCCCGTGTTGTTTGGGGCTGAGAGGGTGGAAATCGTTCTGGCTCTGTCTTCGCTGGATCTTCCGGTTCCAACCTACGACCCAAAACTGCGCGAACATCTGCTGGAATATGGTGACCGTGTCATCGCCGAAAAGCGGCAACCGAAACAAAAGCTGCGCGCTCAGGTCGAAGGGCTGATCACCCGCTCATTGCCCGGCGCGATCATTCAATCCGAAGACGCCGCCGCAAATTTGGGGCTAAGTACCCGGACCTTTGCCCGTAGGCTCAAGGAAGAAGGCACAAGCTATCGCGAAATCGTCGAGGACTTGAGATGTGATTTGGCCCAGACCTTTATCACCAACGGAATGCCTCTGTCCGAGATTGCGTTCTCGTTGGGGTATGCCGATCAACCTGCGTTTTCGACCGCATTCAAAAGATGGACAGGGCAAGCCCCCAGTGCGTTTCGAAGCAGGCTGGATGTGTCGACCAAAGCCTGAGACCGGGGGTCATTGGCGCAAACGCCTCGCCCCGGCCCGTCCCATGAGTGGACAAGCGCGATATAGAAACCCCGAGACCTTATGACTTGTGAGTTCTCGCCAATTTGAGGTTTGAACAAGACTTCGTGTTTATGACGAATGCCCAAAGAAAAAGGCGCCTGATGTCAGGCGCCTTTTTTTGATCACTGATCCAGGAAGGACCGCAGTTTGCGCGATCGGCTGGGATGTTTCAGTTTCCGCAGGGCTTTCGCTTCGATCTGACGGATACGTTCGCGGGTCACGCTGAACTGCTGGCCGACCTCTTCCAGCGTGTGATCGGTGTTCATGCCGATGCCAAAACGCATCCGTAGAACCCGTTCCTCACGCGGCGTGAGCGAGGCCAGAACGCGCGTTGTGGTTTCCTTGAGGTTTTCCTGAATGGCGCTGTCCAGCGGCAGCACGGCATTCTTGTCCTCGATGAAATCGCCCAGCTGGCTGTCTTCCTCGTCGCCGATCGGCGTTTCCAGAGAGATCGGTTCTTTAGCGATTTTCATCACCTTGCGAACCTTCTCCAGCGGCATCTGCAGCTTTTCCGCCAATTCTTCCGGCGTCGGCTCGCGGCCGATTTCGTGCAGCATCTGGCGGCCGGTCCGAACCAGCTTGTTGATCGTTTCGATCATGTGCACCGGAATACGGATGGTGCGCGCCTGATCCGCGATGCTCCGCGTGATCGCCTGACGAATCCACCAGGTCGCATAGGTCGAGAATTTATAGCCGCGACGGTATTCGAACTTATCCACCGCCTTCATCAGGCCGATGTTACCTTCCTGAATAAGGTCAAGGAATTGCAGGCCACGGTTCGTGTACTTTTTGGCAATCGAGATCACCAGACGCAGGTTGGCTTCGACCATTTCCTTCTTGGCCTGCCGCGCCTCTTTCTCGCCCTTCTGAACCTGCTGCACGATGCGGCGGAATTCCGGGATATCCAGACCAACGTATTGCCCGACTTGGGCCATATCGTTGCGCAATTCTTCAACCTTGGCGGTCGAGCGTTCGATGAACATCTGCCAGCCCCGCCCCGGTTTTTCGGCCATATCCGACAGCCAGTTCGGGTCCAGCTCGCGGCCACGATAGGCGTCGATGAATTCCCGACGGTTGATCCGCGCCTGATCCGCCAGTTTCACCATCGCACTGTCCAGCGACATGACGCGACGGTTGATACCATAAAGCTGGTCGATCAGAGCTTCGATCCGGTTGTTATGCAGGTGAAGACCATTCACCAGCTCAACAATCTCGGCCCGCAGTTTCTGATAGGTTTCTTCGTCCTTTTCGCTGAACGAACCGTCTTCGTTCAGGGTGGCCGAAATCCGGCTGTCCTGCATTTCAGACAGCATCGAGAAGTCGGTCGAGATCCGCTCCAGTGTCGTCAGAACCTGATCTTTCAACGCGGCTTCCATCGCGGCCAGCGACATGTTGGCCTGATCGTCGTCGTCATCATCATCGTCATTGTTCAGCGGGTTGCCGTCGGCATCCAGTTCGGGGCCGGTATTCTCTTTCGCGGGCTTGGCAGCCTGCACGTTCGAGGTATCGACCACCGGTTCGTCGACATCGCCGTCTTCGTCCATCTGGTTGCCGAAGGTGGCCTCCAGATCAATGACGTCGCGCAGCAGAATGTCTTCGGACAGCAATTCGTCATGCCAGATGGTGATCGCCTGGAAGGTCAGAGGACTTTCGCACAGACCGGCGATCATCGTGTTGCGGCCGGCCTCGATCCGCTTGGCGATGGCGATCTCACCCTCGCGGCTCAGCAGTTCAACCGAGCCCATCTCGCGAAGGTACATGCGCACCGGATCGTCGGTGCGGTCTAGCTTTTCGGTTGCTGCCCCTGACAGGGCAACTTCGCGGTTGCTTTCGGTCGTGGTGAGTTCGGTCGAGCCTTTGTTTTCTTCTTCTTCGGCCTCTTCATCTTCTATGATGTTGATGCCCATCTCGGACAGCATCGACATTACATCTTCGATCTGTTCCGAACTGACCTGATCCGGCGGCAGCACCTGATTAAGCTGGTCGTAGGTGATGTAGCCTTTCTCGCGGGCCTCAGCGATCATCTTCTTGACCTGGGCCTGGCTCATGTCCAGCGAGATTTCCTGTTCCTGCTCGTCGGATTTGCGGTCTTCGTTGGTATCCTTGGCGGCCATTCAATGCTCCTGCAGGGATGGGTGATTCGTCTGAGCCGAATCATTAGCGCGTAGAAGTGATTCGGCCACCCGTTTACCCGTTTTTCTTTTCCAGTGCCTTACGAAAACACCACTTTACCGGCGTTTTCGCTCAAAATTGATTCCGGACATGATTGCCTCGAACGCGTCTTTCTCGTCGCGGTTGATTCGCGCGCCATTGTCGGCCACGTCGAAAATCGCCCTGTCTTCGTTCTGACTGCGGCTTGTGCGGTTTCGCTCTTCGGCGGCCTGAGCCAGCCGATATGTCAGCGCCTCATCCGGCAGTTCAGACAGTTCCTCCTCGGCTTCGGCAATCTCTGCGTCCAACCCCCTGAGAGCTTTGATTTTTGCGAGTTCCTCGGCCAGTGTCATCTCGGCCTTTTCAACGTCGCCCGGTTTGAACACACAGGGGATCACTGCGACATGGCGAAGGCGCAGGAGGTTTTCAAGGGCGTCCGGCCCCAAAGTTTCGGCAATGTGGTCTTTCAGGTTTTCGGGATCATCAATAGCATGGCGCAAGATCGCGCCGCGCAGGGCGGCATAATCAGGGTCACGACACTCCATCTCTTCCAATTGATGTTCAAACTGCACCACGACCTGCGGGTTCAGCGCCGCGATCGCCAAGATCGCACCTTCGCGCAGTTGGATTTCCGCGCCCTCTGACGAAGCAAGGAAAGAAGCGCGCGCACCCGGTGTCGCCGCCGGTTTGGGCTGCCACTTGCCGCGCGGTTGCCAAGGGCGATTCTGCGACTGGCGCTGTGGGCGGAATAGCTGCCAGCGCAAATCCTTGATTTCCTGCCCGTAATGCGACCGGATCGACGGGTCGCGGATCAGCTTGATCTTGTCGCGCAGCACCTTGTCCAGCGCAGCCTTGCGCTCGGGGCTGTCGAACACTTTACCCTCGGTTTCGCGCTGCCACAGCAGTTTGACCATGGGGATTGCGCCCTCCAACACCGATTGCACAGCCCCCGGCCCTTCGGCACGCAGCAAGTCATCAGGATCTTTGCCCTCGGGCATCAGGGCAAAGCGCAGGGATTTGCCAGCCTCAAGCAACGGCAGCGCCAGATCAACCGCGCGCATCGCGGCGCGCAGACCGGCTGTATCGCCATCCAGTGCAATGATCGGCTCGTCCGATATGCGCCACAGCAATTGCAACTGATGTTCGGTAATCGCCGTGCCCAAAGGCGCAACGGACGCGCCGAACCCAGCCTCGGCCAGCGCAATCACGTCCATATACCCTTCGGCAACGATCAGAGGTTGCCCCTTACCCGCAGCCTGCCGCGCGGGACCGTGGTTATAGAGATTGCGCCCCTTGTCGAACAGCTCAGTCTCGGGCGAGTTCAGGTACTTGGCGTTGTCATTTGGGTCCATCGCCCGGCCGCCAAAAGCGATGCAGCGCCCGCGCGGGTCGCGGATCGGGTACATAATCCGATTGCGGAATGTATCGTAAGGCTTTTTGCCCTTGTTCGAAGGCTTCGCCAGACCTGCCCCAAGGATCAAGTCCTCGGTGACGTTCTTACCCGTCAAATGGTCCCACAACGCCTGCCATCCATCGGGGGCAAAGCCGATCTCCCACCGGTCCAACGCCTGCGCATCTAGCCCCCTGCCGGTCAGATAGTCGCGCGCAGCACTTCCTGCACCGGTCTTAAGCTGCAGGCGGAAGAACTGCACAACCTGCTCCATCACCTCAGCCAGTTGCGCACGGCGGTCCTGCTTTTCCTGCGCCTTGGGGTCACGCTGTGGCATCGGCATCCCGGCCTCGCGTGCCAGAATCTCAACCGCTTCGATGAACGAGACATTCTCGGTGTCTTTCACAAAGCTGATCGCGTCGCCTTTGGCGTGACAACCAAAGCAGTAATAGAACCCCTTTTGATCATCCACATGGAACGAGGCCGTCTTTTCATGGTGAAACGGGCACGGCGCCCACATGTCACCCTTGCCCTGATTGGACTTGCGTTGATCCCACATGACCTTGCGCCCAACGACCTGAGACAGGCTAAGGCGTGTGCGCAGTTCATCAAGAAATCCGGGGGGCAACGACATGGGTCAAACCTGACAGAAATGAAAACGCGCGCCAAGGGGATGACGCGCGTTTGTCCACAGCGAATTACTGAACTTGTGGATTATTGCTGCAAACACAGCTCCAGCCATGCGGCAGCAAGGTCCTTTTTGCGGATATCGCGCATCTTTTGCTCATAGACCCACGGTGTGATCAGCGGAATTGCCGCATTGTAATTATCCGGCCAAGTCGGGGCTGATGCAGCAACGGCCTCCGGCACGTCCCGCTCTTTCACCTTATCAAGCCGCGCTTTCTGAATAGCTGCGACGACGTCGGCCTGATATTGGCAGTCTTGTTTCTTGGCTTCCTGCGCAGCCAAAGGCGTGGCCGCAAGAAAGGCAATCATTGCTATTCGCAACACGGTTGTCTCCCGGATTTGATTCCTTCTGGGCAGCTTACCCGCCACTGGGCATCCCCGCCATTGCCCATTTGCACCTGCCCGGAGTACTTTCCGAAAACATAAGGGCGGCCGAACATTTAATCGACCGCCCAGATTTCATATGCGTCAGAGACCTTTGGCGCGATAACTTTTCGCCACACGGTCCACGGCCACGATATAGGCTGCTGTCCGCAGATCCTCGACATCGTCGCGGTTGTGCCAGACTTCACGCATGGACTGGTAGGCGATACGCATCGTGTCATCCAGGCCCGAGCGTACAAGCTCCAATTCGTCGGCGCCCTTCAAATACTTGGACTTAAAGTCCGGTGACATTGACCAGGCATCCCCCAGATAGCGATCCAACCGCTCAAGCTCACTTACAATCAGCTCGTGGCGGGCTTCTTCCTGCCGGCGCTGCATTCGACCAAACCGGATGTGGCTGAGGTTCTTTACCCACTCAAAATAAGAAACGGTCACACCGCCCGCATTGGCGTACATGTCGGGGATGATAACCGTGCCTTTCTTGCGTAGAACCTCGTCGGCGCCCGCAGTCACCGGACCATTTGCAGCCTCGATGATCAGGGGGGCTTTGATGCGATCGGCATTGGTCAGGTTGATGACACCTTCCAAGGCGGCGGGAATCAGGATGTCGCACTCGGCCTCAAGAACCGCCGCACCGTCTGCCGAATGGGTCGCATCGGGATAGTCGCTTACGCCACCGTGTTTGACGATCCACTGTCGAACCGATTCAACATCAATTCCGTCCGGGTTATAAAGTGCTCCGTCCCACTCGATGATACCGACAATACGGCTGCCATCCTCCTCGCTCAGGAACTTGGCGGCGTGGTAACCCACATTGCCCAGCCCTTGTACGACAATGCGCTTCCCATCCAGCTTTCCTGACAGGTTTGCCTTTTGGACGTCCTCGGGATGCCGGAAAAATTCGCGCAGCGCATACTGGATACCCCGGCCCGTGGCCTCGACCCGCCCCGCGATCCCCCCAGCGTTCAGGGGTTTGCCAGTCACACAGGCGCGCGCATTGATATCGGTGGTGTTCATACGGGCGTATTGATCCGCCATCCACGCCATCTCACGCTCACCCGTGCCCATATCCGGCGCCGGGACGTTCTGCGAAGGGTTGATGAGATCACGCTTGGCCAGCTCATACGCGAACCGGCGCGTGATCTGCTCCAACTCGTGTTCCTCGTACTGCCGAGGATCAATGCACAATCCCCCCTTGGACCCGCCAAAGGGTGTTTCGACCAAAGCGCACTTATAGGTCATCAGGGCCGCCAGTGCTTCAACCTCATCCTGGTTCACGGCCAACGCAAAGCGGATACCGCCCTTCACCGGCTCCATATGTTCTGAATGAACAGAACGGTACCCTGTGAACGTGTGAATATCGCCCCGTAGCCGCACACCAAATCGCACGGTATAGGTGGCGTTACAGACCCGGATCTTTTCCTCTAGCCCCGGAGGGAGGTCCATCAGGGACGCCGCCCTGTTGAACATCAAATCAACACTCTCTCGAAAGCTGGGTTCGTTTGTGGCCGTCATTTAATCCTCCGTGCCAAAGAGCGATCTACTCTCTGACTTTTTGTCGCACCCCTTGCGTAAACGATCAATATTTAAGCAAAAATAAAATTCAAAATCCTCACACTTTTTTACCGAACCGCGGTGAGTCGCAGTCTTTTCGATCATCGCCCGGAATTGTCCCCAAACAGAATACAGAGCGGCGCGAACTCTGTGAATTATCCGCCATTCGACAGGAAAAGGGCCTAATCTAAGGTTTTTTCGCCCAATTCCCGCCACGTTTCCCAGCTAATTTTCTGGCGTTAACTTTTCCTTAGCAGGGCCAAGCCACTGCTCAGCGAGGTCAGCACTATGATTAAGAACGCTATTGTCAGCGGATTTGGAAAATTTGGAAAAAAGAGTGCACCGGTCCGCGATTTCGCTGAACGCGAAGACGGGACGTTCACGATTTTCGTACTATTGGGTTTCTTGGTTATCTTCGCCACAACGGGGATGGGCGTCGATTTGATGAACTATGAGCGTGACCGCGCGAATTTGCAGTCAACGCTGGATCGCGCCGTGCTGGCTGCGGCCGACCTTGATCAGAAACTGCCCCCGAAAGAGGTTGTTGCTTCCTATTTGGAAAAAGCCGGATTGGAAGGCAAACTTGTCGGCGAACCCGTCGTGATTGAAGGATTGGGATCAAGAACCGTTTCGGCCACCGCCGAAACCGTCGTCAAAACGCATTTCATGAGCTTTTCGGGGGTCAACTCACTGACCGCACGCGCCGCGAGCACTGCGGAAGAATCAGTGGGTGCTGTCGAAATCTCGCTGGTCCTCGACATGTCGGGTTCGATGGACAACCCGTCGGCCGAAGCCGGCAAAACCAAGATCGAAGTTCTGCGGGATGCCGCGAAAGAATTCGTTACGCTGATGCTGTCGAAGCAAGACGCGACAGAAGTTTCCATGTCGATTGTTCCTTACGCGACGCAGGTAAATGCGGGCGAGGATATTCTGAGCAAGTTCAGCAATGTCACCTCTGAACACAGCTATTCGCACTGCGTGAACTTTTCGTCGACCCAATTTGACGACCCGTCAATGGATCCGACTTCGGCATTCCAGCGCACCGCGCATTTTGACCCGTTCCGCTACACCAATGGTGCAGAGCAATTTCCAAGATATCCTGTGTGCCCAACCCGCGTCGGCAGTGAAATTACGGCCGTCACAGACGATATCGACGTACTTCACAACCGCATTGATGCCCTGACCGCGAAAGGCAACACGTCAATCGACGTTGGAATGAAGTGGGGATCCGCAATGTTGGACCCAAAATTCAAGGGCATTATCAAAAGCTTGTCGACCGAAGGCGCGGTTCCTGTGAAATTCGACGACCGTCCGTTGCGCTATGAGGATGATGTTCTGAAAGTTATCATCGTCATGACCGACGGTAAGAACACGACGCAGTATATGCTGAATTCAAATTACCGCAGCGGCAATTCGAATGTCTGGTTCAACCCCGAATACGACCGGGGCGATGGTAAGTTGGGTGAATACAGTGTTCGCTATTCGACCAATCCGGATCGCTGGGTCTGGATGCAGCACACAGATGCGGCGGGCTATTATGTCACGGCAACGCATCCGTTTGGCAATCCGCCCGACGAAAACGCTTCGAACGAAGAAGTCGGCACATCTGTGCGCCTGACCTATCCTGAACTCTTCAAACTTGCTTCGACCTGGTGGAATGCCAAGAACAACTATTCCTGGCAGAACAACCACGAGAGTAACTGGCACTATAACATTCGCTCATCGGTGGGTGCGACAACCAAGAACACGCGCACCAGCAACATCTGCAGCGCTGCCAAAGACATGGGCGTGATCGTTTACGGTATCGCGTTCGAAGCACCGGACGAAGGTCTGACGACCATCAAGAACTGTGCGAGTTCGGACAGTCATGTCTACAAAGTCGACGAATTCGATGATCCAGAAGGTATTTCGCTGGGAGACGCCTTTGTCTCCATCGCTTCGTCGATCAAAAAACTGAGGCTGACACAATGAGCATGAAAGCCCTGGCAAAACTCCTGAAATTCCGAAAATCAGAGGCCGGCTCTGTGACGGTAGAGTTCGTGCTGATTTTCCCCGCGTTCCTGTTTTTCATCCTGAGCGCGGTGGAGTATTCGCTTGTCACCCTGCAGCAGGCGATGCTGGAGCGCGCGGTCGATCAGTCCGTTCGGGACATTCGCCTGGGCACAGGCTCAAACTTGACCCACGATCAGATCAAGGACTCGATCTGCAACAAGGCAATTATGGTCAGAGAGTGCGGGAAGAACCTGCGGCTCGAGATGATCATCCAAAACGCGTTTGTTGGCGTCGACCTGCCCCCTGCCCCGGATTGCACTGACAATTCCGAAGAAGTGAAGCCCGTGCGTCAATTCAAACAAGGCCAGTCCAACGAACTGATGATCCTGCGCGCATGCGCAAAAGTTGATCCGGTGTTCCCGACCTCTGCGATGGGTCGTGCGCTTTCGGACGAAACTGGCCAGATCGCGTTGACCGCGACCACAGCATTTGTTCAGGAGCCTTGATAGACCCATGTCCTTTCTGTCCAAGTTCAAAAAACTCTTCAGCCGCACCGCGCGTGACGAAAGCGGTCTGCTGACCGTCGAAGCTGTTTTGATATTCCCCATGCTGGTCTGGACTGTGACGGGGGCCTTTACTTTTTTCGACGGGTTCCGTCAAAGCGCGGCCAACCTGAAGGCGGCCTATACAATCGGCGACCTCATCTCGCGGGAAACTCAAACAGTTACGGACACCTATGTAGATTCTCTGTATGAGTTGATGCTGCGCATGGTCAACAATGGCTCGGAAATGAAGCTGCGGGTCACGCTCATTGTTTTTGATGAAGTGGATGATCGCCACTACGTCCGGTGGTCAACCGAACGTGGGTACAATCAAGTCTGGACCGACGGGAACATCAAGGACATGCGGGATAGCCTGCCCCCGATGCCCGATCAGGACACTTTGATTATCGTCGAAACAGCCAACAACTATGTACCTGTTTTTGGGTCCGGTTGGGTTTCTGACGATTATACGTTCCGCAACTTTGTGTTCACCCGCCCCCGTTTCACCAACGAGATCGCGGCTGACGTCTGATTTATGCTCTGTCTGCGATCATCGCAGACAGCATCTCGGACATGAACTTGGTTTCAGCAGCGGCGGTCATTCCTCCGATACCGACCCGACGCCCAAGTCGCCACCAAAGACCCGGTGCCCAGACGTTCTTTTCCTTGGAACTTGTCCGTACAAGAAATCCGTTTGATGGTTTGAACGCAAAGACCCCTCGGTCAACGGCCTCGACATCCCGAACGCGCGCAATGATACGCCCTGTTCCGGTGCGCAGCTCGGTCTGTGTCAGCTCAATCCAATCTTCGGTCGCATTCCACATGCGATACGCCAGCCAAAACGCAGCAGCGCCCACAACGATCAGGAACACCTGCCAATGGGGTTCGGGCGGCGCGGCCAAGGCCACGTACAGAACCATGGCACCGACCACGGCCAACATACCAACCCCAAGCCACCGCCTGGGCGTCGACGCTTTTACTGTGGCCAGAACTTCCTGCTGCATGTCCATCCCCTGCATGATTTCGACCGGGTTTAGCGGCTTTCCACGGCGAAAGACAGAGGCGGATTGACTACCAATTTTTGCACACAGCACGTGCCCAATCGCAAATTGACGCACATTGCGCACAGACTGCATGATCGACCAAGTAACAGGAGGCCGCGATGTCGCTACGACCCACTTTGGAAATCAGGAAATCCGTCCCGACGATGGAGGGCGCCGGCGTCAAGTTGCATCGTGCCTTTGGATTTCAGGACCCGTCCGAACTTGACCCGTTTCTTCTGTTTGACGATTTTCGCAACGAACACCCGCGGGATTATCAGGCTGGCTTCCCGTGGCACCCACATCGCGGGATAGAAACGATCACATATGTCTTGTCGGGAACAGTCGAGCATTCGGACTCTCTTGGAAATACCGGAACGCTGGGCGCAGGCGACGTGCAATGGATGACCGCAGGCTCGGGGATCCTTCACCAAGAGATGCCAAAAGGGAACGCTGTGGGTCAGATGCACGGGTTTCAACTTTGGGGAAACTTGCCGTCCGGCCAGAAAATGACGGCTCCGCGGTATCAGGATGTAGAAAGCAAGGACATTCCAGAGATCACGGATGACGATGGCACGACGGTCCGCGTCATCGTCGGCGAATTCTGGGGAAAGACAGGTCCCGTAGACGGCATCGCCGCCGATCCGCAGTATCTTGATATTCAGATCCCAGCCGGTGTGAAGAAAACGTTTCGCATCGACACCTACCGCAGGGCGTTTGCCTACGTTTTTCAGGGACAAGCGGCATTTGCGGATGCGTCTCAACCCACCGGGGTTCTGCTTGAAAAGGAAATCGCGGGGCAAGAGGTCAATATCCGCGATATGTCAGGCGACCGAACTTTGGTTCGTTTCGGAACCGGCGACGAGATCACGGTTCAGGCAGGTCCTGAGGGTGTGCGATTTCTGCTGATTTCCGGTGCGCCGATAGACGAACCAGTTGCATGGCACGGCCCGATTGTCATGAACACACGGTCCGAGCTTGAGCAGGCATTCCGGGAATTGCGCAACGGCACCTTCATCCGGCCCGCGCATTGATCAGGCGGTCACGGATCGCCGGACCATATCCCAATAGACCTGCTCGACTTCATCCAGCGAAAGGCGTCCGCCTGCGCGATACCACGTCATCACGCCGTTCAACATGGCAATGACGGCCAGGGTCGCCATCTTGGTGTCGGCGACCAAGAAGGCCCCTACCTCTTGCCCATCCTTTAGGATTTGTTCGAGCGAGTCTTCGTAAGCCCGGCGTAACGCCTCGATTTCACCGAAATTTTCGGGGGTCAGGTTGCGCAGCTCCATATAGGCAATGAACACCTCATCCGGACGCTCAAGATGGAACCGGATATGGAAACCGACAAACTGGCGCAGCGCCTCAAGGGCGGTCGCTGGCCTTTCAAGCTTTGCGTAGGTCGACAGAAGATCCTGCATGTGATCGTTCATTAGGCGATACAGAAGGCTCTGCTTGTCCGGCGTGTAATTATAAAGCGCGCCAGCCTGCACGCCGACGTCTGCCGCGATCTGGCGCATGGAAACTGCGGCATAGCCCTGCTGCGCGAACAGGCGCAAAGCCGCCTTTCGGATGCGGGGGCCGGTAATATCGGAATGGGAACCTTGTGTGCGTGCCATGCCCCAACCGTATATGAACGGATGTTCAGATAGAACCCCGCTTGAATGCCCACGGTAAAAAGTGCATCACGGGGGCAATGGTATTCGAAAGAGCAGTATGAAACCCCTGCCCCTGCTGATCCTGACCCTTTGCTGTGCGGCCTGTGCCGACTTTCCTGAGTTGGAAGGCAGCGAACCAGCCAGCCTGAAATCAGCGCGCTATCCAAAACTGATCCCCCTACAAGAAAGCCTTGGCCCTACGATCGACCCGATCAGCGAGGCATCCGAGGTAGAGGAAGAGCTTGAGACACGGCGCAAAGAGCTGCAGAAAAAGGCGGATCAGCTACAAAGCGAACAAATCAACTGACCAAGTGATTGCTGCGGCTCACCACGCATTGCACCCCTTCGCCGAACCCGCTAAGGCAGCGTTGAACGGGGCAACCCGGCATTAAAGAATTACGAGCGGAAAGGAACCCACGGGATGACACAGGCGCTGCGGCTTGGAATTGCGGGCTTGGGAACTGTCGGCGTGGGCGTCGTCAAGATCGTGCGCCGTCATGCGGACCTGTTGCAGGCGCGGACAGGCCGCCCTGTGGAAATCGTGGCAGTATCCGCGCGGGATGCGAGCAAGGACCGTGGCGTCAACCTGTCTGACTATGCTTGGGAAACCGACCCAGTCGCTTTGGCCAAACGCGATGATATCGACGTATTTGTCGAATTGATGGGCGGTGAGAATGGTCCCGCCAAAGCCTCGGTCGAGGCGGCGCTGACAAGTGGCAAGGACGTCGTCACCGCAAACAAGGCGCTGCTGGCAATCCACGGTCAGGAATTGGCGGAAAAGGCCGAGGCCGCTGGCCGCGTCATTCGTTTCGAAGCCGCCGTCGCAGGCGGTATTCCCGTCATCAAGTCCCTGACCGAAGGGCTTGCAGGCAACGAGATTACACGCGTGATGGGGGTGATGAACGGCACCTGTAACTATATCCTGACGCGAATGCAGTCGCAGGAACTTGGCTATAACGCTCTGTTCGAGGAATGCGCGCAGTTGGGATATCTTGAGGCCGACCCAAATCTAGACGTCGGCGGAATCGACGCCGCACACAAGCTGGCCCTGCTGTCCTCAATCGCTTTTGGCACCAAGCCGAATTTCGACGGGATCGAGATCGAAGGCATCCAGCAAATCAGCCTCGATGACATTCATCAGGCGGATGATATGGGATACCGGATCAAGCTGCTGGGCGTCGCACAACGAACCGCGCGCGGGCTGGAACAGCGGATGCAGCCCTGTCTGGTACCCAGCGGTTCACCTTTGGGACAGCTCGAAGGCGGAACGAACATGGTCGTGATCGAAGGCGACGCAGTGGAACAGGTTGTTCTGCGCGGCCCCGGCGCAGGCGAAGGACCCACGGCCAGCGCTGTGATGGGTGATGTCTGCGATCTGGCACGCGGACTGCAAATTCCGACGTTTGGGCGCCCAGCTACATCGCTTCAGGATGCAGCCCCGGCGATCACGGGCCTGCCTGCCCCCTATTATCTGCGTCTTGCGTTGTTCGACAAACCCGGCGCGCTGGCTAAAGTTGCCGCTATTCTGGGCGATGCAGGTGTGTCGATCGATCGGATGCGCCAATACGGGCATTCCGAAAGCACCGCGCCGGTTTTGATCGTTACGCACAAGACAACGCGTGCCACGCTCGACGTTGCGCTGGATGGCTTCCGCGAGACAGACGTTGTTGCCGGAGAGCCTGTCGCCCTGCGGATCGAAGAGGTTTGACCCTTGCGGCCTGCCCAAAACGCAGGCTATGCCCAAAACAACGCCGATACTGAGTTAAGGATACTGAAAAATGAGTGCTGCCAAGATTGATTTCAACGACCGCCTGCTGTCACTGGGCCTAGCGCGGGTGGCAGAACAGGCCGCACTCGCGTCGGCATCTCTGGTGGGTCGCGGGGACGAAAAGGCTGCGGATCAGGCTGCTGTGAACGCCATGCGTGAACAGTTGAACCTGCTGGACATCGCAGGTGTCGTTGTCATTGGTGAGGGCGAGCGTGACGAAGCACCAATGCTGTATATCGGTGAAGAGGTTGGCACCGGCAACGGCCCCGGTGTTGATATCGCGCTGGACCCGCTGGAAGGCACCACGCTAACCGCCAAGGACATGCCCAACGCGCTGACTGTAATCGCAATGGGTCCGCGCGGTTCGATGCTGCATGCTCCTGACGTCTACATGGACAAGCTTGCCGTTGGCCCGGGCTTCCCCGAGGGTGTCGTCAGCCTGGACATGAGCCCGCGTGAACGGGTTGAAGCGTTGGCCAAGGCCAAGGGGTGTGAACCCGCCGACATCACCGTCTGCATTCTTGAGCGCCCCCGGCACGAGGCCATGATCGCCGAGGTGCGCGAGACCGGCGCGTCCATCCGTCTGATCACCGATGGTGACGTTGCGGGCGTGATGCACTGTGCCGAAAGCGAAGTGACCGGCATCGACATGTATATGGGTCAAGGCGGCGCGCCCGAGGGTGTGCTGGCTGCGGCTGCCTTGAAATGCATGGGCGGTCAGATTTTTGGCCGCCTGCTGTTCCGCAACGATGACGAACGCGGACGAGCGGCCAAGGCGGGTATCACCGATCTGGACCGTGTCTATGCGCGGGATGAGATGGTGACAGCGGACGTCATCTTTGCCGCGACTGGCGTGACCGGAGGATCGCTGTTGCCGCGCATCAAACGCGAGCCAGGCTGGGTTGAGACCACCACCCTGCTGATGCGGTCGAAAACCGGGTCGGTTCGGCGCATGTCCTACCGCACGCCAATGTGGTCGCACGACAACGCGTAACCGCGTGCGCAAGTCGATCCATACAATAACAAAGGCCGGGTCCGCGAGGGTCCGGCCTTGGCATATCAGGGGCAGGTCATGAGCTTTTTAGGGGTTGAACAGTCTTTGTCCGGGCGGCGCTGGGTCGGCCCTTCGGCAGATGTGGAACGCGCGACCGAGATGCTGGTGCAACAAGCGGGCCTGCCGCGTGCGGTCTGTCAGGTTTTGGCCCGGCGTGGTGTTCCGGCGATGGAGGCCCCCGGATTTCTGGACCCCAAGCTGAAAGAATTATTGCCCGATCCCCGCGCGATGAAAGACATGGAAGCCGCCGCGACCCGGTTTCTGGCGGCGGTACGCGCCAAGCAGCGGATTGCCGTCTTTGCCGATTACGACGTGGATGGCGGCAGCTCGGCCGCTTTGTTGCTGGTCTGGCTGCGGCAGATGGGGCTTCAGGCAACGCTCTATGTCCCCGACCGGATTGATGAAGGCTATGGCCCCAACGTACCCGCCATGCAGGACCTGGCCGCCAATCACGACCTGATCATCTGCGTTGATTGCGGCACCATCAGCCATGAACCGATTGCGGCGGCCAAGGGTGCGGATGTGATCGTTCTGGATCACCATTTGGGGGGCGAGACCCTGCCCGATTGCGTGGCAGTCGTGAACCCGAACCGGCAGGACGAAAGCGGCGATCTTGGCTATCTCTGTGCGGCGGGCGTGGTGTTCCTGATGCTGGTCGAGGCGGGGAGGCAACTGCGCGAGGCCGGAGTTAAGGGGCCTGACCTGATCTCACTGTTGGATCTGGTGGCGCTGGCGACGGTTGCCGATGTGGCTCCTCTGATCGGGGCGAACCGGGCGCTGGTACGGCAGGGGTTGAAGGTGATGGCCCAGCGGCAGCGGCCCGGTCTGGTGGCCCTGTCGGATGTGGCACGGATGGATTCGGCCCCCAACAGCTATCACTTGGGGTTCCTGCTGGGGCCACGTGTGAATGCCGGTGGGCGGATTGGTCAGGCCGATCTGGGCGCGCGGCTACTTAGCACCGAGTCGCAGCACGAAGCCGAAGCGCTGTCCCAGCGACTTGATGAACTGAACACCGAGCGCCGCGACATCGAAAACGCCGTGCGCGCAGCCGCCATGGAACAAGCTGCAGAACGCGGCTTAGATGCACCCTTGGTCTGGGCAGCAGGTGAGGGCTGGCATCCGGGCGTCGTCGGCATCGTCGCCTCGCGCCTGAAAGAGGCCGCGAACCGCCCTGCCATCGTGATCGGCTTTGACGGAGATGAGGGCAAAGGCTCGGGCCGTTCTGTCTCGGGCGTTGATCTGGGTGCGTCGATTCAGCGACTGGCTGCCGAGGGGCTGCTGGTCAAAGGCGGCGGGCACAAAATGGCCGCCGGTCTGACCGTGATGCGCGATCAGTTAGAACCGGCCATGGCGCGGCTGTCTGAACTTCTGGCCAAACAAGGCGCGGGCGACAGCGGCCCGGCGGACCTGAAACTGGACGGCACATTGATGCCGGGCGCAGCCACAGTGGACCTTATCGAACAGATCGAAAAGGCAGGTCCATTTGGGGCAAGTGCCCCTGCCCCACGGTATGCCCTGCCTGATCTACAAGTGCGCTTTGCCAAACGAGTGGGCGAATCTCATCTCAAACTTTCGCTGTCCGATGGCGTAGGCGCCGGGTTGGACGCCATCGCGTTCGGAGCGTTCGACGGGCCGATGGGCGAAAAGCTGTCCAACCATGGCGGCGCGCGGTTCCATTTCGCCGGCAGGCTTGAGGTCAACACATGGGGCGGACGGCAATCTGTGCAGCTTCGGCTGGAGGATGCAGCCGAGGCCAATTAGGCCAGCACCCGGCCCCGCCAAAAAACTTTCACATCCCTGCATTTTTCGGCTTGCGGGGGTGATAGGTAAACCGTAAAAGGCGCTCCACAAGCTAACGTGGCCCGTTCGTCTATCGGTTAGGACGCCAGGTTTTCAACCTGGAAAGAGGGGTTCGATTCCCCTACGGGCTACCACTTGTGCTTGTATCGCCTAAATGGCCCGTTCGTCTATCGGTTAGGACGCCAGGTTTTCAACCTGGAAAGAGGGGTTCGATTCCCCTACGGGCTACCATTTCCCTTACACTCCGAATTTTTCGCGACACAGATCTTCTATCTGACCCCAAGTCGATTTGAATTCCGGCGTGTTTTCAGCCGCATAGTGGAAGTTCTTCATCAATCCCGTCAGCTGCGTAAAGACCTGTCGAACCTCGGCTTTATTGGCGAATTCGGCGGTGGATTGTGTCACGCCATAGACCAGCTTGAAAGTCATCTTCTGCCTATCAAGCGGTACGGTCGCGTCCACCTTATCGAACGCATCTTGTTGCAGATAGACCATGTCCACGAACAGCGCCTTTTGCTGGGTGACGAAATCCTCGATCGTGACGCCCTCTTCGCCTGTCACCTGCATCATCTGGTCGACCTGTTCGCCCTTTTCGATCAACGCCAGAAGATCACGAACCTTGCTGGTCCAACCCGCCTCGGCGTTCTTGTCATACCAGTCGGACAACTGGTCCAGATAGCGCGACCAACTGAGCATCGGATCGACCGCAGGGTAAAACCGCTTATAGGCACGTTCGGAAGACAGACCGAGGAAACATTTAACCGTCGACAAGGTCGATTGCGTGACCGGTTCGTCAAAGTTGCCTCCGGCGGGTGAGACCGTTCCAATCAGGGTCAGGCTGCCCAGCGCGCCGTCATTAGTTTTCAATGCGCCCGCGCGTTCGTACAACCCCTTGATCGAGCTTTCCAGATAGGCCGGAAACCCTTCTTCTCCGGGGATTTCTTCCAACTTGCCCGAGGTCTCTCGCATAGCCTGTGCCCAGCGGCTTGTGCTGTCGGCAATCAACAGAACATCATACCCCATCTGGCGATAGTACTCTCCCAGTGTGATGCCGGTGAAAATCGACGCCTCACGCGCCGCAACGGGCATCGAGGACGTGTTGCAGATTATGATCGTCCGGTCCATGAGGCTACCACCCGAGGTCGGGTCAGTCATCTTTGGAAATTCGCTAATGGTTTCAACCACCTCGCCCGCGCGCTCTCCGCAGGCGACGACGATGACGATGTCTACCTTGGCGTTTCGCGCGATCAGGTTCTGCAACACTGTCTTACCGGCACCAAACGGTCCCGGAATACAGGCTGTTCCACCCCGGGCAATAGGAAAGAACGTGTCGATCAGGCGCTGAGATGTCAGGACCGGTTCGGTTGGATAAAGCCTTTCGGACAGCGCGCGTTTCAGAACCCCTTCGGGCAATGGACGTCGCACCGGCCATTTCTGTGAAAGGGTCAGAGTATGCTCTCCGCCCTGTTCGTCCTCAAGCCGCGCCACGATATCGTGGATCGTAGCCGCGCCCTTCTGGACCCAGACAACCTTATAGTCGCCGACCCAGTTGAACGGCAGCATGATTTTGTGTTCGAACCTGCCCTCGGGCACCGTTCCGATACTGTCCCCTGATCGAACACTATCACCAACTTTGACGGACGGTGAAAACGACCACTTTGCCTGATCGTCCAACGGGGCCACATCCGCACCGCGCGGCAGGAAAGTGCCAAACTCAGCCGCGACTTTCGGCAAAGGGGACTGCAGACCGTCAAACACCTGACCCAACAATCCCGGCCCAAGTTCGACCGACAGCAACTGCCCCGATTGCTCCACCGGATCGCCCACCGCAACGCCATCCGTGCTTTCATAGACCTGTACGTCCGCTGTTTTCCCACGCACACGCAGAACTTCGGCCTTCAGGCGTTCCTGTCGACCTCCGGGGCCGAGGCGAGTCGGCAAAATAAACACCACCTCGTTTTTGATCAACTGCCCGGGGCGACCTTCTGCGTCCGGTTTTGCTTCGATCTGAACCAGCCCCTCCTGGACCGAGACAACACGGGCGGTGGCTGTTTGGATAGCGGGGGTTGGGGCGGTCATGCGTAAGCTCCCTCAAAGTCGATATCAGCGACGTCGGCCATGGCCTGTTGCGCCAGTTTGTCAAATCGTGTTGCCGCCTCCTGCGCGCTGCTTTGCGCCCAACGGTCAAAAATATTCCAGATCAGCACATAGATCGCCACGGCCTCAAAATCGAAAAGATGTCGTGCGACGTGGCGCTTTAACTGCCTGTGACTAATCGACAAAAGCAGCCTTTCCAGCCCCAGTGGATCGTTGGATTCCAGCAATTGACGCGCGTCTTTGATCCAAGGCATTGCCGCATCCAACCCGAAACCGGGGTCATTCCAATGGGCAGGGATATGGCGGCTCCATCGTCCAAACCCCAAAGGCGTCGCAGGCGGTGGTTCCCCTCGATGCCGAAGTCGCAACGCGGCAACTACGGTGCGCAAGTCCATCCGTTCGATAAGCAACTTTTTCAATGTCGGTTGCGGGATGTTATCCAGTGCCTTCCTGCAGCGCGCAATCGCTTGATCGTCCGTGACATCCATGTCGTAATCGTTCCAGTTCAGAGCGTGCTCCAACACGCGCAGAACCCGGGCATCTTCGGGTGCCAGCGCCTTCAACCGTCGATCCAGCCGCAGTCGCGACAGAGGCGGCTGCTTGGCCACAAACAACCGCTCCGAGCCCGGCAAACTGCTGATCAGCGCGATATAGGCGTCCGGGTCCGACATGTCAGCGGATCACGCCTTCCAGCACGGCGCGGAATCTGGGTTGCAGATGCTCCATCAACAGCGAGGCCACGGCTTTGTCGGTGAGGTCCAGAACAACGCCCTGCTCCTCGGCCTGAATGCGAATGCCATCCTGCGTATCGTCTGACGCGTGCAGCTCGACTTGTTCCCGCAGCATTTCGGCGGTCAAACCCAGCACATACTTGGTCAATTTACCAGACTGGATATCGTCGGCGTTCTGCTTGATATCTTCCTGAGTGGCCACTTTCGCGGGCAGGATCACCTGCACTTTACCATCCAGCTTGGCACCTGCTGCGGCCCGC
This sequence comes from Ruegeria sp. HKCCD7251, assembly GCF_013031165.1. Taxonomy (NCBI): domain Bacteria; kingdom Pseudomonadati; phylum Pseudomonadota; class Alphaproteobacteria; order Rhodobacterales; family Roseobacteraceae; genus Ruegeria; species Ruegeria sp. HKCCD7251. The sequence goes on along the minus strand of NZ_WPZC01000001.1, from coordinate 492,778 downwards.
CCAACAACCTCAAGGATCATCTGTTTCAGCATCTCGGGATCAGCCATTTCCTTGGTGACAAGGCGCTCGACATCCTTGCGGAAACGGTCGGTCAGGCCAGCTTTCATCGTCAAAACGGCATCGCGCATCGCGGTATTCAGCGCCTCTTCTCCAGCCGCGCGGTAATTGTCCGAGTCGGCGCGGGCTTTCTTCTGATGCGCCTCAGCCTCGTGCTTGGCATCTGCAAGGATCTTGGCGGCCTCAGCCTTGGCCTCGGCGCGTAGCTTCTCGGCCTCGGCCTGACCTGCGGCAACGCCGTCATTTCGCAGCTTGTCGATCAGGGCATCAACACCATGAGAGATCATTCCATCCTGTGCCATCAGCTAATCCCCGCGCTGATGACCAAGGCAAATACGAAGGCGAAAACGCCAAACCCTTCGATGATCGCCGCCGGAGCAAGCGCCAAGCCGAAGATTTCTGGTTTCTCTTTTGTTGCATTGATTGCCGCGGCGCAGGCCCGTCCTTGCCAGATGCCGCAATACATCAGCGCAATGCCCGATAGGATGCCGATCCCGAACAACCCGCCCGCATTTTCGGGCGTCACATCCCGGTTCAGGGTAAACATGATGACAATCCCGTAGATCACCATCGTTGACGGAAATGCCGAGACACCGACGAACCGACCATAGCCGCCTTCGGTTTCAGTCATCGCTCCGATGCTGGCCTGCCCAGCGATTGCGCACCCAATGGCACTTGCCGCCGCGCCCAACGCCATTGGCGCGTAAATACCCAGCCAACCCAATGTCAATACAAGCTCATTCATTCCTGTACCTCCTTGCGGGCGAACGGGCGAAAGACGATGCCTTCATCCGGCAGACCCCATTTAAAGAATTCGATATAATTGAGACGCAAACCGTGAACGACACCGCTCATCATCGCGAGGGCGAAGTTCAGAATATGACCGACGATCAGGATCAACAGCCCGAACAGAATGCCCGGCCCCTTCATCGCCTGCATCACCGAAACCGCCAAATCATTGAACGTGATCGCAAGCGACGCCGAGGCCAGACCCAGCGCAAACAGACGCATATAGCTCAGCACATCGCCAAATGCCCCCATCGCACCAGCAAGGCTTTGTAGCCCATCTATCAGCCGCCACAGCCAGTCGATTGGTTTACGCACCACCCGCTCGCTTGAAAACAGGACAATGGCCAGAACACCCGCAGCCAATACAATCGAGCCCGGCAGCATCGTCCCACCCTTCATATAGCTGAGCCACAGAATAAACCCACCAATCAAGGCTCCGATCCAGCCAAGGTTTGCAACGGCCCTCCGCTGCCCCCACGCCGCGCGCGCGGCCAAAGCATTTGCCAACACCAGATGCAATACGCCCACTACGATCGAGATCATCATCATCGCACCAAAGTTGTTGAGGTCCAGTATCTTGAGCTTGGCCCAAACCGTGCCTTCGGCTGGTGATGCACCGAAATAGCTGCCGACCAACACACCGTAGATGATCGTAGCGCTGGAAATCATCACTCCATATCGGCGCCAAGACCTTTCGCTCGGCGTTTTTCCCATGCGTTTCCAGAATGCCAAAAGACCCAGCAGAATGACCGCTCCGTACCCTGCATCCGCCACGATCATGGCAAAGAAAAGCGCGAATGAGGCCGCGACGATAATGCTCGGGTCCCAGTCCTTGTACCCCGGCACCTGATAGAACAACGCAAGATCAACGGCCGCGCTTCGGTCCTCCGGTTGCTCCAGCAGAGTCGGTGGATTGTCATCCGGCCCCGGTTCTTCAATCAGAACAGCGGCATCTTTGGATTTGGCCATGTCCAGAACGGCTTCGATACGGTCTTCGGGCACCCAGCCTTGCAAGGCGAACATCGCCTCTGCGTCGCGGACCTTCTGGGTCGCATGAGCCAGTTCTGCGGCGCTTTCTGCTGCCGACAAGTTACGGCGCATCAGGGTCAGATAACGTGTTTGGGCAACCCGTTCAGCCTCCAACGCCTCAATCGCGATCTCGGCTTCTTCCAGTTGCGCTTCCAATTCGTGAATCGGCAAAGAACCGGTATGCGTACGCGGCACCGGCAGGATATCATCGCCCGGATCATCGGGCGCGATCAGAACGGCGTAAATGTACCGATGGTCCTCCTGCAAAATCGCCCAGGGCAGATTGATGTTTGACAATGCATCGCGATGTTTCAGGGGAAGCTGATAGAACCATAGCCGATTACCCGCCAGCACATCGGTCGGCGGAAAATCCAGGTCCCCCCAAGAGCGAACCTGCGCGATCCGGTAGGTCAGAAAATCCCGGCGATCCGTCATATCGCGGGTGCGCTGCATCAGGTCCAACACGTCACGCACGAACTGATCCATATCGAACACCGGATCACGCTGTATCTGTCGGCGCGGCTCTGGCACATCCGTCAAAAAGCGCAGCGCCTTATACGCATTGCGCGCGCCGCGCTCGCTGATCTTTTCCGGCTCGGATGGCGGAGGCGCAAGCGGCAGCACATGCATACAGCCCAGCTCCTGCAGCGCCTCTAACGTGTCGCCCTTATGCGCGGCAGGTCCGACGAGGGACAGTTTCTTCAGCCGCGCAACGCTCATGTCAGCGCCTCCTGCGCGTGTTTGCGCTTGGAGATTTTCGAGCGCACAACCGCCTGCATCTGCTCATCGCTCAGGTAGATGCGGATTTTCTTGATATTGGCCTTGGCGCGCGGGATCAGAACCTTTTCGAACAGGTTAACCCGCTGCGTGATCGTGGCCACGGCCTTGTCAAAGATGCGCACCCGTTCCTCGGCGACTTTAACGCGCAACCGCGCCTCAATCATGTCATGCAACAGGCCGGCAGCGGCATCGACCCAATGCGGTTTCGCCAACACCGAATAGGGCCGCACAGCAACTTCGATCCGGTCTAGGTCGGGCATCTTGACGCCGACCACGTTGACCTCTTTCAACCTATAATCCTTCAGCTCAACAAGCCCGTCCAGATCAACCCCCTGCTGCGCCAGCATCGGCAGTTTTTCCCCGACCTGCTGCGCCAGATCATGCACCTCTTGCTGCAAGCGTTGGACGTCTTCGCGGGCTTTGGCACGTTCCGCCATCAACTGCTGGCGTTTGAGGTCCAGCGACGGCAGGAACCGCTCATAGCTTTTCAGCTGGGTCTGCTGGCGGGCCAGCGACGATTTATTCAGCTGCAACCGCGCCATCGGTATCCTTTGGGAAATACTTCTCGACCAAGGCCTGCTTCATCAGCAACTGATCAGGCTGGAAACACTCGGCCAGCGTCTTCCACCCCAGATCCAGCGCGTCCTCAAGCGGGATCGAGACGTTGATATCCATGAACCGCTTGCGAAACAGCGCGCCGAATTTCAGCAATTGGTGATCGTAATCCGACAGATCAAACGCCATCGCCTGTTTCTGCGAGGCGTCTCGGCTTTCGGAATAGAACCGGATCATCGTATTCATGATCTGCCCGTGATCCTCGCGCGTGGTCTTGCCGATCACGTTCTGCTTGAGGCGCGACAGGCTGCCGAACGGGTCGATCACCCCCGAATGCAGGTAAAACTGCCCCTCAGTGATATAGCCCGTGTTATCTGGCACCGGATGGGTTACGTCATTGCCGGGCATTGTCGTCACGGTCAGCACCGTGACCGAGCCGCCCTTGGCGTAATCACACGCTTTCTCATACCGCCGCGCGAGTTGGGAATAGAGATCTCCCATATAACCGCGCTGCGACGGCACGCGTTCCTGACTGATCCCCACCTCTTTCATTGCATCCGCATAGGCGGTCATATCGGTCAACAGCACCAGCACGCGCTTGCCCTCTTCCACCGCGAATTTCTCGGCCACCGCCAGCGCCATATCTGGCACCAACAGCCGTTCCACCAGCGGGTCCATCGCCTGATTGACGAACATCACCGTTCGCGAGAACACGCCCGCATCCTCGAACGAGGTCCGGAAGGTGTGGTAATCGTCAAAGATCAGCCCCAACCCGCCAAAGACCACGATATCGGCATCAGCCTGAATACCGATCCGACTGAGGAACGCATTGAACGGCTCGCCCGAGACCGAAAAGATAGGGATTTTCTGGCTTTCGACTAGTGTGTTGAACACGTCGATCATCGGCACGTCGGTGCGGATCATCTTGTTGGGCACAGCCCGCTCCGAGGGGTTCACCGTTGGCCCACCAATGTCGATCCGCGGCTCGGAGGACAGGTCCGGCCCACCGTCGATCGCCACCCCTGCCCCGTCAAAGACGCGGCCCAGAATGTTGGCCGAATAGGGCGTCTGCATCGGGTGGCCCAGAAAGGTCGCGGTTGCCTCGGTCGAGATACCCTTGGTGCCGGAAAACACCTGTAGGGTCACAACATCGCGGTCGATGAAAATCGCCTGCGCCAGCGTCTTGTGCCCGTCCACCGTTTCGATCACGGCCAGGTCGTTGAACCGAACCGCCGCATCGGCTTCGCCGTCCAGCGGGACCCTGACCTTGATCGTGTCCCCGACAATTTCCAGAACACGAGTGTACTTCAAAAGACTTTGGGACATCGTCGAACCTCAGTCGTCTAAAAGAAATAGAGAATTCACTGGACAAGATATCCGCTCGAAACCAGTGAAATCACGATCAGCTTACAAAGAATCAAGGACTTGGCAAGGAAAGATAAACATGAGGACCGAATGAGGCGCGCTTTAATCCGCGGCCTCCTCAGACTGCGCAAGAACGATGCGTTTCCAATGTAAAACAATTACTTAACGAGAAACTATGCCATTTACTAAAAAATTAGTTTGACAGCTAAGCGCGAAATCGCTGATGCTGTTCGTCATCCGGTCAATACCGGAACTCATAATCTTTGGGAGGAGACAGATGCGGAGACATCTACTTTCCGCAGTGGCGGCGGCTGCCGTCATTGCGGGGCACGGCCCTGCTTGGGCTGACGAAGCCGCAGCACAACGTTGGATTGATGACGAATTCCAGCCATCAACGCTGTCGAAAGACGAGCAGATGGGTGAGATGAAGTGGTTCATCGAAGCTGCACAGCCCTATGCCGGCATGGAAATCAACGTCCTGTCAGAGGGTATCCCAACCCATTCCTATGAATCCGAGGTTCTGACCAAGGCGTTCGAGGAAATCACCGGCATCAAGGTCAACCACCAGATCCTCGGTGAGGGTGAGGTGGTTCAGGCTGTTCAAACTCAGATGCAAACCGGACGTAACCTGTATGACGGCTATGTCAACGACAGTGATCTGATCGGCACCCACTCGCGTCTGCAACTGGCCTATCCGCTGACAGACATGATGGAAGGCGACTGGGCGGCGACAACTTCGCCGACACTGGATCTGGATGACTTCATGGGCATTCAGTTCACCACCGGTCCCGATGGTAAGTTGTACCAATTGCCTGACCAGCAGTTCGCCAACCTTTACTGGTTCCGCAAGGACTGGTTCGACGACGAAGCAAACAAGGCGGCCTTCAAAGAAAAGTACGGCTACGACCTGGGCGTTCCGGTCAACTGGTCGGCATACGAAGACATCGCCGAATTCTTCACCAACGACGTGAAAGAAGTCGACGGCGTCGCTATCTATGGCCACATGGATTACGGCAAGCGTGCGCCTGACCTTGGCTGGCGTATGACCGACGCATGGCTGTCAATGGCCGGTGCCGGTGACGTGGGCGAGCCGAACGGTGTTCCCGTCGACGAATGGGGCATCCGCATGGAAGCGGGCACTTGTAATCCTGTTGGTGCGTCCGTTTCGCGCGGTGGCGCTGCAAACGGCCCGGCTGCGGTCTATGCGATCCGCAAGTGGGACGAATGGCTGCGCAACTATGCGCCTCCGGGTGCGGCGTCTTATGACTTCTACCAGTCGTTGCCCGCGCTCAGCCAAGGCAACGTGGCACAGCAGATCTTCTGGTACACCGCCTTTACCGCCGACATGGTGAAGCCGAAATCCGAAGGCAACAACACCGTGGATGACGAGGGCACGCCGTTGTGGCGGATGGCCCCCAGCCCGCATGGCCCCTATTGGGAAGACGGCCAGAAGGTTGGCTATCAGGACGTGGGGTCGTGGACCTTCCTGAAATCGACCCCCGAAAATCGTGCTCAGGCGGCTTGGCTTTACGCTCAGTTCGTGACGTCGAAGACTGTTGATGTGAAGAAGTCCCATGTGGGTCTGACCTTCATCCGCGACAGCTCGGTCAACCACGAGTCGTTCACCGAACGTGCACCCAAGCTGGGTGGTCTAGTCGAGTTCTACCGCTCGCCTGACCGTGTGGCATGGTCGCCGACCGGCATCAACGTGCCGGACTATCCGAAGCTGGCCCAAATCTGGTGGCAGCAGATCGGTGATGTGAACTCGGGCGCGTTCACTCCGCAAGAGGCGATGGACCGTCTGGCCGAGGAAATGGACATCACCATGGCCCGGATGCAGGCTGCGGATGAAAGCGCCGGTGTCTACGGCGGCTGTGGTCCGCGTCTGAACGAACCGCAAGATCCTGCCTTCTGGTTGGAGAAAGCCGGTTCGCCAAAGGCCAAGTTGGAAAACGAAAAGCCGCAAGGCCAGACTGTCAACTATGACGAGCTGGTGGCGCGCTGGCAGGCCAACTAAGCCAATGAAACCGGGGATGCCGTGCGCGGCATCCCCACACCAAGACCAGTGCACCGCACTGAAGGACCGGAACCCACGGACATGATCGAACTTCAAGACGCCACCAAACGGGTTGGCAACGTCATCCACATCAAGCCCACAAACCTGACGCTTCAGACCGGCCATTTCAATGTGCTGTTGGGCGCGACGGGATCAGGCAAGACCTCTCTGATCAAGATGATGGCCGGGCTGGACCCGATCGCCTCTGGCAAAGTGCTGATGGACGGGCAGAACGTGACCCGGCTGAACACGCAAAAACGGCAGATCAGCCTCGTCCACCAGTTCTTCGTGAACTACCCGCATATGACTGTATTCGACAACATCGCCTCGCCGCTGCGCGTGGCGGGCATGGCGAAATCCGAGATCGAGGGCCGCGTGGAAGAGGCAGCCGATCTGCTGCAACTGCGCCCTATGTTGCACCGCCGCCCGCATGAGCTGTCGGGCGGGCAGCAGCAACGTACTGCGCTGGCCCGCGCAATTGCCAAGGAAAGCCGCGCGGTGTTTCTGGACGAACCGCTGGCCAACCTCGACTACAAATTGCGCGAAGAACTGCGCGAGCAGTTGCCCGATCTGTTCGCCGGGCGCGGGGCCGTGGTGGTCTATGCGACCTCAGAACCCGAAGAGGCGTTGCTGCTGGGCGGCTACACCGCCCTGATGGAAGATGGACGTGTGACGCAGTTCGGCCCGACCGCAGATATTTATCGCAACCCCGAAAACATCGCGGCTGCGCGCGTCTTTTCAGACCCGCCGATCAACGTGGCGCGCATCACCGTATCAGGCACGCAGGCGCAGCTTGCAGGTGGTGGAGGCTGGGCAGTCTCGGACATGGCCGATGGCGAATACATGGTCGCCGTCCGCCCGCACCGGGTGACCCCATTCCGCACATCTGACATCGATGTAGAACTGACGGGCCGCGTGATCGTGACCGAGCTTTCGGGCTCGGATTCCAGTGCGCATTTCCAACATGGGGACGACGCCTGGGTGTCATTGGCGGCAGGTGTGCACCCTTATCAGGTTGGCGAAGACCATAGTTTCTACATGAATCCAGCGCATTGCCGGTACTTCAGCCAAGACGGAAAAAGGGTTGTCTAATGGCTCAGATCAAGCTTTCAAACCTTAGGCACAGCTATATGCCGGCCCCGAAAGGTCCCGAGGACTATGCACTGAAGGAAATCGACGTGACGTGGCGCGATGGCGGGGCCTATGCGCTGTTGGGTCCGTCGGGTTGCGGCAAGTCAACTCTGCTGAACATCATCTCGGGCCTGCTGACCCCATCCGAGGGGCAGATCCTGTTCGATGGTCAGGACGTGACCGCCCTGCCCCCTGATCAGCGCAACATTGCGCAGGTGTTCCAGTTTCCGGTGATCTACGACACGATGACCGTAGGCGAAAACCTGGCCTTTCCGCTGAAGAACCGGGGAGTCGATCCTGCAACCATCAAGCGCCGCGTCGATGAGATTGCCGAGATGCTGGACGTCACGGACATGCTTAACACCCGCGCCAGCGGCCTGAGTCCGGACAACAAGCAAAAGATCTCGATGGGGCGCGGGCTGGTCCGTGATGACGTGAACGCGGTGATGTTCGACGAACCGCTGACCGTTATTGACCCGCACCTGAAATGGAAACTTCGGTCCAAGCTGAAAGAGCTGCACCAGCGCGTCAAAGCGACGATGATCTACGTGACCCACGACCAGACCGAGGCGCTGACCTTTGCCGACGAAGTGGTGGTGATGCAGGAAGGCGAAGTTGTGCAGATTGGCACGCCGGTTGAACTGTTCGAGCGGCCCCAGCACACGTTTGTCGGCCATTTCATCGGATCGCCCGGCATGAACGTTCTGCCCTGCGAGGCCAAAGGCGACCGCGCCGTTTTCGAAGGCCACGAGGTCATGCTGGAAGGCCCCACTCACGGCGACGGAGGTCGCACCGATCTAGGCATTCGCCCCGAGTATGTGGGTTTTGGCGACACCGGAATCCCGGCCCATGTGACCAAAGTGGCTGATATCGGCCGCCACTATGTGATCAGCGCCATGGTCGGCAATACGGCCCTGAAAGCGGTGACGGAACACAGTGTGCCCGAGCCGGGATCAGAGGTCTTTCTGCAATTCAAACCAGAACAATCCCGCGTCTACCGCGACGGCTGGATCGCAACCGAGGAGCGGTCGCAATGAGAACGGAAAACCAAAAAGCGTGGTTCTTTGTCCTGCCTGTGCTGGCACTGGTCGCATTCAACGCGCTGGTGCCGATGATGACGGTAGTCAACTATTCGGTGCAGGAAACCTTTGGTAACAACCAGTTCTTCTGGGAAGGGCTGGGCTGGTTCGAACAAATCCTGCGTTCGGACCGGTTCCAAGCGGCCCTCGGTCGGCAGTTCCTCTTTACCTTCCTGATCCTGCTGATCGAGGTGCCCTTGGGCATCATCGTGGCCCTGTCTATGCCCCGCAAAGGGTTCTGGGTGCCGGTCTGTCTGGTGCTGATGGCCCTGCCGATGCTGATCCCGTGGAACGTGGTTGGCTCGATGTGGAACATCTTCACCCTGCCGAAAATCGGCCTGATGGGATATTTCCTGAATGACGTTCTAGGCATCAACTATGACATGACGCAACAGCCCCTGTCGGCCTGGATCACGGTCATCGTCATGGATGTCTGGCACTGGACTTCGCTGGTGGTGCTGCTGTGTTATGCGGGCCTCGTGTCGATCCCGGATGCCTATTACCAAGCCGCCAAGATCGACGGAGCCAGCCCGTGGTCGGTGTTCCGCTATATCCAGCTTCCCAAGATGAAAACCGTTCTGACCATCGCCGTCCTGCTGCGCTTTATGGACAGTTTCAACATCTATACCGAGCCCTTCGTTCTGACTGGAGGCGGCCCCGGCAATTCGACCACCTTGCTGTCGATCGACCTTGTGAAGATCGCGTTGGGACAGTTCGACCTTGGCCCTGCAGCTGCGATGAGCCTGATCTATTTCGCCATCACGCTGCTGGTCTCATGGCTCTTCTACACTCTGATGACAAAGGATGACGCGCAATGAAGAAGCGGTCCCTTATCCCGATCCTGTATATCGCGTTCCTGATGCTGCCGATCTATTGGCTAGTGGCGATGTCCTTCAAGACCACGAACGAGATCCTGTCGGGCTTTTCCCTGTTTCCACAGACCTTTACGCTGGACAATTACATCACGATCTTTACGGATCCGACGTGGTACTGGGGATACATCAACTCAATCACCTATGTGACCCTTAACACAGTACTTTCGGTCTGCGTTGCCCTGCCCGCGGCCTATGCGTTCTCGCGCTATCGGTTCCTGGGTGACAAGCAATTGTTCTTCTGGCTGTTGACCAACCGCATGGCTCCGGCAGCCGTGTTCGCGCTGCCCTTCTTTCAGCTTTATTCGTCGATCCACCTGTTCGACACCTATCTGGCTGTGGCGCTGGCGCATACGCTGTTTAACGTGCCACTGGCGGTGTGGATTCTGGAAGGTTTCATGCGCGGCATCCCCAAGGAACTGGACGAAACCGCCTATGTCGATGGCTATTCCTTCCCGCGTTTCTTCGTGACGATCTTTCTGCCCAACATCAAAGCGGGCGTGGGTGTGGCGGCGTTCTTCTGCTTCATGTTCTCGTGGGTCGAGATGCTGTTGGCCAAGACGCTTACGGCGGTTGAGGCCAAACCCATCGCCGCTGTGATGACCCGCACCGCCTCCAGCGCTGGGTATGAACTTGGCCTGCTGGCAGCCGCCGGGACGCTCACCATTATCCCCGGCGCCATCGTCATCTGGTTTGTCCGCAACTACATCGCGCGCGGGTTCGCGATGGGCCGTGTGTGAGGTTCGATATGCGTAAACTACTACTTACCCTCCCCTTCCTGCCTTCATCGGCCTTCGCCCAAGCCAAAGCCGGTTGGGGCAATGTCGGACAGGAAGAAGAGAAAGGTTTTTCCTGGACGGATCCCCTTTGGCCCGATTTTTGGATGGCATGGACGCCGGCCACACTGGCCGTGTTTGTTGGCATCTTCTCAGCTATTGCTTTGATCGGCGTCCTCGAAGCCACCAAGTACCGCGACGGGATCGAACGGCGCGGCGTTCTGGGCCTGACGACCACACTGGGCGATCGTCTATTCATCACCCTATTGGGATCGGCCTACATCTTTCTTGCCTGGCTGGGGTTCGTGGGACAGCCCGTCTGGACACCGCTGTTCCTGTCAATCGGCTGGGGTATTTTCGTCTTCTGGAAAGTTTGAGCTTTGCGAAACAGCGAAAGGATGCTTGTCTGTCAGGCATACTAAAAAATGCGACACGAAAGACCGATGCGAAAGAAAAAAACAACAAACCTGCTGACCGAAGTAGAGCTCGAGTTCATGAATGAGCTTTGGGCACTTGGTCAGGGCTCGGTCCGTGACGTGCTTGATCGTCTGCCTGCTGAACGCAATCTCGCTTATACATCCGGCGCTACCATCCTGCGTATTCTCGACGAGAAAGGCTTTGTCGAAAGCCGCAAGGACGGAAAGACGCTGATCTATACGCCGCTTCTGGAGAAAGACAGGTATCAGGCCCGGTCGTTGCAGAACCTGTCACGAACTTTGTTCGACGACACACCTGCCACACTTGTCGCGCGTCTGGTGGACGACGCCGGCCTTAGCGAAGCCGATCTAGAGGAAATTCGGGCATTGGTAGAAAGGAGACTGCAAAATGACGGCGGTTAAACCGGTTCTCGATGCCTATCTCGAACTGAACCTTGTACTTGTTCTGGCAGCATTTGTTTGGTTGGCGGTCAGAGCTGCCCTTGCAAAGACGCCTTTGCAACATGGGTTTGTAATCCAGCTTCGTGCGCTTAAGGCGCTGTGCCTGTGCGTTGTTCTCAGTCCTGCGCTTGCCCTTGGCGTTTTCGCACTGGCCGCTCAGACATCGGCCCGCGGTGTTGTCGCGATCGGCGATATCGCTGTCGCCGCTTATCTGCGAGGCGATATTGCCATGCCAGCCACTCAGTTTGAGGCGCTGCTCAACACACGTCAGCGCTGGGGCGATCTGGTCTTCTCGGGCGAGTATCCGGTTGTGTCTGCTGTGATTGTCCTTCTTGCAATCATATCGGTGGGGTACGCGGTTCGGATTGCGTATGACGCTTTGGCGATACGCAACACGATCAACAGCAGCTATCTATGGCGGCGTTCTGCCAAGGTAGATATCCGGCTATCTGATCGCATCGCCGTACCTTTTGCGGTGCGCGGTCTGCGCCGACGCCATGTAGTCTTGCCCAGCCATCTTCTTGATACCCCGCGCGAATTGCGCTTTGCGCTGGCACATGAGTTGCAGCACGTGCGCGCCGGAGATGTCGAGTGGGAACTGGGTTTTGAATTGATGCGCCCGCTCCTGTTCTGGAACCCGGCCTATGTTGTTTTGAAATACCAGTTTGACCGGCTCCGCGAACTTGCTTGCGACCAATCCGTTGTTGCCCGCAGGGGTATCAATGCGCGTGACTATACAACCTGTCTATTGGACTATTGCGCCAGAACCGTTGTTCAAGGAAGCCCACGCGTCTTGAACGTAGCCTTGGTAACGGGAGGCAAGGCAAAACGAGTGCTGCGTCAACGGGTAATCGCCTTGGCCGAAGCACCCTCGGTTCAATCTTCCATGCCGCTTCTGTTTCTCGGCCTGACAATCGCGTTTGCGATGGTGCTTGGATTGGCCGCAGCCTCGGTGCGTCAGGCAGATGATTGGAGCCACGACCGCATCATGCTGTCCACTGTGGTGAACCTTGAAAGGTTGGAAGCGCGCAGCAGTCAGTCCGACTGACCTTGCCTACCAACCGCGCCGTCCAAATAGGGCCTGAAGCCGTTTTTGTCCCGAAAACGGATCAACTGGCTGAGGTTCCTTCAATCGCGACACGACGCGGCGGACTAAAACGATACAGATCGCCGCGAATATGACGCCCCCCAGTGCCTGCCCGATCAAAACGCCGGGCGCGCCTGCGATATAGGCACCAGCCACGGCGAATGGCCAGGTTCCCAAAGTGTGTCGCCCCCAGTTGACCCAGGTCGAATACACGGGGTGACCCAAATTGTTAAAGCTGGCATTGGAGACGAAAATCACCCCATTGAAGAATGACGCAAGCGCCAGAGGCCCGCAGAAAAGATAGATCAAGACCCGCGTTTCCCCCTGCGCGCGGAACAAGTCCGCGATAGGTGCGCGTAGGAAATACAGCGTTGCAGCCATGAGGCAGACATAGACGGCCGTAAACTTGACCCCGGACCAAAAGGTTTCTTTTACGCGGTCGTGTTGTCCGGCTCCGAAATTCTGCCCTACGATCGGCCCGATTGCCCCTGACAGGGCAAAGATGACCGAGAATGCAACAGGTATCAACCGTCCGATCACGGCCATACCGGCAACGGCGTCTGTGCCAAATTGGGCGATTTCACGGATGACGATTGCATTTCCCACCGGGGTTGCCACATTCGTCAAAACAGCAGGCACAGCAATTGCCCGTACCGAGCGGAAATCGCCAAGAACCTGTTGAATCGACGGGCGCGCAAACGCGCGGTGCACACGCACGGCGGGCCTGATCGCAGCGATCAACATGCAAATACGTGCGATCACTGACGCAATGGCCGCACCGTCCAGACCGAGCCCCACAGCGAAAATCAGGATCGGGTCCAGGACAGCGTTTGTGATCCCACCATAAATCGTCGCCATCATCGAACGCCGGGCGTCCCCGTTCGCGCGCAGAACGGCCATGCCAGCCATCGCCATGGCCATGACCCACATGGTCGGCAAAATGATCGACACGTAGCGCGCCGCCAGACGCAGCACCTCACCTTCTGCCCCCAAGGCAGACAGAAGAAAGCGTATGTTAATCATCACGATGGCGGACACGATTAAACCAAACAATATGCCCAGAATAGCAACACTGGTCGCGAACTGCCTTGCACGTTCGGGCCGCCCAGCACCCAGTTCTCGCGCCACCAACGCACCTGCGGCGATCGAAAGACCGACATTAACGGAATTCGTAAAAAACAGCAGAGTGCCCGCGTATCCCACGGCCGCGGCCAGCGCGTCATTACCCAGCATCGAAATGAAAACCATATCCACGAAGTCGACGGCAAAAATTGCCATCAACCCGATACTAGTGGTCAGCGACATCCGTGTGACGTGCCGCATCAGGCTGCCTGTCAGAAAAACAGCCTTGCCCGACGATCCTGATTGCATGTGCTCGATGTCCCCCCGCTTGCGACTGCAATTTGCCAGCGGACACCGCGATTAAGCAACCGTTTATTAGGGCTATCCGGTCTTTTGCGGTCTGCGGTACCCTAGGCGGTTGGATCAGCCAAATGCTCGGCCAGACGTAGTGAAAGCTGAACAATCGTGAAGGTCGGGTTTGCATGCCCACTAGTTGGGAAAACCCCTGACCCCGCAACATAAAGGTTGGGCGCACCATGCACCTTGCAATTGGCGTCGACCACGCCAGTTTCAGATGTCAAAGACATACGCGCGCCGCCCATATGATGACTGGAATAGTCAAGTGGCAACTGTTCCAGCGGCTTACGATTCCAAAGGGACGGATCGACGCGCATTCGACCAAGCCCGCTGCGGATCAGGAACTTGGCAGCTTCGGCTGTGGAACCGCGCAGGGTTTCGATATCTTTCTCGGTCAACCGCAGGTCCAGCCCGACGATGCCCAAGCCAAACCTGTCCCGATTTTCGGTCAGCACAATTCGGCTTGCGGGATTGGGTTGCTGTTCCCCCATCACAAAGGACGTCCCGGTAAAGAAGTAGTCCTCTTCGAATTGCAGGCTCTTGATAAACTCGGCGTCGCCGATTGCTTTTTCTCTGATCGGCAGAGGGTTGAGACGTTGCAGCCGCACAGCAGAATTCAGCCATCCATTCTTGAGCATGTGATCGTGACTGGGACTCAGCAAAAGTTCAGGCCGGGACCGGCGCAACAGGCGTTCAAGCTCCCATGTGGGTGAGTGCGAATAGAGCCGCTTGGTAATAAAGTAGGTGTCGTTGTCGATAATCGGGTGTTCCATGAAACACCGCCCGACCATATCGTTCTGGTTGCCAAAGCGATTTTCGTGACCCGCATTCAGGTGCAGCAACATGCGGCTGGTTTCGATGCCGCCCAATGCCAACACAAACCGGTCGGCCGTGGCCACGCCCTGCCCATCTTCATAATTGCGAACCTGCGCCTGGGTGATACGGCCTGTATCACCATCGACCGCAAACCCCACGACATTGGCGTTCAGGACCAGATCAATATTCGGAGTGTTCTTCAATCTGTCTTGAAAAGAGACACCAAAACGAACGGGGTCTTCATTTCGAACATCATGAAACTGGCGGTCGGAACTGAAACGCTGTTCAACGATCTCCAGATTTCCAAGGTCATCAACGGGCTTTCGAATATCCGCGCTGAAGCGACCGGTTTGCAGAAGGTTTGCCGCCTCTTCCTGATAGGGCACCAGATCTTCAAAGCGGATTGGCCAGCCACTTAGCGGAACATCATCGCGCGGCAGGAAATCAGAACGGTCCAGCAACAGGCACACCCCGCCCCAATGCCCCGTGCTTCCACCCAAGGCCCGAAGCCGCGGGGCAGACAGGGGGTAGTATTCCAACCCCAGATTTTCCCCTTCGTACAGGTCCTGAGATTCCCAGGTCACTTCCCAATCGCCAGCTTCAAGCAAAAGAACACGTTGCTCGGATTCTGCCAGTTTGAAGGCAAGCGTCATTCCTGCAGGCCCGGCACCCACGATGCAGCAATCGTAGCGGTCATCCAATGCGGGAATGTCGCCTCGTGCGTCGAGGATCATGACACCTCTCCACCGTCGAGATCGCTTTCGTCCAGCAACCAGCCATCGACTAGGACAGGTTTGGGGTCTGCAACAGGTGGAAGAGGGTTGTCCTTAATCCGCAGGAAACCAACCCGTGTGATCGGCGGTATCAAAACAATGGCGGCCAGCACACCAAAAACGTGCCGCCGCTTAACAGTTCGTTTCTGTGAAGCCATCGGTAACCACAATACTCTTACAAACAACAAATACGCGAACGGCCAAAACCAGCCAGAGCAACAGTAAGCTCAGTAATTATACTTTCTTTGAGTGGGTTTTGGCAAAACTTAAAAATTTACCTCGATTAAGGACGGCCTTTGCGAAAATCAGGCGGGAAACGGCACGCGCGAAACTAAAGCGAAGTCGCAGTTAAGGCGGCGATTTATACTCAGGCCGACCAATATGCGGGTGAGTGAACGACCCTTTGGATGGGCGCTCGCGGGATCAAAAGATTGTTTTGACCTTGGGTGGTGAAATTATCCGCCTTCTCCAGGCTCAAAGTGACCTATATTATGAGTGGCGAAAGCAAGAAATGCGGGAAAAGTCGTTGTTGTTGAAGAAATGGGCTCAAGGTTTGGCTGTCGCGAGTGTCGCGCTATCACTTCATGCGAGTGGTGCGTCGGCTGGTGTTTCGGTTGACTGGGCGGACCTCCCCGACCCGATCGCCCAAGTCTTTGAAGACCCCTACAGCGACCTGAGCCCCGAAGAATTCGATGATGTGCTGTTTGTCGTCCGACTGCGCGGCAGGCTACAACAGGATAGCGGAACCAGAGACGAACGTCAGAACTGGCAAGAGATGCTGGACGAAACCGAAGCTGCCTTGGCCGCAGGCGGCATCGACATCGACTGGTTGCTTGACCAGCGTCACGTCGTCATGGAGCGTCGGGAAAAAGCGGCGAACGCAGGAAATCCGGTATTTGACGGCAAAAACATAACCGTTGCGGGATTTGCAATCCCGGCACCGCCCGACGCAGAAGGTCGCCAGATTGCGTATCTGGTCCCCCAACGGGGAATGTGCAGCCACATGCCCCCTCCTCCGCCGAACCAGATGATCCGGGTCAGGCTGAACAGTGATTGGACACCTGCCTATTTTCACGAACCTGTCCGTTTGACGGGTCAGTTGAACATTGATCCGACCGACCACCAGATGGTTGTCGTGGACGGCCTTATGCCAATGCGGGCGACGTTCACGCTGGATGCTGATCGGGTTGAAACGCTGGAAAGCCGCGAGGATCGTTTAGAGTGGAGCGACAGCGCAGCCGACAAACTCCGCGCGGCTGGCCGTCGCAAGACCGGTGGGCAGACGACGGCTGACTAGGTCCGGGATAAGGGCCGTGCTTTATCGCAACCCTGATACGGACTTTTGCACGGAAACGATAAGCGTATCGCGTTTTCTGGAAAGTTCAGCAGGCGTCTGCCCCTGTGACGCCGCCTGAACACCCTCGGTCATTTGCCGTTTCACATCATCCGTCAAATGGACCTGACCCAGATCATCCCACCATCCGTTGAACGTGTCTGAGAAGTGGTCGCAGAACGCTTCCAGACCACCCTCTCCTGCCCCGAGATTGAACAACATGGTCGGCCCCATTGCCGCCCATCTCAGACCCGGTCCAGCCCAGACCGCCTTATCGACATCCTCAACCGACGCAACGCCAGAGACAACAAGGTGAATGGCCTCGCGCCAGAGTGCAGCCTGCAGGCGGTTGGCCACATGCCCCGGCACCTCTTTGTTCACTCGGATCGTCGTTTTGCCGAGGCTTTCGTAAAATCCCTGCGCAGCTTGGACAACGCCCGAAGCCGTCTTGTCGTTTCCCTGCACTTCAACCAGCGGAATCAAATGCGGCGGGTTGAACGGGTGCCCCAAGACAAAGCGTGAGGGGTCCGCCCATCCGGTTTGCATCTGTCCCAGCGTCAAGCCGGAAGCAGAGCTTGCGACAATTGCATCCTGCTCTAACGCAGGTTCGATCAAGTGGAAGGTTGCGTGCTTGATGTCGAGCCGCTCAGGTACATTTTCCTGCACAAAACCAGCACCTTCCACGGCCTGCGTCGCATGGTGACAAAAGGTGATCGCGTCCGGGTTTCCGTTTCGAACAAGACCAAGTTCCTCCATAGACGGCCAGACGTCAGCGATATAGCTGCGCACCTTTCCTTCAGCTTGCGGATCAGGGTCGAACATCGCAACGGACCGCCCCGAAGCCAGGAACAATGCGGCCCAACTTGCGCCAATAACACCGCCGCCAAGACAGGCCGTATGCTGAATATCCATCAAAACAATCCCGGATTTAGGGGCGAAGCCGCAGTCATGCCACCGTCAACAGTGAACAACTGACCAGTCGCGAAACCTGCCTCGTCCGAAGCCAGCCAGACCGCCATGTTTGCAATATCCTGTGGCTTGCCGAACCTTCGAACAGCGTGCCGCGCCAGCGCGTCGCGACGCGCAGCGTCGGGGTCATTCGCCAGATCAAACCCGGCGTCCAACATCCCTGTTTCAATCCAGCCGGGGCAAATCGCATTGCAGCGCAGCCTCGGCCCGTGATCGACTGCGATTGATCGGGTGAGCCCATGCACAAAGGCCTTGGATGCGTTGTACAAGGCCATCGAGGGATCCGCGACCATTCCTGATATCGAACCGATGTTGATGATCGAGCCGCCCTCTGCCATTCGCGGGATAATCGCGCGGCAGAGGTTGAATACGCCTTTACAATTCGTTCCAACCACCGCGTCCCAATCTGCTTCCGAGCTGTCGACCACATTCTTTTCAACCTGCACGCCTGCGTTGTTCACAAGGATGCTCAGGTCTTTGATCGAGGTTGCCAATTCGTCCACGGCAGAAGCGTCGGTGACGTCAAGCGATATCCAGATGATGTCGTCCTTCAACCCGTCCGGTCTTGGCCCACGGCCGCATGTCGTCACTGACGCGCCTTCGCGTGCGAAAGCGTCAACAATTCCGCGGCCAATTCCCTGCCGCCCACCAGTCACGAATGCTGTTTTTCCTGCTAACCGCATCACTGCACGACCCTCATACGTTGAACCAATGTGCAGGTTTGCTGCGCATCGACGGACCTATCGCGGCCCGATCCCGCTTCACCGACGCTTCCACGGCATGAGTGAGTAGCGTGCTCATAGCTTCATCTGCTGAACCTGCGCGCTCAGCCCTCCGTCCAGAACCCAAAGTTGTCCACTGGCGTAGCGTGCCTCGTCCGAGGCCAGCCAGTTGACCAGATTGGCAATATCTTCGGGCGTTCCGTAAGTGCGCATGGGGTGCACGTCCCGAACGGCCTGTTGCAACTGGTCGATGGACTGACCGCCCCCGCCAGAGCCTTCGCCTGCAAAGAAACTTTGCAGCATCGGCGTATCAACATAACCCGGGCAAATGGCGTTGACACGAATTCCCTCGGGTCCGTGATCGCAGGCCATCGCCTTTGTCAGCGCATGTACGGCCCCCTTGGTTGCGCAATATGCGGCAAGACCGGGATCAGCAATAAATCCGTCATAACTGCCGAAATTGATGATCGAAGCGGTTGTCCCTTGTGCCGCCTCTCGCAACAGCGGCAGCGCGTGTTTGGCAGTTAGGAAAGTTCCTGTCACATTCACAGCGAACGAAAGGTTCCACTCCTCCAGCGTCGTTTGCTCGATGGTCTTTTCGATCTCGATTCCAGCCGCGTTTACAAGCACATCAAGCTGCCCCGCTTCGCGCCCGACTTGCGCCATTGCTGCAACCGCGTCGGCCTCTTGCGTAACGTCCAGTTTAACGAAGATGCTGCCATCGTCGTCGTGGGCAGCAAGCGACCCTTCTGGCGTTAAGTCTGCGGCATAGACCCGCGCACCCTCCCGCAGGAACCGGGCCACGATCGCCCGCCCGATTCCACCGCGCCCGCCTGTGACCAGTGCAGTTTTCCCCTTCAGCATCATTCAGAGTTCTCCTTCAACGGCGGATACCGGTACCGTTTTGCGGCCACTGTCCAGTCCATGTGATTGCGCACGTATTCCTGCGAGGCATCGCGTGGCGGATTGTAATCCCACGTCTCGCCTGCTCCTGCCACCATCGCCGCATGAAGGGCACGGCGAGATTTCTGCGTGGCGATCACATCGGCGCGCAGGCTCTCGCTGTCCCAACGCTCTACGACCTCTGCAGCAAATTGCTTGGCAACAGACGCATAAGCAGGATCAGCGGCCAGATTGGTCTTTTCGTGCGGTTCCAACGCCAGATCATAAAGCTGCGGTGGATCCGGGTCGCAATGAATGTATTTCAACGCCCCTCTGCGGATCATGAAAACCGGGTATGGTGTCATCTCGGCGCAGTACTCGCCAATGGCTTCGTCCACCGGGTCATACTCTCCACGCGCAAGGGGCAATAACGAACGGCCGTCTATGGGCTCTCCGAAGATATCTGCTGTACCACCCGCGAAATCGACAAAGGTTGGTAGCAGATCGACCAGAGAACAGGCGTTGCCAGCCACACCTTGAACCACACCCGGCCCGGCCATGATCAACGGCACGCGGGCCGAGTGTTCAAAGAAGTTCATCTTATACCACAGGCCACGTTCCCCCAACATGTCGCCGTGATCCGCTGTGACGACAACCAGCGTATTGTCCAGTTCACCAATATCCTTCAGCGCACGCACCATTGCCCCGACCTTGCTGTCGAAATAGCTGACATTCGCCAGATACGCTCGGCGCGCCCTTTGAATTTCTTCTTGGGTCAGAGGGATATAGCTTGCCTCGATCCCATCCATTACGCGGCGCGAGAACGGGTCCTGCTCGTCCGGAGTAAGGGTAAAATCCGGCATCGGCACATCTGAAGCGGAATACAAATTCCACCACTCTGGCTTTGCGACATAGGGGTCATGCGGATGTATGAAACTGGCCACCAGACAAAACGGCGCGACATCCCCGCCTGCGCGCTCTCGCCCGCGGTCGATCAGCCAGCGGCGGGCTGCGAACTCAACCTCGTCGTCATAATCCGTCTGGAAGGTGGCGATTGCCTCGCCACTTTCCTTGACGGTCTGCATGTTGTGATACCATTTGTCGATCCGCTCGTCCGGTGCTTCCCAGTCCGGCGTCCAGGCAAAATCGGCCGGGTAGATGTCGGTCGTGACCCGATCCTGAAAGCCGTGCTTCTGGTCCGGTCCGACAAAATGCATTTTTCCAGACAGACACGTCCTGTATCCCAGCGACATAAGGTAATGCGCAAACGTCGGGACCGAGGCGCGAAACTCGCTGGCGTTATCATAGGCCGCGATCCGGCTGATCAGTTGCCCGGACATGAAGGCAAAACGCGACGGAGCACACAGCGGCGAGTTGCAATAGGCCGCATCAAACCGCATCCCGCGCTGCGCCAGCGCATCAATATGCGGGGTTTTCACAGTTGGATGCCCGTAGGCTCCGCAAAAATGGGGTGCCAACTGATCAGCCATGATCACAACAATGTTGGGCCTGTTCACGGCGCGGCCTTCGCGTAAGCATCCAGCACCAAACCGTGAAAGTGGTGAACGGCATGTTCCGACTTGCCCGATCCGCTGGGGTCGTGAACGATACGACCCTGCGTGAAGGCCGGAGTGCTCATCCCGCGTTGGACGCTTTCAACGATATCGATGTCTTCGCGTTGCAGAACCTCATCCAGATAGCGGATCGCCTCAAGCTCGGCCTCGTCAGGCTCGGGTGTTTCCAAATAGAAATCATAAGTCTCCAGCGTCCGGTCCGGGCCCACCGGAATGATATTCAGCACGATCATCGAAGACCGCCCCGGATACCGCATCAGGCAGGTCGTGGGCCACAGCCACCAAACCGCATGCGTTCGCACGGTTGCGTTGGACACGTCATATGCGGTGTTACTGTTTTTACCGGCTTCGGCCATGTGGCTGGAGTAAATGCCGTAGGTTGTCACCTTGTAGGTGTCCATATCGACCAGATCACAGAAATCCTTATGGGCGGTTGGGCAGTGGTAACATTCCAGAAAATTGTCGACGACATTCTTCCAGTTCGACTTGATGTCATAGGTCAGCCGGTGCCCAAAGGTTAGGTCTTCGATATCCGGTGCCCAGTGGCGTATCTCGGTCTGCAAGTCGCCCGAAACTTCGGTCAGCGGACGCGCGTCATTGTCGAGGTTCACAAACACGAAGCCTGCGAATTCCTCGACCTGAACCTGATCCAGACAGATGTCCGACGTGTTAAACCCCGTCAGGTTTTCGGTTTCCGGCGCACGGACAAGCTGTCCGTCCAGCTTGTAAACCCACGCATGGTACGGGCACATGATCCGAGTGGTCTCGCCCTCGCCAGACAACAGGTGATGCGCGCGATGCTTGCACACGTTGTAGAATGCGCGAAGCGTCCCCTCGCGGTCGCGGACAACGGCAATCGGGCGGTTCGCAATCTCAACTGTCACAAAAGACCCCGGCGCCCGTAGTTTTTCGACATGGCACACCCATTGCCATGTCTTAGCAAGGATTTCGTTCAGGTCCACTTGGTGCCATGCCGGATCAACATAGGCTTCTGCCTTCAAGGAACTGGTGTTCAAAGGATCAGGGCTGAAGCCATCTGAAATTCGCGCAAACTGGGTTTTCGAGGGAAGCTCGCTCATCGGTCACTCCACTTATCTGGGCCGCTGTTGAACCTGGTGTCGGGTAGTCGCTGATATATTCGGCCGAAGCTCCGCGACTTTCTAAACTTTTCTCGCCGCGAAAATGATAATTTCCGACATCAACCGATCTGCAATCACCCCGCCAGAGGCTTGCGATGCATAGGCCAGGCGCGAAACTCAAAGGGAACGCGGCCTTCGATCCGATCCTGACTTGGGGGCAGCCCAAACCTTTGCTTGTACGACCGGCTGAAATGCACTTGGCTGGCAAATCCAGAAGCCATCGCAACTTCGGCGATCGGCATGTCCGTTTGGGTGACCAGCCCACGCGCGCGGTCCAGACGAATGTCCCGATAATACAAGGCAGGTGTTTTCTTGATGTAGGTTGAGAATAACCGGTCAAGCTGACGCTGCGAAAGGCCCGCCGCCCTGCTGATTTCTGGAACCGGTAGGGGCTCTTCAAGGTTGGCTTCCATCACCTGAATCGCCGTTCTCAGCTTGGCCGGGACAGTCGTCCCCAATGGCTCGTTTGTCTCCGGCTGCTGCATGTCCGACGGACCGCGCAATCTGTCATGGAAAACGTACCGCGCCGCAGCGTTCGCCAAGGCGCTTCCATGGATGCCCTGCAGAACTTGCAGCCCCAAATCGACAGCGGCAGTTCCTCCGCAACAGGTGATACGATTGCCATCCAGCACAAACAGGTTTTCGACAACCTCTACGTCCGGAAACAGCTCCTGAAAGGCGTCTATATGCTCATAATGCACTGTTGCCTTCTTTCCGTTTAACAACCCCGCCTGCGCCAAAATGAAGGCACCCGTATCCAGCGCCCCCAATGTCGCGCCATTGCGCGCCCACTGTCGCAGAGCTTTTGCGATATGTGCTGTCACGTGTTTTTCCGGCGTCCAACTGGACGAGATGATGACAACGTCATAGCCCTTGGTTGCGACTTGATCCAACGCCACCGTGTCGATCCCGCTGCCGTTACTGGAAACACAGTAACCACCTGTTTCCGAGGCAAATTCCCACTTGAAATACGGCTTTCCATCCAAGTAGTTGGCGGCCCGAAAAGGATCTATGAAACCCATTGTTGCAGCCAAATTGAAACTTGGCGCTACAACAACCAGCAACCGAGTTTCCGTCCCGTGAGACTTTGCCATATGACCACCTCTTACAAGCAGGGCTCAGACCGCCAGAAGAAAGGTTTTGGCTGGCTCGCGCAAGAGACACGCCAATGCAGCAAGGTCAGCGGCTTTGGCCTTGTTCGCTACGAGGCGCACAGGTCGGCTTCGTCCGTGGCAACGGTTTGGGTAGGCTCGGCAAGCCGCTAACTAAACCGTCGACAAAGCACCGCGTGGGTCGCGGAGAAGCCTCATCAAGCGGCATCGGGCTTTCTTGAAAACGCGCGACTTGCGCCCCTTTTCCCGTCAACAATCGGGAATTCTACGAAAAACTCAGTCCCCACACCTACGGTACTGTAATAGTCGATCGTTCCGCCGAACTGTTCCACGATTTCCTTGGAAATGTTCATCCCAAGCCCGGTGCCTCCGGCGTGGCGCTCATCGGACGAGTCAATTTGAGAGAAGCGATCAAAGACCTTGTCCCGGCTACCTTCGGGAATGCCCACACCTTGGTCTTTCACGAACAACCGCACCCGTGGTCCGATCTTCTTGAACCCGACTGTCACAGTTCCGCCCTCGAACGAAAACTTGGCCGCGTTAGAGATCATGTTGGTCAGAACCTGAATAAGGCGGGATGCATCGCCCTTGATCAACAGGTCCTGCTGTTCAGGTGCGTCCTCGACAAGTTCCACGTCATGCGCGCTGGCAAAGCCAAGGTTGCAGGCAATCGCCTCTTGAACCAGCGGGGCGACCTCAATCATCGTCTGGCGCATGACCATTTCGCCGGCTTCCATCTTTTGAATGTCCAGAACGTCATTAATAAGGGACGCCAAACGCTCGCTGTTTTTGCTCGCCAAGGCGATCAGGTTTTGCATGTTTTCCGGCACCTCGCCCATGACCCCGGAGTTTATCAGGTCCAGCGAGCCTTTTATCGAGGTCAGAGGAGTTCTCAATTCATGGCTCACAGTCGAGATGAACTGAGTTTTTGCGATGTAAGCTGCCTTGGTGCGCTCATGTTCCTCTTTCAGTTTTTCAAGCTGTTCGAGGTTTTTGCGGTAGAGCTTGAGAAAGACCAACGAGCAGTCGATCAAAAAGTACATCACGAAAACGACTGTGAAAAAGTGCAGCCACAAATCCGAAGACAAGTCAGGTTGTTCAACCCAGATATCCCGAACCACGATGACCATGAACGAAACACCGTACATGGCCAGTCGCACGATCATCGCCCACACAAACTGGTGGTTGTTCATCGCGGCAAACAGGGCAGCGGCAAAAAGGAAAAACAAAGGGGTGAAGTGGCCGCCGGTAGGCTGCTCAAGCGCCACCGAAACAGCGTACAAGCATATCGCGGTGGAACTGAGGATTGTATTCAACAAAATCCAGGCGACCATCACCGCGATTGCGCCGCGTTCATCCGGGTTTAGGCGCGCAACCCGTTTTGCCAGGTACAGGTCCTGCGCTTCGCAGATCAGGATTGTGCCATAAAACAGCAGGGCGTTGAGAGGGTCGAAGAAAAAGCCTGTAAGTATCGTGGTCGCCAGAAAAATCGCTTGCCGCTGCCACAGCAGCGCAAAGCTCATGGCGGTATAGTCTTTGATATTTTGCAGCAGCTTGTCGTCGGGCTCACCCGAGTCCCGAACCTGTTGCGATGCGTCGATTGCCGTCATCCCGGTGTCTTCATTACTTTGCCTCTCAGGATGTCTGTACCGGCACAATGAGGACGTAGTTGGTCGGAATTTAGTTCACAGTTTGGCAATACTCCCGAACCTTATTAAGAATTGTCCCGCCTAGTTGAACGTTGCACAATTGCATACGTCTTGAATTGTTTCCCCCAAATAGGCCAATCAATCTCGTCTAAGATCACTAACTCATTGCTTTTTTGAACTTTCTCCACGTAAATATTCCCAATAACCGGCGAAAAGCGAAAAGGGACCGCGTTTTGACCACAATTGGGAAACGTCAGATGGAACAGTTCGACGTGACGCCGGTTTCAGCGAAGCTCGCTGAAAAGCCGGTAACGTTGCTTCAGTTCGCGCGATCCGCTGGTCGGAACATGTTAGAAGTCATTCCGGCCGAAACGCTTCGTCAGACCTATGTGCGTGGGCCTCTGAACATCCACTACATTTGCGACCCGGAAATGGTCACCGAACTGCTTGTCGGAGGCGGCCGTAATTTCCCAAAGGCAAAGTTCACAAAGGACATTATCGGATCTGCGGTCGGCAACGGCCTGATCCTGTCGGAAGGCGAAAAGTGGCGCAAACAAAGACACCGTTATTCTCCGCTTTTTGCAGCCAGAAACCTGCCTGTTTTGTCCCGCCACTTTGCCGAGACCGGGTATGAAGTTGCCGAGTCTCTTGCCGAAAACGAGGGGCCGGTCGACGTTTCGCAGATCGCGCCCGCTTCTACGCTGACAAACATTTCACGGGTCATCTTCTCGGGGAACGAAGAAGTCAGCTCCGAGCAAATTCGCGTCGGGCTTATCGCCTATTTCAACTATATTTCAGACCTGTCCTTGTTCGATTTAATGGGTCTTCCGAAATGGCTTCCTCGCAAGAAATGGCTTAGCAGTAAGGCTCCGGTCACGGACATGCGCGATCTGGCCCGGCATGTTATTGAACTGCGCCGGTCGGAAAACCGCGAAGAACCAGAAGACTTCCTCGACCTGATGATTGATGCGTTGAAGGAAGACTTTGAGGATGCCGAGACAACCGTCGACAACCTGCTGACCTTTGTTGTCGCTGGCCACGAAACCTCGGCCAATGCCTTGGCGTGGGGATACTACCTGCTGGCACTGAACCCAGAGATGCAAACCCGTATCCGGCACGAAATTCGGACAGTATGTCCCGAAGGCAAGCTTGAGTTTTCTCATCTGGAGCATTTGCCGCTGCTTCGGGCCCACATCAAGGAAACCCTGCGCCTTTACCCGTCTGCGGCCTTCTTCGCCCGTGACGCCTCCGAGGCCATTCAGGTCAAAGATGTCAAAATTGAAGAAGGGGATGCGCTTTTCTTCCCAGTTTATTCGCTGCATCGGAATGAAATGTTGTGGGAAGATCCCGCGCAATACCGCCCCGAGCGATTTATGGGAACTCCACCACCCCGCGGCCAGTATATTCCATTCGGAGCCGGACCCAGAATTTGCATTGGCGCGCAGTACGCTGAAACCGAGATCATGATTTTGATGGCTTCAGTCCTGAGGCGGATACATTTTTCGCTGTCAGATGTCGAAATGCCAGAACCTGTTCTCACATTTACAATGCGGACCAGCGGTCCATTGATCTTGAACGCGGAAGAAGTCCCCGCAGGGTCCTGATGGAAACAAGGGTGGCGAGACTATTTACCCGCCAGATAGGTTTCGTTTCCGTACATCTCGCGCAGAACCGTGTCGAAAAGTCTTTTCTGAGATTTTTCTTTGCGCCCTACTCGGACTTCGCATCTTTGTTGGGGCTCGACTTCGGTCCCCTTTCGAAGAGCCTTTTCGCGACCGTCAACTTTTTCGATAGCATTATTCATTGCAGCAAACGCACCTGTCTTGGAAATTGAACGCATTGAAACCGGCGGGCTCATCACAGCCCTCATATAGCCAGAGGCACCCCGTCGACCGAGTGTGTCACTGAAAACATGATTGAGTTGGTCTTCCTTGGGCAACCCGGCCGCCCGATCCCGCCCATGAACAACCACAAGGAAGGCGCCGCCTCCCCTGTAGGAAAACACGGCCTCAGAGTTCCCGGTTGTCAATTCGATACTACGGCCCAGATCGGCCATCGTGCGCCGGAAGCCTCCGAAATCGTTCAGATCAAAGCGGAACTCTGCATCCTGAAGTTTGATAGCGGTCACCCAGGATTCAAAAAGACGGCCTCTTGAAAGTTGTTCGATGTAGTTGTCGAACTCGACATATTTCAAGCAGCGTTCAAGCCCATCTATGGTAAGCGGGTCCTCGAAGCTGAATTGCTGATTATGGTCCAGTTCTTCGCGGAGATTTTTCACCGACGCAGATGTCCTGCGCGCCTTGATCCTCTCCTGCATCAACAAGTGGGCCGCGTGCATTCGACTGCGCAACTCAAAGAAATCAAAAGGCTTGCTGACATAATCAAACGCACCCTGCAAAAACGCGTCTTCCACGTATTTGCGGCCACTCATTGCGGTCAGCATGATGGCCGGGGTTTCCGCGTGTTCCGGGATTTGTCGAATGCGGCGCAACAATTCGATGCCGTTTGTTTCGGGCATCTGAATATCAAGCAGGAAACAATCAAACGGTGTCTCAGACGACTCTATGGCCTGCAACGCTTCGCTGGCTGAACCCGCGACCGAGATTTCATAGTTTTCGAATTCAGCCAGTGCCGCCTGCAGCAACTCCAAAATGCTCGGCTCGTCGTCGACGGCAAGCACTCTTAGTGTTCTTTTCTGCAGCGCGCGGGTTTCCAGCTTACGCTGGAATTGTTCTTTTCCCGGGTTCGTATGTTTCATGACTGGTGAACCGCATTTGACCTCATTAACGCCCTTAGCCTAGGCAGTGAGTGGGACGAAACAGCGGCAAAAAGCCCGGAAAAGCCCCTAAATGTTGTTCATTTCTTGACGTTATTTTGTCGGGCAACGGGCGGATTTCGACAATGCCGTGCCCCGATCGTATTTTTTACAAGTCAAATCAAATAGTTAATTCAAGTCCAAAACGCGCTTCTGCGCGCGCATGCCAAACGGCTTGACCTTACTGCGTATTCTATCAGATCCGGGCGCCGTCGAAAAGCGCCAGAATTCACTCTTGTTATCGAGAAATCGCGGCGGATCAGTCTGAATCGTTCTTAATATTAAACAGCACGGATTGGCTGTAGCTTCCCTCGATCGCAAACTTGGCACCAACGGGTGCGGCCCCTACGCCCAAACGCCGCGACCAACGCGCCCAGATGGACGGCACAATTCCCAGTATCCGTGATGCACCGCCTTTTTCGGCGTTCACCGTCATCTGATAAAACAGTTCGTGCTGTACGGCCATCCTGCGTGCTGACGGAACACTGTCAGCGATGAAGAAGCGCGACGCCTCCCAAACTTTCGGATTTACCGGAGCCTCAAAAAACAGAACGTCTGTAGGCATTCCCGGAAGGATGCCTTTCTGCGCGTCCCGCAGCATATAAGTGTACATGCCACAGCGCGCCGAAGTCGGCAGCAACCGCACCCCGCCAATCACCTCGCCAAATTCGTGCAGGATCACCCAGCGGCAGGCTGGGGTATCGTATTGATCGAACTCCATCCCATCGACTTCGCCGATCTGCCACTTCAGCCGGTCTATGAAGATTGCCTTTCGGGTCTCAAGGTACTTTGCAAGCAGAGTGCCGTGCTCGTGCATATTGCGGAAGTTCAACGTGGTTGCACGAATGCTGCCGAGCTTGCTTTGACGCTCGGACAATCCACGCTTGAGCGCGAACATCTTCTGCCGCGCCGAGACTTTCGGCCCAGCCGGAATATCATTGGCAGGTTCAAGGTCCGGCAGAAGTTGCGACGCCGGGTATGCCTGCTCGTACCTGAGTGGTCGGTCCATATTTTACTCTTAATTTTGCCACACTTATGCCAAGAAGCTGAACGGCAAGTCTATATATTAGTGGCGCTCTCCTTATGATTGTATGGCATGTGTGACCAAATCTCCTCCCATACCTTGGGTTGAGCAAACGCAAGATACCTATATGTATATTTGCTTGACCATTTTACGCTCTAGGCATGAGCTTTAAGGGCATGATCATTCTCGCAAGAGTTTGACTTACCTCCGCTTTTCTTTGCGGTCGCCAAACTCAGTCAGAATTTCAGGAAACATTAAGGAACGCGTAATAGTCGCGGGTTACAACTGAGCATCGTTCACAACTTGGAATGCCTGGTTTTGGTGCGGTCAAGTCTACCAATAGCGCCCTACGGCCTATTTCTCCCGTGCCAAGATGCAACGTGAAAAAATATAAGGTGGGACACATGCGCGCCCTTCAAGTGTCAATGTTTTGCCGCTTTTGTCCGACAGGCTGACCAAACCTAAATAATCCACTCGCCAACCGATCTTTGCCTGACGTCTGCAATGCCCAAAGGTCGGTTCGGTGGCAAAACCTGGTGAATAGTTATGCGGATACTTGCTGTAGACGACGACCCAAGCATTCTGGAGCTGCTAATCTGCGTTCTGGGAGCGTTCGGCTACGAAGATGTTGTGACGGCAAACAGCGGTCACGAAGCAATTCGAATTTTGTCAGAAACCGATCAGCCGTTCGACTGCCTGCTGCTTGACGTGCAAATGCCCGAGATGAATGGCATTACGTTGTGCGAAGAAGCGCGCAAGTTGCCCGATTACAAGTTTACGCCGATCATCATGGTAACTGCCATGGTGCAAAAGCAGTATATCGACGAGGCTTTCGAGGTTGGCGCAACAGATTATGTGACCAAACCCTTCGAGTTTGCCGATCTGAAGCAACGGCTTTCTGATGCATACAGGCTGGCGGCGGAACGACGCGCAGCGATCGAAGTGATGGAAGCCGATGTTTACGCGAATAACGACTCGGAAGTTAATCCTAATTTCAGCCTGACCGACCCGCTCTATTTTGGAGATCTGACAGGTTGCATTGGATTGGCCGAGTTCGAAAACTACGTTGTTCAACTGGCGACAATGCACTCCAGAACCTCCAAGATCGTGGCCGTAAAGGTCGCAGATGTAGAAGAGATTTTTGCGTCAAGCCCGTCCAGCGAATTCCGGGAATTCCTGGCTTCGGCAGGATCGTCGCTTTTGTCCGTCACACAGGAAGGGCGCAACTTTGCGACCTATTGGGGCAACGGGGTATTCCTGCTTATCCATGACAAAAAAAAGGGTATGGGCGCGCAACAATTGACGCACCGACTGTCCCAGATTCCGGCAGGTGAACTTGCAGGTGTGCATTCACCGACCAACTTCTCGTTCCACGTTGGAGACGACGTTTCTTTGCTGGCCCACTCCAAGATGGAGGCGCTGTTCCTGATCGACAAAGCCGTGGAATTGGCCGATATTCCGCAAGGCCCGATTGCACGGTTCGGCTAAGCCTAATACACGATCTGAAATTAGGTGCGTTCAGGACAACTGAGCGCACCTTTTTGTTCGCAGGATACGCCGCAGTTGCGCGGTTCTGGTTTCACCCCTCCTACCGGCGCGCCCAAACAAAAATTCATTCGGATATATTAGAAAAATAGAATATCCTTAGGAGACGGCTGAATCGCCTGTCTTTTTACGACTTTTTTACTGGGGAGATTTCGATGGTCAGACTGCGTTCGTGTTTGGTGGCTTTTATTTCGCTGCCCACCATTACTTTTGCTGACGCTGTTCCAAGCAAGCAAGCCGCCGAAGGCACGTTTGCGGAACGCCCCTTTTCACCTTACGCCAATCGCACGTTCCCCGAGCGCCCCTTGTGGGGGGATACGCACCTTCACACCGGGCTGTCACTGGATGCTGGCGCATTCGGGAATACCTTGCTGCCCGACGAAGCCTGGCGGTTTGCAAAAGGTGAACAAGTCATTTCATCCACTGGCCAGCCCGTTCGGTTGGCGCGGCCCCTGGATTGGATGGTTCTGACGGATCATACCGATCTGATGGGGTTTGCACCTGACCTGCAAGCCGGGAAACCCGGTGTTCTGTCCGATCCGAAAGGACTGGAGTGGTACGAGGGGTACAAGGCAGGTGGCGAGAACGCGGCCAAGGCTGCTTTTGACATCATTACGAATTTTTCGCAGATGACCCTGCCGGAAATCCTGCTTGAATCCTACAGCCCCGGCGCGGATGCCTTTGCGTTCACCTGGGAACAGATCGTTTTGGCGGCCGAACGTCATAATGATCCGGGCAAGTTCACTGCGTTCATCGGCTTTGAATGGACCTCGGTTCCGAAAGGGTTCAACCTGCACCGGAACGTCATGCTGCGCGATGGTCCAATTCGTGCGCTGCAAATGGTTCCACCGGTCACGCAGCCGCCCTATGGGGATACCGATCCCAAGGCCTTGTACGCCTGGCTGGAAGAGTATCAGGAAAAAACCGGTGGGCGGGCCGTTGCCTTTGCCCATAACGGAAACCTGTCCAATGGCTGGATGTTCCCGACCGAAGACACCTACCACGGCGGAAAAGTGGACGAAGAGTATGTTCAAAACCGCGCAAAGTGGGAGCCGCATTACGAAGTCACGCAAATCAAGGGCGACGGCGAGGCTCACCCCTATCTCAGCCCCGATGATCCGTTTGCCGATTACGAAAACTGGGATGTTGGCAATCTGGATATCACCGAACTCAAGACCGAGGACATGCTGGCCGGTGAATACGCGCGCGAGGCGTTGAAACGCGGCTTGGCGCTTGAGGAAAAGTTCGGAGTGAACCCCTACAAATTCGGCATGGGCGGCGCCACGGACAGCCACACCTCACTGGCGACCGCGGAAGAGGAAAACTACTTTGGCAAGTCGGTAAGTGCTGAACCTTCGGCAACGCGCGTTCTGCATCCCTTTGTGGAAAGTGAACTGGGCGCATTCGAAGGACACACGCTTGTCGCGTCCGGGTACACTGCGGTTTGGGCGTCCGATAACACCCGCGCGGCGATCTTTGACGCCTTCAAACGCCGGGAGACCTATGCCACGACCGGGCCGCGCATCGGCCTACGCTTTTTCGGTGGCTGGGATTTTCAGGACGACGACCTACTGACGCGGCTGGTCGCGGATGTCGGTTATACCAAAGGTGTGCCCATGGGCAGCGACTTGCGCCCGCGTGAGGGCGATGGCGCGCCATCTTTCCTGATTGGCGCTCTGCGCGACCCCATTGGTGCAAATCTGGACCGGGTACAGGTCGTAAAGGGCTGGCTGGATGCTGAAGGCGAGCTTCAGGAGAAAGTGTTCAATGTCGCCTGGTCCGGCGATCGCGCATTGGATGCGAATGGCCAGTTGCCTGAGGTTGGCAATACAGTCGATCTCGATACCGCAAGCTGGAGCAATACGATCGGGACATCTGAACTTCTGACCGTGTGGACCGACCCCGAGTTCGATCCGAGCCAAAGAGCATTCTACTATGTTCGAGTGTTGGAAATTCCTACACCGCGCTGGGTTTTGTATGACAAATTGCGCTTTGGAATTGATCTGCCAGAAGAAGCCCAGTTGGTTCATCAGGAACGCGCTTATTCCTCGCCAATATGGTACACCCCCAGCGAGTGATCCGCGGGCTTAAGTCTTCAACTAATCAACACTATTAAGTCACCGGAAACAGAGCCGCTGGTCAGTAATGACCACGGCCCTCCGCTTCCGAGAAAGAGCCCATGCGTGTATTGAAAGACCCCTTACTCCACTTCCTCTTGATCGGGTGCGGAATATTTGGATGGTTCTTCCTTGTTGCCCCGGATGGTGAAGTTGCCCCGCCAGCAGAAACGATAATTGTCGACCAGGATGATGTAGATTTGCTGGTTGCACGTTTTACCGACAGTTGGAAACGGCCACCGACGGACACCGAACGACAGGCGTTGATTGAAGCTCTGATCCGTGAAGAAGTCCTTGTTCGCGAAGCGCGCAAACTTGGGTTAGACCGTGGCGATCAGGTAATCCGGGCGCGGCTGGCGCAGAAGATGGATTTTCTGACAGATGCAATCGCGTCCTCGGTAGAGCCGGAAACCGACGTTCTGCAAGCGTACCTGGAGCAGAACGCGGAACGCTTCACCACACCTCGGTTAATTGCATTTGATCAGGTGTTTCTGGGCGAAGCGCCGACGCCTGCTGACATAGACTCCGCGCTAGCAAGGCTAAGAGCCGGCGAAGACTGGACCGGCGTCGGGGCGCGCACATTGCTGCCGTTGTCCCTGCCTTTAGCTGCCGCACGCTCAGTCGATGCGGCGTTCGGATACGGGTTCTCTGGCGCCGTAAACCAATTTAAGCTCGGTGAGTGGGAAGGCCCCATTCAGTCGGGTTATGGTCTTCATCTGGTTCGGATCACCGACACGCAACCCTCCAAATTGCCCGAACTGGAGGATATCCATGATGCGGTTTTGCTTGAATGGCGGCGGGACACGGGTGAAGAATTGGCGCAGGCCCAGTTCGAGGACTTAGCCGCGACCTATCAGATCGTCACTCCGGAAACCGAAAAGGCGCAGGAATGAAGGCTGCGCTATTTGTGTTGTTGACCGTTTGGGTCGCACTTTCGGGGGCGCCGGCGCAGGCACATGCGCTAGACCCGGGCTATCTGGAGCTGAGGCAATTGGCTCAGAACACCTGGCAAGTGTTGTGGCGAAAACCTGATGTGACAGGCCGCCCCATGACGATTGATGCGGTTTTGCCAGAGTCCTGCACGCCCGCGCGTGGGCCTGAACCGACCTCGGACGGCGTTGCATGGGTATCGGTTTGGGTCGCTGAATGCGAAACCGGTCTTGGGGGAAATTCCGTTAAAATTGATGGGCTGGAAACACAAAGAAATGACGTGCTTTTGCGGCTTCAACCCATTGATGCACCAACAACAACTCTCAGGTTCACGCCTGACACTGTAGAACTGGAAATTCCCCAACAACCTACGACGTTGGCCGTCTTCTCAAGCTATTTTCGCCTTGGTTTCGAACACATTCTGGAAGGTTGGGATCACCTGCTATTCGTTTTTGCCCTGTTCCTTCTGGTGCGTGACAAGTGGCGTCTGGTCGGCGCGGTGACAGCGTTTACAGTTGCCCATTCGATCACTTTGGCTTTGGCAACTCTGGGCGTGCTGAACGTCCCCGGCCCGCCTGTGGAAGCAGTAATCGCCCTGTCGATCGTTTTCCTCGCGCTGGAAATCCTGCGCCGAAAGGACGGGCAATTGCGGTTGTCGGAACAGTACCCGTGGATCGTATGCTTTTGCTTCGGGCTGCTGCACGGCTTGGGCTTTGCCGGGGCATTGGCCGAAATCGGCATCCCCCCTCAGGACGTTTTCGCCGCCTTGCTTTCTTTCAATCTGGGTGTTGAAGCTGGTCAGCTTTTGTTTATTGCGACCCTGTCAGCGGTTCTGATGGCATGGCATTTCATGACACCCTCTGGATCGGGGCGGCTTGCGACTTATTCCATGCCGATCGCAGGCTACGCGATCGGGTGCGTGTCGATATATTGGTTGGTTGAACGTGTTAGCGGGTTTTGATGCTAAGGTGGATGCAATGAATCGGTTAACGAAGAACCGATAATACTTGATCTGAAAGACGCACCGCGAACCAAGCAACAGTGGACGCAAGAATGAATTGAGAGGGGCATATAGTGCGAGTTTTGCTAAAAGGCGCGCTGATAATTGGCGTAATTATCCTTTTCGTCGTTGCCGCCGCATGGCTGTTTCTATCATCCCAGTTTCTGTCGACCCCGCGCACCGCCATGGCCCAACAGGTTCTGACCAACAAGCTGGGTCAGCAATTGGTTATCAACGAAAACATAAGTGTTGGGCTTGGCTCACAATTGTCGGTCACAGCCAACGGCATTGCAATGCCTTCTGCGTCGCTGGAGGGTACCGACCTTGCCAAGATAGATACGCTCAGCTTTTCGGTTTCTGCTGCGGATCTTGTGAAGGGAAAACTGTCGATCAGCAATTTGATGGTGGACGGAATTCACCTAAACCTGATTGCAACAGAAAACGGTAAGACAAGCTGGCCAACCGGTCAAAAGACAGACGACGCAAGCGGCCCAATGCTAACGACGAATGCTGTTTCAGAGATTTTTGCAGACCGTGAACTTAGCCTAACCGACATCACGGTCCTGTATCAAAGTGCGCAAAATGGTCTCGATTTCGATCTACGCCTGCCGGAACTGACATTGGCGTCTGGCGACGGGGTCGCGGTCGCCTCGGCCAACGGGCACGGCACATTGAATGGGCAGGCATTTGACCTAAGCGCCCAATTCCCTGACCAAGACCCTTTTCAGGTAACGGCCAAGTTCGATCAGGTTTCACTTGCCGCGACCGAGGTTCAAGCCGAAGCGGGCTTGGCGATTGCTACCACTGCGACGATTGATGAACTTGGACAACTTCTCGATATTCTAAAGCTGAACCGTGTTCTTGAAGGTTCTGGAAGTGCGGAAGCGGTATTGAAGGTCTCTGAGGGCGTGTCACGTCTGGACGACCTTAACATACAGGCACAATTGGAAGGCGGGCAGAGCCTGGAGCTCACCGGTCAGATCGGTGAGCTTGGCAATCCGGAAGATGTGTCCCTGACGACCCGGATTCGGTTGTACCCAGAAGGGGCCGAGCCCGCGCCGGCTGCATCGCGCTATGACCTGAAACTGATTTCGGTGGACATGGTCATGGACAGCGTCCCCGGTGAAATACCGCAGCGGCAGATGGTCATTGAAACCAATGGTTTCACACTGGACACATCGGGCGAAGGCCCGCCCCCAGTTAAATTCTCGGAAGTGTCCAGAACGCCGGATGGAAAACTGCGAGTTGGCAATGTGAACCTGCGGATCGGTGACCCCGCGAACCCGTTTGTCATTCTCAACGGATCGGTAGGGGACGCGTTGCAGTTGCAGGAGGTCTTAGGCGAAGGAATACTTGAAATTCCGGCAAGCAGTTTGATTTCCCCCGAACTGTTGGGCGAAGATGATCAACTTGGAAAGTTCTCCGGCGCGTTTTCCCTGACCGGCAATATCAAACAGCTCTCGCTCTCGGACTTGAACGGAAGCACAAGTGACACGGATGTCTGGTCTCTGGACGTTCATGGTTCTGTCGAGAACGTTCTTAAGTTCGAAAACCTGGACCTTGGCATCGAAATCGACGTCCCATCCGGTGCCGACCTTTTGCAGGCATTGTCGCTAGAGCCCGTAGATACCGGACATACAGGATTTTCGATCGACCTTCATAGCGATGGTACGGATTGGAACGCACAGGCGGATGTGACCGTCGCCGATTCCGGCCTGACCTTTTCAGCCACTCTGGACGACGCGACCTCGGACCCTGTCCTCGAGGGGTTAATCGAAAGCGACCTGATCCGTATTGACCAGATCCGCAGCATCGTTCTGGCGACCGCTCAGTTACGAAAACTGGGAGTAGCCAACGAGGACACCGCAGCAGAAACAGACGCACAGGCGGAACCCGGCGCCCTAAGGGACGTAACGCTGAAACCGATTGGGCGCTCTATCCTTCTGTCTGGAATGAATATGGATGTTGATATCGACCTGCGTCACATCGAAGGCTCGGACGGTATCAGCACTTTGCAAAGCGAACTGACCCTGAACGAAAGCGAACTGAAAGCGGGGCCGTTGAAGTTTGAATATGGTGGCGCCCATTTCGACGTCAGTGGCCGTATGGACCTGTCGGGCGAAGATCATCGGCTGACACTTAAGGGTCAGGCTGGGGGATGGCGGCTGAACGACATCCTGCACAACCTGAATTTCAAGAAAGGCGCCAGCGGAACTATTTACGCGGATTTCGACGTCACCGGCGGGATCGACTCGGCCAAACATTTCGTCAAATCCATGAGCGGTAACGCCACCGTTTCCATGCGCGACGGGTCGATTGAAACCCAGCTATTGGATCTTGCGGGCCTTGGGTTGCTACCTTGGGTCTTTTCAAAGGAAAAGCAAAAGGTTGCGCCAATCGTGTGTTTACGCGCACCGCTGGCTATTGCAAACGGCAATATCTCGACCAAACAAACCACCATGGAGACCGATCAGGTTCAGGTCGTTGTTTTTGGCGCGGTGGATATGAACAACAAGGCATTGGACCTTAACCTGCAACCTCGCAAAATCGGTGATCCCCTGTCCCGCAGTCCGTGGCCAGTGACGGCGACCGGTCCGCTGGCAAAGCCAAACATTAAGGTCAAGGACGGGCCGAAGCGCCTGAAACGGTCAGACGGGGCCGATCAGATGCCCGCCAAGCGCAAACTTTGCGTGCCCGATATCTTGCAGTTGCAGTAATTTGGTGGACTTAGGTTCCTTAACCCCAGCAAGACTATCCTGCGCGGTATAGCCGTCGCATGACGGTCGGCGTCAGATACATCGGAATTTGATACGCGCCGATGAACACCATCAGTGGCGCGGTAACCTCCGGAGGCAGCGCCACAAAGAAGATGGCAATATTCCGGTTGCCTGCAATCAAGGCCATGGCCGTTCTTTTAGCCGCGGACAGCCTGTTGCGTGTCAGGACATATGTCACCGCCTGAGCGCCAAAATTTGCGCAACACGCAAAAGCGATCCAAAACAAAGCAGTCCCGGGCCGCTCCAACATTGTGCTGCTGACCGAAGGCATTAACCCCACGACAAAAACGGCCAATGTGATCGTGCCCAACCCTTCAAGGTTCATCAGTATTCCTTGCGACGGGGATTTTAGCACTGTTCGACGCAGAGCTATCGCTGCAAATGTCGCAGCGAAAATCGTCACGAACAACTTTAGCACGGCCTGCAACACCGTATGAAAATCACCAATCTCGGGCATCAGCCAAAAGATGGGAAACACGGTCAGCGGTAAAACGGCAGTCCCGGCCACAAGCAAACGCATCGCGTGTTCCGCCGGGTACCCCATCATCAGGCACAGATTGGGGCTGCCTGTGATGGATGGCGCTGCGGTCATGATTAGCAAAGCCAAAAGCACGGGCTCCGCGTTCCAACCAAACAGAAAGCCAACAGCAAGCACAGCCAACGGAATGGCGAATTGAAAACCCAATACAGTCCCGGATACAAGCCGCCAGTCGCCCATCGAGCCCAGAATGGACGACGGCTCCATCCTCAGGACGGTCACAAACAACAGTAGAACCACCAGCGGGGGCAGCATCGGGCGCATCGGTTCGGCCAGTCCCGGCAGCAGCAACCCACCAACCAGTCCAGCCACTAGAACAAGCGGGCCGTTGCGTGCGGCCCAATGCAAGGGGTTCAAGACGGACTACCCACCGGGGCTCTGACGTAGGTTGTCCGGAAGCCATGTGGCCAGTTCCGGGAACCAGATCAACACGAAGACCATCAAGACCATGATCAGGAACATCGGGATCGCGGCGCGGGCAATATAGCCCATCTCATGATTGGTCATGCCCTGCATGACGAACAGGTTGAAACCGATCGGAGGGGTGATCTGCGCCATCTCAACCACAACAACGATGAATATTCCAAACCAGATCAGGTCGATACCGGCCTCCCTGATCATCGGCTCCACAACGGCCATGGTCAGAACGACCGACGAGATGCCATCAAGGAAACAACCCAGAATGATGTAAAAGACCAAAAGCACCATGAGCAGCTCGAACCGTGTCAGCTCCCACCCTGCGATCAGGTCGGCCAAACCACGTGGCAATCCCGTAAAGCCCATCGACAGTGACAGAAAGGCCGCCCCCGCAAGGATTAACGCAATCATGGCACTTGTGCGGGTTGCTCCCATCAGGCTTTCCGTAAAGGTCTTCCAGTTCAGTGACCCCTGCCCCGCCGCAAGCAGAAGCCCCCCGATCACCCCAAATGCTGCAGCTTCGGTGGCAGTTGCATAGCCCAAATACATTGAGCCAATTACAACCATGATCAGCAGGATCACAGGCAACAAAAACCGAGAGTTCCTGATTTTCTCGGAAAAACTAAGCTTGCCCTCGTCGTTCGGATTCCAATCCTTGCCCAGCTTTGAATAGATCGCGACAAAGCCCATGAACATGGCGGCCAGAACCAGACCCGGAAGGATGCCAGCGAAGAACAGCTTGGTAATGGATTCATTTATCGTCACGCCGTAGACGATCAGAGTCAGGGATGGCGGGATCATCAAGCCAAGCGTCGCCGCCCCCGTCAGGGTGCCGATGATCATGCGCTCGGGGTAGTTGCGTTTGCGTAGCTCGGGAATGGACATCTTGCCCACGGTCGTCAGGGTCGCAGCAGACGATCCAGACACCGCAGCAAACACGGTACAGCCTACGATGTTCGTGTGTACCAACCCGCCGGGCAGCGGGGCCATCCAAGGCGAAAGCCCCTTGAACATGTCTTCAGATAATCGCGTTCGATAGAGGATTTCCCCCATCCAAATAAACATGGGCAACGCGGTCAAAGTCCACGAGGACGAAGCTGACCAGACCGTAGTGATCATCACATCGCCGACCGGCCGTGTGGTGAACAGTTCCATCCCCACCCAAGCCACGCCCATCAGGGCAAGGCCGACCCATACGCCCGTGCCGAGCAAGGTGAACAGAACGAAAAGAAAAAGAATGATGACTGAGATATTTTCCATGCCGTCACTCCCCGTGGCTCTGATCTGCGAGATCACGGGTGATACGGTGATCACCTTTCACGACGACATGGATCAGGTGATCCGTCAGGGCGATTGCAAGGATTACCGCCCCGATCAGCATGGATGACTGGGGGATCCAAAGGGCGGTCTTGTCCTGCCCCTGACTGACGTCGTTGAATTTCCAACTCCAGTAGACAAACCGATAGGCATACCAGCAAAAGTACCACATCACGGCAGCACCGACGGCAAAGCACCAGATCTCCAGCACCCTGCGGACACCATTGGGAACGGCGTTCAACAGGATCGACACGCGAATATGGCTACCCCGGTTCAATGCGTTCGCAAAGGCCAGAAAGGACGCCGCAGCCATGGCATATCCGGCATAGTCAGGGGCACCGGGAAAAACCTCGCCTGTCCAGCGGGCCAGCATCTGCACCACAATCAGCAACAAGATGGCGATCAGACTCAGCGCGGCCAGAACGCCTGCGGCCTGATAAATGAAATCCAATACGGACCGAAGCCCTCGCAATGCTGCCATACCGTCCCCGCGATGTTATGATTGGTCAGACAAAGGGCGGCAGGATACCCCGCCGCCCGTTTGAGGGATTTATTGCGACTGGAACGCGTCGACGATGGCCTTGCCTTCGTCTCCTGCCGCCTCGAGCCACTCGTTTGTCATGGTCACACCGATCTCTTTCAACTCGTTGACCATCTGCTCAGAGGCCGGACCAACGGTCATACCACCATCGCGCAAGCCTTGAAGGGTGAAACCAGTATATTCCTTGGCACGCCAGTTACCGGCATATTCCGCCAGCTCCGCGCAGGCCTTGATGACATTCTTGTTGGCGTCAGACACACCACCCCAGACATCTGAGTTGACCATCACATAGTTGCGCGGCAACCAGGCATCCACCTCATAGAAATAATTCAGGCTTTCCCATACCTTACGGTCATACCCGGTGGACCCCGACGACACCATCGAGTCGGCCACGCCGGTTGCAAAAGCCTGGCTGATTTCTGCCGCTTCGATCGTGACTGGCAGCATCCCGGTCAGCTCTGCAAGGCGCGAGGTCGCGTTGTTGTAGGAACGGAACTTGATGCCTTCCATATCCGCGACCGAGTTCACCTCGTTCTTGAAATAGAGACCCTGCGGCGGCCATGGAACTGCGTAAAGCAGCGTCAGGTTCTGTTCTGCCAGCAGGTTCTCAATGGACGGCTTGGCCGCTTCCCAAAGTTTTGCGCTGTCATCGAATGACGTCGCAAGGAAGGGGATCGAGTCAAAACCAAACAGCGCATTTTCGTTCTGGTGCCCCGACAACAGGCGTTCCCCGATGGGGGCCTGTCCGGTCTGAATTGCACGTTTGATATCCGCGCCCTTGAACAAGGACCCCGACGGATGCGTTACGATTTCAATCTCACCGCCGGTTCCGGTGGTAACGCACTTAGCAAACTCGGCCCCCGTAGCGGAATGGAAGTTGGAAGCAGAATATGCCATGGGCATATCCCATTTTTCCGCCACGGCCGGAGCGACCGAAGCAGCTGTCAAAGCGGTTGCCGCCAAAAGACTTGTCAGTTTCTTCATCGTATTCTCCCTATTGAATATCGAACCGCCGGTGTTTCTCACCGACATTATTGTGTTGCATAGCGTG
Source organism: Ruegeria sp. HKCCD7251 (assembly GCF_013031165.1). Classification (NCBI taxonomy): domain Bacteria; kingdom Pseudomonadati; phylum Pseudomonadota; class Alphaproteobacteria; order Rhodobacterales; family Roseobacteraceae; genus Ruegeria; species Ruegeria sp. HKCCD7251. The sequence continues at coordinate 451,864 of NZ_WPZC01000001.1, read as the reverse complement.
AGGGCGCGTAGACGCTCACGTCTGTGTTCGGAGTTCTGTCCGCGATCATCTGGGCCAACAGACGCCCGGTTTTCGGCCCACCCGTCAAACCGATGTGATGATGCCCAAAGCCAAGGTAGGCGCCTTTGATATTAGGTACTTCGCCGATGATCGGGATCGAATCCGCCGGGGCGGGCCTGTGCCCCATCCATTCAACTTCCTCCTTCCATGTTACACCCGGAAAGGCAGCTCGGGCGTTTTTCTTCAGCAATTCAAACGGCGCGCGTGACGGCGGCGCATCCAGCCCTCCGAATTCGACGATACCGGCCAAACGAATTCGCCCATCCATCGGAGTGGCCACAAACTTGCCCGAAGCCACCATCACCGGGCTACGCGGCATCGCAGAAGGCTCTATCAATTCAAGATGATAGCCGCGTTCGCTTTCCAAAGGAACAGAAACCCCAAGACGCTCGGCCAGAGGGCCCGACCAAACACCCGCAGTGATCAGGGCTGTATCACAGGCGATGGTCTCCCCACCTGCCCGCACACCGACCACCCGACCGTTTTCATAAGCGATGTCTTCGACAGTGGCGCGAATAATGTGACCGCCCTGCGCTTCGACATGTGCCGCAAGGTCTTTCACATAACGCCCCGGATCAGTGATGTGGCCGTGATCTGAAAGCTTTGCAGCAAATCCGATCTCCTGACCAAAGACAGGGTCATAGGCACGAAATGCCTCGCCCTCCAGCTCCTGCCATTGGAACCCGTACTTTCGACGTATCGCCCACCCAAACGCGTCACCTTCGAACTGCGCCCGGTTTTCATAAAGAAACAGATAGTCGGACGGCACGATCCACTTTTCGGCCCCCGTCCCTTTGGCAAGGGCTTCGTGGTCATTCAAACTGTCCCCCACGATCGGGGTCAGTGCAGCCGCAATACGTTCCACATCATTTACATTCGCATGTTTGAGATATTGGGACAGCCACGGCAGAAGCTTGGGCAAGTACCCCCATTTCATGAACAACGGCTGAGAGGGGCTAAACAGCATTTTCGGAGCTTTTCGAAGCAACCCCGGAACGGTCACCGGCACAATTGAGCAAGAAGCCAACACTCCGCCATTGCCGTATGAAGTGCCTTCGCCCGGACCCGCCTTGTCAATCAGGATCACCCGGTGCCCATCGCGCTGAAGCCAGATTGCAGAGGACACGCCGACAATACCGGCCCCGATGATCGCGATGGTTTTTGCGTCGTTCATGCTGCCACCGCCTTGGTTGTTGCATAGTGGTTCAGTTTTCCGATGTCAGGACACCCGCCCAGCCCCTGACCAACGGGAACGATCACGTTGCCGTCGGCCACGCGGAAAGGATCTTGCAGAATGTCTTCCGCAAGGAAGTATGAAGACTGATAAAACTCGCAGCCCAGAGTTATCTCGGGCGTTGCCGCAATCATGTGGGTGCCCGCAAGGTGGGCCAACCCTGCTTCGAACATGTCGCCGCCATACGCGCTCAACCCATGGGCTGCGGCGATACGCGCAGTTGTCTGGGCGCGGTGTAGCCCGCCGGATTTCATGATTTTCACCGAAACGCCGTCGCATATGTTTTCGCGCGCGGCGCGCTCCATATCTTCAGGACCAAAAACGCTTTCATCTGCAAGCAGGGGCACATCAATCATCTGCCTTAAACGGGCCATCATGCCAAAGTGATGCGCCCGCACGGGTTGCTCGATGAAATCCGGTGCAAATTGCGCGACGTCCCGCACCCGTGCAGCGGCATCCGTAATTTCAAGCCCCTGATTATAGTCCACTCTGACAGACATATTCGGGTAGTTCTGCGCCAGATATTCCAGCCGCATGATGTCAAAGGCATGATCCTTGAACCCCGTCTTCAGCTTAACGATCCGAACGCCGTCGTCCTGCAGCCGATCCAGCAGTTCCTTGTCCTGCGCGAATTCAGGGTTGGCGATTGAACAGCTCAGCGGAATGGTATCGCGGCACTTTCCACCCAACAATGCCCACACCGGCACGCCACTGATCCGACCAGCCAAGTCAAGCAGCGCACTGTCCAACGCGGCCTTTGCTTCGGTGCAATGTGCGACGACGCGGGACGCCTGTTCCGTGATGGCGGCCCGGTCGGCAATGCACGAGCCAATCACCAGCGGCCGGATATACCGGTCCAAAGCCGCATAGGTAGCCTCGGGCGTTCCCGTGAACACCGACCAGGGCGAGGCCTCGCCGAATCCATGACAGCCGTCCTCGGACGTCAGGCGCAAGACGACAACTTCGCAACTTCCTTCAACAGTGCCAATTCCATGATCACGACGTGATGTGACCGGCAGCTTCAGATGCCAAAGGTCAAACCCAACAATTTTCTGAAACAGGTCGCCCATGCCGCATCCCCTTGATGAGCAGAAGCCTGCCTTGACCTGTATATCATTTCAAATACTATATTTTCGCAATTCCATCAGAAAAAGTGATAGGGTGAACCATGTCTCTGCGCTTTCGCCAATTGCAGGCTTTTCACGCCATCATGGAAACCGGAACCGTCACTGGCGCGGCGTCTGTGCTGGGCATTTCGCAGCCGGGCATCAGCAATCTTCTGGCCCAGCTTGAACGCGAGGCCCGTCTGCCGCTGTTTGAACGCAGCAAAGGCCGATTGTTACCCACGCCCGAGGCCGAGCTGCTGTACCGAGAGGTCGATACTGTCGTGCGCGGTCTGGACCACGTCGCCCAAGCGGTCTCTGACCTGCAAAACAAGCATCCCGGTCAGCTTCAGATCGCGGCCCCTCATCTGTTGTCCTTCGGCTTTATCCCGCGCGAGGTCGCCCGCTTTGCCAAAACTCGACCAAACCTGTCCGTCAGTTTTCAATCGCAGTATTCGTCGAAAATACAAGAATGGGTAACCTCGGGCCTGTTCGAGATCGGGGTTGTCGAGATGCCAATCCTTCACGACACGCTGAACTATCAGGTGTTCCACTTCGAAACTCTGGCGACGTTTCCCGAAGACAGTCGACTGGCCGTCCACGATGTCCTGACGCCTGCGTTGCTGGAGAACGAGCCTTTCATTGTCATGGGGCCGGAACATCAAACGCACCGGCGCACTAGGGATGCGTTTCAAACGCAGGGGCGCACGTGGCGAACACAAATCCACACGCATCTGTCTGAAAACTTACTGAGCTTCGTCAAACAAGGCATGGGCGTTGCCCTGATTGATCCCTTTACAGTGAATTTCGATGAAGAGACTGGTTATCAGACTCGCCCTTTTCGGCCGGCCGTGATGCTGGATCTAGCGATCATAACGGCCAAAGGACGGCCTCTTTCGACCGTTGCGCAGGACTTTCTGGCCCAACTCACATCGTCAATTGCGACTTACGCCACCCACTCGGACACCGGCGCGGCGGCCTCGTGAAGCGGTTGGGAATGTATATCCACCAAGGTTGGCCCGTCATGTTCCACGGCCATCGCCAACACCCTGCGCAGGTCGGCCGGGTCTTTCACAGTCCACGACTTGACCCCAAAGGCCGAAGCAACCGCAGCATGGTCGGTGCGATCAAAGTCGACATTGTAGTACCGCTGCCCGAACCCGGCATCCTGACCCGCCTTGATCCACCCAAAGACCGAGTTTGAGAACACGATCGAAGTGATCGGCATTTTGTGCCGTACCATCGTTTCAAACTCTCCGCACGTGAACCCGAAAGAGCCATCCCCCATGACGGCCAGCGTTTTGACGGACGGCCTGCCGACATGCGCCCCCATCGCGGCCCCTAACGAATATCCCAAGGCACCATGCGCCCGGTTCGTGATGAAGTGGTGCCCGGCGCTTTGCCACCGGTAGTGTGCACTGAAATAGGGGCAAGGGGTCCCGGGGTCTGCGACAATCGTGGCATCGTCATCAAGAACATCCATGAGCGCTGCCATGACGGCCTCGGGGCGGATCGGGGCTTCACGGCTTGCCGCTAGCGGGGCAAAGGCGGCGGTTTTGGCAGCCCAGGCGGCCTTGGCCTTGGCTGCACCGCCTTGGCCGGGCAGATCATCATTTCCCTCCAGCGCGTCCGCCAGCGCTTCCAGCGCCAGCCGCGCGTCGGCGCAGATCGCCACCTCAGTCTGATAGTTCGCGCCGATCACCATCGGATCGCTATCGATGTGGATGATCGTTGCGCTTCGGGCTGGGCTTCTCCAGCGTTCGGTCGTAACCGACCCTGCGCGGCAACCGATAAACAGAACCACGTCCGCCTGATCTACAACCGCCCGAGTCGCTGGCACGCCTCCGTTTGATCCCACGACGCCCAGCGCCAAAGGCTCGGTCTCGGCCAGCGCGCCCTGACCTGAAACCGTTGTGGCCACAGGCATATCCAAAGCCTTTGCCACCCGGCGCAGCGCATCGCTGGCCCCCGACAGAACAGGCCCGCCCCCGCAAACGGCCACTGCCGATTTTGCCTTAGCCAAGACTTCCGCGGCCGCGTCTATCGCGTCAGGATCAGGCCCCGCCCGTTCAGCCGGATAACTGCGATGCCGCGCGTCCGCCCAGATTTCAGTTTCGTCCACCGAGGCCTTTTGAACATCAAAGGGCAAAGCAAGATGTGCCGCACCGGGCGTTCCGGTCGTCATAGCCCGGAACGCCGCCCGCATCATTGCAGGCAACCGCGAGGCATCGTCGATCGAGGCGTTCCACTTCGCCAGCGGCTTGAACAAAGCTGTCTGGTCCAATTCTGTCAGCGGGTATTTCCCCCGGCTGGTTGTCGCGACATCAGAGGTGATCGCCAGAATCGGCACCGAGCTTTCGTTGGCCTCGACCACACCCGGCAGTATATAGGTCGCCCCACCGCCCGATGGCCCCTCGCAAATACCGGGTTTGCCCGTAACGCGGGCATAACCGTCAGCCATATATGCCGCGTGTCGTTCGTCGCGGGTTAAGATGTGCTGAATGCCGTGATCCATCCGCGCCAACGCATCATAAAACGGCAGGGTCGTGTCCCCACACAAACCAAACATGTGAGTCACGCCATGGGCTTCAAGCATTCTTACCATCGCCTCAGCCCCTGTCAGGTAGTTCACGCCCGTCATATTTGCCCTCATCAAGGATTGAATACATAACTGTATACAGTATTGCATATTGAATTCAAGATCGACCTGTGGCACCCCTGAAAAGAAGCAGAGGAAGGCAATATTTGATGGCGGGTCCACGAGTCGATGACATTTACGATCAGGTAAAGGCGATGGCGGTGTCATTTCGCCTGCGTCCGGGTGACCGCCTGAACGAAGTCGCACTCTCCAAAGAACTCGGCGTAAGCCGGACCCCCCTGCGCGAGGCGCTGAACCGTCTGGTCGCCGAACGCCTATTCGACTTTCGCCCCGGTCAGGGGTTTTTTTGCAGACCCTTGAATGCCCAGAGCGTGTACGACCTGTTCGAACTGCGCCAGATCATAGAAGTGGCCGCAGTACGTGCGGCTTGCGCCAAGGCAACGGATCAAGAGCTGAAGGCGCTTGAACAGGAACTGTACGACACAGGCATCGACATAACTGGCCTGACGGTCGAAGAAGCCGTAGCGCGCGACGAGGTATTCCATATCGGAATCGCGCGGTTGTCGGGCAATCGCGAATTGCTGCAAACCCTCAGCCGGATCAATGACCGTATCCGGTATATCCGGTGGGTTTCGATGACTGCGGACCGCATTCATCGCTCGAAAGATCAGCACAAGGGTGTAATGAACGCCATGCTTGAGCGAAACACGGACGAGGCCGCGCGGATAATGGGGGCCCATATCTCCAGGCGGATGGATCAGGTACAGGACGCAGTACGTCAGGGAATTTCCAGCATCTATATGGAGGGGCCCGACGAAATCGCGACCCGCATCATTGAGGAGGCTTGAGGCATGATCGTGCAAGGTGGAAAATCCATTTACGGTGCCTCGGTGGGCATTCTTATGCTGGATGCGCAGTTTCCACGAATTCCCGGAGATATGGGAAACGCGCTGACATGGCCCTTTCCCGTGCTCTACCGAATAGTGCGTGATGCGTCACCGGACCGAGTTGTTCGCCAAAAGGCCGAAGGCATGTTGGGCGCGTTCGTCGATGCGGCTCTGGATCTGGTCAAGGACGGGGCTGACGGCATTACCACAAATTGCGGCTTTCTTTCGGTCTTTCAAAAGGAACTGTCCGAAGCCATTCCCGTCCCCGTCGCGACATCATCTTTGATGCAAGTGGAAATGGTAAACCGCACCCTTCCAGCGGGCAAACGTGCGGGCATCCTGACGATTTCAGCGTCCACCCTGACGGATGAACATTTGTCTGGCGCTCATGTTCCACTGGGTACTCCAATCGGAACTACTGAGGGGGGTGACGAATTCACACGCGCAATTCTTGGCAATGAGCTGACGATGGATGTGGACAAGGCCCGTGCGGATAACATCGCCGCTGCGTTATCCCTGCAGGCAAAGAACCCTGACTTGGGAGCGATCGTTCTGGAATGCACCAACATGTGTCCCTATGCGGCTGACATTCAAAAGGCTACGAACCTTCCGGTGTTTTCGATGGTCACCTTCGTCAATTGGTTTCAGGCCGGGCTCAACCCGCCGCATTATTGATGCCTCCCGAAAACTGCGCGTTTTGATGTCGCTTACATGCAATAACGTCGCATTTCCACTAGTAAGGCACCGCCTGCGCCTGCAAACTTCCGGTATGCGTATGGCCTGTATTTCTCATCCGATGAACCGTCGCGCGACGGGTTGTGATCTGGTGGTTGCCGCCTGAGCCAAGGGCTTTGTGCCCTTTGCGACGGACTGCGATTACTCTGACTTCGGACTACAGAATGACCCCTGATGCGCTGCGCCTCGCCATTGATATTGGCGGCACTTTTACCGACACGGTTCTATTCTCGGGTGAGGACACAATCCTTGCATCCACCAAGACGCTGACCACTCATCAAAACCCCGCTGACGGCGCGATGGAGGGCGCGAGGCGGGTTATCGAGCTATCTGAACGCTCATTATCCGACATCTCCGGCTTCATTCATGGAACAACTTTGGCCACCAATGCCCTGATCGAACGGCGCGGGGCCAAGGTTGCAACGATCACGACAGAAGGCTTCCGCGATATCCTCGAAATCGCTTACGAGCGGAGATATGCGCAATACGATATCAACCTGGAAAAGCCCGACCTGCTGGTGCCCCGGGAACGGGCGTTTACGGTGCGTGAACGTATGTCGGTAGACGGTGAAGTTTTGATCGCGCTGGAGCAGTCCGCAATCGACGCAGTGCTGGAAGAGATCGACGCAAGCGGTGTGGGCGCCGTCGCCATCTGCCTTATGCACGCTTACGCCAACCCTGCGCACGAACGGCAGTTGCAATCAGCTCTGGCCCAAGAACGCCCCGAACTGGCCATCTCAATCTCGTCCGAGGTCAGCCCCGAGGCGCGTGAGTTTGATCGCCTCTGCACCACGGTTGCAAACGCCTATATCCAGCCTTTGATGCAGGCATACCTGACGCGTTTCGCGGATCGGTTCCGTGACGAAGGTCTTGCCTGCCCGATCCTGATGATGACGGCTGGTGGCGGAATGTGCACCCTAAACACCGCGGCGCAATTTCCCATCCGTCTTGTCGAATCCGGCCCGGCCGGGGGCGCCATTTTGGCCGCCCGGATCGCCGCACGCGCGGGTCTGGATCAGGTTCTGTCCTTTGACATGGGCGGAACAACGGCCAAGCTCTGCCTGATCGACAACGCGCGCCCGCAGACCTCGCGTCAGTTCGAAATCGCGCGTGCGGCCCGGTTCATCAAGGGCTCAGGCATGCCTGTGCGAATTCCCGTGATCGAAATGATCGAAATCGGAGCGGGCGGCGGCTCAATCGCCGGGGTAGATCGGTTGGGGCGGCTGACCGTTGGGCCGAAATCGGCTGGCTCGGAACCCGGCCCCGTCGCGTTCCTACGCGGCGGCACAGAGCCAACGGTCACAGATAGCGATATCGCACTGGGCTACATCACCCCCGAAACCTTTGCCGAAGGGCACATCGCGATTGACCTTAAGGCTGCGAAACATGCTTTGGATCGCGTGATCGGGACCAAGCTCGGTCTTAACGCAACCGGTGCCGCAGATGGTGTCAGTCGCATCGTCGACGAAAGCATGGCCAGCGCCGGACGCATGCACGCCGTCGAAAGCGGTAAGGAACTGGGCACCCGAACCATGATCGCGTTTGGCGGCAACGGTCCCCTGCACGCAACGCGGGTTGCCCGGTCTGCCGGGGTCAACCAGATCGTGATCCCACCAAACCCTGGTGTCGGCTCGGCTGTTGGTTTTCTTTACGCGCCTGTCAGTTTTGAGATTGTGTGGTCTCGGTACTCTTTGTTGGAAAGCATCGAAGTTAACGCAATCAACACGCTGTTCGCCACAATGATTTCCGAAGCACAACAGGTGGTTTCCCAAGGCGCAGGCGATGCGCCAACTCAAACGCGGCGTACCGCGTTCATGCGCTACAGCGGTCAGGGCCACGAGATCGAAATCCCCCTGCCCGACCGCGACCTTTCCACCACAGACATTGCCCCCCTTACCCATGCGTTTGAAAAGGAGTATCGCAAGCAATTCTCGCGCCCAGTGCCGGGGATGCAGATAGAAATCCTGAATTGGTCGGTGCGCGTGGCGACTTTCGGGAGCGAAGCGCCCACCTTGGCGGATACGCCGATATCTCGTCCAGCAATGCCGTCACAGACGCGCCCCATCACCTGCGACCTGACCGGACAAACCGTACAGGCCGCATTGATCGCCCGCCTCGACCTGCGCGCGGGCGACTATGTCCCCGGACCCGCGCTGATTACGGAGCCACAGACAACAACGTTGGTCTCCTCCGACTTCGAAGCCCGTGTGGACGCGATCGGGAACCTTGTCCTTACCCGGAAAGGAACAGAATGATGACCCTCTCTCCCGCCCGACTTCAAGTTATGTGGAACCGTCTTCTGGCAGTTGTCGAAGAACAGGGGCAAACCCTGATCAGGGCGGCGTTTAGCCCGATCGTGCGCGAGTGCGGGGATATTTCCGCCGGTATCTTTGATGCGAATGGGCGCATGCTGGCGCAGGCCGTCACCGGCACGCCCGGACATATCAACACAATGGCCGAAGCGGTTCAGCACCTGCGCGCGGCCTTCCCCGTTCAAGACATGAAACCGGGTGACATCTATATGACCAACGACCCCTGGCTGGCCTCGGGGCATTTGAACGACTTTCTTCTGATGATGCCGGCCTTCCGGAACGGACAGGTCGTTGGCTTTACCTCATGCACCTCTCATCTGGTCGATTTGGGCGGGCTTGGAATGGGGCCTGAGGGGTCTGATATCTATGACGAGGGTTTGTTGATCCCGCCCTGCAAACTGGTCGATCAAGGCGTGCCAAATGCCCTGCTTCTTGACATCATCCGCGCAAATTCCCGCGAACCCGTCGCGAATGAGGGCGACATTTACGCACTAATTGCCTGTTGCGAGTCTGGGGTCGACCGTCTGCTATCCATGATGGAGGAATTCAACCTCGACGATCTGGAAACGCTGGGCGCCTATATCATCGACACGTCGCGCCGTGGCACCCAAGCTGCAATCTCCGAAGTGCCTGATGGTGTCTATAAAAACGTCCTGAAAATGGATGGGTATGAGAATGAACTGGAACTTCACGCCACGCTGACCGTCCATCAGGACAGGATGCATGTGGATTTCGCTGGCACCTCTGGATGTTCGCGCAAAGGGATCAACGTGCCGCTGAATTATGCCACGGCCTATACCGTATTTGCGCTGCGCTGCATCGTTGGGTCGGACATACCGAACAACGCAGGATCACTAGAGCCCTTCACCGTTGATGGGCCGAAAGGGTGCATCCTGAACGCCCAAAGGCCCGTTCCCGTCGCCATGCGGCATACTCTTGGTCAGGTGACACCTGACTTGGTACTGGGATGCTTGCATCAAGCCTTGCCTGATCAAGTCCCGGCAGAGGGCGCAAGCTGCATGTTTGACCTGCCCATGCGTCACGCGCCCGAAGTGGCCCGCGACGGTGGACGGGAGTTTGCGATCGAACCAGTACATAATGGTGGAACAGGCGCGCGGCCTCATTCGGATGGCTTATCCGCGACGGCCTACCCGTCCGGCGTTTTTGGCAGTCAGGTTGAAATCACCGAAAGCGTCGCGCCCGTGACGATTTGGCGGCGCGAGCTTAGACCGGATTCCGGCGGCGCGGGGCAATTTCGCGGCGGGCTGGGTCAGCGCATAGAAATGACATCGTCCAATGGCGCGCCTTTTGTTGTGTTCTTATCGGTTGAACGGTTGAAATTCCCCGCCCTTGGCAGGATGGGCGGCGGTGCGGGCAAACCTGGCCGCATTCACCTTCGCAACTCTGCCGAGGACATTCCGGGCAAAGGTGAGCTGCGCGTTGAACCGGGTGACTACCTGATCTTTGAAACACCCGGCGGCGGTGGGTTCGGAGATCCAAAGCTGCGCGATCCCCTGTCCTTCGACCTCGATTTAAAACGTGGTTTGGTGACCGCGGAAGGGGCAAAAGCCTATGGAGGTGACACATGATCCGCCCGAACGCTTATGTCGCTAACATGGCGGCCTATGCCCTTGCCGATCTGGGCGGGGCGCAGACAATCTCGATGGCGCAGAATGAAAGCGCGTTTCCCGCCAGCCCCGCCGCGGTGCGTGCAGGCCAAGCTGCGGCGTCTGACCTGACGCTTTACCCTGACCCCGAGTGGACAGAATTACGCACAGCGATCTCGACCGTGCACCACCTGGACCCAGCGCGCATCCTATGCGGAGCCGGATCAATGGAGCTGATAGGTTGCCTGATCCGCGCATTCGCCGGACCCGGTGTTCGGGTTCTGGGCACGCAGTACGGATATGCTTTCGTAGCGTCGGCAACCGCACAAGCGCAGGCGGACTATCGGACGGCACCCGAGGTTGGCCTGACCGTATCAGTTGACGAAGTTCTTGCCGGGGTAACGCCTGCGACACGCATTGTTTTCATTAGCAATCCAGGCAACCCGACTGGAACGCTTATCCCGAACTCCGACATACTTAGACTGCGCACCGCCCTGCCGAACGATGTGCTGCTAGTAGTTGATCAAGCCTATGCCGAGTTTTCGGACATGGCCAACAACCCTGCGGACATCTTCGCGCTGGTGGACCGAGGTGACACCGTCATCACCCGAACTTTTTCCAAAGCCTATGGCTTAGCCAGCGCCCGCGTCGGATGGGGATATTTCCCTCTGCCAATCGCCGCTGAGTTGCGGAAACTTCTCAACCCAAACAACATATCATCAGCATCACAAGCTGCAGCCGCCGCTGCTATGCGCGACCAATCCCACATGCGCGATGTGGTCAGCCAAACGGCAAGCCTTCGCGACCAATTTGCGCAAGATTGCCGTGCCCTTGGGCTGATCGTGCCAAACAGCCACACGAATTTTGTCTTGCTCCGCTTTGGTTCCACACACGACGCTCAAAAAGCCGACGCCGCATTGCGGACCGAAAACCTACTGATGCGCGGAATGGCAGGCTATGGCTTGCCGGACTGTCTGCGCGCAACGATTTGCGCTCCTGCGATTATGGACAAGGCCCTGAACGTGTTGAAAGGAGTGTTGGCATGACAGAGACGCGAACCGCAGCCAAGATTGGTGTGCTCGTCCCCTACACAAACACCAATCTTGAACCTGACATGGAGATGTTGCGTCCGCCGAATACCACGGTTCATTTCCAACGCATGGGTGGCTATGACGTGGATGAGATTCCGGGGGCTGAACAGATGGCAGGTTTGGGTGCCTCGGATATCAGCCATGATCTACGGATGATCGCGGGCGTTCGGCCAGATATTGTGCTGTACGGCTGCACGTCAGCCACCCTGACGCATGGTCCTGTATTCGATACAGAACTCGCAGGTCAGATAAAGACACAATCAGGTGCAGACTCTCTGACAGCCGCGGGGTCATTGATCGCTGGGATCAAAGCTCTGGGCGCAACAAAGGTTGGGTTTTCCTCGCCTTATCTTGGTGAGATCAACACACAGGCCATGGATTTTTTGTCTCAGAACGGGATTGAGACCGTGTGTTGCGCAGATATAGGGCGCGAATTGGGAAATTACGGACAAGGCGAACTGACCCCAGATGAGGTGTTTGACCTAGCCTGCCAAGCAGACCATCCGGATGCGCAGGCAATCGTTCTGAGTTGCACTGACATGCGCGCGGTCGAGGTCATCGACAGAGTTGAGGCGCATCTGGGAAAGCCAGTGATCACCTCCAATCAAGCAATGGTCTTTTGCATGATCCAAAGGTTGAAACTTGACCGCCACGCCGCATTACCGGGCCGCTTGTTCGAACACATTTGAGCCATTCTACCCAGCGGGCGGGAGGCATCCTATGCCGAGGCGGGGTTGTCGTCGTTTTGTAAAAAGGAAATCTGCCGCAAAAGGGCATATCCGAAGATTACCATTCCAAGCATCTCAAAGGATTCTTCGATCGTCGCCAGCAAGAAAAACCTCCAGCCGCGGTCGTCATTGTAGAAATCCACCCAACCGCCCAAAGTTTCGACCATCAACGCACCAAACAGGTAAGTGGCGCCAGCAAGTGCCATCAGACCGGCGACTGCTTTTGGCAGGCGCATGAGAAAGGGCAAATAGAACCCCGCCACAACAAGTGCGACAAAAGCCCCGATCGGCGTCCAGGAAAAATGCCAAAGCGGGCTTTCGGGCAGGATAGAGCGCATGGGCTGCGTAAACTTCTCATGCACCTGGGCCGCTTCGTCATATCCCATCAAAAACATGACCACAGCAAGGATCAACCAATAGACCGAGTCGCTATCCTTTTGCGTTCGTTTAATCAAAAAAACATACGTTAACAGGCCAAAGTTCGAGACGAGCAGAAAGTAGTTGTAAATCGTTGGAACGCTTTGCTCGACATCGTGATTAAAACGCCAGGCGAAGAACTTAAGAACCCGGTTGTCCGTGCTCTCAAGGATCAGAATCGAGATCATCGAGAGGGCAAATAAACAAATAATAATCAACGAATTGATACGAAAGTACTTAGAACGAACCGACGCGCTCTGGCCAAGAGGAACGACAAATTCTTCTCCCGGCATTTTGGGCCTCCTGCACTCGTTAACACAATAGCTGACCACGCCTCGGCGCTGTCACAAAAATGAAATAATACATCGTTTTAACCCGACGTTTACTTCAAGTAAACAAGTCCACGGTCCGCCAACCCGCAGAACGGCGATATGCGGCAAAGGGCTGAGTCCCTGAAAACCCAAACAAAATGTTGGCCGCATCGGGACTATAGGAAAAAGCTGGGGCTTGGGTGGATGAGTGGCGGGGAGACAGGGATTCGAACCCTGGGAACGCTCTCACGTTCAACGGTTTTCAAGAGCGGCAAAACGACGGTTTTCTTTACGTCCTTTACGTTATTTACGCATTTAACGTACACACATGCCCTAGTTTACGCGATTGACGCCCCCAACATGTTCCACCGTCTGTTCCATGGAGCTGGCATGAACCACTCATCGATGGTCGGCGGGACCGGTCTGCTCAGACTCAGTCGGCAAGGGATGGTCTGGCGGCTCGACCCCGTGCTTGTGAAGCTATTCAAACACCGCGCCCTAGTCGTCCTGCAGCGAAGGCTGCGCTACACTACTCCCCCAGAGATTCCAGTTTGCATCGAAAGTCATAAGGGATGGTTCGGGGCCCTTTACGCATGGCGAATGTTCCAATTTTGTTCTGCGGCTTGTCAATTGGCGCCTGCGGGCAATACCTTGACAAAAAATCGCAAGCTGGAGGGTCAAAACCGGCATAAGTGCTAATTTGCCAATCAGCAATTTAGTGAGCAGACCATTGAAACGACCAGCCATCTTAACCGCCGCTGCTTTGGCTTTTGGAAGCGGTGCAAAGGCCGACACCATTGAATTCGACCAAGCCACTTATGAATGCATCTTAGACGTTAAACTTGAGGACGCAGATGTAGACATTTTTTTAGACAAAATGGGCTTGTCGATGCGAGCTGCATTCGAAGTCGTCATCGATGACCAATACAGGGTTTTAACGGTAGCGCGCATTGCAGAAGGCAGCAAACTGTCTCGCGCGTTTTCAGAGGAAGATGCAGATAAACGCGATACTGACTACGAGAATTACGCGGTCAAGATACTTGATAACTGCTTGGATGCGCGCGGCTAGCGTTAAAACAGCCAAAACGGCCTGAGGATTCACTTTTCGCACATTCTATCAAAATATGAATGTCTGCAGCGGGGCTTTAAGGAGTCATTCAAGTATATAACGCTAATGTCGGTTTTGTCCGCAAAGCGGTCGTTGAAGCGAATTGAAACTAGCGATCGCTCAGACCTCAAAGCAGTCGCTCAAAAACTTGAGAGGCGCTGCAACGCAGAGAACGGTTATTTGGAGCCAAAGCAGCCTTCAAATTGAATTGTTTCTCATTTGTAAGCACCGGACGAATACGTCAATTCATAGGAATGGCTGTATAGTTCGAAAACAATACCGAATGGATCTTCAACATAGACCATCCGGTAAGGTTTATCGCCCGGATAATAGTAACGAATGGGCATCCGCTGCTTTCCCCCTGCCGCTACGATTTTTTCCACCAGACCTTCCACGTCGGGATCTTGGATACAAAAGTGAAATGTCCCATTGCGCCGGTAGTCCATGTTGTTTTCAGGCGCATAATTCCCGTCGAACTCGAAAATCTCAATCCCAACGCGATCCGCAGTCGCCATGTGAGCTATGCGCAGTTTTTTCCATTCTGGTCCAAAGACGTCCGTGCACATTACACCAATATCGCTATCATCCTCGAGAACGTCTGTCGGCGGCATGATGACGTAGAAGCCAAATACCTCGGAATAAAATTTTACGGCTTCATCAACGTCTGGCACAGAAAGCCCTATGTGAGAAAAGGATCGAGGTGTGTGCGACATTGTAGTTCCTTTCAACTATTTTGGACCAAGGTTCAGTTTCAATAAAATGATCTGCAAGTAGAAGTCTGCCTAACAAAGGAAAAGTCAAATTGTGATTGCCGAATTCACAGCTGCTGCCAGCAAATTGATTGACCCTTCAGCGTTGATCCACGGGTAGATATCTGCCCGGTATTGAAAGCGACCACGTCAGCAATGCAGGCGTTGTTGTTTAGCCTGCAGAAAACGTCTTCTTCTTTATTGCGTCTAAAGCCCGTCGTAGCGCGGAAGTTCAAAGTACAGAGGTTCAAATTACAGTATTGCGCTTCGCAAAGTGCCGAGTGCATTACTAGTTCTGGTATGATTTTCTGCGTCCCAGCGACGACCGATTTCAAATATATTCGGGTAAAGCCATTTTGACGTTGCCACTGAGGAACAAGATAATTTTTGAAAATGGGCCTGAATCGAGCTTTCGAACTTCCCCAATTTTCTATCTCTGAGTTGCGACCGCCGGCAGTTGCACGCGGCCCGCGCGCTATGTCCACAAAATGAAATCCGTCCGCATTGTTCTTCCGTATCCAACTATGAAAATGGAGGTGTGGAATGTTACGGATAATTGTGCTTTGCGGCTTGCTATTGCTAGGCGAACAAGTGCGCGCCCTTGAACTTGACGCGAAGTTTGACTCGATTGACGGGGGAACCTTGTCTTTGTCAGATTGGAACGGTCAACCGGTTCTAGTTGTCAATACGGCATCCCAATGCGCGTTCACCGGTCAATACCGGGGGCTTCAAGACCTTTATGATCGGTATCGCAACCGCGGATTGGTTGTTGTCGCGGTCCCTTCGGATGACTTCAAGCAAGAACTGGCCACCAACGACGAAGTGTGCGATTTCTGCGAACTGCAATACGGAATCGATTTGCCGATGAGCGTGATAACACACGTGACCGGCCCTGACGCTCACCCTTTCTTCCGGTCCTTGAAAGAGGAGGAAGGATTCGTGCCAAGGTGGAATTTCAACAAGGTCTTGATCGGTCCCGATGGCACAGTCGTAGAAACCTACAGGTCGACCTTTGATCCGCTTTCGGCGTCCATTACGAACAAGATCGAGGAACTCCTGCCATGAAAAACCGCTCCAGCCGGATCACTCTACCCATTCATCACAAAACGCAAGCACCCAGATGATTGTGCGGGTATAGAACTTGAGCCGCTCGTCCAGCAATGGCATCCCAAAAGGAAACCAGTCTCACGTGGAAAATGTCAGATGAAAAACCTTCTTCTAACGTGCTGCTTTGGATTTGTTTTTCTTGGGTTCACCGCGTTTCCGTCGGCTGCCCAGCCTCGGTTAGGATGGGCGTATCAGGTTGATGGGCTTGCCGCGTTTCAAGGGGATGCGGATTTGAATGGCGGTGGGAAGTTCTCTGCAAGTCGAGCGTTTCTACGTGCTACCGCACTTTACAATCTAGAAGGCGGAAGCAGCGTTGGGCTTTCCACCAGCTTTGGCAAGCTGGATTATAATTTCAGCCAATCTAACAACCAGCCTTGGGAAAACATCCGGGACCTTCGCGTAGCTGTTCCTGTCCGGTTTCGTGTGGGGGATACAACAACGGTTTTTGTTTCGCCACAGATCAGGTGGGACTACCAAAGCGGGGCCTCCTCATCTGACGGTAGAACCTACGGTGTTTTTGCAGGTATTGCATGGCAACTGAACGAGCGCCTAACGATAGGTCCGGCCTTTGGCGCGTTTTCTGAATTTGACGAAAGCGGTACTGATTTTTTTCCGGCTCTGCTTATCGACTGGGACATAAATGACCGCTGGAATTTGAACACTGGCTCTGGTGTCGGAGCAACGCAAGGCCCCGGGTTGTCGCTGAGCTACGCTCTAAATGAGGCTATCGACCTTTCGTTGACCGCACGCTCAGAGAGAATTCGTTTCAGGTTAGATGGGGATGGCCTCGCCCCGGATGGGGCGGGTGAAGATAAGAGTATCCCTGTAGTTCTTTCTCTTGGGTACAATCCGAATCCTGGGGTTTCAATGAGCGTGTTTGCGGGCGCAGAATTTGATGGCCGCCTGACTTTAGATGATGCGAACGGAGTAGAAATCAGTCGGCAAAGGTATGACACTGCACCATTGGTTGGGCTGGCGGTTAGGGTCAGGTTCTGATCACGGCATCGAGCCAGTTTGCCATATGTGTGGGGAGGTTTTCTCGCGTCTGAGCTGAACCACTGCTTTGTCCGCGAAGCAGACAAGGGAGAGAGTTGCGCGGAAAGACAGCTCTGCGGACAAAACTGCCGATAAGTCAGTTTGTTGGGATGTGTGATGAAGGCCCAGAGCCGACTTTGAGCAGATTGATTGATATCTGCTATCGTACCCGCATTCCGGACATTGGCCACAGCTGCACCATTGGCCTCACGGGGTCCGGCAGAACAGCGGCTCTGTCAACATCAATCCCGAGGCACTCACACGGGCCGAAACAGCCTTGTTTTGAAACCGCATTTCAATTCAACTGAAAACAGTAGCTTACCGACGTGTCGGTCTCACCAGATGGAGAGCGCGAAATGAACCAATCCGACGATCACCATGTGTCGAAACCGGTTGGAACGAGCCAGGCGCTGGACCGGATCGTCGATGCAATAAACACAATACCGGAAGGCTTTGCCCTCTACGATTCCGATGATCGTTTGGTTCTGGCGAACGAGACGTATCGCAAGATGCTGTATCCAGGGCACGAAGATCTGGTGAAACCGGGGATGACATTCGAACAGGTCGTTCGCAAAGCACTGTCGCTCAACGTGATCGCAGATGCAGTCGGACGTGAAGAAGAATGGTTGGCGCAGCGACTAATACGCCACGACAATCCGGAAGGCACCCAGATGCAAAGCCGGACAGCCGGGGGCTGGATCAAGATCAGTGAGCGGAAGACCAGTGATAACGGAACCGTTGCGATCTACAGCGATGTGACCGAATTGAAGAAGGTCGAAGCTCGCAATGCCGAGCTTGCTCAGATCCCCCAGGAAAACCCCAATCCGGTTATGTGCATCAGTAGCGACGGAAAGCTGCTCTTTGCGAATAAAGCCAGCGACCCGATGTTGAAAGCGTTGAACATGAAAGTCGGTGCAGCCGTTACAGAAGAATGGCTAGCGCGCGTCGTAAGAGGGCTTGAAGAGAACGAAAGGCAGGATTTTGAATGTCATGCTGGCGGTATGGTCTATTCGTTACTGCTCTGGCCGGTGCCGGATGCCAAACATGTCAACTTGTACGGGCGAGACGTTACGCAGCTGAAGCAAGCAGAAAAGCGGATGCGAGAACTGGCGCGCATTCCTGAAGAGAACCCTAACCCGGTCTTGCGCATCACTGATCAGGGCAAATTGATATACGCCAACAAGGCAAGCACTCCGCTGATTGAAGCGCTACAATTGAAGGTTGGCGACCGCGTGGGAACGGGTTGGCGCAAAAGGGTCACCAAAGGTTTGCACGAGGATCAACGGCAAGACTTCGAATACGAGGCAGGTGGTCTGATCTATGCCCTTTTACTATGGCCGGTACCGGAGGGCGGCTATGCGAATATCTACGGTCGGGACATTACCACTCAGAAGCAAGTTGAAAGCGAACTGCGCGTGGCAAAAGACAATGCTGAAGCTGCGAATAAGACCAAGAGCACATTCCTTGCCAATATGAGCCACGAACTCCGCACGCCATTAAACGCGATCATCGGGTACAGTGAGTTGATGCTTGAGGAAGCTATCGATCAGAATGAAGAGACGAATCTGAGCGATCTTCGAAAAATTCAATCTGCCGGGAAACACCTACTTGCGCTGATTAACGACATTCTGGACCTATCCAAGATCGAAGCCGGCAAGATGGAATTCAATCTGGAATCTTTCGACGTTTTTCAAATGATTAAGGACGTTGCCACAACGGTGCGGCCACTGGCCGAAAAAAACAACAATGCTCTGAAGATTGAGTGCGCCAAAAACGTCGGGGATATGGTCTGCGATCTGACCAAAGTGAGGCAAGCATTGCTCAACTTGTTGTCCAATGCCTGCAAGTTCACCGAAAACGGAACAATCACGCTGTCCGTTCTACGATCGAAGGAACAGGATCAGCTGGAATTTTCAGTCTCCGATCAGGGCATCGGCATGTCGCCTGAGCAAGTCGACAAAGTGTTCGATGCTTTCACTCAAGCGGATTCCTCCACCACCCGCAACTATGGCGGTACCGGTCTGGGTTTATCGATCACCAAGGTCTTCTGCACACAATTGAGTGGCGACATTCATTGCGCCAGCACTCTCGGTGAGGGGTCAACTTTCACAATTCGCATTCCGCGTATCTGCCGAGATCCGTCCACAGATTTGCTACGGGAAACCGGGTTTTTTGAGGACAATCCAAACAGCGATCCAAACGCGCCATTGGTTCTGTTGATCGATGATGACCCTACGGTGCACGACCTCTTGGGACGAAGACTGCGCAGGGAAGGATACCGCGTTCTTGCCTCGATCAAGGGTGACGAAGCTCTGGAACTGGCGCGCAAATCCCAGCCTGACGCCATCACACTGGATGTGTTCATGCCCGAGATCGATGGTTGGGCGGTGTTGTCCAAACTGAAAGACGATCCGGACCTGGCAAACATCCCGGTGATCATGCTGACATTCGCAGAGGACCGCACGCGAGGACTGTCTCTGGGTGCCAGCGAATATCTGGGCAAACCCATCGACACGGTCGAACTCCTGAGCGCGCTGAAAGAGCATTGTCCGACCCTGCCAGCGCCCCGGATGCTTGTCGTTGAAGACGAGGCTGCAACGCGTGAATTGATCTGTCGCGTTCTAGGCAAGGAAGGCTGGCAGATCGAACAAGCAGTCAACGGACTGGACGCCCTTCAACATCTTTCTGCATCCGTACCGGACGTCATTTTGCTAGATCTCATGATGCCTAAGATGGATGGGTTTGAATTTCTGGCGCGGATGAAGAAAAACTCGGACTGGAAAGACATACCAGTCATCGTTGTCACCGCGAAGACCCTGTCAAACGATGACCGCGCGCGACTGAGCGGCTTGGTCGAGACACTGATCAGCAAGAACGGGGATGAAATTGAAACCATTCTCAACCAGTTGAACGACATTCTGGTCAAACACCGGCCTGCCTCTGCAGGGGAAACTAAGTCGTGAATGACGGCGCTGAAAACGAAGCACAAAACACACAAGCGGTGTGGCTGGCCAATTTGCGTCAAAACCTCATTTCTCCGGTCAGTGCCATCGTCGGTTTTTGTGAGTTGCTTCAGGGCGAGTTCAGGCGACTGAATTTGGATGAAGTCAACTCGGATCTGGATCGGATTTCCCAGGCAACGGTGGAACTGAGTGCCGTGGTGGATCAGCTTCTGCACCCTGAGATGGCGAAAAAGCTGACGGTCAGCGGCGATGAAGGCGTGAAACGGCTTCGTCACGACCTGCGCACTCCGATGAACGCGATCAAAGGCTACAGCGAGATGATGCTTGAGGATCTAGAGGACCTGAACGCAGAACATCTGAGGCCGGATTTGCTTGGGCTTTTGGATCACACCGACGCCTTGCTACAACGTATCGACACGCTCTCGGGTTTGCCGGGTGATGCTCTCAAAATCTCTGAACCGCCACGCGAAACGGTCGCGATGTTTGCCAATCTGGTACAGAGCATGCAGCCCCTGCCTTCAATCGCCGATACATCCAGATCAACCGGAAACATCCTTGTCGTCGATGATGCCGAAGCCAACCGGGACTTGCTCGCCCGCCGGTTAAAGCGGGACGGGCATCGCGTCTGGACTGCCGACGGCGGCTATTCTGCTCTGGAGGAGTTGTCCCGCCAGCCGTTCGATCTGGTTCTGCTCGATCTGATGATGCCGGACATCAACGGTTTTGACGTTCTGGCACGGTTGAAAAAGGATAACGCTCTTCATGATATCCCCGTCATTATGATTTCTGCTCTTGATGAGATAGAAAGCGTCGCGCGCTGCATCGAGGCCGGTGCCGAGGATTACATGCCCAAACCCTTCAATCCGATCCTGTTGCAAGCCCGGATCAGCGCCGCGCTGGAGAAAAACCGCTGGCGAAAGCGCGAACGCCAGTATCTTGAGATGATGGAAGCGGAAAAGCAAAAGTACAAAGACCTTCTGCTCAGTATTCTGCCGCAACAAATCGTGGCGCGTCTTAATGACGGCGAGGCTACAATCGCCGACCGCCACAACGACGTCACCGTGCTCTTTTCCGATATCGTCGGCTTCACTGAGATGTCAGCCAGGCTCGCCCCGGCACAGGTGGTTTCCTATCTGAACCGGGTTTTCTCGGGGTTCGACAAAACGGCGACGGAACTTGGCGTTGAAAAGATAAAGACGATTGGCGACGCGTATATGTCTGCCGCCGGGGTGCCGGATGGTCGCGCAGATCATGCCGAAGTGATCGTCGAGATGGCGCTTCGGATGCTCGATCAGGTCGAGGCGCTGAACCTTGAAACGGACCACCCGATGCATATCAGGGTCGGCGTGCATACCGGGCCGGTGGTTGCTGGTATCATCGGATCGCACCGTTTCCTTTACGATGTCTGGGGAGACACTGTTAATTTTGCCAGCCGCCTTGAATCAACGGGTGCGCCGGGCCGGGTGCAGGTTTCTGAGGCCACCGCCAGACGGGTCGAGCATCGCTTTGACATCTCTGAACCTGTCGAAACAAGGGTGAAAGGCAAGGGTCAGATTAGAACCTACTATGTCACCCAACGCAAAACGGTGGCGGATTGAGCGGTTCTTCCTCAGGTCGTAGGCAGAAGATTCCCCATCTTGTCTAGCAAACGGCTCAACTCAACCGGTTTGGTGTCGAAGTCGTCGCAACCTGCTTCCAGCGCCTTTTCCCGATCGCTGGCCATCGCGTGCGCGGTCAGGGCCACCACTGGGATCGAGGCCGTCTCGGGCGCTGCCTTGATACGCCGTGTAGCCTCCCATCCATCAATCTCAGGCAGGCTCATATCCATCAAAATGATGTCGGGACGTTCTTCTCCGGCCATGGACACGCCTTCCAGCCCGTCCCTCGCAACGACAACATGAAACCCTTTGCGTTCCAACCGGCGCGACAGCATATCGCTGTTCATTTCATTGTCTTCCACCAACAGGACTTTAGTCAAAACTTCCCCCTTGCGCCTCCGCATACTATGAACACCAAATGGCTCAAGAAGCATCGAAACTGGTATTCGAAGGCCGTGCTCTGCTTCCGGATCGTGCAATC
Organism: Ruegeria sp. HKCCD7251; assembly: GCF_013031165.1. Classification (NCBI taxonomy): domain Bacteria; kingdom Pseudomonadati; phylum Pseudomonadota; class Alphaproteobacteria; order Rhodobacterales; family Roseobacteraceae; genus Ruegeria; species Ruegeria sp. HKCCD7251. The sequence continues at coordinate 429,739 of NZ_WPZC01000001.1, read as the reverse complement.
TTTACTGGTCGGTGCATGTTTTCATCAATTCTATACCACGCAATGAGTGTTTAGCCGACTCAGGTCGACCCGCCCCCATTTGCCAATGATGGGCACGATCCGTAGCAATTTGTTAAGAGGCGGTTCACTTTATGAACCACCGGGAAGTCAAATGACTGCTCCGCGAAAAAAGACCCTCCAATTTGCACTCACAGAGAATGTCAGCTTCCCGCCCTGAGTGACGAATGCTGCGCTCATCATCTATGTCTGCTTTGGGCTCAAGGCAGTCGTTCGCTGCGGTGTCCATCAATGTCCGCTTACGGGATAGCGGGATCTAAGTTAGGTCAGAACTCAATATTTGGAAATTCCTGCCGACGCCTACGGAAAACCTGACAAAAAAACCCGGCTGGAATTTTGGGAATCTCAGCAACGGCATAACTTCCTATAACCGACTTTCCTTATGCCAGCGTTAGCGGATGAAGGTTTTGAGATCCGAAGTATCGACAGGATCGCGAACAATGCAGGTGCAGGCAGAACACTTGCTACGGCTCAGCAAAGAGCCAATCATGAATATAGAAGCTTCGACAACTTTTCGGCTCCTCCATTCAGGACAGGAAGGAATTCGAGCAACCCTTGCAGTTCATGCCTTTGCGTTGGGGCATGAACCGACAAAGTGGCGACCAACCTGCCCGTCTCGTCCTGAATTGGAACGGCAACAGCGGTCATGCCGGACATGAATTCTTCGTCATCAGTCGAATAACCGCTGGCAGAAATCCGGTTCATTTCGGCCCGCAATGCCTTAGGTTCGGTCAGTGTATGCTGGGTCTGGGCGTCCAGCCTTCCAGCGGCCAGATAACCGTCCAGAACTTGTTGCCTAAGCGTCGACAAGTACATCTTGCCGCTAGCGGTGCAGTGAAACGGCACTTGCGTCCCGACCGGCAACTGAATGCGCAAAGGCCACTTTGTCTCGACCCGGTCAAGATAGATCATCCCTTCGCGGTCGGGGATTGCCAGATTGCATGTTTCACCGATTTCATCTGCCACGCTGCGCAAAATCCTAAGTCGCGCAGTACGCAGATGTTCGGACGACACTGTATTCACCGAAAGCTGACGCAGGCGGGGGCCCGGTCCGAAAGACCGCCCATCCAGATCACGCTGAAGGAAACCTTCGGTCTCAGCAGTTTGCAAAAGGCGATGAATCGTCGGTTTTGCCAGACCCAGCGTTTCAATCAGATCCGAGGGTCTAACCGCAACTCCGCGACGAGCGACTTCTTCCAGGATCAGCAACAGGCGCAGGTTCGTCGGTATCTGAGAATCTTTGTCTGGTACATCTAAATTCGCCATCCCGCTACCTTCTAGTTGTTGGGCAGCAGGATCAAGGCCAGATCGGGCACCAACGAAACAAGTATCCAAACTGATAGCAAGGCAACCAGATACGGCACCGTGTAGCGTAACAACCGGAAATACGGAACACCTGTCACACCTGAAGCCACGTACAAGTTCAGCCCATAGGGCGGAGTGATGAATCCGATGGACGCCCCCACAAGGAAAATCACCGAGAAATGGATCGGATCAACTCCTACTGATGCTGCGATAGGGGCCAGAATTGGAGCGAGAATAATCGTTACCGGGAGACTCTCCAAAACCATGCCGGAAAAGAATACGATCACCATTGAGGTAAACAGCACGGCATGGTACCCGCCCATCGACGTGACGAAATCGCCAATAGTCTGCTGCGCACCAAGCAAAGACAGGATTTGCTGCATCACGACCGACACCGCGATCAGCGGCGCAAGGATACCGGTGATCTGTGCCGAACGGATCACGATCGATGGGATTTCTGGAATGGTAAATCCCTCTACCACAAACATCTCGGCATATGTCTTTTCGGTGGGCGGAATGTTGTTGCGTGCGCCCATGATGCGGTTGATCGGATAGCTGACCAGCCCGGCGATCACGCAGAATCCTACGGTAACTCCTGCAGCTTCGGTCGGCGAGAATTTACCCGTGTATATACCCCAAAGAACCAGCCCAATGGCAAAGAACCCGAGCCATGCGCCAAAGGCAGTTTTCAGAATACGGTTCAGTTGCAGAGGGATCAGGTAGCCCCATCCATTCATGCGGCAGATGATCCAACAGGCGAGTTGCATGCCCATTACCATCAGCGCACCGGGCAGAATGCCTGCTACGAACAGTTCGGAAATCGGCAGGTTCATCAGGAAACCATAAACGATGAAAATGATCGAAGGTGGGATGATGATCCCAACCGTACCCCCTGCTGCCGCAGTTGCCGCACTGAACCGTTCGTCATATCCGCCCTTGACCATCTCAGGATGCAGCATTGACCCGATCGTCGCCGTCGTGGCCGAGTTCGATCCCGAAATCGCCGCGAACAATCCGCAGGCCCCCAATGATGCCATCGCAAGCCCGCCGCGTATCCAACCCAGACAGGCGTAAGCAAAGTCACTTAACCTGCGGGCGATACCGGACTTGTTGATTAGGTCGCCAGTCAGAATGAACAGTGGCATCGCCAGCAGCGCGAAACCCTTATTGAAGACGTTCAACAGCTCGGCACCCATATTGTCCAGCGTAAGGCCGAGGACAAAGGAACAGCCAATCACCCAGTAGCTGATGACCAGCAAAACAGGCACACCAAGCATGAACAGAAATGTGACCCCTACCGAGATCAGAGTTACCCAGGTTCCGTCTGCCATCAGTCTGAACCTATCACTGCCTGTTGCAACAAAGGTTTGCCTGTTTTCCAGTTTCGGAAATCATCGGCCAAGTTTTGAAATACCCGCCCAACCATCAGGAAAAACGATAGGGGGGCAGCCAGCAGGAACCACCATTGCATAATGTTGTCTGTGCCCAGAACAATCTGGAAATTCGATGCGGATAACGCCACCAGACGTGTCGTGGTCACGATCACGATGACAGCAAAGATGAACCATAACACCGCGTCCAAGATCAGGCACGCCAACTGAGCGCCGCGCGGCATTGCTGTGCGGAACTCGGAAAAACTGAGATGAGTGCGCAGGCGCACGTTGTAAGACGCGCCAAACCACGCCATTACCATAAATAACAGGGGTGGGATGGTGGTAGACCATGGTTCCTGATCATTGAACACGAACCGATCTATGACTCCCCAGAAGATAATCAGCGCGATCGCCAGATACGAATACACCATGACCGAGCGCTCAAGGTGGCGTTCGATAAATGGCACTTTTCGGTAAATCATCATGATCAGCAATCCGCCAAGAGCCGCTACCACCGTGCCCATTACCCAGGCCGCGTCCGAGCGCAACGCAGATTGAATCTCGAATGAATCCCGGCTGAGTAAAGCATTAAAAATCGCGCCGATATCTGCCCACAACGACATGAACCCCGTCCTCCCAGTGGGTATTTGTTGGAACTGGCCCGCTTGGGGCCAGTTCGTTCTGCTTAATCAGGCAGTGCCCATCCACCAACGACGGGGCTCGACATTTTCTGGCAGCATGTCTGCCGGAATCTCGCGCGCGATATCGTAGATTTCCTGATAGGTATCGATGCCGCCCGCCCAGTTGTTCAGACGCTCACGCCATTGCGCCCACGGTTCGGGATTATAGTTCGGGGCACACATCTCTTCGGCCAGTTTGATCTGATCGTCCGGCAGGAAGGCCGCACGAACGCCGTTTTCTGCAAAGATCGTGTTAGGCAGTTGCGGGTCCGAGAACCCAACGGTGTTCAGCAGTGCAGCCTCGTTCGCACCCTGAATCAGCGCTTGTGTGAAGTACGAGGATTCCATGACGGCATCCTGAAGCTCTCCGCTCAGGCTGTCGAAAACTTTCGCTGACATCGAAGTATGTTCGGTACCGCAGAAGAACTTGAGGTTCACCGATTGCGAAACAACAGGGGCCATGTTGGCATAGGCAACAGCAGACGCCCATGTTTCGGCCCCGTCGATCAAACCGGTCTTCAGCGCGTCCAACGTTTCTTCCCACGCCACCGGCACCGGGTTGAGGTTAAGCAACTGCATCGCGATCCGGCCAAGTTGTGTGCCGGTGACCCGGTTCTTGGTGCCGAACAGTTCCTCCAGTTTCGTCACAGTAGGCTTGTCCGCAAAAGTCGAACCCATCTGTAGGCCGCGCAGTTCACAGTGGGTGAACAGGAACTTCAGGCCATGCCGTTTTTCCAATGGGTCACGCAGGATGCGTTGGCTTTCGGGGCTGTAGAAGAAATGATACTGCGCCGCGCGGCTTGGGAACATATAGGCATAGTCCAGCACGTTCAGATACGGTGCACCGCCCGCGGAGTTCTGGGTTGAGGCGGCGTAGATATCCACAATTCCCTGCTGAGTCTTCTCAACACAGCTAAGCTGACCGCAGATCTGATTGTCGCCAATAAATTCGATGCGAATCTCACCGTCTGTGCGTTCTTCCAGGTCGCGGGCGAACTCAATGGCCCCTGCCCGTTCGATCAGCAGGTTGCGGGTGTTGAAACCGGCCGCACCGAATTTCAGCGTGTGTTTCGGTTCTTTTGAGAACCGCTTTTCATAATTTGATTCAGCGGCTTGCGCCAAATTGGCGAGGCTCATCGCGCCGCCGAACCCACCAGCTGCCAGCAGAGTCGAGCTCATGCCATAGCGACCTGCCACACGGAAGAAATCCCGCCGTGAAATGCCACTCAGTTTCCGTCCGATCTCCATTGCTATCCTCCCGTATCGCAATTATTGAGACGTTTTGTATCAAAAAAGGCTAGTATAGTTCTGGCATTTTGCATAGAGTTTTTTGACGACTTTGGGAGGAGACGGTCATGGAGGTGGACTATGCGGTTGTAGGGGCGGGGTCTTCTGGCTGTGTCATTGCCAACCGTCTGAGCGCCAATCCAAACATTAAAGTCGCCCTGCTTGAAGCGGGTGGGCCAGATACGAATCCATGGATTCACATCCCCGTTGGGTATTTCAAAACCATGCACAACCCATCGGTCGACTGGTGTTACCGCACCGAGCCCGACCCAGGGCTAAACGGTCGTTCTATTGACTGGCCGCGCGGAAAGGTTTTGGGCGGTTCGTCCTCGCTAAATGGTCTTCTTTATGTGCGCGGACAAAAAGAAGACTACGACCGCTGGCGTCAGATGGGCAATGTAGGCTGGGGATGGGAAGACGTGCTGCCCCTCTTCAAGCGCAGCGAAAATCAAGAACGCGGTGAGGATGCCTTTCATGGCACAGGCGGCCCGCTTTCAGTGTCGAATATGCGTATACAACGTCCGATCTGTGACGCCTGGGTCGCCGCCGCGCAGTCCGCGGGCTATCCGTTCAACCCTGACTACAACGGTGCGGAACAGGAAGGCGTCGGATATTTTCAGCTGACGACGCGCAACGGGCGCCGGTGCAGCGCTGCAGTGGCCTATCTCAAACCGATCCGCGACCGAGACAATCTGAATATCATCACCCACGCTCTGGTTTCGCGAGTAGTACTCGACGGAAAGAAGGCCACCAAGCTGGAATATCGCGACCGCTCTGGTGAGACACGGACTCTTAAGGTGCGCCGGGAAATCATACTGTCTGGAGGGGCAATCAACTCGCCACAGATATTGATGCTATCGGGCATCGGTAATCCCGATCACCTGAAAGACAATGGGATTGAGCCGATACACGCCTTACCTCGCGTAGGCAAAGGGTTGCAGGATCACCTGCAGGCGCGCCTTGTATTCAAATGCAACGAACCCACGCTGAACGACGAAGTGCGCAGCCTGCTCAATCAGGCCCGCATTGCGCTAAAATATGCCTTGTTTCGCGCTGGGCCCATGACCATGGCTGCTAGCCTTGCCACCGGGTTTCTGAAAACGCGCCCCGATGTGCATACACCCGATATCCAGTTTCACGTCCAGCCGTGGTCTGCGGACAGCCCTGGCGAAGGCGTGCACCCTTTCTCTGCTTTTACCATGTCGGTTTGCCAACTGCGCCCTGAAAGCCGAGGCGAGCTGCTCTTGAATGGGCCTGATCCGTCTGAATATGTCAAAATCGTTCCGAATTACCTGTCAACGGAAAAAGACTGCCGGACGATCGTAGACGGAGTGAACATCGCCCGAAAGATCGCACGGCATAACCCGTTGGCGTCAAAAATCTCGGAAGAGTTCCGGCCTGACGCTCAGCTATCCTGCGATGATTACGAAGGCACACTGGACTGGGCACGGTCGAATTCTGTTTCGATCTACCACCCGACAGGCACCTGCGCGATGGGCGCGTCGGGCGATGCGGTTGTAGACCCCCATTTGAAGGTCAACGGAATAGAAAACCTGCGGGTCGCTGATTGCTCGATCATGCCCGAAATCGTCAGCGGAAACACCAACGCGCCTGCGATCATGATCGGTGAAAAGGCGAGCGATTTGATACTTGCCGATGCCTGACCACTCGGCATGTGCGATCCGTTCTCTTTTGCGGCTAGACCACCTTGGCTCTCAAAGTATGGAAATTCATTCAGACGCCTTTGGAGAAGTCTTCAAGCCCTCCTCGTTGTACTATCTGTATTTCCAGATCGGCCTTCAAAACTCCGAAAGCGGACAATCAAGGCAGCGCAACCGAACGACCGCTGTGCGGACCTAGCTGCCTTTCGTGTCGATGTTGTCAATCACAGCAAACAGACCCATTCCAGACGTTGACCGCCACCCGGGGTGCCGGAATGAAGCCTGTAAGGGCATCAAAATGCGCATGAATTGCGTCTTTTGACACCCTTGGCGTTGGATGTTTGCTAGCAACCAAGTGACAATTCTCTCTTACGCTGCGCGTCTCTGATCAAAGCTGCAAGTCGATAGAAGCCATGAGCCATCTTGGTGTATGGTACGAGCAGGAAGAACGTCAGAACCGATCCAAGATGGGTGGCAAGCAGCGCGGGCATCAGAGCAGTTGAACCGAGGACGTAAAGGACCAGCCCACTCAGCCCGACAAATCCGAGCAACAGTATAAACCCGATTTCGCCGCCCCATGCGGACGGGTCACCAAGCTCGCGATCAGATTTTTGCTTGAGAAAAACCATAGCTCCACAACCCACTGTCAGCAGAATACCGCCTGAAACCCCAAAGAGTTTTGGCAGGGACCAGAACCCGTAGGGCGCGTGTAACCCGAACCCATAGTGCATAATCGTCGCCACCGAGCTCGAGGCAAGGCACAGCAGGAAGCCGTACATGATGGCGTGGTGAATGTGGCGTCGACCCTGACTGAACCGGTCTTCGTCCTCGAAGTTGCAACCCTCGCCGTGGCCTGCGGCCAAGTCCTGCATCTTGCCAGCGCGTTTGAACGCAGCAGTCAGATCAGACAATTGGATGGATTTGCCACCGACCTCCGCCCAATAGCGCCTCAGGCTGATAGCCAAGCTAAAGAGTGGCAACAAGAATGCGGGCGCAAAGATTGCGACCATCGCATTGTGGGACAGGACGGCATAGAACCCGTCGCCTCCGCTGGATCCAATAGCGCGAATTGCCCAGAACAGCAGAGCAAAACCGATGACGAGGGCCAGCGCGATCGCGCCACCGTGCGTATGGAACCGCCGCGCCAGAGGTTGCGGCCAGGCGAAGCTTTCCCAACTGTCCCGCCGCACTTCGGCCAGAACTTTCGGCAGGTTCAGATCGAACTCGTGCGGCGCCGTGTACTGACACGCATAGTAGCAACCTCGACAGTTGTGGCACAAATTAGCCAGTTGCGTGATGTCTCCATCCGAGAACGCGCGTTCCGCGTGCAGCGACGGGAAGACTGAGCAGTAGCCCTCGCAGTAACGGCAGGCGTTGCATATCTCAGCCTGACGGCGTGCTTCTTGAATAAGATCAGTTTGCATAGGCTGCAGCCTCACGTCCTGCGATGCGTCCAAAAACGGTCCCGATGGTCATGCCGAAACCGGCCAGATATCCCTGCCCAAGGATCGAACCCGCCATCGTCTCGCCCGCGGCCCACAGGTTTTTGATCTTGCAGTTAGGCGTCGAACACTGGGCCGTATCGTCGACCTTTAGCCCCAGATAGGTGAAGGTCACGCCAGTACGCAGCGAGTAGCCATAGAAGGGCGGATCGGTGATCGGACGAGCCCAGTTGGTTTTGCGTGGCGTCAGACCCGAGGTTGTTACCCCGTCCAACTCGGTTGGATGAAATCCGCTGGTGTCGCCGCAAGCTTCGTTGAATTCACTAACGGTTGCCTTCAACTTGTCGGCGGGTAGGTCCATCATGCCAGCCAGTTCTTCCAAGGTGTCCGCTTTTAGCGGAGGGAACACCGAGGGCATGAACAGGTTCAGCGACTTCGCATCAATGATCACATAGCCCACCTGATCCGGCTGCGCTGCGACCAGACGCCCCCAAATCGCATAGCGTTTGGGCCAGACGTCTTCGCCCTCGTCATAAAACCGCTCAGCATTTTTGTTCACGACGATCGAAAACGGCACGCAATCCAAACGAGTGACGATACCGCCGTCAAACTTCGGCGCGCGCCCGTCGATGGCAACGGCGTGACACTGGGTCGGGTCCCCAACGCTTTCGACGCTTTGATCCAGCAGATCGGCCAGCACCACGCCCCGGTTATAGGGCGTTCCCCGGATCAGGAAGTTCTTTGCAGGCGCGCCCCATGCGCGAGTGAGCCAATCGGTATCTGCCTGAAACCCGCCCGCAGCAACGATGACGGCCTTGGGCGTGATGCGATGAGACTGGCCTTCATAGGTATAGTCCACCCAATCAATCTGATCGCCGTTCAGTTCAAGATGCGTCACGGCAGCTTCGTATAGCACATCAACGCCCAAAGCTGCCGCGGTGCGGTAGTAGGCGTTAACCAGAGACTTCCCGCCCCCCATGAAGAAGGCGTTGGTCCGCGCCAGTGACAGTGTCCCGGACAGGGATGGTTGGAACCTGACGCCGTGTTCTTCCATCCACGGAAGGCATTCCTCGGAGGTTCGGATCGCGAGGCGAGCAAGATGTTCGTCGGTTTTGCCGCCAGTGACCTTGAGCAGATCTTCAAGATACTCATCTTCGCTGTATTCTTCGATCAGCGGACCCAGAGGTGCACCATGCATACAACGAAAATTACGCGTATGGCGGGAGTTTCCACCACGATAGGGTTTTGGCGCTGTCTCGAGAATCAGAACACGGGCGCCTGCCTCGGCAGCGGTCATTGCAGCGCATAGAGCAGCATTCCCGCCGCCGATCACAGCGATGTCATAAGCTTCCTTTTGGGTGGTCATATCCTGTCTACCTAATGGTTTTCGTCTGTTGTCCGGTCGCGTTCTTGCAACGCCCGAATACGCATCCGTTGTGCGGCCTGAATATGCGCGCGCATTTCTTTTTCAGCCGCAGCGCCATCGCGGGCCATTAAGGCAGCCATGACGCGCTTGTGCTCGGCCACTGCTGTCTCGGCCCGGTCACCCTCCAGCAACTGTGATGGCCCAAGGATCAACAGCGCTTTTTGCAAAGACAACATAGACTTGGAAAGAAACCGATTCTTTGCTGCGTCCAAAAGTGTGGCGTGGAAAATCCGGTTGATCCGAGCCGCTTCCGAGCCTGTGCCAGCCTCGGCCAAGCGATCATTCAAAACGCCCAGCTCGTCCAACTCGACATCCGACGCTGCACGTGCCGCTAGTCGTGCCGCGGTTCCCTCGAGCACCGCGCGCATCTCATAAAGCTCCATTACTTCGGCATAGTCGAGGCTGCGTACGGTTGCGCCCTGCCGTGGCACATGAGTTACTAGCCCGTCGGACTCCAACTGCCGGATAGCTTCGCGCACAGGGGTGCGACTGACGCCTAATCGTTCTGACAACTCAATCTCGCGTAGGCGTTCACCAGGCTGAAGTGTGCCATCCCGAATCTCATCCAGCAGGTGTTGATACGCTGAATTGCCTTGTGGGCCTGGCTGTAAGGGGTCGTCTTGAATGGTCATCGAGCGCTCACTTGTCTTCTTGCGTCCAGTTGTATACATTTGGATACGTTGCGAGTCAATGTTATCGAAAGCCGCGCCTTGCCCACCCAAAACAAAACACCCTCTTTCCTGACAAAGCGGGCCGTGACACTGGTCCTTGCGCTTCTGGGCTCCGGAGTATTTTGGGCGTTGAACCTGCCGCTGCCCTTTCTATTCGGCCCAATGAGCGCGTGTCTGATCGCCGCCCTAGCACGTGCCCCTATGGAAGGTTTTGGTCAGATATCGGTTGCAGCGCGCACCATACTCGGCGTTGCAGTTGGGGCTTCGATTACCCCTGCCCTTTTTGTCGAATTGCCGAAGATGGCCGCGTCTATAGCACTGGTCCCGTTATTCATCCTGCTGATCGCGCTGGTAGGCGTGCCATTCTTTCGCAAGATTTGGGGTTTTGACTCCACGACCGCGTTTTACGCTGCCATGCCAGGCGGATTGCAGGACATGATCATCTTTGGCGCCGAAGCAGGCGCCAACCCGCGTACACTTTCCCTGATCCACGGTACGCGCGTGCTGATCATCGTAACGCTGGCCCCCCTGTTTCTGACAGTTTTCTACGATGCCCAGCTCAACAACCCAATCGGAGAGCCAGCGCGCGACCTCCCAATACATGAACTGGCGTTGATGGTGCTGGCCGCCCTCATTGGCTGGAAAGGCGGAGAACGGATCGGCCTGTTCGGGGCATCTATCCTTGGCCCAATGATACTGACAGCGGCTTTGTCACTGGGGGACTTCATTCATACTCGTCCACCGCGCGAGGCCATCCTTGCAGCGCAATTCTTTATTGGTTGCGGGATCGGCGTGAAGTTCGTGGGCGTCACATGGGTCGAACTCCGCCGGGTGGTTGCAGCGGGCTTCGCCTATGTCATCGTCCTTGCGATCCTTGCAGCCGCTTTCACCGCCGTTGTCACTACGTTGGGCTTCGGCCAGCCGGTCGAGGCTTTTCTAGCCTTTGCTCCTGGCGGACAGGCCGAGATGACAGTGCTGGCCATCGTTTCGGGCGCGGATCTGGGCTTTGTGATCACCCACCATCTGACAAGGATCGTGCTGGTTATCATCGGCGCGCCCATAGCGGCCAATCTTATCCTGCGCTGGTCCAAACCTCGGGGTTGATCATGTGAATAGGGGCACCTTCAGCATAGGCATTCACCTGATCGAAAATATCTGCGAATTGTAGGTCGAATTCGTCCTCAGTCACAAAACCTATATGTGGTGTCGCAATCAGGTTTGGGTGCGATAGCAAGGGGTCATTCGGGTCGGTGAGCGGCTCGGTATCGAAGACATCAATTGCGGCCTTCCCCGGGCGACCGGCGTTCAGCGCGTCCAACAAAGCACTCGGAGCGATCAGCCCGGCGCGGGAGGTGTTCACAAACATCGCGCCCGGTTGCATCTGCGAAAAATCTGACGCTGTGATGATACCGTTCGTGTTGGGCTTCAGGCGGACGTGGACTGAGACAACATCGCTGTTGGCAAAGAACGCTTCGCGGCTTGTGGCAATCTGCACGCCGTCGGCCTGCGCGCGTGCCCGGCCTTCATCCGAAGACCACCAAACCACATTCATCCCGAATGCCTCGGCGTAGCCAGCAACGGCGCGGGCGATACGGCCATAGCCATACAGTCCCAACTGCCGCCCTCTCAGGGTCTTGCCAACTCCGGCCTGCCAACGCCCCATTTTGACCGAAGCCATCTGCGCAGGCAAGTCGCGCATCCCGGCCATGATCAGTACCCATGTCAGTTCGGCTGCGGCATATGAGGGTGTCCCACCATGCATGTTCGAACACAGCAGCACTCCGTTATCCGAGCATGCCTGCACATCGACATGCGGATACACGCTGCGCTGACTGATCAATTTCAGGTTTGGAAGTTTTTCAATCAAATCCCGGGTGATCTTGGTGCGCTCGCGAAACAAAACCAGCGCCTCAGCCTCCTGCAAGCGTTCGGCCAATTCGCCGGTATCCTCGACATGATCTGTCCAGACCTTCACGTGATGGTCGGACAGTTTTCCAAAACAGGGAAGGCCCTGCATTGTATCGAACCAATCGTCTAGAATGTGAACTTTCATCGACTTTCTACACCCTGCCTTTTGTTCAGTTTTCTTGGCGTCGGCACAAAATGAAGTTTGTCGAGTGCTTCAAGCGCATTGCGAACCCGCTCGCGTTGATCCAACAGATGGTTGAATTGCTCATCGCAACCGGCAATCGGTGTTGGGTATTCCGCGATATCCTTCCGCAGAGCCGACTGCGCCAGCCTGAGTTCTTGACGGGCGATATCAAGGCATTCCGAATAGTCGTCCATCGTGATATCCTCATTATGTATACTATTGTATACTAAATGAGAGTTCCCACTTCAACTACCGTTCCACTCGGATTCCGGCACATAAACATGCCCATCCGCCAATTTACGCGCAGTCCTCACCAAACCGGCAGAAATTACGTTGAACTCCCCATAATTCGAGAAGCCCACCTGAACGTCGATCTTGCCTGAGGCATGCTCCAACACAACTTCAGCCGGGCTTGAATCCGGGCGATCAAGCAACCCGTCCGCGACGGTTCCGGGCGTCAAAGCGCAAGATGCCATGCATTGCGCGCCCGTAACGGCCATTGTCGGGTGAGTTTTCCATGGCATGAAATACCGAACCGCAAGGGCTCCACCTTCTCTGGCGGGTGCTATCAGGCCGAATTTGGGAGTTACCGATTTCGAGACGTCGCCCATACCCATCAGTTCTCCGGCTTCGATCCGCACGGCCTCCATCTGATCAAAAAAAGCACGGTTAGCATCCAGCTCTTCGGCGCTTTCATATCCTGTCAGTCCGAAATCCGCTGCCCGGGCTATGACCATCGGCATGGCGACATCCATGCAAGTCAGCTCGATCCCCTGTACTGTATCGCGCAAATTTCCGGTGGGTAGAAATGCACCAGTTGCCGAACCCACAACGCCCATGAAACTCAGTTGCACCGGTGCAGAATGGCCAGGGACTCCGGCGATTTCCACATCGCCCTGGTACACCAACTCACCGCCCGGGGTCTGAACTTTGGCTATGACACTAGCGCCTGTATTGACAGCGCGAATACGGATTTCGGTTTCATCGCCGTTGGGCTGGAACAATCCCATTTCGATCGCAGCTGGACCAACTCCTGAGAGGATATTTCCGCAGGTGGGTTTGAAATCGACCAGCTTCTCATCAACAGAAACCTGCGCGAAGAAATAGTCGATATCGGCCCATTCGTCCTCGCTGACTGAAAGCATCGCCACTTTGGTCGTCACTGCGTTACCACCACCGATCCCGTCGATATTGAGCGCTTGTCCAGCCCCGATGGCAGCGACCAGAACATCGGCCAAAGTGTCCAGGTCTTCGGGCAGATCAGAGCGCCGAAAATAAGGCCCTCGGGAAGTGCCGCCGCGCATGAAAACATATGGGATTGCTATCTGGCTCATTGCGAACCCTCCTTTACAAACCGTTGAAATTTCGGATTTCAGCGCTGCCCGGCCCACCAGATTGGCGGGCCGGGAAACCGTGGAGCGCCTACTTGAGCGGCCATGGCAGGTTCACCATGTCTTGCAGCAGGCCTGGCGGGAAATCCCGGTTCAGGGCACCAGCCATGAAGCACATGAAACCGATACCGCAGGCCGTCAGGAGCAACGTCATCTGCCAACTGGACCCGGCCCGAATGCGGAAGAATGCGATTAGGAACCCGATCAGGGCTAGGATGAACCCCACAACCCAAGTGGCCGCGATCAAACCTGCAAACCAAGCGAGCGTTGACCAAAGTCCATGCGGCGCGCTTGCATCCTCACCGGCAAGTTCTTTGTCTGCAAAGATCGCATCGCCCTCAGGTCGCCGCATCATCTGGATCAACAGAATGACGCAGCAGAACAGCGACACGCTGCCGATCACCAGCGGGATGATTTTATCGGTCATGTTGTAGTCAGGGATCATGTTGGCATTGACCAGCGCCACGATCAGATAGGCCATGATCACCAACAAAAATATCAGCGGCGCGCGCTTGCTGCCGGATTTGACCTCACCTTCTGCCATGATCATCTTAGCTTGGCGAATGCCCAGAATGACCGAAACCACGGTAACCACGATCAGCACGATAACGATCGGGCTGAAGACATATTCCATCCCCTCACCGAAGCTTTTGCGGAAGCGGAAAGAGGCAATCTGGAACGCCTGGTTGGTGAACTTCTCAACCGGGTTCGACAGCACGAACCCAATCAGAAAGGCCGGGCGCGACCAGTCGAAACGGCGCAGGAAAATTCCGATCAGGCCGATGACGAACAGGGCCAGCAGGTCTTCGAAGTTCTGACCGGACTGGAATGCCGCGAAGCTGATCAGCATGAACAGAAACGGCGCCAGATAGGTGAAGCGGATTGTTGTCAGCTTGGCTATCCCACCCGAGGCCGCGATGCATAAGATTGTGCCCACCACGTTGGCGAGAGCCAGCAACCAGACAATCGAATAGGTGATGTCGAGATTATCCTTGAGCATGCTAGGACCGACCTCGATATCGCCGGATCCCAACAGTGCGACGGCGCCGATAAAGATCGCCATCGAACCCGAGCCGGGGATGCCAAACAGCAGCGTTGGGACGAGCCCCCCGCCCTCCTTGGCATTGTTCGAGCTTTCCGGCCCGATGACGCCTCGCACTTCGCCCTTTCCGAAGTTGCTTTTGTCTTTGGTCGATTGAACCGAATGGCCATAAGCGATCCAGTCAACAACCGAGCCACCAAGGCCGGGAATGACACCGACAACCACGCCAATGATTGAACAGCGGACTGACAACCAGATGTTTGCAGCCCAGTCTTTGACGCCATCAAGCCAGCCCGCGCCCAGTGAGGCGCCCTTAGCAATGGATCGGTCTTGACGCAGCAGCGAGACGATTTCCGGCACCGCAAAAATACCCAAGCCAACGATGACCAACTTCAAACCATCGGTCAGGTAGGGAATGTCATAAGTCGCCATACGCAGCGAACCGCCTGCGTCCGCCTCGCCAATCGTACCGACCATCAAACCCAGCCCTGCGGCCGCGACACCCTTCAGTGGGATACGTCCGGCCAAGATAGCGACCATCGACAATCCAAGAATGGTGATCATCAGCATCTCGGGCAGACCAAATGCCAGAACGATGGGCCGCGCGACCAGGATGAACATGGTCAAAAAAGTTGCGCCGACCAAACCGCCGAAAAGCGATGAAGCAAAGGCCGCTGACAATGCCCGCGCGGCTTCGCCTTTCTTCGCCATCGGGAAACCATCCAACACCGTAGCCTGAGAGGCAGAGCTACCGGGGATACCCATAAGAACTGATGCGAAGGTGTCAGAGGTCGGCACAACGGCGACCATCCCGATCATCAACGCCAATCCAAGGATCGGGTCCATGCCGAACATGAAAGGCAGCAATAGGGACAGACCAGCAATACCGCCAAGCCCCGGGAAAACCCCTACGGCCAGTCCCATAACGACACCGAGAACAAGGTACCCCAGAACAATAGGTTGCAGGATCAGACCCCACGCGTCACTGAGCGCAGGAAGAGCGATGGCGAAAACCTCCATAGCGGCCGCCTTTCATAAATTGTCTTGTGTTTAGAAAAGCGCGCGCCCGACATTGGGACGCGCGCAGTGGTGTTAGAGCTTAGTTTAGCTCGACACCATAGGCTTCTTTGAGCCAGTTCAGAACGTAGGCTTTGGCGTTGCCGTCGACGTTTGTCGCGGTTTGCAATGCCGCTTTAGAGCCGTCACCTACGAAAACCGGGTATTTGCCCACGCGCTTCGAGGAGATGTCGGCAAAGTCGCCCCGCTCAGTCACAGCTTGGAACGCTGCTGTGTATGCGTCGACCACTTCCTGAGGTGTATCACCCGGCAGGAACGCCAGTTTCTGAACCGGGAAACCGGCTACAAAGAATGCTTTCCACGCATCCCATGCCTCACCGCTGGTTTCACAACCATCGGTGGCCTCACATACTTCCTTAAATGTCGGGATATCTGGGAAAGTCGGGTCACGGACGATATTACCATCCGCATCCAGCGCCCCCCAGGTCATCATCGGCACGGCCTGACCGGATTCAACCAGCGGGGCCGATCCACCCAGATAGCCGGACGAGGTCTGATAATCGATGTTGGCTTCACCGCGCTCGAACATCAGACGACCATCGCCACGGCCTTTGATGCCAAAAACAGGCTCAACACTCATGCCCAGCATTTGCCATGCCAGCAGCGGCACAAGGTCAAGGCGTGTCGCGCCCTGCGAGCCGTAAATGAAGTTTGTGTCTTTCAGCGCGTTCGCTGAGCCATCAAACTTTGCTCCGTCCTCGGCGTTCAGATAGGCAACACCACCGGTTCCCGACGCCATAACCGGGATCCAGTCGTTGTATTCATAGCGCACGCGAGGATCGCTCAGCAGATATGGGAATTGAGTTGAACCGGAGGTGCCAAACAGCAAAGTGCCGTCATCATGGCTCTGCTCCTGGAACCAGTTTGCGCCTTTGGTTGAACCAGCGCCCGGCATAAATTTCACAACAACAGTGGGTTGGCCCGGCAGGGCTTCGGACAGAAGTGGTGCAAAGAAGTTGGCCCATTTGGCGGAGCCACCCGTTTCCGAGAACGGGATGACCCATTCAATGGTCTTGCCCGAGAAATCGACCTCGGCAGCGGCAGGTGCGGCGATACCGGCGGCGGCGATCAGCCCCACGACGGCGCGACGGGTGAAGTTGGAAATGGTCATTGGTTCCTCCCTGTTGACCAGACAACCACGCTAGCGTCCTCTGCGCCACCGTGATCGCAAATAGAACTGTGGGGTTGATTCCCCCTCCCATCTGGCAATCATGGAGCGCCAACCTTGCGCGAAACTTGCAGGAGCCCGAATGCGGATCGTCATAGTCGAGGATAACGAGACCCTCGCCAACGCCATTGCGTATCGTTTGCGTGACCGCGGTCATGCGGCAGAAGTGCTTGCGGACGGCAACGAGGCTGACTTGTATCTTGCGCAAGAAGGCGCAGACTTGGTTGTTCTGGACATCAATTTGCCCGGACAATCTGGGCTGGAGATCCTGAAATCTCTTCGCAATCGTGGCGATGGCGTACCGGTGATCTTGCTTACGGCACGTGCTGAAACAAGCGACCGGGTTTCCGGGTTGGATATGGGTGCAGATGATTATCTGGTTAAGCCGTTCGAAATGGACGAGTTGGAAGCACGCATCCGGGCGCTTTCTCGACGCAAAGAACTCGAATATGGAGCAAAAGAGAGCATCGGCGGCTTGGAATTCGACCGCGCCGCACGTCAGGTTAGCGTGCACGGCGAAGTTATGGATATACCTCGGCGGGAAATCGCGGTGCTTGAATGCCTGTTGGAGCGCAGGGGCAGAATTGTTCCCAAAAGCCAGCTTACAGATTACGTCTATGGCGTGGGTGCCGATGTCGAGGCCTCGGCAGTTGAGACTCATGTATCTCGGCTGAGAAAACGTCTTCAAGATCTCGACATTGGAATTAAAACAGCCCGTGGTCTCGGGTATCTGCTCGAGGTGCAGAAGTGATCAATCACGGCTCACTCAGGTTAAGACTGTTCATTCTTATCCTAACGCCCTTGATACTAATCGCCGCTCTGCTTGGTCTTTGGCGCTTTATGATTGCGCAAAAAACGGCTCAGGAATTGTTCGACGACAGCCTGTTATCTGCTGGTCTCGCAATATCGCGAGATGTTGCGATTTCAGGCGGTGACGCGCTTTCACCAACTACACGCAGCATGATCCGTGACGCGTCAGGCGGAGAGATTTTTTATCACTTAACGGGACCCGGCGGCATCTATGTGACAGGCTATGCCTACCCTCCAGCAGCCACCAACCCGTCTACTGAAGAAGCGTACAAACCGCAGTTTTTCGAAGCACTTTACCGCCAAGAACCGGTCCGCGTTCTTAAGATGACCGAACGAGTGACCATAGACAGTCTAATCGGAGATGCGACAGTTACAGTCTGGCAACGTATGGCGGATCGCAACGCTTTCGCGAATGAATTGTCAATCCGCGCAGGAATTCTCATGGGAATTCTGCTGGCCACCCTCGCCATTGTGGTATGGTTCGGCGTCGCTCGTGGACTGAGGCCTTTGCTGGATTTGCAGGACGCAATTGACCTGCGTTCACCAGATGACCTCAGTGAGATTAAGCGCCCTGTCCCGATCGAAGTTCAGGGTGTTGTTAGAACCCTGAACCGGCTTTTTGGTCAGGTGGAAAAAAGCATCAACGCCCATCAAGTGTTTATTTCCGAAGCAGCACATCAGCTGAGAAACCCGGCTGCGGCTGTTCAGTCGATGGCCGAAGCTCTGCAGGACGCGAAAACGGATGACGACCGAGAAAAACGTATCTCAGAGCTTGTAGCGGCTGCAAAAAACTCAGCGACGGTGGCGGAACAGCTGTTATCACTTGAAAGGCTCAGGCAGCCGACGCACCAAGACCAAATGGATAAAATTGACTTCCGCTCGGTCGTGGAAGAGGCCTGCGCGGAGATGGGAGTTCACATCCTAGCAAAGGGTATCGAGTTCGATGTCACGATACCTGAGACGGCGGTACCGGTAATCGGTGACCGGGTCTTTCTGATTGAGGCTCTAAAGAATCTGTTGGACAACGCAGTCAAACACGGCGGCACAATGTTGAGCCAAATTTCAGTGGTGCTGCGGTGTGACGGCAAATACGTCAACCTAACTGTGACCGATGATGGTGCTGGCCTTTCGCCAGACCAAAGCGAAGCGGCATTCAATCGGTTTTCTCAATTGGAGTATTCCGGGGGCAGCGGATTGGGGTTGTCCATCGTCTCTGCAGTGGCGGAGCGTCACGGAGGAATGATCGAAATCAACCAAGTCGAAAGAGGAGCGAGCATTACGCTTGAGCTTCCCATAGTCCTGTAAGCTGTTTCTCATTTCACTCGGAACCCAAAACCAGTCAAAGTCAACGCGAGTTTTTGCGATTGTTGCGAAAATCAGGTTTTCGCCATGAGCGAAGAACGCAGCTCTCATAATCTGCATCTAAGTCGTCTTTGGGCTCAAGGCGGTCATACGCTGCGCTGCCAACGAACGTCGAGTACTCTGATAAAACCTGTCTTTAGCTCCCTGATAGATTCAGTTGGTCGACACGGTGTCGGTGCCTGGAGAGGGAGGGAAGGATGGAGGACAAACGATGTCCATTATTCAACTTCCTGCCATCTCACCGAAGCGCCCGCCGTGGAACAAAGGTCGCCATATAGGCCAGAAACGCCCGCTTCTCGCGAAGCAGGTCTGGGCCATCCGCGCCCGGCTTGAACTCTCGGACAATCTCAGGGACTTGGCACTCTTCAATCTTGCGATCGATAGCAAGCTGCGAGGCTGCGATCTCGTTCGTTTGAACGTAGCCGATCTTGTTGCTGGTGATCGTGTCCGCGAACGCGTGACAGTTGTCCAGAGCAAAACAAAGCGGCCAGTCAAATTCGAGGTTTCGGAAAATACCCGCCAGTCCATCTGGACCTGGGTATGTCGCCCGGAGATGCTTGGACGCAATTTCCTTTTCCCAAGCCGCTTCCACGAAAGGCCGCATATATCGACGCGACAGTACGCGCGTTTGGTCCGCAATTGGGTGTCGGCGATTGGTTTGGAGCCAAACGGTTAACGCCCCCGAGCATTTGTTTTGACCATCCCCCCCCAGCCAGCACCTCCCCGGTGGGGGGCGGTCCAGAATGAAATGCGGTCTCTGCCATTCCTGACTCGTTCAACAAAGTCGGACACGGACTCTCCACGCTCAGCGGCGTGCACCATCCCAAACACCAGTTCGACCAGATCGCATAGCTGGGCAGGAGTGGGCGGCGGATCGACAAACTCTCTGAAAGGAAGTGAAACCGCTGACGTAACGCCTTGAATTTTCAGCCCAGCGCCAAAAAAAGACCGCCCTCTCGGGGGCGGTTTTTTGCTGCGCGGAAGAGGTGGGATTCGAACCCACGGAGGACTTTCACCCTCGCTGGTTTTCAAGACCAGTGCATTCGACCACTCTGCCACTCTTCCTTTCAGCGCGCGACGGAACGAATCGGACACAGATTACGCAGTCAACGTGTTCCATGTCCTGTTCCATGCGGTTTATTAGTGGTAAATAAATCAAATGCTTACAAGCGACTTTCAACGCTTTTCAAGACCGCCGCATTCGACCACTCTGCCACCTCCCCGCGTGACGCTGGGTCTAAGGCGAACCGAAACCGGTGGCAAGACCAAATAGGGAAATCTTGCCGAAGCAGTTGCAGCGGCCTTTCCATGACACTTTGTGCAGGTTATGATCTAATCGAAAGACCGTAACAGGCCGGCAATTCAGAACCGGCAATCGGCGGGGCTCGGGAAACGAGGCCCCTTCAGGCAAGGGATGACAAAATGAATCGAGCGACCCAGACACGCGCAAAACCGCGAGCGTTGGCGGTTCTGGCCGTGTTTTCCGCAACCCTCGCAGGTTGTGATGAGACACTTTCCCCTGACAACGCGTCATCCGAAGCGGCCACAGAAAGCCTTCAGGATGACAACAAGGTCGAACTGTTCCCGGACGCCACCGGAAATCCCCGCGACGATGTCGAAGCGCCCGAGGTCTTCGACGTTACCGAGGCTGGATTGTGGGATGGGCGCCCATCGTTGGGTGGAGTTTGGGTGGCTCACCCGGACGTCACACAGCCCGAACGGGTGCGGATCAAGAACGCCAGCAACAACAAGACCGTAACCGGCGCGCTGTTCCGTCGGGAAAGAAATCTGCCGGGGCCGGCCTTGCAGCTTTCTTCGGCCGCTGCTGCGGAATTGGGCATTCTGGCAGGGTCCCCGACGAAGGTTCAGGTCGTTGCGCTGCGCCGTAAACCTGCGGAACCCCCGAAACCCGAGCCTGAAGATACTCCGACGGACGCGGGCGAAGACGCCCCTGCACCACAGGATGACGATACTCAGTCCGCATCCGTAGACACGGCAGAGGACGGCGCAGAAAAGCCCGCCAAGCGGAAATGGTGGCAAAAGAAAGAAACCGCCGCAGTCGCGGCTGGTGCAGCAGGCGCAGCTGCGGTCGCGGCAGACGCGGCCACAGACACAGCTACGGAAGCCGCAGAGGAAACAATTGAAGCTGCCGCCGAAGCCGCGCCAACCGCGACACTGAGCGATCCAGAGGTGACCCCGCCCAGCGATCAACCTGCAAAGCGAAAATGGTGGCAGAAGAAACCTGCAGACGAAATCACGGAAACGCCGCTTGATCCGATCGCAGGCGCCGCGGCCGCGATCGACGCCGCGGAACCTACACCTGCAAGTGCGGCAAGCCAGCCGGAACAGTCTTCTGGCCCATTGTCCAAACCTTATGTTCAGGTCGGGACATTCGGCGTTGAAGCCAACGCCAAAAGCGCCGCTGACAAGATACGCCGCAACGGGCTGCCTGCCGAAGTGCGCGAGCTAGCAACCGACGATGATTCTGTCTGGAGGGTTCTTGTAGGCCCCGCCTCAACCCGTGGAGAGCGCACCGCCCTTCAAAGCGACGTAAAGGACCTAGGCTTCTCGGATGCCTTCCTGGTCAAGAACTGAAACAAGGGAGGCCCTGATGCTGACCTCATTGCGATCTTCTGTTTTGTCCCTGGGGCTGGCGCTGTTTGCCCTGCCTGCCCAGGCCCTCGATACAACGGCCCGCGCAGCATATGTGATGGACCAGACAACAGGCACGGTACTGCTGTCCAAAGACGCAGATCAGCCGCTGCCACCGGCGTCGATGTCGAAACTGATGACCTTGTATGTCGCGTTCGAAGCACTGCGGGATGGCCGCCTGACGCTGGACGAAGAACTGCCCGTTTCGGAACACGCGATGAGTTATGGCGGCTCGACCATGTTCCTAAATACGCAGGACCGGGTCCGGGTCGAGGATTTGTTGCGGGGCATAATCGTGTTGTCCGGCAATGACGCCTGCGTGGTGATTGCCGAGGCACTCAGCCCGGATGGAACCGAAGCCGGGTTCGCACGCTATATGACGCAGCGCGCCGAGCAGATGGGGATGAACAGCTCGAACTTCGCCAACTCAAACGGCTGGCCTGCGGCTGGGCACATGATGTCCGTGCATGATCTGGCGGTTCTTGCGGACCGACTGATCACCGATTTCCCCGAATACTATCCCCTGTTCGCCGAGGAAGAGTTTGAATTTGACGGTCGCGCGCCGTCGAACTCGCGCAACCGCAATCCCCTGCTCAAACTGGGAATTGGGGCAGACGGGTTAAAGACCGGCCACACGCAAGAAGCGGGATACGGCCTTGTCGGTTCAGCCAAACAGGGCGACCGCAGGGTGATCTTTGTCCTGTCCGGTCTCGACAGCACTGCCCGCCGCGCAGAGGAGGCTGAGGCCGTGGTTAACTGGTCGTTTCGCAATTTTGTCGAGAGGACAATTGCCAACTCCGAAGCGCCGATAGCCAAAGCCAAAGTCTGGATGGGTGCGGAAAAGACGGTTGGACTGGTTCCCGATGGTGATCTGTCTATTCTTCTTCCGGTTTTGGGCGACAAGGATGTAAAGGCCGAAGTGGTCTATGATGGGCCCGTCGATGCATCGAGTGAGCCGATCAAAAAGGGTCAGAAGCTGGCCGAACTGGTCATCAAGCCCGAGGGTCTGCCGGAAATTCGCCGCCCTCTGGTGGCAGCGAATGATGTTGCGACCGGCGGGTTTGTTGTTCGGATGATGACCGTAGGCAGCATCGTGTTAACTGACGTTATCGGCAATCCGTTGGACGCCCTGTGACAAGCACCGGGTTATTCCTGACCTTCGAAGGTATTGACGGATCGGGTAAGTCATCACAAGCACGCTTGCTGGCCGATCACCTGCGCGGCATGGGTCACGACGTTGTCCTGACCCGCGAACCCGGCGGGTCTGCCGGGGCTGAAGAAATCCGCAGGCTTGTTCTTGAGGGCGACCCCGATCGGTGGTCCGCTGAAACGGAAATTTTGCTGTTCACCGCTGCGCGCCGCGACCACTTGGAACGTACGATCGAACCCGCTTTGGCCGCTGGCAAAGTGGTGATATGTGATCGCTTTGCCGACAGCACCCGCATGTATCAGGGCCTTTCTCGCGGTGACCTGCGCGGATTGGTGGATCAGTTGCACAATCTGATGATTGGTCGTGAACCTGATCTGACCCTTCTGATCGACATGGACCCCCAGACCGGTCTGAACCGGGCAAAGGGGCGTCAGGGAACAGAAGAAAGGTTCGAAGATTTCGGCCTTGACCTGCAACTCAAGATGAGAGCCGGATTTCTTGCCCTTGCCGATGAGTTTTCTGAACGATTTCGCGTGATCGACGGCAATCGGGACATGGACAGTGTCGCCAGCGATGTGACAGATATCGTTAAGCAGGCTTTGCGGTAAACTATTGATGAGCGACGAAACCCCGCCCCCGGATCAGGCACCCGGTGCCCCACACCCGCGCGAAACCCGGCAGCTTTTCGGGCAGGCCGAGGCCGAAAACGCGTTTCTGACGGCCTACAATTCGGAACGGCTGCACCATGGCTGGTTGCTGACCGGCCCTCGTGGCGTTGGGAAGTCGACCTTGGCGTGGCGCATCGCACGGTTCTTGCTCGCGACACCTCCAGCCGGAGAGGATGGCCTTTTCGGAGCGCCCCCACAAACTGAAACGCTGGATATTGTCGAGGATCACCCGGTCTCTCATCGCATTCTGGCCGGGGCTGAGCCTGGACTTGCCTCGGTCACCCGGTCCGAGAACGACCGCGGCAGGATGCGAAACGAAATCGTGGTCGAAGATATCCGTAAGCTGGGCAAGTTCTTCGGACTTTCTTCAGCCGACGGTGGGCGGCGCGTTGTCATCGTGGACTCTGCGGATGAGATGAATGTCAGCGCAGCCAATGCCCTTCTGAAAATGCTCGAAGAGCCCCCTGCCCGCACCACGCTTTTGTTGGTCTCGCACCAACCATCGCGGCTGTTGCCTACAATCCGGTCGCGGTGCCGAACGCTCAGGCTGTCACCGCTGGGCACCGAAGATATGATGACGGCTTTGGCACAAACCGGGGCCGAGCCGCCAAGCAACCCGGATCATCTGGCCGCTCTCGCCGCTGGTTCTGTGGGCAGTGCCGTTCGCCTGATCAACTTGAGTGGCCTGGACATTTACGCAGAACTCATCGCCATTTTGGGCACGATTCCAAGAATGGACCGTCAGCGTGCCTTGGCCTTGGCCGAGGCCGCAGCCCAACGCGGCGCGGCCGAGCGTTTTGAGTTGTTGCTGACTTTGATAGACATTGCTTTGTCTCGGCTTGCCCTCACGGGTGCAACAGGTGCCCCCCCTATGCCAGAGGCCGCGCCGGGCGAGGCGGAAGTCCTGTCACGCCTGTCCGCGTCCCCACATATGGCGCGTCAATGGGCGGATACCGCAGCCCTGATCACGGCCCGCACGCGACATGGTCAAGCGGTGAACCTTGACCCTGCCGCGCTGGTCCTAGATACGGTGTTCAAGATACAGGAAACCGCCGGTCAGAGCAGATGAGCGATACGCCCCAAATCACAGATAGCCATTGTCATCTGGACTTCCCTGATTTCGATGGCCAGTTGGACGAAATCGTGGCCCGCGCAGCCGAAGCAGGCGTGACGCGGATGGTCACAATCTGTACCCGTTTGCGCAATGAACCCACCATCCGCGCGATCGCAGAAGCACATGCTCCGGTCTTTTTCGCCGCTGGTACGCACCCCATGAGCGCCGCGGATGAACCGATAGCTACCGTTGATGAACTGGTGCAACTGTCCCGGCACCCCAAATTCGTGGGCATTGGGGAGACCGGGCTGGACTATCACTACACCGCTGACAGTGCCGAAGTACAAAAGCAATCTCTGCGTATCCACATCGAAGCCGCGCAGCGAACAGGCTTGCCGCTGATCATCCACGCCCGCGCGGCTGACGATGATATGGCGAGGATTCTAAGCGAAGAATATCGCAACGCGCCCTATTCCTGCGTGATGCACTGCTTTTCATCATCGGCGGAACTGGCCAAGGCCGCATTGGGTCTGGGATTTTACCTTTCCATGTCCGGCATCGCTGCATTCCCCAAAAGCCAGGACCTTCGGGACATATTCGCCAGCGCCCCGGTCGATCGCATCCTTGTCGAGACCGATGCGCCTTATCTGGCGCCACCTCCATTCCGCGGCAAGCGTAACGAACCCGCTTATACGGCCCATACCGCCCGAAAAGGGGCTGAAGTTTTCGGGATGGGGTACTCGGAATTCGCGGCACAGACGCAAGCAAATTTTGACCGGCTGTTCACAAAGGCCGCAACTTACAAGGCGGCTGCATGACGGAACTGCGCTGTACGATCCTTGGCTGCGGGTCTTCTGGCGGCGTCCCGCGACTGGGCGGTCACTGGGGCGCATGTGACCCCGACAATCCGCGCAACATCCGTCGCCGCTGCTCGATGCTGGTTGAACGCGACGGACCCAAAGGGACGACTTCGGTTCTGATCGACACGACCCCCGATATGCGCAGTCAGTTGCTGGATACAGGCACGGGCCGTCTGGACGGAGTGGTCTACACCCATTCCCACGCTGACCACGTGCACGGCATCGACGACCTGCGCATGATCGTTTTCAACATGCGCGAGCGTGTCCCTGTTTGGGCTGACGGCGATACTCAGAACGATCTGCTGGGTCGCTTCGGATATGCCTTTATTCAGCCCGAAAATTCGCCGTACCCGCCCATTCTCGACCTGAAAACCATTGATGGCCCGTTCGAGGTTACAGGCCCCGGCGGTCCGATCCCCTTTCATCCGTTCAAAGTGAACCATGGGTCGATTGACGCTTTAGGCTTTCGAATGGGCAATCTTGTCTACCTGCCCGACGTAGCCGAGATTTACGACGATGCGTGGACAATGTTGGAAGGGCTGGACTGTCTCATTATCGACGCGTTGCGCCGGTCTCCGCATCCTACCCACGCACATCTGGAAAAAACGCTGGGCTGGATTGAAAAGTTGCAACCCAAGAAGGCCGTCCTAACCAACATGCATATCGACCTGGATTATGCCACAGTCGATGCGGAAACTGCGGATCACATCGCACCAGCCTATGACGGCATGGTGATACATCAGGCGCTGTAAGGCCCTGACGACTTGCTCTGCCATATCCTCGCCCCGGTTGGCGACCCCGGTGGAGCCTTAGATGCTGCAATCCCTGATCAACGTCATCCTTCCGGTATTTCTGGTTATCGGGGCTGGCTATGCGTCGACCCGGCTTGGGTATTTCAAAGAGGTCCATGTCGACGGGCTGATGAAGTTCACCCAAGGGTTTGCAATCCCTTGCCTGCTGTTTCTGGCCATTTCCAATCTTGACCTTAGCGCCAGTTTCGATCCGCGTCTGCTGGCCAGTTTCTATACGGCGGCCGCGCTGTGTTTCTGCGCTGGGTTGTTCGGCGCGCGGCTGATATTCAACAGGGATTGGGAAGACTGTGTCGCCATCGGGTTTTGCTGCCTATTTTCGAATTCAGTTCTACTGGGCCTGCCAATTACCGAGCGCGCTTATGGCCCCGAAAACCTGACCGGAAACTACGCGATTATCGCGTTTCACTCGCCTTTTTGCTATTGCGTGGGCATCACGGTGATGGAGTTCGTCCGCAATCGCGGGCACGGTGGCACGCGTATGGTGCGCTCGGTTCTGTCGGCGATGTTCCGAAACGCTCTGATCTTAGGGATCGCGTTGGGCTTTGCCGTCAACCTGTCCGGGATCCAGGTTCCTGCCGTTGTGGATGAAGCCCTTGGCCTTGTGACCCGCGCCGCCCTTCCAGGGGCGCTGTTCGCGTTGGGCGGGGTTCTGGTCAAGTACAAGCCCGAAGGCGACCTCCGCACGATTGCCTTTGTGTGCGGCGTGTCGCTGATGCTGCACCCCAGTCTTGTCTGGCTATTCGGCTCTACCGTCGGTTTACCACAGGACTTGTTTCGATCGGGCGTTCTGAACGCGGCAATGGCGCCCGGGTTCAATGCCTACATCTTTGCCAACATGTATGGGCGGGCCAAAAGAGTCGCCGCGTCGTCGGTTTTGGTTGGAACCGGGGCGTCTATACTTACGGTCTGGTTCTGGCTCATGTTGTTGGGCTAACTCTATCCAAATGCATGTTGACTTTGCCCCGGTACAACACACCTTTCGATAACTCAAAACGGGAAGGCCCTCATGCCCTACGCCCTTATCGTCGCTCATGGTCAGCCCTCTGATCCAGATCCCGCTGAAGCCGCGCTTGCCCGATACGCGACCGAGGTAAACGGGATGTGCGACGGCGTTACGGTGACGTCAGCGACTTTGGCGGCACCCGGCGCGCTTGAGGTGAAACTACAGGACTTGCCCGATGACACAGTGGTTTTTCCGCTGTTCATGGCGAAAGGGTGGTTTGTCACAAGCGCCCTGCCCAAACGTCTTGGGGCACAGCCGCTGCGCGTTCTTAACCCTTTAGGTACCGACGCCATCCTGCCTTCGCTGATTGCAGACACACTAGGCGACGCGGTTACGGATTTAAAATGGGTGTCATCAACCACCGATATCGTATTGGCCGCGCATGGCTCTGGGCGCAGCCGCAACCCGTCCAAAGTTGCCCGAGATTTCGCCAAGAAGCTCGAGGAATTGACAGATTTTCGCTCAATCCGGGTCGGGTTTGTGGAAGAACCACCCTCCATCTTCGAGGCCGCGCAGGGCACAGGGGCAAAGGCCCTCTGCCTGCCATTTTTTGCCTGTACCGGGGGCCACGTTCTGGAAGACGTCCCGCAAGAGTTGGATCGCGCTGCGTTCAAGGGCCGGGTTTTGCCCGTTGTCGGCGAACTTCCCCGCGTGAAGCGTCAGATTGCCAACGTACTTTCGCAAGCCTTCGGGGGCACCTAGCACTATTGCCCAGAGATACCGGACCGCGGCTGTAGGGAACCCTGCAATTTTGGGGGATCGGTTATCGAACCTGCTGGTGGTGAGAAAAAGCTATAGCGGGATCTGCCAGATCGTTTAGCGTCATACAGAGCTTGGTCAGCAGCCTTAAGGATTTCTGCAGCCTTCAAGCTACTGAATTGGGTCGACAAGGCTATTCCAACGCTTGCAGATACCCTACAGGTTTCGCTTTCAAATATCGTCGGCTCCCTCAGCCTGTCAATCAAACGGCCCGCAATTGAGGACAACACCCCCTCATCAATCAAGCCCTTGATAATTATAACAAAATCATCCCCGCCCACGCGCGCGACCATATCGTCGCTGCGGGTTTCTTCCTCCATGATGCGCGCTGCCTGCTGCAGAACAAAATCACCTGCCGCGTGCCCAAGTCGGTCGTTCACGGACTTGAAGAAATCCAAATCCAGATGCATCAACGCAAATGGTGCGTTGCCCGACGCCATGTGGCCCAGAAGAACGTCCATGGCCCTTCGGTTCTTCAAACCAGTGAGCATATCCGTAAAGGCCTGTTCCTCAGCCGCAAGCATGGCACCTTGCAAGCGCAGGTTAAGGGAACGTGATGCTTCCATCGCGGCTGACTTGGCTTCGACCAAGTACAGCAGTTCAATTGCAAGATCGGTTCCCGAGAAATCAGCACTGGTCAGGGCATAATCACGCACGGCATCCAGAATCGAAATTCCAAAGGACAGATTGATGATCGCGCCCTTGTTCCCCGGCAGCGGTGCAACCAACCCCTTTAACGCGGTGCGTGGTTCGTCCCGTAGTTTTAGGTGCAGTTTGGCACCTGCCAGCGACAACAATGCAGCAGTCGTGGTGATTGAGCGTGGGCGAACCAATTCGAACAGGTCCAAAAAGCCTTGGCCTTGCATGGGTTGCTCGGGGCGGAGCTTTTGCAAAGTGGGCCCAACGCTTGTGATTTGTCCCTGTTCGTCAACAAGCACAAACATGGGGCACAATAGTCCAAGCAAAGAAGAAAGATCCGATGCTTCCATCATCAACCGCGCGCCCCCAGATCGAATTGTCGCCCCTCGGCAAACGCGCTTTCGATCAGAACAATTGAAATAATCTCAACCTTTCCCTCGGTGCCTGCATGGGACAGCATCGCCAAGGCACCATAGTCGTCGGCGATGGCACACAAGACCCCGACCATAACGCTCGAATACCCTTTCAAGCCGGGATAGCAGTAGAGTTGGAACTCCGCATGCGACACCTCTCTCAACTCGAGCACAGGCAAGGTCAGATCGCTGACCGCCAAACGAACGCGGTCAGACAAATCATCCAGCGAGTGAAGGAATTCGACATAAGTTTCGCCCCCAAACCGCAGAAGACGGCGCAACCCTACCATATTGGGATGCGAGACCAGATAAGTCCCAAGGTCTTCAAGCAGTTCCCCGCGCGGCCGCTTTAGCTTCGCGCATAAAATGTCCAGAACACGCAGAGTCATTTCGTCGTTGTAGACCAGCATGGCCTCAAACTCGGAAAATCCCAGTTCAGCCGCCTCGGTCACGTTTTTCCAACACGATAGTCCATAAGTCGCGCAAACAAATGACTGTACCGCCCGATTAATCAGACCATGCATGAGATGCCCCAGTGTGGTTACATGCTCAGTCTGGTCCGAGAAACCTTAACAAAAAGCCAAAATGACCAGCCCGATAGGTAGAATTCAGCCTAGTCTCAATGTGAAAAGGCGTGCCTCTACTTAGAAATCTGTTGGCGCGCCGCCCTCGGCCTTACGACGTGTGACGAACTCGGCAAGTTCTTCCCGAATCCCGTCGTCAATCGCGGGCGGCTCAAAACTGGTGATAATTTCTTTGAACATGTGATGGGCGCGCTCGGTCGTCCAGACACCACCAGCGACGTTCCATCCTTCATAATTCTTCCAGTCACTCAGGAAGGGTTGATAAAATGCTGTGGTGTAGCGGTCCTGTGTATGCTGAATGCCAAAGAAATGGCCGTCATTTCCGACTGCTTTTATTGCCTCCAATGCGATTTCATCAGGTCCAGTCGCCGTGATCTCGGGCTGCATATACCTTTGAATTTGCTGCAAGATCTCGCAATCCATAATAAACTTCTCGGGGCTGGCGATCAGCCCGCCCTCCAGCCAGCCAGCGGCGTGGTAAACCATGTTCGTCCCCGATTGCACGGCAGCCCACAAAGAGTTCGACGTCTCCCAAACAGACTGACCGTCAGGCACATTTGCGGCGCACACGCCCGAGGATCGCATGGGCAAGCCATAGTACCGGGCCATCTGCCCTGTCATTTGGGTGGAGCGCATGTATTCCGGGGTTCCAAACGCAGGCGCCCCGGATTTCATGTCGACATTCGAGGTAAATGTTCCGATGACGCAAGGAATGCCTGGCCGCACGTACTGAAACAAAGCAATCGCGCACAGTGCCTCGGCCAAAGATTGCGCCACCGCCCCAGCCATTGTTACGGGCGCCATGGCACCCGCCAATGTAAACGGAGTAACAACAATCGCCTGACCGCGCCGGGCCAGCCGCAGGCATCCGTCAATCATCGGATGATCATGCTTCAGTGGTGAGGTCGAGTTGATGTTGGTGTACATCCGAGGCTCCGCCTCGAATTCCTCATGGGTCAGGCCTCCTGCGATGCGGACCATCTCCATGACATCCTCAACCCGTTCCTTGCCCAGCGAATAGGCGTGCATGGCTTTGTCCGTCAGGGTCAGCTTGTCATACAACACGTCCAGATGCCGAACACTGGCGTGGATATCGACCGGTTCCACCGGGTATCCCCCGGCAAAGTGAATGCAGTTGAAATACTGAGTCAGCTTCAGCAAATTCCGGCACATTTCTCGGTTTCCCGGAACCTTGGTTCCAATCTCCATGTCCCAGTAATTTGGCGGAGAGGATACGTTCCCGAACAGCATATTCCTGCCCCCGATTTCGATCTTACGATCGGGGTTGCGCGGCGTGATCGAGAAGGATGACGGCGCTTTTCCCACCATCTCCATCACAAAATCCCGCCCCATTCGGACGTTATCGCCGTCAATTGTACACCCGGCTTCACGCAGAATGCCGATAGCTTCTTCGTTGTAGAATTCGACCCCGATCTCTTCGAGAATACGCATTGCGCCTTCGTGGATCGCTTCGATCCCGGCAGCATCCAACGGTTCGGTGGGGTTGTCGATATTGACAGGTGGATTCCACGGCATCTGATCAATCACGGCGGTGCCTCTGCGCTCGGCTGCACCTGCACGTCCACCGCTGCGGCGTCTGCGCGTTTTTGTGTCGGCCATTGGACCCTCCCGAAACTGGCGTTGCTTTAAGCAAGCCCCGAAGTCGGAAGGCTGGCCGCTCTGTCTGCGACAAGCTATGTCGGTTTCAACACTCAGATCGGCGATTTTGACCCGACCTCGTTCAGTCCTTGGCCAGCCAGCCCGGGATATGCCCGATATTGGGCAATACAACATCCGCAAATGGTGCCAGTGTCTCGGCCGGGGCCAATCCGGTCAGAACTCCGATTGTGGTCATACCCGCAGCGCGCCCGGCCTGTAGATCGTGCAGACTGTCGCCAACCATCGCGACCCGCTCGGGGGCGACATCGACATGTGCAGCAAACGCCAAAAGCTGTCCCGGCCCGGGCTTGTATCCGTGTCCACTGTCGTATCCTGCGACAAAATCGAAATGTTCTCTTATCCCGGCCGAAGCCAAATGCTCGAGCGCGGGCATCTCACCGTCGTTCGTTGCCACACCCAGTTTTAACCCCGCATCGCGCAACCCGTTCAGAAAAGGCGCCAAGGGAACAGCAGGGGCCTGTGGCGCTGAGGCGGATTCTACGTTCAGCAAGTCAATCAGCTCTTCGTGTTCCATGTCGGGTAGATGCGGAACCAGGACGTCTGCCACCTCTTCCACGGTTCCGGCGATCACAATGCTGTCTTCGGAATAGGTCACGGATTCCAGATCAAACCCGATGATGCGGCCCAATTCCGCCGCGCGCTGATTGTCTCCATCCGCCAAACGCAGCAACACGTTGCGCCCAAAAGCGCCCCACGTATTCGCAAAATCAAACAGAGTGCCGTCCTTGTCGAACAAAATCGCATCAATGGGCATTACGTGCTCCCGCAGGGAAAAAGCTTCAGGTCCAGTGCATGTCCGCGCCGCCAGACAGAACTGCGCGGGCTTGACCGGGCAGTTCGTAAGGCACGGAATTGGCGTCACAAAAGGACATCACCCACGAATCGTCAAGCACAAGAAAATCAAGTACCGACCCAAGGAAATCCGGATCCTCTGCCCTGTCTCTTAGATCCTGAACGGACGCCCCGGTTGACCCAAGAAAAACCGGTAGCAATTCCTCGTTCCCAACGAGCCAACCCAGCACGTTCAAGGCCAAAGTTTCAGCGGATTGGGCAGATATTACCATTAAATTGCCCCGGATCAGATATTGGAAATGGTTTGTTAACCAGACTCATAAACACTTTGGCAACGCATGCAATCAACGGTGACACAAATGTCGGTTCAGGGAACCATCCTTGTCCTAGACGGGACCTCGACCAATCGCATCATGCTGAAGGTTCAGCTGACGGCGGCCTGGTATCACGTTGTGCAGGCCGAAAAGCTGGACGGTCTGGCCGGGCTGTTGCGGCGCACACGCCCGGACCTTGTGCTGACCGCGCAATCCCTGCCGGATGGCACGGCGGCAGAAGTCAAGAAACTGGTGGCAGCCGATCCAGACCTTGCCGATGTGCCAGTGGCGGCAATTGCTGCCCAGAACGACAAGGCGGCCAGACTGAAAGCGCTTACGGATGGGCTGGATGATGTCATTGCCCCACCTTTCAAGGATACTCTCTTGCTTGCCCGGGTCCGTAGCCTTTTGCGTTCACGCGCCGAGACTCAGGAACTCAGAATAGGAAGTGGGTCGCAACCGATAGGGTTTGCCGAACCCGCAACGGGTTTCACGCCAGCACAAAAGCCTGCTCGGGTTGCGGTTCTGACACAATCCACCAAGACAAGCGCGCTGTGGCACAAGGCACTGTCCGGGAAAACGCGGCACGCGCTGGCCACGCATACCTGTTCGAATTTGCAGGGGCTTTTGTCAGGCCCTCTGCCCGATGCAATTGTCATTGAAATCAACCCAAAGGCCCTAAGCACCCTAGCCGACTTGCGATCAAGGGTCGGTACAAGGCGAACGGTGCTGATTGGCGTTCTGCCTAAGGACGGCGCGCAGCTTGCCGCCGATGCGCTTGATCGCAGGGTGGATGCGATTTGCCAGAGCGGATTTTGCGCCGACGAAGTTGCGTTGCGGCTTGAAAATCAAATCGCCCGGAAATCCCGATTGGATCAGATGCGTGCATCGCTGTATCGCGGGGTCGCCGAATCCTGGATCGACCCCCTGACCGGACTTCACAATCGCCGGTATGCCATGCACGCCATGGATCAAATTGCGCGCAGGTCATCCCAAGCCAACAAGGGTTTTGCGGTGATGCTGGCGGATTTGGATCATTTCAAATCAATCAATGACCGTTACGGTCACGTCGCTGGTGACTTTGTGCTGACCGAAGCGGGCAAACGTTTGGAACGCGCGATTGGATCAGCCGGTTTCGTCGCGCGCATCGGCGGAGAGGAATTTCTGATTGGCCTGCCGGAAACAACGCAATCTGGCGCCCTTTCCATCGCCCGAACCTTGTGTGACTGCATCCGTCAGTCCCCGTTTTCACCCCCGGACAATCGGAAATTGGTACAGGTCACAATCAGTATCGGGCTTATCGCGACAAAACCTCAAAAGTCCTCTGTTGCGCCGTTGGATGGCTTGATCCGGTCAGCGGATTCCGCTCTGTACGCTGCAAAGAAAGCAGGCAGAAATCAGGTGCGGGTCAGACAATGTGCTGCCTGAAACCATTAGTCCTTTTTCTTGCGGCCATGCGGTCCGCGACGAACGACCTCTTCCAGACGATCGGCATAAATCAGACGCTCGTCGCTGGTCATCGACGTGACGCGGTCAAGCCACTGCTCTTGTAAAGCCACTTGCAGATCGGCCATGGACTGCGCCTGTCGGGACAACAGCGTCTGAACGGCCACAGGATCAAAGGGATCGGCGCGCAATGCCTCATTCAGCGTTGCGAAATCCCTGGAGCGGCTGCTTGACCCTTTTCTGTGCCGATCCGACAGATCACCCCGCAAAGCCTTCCGATCATCCTTCGGCAGCGCGCGATAAAGAGCAGAACCAAACCCGGGCGGTGCCTTGGCATGATCATTGCCTTTGACCCGCAGAACGGTTCCGACAGCCATCCCCACGATCAAAAGGTTGAGCGCAAGGGACACGGCCAAAAGGATCGGTATCCACCGACGCTTGGGTTGCGGGCTATCGCTCATTCGGTGTCCTCCAGAAATGATGTATCGAGGTCGGCGAGAACAAAGCTCGTTTCCTGCCCATAAATGTAGGTGGCGGGGTCCGGCAAAAAGCCCGGAGCGGCAAAGCCGATCCACACACCCGCTGCACTGGCCGCGACCAGCCCCCCCATGCCCTGCCAGCCTCCGACGCCATCAACAATCCGCGTCCAAAGCGAACGAGCGGGTTTGCCTGCGGGCGTCTTCTGACCCAAACGCACTTCTTCGGCGTCTGTCAGGATGCGTACTGCAAGTGTATCCGGCAGCTCCGGTCGGTTCTGACGGGCTTGCGTAAATAACTGATCCAGTTGCTTTTCGTCTTCAGTCATCGTCATACCCCAATTCACCACGCCTATCGGACAGAATGGCCACCAAGCTCCGTTTTCCGCGCGCGGTCAGGCTCTCGACCGCTTCTACAGAAATACCCATGATCCCGGCAATCTCGGGGTTGGGCAATTCCTCTATGTGCCGCAAAACAACGGCTTGTCGCTGTCGCTCGGGCAGTTGTGACAAGGCCACTTGAAGCGCATCCGAGCGGGCTTTGTCCTGCATACGCTCGGCAACACTGGCCTGACCATCTTCTGGCTCTGGAACATCGGCCAGATGGTCAGGTTTTTGCTTGCGCAGGTGATCCACGCACAGGTTCATCGTTACGCGATACAGCCATGTTGAAACCTTTGCCTGCCCCGAAACCCAATCCGGGGCCATCTTCCAAAGGCGCATCATTGCCTCTTGCGTGATATCTTCCGCCTCTGCCTGTGATCCCAGCATCCGAAGGGCAACCGAAAAACTTCGCGGTCCAAGCCGGTCGGTCAGAACGCGCGCGGCCGCTGCATCGCCACGGGCGAACTGACCCAACAGGGCATCATCGCTGGGCGTGTTCGCGGTGCAGGCCGCACCACGAACATCCTGCAGTGAAGAGGTCAGATCCTGCATTCCGCATCAGCTATCGTCAGAACCACCCTTGTCGCGTTTCTTGTGGTGCCGACCCATCTTGTTTTTTGCATCCGCAAATTCCTGTTCCGAAATCGCACCGCTATTGTCCGCGTCTATACGGTCAAACATCTTGTCAGCGCGGCGCGGTTTGGGCAACTCATCCTCGCTCAGAAAGCCATCCTGATTGGCATCGTGCCGCTCAAACATCTTCGAGACACGTTCGTTCACCTTCTTCTGGCTGGCCGCCTGTATCTCTTCGACGCTGAGTTGACCATCTCCGTTGGTATCCGCGTCCAGGAACCGCTGGCTTCGATGGGCCTGCATTTCCTCGGGCGTGACCTGCCCGTCATTGTTCGCATCCAATTCCTCAAACGTCACAGGTTCGTGACCGCGCTGACCTGCCGCCAGAACCGAGGTGCCTGTAATCGCGACAGCCGAGAGAACAATCGCCGGGATAAACTTCGCGCTTTTCATATCGGTTTTCCTTTGTTTGTGCGGCGTCGTTGCCGCTGCTCACATAGGTTCAAACGCCGCTGCGCGTGGGTTCCGTCGCAGAATTTCAAAAAAAACATCACTCCCTTTAAGGACACAAAGCGACGCACCCCCCTTTTCTACACGTCAAAACATGCGCAATATCCCACAAATCGGAACGCGCGAGTATCATGATGACAGATCAAACGATCGATACCACGGCTCAGGAAGACCGGCCCACTTGGCCGGCTTTGGCCAAGGGTTTTCGTTGCCGTTGCCCAAAATGCGGTGAAGGAAAGCTGTTGCACGACTATCTGAAGGTGAACCACACTTGCTCGTCCTGCGGGCAAGAACTGTTTCACCACAGGGCGGATGACGGCCCGGCTTACCTGACGATTCTGCTGGTCGGGCATCTACTGGCACCGGCGCTGCATGTCTCATACGTGCATTGGCGGCCCGAGCCTTTGACGATGTTCCTGATATTCGCGATTGGATGCACGGCATTGTCCCTGTTCCTGTTACCGCGTTTAAAAGGTGCTGTTGTCGCCTATCAATGGGCGCGCCTTATGCATGGGTTTGAAAAATCGCAATGACCCCGACGATACAGGTGTTCAAAGTATGACGGTTGGCAAAACTGCGATCCGCGACGCGGCGACGGTCATCGTTCTGCGCGACCGTATGACAAATCCGTCAATCCTGATGGGACAACGCGGAGCCAAAGCTGCGTTCATGCCCAACAAATTCGTGTTCCCCGGTGGCGCGGTCGACAAAGAAGATGCCGAGATTCCTCTGGCCTCTGACATGCCAACCCTGTGTCAGGACCGTCTGGCAGAAAGGTCCGAGCCGAACCTGCAAAACGCGCTCGCCGCCGCTGCAATTCGTGAATTGTGGGAGGAAACCGGGCTGGTTCTGGGCCACCCCGAAGCTTGGCCTACGCCTGCCCCAGTGGCTTGGACCGGTTTCGCTGAACTGGGCTATCGCCCGGCCGCCGAGGCGTTGCAGTTCGTGTTCCGCGCTGTGACCCCTCCTGGGCGTCCCCGCCGGTTTGATGCGCGGTTTTTCCTTGTCGATGCTTCAGCAATTCAAGGAAATTTGGATGACTTCAGCCGCGCGTCTGACGAGCTGTCCCATCTGCAATGGGTTCCCTTGGAACGCGCGCGCGAGTTCGATCTTCCCTTCATCACCGAAGTTGTCCTGGCCGAAATCACGGCGCGGGTGACAGACACCGCGCCGCCGACATCGGTCCCCTTCCTGCTGAATCGGGAAGAGGAAAGCCTATTTCTAAAGCTCAAAGGTTATCCGATGCCCGAAAGCGACTGACCGTCGCTTAATTCATCCTGCTGATAACAGTGGTGACTTCGGGCTTTTTGCCGATCTCTGCCTTGGCCGTCTGACGTACAATTCGACGCATTGCCTCTTCCAGCTTGTCGTCGTCGCGCAGAGTCTTGGCATCGGCGCGCATGAGGAGCTGGTTCAGATCTTCTTCAAGAACCTCAACCAAGGCAGCACGAGAGGTTCCCAACTCAGGCAATCCCATCGTATCGCACCATGGCTCGCCCAGCGGTTCATCTTCTTCGTCCAGAATGACCGTAACAGTCACATGACCGTTCAGCGCCATTCGAATTCGGTCGCGCACAACGCCATCCAAAGCGCCGACTTTGACGGTGCCGTCCAGATAAGTCCGGCCCGTTTCGACATAATCCACCACATTTGGCGCATTGCCGGTCAGGTCCAGCATAGTGCCGTTCACGGCCAAAACACCTGTCCGACCGCCCGCTTCGGCAAGTTTCACGTGCTCTCGCAGGTGACGATGCTCACCATGCATCGGAATGACGAATTGCGGGTCAATCAGCGCATGCACTTTCTCAAGGTCTGGCCGGTTCGCGTGGCCCGAAACGTGATACAGGCCCGAACTGTCGTCCACGACATCCACGCCTTTTTCGCTGAGCTGATTGATGATGAAGATCACACCCCGCTCGTTCCCCGGAATTGTCTTGGACGAAAACAGGAACAGATCGCCCTCTTTCAACTCCAGTCCGCGGTATTTTCCACGCGCCAGTTGCGCGCTTGCGGCGCGGCGTTCACCCTGACTGCCCGTAACAATCAGCATCAGGTTTTGGCGCGGCACATCCACCGCCTCTTCCGCGCTGATCACTTTCGGAAAGTCCGACAGAATTCCGGTTTCGGTTGCCGCTTCGATCATGCGACGCATCGCCCGGCCAAGCAAAACGACCGAGCGCCCAGCCTTTTGCCCCGCCTCTGCGAGCGTCTTCACCCGGGCGACATTCGACGCGAAGGTCGTTGCCACAACCATGCTGCTGGCATTTTCGACCAGTCTAGTAATTTCAGGTCCGACCTCGGATTCCGATCGACCGTCATGAGGGGAAAACACGTTGGTGCTGTCGCACACCAATGCCTTAACGCCGGGCTTGGCGACTTCGGCCCAAAGGTCGGGGTCGAAAGGTTCACCTACAACCGGATTGGCGTCCAGCTTGAAGTCGCCGGAATGTACGATCCGCCCCTCGGGCGTATCAATGACCAGCGCCGCGCTTTCGGGGATCGAGTGTGAGACCGGCAAGAACGCGACCTTGAAAGGGCCCACCGATACCTGCTCCGGCCAGGCGGAAACCGTTCGCACGGCGTCTTCTGGGTGGCCATGCTCGTCCATCTTGCGGCGCGCAATATTTGCGGTAAAGGCGCGGGCATAGATCGGTGCGCCCAAAGCCTCATAACAATGCGCAACCGCGCCGACATGGTCTTCGTGGGCATGGGTAACAAACACTGCATCCAAACGATCCGCTCGTTCCTGCAGCCACGAGATATCGGCGTGGATCAGATCGACGCCCGGCGTGGTGTCCATATCGGGGAACGTTACCCCAAGGTCGACGAGGATCAGACGCTCCTGCCCCGGCTTCCCATAGCCGTAGACATAGGCATTCATGCCGATTTCGCCTGCACCGCCCAGCGGCAGATAGATCAGTCGTTCACTGCTCATGTTGAGCCATTTTCCTTGTTATAGCGATGGATTACAGTCAGGCCGTGCATCGTCAGGTCATCCTCGATCGCGTCAAACCCAACGTCGGCCTGATCGAACAACGGAGCAAGTCCACCGGTCCCAACGACCTTCATCGGCATTCCGTATTCCGCTTTGATGCGGGCAATCAACCCTTCGATCAATCCCGAATAGCCCCAATACACGCCGGATTGAATACAGCCAACCGTATTCGTACCAATCACCTTGTCAGGACGGGTAATGTCGATGTGCGGCAACGCAGCCGCACCCTGATGCAACGCCTCAAGGCTCAGGTTGACGCCCGGCGCAATGATCCCACCGACATATGCCCCATCCGAGGCGACCACATCAAAATTCGTGGCTGTTCCGAAATCAACGACGACGACATCGCCGCCGTGACGGTCAAACGCGCCGACCGCATTGGCCAGCCGGTCAGGTCCGGGAATGGTGCCTTCGTCAATTCGTGGAGCAACGGGCAGCAGGCATTCGGGTTTACCAACCACCAGCGGCCTGCAGCCAAAGAACCTGTCTGCGAATATGCGCAGGTTGAACACCACGCGCGGCACGGTTGAGGCGATAACCACGTCTGTAATGTCCGCCTCAATACCATAGTGTTTCACTAGCGTGGAATACCATGTGAAATAGGCATCCGCCGTCCGAGAGTGGTGCGTTGACGTGCGCAAGGTGCACAGAAAGGTTTCCCCGTCCCAGATCGAAAACACCGTATTCGTATTGCCGCAGTCAATTGCCAGAAGCATTTGAGCCTCCTTCAGAAAAACACATCCGCCGCCGGAATGCTGACGCGGCCTTTGGCGGTGTTTAGGACAAGGTTGCCACCCGCGTCCACTGTTTCAAAGGTCCCAACCGACTCGGACGTTGCGGTACGGGCGGTGATCACCTCACCCAACCGGGCCGCACGGTCCAACCAGGCCGTCCTGATTGGCTCAAACCCATAGGTCACAAACTGCGTCTCGTATTTCGAATACGCCGCAGCCAGTTCCGTCAAAAAGTCTTCTGGCGTGACGTCGACACCCATTTCTGACAGTAAGGAAACCGGACGCACCGCACCTGGTTCAACCGCATGCGGGAGGGGCGCTTCGGACAGGTTCACGCCGATCCCAATAGCCAGATGCGAGACACCGTGCCCGTGGCCAGTGCTTTCCAGCAGGATCCCCGCCAATTTCCCGCCGTTCAGTAACACGTCATTCGGCCACTTCAGGGAAAAACCACTCGCGCGCCCGGTGACGGCGACACAGGCATCAAATAGTGCAAGCGCCGCCACGAAGCTGCGTAACGCCGCCTGTTCCAGGTTTCCTTCGGGGCGCAAAAGTAGGGTCACCGCTAGGTTTCCCTTGGGGTTGGCCCAGGCCCTGCCCCGTCGCCCTCGGGCCGCTGTTTGGTGGTGCGCCAGAATCCAGACTGGCCCCTGCGCGGTTGGAGCGATACGGGCCGCCTCATTCAGCGTGCTGTCGACCTCCTGCAGAATATGCAGGCCATATCCTTGCGGCCATTGGGTCATTGTAAAAAGGCCCGGTCTGCTGACCGAGCCCTCCAAAAACGTGTGATGCGCATCTTAGTTGACAAGAGTTGCCGCCGCAGCCGCAGCCGCGCCTTCGATGCCAAACTGATATACGACCCCGACCAGCATCAGCGCCGCCGACCCCATCAGAGCAGTCCACAACACTGGCGAAGAGTGGGTTTCGACCGGTTCATCATTCTCGGCCCCGAAATACATGTAGAAAACGATCCGCAGGTAGTAGAACGCCCCAATAACCGAAGCGATGGCAGAAACGATCACCAAACCGGTCAGCCCGGCGCTGACGCCAGCCTGCCAGACGCCGAACTTGGCGAAGAATCCCAGCATCGGGGGCACGCCTGCAAG
Organism: Ruegeria sp. HKCCD7251; assembly: GCF_013031165.1. NCBI lineage: Bacteria > Pseudomonadati > Pseudomonadota > Alphaproteobacteria > Rhodobacterales > Roseobacteraceae > Ruegeria > Ruegeria sp. HKCCD7251. Next base: position 389,291 of record NZ_WPZC01000001.1, on the reverse strand, counting down.
GCTGAACATCAGGATCAAAACAGCAAGCGCCTTACCCGGATCACGCTTTGCAAACTGACGTAAAGCGTCGATATCGGTGACAGGTTTGCCGTCACGCTCCATCATAAGGATGAAGGCAAAGGTGCCGATATTCATGGTCACATAGATCGCCAGATACATCAGCATCGCCTTGATGCCCAATTCCGTACCCGCAGCAAGACCAATCAGAGCATAGCCCATATGGGCAATCGACGAAAACGCCATCAGTCGCTTGATGTCGCGCTGACCAATGGCCGCAACTGCGCCCAACAACATCGACAGGACCGAGAGCAGGACGATCACCTGCTGCCAATCCTTGACCACTCCGCCAAAGGCATCATGCAGCAGACGCGCAAACAGCGCCATCGCTGCCACTTTTGGTGCCGTAGCAAAGAATGCGGTGATCGGCGTGGGTGAGCCTTCGTAGACGTCCGGAGTCCACATGTGGAACGGAACCGCCGAGACCTTGAACGCCAGACCCGAGATCAGGAAGATCAGGCCGAACAGCAGCCCGACCGAAACATCTCCGTGGTGTACCGTCTGGATAATGCCCGAGAACAGCGTGGTCCCGGTGAAGCCATACACCAGCGACGCACCGTACAGCAGCAGGCCCGAGCTGAGCGCACCAAGAACGAAATACTTCAGGCCGGCCTCGGTGGATTTCGCACTGTCACGGCGCAGGGCGGCCACGACATAAAGTGACAGGGATTGCAGCTCTAGCCCCATGTAAAGGGACATCAGGTCGCCTGCGCTGACCATCATCATCATGCCCACTGCGGCCAGAGCGACCAGCAACGGGTATTCGAACCTGAGCAAGCCGCGCCGCGCCATATAATCCTGGCTCATCAAAAGAACGGCAGCGGCAGAGAGAAGGATCGCAACCTTGGCAAAGCGCGCGAAACCGTCATCCACGAACATGCCGTTGAAGGCGACATTGGTGCCATCACCGTTCGTCGCGATCCAAATCGCGAGCAAGGCCATCAAACCAGCGGTAGACCACACCAAAACGGGTGCCAGCCCATCCTTTGATGTATAGACCGCCCCTATCAGCGCCAGCATCGCATATACGGCCAGAATTATTTCCGGCAGGATTATCGTCAGATCAGCCTGGATCATGTCTCCAAAGCCCCCTTAATGCGAAGCGGCTGTCTGGGTCACGGTCTCTGCCGCGGCCAGAGCCGTGTCATAGTTCGAAATCAATGCCGCGGTCGAGTTGCCGATCACATCGGTCACGAGCGACGGGTAAACGCCCAACAGGATCGTCATCACGATCAGCGGTGCAAAGATCAGCCGCTCGCGCGAGCTCATGTCTGTCATCGCCTTCAGGCTTTCCTTGATCAAATCGCCAAAGACCACCCGGCGGTAAAGCCACAGCGCATACCCGGCCGAGAAAATCACGCCGGTTGCAGCCACAGCCGTCACCCATGTGTTCACTTGGAACGCGCCCATCAGGGTCAGGAATTCGCCGATAAAGCCCGAGGTGCCGGGCAAGCCGACATTGGCCATGGTGAACAGCATGAAGACCAGCGCGTAGGCAGGCATCCGAATGACCAAACCGCCATAAGCGTCGATATCGCGCGTATGCATCCGGTCATAGATCACGCCGACACACAAGAACAGCGCCGCCGAGATGAAGCCGTGGCTGATCATCTGGAAGATCGCGCCATCAATGCCCTGCTGGTTCGCCGCAAAGATACCCATGGTCACAAAACCCATATGCGCGACCGAGGAATAGGCGATCAGCTTTTTCATATCCTCCTGAACCAGCGCCACCAGCGAGGTGTAGACAACCGCAATCGCTGACATCCACAGCACCAGATCGGTCATCACCGCCGAACCCACTGGGAACATCGGCAAGCTGAACCGCAAGAAGCCATAGCCGCCCATTTTCAGCAGGATCGCCGCCAGCACGACCGAGCCCGCCGTCGGGGCCTGCACGTGCGCATCCGGCAGCCACGTATGAACCGGCCACATCGGCATCTTCACGGCAAAGGATGCGAAGAATGCCAGGAACATCAGCGTCTGCATTCCGCCAACGATGTAGACGCCCAGCACGCTGAACCCCTCGGACGAGAACTGATGGCTCATCAGTGCCTCGATATCCGTGGTGCCCGCATCCGCATACATCGCAACCATCGCAACCAGCATCAGCACCGAACCGAGGAAGGTATAGAGGAAGAACTTGAAGCTTGCATAAATCCGGTTCGCACCGCCCCAAATACCGATGATCAGGAACATTGGGATCAGGCCTGCCTCGAAGAACAGGTAGAACAGCACCAGATCCAGCGCCATGAACACGCCCAGCATCAGCGTTTCCAGAAGCAGGAAGGCGATCATGTATTCCTTGACCCGGTCTGTCACGTTCCAGCTGGCCAGAATGGTCAGCGGCATGATGAAGGTGGTCAGTAGCACGAACAGAACGCTGATCCCATCCACGCCCATCTTGTACTTCAGGCCCAGCAGCCACTCACCCTCTTCCACCATCTGAAAGCCGGTGTTGGATGGGTCAAAGCCTGTGTAGATGCCGATGGAGACAAGGAACGTCACCGTGGTCGCCACCAACGCAACCCATTTCGCGTTGCGCTGCGCGGCATCGTCATCGCCGTGCAGAAACAGGGCCAGAATGCCTGCCGCCACAGCGGGGATGAAGGTAACGATCGAGAGGATATTATCCATTAGTGTGCGCCTCCGCCGATCGACATCCAGGTGACAAGAGCTGCTATCCCCAAGACCATCCAGAAGGCGTAAGTAAAGATGTAGCCCGTCTGCGCCTTGCCTGCGAGGCGGGTAAAGAAGGGAACAACGCCCATGGCAATCCCGTTCAAGAAACCGTCGATGGTGTTGCCATCGCCGCGTTTCCACAGGAACCGACCGATCGCCACGGTGGGTTTGACGAAGATCGCATCGTAAATCTCATCAAAGTACCATTTGTTCAGCAGGAACAGGTACAGCGGGCGCTGGTTCTGCGCCAGACGTCCCGGCAGGGACGGGTTCACGATGTAGAACCAATAGGCCACAACAAAGCCCAGCAGCATGGCCACAAAAGGCGATACCTTGACCCATTTCGGAGCAGCATGCGCGTCGTCCAGCACATGATTGTCCGGTGCCATATACAGCGCGCCCTCGCCCGGCTCTCCCGCGAAGACGTAGTGGTGATCGCCGTGGGCGTCCTTTTCACCATGACCGTCATCTGCATGCGCATCGCCGTGACCATCGTCGGCGTGGCTGTCATCGCCATGCGTATCGGCTTTGCCGTGATCGTCAGCCTCGGCATGTTCCGACGCCTCAGCCACCGGGATGCCATAGAACTTGCCGACCTTGTCCGCGTGACCGAAGAAGTTGCCGTACCAGATCATGCCCGCAAAGACCGCACCCAGAGACAACACGCCCAAAGGCACCAGCATGACCATCGGGCTTTCATGCGCGTGATCATGTGTATGCTGATCGCCGCGTGGTTTGCCGTAGAAGGTCAGGAAAATCAGACGCCAGCTATAGAAGGATGTGAACGCAGCGGCGACCACCAGCAGCCAGAACCCATAGGCCGAACCGCCTGCATAAGCGCTCTCGATGATGGCATCCTTGGACAGAAAACCTGCAAATCCGAAGGTCGTGAGCGGAATGCCGACCCCCGTAATGGCAAGCGTCCCGATCATCATCGCCCAGAAGGTATAGGGGATCTTTTTGCGCAGCCCGCCATACTCGGTCATCTCTTGTTCATGATGCATGGCGTGGATCACAGAGCCCGCACCAAGGAACAACAGTGCCTTGAAGAACGCGTGCGTGAACAGGTGGAACATCGCCGCTGAATACATGCCCACGCCTGCGGCCACGAACATGTACCCAAGCTGAGAGCAGGTCGAATAAGCGATGACGCGCTTGATGTCGGTCTGCACCAGACCCACGGTCGCGGCAAAGAACGCGGTCGTCGCGCCCAGCACTGTGATGAACCCGGTCGCACCCGGCGCGAACTCCATCAGCGGCGACATGCGGCAAACCAGGAACACGCCCGCCGTCACCATTGTCGCTGCGTGGATCAGGGCCGAAACAGGCGTCGGGCCTTCCATCGCGTCCGGCAACCATGTGTGCAGGATCAGCTGCGCCGATTTACCCATCGCACCGATGAACAGCAGGACGCAGATCACTTCAACCGCAGTCCATTCGCCCCACAAGAAGTGTAGTTTTTCTTCGGCCAAAGCCGGGGCCGAGGCGAAAATGTCCGAAAAGTTGATGCTGTCGGTAAGAAAGAACAGCGCGAAAATCCCCAGCGCAAAGCCAAAGTCCCCCACACGGTTCACAATGAACGCTTTCATCGCCGCCGCATTGGCACTCGGTTTGCGGTAATAGAACCCGATCAGCAGGTAGGACGCGACGCCCACGCCTTCCCAACCGAAGAACATCTGCACCAAATTATCCGCCGTCACCAGCATCAGCATGGCAAAGGTAAAGAAGGACAGATAGGCGAAGAAACGCGGCTTATAGCTCTCGCCCTCGCGCCATTGCGGGTCGTGATCCATGTAGCCAAAGGAATAGAGGTGAACCAGCGCCGAAACAGTCGTCACCACGATCAGCATGATCGCGGTCAGCCGGTCCAAACGAATGGCCCAGCTTGTCGACAGCGATCCGCTCTCGATCCAGCGCATGATCTCGATCTGTTGAGTGACGCCGTCGAACGAGAAGAACACGATCCACGACAGCAGACAGGCCAGAAATAGAAGGCCCGTCGCGGTCCACATCGCGGCTTTCTCACCGATGAACTTCCAGCCGAACCCGCAGATCAGCGCGCCCACCAGCGGGGCAAAAAGGATGGTGGTTTCCATGTTCCCTTACCCCTTCATCATATTGACGTCTTCAACCGCGATCGAGCCACGGTTGCGGAAGAAACAGACCAGAATGGCCAGTCCAATCGCCGCCTCAGCCGCCGCAACGGTCAAGACAAACAGCGTAAACACCTGCCCGACCAGATCGCCGAGGAAGCTGGAAAACGCCACGAGGTTGATATTCACCGCCAGCAGCATCAGTTCGATGCTCATCAGCAGGATGATGACGTTCTTGCGGTTCAGGAAGAGACCGAAGATGCCGATGACGAACAGCGTCGCCGCGACCGTAAGATAGTGTTCGAGTCCGATCATCGTCTTAAAGCCCCTGCCCCGGTTTCACGTCCTTCAACTCCATCGCTTTGGCCGGGTCGCGCATCATCTGGCTGATGATGTCCTGACGCTTGATGTCCTGACGGTGGCGCAGGGTCAGCACGATGGCGCCGATCATGGCGACCAGCAAGATCAGGCCCGCAAGTTGGAACAAAAGGAAGTATTGATCGTAAAGAATGACACCCAGCGCCTCGGTATTGTGGCGGTCGGTTGGGACTGGCTGCGCCAGATTGGCCGCCGCCCCTTGCGCGCTGTCCCATGCGCCGAAGGCCATGACGAACTGCATCAGGATGACCAGACCGATCAGCAGCGCCAGCGGCATATAGCGCGCCATTTCGGCCTTAAGCTCGGCAAAGTCCACGTCCAGCATCATCACCACGAACAGGAACAGCACCGCGACCGCACCGACATAGACGATGATCAGCAGCATCGCCACGAACTCGGCCCCAAGCAGCACGAACAGCCCAGCCGCAGACAGGAAGGACAGGATCAGCCACAGCACCGAGTGCACCGGCTGGCGGCTGATCACCGTGAACAGCCCGCCGGTGACAGCGCTGATGGCAAACAGGTAAAAGGCAAAGACGGTCATTGATCCTCATCCTTGTTGTCGCCCATGGCCTCTTGCGCCAGATCCAGCGCACGGGTCATGGCCGGGATGCCGGCAAAGACCGACATCTGACCGATCGTTTCCACGATCTCTTGTTTCTTCGCACCCGCCTCGAGCGCATGGCGCACAGTCTGGCGCACGGCTGAATCCGCCTGAGCGCCCTGACAGGTCAACCCGGCCAGCGTCAGTAAAAGGCGGGTCTTAGCGTCCAGCCCGTCGGTGTTGACCGTGTTGCCGAACATCATCTCCATGACCTCTTTGGGCATGGTCGGCCACAGCGCCTCGAACCCTTTCGGCGAGAAATTCTCCATCGCCGGGTTCATCGCCTTGGCCATGTCCTGAGCCTGCTTCATCATTAGCTCGAAGGGATTTGTCGGACTGTCTGTCATCGGTACGGCGCGTCCATTTCGAGGTTGCGAGCGATCTCGGCTTCCCAACGTTCACCGTTGTCGAGCAGTTTTTCCTTGTCATAAAACAGCTCTTCGCGGGTTTCCGTCGCGAATTCGAAGTTCGGACCTTCGACAATGGCATCGACCGGACAGGCCTCTTGGCAGAAGCCGCAATAGATGCACTTGGTCATGTCGATGTCATACCGCGTGGTGCGGCGGCTGCCGTCCTCGCGCGGTTCGGCGTCGATAGTGATCGCTTGCGCGGGGCAGACCGCCTCACACAGTTTGCAGGCGATGCAGCGTTCCTCGCCATTGGGATACCGACGCAGGGCGTGCTCGCCGCGGAACCGAGGCGACAGAGGACCTTTTTCGTGCGGGTAGTTCACGGTAGCCTTTGGGGCGAAAAAGTACTTCAGCCCCAGCTTCATGCCGACCCAGAAGTCTTGCAGCAGGAAATACTTGGCAGCGCGGGTATAGTCGATTTGTGTCATATCAGCCTCCTACGCTCCAACGGGCGAACGCACCCCAGAACCAGTCGAACTTTGCTGCGAAGGCCACGAACACCACCCAGACCAGCGAGAAGGGCAGAAACACTTTCCAACCCAACCGCATCAACTGGTCATAGCGGTAGCGGGGCGTGATTGCCTTGACCATTGCAAACAGGAAGAAGAAGAACGCCATTTTGGCGACCATCCACAGCACGCCATCGGGCAGACCCGGAATGGGTGACAGCCAACCACCGAAGAACAGCAGCGAGATCAGCGCGCACATCAGGAAGATGGCGATGTATTCCCCTGCCATGAACAGCAGGAAGGGCGTGGCCGAGTATTCGACCTGATAGCCTGCCACCAGTTCCGATTCTGCCTCGGGCAGGTCAAACGGCGGTCGGTTGGTTTCAGCCAGCGCCGAGATGAAGAACAGGAAGACCATCGGGAAATGCGGCAGCCAGTACCAGCTGAAGAAGCCAAACCGACCGTCCTGTGCCTCTACGATGTGTCCAAAATTCATCGACCCGGTCGAGATGATCACACCGATGATGATCAAGCCCAGCGAAACCTCATACGAGATCATCTGCGCCGCAGACCGCAGCGACCCAAGGAACGGATACTTTGAGTTCGATGCCCAACCGCCCATAATCACGCCATAAACTTCCAAAGAGGATACCGCAAAGACATAGAGGATCGCGACGTTAAGATCTGACAGCACCCAGCCATCGTTGAACGGGATCACCGCCCAGGCAATCATCGCCAGAACAAAGGATGTCAGCGGCGCCAGCATAAAGACCGTGCGGTCCGCACCCGCTGGGATCACGACCTCTTTCACCACGTATTTCAGTGCGTCCGCCACGGATTGCAGCAGGCCGTAGACGCCAACGACGTTGGGGCCCCTACGCATCTGGACGGCGGCCCAGATCTTGCGGTCGCCATAAACAAGGAACAACAGCGAAATCATCACAAAGGCGACGACGGCCAGCACCTGCGCCAGAATGATGAGGGCGATGCCGCCGGGGGTGTTAAAGAAATCAGCCATTGGTCCTCACACCGTGGGTCGTCAGGGAAGTGTCAGCGGGTCGGATCATTCTGCGGCCATCCTGTCAGTCTTGAGGGCTTGCGCCTGCGCCGACAGCTCGGCCATCAACTGCGAGGCCCGTGCTATCGGGTTTGTCAGGTAGAAATCCTTGATCGCAGGGCGGAAGCTGGTCTTGCCCAGTGGCCCGGCCTCAAGTCGTTGAATTTCATTTTCAATCACTTCGTCAATGCGCGCCAGATGTGGCACCGCTTCGATCAGGGCCGTGCGCAATTGCGCCAGCGAGTCAAAAGGCAGCGCAGCACCCAATTCGGCTGAAAGCGCGCGTAGAACAGCCCAGTTCTCTTTCGCCTCTCCGGGTGCGAACCCGGCCCGCATCGCCAGTTGCGGACGGCCTTCGGTGTTCACGAACAACCCGTTTTCCTCGGTATAGGCCGCGCCCGGCAGGATCACATCGGCACGGTGCGCGCCCCGGTCACCATGGCTGCCCTGATAGATGACAAAAGCGCCTTCGCCGATCTCGACTTCATCCGCACCAAGGTTATAGATAACGTCCGCCGCATTTACGGCGTCCATCCCTGCATCGTTCGTCGCGTCTACATCCAAGGCGCCCACACGCGCGGCGGCGGTATGCAGGATGATCAGCCCGCTTTCGGTATTGGCGGCAATGGCTTGCGCGGCGGCCAGAACGGCGGCCCCGTCAGCCTCCTGCAGGGCACCTTGCCCGACGATAACCAGCGACGGCTTGCCCTTGATCTCATCATCACCGCCCATATCGACGACCTTTTGCAGCGCCACCCGGTCATCGCCCAAGTGGTGATAGGGATAGGTCAAATCTGCAGCAGGCCCAACTAAAGCAATATCAGCCCCCTGCGCCCATGCCTTGCGAATACGTGCGTTCAGAACCGGAGCTTCGTCCCGCGGGTTGGTGCCGATCAGCAGGATACGCTCGGCCGTGTCGATATCTTCGATGGCGGCAGTCCCGGCATAGGCCCCACGGTTGCCCGCTGGCAGCTTGGCCCCGTCGGTGCGGCATTCGACAATACCGCCCTGCCCCTCGATCATCTGTTTCAGCGCAAACGCAGCCTCAACCGGGGCCAGATCACCTACGACCCCGGCCGGTTTTTCGGCCCCTTTCAGCGCCTCAGCAGCTTTGGTCAATGCCTCGGGCCAACTCGCGGGGCGCAGCTTGCCATTCTCGCGTACATAAGGCTTGTCCAGCCGCTGACGGCGCAGGCCATCCCACACAAAGCGCGTCTTGTCGCTGATCCATTCCTCGTTCACGCCGTCATGGTTGCGCGGCAAGAAACGCATCACCTCGCGCCCCTTGGTGTCCACCCGGATGTTCGAACCCAAAGCGTCCATAACATCAATGCTCTCTGTCTTGGTCAGCTCCCACGGACGGGCAGTAAAGGCATAGGGTTTAGACGTCAGCGCCCCAACCGGGCACAGGTCGATTATGTTGCCCTGTAAGTTCGATTGCAGCGTTTCATTCAAGTACGAGGTGATCTCGGCATCTTCGCCACGCCCGGTCTGCCCCATCTGAGTGATCCCGGCGACCTCGGTCGTGAAGCGCACACAACGGGTGCAACTGATGCACCGGGTCATCGCGGTGCCGACCAGCGGCCCCAGATCCAGATCATCCACTGCGCGCTTGGCTTCTTTAAAGCGCGACCCCGACACTCCATAGGCCATCGCCTGATCCTGAAGGTCACATTCGCCCCCCTGATCGCAGATTGGGCAGTCTAGCGGGTGATTGATCAGCAGAAACTCCATCACCCCTTCGCGGGCCTTCTTGACCATGGGCGAGTTTGTTTTGACCACGGGCGGCTGGCCTTCCGGACCCGGACGTAGATCACGCACCTGCATCGCGCAGGAGGCGGCAGGTTTCGGCGGCCCGCCCACGACTTCAACCAGACACATCCGGCAGTTCCCGGCGATCGAAAGACGTTCGTGATAGCAGAAACGCGGCACCTCGACCCCGGCCTGCTCACAAGCCTGGATCAGGGTCATCGCACCATCGACTTCAATTTCCTGCCCGTCGATATTGATCTTGCGGAGGTCAGACATGGTCTAGTTCGCCCTCAAATACACGCCGATGGCGCTGTTTCTTTCGATTTCCTTCTGCCCCAATGCGCAGAAAGTTTTGGGGTTGTCATACGAGACACCGTTCTGCGCCAGGTATGCTTCGCCTTTTGAGCGCATCCTGTCTTTCTCAGAATCGGATTCTACATAGGCCCGGATTTCCTTGTCCGAGTACCCCAGCTTGTTTGCTTTCGACCGCAAATCCCACATCACTCCAATCGCCTTCAGACGACGCCCACTGATCGAAGGGCAAACCTCTGAAATCTCGTTCGCTACCGCGATATAGTACAACTCGTTGTCGATCTCTTTGACATCTCGCAAAGGCGGCTTGGCGTCAGCCGGCACCGGCGACGCAAACACGCATATCGCGGCAATCAACGTCGCCGCGCCCAATACGGACCCTCGCAGATTTGCCGGCCCCCGGCATTCAGCGCGCATAGCTGCGTGATATGCGAAACTGCGTGTCATGGACGAAGGCATTTTCCTGCGAAAGTCAGTTTGTCGTCGGTGATCCGCAGGTTTTGCGGTTCGGTATCCGGTCCGACCTTCCAGTCAATTCGCGAAGACCCGTATTTTGCGATACAAAACTTGGTGCCTTCGTACCGTCCCGCCTCGCGCGCTCCGTCCAATGAAGCTGAAACACCGTTCACCACGACCGTGAAATCTGTTGGCGCTGTTTTTTTGTCCACGACTTTCGCTTTAGCGCGGAAGTATTGACCGTCAAAAACCACGCGGTCCGAGGATGGGGTCACCAAACCACAAGACGCGACAAGCGCAGCCGCGGCACAGACCACCAATGCCCGACCACAGGTTTTCGTCCGGCGCGTTTTTCCGGTGACATGATGAACAGCGCTTAACATCAGAACGCGGCCACCATTGCCATAATCCCCATGATGAACATGCACGCCCATCCCAGAACATAAAGAACGCTCCGCAAGCCTGTGTTAGGTTTGCCAATTCCCTGAATGTGAATGACCAGCATCACCAATCGCGCCAAAAGCGCGACCGAGGCCAGCAGATTTACCCAGAACGGGCTTACCGCCATCAGTATGGCCGCAATTGTCACAGCCGCATATGCCGGAAGGGTCTCAGTTCCGTTCAGATACGCTCGGTTCAGTCGATAGGTTTTGTCGGCATAGTCCTGCTCGGGCGTGGAACCCGGAGCCAAGCCTTTTCCTTGCTTTGCCAAAGCCGTGAATGGGGCAAGTAACAACACAACCAGGGTGAAGATCATCAGCGAAACGATCGCATGGCCATATTCTGCAAATACTTCCATAGGTTCTACTCCGCAGCCATTGCACCAAGGCGACCAGACTTCTGGGCCTTGATACGGTCTTCGATTTCGTCCCGGAAATTGCGGATCAGGCCCTGGATGGGCCAAGCCGCAGCATCGCCAAGCGCGCAGATCGTGTGCCCTTCGACCTGTTTGGTCACGTCAAACAGCATGTCGATCTCTTCCAGTTCGGCCTCACCGCGCACCAGTCGATCCATCACGCGCATCATCCAACCGGTGCCTTCACGGCATGGCGTACACTGGCCGCAGCTTTCGTGCTTGTAGAATTTCGACAGCCGCCAGATTGCCTTGATGATATCGGTGGATTTGTCCATCACGATCACTGCCGCCGTTCCCAGGCCCGAGCCCAAATCGTTGCGCAGATAGTCGAAATCCATGATCGCATCGCGCATGTTTTCACCGCGCACGCAAGGAACGGACGAGCCACCGGGGATCACCGCCAGCAGATTGTCCCAACCGCCGCGAATACCGCCACAATGGGTCTCGATCAGTTCCTCGAACGAAATCGACATCGCCTCTTCGACCACACATGGGTTATTCACATGGCCCGAGATCGCAAACAGCTTGGTGCCCGCATTGTTCTGACGACCAAAGCCTGCGAACCAATCCGCGCCCCGGCGCAGGATGGTGGGCACAACGGCAATGGATTCCACGTTGTTCACCGTTGTCGGGCAACCATACAGCCCCGCACCCGCCGGGAACGGAGGCTTCATCCGCGGCATGCCCTTTTTGCCCTCAAGGCTTTCGATCAGGGCGGTTTCTTCGCCGCAGATATACGCGCCTGCGCCGTGATGCAGGAACAGATCAAAATCCCAGCCCGAACCGGCGGCGTTCTTGCCCAACAAGCCAGCGTCATAGGCCTCATCAATCGCGGCCTGCAACGCCTCGCGCTCGCGGATATATTCGCCGCGCAGATAGATGTAACAGGTATGCGCGTTCATCGCGAACGAGGCGATCAGACAGCCTTCGATCAGCGTATGCGGATCATGGCGCATGATCTCGCGGTCCTTGCAGGTTCCGGGTTCGGATTCGTCGGCATTCACCACCAGATAAGCCGGGCGACCGTCGCTTTCCTTGGGCATGAACGACCATTTCAGACCAGTGGGAAAGCCCGCACCGCCACGACCGCGCAGGCCGGAATCCTTCATCGTCTGGATGATCCAGTCGCGGCCCTTTTCGATCAGGCCAGCGGTGCCGTCCCAATGCCCGCGCGCCTGTGCGCCGCGCAATGTGCGCTCGTGCATCCCGTAGATGTTGGTAAAGATCCGGTCCTGATCCTTCAGCATCGTGTATTACCTTCAGCTGTCCTGACGCATGCGCCAGAGTTGAAAAATGTTGACGCCCGCATAGATGAATCCTGCCAGAGCGGCAAAATCAAAAAGCAACGCATAGCGGCCCGGCAGCCCCAACTGCGGACCAACAAAAGACATGACAAGCCACAGCACCATCGTCGCGGCGATGACGATGCCGATATGGCGACCCTTTCGGGCTATGGCCTGTTCCTTGTCCTTGTCCATCTCATCCCGATGCCCCGGGTGGGCACCTATCTTAATCCTCGTTCCCCGCGGCAAGGCTGGTTGCCTGCTCGACCCAGCCGTCGCGTTCGATCCGGCCTTTGAACTTTAGCTGCGTGTCCACCCAAGCGATATTCCCGGCCGTCCAGCTTGATATCTGGTCGTAGTGATAGATCCCCAGATCGTTCAGCTTTTCTTCCAACTTCGGCCCAACGCCCTTCAGCACTTTCAGATCATCCGCCTTACCGTCGCGCGCCTTCGTCAGCGTTTCGGGCTTGTCTTCCGTAGCTTCCTGGGCCTGCTTCGCCGCCGGTTCGCCAACCTCACGCTCTTTCGGAGGTTTAGGAGCTGCCTTGGTCGCCGCCGCCTTACCATCCTTACCCAACCACGGGGTCAGGATCGGAACCTCGGTCCCGTCGATGCGTTTGACCGTGTCGCCCAGATCAACAGCCAGTTCGACACTCGCATTATGCTCGGGCTTGTCCGTTGCATACTCGGTCAGGCTGCTCAAACCTTTCAGCGGTTCCGCGGCATAACGACCGTTCTGTGGACCTGGCACCGGCACCTTGCCCGCGGCCAAATCGTCAATGATCTTGCCAAAGCTTTCGGCCGTCAGATCTTCATAATAGTCCTTGCCGATCTGCGCCATGGGCGCGTTCGCACAGGATCCGAGGCATTCAACCTCTTCCCAACTCAACTTACCATTAGCGGACAACTCATGCGGCTTGGCAGCAATCTTTTCTTTGCACACCGCAATCAGATCTTCGGCCCCGCAGATTAAACATGAGGTCGTGCCGCACACTTGGATATGCGCAACTGTTCCAACAGGTTGTAACTGAAACATGAAGTAGAATGAGGCGACCTCAAGCACGCGGATATAGGCCATACCCAACATGTCAGCGACGGATTCGATCGCCGGACGGGACAGCCAACCCTCTTGCTCTTGCGCGCGCCACAACAGCGGAATAACCGCACTGGCCTGACGACCCTCGGGGTACTTGGTGATCTGCGCTTCGGCCCACTGCTGGTTAGCAGCGGTGAAGGCAAAGCTTTCGGGTTGTTCGGGATGAAGACGGCGGAGCATTAGCGGTCAATCTCTCCAAATACGACGTCCATGGTTCCGATAATCGCGGCGACGTCGGCCAGTTGGTGACCCTTGGCGACGTGATCCATGGCTTGCAGGTGCAGGAAACCCGGCGCGCGCAGTTTGGCGCGATAGGGTTTGTTGGTGCCATCGGCGACGAGATAGACGCCGAACTCGCCCTTAGGGGCTTCGACGGCGGCATAGACCTCGCCCGCGGGGACGTGGAAGCCTTCGGTGTACAGCTTGAAGTGATGGATCAGGCTTTCCATCGAGGTCTTCATGTCCGAGCGTTTCGGCGGGGTGATTTTGCCGCGGGCCAGAACGTCGCCCGGGCATTCGCGGATCTTGGCGATGGCCTGACGGATGATGTGCAGCGACTGGCGCATCTCTTCCATCCGAACCAAATAGCGGTCATAGCAATCACCATTCTTGCCGACGGGGATTTGGAACTCGAACTCGTCATAGCATTCATAGGGCTGCGCGCGGCGCAAATCCCAAGCCAGACCCGATCCGCGCACCATTACGCCGGAGAAGCCGTATTTCTGGATGTCATCTTCGGTCACGATGCCAATATCGGCGTTACGCTGTTTGAAGATGCGGTTTTCGGTCAGCAGACCGTCAATATCGTCCAGAACGGCGGGGAATTCGTGGCTCCACGCCTCGATATCGTCCAGCAGTTCTGGCGGCAGGTCCTGATGCACACCACCGGGGCGGAAATAGGCGGCGTGGAGGCGCGCACCACAGGCACGCTCATAGAACACCATCAGCTTTTCGCGTTCCTCAAACCCCCACAGCGGTGGAGTCAGGGCGCCAACATCCATCGCCTGCGTCGTCACGTTCAGCAAGTGGTTCAGGATGCGCCCGATCTCAGAATACAGAACTCGGATCAGCGAACCTCGGCGCGGTACCTCGACCCCGGTCAGCTTTTCGATGGCCAAGCACCAGGCATGTTCCTGGTTCATCGGTGCCACGTAATCCAGACGGTCGAAATACGGCAGGTTTTGCAGATACGTCCGGCTTTCCATCAGCTTTTCGGTGCCGCGGTGCAGCAGACCGATATGCGGGTCGCAACGTTCAACAATCTCACCGTCCAGCTCAAGAACAAGGCGAAGAACCCCATGCGCCGCAGGGTGTTGCGGGCCGAAGTTAATGTTGAAATTGCGGATCTTCTGTTCTCCGCTCAGCGCGTCCGTGCTGCCGTCATCGTATCTTGAGCCGTCCATCAACGCCCTCGTTTCTTCTTCGCTTCGGCCCGAACCCGGACCTTTTCGGCCTCGGCCGCCTTCGCTGCGGCCCCTGCAAGCAGCACACCCAGCACGCCCAGAACAATCAGTTCGCCTGTCATATCAGCGTCGCTCCATCTCTTGCAGTTTCAGCGCCATCATCCACAGCAGGACAATCACGACCGGAGAGATGATGCACGCAAACGCCCAGTTCTTGTTGATCCCGAAATGCGGCAGCAGCTTGATCATTGGCACAACCGTCGCCACCACCAGAACAATCCAGATCAGGAACTCAAACATGGCGGCTACTCCTGCTTCTCATCCCCTGGCAGAATATAATTCGCACCTTCCCAGGGGCTCATGAAGTCAAACTGCCGGTACTCCTGCACCAGGCTGACCGGTTCGTAAACGACACGCTTCTGCGCCTCGTCGTACCGCACTTCGGTATAGCCGGTGGTGGGAAAATCCTTGCGCAGCGGATAGCCGCGGAAACCATAATCCGTCAGAATGCGCCGCAAGTCCGGGTGTCCCGAGAACAGAATGCCGAACATGTCGAACACCTCTCGCTCGAACCAGTTGGCCGAGGGGTGAACATCTGCGATCGAGGGCACCATGTCTTCCTCACGAATGGAAACCCGCAAGCGAATGCGCTGGTTCTGATACATCGACAAGAAGTGATAGACCACGTCGAACCGCTTGGCGCGTTCGGGGTAATCGACGCCCGTAATGTCCACAAGGGTCGAGAACTTGCAATTCTGATCAGACCGCAGGAATTCTACGAACTCCACAAGGCTCGACGGCGCGACATCGACGTTCAATTCGTCATGGGTCACATCCCAGGACAGAACGCAATCAGCCCGTTTAAGCTCCAACTGCGCGCCGAGTTCTTTGAGTGCTTCGCTCATCTTCCCTCTCCCTCAGCGCACGATGGTTCCGGTGCGGCGGATCTTCCGTTGCAACTGCATCAGACCATAAAGCAGAGCCTCGGCGGTCGGAGGGCAGCCGGGGACGTAGATATCCACCGGAACGATGCGATCACAGCCCCGTACAACAGAGTAGGAATAGTGATAATACCCACCCCCATTCGCGCAGGACCCCATCGAGATCACATAGCGTGGCTCGGGCATCTGGTCATAAACCTTGCGCAACGCCGGGGCCATCTTGTTGGTCAGGGTTCCGGCAACAATCATCACGTCGGACTGACGCGGAGAGGCGCGCGGCGCGATGCCAAACCGTTCCGCATCATAGCGCGGCATCGAGGTGTGCATCATCTCAACCGCGCAGCAGGCCAGACCAAAGGTCATCCAGTGCAAAGACCCGGTGCGAGCCCAGTTGATGATGTCCTCGGTCGAGGTCAGCAGAAATCCTTTGTCCTGCAATTCAGCATTCAGGGCCTGGGTTGCAACTTCCTTGTCGACGCCTGCGGTATTTGCACCCGTCATCACTCCCATTCCAGGGCCCCTTTCTTCCATTCATAGGCAAAGCCAATGGTCAGAACGCCCAGAAACACCATCATGGACCAGAACCCAACATCGCTGATGTCTTTGAAACCGACGGCCCAGGGGAACAGGAAAGCAATTTCCAGATCGAAGATGATGAAGAGAATCGAAACCAGATAGAACCGAACGTCGAACTTCATCCGCGCATCATCAAAGGCGTTGAAGCCACATTCATATGCGCTAACCTTTTCAGGGTCTGGATTGCGGACGGCCAGAACCACAGCAGCCAGAATCAGAACGATTCCAAGGCCAACGGCAACGGCCAGAAACACCAGAATCGGGAGGTACTCCCGCAACAGGTCTTCCACGTAAAGCTCCTTTCCTGTGCAGCGCTCGCAGCGACGCACCGTCAATTGGCGTGTTGACTGGACATTCTCTATCCCTGCGTGATCAGAGGGTCAACCGAACAGAAGCGCGCAGGCACCTAATATTCCGTTTCCCTCGTGGGATATTGAGTATGTTGGTTCTGTTTGCGCGATAAGTGACTGTTGGAATTCAGACCTTGCTGTTCCAAACAGGTTTTCTTTTGGCAAAAAACGCGCCGATTCCTTCTTGCGCTTCTTCAGTTTCCCAACGATCCACCAGCGCCCGGATCGTCCCGTCGATCACAGTATTGTCAATCGTCGGTCCCAGCATTCGCACCAAAGCTTTGGCCGAGGCCACGGCCCCCGGCGCGCAGGACAGGTATGGCTCGACCTCGGCCTCGACCGCCCCGGCCAGATCATCGGCATTGACCGCGCGGGCAAGCAATCCCAGTTCCACAGCCTCGGACGCTTCAAAAAGACGTGCCGACATGAATACGCGCCGCGCCCGTGCCTCACCCATGCGTGCAACAACATAGGGACCAATGGTCGCCGGGATCAGGCCCAATCTCGTTTCTGTCAGGCCCATTTTCACCGACTGGACGCCAATTGCCACGTCACAAACTGCGGCCATTCCAACGCCCCCTCCAAAAGCGTTGCCCTGAACGGCGCCGATCAACGGTTTCGGCATCGTGTTCAAAGCCTGCAACATTTCGGCCAGCTTACGCGCTTCAACAAAGCGCGTTTCGGGGTCGGCGGCCATTTGATCTTGCATCCAGCTTAAATCGCCTCCGGCGCAGAAGCTTTTGCCCGCGCCTGTCAGGACGACCACCCGCACTGCGTCGTCCTGCCCTAACTGCCCTGCGGCCTGTGTCAGCTCCGATATCATCTGCGCTGACATCGCATTGTGTTTTTCCGGACGGTTCAGCGTCAGCGTCGCGACGCCGCGCGGGTCCACTGCGATTGAAATGGTGTCGAACATGGCCTTACTTATTCCCCTCGCATGGCGCGCGCCATCTGCGCGGCCTGTTCCACGATCTCGGGGGCGATGCCGGTCTCATATCCCAGCCGATGTAAGTGCGACACAACCGTTTCGGTCGCCACATTCCCGGCCGCGCCAGGGGCGTATGGACACCCCCCCAAACCGCCAACCGCGGAATCGAACGTGCGCACCCCCAAAGCGAGGGCCGCGTCTATATTGTCGATCGCCCGTCCGTTGGTGTCGTGAAAATGACCCGCCAGTCTGGTGACGGGCACCCGCTTTTGCACCGCCAAAAGCATATGCGCGACAGTATCAGGCGTGCCCTGCCCGACCGTATCCCCCAGAGACACTTCGTAACAGCCCAGCGCAAACAGCGTATCCGCGACTTCAGCAACTTTTTCAGGGTCTGTCGGGCCATCATAGGGACAGTCCGTCACGCAAGAGACATACCCCCGCACGGGAAGGTCAATATGCCGAGCAGCCTCTAGAATTGGGGTAAACCGCTCGATGGATTCCGCAATCGAGGCGTTGATGTTGGCCTTAGAAAACCCCTCGGAGGCTGAGGCGAAAACAGCAATCTCATCCGCCTTGGCCGCAAGCGCGTCGTCATACCCGCGCATGTTCGGTGTCAGCGCGGCATAGCGCACACCATCGGCACGGGAAATCCCAGCCAGCACTTCGGCACTGCCCGCCATCTGTGGCACCCACTTGGGCGAGACGAAGCTGGCCACCTCGATCCGGTTGAAGCCGGCCCGGCTCAGACAATCGACCAACGCGACCTTTTCGGCCACCGGGATTTCCCGCTTTTCATTCTGCAGACCGTCGCGCGGCCCCACTTCGAAGATTTCAACCCGATCACCCATGGCTGCACCCCTCCCTTATTGCCGCTACGAACCCGACCTTGCCACGTTGCGCCCGCACGGGACAGATCATTCCTCCTCCAACCGGACCAGAGCGGCACCGGCTTCGACCTGCCCCCCGGCTTCGGCGAGCACTTCGGCAACGACGCCATCGCGTGCTGCCAGCAAGGAATGCTCCATCTTCATGGCTTCCAGAACGGCCAGTCGATCGCCTTCCTGCACCTTTTGCCCCACTGTCGCGAACATGGCTTTTACCAATCCCGGCATCGGTGCCTCGATCACGTTGGTGTCGCCAACGGCACTTGCGTCGCGGTCCAGAGGATCGACGATATCGAACGATTGCCCATAGTTTTCGAAAACCGTGACCCTCGACCCTGCCACAGTTACGCGCGGCATGGGCTTGCCACCCACGATCCATTTCCCGGCCTTTCGTTCGGCCAGAACCGAGTCGTCCCCCACCCGCCAAAGCTGTCGGTCCGGCCCTTCAACCTGAACATCCAGATCAATCACGTCTTCGGCCTTCAGTTGGGCCGCCCGATGTAGGGGTGCCCAAAGAGAGAACCCACATTCTTCGTTCGTATCCACCAGCCCCAACGCCGTCATCGCCGCCGAAACACAGGTAGACGCCGCAACTGGGACGGGCCTGATAAGCGCGTCCAAGTCCCGCCCGATCAGTCCTGTATCCACATCCCCCGCCGCAAAACCGGTATGCCGTGTCAAAGCCCCCAGAAACCCGAGGTTTGTAACTGTCCCGGCAACTTCGGTACGCGACAACGCCCGATGCAGTTGCTCCAACGCAATCTGGCGTGTTGGCCCGTGCACGATGACCTTGGCGATCATCGGATCGTACCAAGGGCTGATCGTATCGCCCGCCCGAACGCCGCTATCTGCCCGGCAAGCCGTCGGGAACTTCAGATGAGTCAGCTTGCCCGTCGCAGGCAAAAACCCTTTGGGCACATCTTCGGCGTAAAGCCGCGCCTCAAACGCGTGGCCGGTGATCGACAGTTCATTTTGTTTCTTTGGCAGCGTCTCGCCCGAGGCAACCCGCAATTGCCATTCGACCAAATCTACGCCCGTAATGGCCTCGGTCACAGGGTGTTCGACCTGCAAGCGTGTGTTCATTTCCATGAACCAGAAACGATCCGGTCGCAGCCCTTCCGAGGCATCGACGATAAATTCAACCGTGCCTGCGCCCTTGTAGCCAATCGCCTCGGCCGCCCTGACACCCGCCTGCCCCATCGCCTCGCGCATTTCGGGCGTCATACCGGGCGCAGGCGCTTCCTCGATCACCTTTTGATGGCGCCGTTGCAGAGAGCAATCGCGTTCGAACAGATGCACGGCATGCGTTCCATCTCCGAACACTTGCACTTCGATGTGGCGCGGTTTGGCGACGAACTTCTCGACCAGCACGGCATCGTTACCAAAGGCTGTACGCGCCTCGCCACGTGCGCTGTCCAAGGCCGACGCAAAATCCTCGGGCTGCTCAACCAGCCGCATCCCCTTGCCGCCACCTCCGGCAACAGCCTTGATCAGCACGGGATAGGCGATGGTTTCCGCCGCACCGGCCAAATGCTCGGGGTCCTGATTGTCACCGTGATAGCCGGGCACAACCGGCACGCCCGCCTGCTCCATCAAAACCTTGGCCGCATCCTTGAGACCCATCTTGCGGATCGCATCCGCAGAAGGCCCGATAAACGTCAACCCAGCGGCTTCGACCGAATCCACGAAATCCGGATTCTCGGACAAAAACCCGTATCCGGGATGGATCGCCTGCGCGCCGGTATCCAGCGCTGCCTGAATGATCAAATCACCTTTCAAATAGCTCTCAGCCGGGGCCGCACCGCCGATATGCACGGCCTCATCTGCCATCTGCACATGCTTGGCCGAGGCATCCACATCGGAATATATCGCAACGCAGGTCACACCCAACTTCTGAGCGGTTTCCATCACCCGGCAAGCAATCTCACCCCGGTTGGCAATCAGGATTTTGCTGAACATATTTCTTACTCCTCTGACGCCAAATCTTCGATCAGCCGAAACCGTTCGCAGAGCAATTCCATCTCTGGGTCAAATCCACCGTTGCGCTCAAAGTATCGACTGTGATCCTCCCGCCATCCTTCAAGCGTTTCGTTCTCGCCCTCGGCCAAGGCAAACGCTTCGGTCATGTCACAGAACCGGCTGACCGTAACCTCAAGCGTCTCGATCACCAAAGCCGGACGACCATCCCACTCCAGAGCAATATCGCGCCGCCCGACCACTGGGGTCTCTGCGCTGCCTTCGGGATAGTCACGCAACGCGCCACAGGTTGCTGTTTTCCGCCCTGCACGAACCAACCCCAACAGTTCAGCGCTCATCGACGCGCTGTCACCGAACTTGAAGGTTTGCGCGCCGGGATAACGAGTCAAAACGTCCTTTAAGGTCATGATGATCACATCCTGAACACGCCAAAACGTGTCTCTTCGATCGGGGCGTTCAAGGCGGCGCTTAGCGACAGGGCCAGCACATCGCGCGATTTGCGCGGGTCGATGATGCCGTCATCCCAAAGCCGCGCCGAAGCATAGAGCGGGTGTGACTGCTCCTCGAACATATCCAGCGTCGGGCGCTTGAATTCGGCTGCTTCCTCGGCCGACCACGTGCCGCCCTGCCGCTCGATCCCGTTGCGTTTGACAGTAGCCAAAACACCTGCCGCCTGCTCACCCCCCATCACCGAGATGCGCGAGTTCGGCCAGGTCCACAGGAACCGAGGCTGATAGGCGCGACCCGCCATGCCGTAGTTTCCCGCGCCGAACGAGCCGCCCACCAGCATCGTGATCTTGGGCACCGAGGTCGTCGCCACAGCCGTCACCATCTTGGCCCCGTGGCGTGCAATCCCCTCGTTTTCATATTTCCGACCGACCATGAACCCGGTGATGTTCTGCAAGAACACAAGCGGCGTTTTGCGCTGCGAACACAGTTCGACAAAATGCGCCCCCTTCTGTGCGGCTTCGGAAAACAGCACGCCATTATTGGCGATGATCCCCACCGGGCAGCCTTTGACATGGGCAAACCCCGTCACAAGCGTTTCCCCGAACCGAGGCTTGAACTCATCGAAGCGCGACCCGTCGACCAGACGCGCAATCACTTCTCGGATATCATAAGGTGTACGCAGGTCGGCGGGGACGACACCCAGAATTTCCTCAGGATCATAAGCCGGGTCTTCCGGTGCCTCGAACCGTAGGCCAGGCTTCAGTCCGGCACCGCCTAACGACCCCACTGCCCGCCGCGCCAAAGCCAATGCGTGCGCGTCATCTTCGGCCAGATAATCCGCCACACCGGACAGGCGCGTATGCACATCGCCGCCGCCCAAGTCTTCGGCGCTGACCACCTCGCCCGTGGCAGCCTTGACCAGAGGCGGTCCGGCCAGAAAGATCGTCCCCTGTTCCTTGACGATAATCGTCACATCCGACATCGCGGGCACATAGGCCCCACCCGCCGTGCATGACCCCATCACAACCGCGATCTGAGCAATGCCCTTGGCGCTCATCCGCGCCTGATTATAGAAAATACGGCCAAAGTGGTCTCGGTCGGGAAAGACCTCATCCTGATTGGGCAGGTTCGCACCTCCGCTATCGACCAAATAGATGCAGGGCAGATGGTTTTCCTCGGCAATCTCCTGCGCCCTAAGGTGTTTTTTGACCGACATCGGATAGTATGTACCGCCCTTCACAGTGGCATCGTTGCACACCACCATGACCTCGCGCCCCTGCACCCGGCCAATCCCCGCGATCACCCCGGCACAAGGCGCGGCGTCACCATACATCCCATGCGCCGCCGTCGCGCTGATCTCCAGAAACGGAGACCCCGCGTCCAGCAAATTCGCCACCCTGCGCCGAGGCAGCATCTTGCCCCGAGACATATGCCGCGCGCGGGATTTTTCACCGCCGCCCATGCGGGCCGCTTCGGCGGCTTCGGAGATCTGTGCCAGCGCGTCCAGATGAGCGCTGCGGTTTGCCTTGAAACCCTCAGAGGCGGGCATGGCTTTGGATGTGAGTTTCATTTACGTTGTCTCCAATTCCAACTTCGCACGACGCTTCAATTCCTTCCGGATCACCTTCCCCGTCACCGTCATCGGCAATTCCTCCAGAAACGCCACCTCGCGCGGGTAGGAATATTGCGCCAGACGGGCCTTTACCCACTCCTGCAACTCCGTGCCCGTCGTCTCAGCCCCCGGTTTCAACACCACATACGCCTTGACAATCTCGGTCCGCAGCGGGTCGGGTTTGCCGACCACGCCCACGGTCGCCACCTCAGGGTGAGTCAGCAGGCAATCCTCGATTTCGGCGGGGCCGATGCGGTATCCGGCAGAGGTGATCACGTCGTCATCTCGTCCCACGAACCGTAGATAGTCGCCCTCCCACACGCCACGATCACCGGTGATCAGCCAGTCGCCCCGGAATTTCTGCGCAGTCTCCTCGGGCCGGTTCCAGTACTCCAGCAACATCGAGGCCGAGCCGCGCCGGATGGCAACGTTGCCTTCTTTGTCCGTTGGCTGGCCCATGTCATCAATCACCGCCACCTCATGCCCCGGCACCGGTTTCCCGATACAGCCGGGCCGCACCGGGAAATCTTCGGCGCAGGACGACACGACCATGTTACATTCGGTCTGGCCGTAGAATTCGTTGATCGTCAGGCCGAATGCCTGCTGCCCCCAGGCCAGCATCTCGGCCCCCAGCGGCTCGCCGCCCGACGCGACCGAGCGTAGGCCGGGGACGGCCTGACTTGCCGCTTTCAGCATCCGCAACGCGGTGGGGGGAAAGAACACATTGCGCACACCGCCGCGCGCGATCACGTCAGCGCAGACTTCTGGGGTAAATTTCTCAAGCCGCGCGGCGACCACCGGGATGCCCAGCGCCAGACCGGGCATCAGCACATCGAACAACCCGCCAATCCATGCCCAGTCGGCAGGGGTCCAAAGGCAATCGCCGTCGCGTAGGTGATTGTGGCTTATGGATACGCCCGGCAGATGCCCCGTCAGAACCCGGTGCCCGTGCAGCGCCCCCTTGGGGCTTCCGGTTGTACCCGAGGTATAGATCAGCACGGCTGGATCCTCGGGGCCCGTATCAGCAAAGGAAACCGCGCCATCAGACGGTGCAATCCGGTCAACCCGCACCGAGTGTGCCAAAGCGCCCATCAGTTCCGCGCCTTCTGCATCCGTCAAAACTATCTGCGCACCTGCATCCCGAATCCTTGAGGCCAGCGCATCATGTTTGAATAGCTTGAACAGCGGAACCGAGATCGCGCCGATTTTCCAGATCGCCAGATGCGCTGCCGCGCACCATGGCGATTGGCTAAGAAGTACGCCCACCCGGTCGCCGCGTTGCACGGATATCATCAGTTGGCGCGCGATACCGTCCACCATTTGCTGCAAGCGGTCAAAGGTGACGTCGTCCTGCGTACCCCCGGTCAGGTCGCGAATAGCCACGCGATCACCCGGTTGCGACAGACATTGCCGCGCCATGTTCAATTGGTCGGGAATCACCCAGCCACCACCGGGCTGCAATCCGGGTATGCGCCTAGCGGGACACATTGCCGAAACCCTTTGTTTTCATGACATTTCTTTGGCGATGGGCGCGTTGGCCAATCACACGAACTTGATACAGATCAGAGTTGGCAGCGGACCGTTCGTGCAAAACGCCAGCATCAACAAACCTAAAGGCAGTAAAATGACCAACAAACTCGCCGCTCTGACCCTCTCCACCGCGCTTGTCGCACTGGCTGTCCCGGCTTTCGCTCAATCTCAGGGTGATTGGACCGTCGGACTTGGTGTGGGCTATCTCGACCCGAAATCCGACAACGGCACGCTGAGCAATGGCGCCAGCGTCGAGGTTGACTCGGACACGCGCCCGATCTTCACAGTAGAATACTTCGTTCGTGACAACCTTGGCGTCGAATTGCTGGCCGCAACGCCCTTCAGCCATGACATTACCCTGGCTGGCAGCATCGACGGCGGGACAGTCAAGCACTTGCCGCCCACACTGTCGCTGAACTATCACTTCCCGACCAACAGCGCGTGGAAGCCTTACGTTGGCGCTGGTATCAACTATACCGTCTTCTTTGACGAAAGCTCGGCTCTGGGCGATCTGGAACTGGATGACTCGGTTGGTGTCTCTCTGCAGGCTGGTCTGGATTACATGGTCACCGAAAAAGGCGCCGTGCGTCTGAACGTGCGTTGGTTCGACATCGACTCGGATGTCAGCCTCGACGGAAACGACCTCGGTACTGCCGAGATTGATCCGTGGCTGGTCGGCGTTTCCTACGTCCATCGCTTCTGATCCTTCGAAGAAACGCCCCGCAGTTCCCTCGTCTGCGGGGCGCTTTTCCATCACTCCATCCCGCTCATCAGTTCCCGGCCGATCAGCATCCGGCGGATTTCACTGGTGCCCGCGCCAATCTCCATCAGCTTGGCATCGCGGAAAATCCGGCTGACAGGAGAATCCGACAGAAACCCGGCCCCGCCCATTGCCTGCACCGCCTGATGCGCCTGCGTCATCGCCGCCTCGGACGCGTAAAGGCAGCACGCCGCCGCATCCTGACGCGTCACATCCCCGCGATCACACGCCTTGGCCACTTCGTACACATAGGCGCGGGCTGAATTCATCGCCGTATACATATCTGCGATCTTTCCCTGCATAAGCTGGAAGCTACCGATGGGTTTCCCGAATTGCTTACGCTCGGCCAGATAGGGCATGATCTCATCCAGACAGGCGGCCATGATGCCGATACCGATTCCGGCAAGCACCACACGCTCATAGTCCAGGCCAGACATTAGAACCGCGACACCCTTCCCTTCTTCGCCAAGCACATTTTCAAACGGCACTTCGACGTCTTCAAAGACCAGCTCGGCCGTATTCGACCCGCGCATCCCCAACTTGTCGAAATGGGGTGAGGTGGAAAAGCCGGTCATCTCTTTCTCGATCAGAAAGGCGGTTATCCCACGCGACCCGGCCTCTGGGTCAGTCTTGGCGTAAACGACCAGAGTATCCGCGTCCGGTCCGTTGGTGATCCAGTATTTGCTGCCGTTCAGACGGTAGTGATCATTGCGCTTCTCGGCCCGCAACTTCATCGACACCACGTCGGAACCTGCCGACGCCTCGGACATCGCCAGTGCTCCCACATGTTCACCCGAAATCAGGCGCGGCAGGTATTTCGCCTTTTGTTCATCCGTTCCGTTCAACTTGATCTGATTGACGCACAGGTTCGAGTGGGCGCCATAAGACAGTGATACCGAAGCCGAAGCCCGGGCAACCTCTTCGACGGCGACGGTATGGGCCAGATACGACATGCCCACCCCGCCAAATTCTTCGGGCACCGTTATGCCCAACATCCCCAAATCGCCCATTTCCTTCCAAAGCTCATTGGGAAACGAGTTCGAGGCATCAATCTCGGCGGCCATCGGCTTGACCCGCTCCTGCGCCCAGCGGTGAACCATTTCACGCAGGGCATTCACATCCTCGCCCAGATCAAACTGCATGGTAGCCGCGAACATATGCGATCTCCTCCCTCGCATTAATGAACAGTTGTTCAATAAGTATCAGCGAATCTTTTCCGGGTCAACGACGGCCATGCAGAAACACACCACCGACCCGTCAGGGGTGGTGGTGTCAAAGCATCAAGTGTGCGCTTTCAGCGCACTCCTTTGGATTACGATTGGTAGACCGCCCCGACCTCGGCCCAGATGATCCGCGCGATCAGTCGGCAATCATCCAGAGAGAATGTCAGCGGCACGCGCATGTCCATGATCCCGGCCAGCACCCGGTCACTGGCGGGCAAAGGCGCGCTGTCGGCGTAGCGCCAGCTATCATAGCGCGAGGTAAACCCGGTGGGCTCGGCCCCGCCGAACCACTTCAACTCGACCCCACGCGTAGCACAGCGGCGGATCACTTCGGCAATACGCTCGGATGACCAGTCCAACAGCAGGAACTGAATGGACGAGCCCACATAGGTCTCACCCTCGGGCCGCTCGACAATCGTCAAGCCGGGCGTTCCGCGCAGCCCCTTTTCAATCTCGGCATAACGCTCATTCCAACGCGCGACCTGTCTATCCAGATCCCGCAGCTGAGGCCGCAGGATCGCCGCCCGCAGATTATCCATCCGACCCGAAACATTGGGCGTGGTGTACTTGATCCTCTCAAAAGCCTCAGGTCCCGGCGCGGCCAGATGGCGTTCGTACAGCATATAGGATCCCGACAGCATCGTGGCCTTGGCCGCCAACTCCTCATCATCTGTGATCAGCAAGCCGCCCTCGCCCGAGTTCACGTGCTTGTAGGTCTGGCAAGAATAACACCCGATGGCCCCCTGCCGCCCCGACAGTTGCCCGCGCCACGCGGCACCCATCGTATGCGCGCAATCCTCGATCACGGTCACACCCGCGGCGTCGCACATCTGCATCAGCCGATCCATGTCACACAGATGCCCGCGCATGTGGCTGAGCATCAGCACCCGCGCCTGATCAAGCTTGCTCTCAAGATCATCCAGATCAATTACCAGCCCTTCGGTCACGCCCACGAACACGGGCTTTGCCCCGACCGAGGCAATCGACCCCGGCACAGGGGCCAGCGTGAAGGCATTGGTCAGAACCGGATCACCGGGCTGCACACCCACCGCACGCAATGCGGTCGCCAGCGCATAGCCGCCCGACGACACGGCCAGACAGTATTTCGCCCCCATCTGCGCGGCAAATTCCTGCTCCAGCAAAGCAGTTTCGCCCAGCTCTCCGGGCGTCACGTTATAGCGATGCAACCGCCCGTGACGCAGAACCGCCAATGCGGCCTCGATCGCTTCGTCGGGGATGGGTTCCTGTTGCGTGAAACTGCCAGTGAATGTCTCAGTCATACGCCCGTTCTGAGGCCGCGCGTGCGCAGCGTCAAGGGCTTACGCCACCGCTCCGATAAGGCTGGTCACAACCTCGGGCAGATCATCGAAGTGATGCAGCAACGCTTCGGGCTCAAGCGCGGCCATATCCGCGCCCGACGGACCAAACGTCACCAACACCGAAGGAACCCCAGCGGCGCGCGCAGTATTGCGGTCAGTATCGGAATCTCCGATCAGCACACAAAGATCGGGATGCCCCCCTGCCCGCCGCGCGGCCTCGCGCAGAGGTTCGGGATCGGGCTTACGAACCGGCAGGGTGTCGGCCCCCACCAATGATGCGAACTGCTCCCGCACGCCCATCTGGGTCAGCAACTGATCGGCAAGAGCTTCGGGCTTGTTCGTGCAAATCCCCACGCCGTACCCCGCGACCTTCAATGCCTCAACCGCATCAAGTGCACCTGGGTAGAAATGCGTATGGGTATCAATGGCCTGCGCATATGCGTCCAGCAGCATTGGATAATATACCTGAATCGCCTGTTCATCGTAAGCCCCGACACGCTTCAATCCGTGCGTCAGCATCATCCGGCCACCCCGCAGCGCGACCGCAGCATCCTGCCCGTGAACCAGAACATCCCCGTGCCCCATATGGCGGAAACAGTGGTTCGCGGCTTCAAGCAAATCACCCGAGGTATCGGCCAATGTCCCGTCCAGATCGAAGATAACCGTTCGCATCGCGCCTCCTGCTTCGGCGGTTTTTCGCCGTATCCTGTTGCAAACGGCAATCTTGTTTGATGGCTGAACCGCTTGCGCCTTTGCCCTCAGCGGATAAAACGGACCGCAACAAAACACAAAGAGAAAACGATTTCATGAGCACCGCCCTTGTCATCCTTGCCGCAGGTAAAGGCACCAGGATGAATTCGGACATCCCCAAGGTCCTTCATCCAATTGCCCAGACACCGATGCTGGTTCACACCATGCGCGCCGGATCGGTTCTATCGCCCGAGCGCACCGTGATCGTCACCGGGCACGGGTCCGAGGCTGTGGCGAAAGTGGCGACCGCCGAAGACGAAACAGCCCGGATCGCGGAGCAGACCGAACAGTTGGGCACCGCTCATGCCGTCGCTCAGGCACGCGCTGCGCTGGAGGGGTTCAAGGGCGACGTGGTGGTTTTGTATGGCGACACTCCGTTCCTTCAACCCGAGACACTGGAGCGGATGATCGAGGCGCGCGCGCAAAACGATCTGGTTATCCTCGGGTTCGAAGCCGCCGATCCCGCGCGCTATGGTCGCTTGGTCATGAACGAAGATCATCTTGAGCGGATTGTCGAATTCAAGGATGCTTCAGATAAAGAACGCGCGATAACCTTTTGCAATTCCGGTCTTTTGGCAAGCGACGCAGAGGTGTTGTTTTCCCTGATCGACGCGGTGGGTAACGGCAATGCGGCCGAGGAATATTATCTGACCGACGTCGTGGAAATCGCCCGCAGCCGTGACCTGAAAGTCACCGCAATTACCTGCGACGAGGCCGAGACGCTGGGGGTCAACTCGCGCGCTGATCTTGCCGCTGCCGACGCTGTATTCCAAACCCGCGCGCGGTCAGAACTGCTGGGCCTTGGCGTGACTTTGATGGCCCCTGAGACCGTTTATCTTGCCGCTGACACGATCATCGGACGCGACACGGTTATCGAACCGAATGTGGTATTCGGCCCCGGCGTCACGGTCGAAAGCGGTGCGACGATCCGGGCGTTTTCGCATCTTGAGGGCTGTCACGTTAGCCGAGGCGCTGTCATCGGCCCCTATGCCCGCCTGCGCCCCGGCGCGGAACTGGCCGAGAACACACGCATCGGGAATTTCGTCGAAATCAAGAATGCCGAGATCGCCGAAGGCGCGAAGGTCAATCACCTTAGCTATATCGGGGATGCCTCCGTTGGCGCGGATTCGAATATCGGGGCGGGTACGATCACCTGTAATTATGACGGGGTGATGAAGCACAAGACCACGATAGGTGAAAATGTCTTCATCGGATCGAACACCATGCTTGTTGCACCCGTGACCGTGGGCGACGGAGCCATGACAGCGACCGGCACCGTGGTCACGCGCGACGTCGAGCCCGACGCTCTGGCTGTGGCGCGCGCCAAGCAGGACAACAAACCCGGCTATGCGCGCAAATTGTTTGAGATGCTCAAGGCGAAGAAGGCTCGCCGCGACAAAGGAGCCTGACCTATGTGTGGAATTGTAGGCGTTCTGGGGCAGCACGAAGTCGCCCCCATTCTGGTCGAAGCGTTGAAACGTCTGGAATATCGCGGCTATGACAGCGCCGGGATTGCAACGGTGAACGGCGGTGACCTGGGGCGTCGCCGGGCCGTGGGAAAGCTGGTGAACCTCAGCGATCTGCTGGTGCATGATCCCCTGCCCGGCAAGTCCGGCATCGGCCATACACGCTGGGCCACCCATGGCGCACCTTCTGTGACGAACGCGCATCCGCATCAGGCGGGTCCAGTGGCCGTGGTACATAATGGCATCGTCGAAAACTATCGCGATCTGCGTACAGAGCTGGCCGAACATGGCGTAGGCTTCATGACCGAAACCGACACCGAAACTGTCGCGCTGATGGCCGAGCACTACCTGTCAACGGGGCTTTCCCCGGTTGAGGCGGCCTTTAAAACAATCGACCGGTTGGAAGGCGCATTTGCTCTGGCATTTCTGTTTGAAGGGCAAGAGGACCTGATCATCGCCGCGCGCAAGGGATCGCCGCTGGCGATCGGGCATGGGGATGATGAGATGTTCGTCGGTTCGGACGCCATTGCGCTGGCACCGCTGACGGACCGCATCACCTATCTTGAAGAAGGCGACCGGGCGGTGCTGACCCGTACCACGTTGGAAATTCGTAACGAAGCGGGAGATCTCGTCAACCGTGACGTTCGCCAGATCAAGCTGGACACTGCGCGTACTGACAAAGGCGGGCACAAGCACTTTATGGCCAAGGAAATTGCGGAGCAGCCCGTGGTCGTGGCCGAAGCAATCCGTTCATATTTGCCCACCGGCGGTGATGAGGTTGCCCTGCCCGCAGAACTGGACTTTACCAAGCTCGACCGTATGACGATGGTTGCGTGCGGCACCGCCTTTTATGCCTGTTTGACCGCCAAGTACTGGTTCGAGAAACTAGCCAAAATGCCGGTTGAGGTCGATATCGCCAGTGAATTCCGGTACCGGGAACCTCCGATCAGTGACCGGACCGCGGCGCTGTTCGTTAGTCAGTCCGGTGAAACGGCCGATACGTTGGCGGCCCTAAGGTACTGTGAAGGCAAGGCGGACAAGATCATTTCGGTGGTCAATGTCCCCGAAAGCTCAATCGCGCGCGAAAGCGATGTGACGCTGCCCATTCATGCCGGGGTCGAGATCGGAGTGGCCTCGACCAAGGCTTTCACATGCCAATTGAGCGTGTTGCTGATGCTTGCACTAAAAGCCGCCTCGGATCGCGGGACGTTGACGGCAGAAGAACTGGCCGACCACGCCGCCGCATTGCGCGGCTTGCCTGCGGTGCTCAACGTCGCGTTAGAGCAGAACGACGCGATCCGCGCATCCGCCCAACGACTGTCCGAGGCACGGGACGTTCTGTTTTTGGGGCGCGGCCTGATGTATCCGCTGGCCATGGAAGGCGCACTAAAGCTAAAGGAAATCAGCTATATACACGCCGAAGGTTACGCGTCTGGCGAGCTGAAACACGGCCCAATCGCCCTGATCGACAAACATATGCCGGTGGTTGTGATGGCACCGCGTGACGCGGTTTTCGACAAAACCATATCGAACATGCAAGAAGTGATGGCACGCAAAGGCAAGGTCATTCTGATATCAGATGGCGACGGGATCGCCGAGGCTGAGGACGGCGTCTGGAGCACGATCCGCATGCCACTTGTTCACGAAAGCCTCGCCCCGATCCTCTATTCGGTTCCTGCGCAGTTGCTGGCGTATCACACGGCCGTCGCCAAGGGCACAGACGTGGACCAGCCACGCAATCTGGCGAAATCTGTTACGGTGGAGTAGCGATCCGTGGACGCCTATCTGGATCAGATCAAGCAACATGCCGATCCCGAGCGCGCCACGCAGATGGCGGCCTATCACAAGGCCGCCCGTCCTTATTTAGGGGTCGCAAACCCTATCTTGAACGACCTGACAAAAGCGTGGCGGCGAGACCTTGACGTGGCCTCTCGGGTCCAATTGGCCGATGACCTGTGGCAGACAAACATTCATGAGGCACGCTTAGCCGCCACCAAATTGCTGACACAGGCGCGCATTCGGCCGGATGATGCGGCTTGGGAAGTACTGCAAAGCTGGTTGCCGGATTTCGATGCCTGGGCCGTCGCGGACCACGCGTGCATGGCCATGCAAAAGCGGCTGTCAGCCGACCCAGAAAGGCTGGATCAGGTCGGAGGCTGGACATCCTCAGACCACATGTGGACACGTCGCGCGGCATTGGTGGCAACCTTGCCATGGACCAAGCAAAACCACCCCAAGCCGGATGATCTGGACCGCCGGGATCGTATTTTGACCTGGGCCGCAGGATATGTCCCCGACCGTGATTGGTTTATCCAGAAGGCCATCGCATGGTGGTTGCGCGAGCTTTCCAAGCACGACCCATCCCGTGTTGTCGCGTTCCTACAAACGTATGGTGATGCAATGAAACCCTTTGCGCGCAAAGAGGCCGGAAAGTACCTGAAGGATCAGTTTGAGTAGACCTCAAGCTCGACCAATTCATCGAAAGGCAGCAGCAATGCCCGCATCGCGTCCAACGACAAACGGCTGCCCCCGCCTTCCGGCCCAGAAGCAGGCACCAGCGTAATGTAGGCCTGAGCGCCAGTTCTTGGAACGACCACCCGCCCGGTGAATTCGGTGTCGACCAGCGGTGTTTCCAACCAGCGCCCCGGTGTTGTGGGGTCACCCAGACTGGCCACAGTGGTTTTCGGACCAACCCAACTTGGGGCAGCCACAGCAACAGGTTCGGGGTCAGCTACGTCAGCGACTTCTACTGCTTCGGGCTCGGCTTGAGCCTTCTCACCGTCGCCGCCAAAGACGCGATCTGTCGTGGACCGGACGGTGTCGCATCCCGCAACAACTGCAAACAAAACAATAAATGCAATCCTCATACTGGTAATCTACCGTTCCAACGGCCTCTGATCTAGACCAAAGCACAGTTCGCCCTTGTCGCAGCGGGGTCACCGCTTTACCTATGGTGCATGACTGCTGCTCCACTAATCGACCCGTTTGCCCGTGCAATCACCTACTTGCGTGTTTCCGTCACGGACCGCTGCGACTTTCGCTGTGTTTATTGTATGTCCGAAGACATGAAGTTCCTGCCCAAAAAGGACCTTCTGACTTTGGAAGAACTGGACCGGATGTGTTCGACCTTCATCAACATGGGCGTCGAAAAGCTGCGCATCACAGGGGGTGAACCTTTGGTGCGCCGGAACATCATGGCGTTCTTCAACGCGATGACACGCCATCTGGAAAGCGGGGTACTTAAGGAGTTGACCCTTACCACCAACGGATCGCAACTTCATCGTTTCGCAGACGACCTCTACGCAGCCGGCGTGCGCCGCGTGAATATCTCGCTGGATACGCTGGACGAGGACAAATTCGCCCAGATCACACGCTGGGGAAGCCTGAAACAGGTCTTGAAAGGCATTGACGCTGCTCAGAAAGCCAGGCTGCGCATCAAGATCAACGCTGTTGCCCTTAAGGGTTTCAACGAAGAGGAGCTTCCCCAAATCACGCGGTGGTGCGCCGAGCGCGACATGGATCTAACCTGGATCGAAGTCATGCCCATGGGTGATATCGGCAATGAAGACCGCCTTGATCAGTACTGGTCGCTGAAGGACGTGCGCAAAGAGTATGAAAACCACTACACGGTCTCTGATCTGGCCGAGCGCACGGGCGGACCGGCGCGCTATGTACGGCTAGAGGAAACCGGACAGAAAATCGGGTTCATTACACCGCTGTCCCACAATTTCTGCGAAAGCTGCAACCGTGTACGCCTGACCTGCACCGGTGAATTGTATATGTGCCTTGGTCAGGAAGACATGGCCGACTTGCGCAGCTCACTTCGGGATCATCCCAACACCGAAGAGCCGCTGGAACACGCGATCCGCGCGGCCATCAATCTGAAACCCAAGGGCCACGATTTCGACTATTCCCGCCAGTCCGTCGACGGAAAGATGAGCCGTCACATGAGTCACACAGGCGGCTGACATGCCCGATCATTCAGAACGGCCGACGCTGCTATACACCCTGTATTGCGGCCTGACCGGCGTTGCCGCGCCAATCGTTTGGCAGACGGTTCGAAAGAAACTACAGGCCGCTGATGTCCCGGTTGAGCGTCAACACGAACGGCTGGGCCATGCAAGCCTGCCGCGACCAAATGGCCAACTGATCTGGTTTCATGCGGCAAGCGTCGGCGAAACCCTGTCCGTCATCACCCTGATCAAACGCCTGGGTCAGCGCTTGCCCCAGGCCGAGTTCCTCATAACGTCCGGCACACCGACCTCAGCCGCGTTGATCGCAAAGCGGATGCCCCCGCGCACGCGCCACCAATTCCCACCGCTTGACACGTCCGGACCCGTTCAGCGCTTCCTGACCCATTGGCGACCGGACGCTGGTATTTTCGTCGAAAGCGAAATCTGGCCCCGGCTCATCGTTGAAAGTGCAGATCGCAAGATCCCGCTGGCCTTACTGAACGCCCGCCTCTCAGACAAATCTGTCGAGGGATGGAAAAAGCGACCAGTAACCGCACGTTTCATTCTGGATAAGTTCAGTCTTTTCCTGACCCAAAATGACAAGGCGGCCGAAAACTTGCGCCAAATGGGGGCTGCACCGGAACGGGTTCAATCAGGCACCAACCTCAAGGCTATGTCCGACCCCCTGCCTGTTGACCAGAACACAGTATCGCAAATCCAAAACCAGATTTCAGGCCGCCCCGTGTGGATCGCCAGTTCCACCCATCAGGGCGAGGAAGACGCCGTTCTTGCCGCACATGCACAGTTGCTCAAACAACGCCCCGACTTGCTATTGCTTCTGATCCCCCGCCACCCGGAACGCCGGGACGAAGTTCACGCCCTTATCAAACAAACCGGACTAACGGCCGCGTTTCGGTCCTCTGACCAAGCAATCACGGACACAACACAAATCTACGTGGCAGACACTTTAGGGGAAACCGGCACGTGGTACGCAATCTGCCCCATCGTGTTCCTTGGCGGCTCATTGAAGGAAATCGGAGGACACAATCCCTTCGAACCCGCACAAGCCGGCGCTGCAGTCATCACCGGGCCCGGCTATTACAATTTCGCTGAAACATTCGCGCCCCTGATCGAAACCGGAGGTGCGGTGGAAATAAACTCTGCCCCGCAACTGGCAGCTATCGTTGACAAATGGCTATCTGACCCAAGCGCACTGAATTCAGCACGGACAGCCTCAAAATCCTGCGTCAATACGCAGAAATCGGCCCTGAATGATGTCGTCGAAACCCTATATACCAGGCTTGATCTACGGCCTCAGGATCCCTCTTCATCTGGATAAAATATCCCGGGGGTGTGGGGGCAGCGCCCCCACCCACGCTGCCATTCACGCAGCGGGCATTCGCTGTTCAACAATCTCTGCCCACCAACTGCAACCGGCAGGAATCGCCTCATCGTTGAAATTGTATTCCGGGTGATGCACAGCCGCTGAATCGCCGTTTCCAACCAGAATATAAGCCCCCGGTCGCTCCTCCAGCATAAAGGCAAAGTCCTCGCCCCCCATGACCAACGGTGCCTCAGCGCACTCACCGGCCACGGATCGCGCGACATTCGCTGCAAAATCAGTTTGCTCATCGCTGTTCACCATCACGGGATAGCCGCGGTAGTACGTTACTTCTGCCGCTCCGCCGAATGTGGCAGCAACCCCGTTGCAAATTTCACCGATCCGCTTTTCAGCCAGCCCCCGCATCGCTTCGCTCATCGTGCGCACCGTACCTTTTAACCTGACCGTCTGCGGGATCACGTTGAAGGCTGTCGAAGACGTTTCAAAAGACGTGACCGACACGACAATCTGATCAATGGGATCAGCATTGCGCGACGCAATGGTCTGCAAGGCCATGACCGCTTGCGCCGCAAGGACAGTCGTATCGACTGTTTCATGTGGCTTGGCCGCGTGGCCCCCTTTACCTTCGAATATGATATCAAACTGGTCGGTCGCGGCAAAAAAGGCACCGGGGCGTATGGCAAAGCTTCCGACCGGACGTCCTGGCCAGTTATGCATCCCATAAACTTCCTGAATGCCCCAGCGGTCCATCATCCCGTCTTCGCACATCTCACGACCACCACCGCCGCCCTCTTCGGCGGGCTGAAAGATGACAACGACAGTGCCATCAAAATTTCGCGTCTCCGAGAGGTATTTCGCCGCCCCCAACAGCATCGCCGTATGACCGTCGTGCCCGCAGGCATGCATGGCGCCCTCAGTCTTGGACGCATAGTTCAGCCCCGTCGCCTCATGAATCGGCAGCGCGTCCATATCAGCCCGCAATCCGATCACCTTGCCCTTTGTATCGACCTTGCCTTTGATGATGCCCACGACACCCGTGCGCCCGATCCCGGTCACGACCTCGTCACAGCCAAATTCCCTCAGCTTTTCCGCGACCAAAGCACTGGTGCGATGGGTTTCGAACAGAATTTCGGGATTCTGGTGGATATCACGCCGCCACTCGGTGATTTCGTTTAGCAGTTCCGCGAACCGGTTCTTTATCGGCATGTCTACCTCCCATATTGTTCTTGTTCCCTGCTCTTGGCAGTCAATCCAGTGAAGCAGGTCGCAACGCACCGGACAAGATAACTATCATGATTGCAAGCGG
This sequence comes from Ruegeria sp. HKCCD7251, assembly GCF_013031165.1. Lineage (NCBI taxonomy): Bacteria > Pseudomonadati > Pseudomonadota > Alphaproteobacteria > Rhodobacterales > Roseobacteraceae > Ruegeria > Ruegeria sp. HKCCD7251. Next base: position 353,033 of record NZ_WPZC01000001.1, on the reverse strand, counting down.
CAGCAGGGCCATAAACGCCAACCGCAATGTAAGCATCTCTGCCAAAAACCCAATAAGCGGAGGCCCGATCAACAACCCGCCATATCCCAATGTGGCCACGCTTGCGATGGCTTGGCCGGGCGGGACATATGGATCGTTGGCCGCTCGGCTGAACGCTAAGGGCATAATGACTGCATAACCGATGCCCATCAGTGCAAAGCCTGCCAGCGCCAATTGGGGCTGCACCGCCGAAACGACGCCCAGAACACCCAATGCCGCGCACACGCCACCAAACCTGGCCGTCGCAACAGGCCCAAACCGGGCGATGACGACGCCTCCGGCCAACCGAAAGGCGACCATGGTGACTGAGAATACAGCGTACCCCAAGGCCGCGATACTCTCGGCTGCGCCCGTCACGTCCCGCAGGAAAATCGCGCTCCAGTCTGCAACCGCGCCCTCGCCCAATGCACCGCACAGGGCTGTGAATCCGACAAGGATCAGTGCCCCGGATGGCAGGGCAAAAACCGCCCCGCCGGGCGAAGCCGCCCTGCGCGACGTCCAGCGCACCCAAGACAAAACCAGCGCCAAACCAACCACAGCACCGCCCGCCAAAAGAAAGTGCTGCATTACAGTCATACCAAGCTGCACGGCACCGTACCCACTCAGCGCACCCAGCCCGGCCCCAAGGCTCCACATCGCGTGAAACGAAGACATGACGGGCTTGTCATAGGCTTGTTCAACTTCAGCAGCCCATGCGTTCATCGCGACGTCCATCGACCCGTGAAACGCCCCGAATATGAATAATAAGGCCGCCAGCGCCCAAAAACTGCCGGCAACAGCCAACAGAACCAGCGAAAGCGTGTAGAGAACCGCGATGACTCGCGTGATGGACACCGCCCCAAACTTATCCGTCAAACGACCGGTTATAGGAAAGGAACAAACGGCCCCAGCCGCCATGAACAGCAAGCCAAGGCCCAAAGCCTCGTGCGTCAGGTCCAGCCTGTCCCGTACCGCGGGGATACGGGATGCCCATATACCGAACAACGCACCATTCAGGATGAACATGGCGGCTACAGCCCGCCATGCGGCTACGATTCCAATCACCGGTCTACCCTCAGCTCTCCGCCTGCCCCGGTCAGTACTACAGACACGGCACGGAATGGCAAACGAGGTTTACTCCAAACGCCTGCGAATTTGCCGGATCGCAAACCAAACGGTCAGCACAACTGGGATCGTGACAATCGCCGTCAGCATACCTTTGCTTATCCCGGCCTTGGTCAAAGGATACAAAAGGTAGCTGACCAACGAGACCGCATAATAGCTGATGGCAACCACCGACAACCCCTCGACCGTGTGCTGCAAACGCAGGGCCAGATCAGCGCGACGGTCCATACTTTCCAACAGCGCTTGATTCTGCGCACTGCGTTCCACATCCACCCGGGTCCGCAACAGCTCTCCTGCGCGGATGGCCCGATCCGACAGGGCCTGCAAGCGCCGCTCAGTCGACTTCACGGTGCGGATCGCGGGGTCATAGCGCCGCATCATGAAATCGGCAAAGCTCTGACGACCCTCAAACCTCTGCTCGCGCAACACCTCGATGCGTTGATTGACGATGGCTTCATATGCGCCCGTTGCACCGAACCGAAACGAACACCGGGCAGACAATGTCTCCAGCTCAATCGACGTGGCAAGCAGGTCCGGCAAAAGCTCGTCAGGATGGGCCGAATTGTCGGTCATCTGCCCCATCAAATTGGTAAGTTGCGCGTCCAACTCACCAATCCGGGGCGTCAATTGCTTGACGCGGGCAAAACCCAGCATCGACATCGCCTTGTATGTTTCGATCTCGCACAGGCGCTGAATGATCCGCCCCGTCCTACGCCGCCCGGTGCCTTTGTTCACAAACAGCGCAAAGCGCATATGTCCAGCCGGATCAATCCGGAAGTCGCTCGCGCATATGGCCGCATCATCCAATACTCTTGCCACAGCAAGACTTTCCGGCTCAAACCAATCGGCCAGAGCGTCCTTGGCAGCCGCATCGCTTTCCAGGTCCACCACCCGCATCATGGCCGAGGTAACACGCTGACCCGGACTTGCCATCAACCAGTCCTGTGGAAACACCTCAAAATCGGCAGGATTGAAGGCACGGTCGCTGACATTCTGCGTGATCGCAGTATAAGTCACAAACTCGGTATGCTGCTCCCATTTGAGCCAATGACGGCCAATCTGACCCGCATAATGGGTGGCCTCAGGCTGCGGATGCGGCGCGCCATGGCGATCCAGAAGATTGATCAAATGCACCATATCTTCGTGCCGATCCCGCCCGACAGCTTCAGTAGTTTTCTTTATGGCCAGAAACACCACCGTGCAGGGCGTCGATGCCACCGGAAATGGGCGCGCATGCAGTTCGTTGGCCAGCGCATAGCGCAGCGGATGATCATCGATAGGCGTCATTCTGGGCTCCGGGTCTGACCAGCGCACTATACGACACCTCAAAAATACATCAATTCTCTTTTTATTTCATATGCTTACAAGGATACAACGGTATACAAATCCGCTATCTCATTGATTTGGTTGCCACAGCTCGATCGGGTTGCCCTCGGGGTCGTGAAGTCTGGCGAATTTTCCGACCTCGCTGTCCCATTCGGCCCGAGTCTCCACAGGGATTCCAGCGACCTCAAGCTGCGCGATCATCGCGCCCAAGTCGTCCACTCGAAAATTTATCATCCATTGCTGTTCGGTGCGCCCGAAATAATCCGTATCCTGCGCGAATGGCGCAAAGACCGTATACCCGGCACTCTGTTTCCAAGGCAGCGGGTTGAGCTGGTTCACACCAAGATGCTCTTCATACCACCGTCCAAGCGCCTCCGGATCACGAGCGCGAAAGAACACGCCGCCTATGCCATTTACTTTCTGCAAAACCTACCCATTCGCGAATACCTTCTCCCCAAAGATACCACATCTCGCCCGCTTCATCTGGCCAGAAATATCCTGGGGGGTTTGGGGGGCAAAGCCCCCCATCATTCACCAAAAAGAAAAGGGCGCCCATCGGCGCCCTTTCCAATCTACCTATAAGGATAGATCAGTCGATCATCGGCAGCAGCTTGTCCAACGAAGCCTTCGCGTCGCCATAAAACATGCGCGTGTTCTCTTTGAAGAACAGCGGATTTTCGATGCCCGAATAGCCAGTTCCCTGACCACGTTTGGACACAAACACCTGCTTGGCCTTCCAGCATTCCAGAACCGGCATCCCGGCAATCGGGCTGTTGGGGTCTTCCTGCGCCGCAGGGTTCACGATGTCGTTCGAGCCGATTACGATGGCCACATCCGTTTCCAGGAAGTCCTCGTTGATCTCATCCATTTCCAGAACGATGTCATAAGGCACCTTCGCCTCGGCCAGCAGCACGTTCATGTGACCCGGCAAACGACCCGCAACGGGGTGGATCGCAAAACGCACCTCTTTGCCCTTGGCACGCAGCTTGCGGACCAGTTCGGAAACCGACTGCTGTGCCTGCGCAACCGCCATACCATAACCTGGAATGATGATCACACTGTCAGCGTCATTCAAAGCAGCGGCCACGCCATCGGCGTCAATCGCCACCTGCTCGCCCTCAACTTCCATCTGCGGGCCCGAGGTGCCGCCAAAGCCGCCCAGGATCACGCTGACAAAGTGCCGGTTCATCGCCTTACACATGATGTAGGACAGGATCGCACCGGACGAACCGACCAGCGCACCGACCACGATCAGCAGGTCGTTGCCAAGGCTGAAACCAATCGCTGCCGCAGCCCAACCCGAATACGAGTTTAGCATCGACACAACCACCGGCATATCCGCACCACCAATACCCATGATCAGGTGATAGCCGATGAACAGCGCCGCCAGCGTCATCAGGATCAGCGGGAACAGACCACCCGACGCGGTGTACCAGATCAGACAGATCAGCGAGAGACCCGCCGCCGCCGCGTTCAGCGCATGACCGCCAGGCAGCTTGGTCGCCGCAGATGTCACTTTGCCCGCCAGCTTGCCATAAGCCACGACAGAACCGGTAAAGGTGATCGCACCGATGAAGATACCCAGGAACAGTTCCACATGCAGGATGGTTAGTTCCGCCGCCGTTTTCTTGGCGATCAGCTTGGCAAATGCGCCCAGATCGGACAGGTCCGCCTCTTTCGCGCTGTCAGCAATCGCCATGACCTGCGCAACGTTGCCGATCTCAAAATGCGCGTTGAAACCAACGAACACAGCCGCCAGACCCACCAGCGAGTGCATCGCGGCCACAAGCTGCGGCATCTCGGTCATCTGCACGCGTTTGGCCACGTAGGAACCAATCAGACCGCCACCTGCGATCAGCAACAGCGACAGCAGCCACAGGCCGGAACCCGGACCAACCAGCGTGGCGAAAACCGCCAGCGCCATACCGACAATGCCGTACCAGACAGCGCGTTTGGCGCTTTCCTGGTTCGACAACCCGCCCAGAGACAGGATGAAAAGGACAGCCGCGACAACATAAGCGGCAGTGGTGAAGCCAATCATCTACCCGGCCTCCTTAAGATTTCTGGAACATGGCGAGCATGCGCCGAGTGACAAGAAAGCCGCCGAAGATGTTGATCCCGGCCATAAAGACAGACAACGCCGCCAGCAGAATGACCAGGAACGAACCCGACCCGATCTGCATAAGCGCCCCAACGATAATGATCGACGAGATCGCGTTGGTGATCGCCATCAGCGGGGTGTGCAGGCTGTGCGCCACGCCCCAGATCACCTGGAAGCCCACGAATACGGCCAGTACGAACACGATGAAGTGCTGCATGAAGCTGGCCGGAGCGACCAGACCAACCAGCAGCATCAGCGCGCCGCCGACACCCAGCAGGGTGAACTGCTGCTTGGTCTGCGCCTTGAACGCCGCAATCTCCTGCGCCTTTTTCTCTTCCGGGGTCAGTTCTTTGACCTCGGGCTTTTTCTGCGCCGCGATGGCCTGCACTTTGGGCGGTGGTGGCGGGAAGGTGATCTCACCTTCAAAGGTCACGGTCGACCCGCGGATCACGTCATCTTCCATGTCGTGATTGATCTGACCATCCTTTTCGGGCGTCAGGTCTGCCATCATGTGACGGATGTTGGTCGCGTAGAGCGACGAGGACTGCGACGCCATCCGGCTGGGGAAGTCGGTATAGCCGATGATGGTCACGCCATTGTCGGTCACGATCTTCTCATCCGCGACGGTCAGCTTACAGTTGCCGCCTTTTTCGGCAGCAAGGTCAACAATGACCGAGCCCGGTTTCATGCTTTCGACCATATCCTTGGTCCAAAGCTCGGGCGCTTCGCGGTTCGGGATCAGCGCGGTGGTGATCACGATGTCCATTTCAGGGGCCAGTTCACGGAACTTGGCAAGCTGCGCGTTGCGGAATTCTTCGGACTGGACCGACGCATAGCCGCCGGTGGCTGCGCCATCCTGCTGCTGCTCTTCAAAGTCCAGATAAACGAACTCGGCACCCATGGATTCGACCTGCTCGGCCACTTCGGGGCGCACGTCGAACGCATAGGTGATCGCACCCAGCGAGGTCGACGTGCCGATCGCGGCCAGACCGGCCACACCGGCACCAACGATCAGCACCTTCGCAGGCGGGACTTTACCCGCAGCTGTGACCTGACCGGTGAAGAAACGGCCAAAGTTGTTGCCGGCCTCGATCACGGCACGGTAACCCGCGATGTTCGCCATCGAGGACAGTGCATCCATCTTCTGCGCACGCGAAATACGCGGAACCATTTCCATGGCGATCACGTTCGCGCCCTTGGACTTGGCCAGTTCCATCCCTTCTTCATTGCCCGCCGGGTTGAAGAACGAAATCAAGGTCTTGCCCTTGGTCAGGCGCTTCAGCTCGGTTTCATTCGGCTGACGTACCTTGGCAACAATATCCGCCGCCTTCCATAGGGCCGCAGCGGTTTTGACAATCTCAACGCCTGCGGCTTCATAGGCTGCATCCGAGAATCCAGCCGCAGCACCCGCACCGGTTTCAATGGCACAGTCATAGCCCAGTTTTTGAAGCTGAACGGCTGAGTCCGGAGTCATCGCGACCCGGTTTTCACCGTCCATAATCTCTTTTGGTGTTCCTATCTTCACCGGCATTATCCCCCTAATTTTCACTCACATTGAGCGGGTGGTCGGTATTGTTCATCAAGCATCCATGTATCCTGCGCAATATTATTTCGCAAGCGCAGCAATATTAACGTGGTGTCATTTTACGTGAGTCCTCAGATCCATCGGCGCGTGCTGCGCTCATATCGCGCGAAGTCTGCGCGGAACGTTCTGCGCATTCTGTCTTCTTCGGGCAGAATAAAACGCCGCTCCAGCAGCCAGACAAAAACAGGTATCAGTGCCAGCGATAAAACTGCATCAAAGCGCAGAACCAACCCCGTCAGAATCAGAACGTCACCCAAGTAGATCGGATTGCGGCTGCGTTTGAAAATACCGCTTTGAATCAACGAACTGGGCGTTTCATGCGGGATAACTGTTGTCCGGTGTTTGCGGAACTCGGTAATGGCAAGCAGGATAAGGATAAGCCCGCCTCCGATCAGAATGCCGCTCAGCAAATCCGTAAAGCCACCATCCAGCGACAATCCCATCGACAGGTATCGGGCCTGTAGCCACGCCAGAACCGCGCAGCCCAACAACCAGACCGGAGGTATGTCAATTTTGCGCATGGTTAAGTAACTTTCTGCTCGGTAGCGAGGCTAAATGTCGCTTTTGCATGATGATCTATCGCTTTCCGACAGGAATCGCAAAATCGCAGAAAGTCGCAGGAAATTTATCTCACCCTTCACCCTCACCGACGCCGATAGACAGACAAGGTCGGATGGGCTAGCCCTTGGTCGACACACAAAGACGAAGGCCCGCCAATGACTGACTTCAAAGCAACCAAAGCTATGTTCGACCTGCCGGATGGCGTGGTTTATCTGGACGGCAATTCGCTGGGCCCCGTACCCAAGGCAGCGACGTCGCGAGTTGCTGAGATGATGACCGAAGAATGGGGTAAGATGCTGATCACCGGCTGGAACAAGGCCGGATGGATGGGGTTTCCGATCGGATTGGGCGATCGCATCGGCCGACTGATCGGAGCAGAGCCCGGCAGCGTGGTAACCGGCGACACATTGTCAATCAAGGTTTATCAAGCCGTGGCCTCGGCGCTGGAACTGTGCCCAGATCGCAAGGTCGTGCTGTCGGACAACGGCAACTTCCCCTCTGACCTTTATATGGTGGATGGGCTGCTGCGCTCTTTGGGGCCGGACTATGAATTGCGCGTTGTCGCACCCGAGGATGTGGCTGCGAACATCACCGAGGACGTGGCCGTTTTGATGCTGACCGAAGTCGATTACCGGTCGGGCCGGATGCACGACATGAAGGCGCTGACGGAACTTGCACACGCCAACGGAACCATCACGGTCTGGGATCTGGCCCACTCTGCCGGGGCAATTCCTGTGGACTTGTCTGGCTGCAATGCCGACTTTGCGGTGGGATGCACCTACAAATACCTCAATGGCGGCCCCGGAGCGCCTGCGTTCATCTACGTCGCACCACGCCTGACTGACCGTGTTCGCCCAGCGCTGTCAGGTTGGCTTGGGCATGAGGCCCCCTTTTCCTTCGATCTCGATTATCGCCCCGGCAGCGGGATCGAGAGAATGCGGGTAGGCACCCCTCCGATCATCCAGATGACCGCCCTTTCCGCTGCAATGGATATCTGGGACATGGCTGACATGGCAGACGTGCGCGCCAAGTCCATCGCGCTGACTGAAATGTTTATCAACCGGGTCGAAGCCACCTGCCCCGAGCTGCGCCTTGCCAGTCCGCGCGACGCAAAGCAGCGCGGCAGCCAGGTCTCATTCCGCTTTGAAGAAGGCTATGCGGCTATGCAGGCGCTCATCGCCCGCGGAGTTATCGGAGATTTTCGCGCGCCCGACATCATGCGGTTCGGATTTACGCCGTTATTTATCGACGAGCAGGATGTTGAACGCGCGGTGGACATTCTGGCCGATATTATGGCGAACCGGTTGTGGGACACCCCGGAATACAAGCAACGCCAGCGGGTTACCTGAGCGCAAGCCCAGCTCCGACAATCGTGGCAAAGTTCGAGTTCATGCGGTCGAACTGCTGGTAATCCGTGGCGGCGATCTTGTTACCGCGCAGAGCAGCGCCAATCATTCTGGCCGTTTCTCGCGGGCTGTCGAACAGGCGTATCCGCCCGTTTTCTACCTCGCGTTCAAGCCAGTTCGCGTAAAGCTCCAGCAACTGCGCCTCGCCTTGCGTGACAATGTCAGATGCCATGGAAATACCCGCGTCCAGCAGTTCGAGCCCATGTGCTGAAGACATGATCTCTGCCATCCCGTCCGTCTGAACGCGGATCGCGTTTCCGAAAACCTGTGACACCGGACCGTCCGCATTCAGCGCCTTGGCAACGGCTGCTTTCTTTTCCTCGTAGTGCAGCTCTGTCAGTTTTCGCAGAATGGCTTCTTTGTTCTCGAAGTACAGGTACAAAGCTGGGCGCGACATCCCCGCACCTTTTGCTATGTCATCCATCGAGGTCTTCTTGAATCCATAGGTCGAAAAGACCCGCAGAGCGGATTCAAGGATAGCCCGGGTTTTTTCGTCGAGCGCAAAGTCTCTCATGTGAACCTTTGACATTTTTTGTTTCATTTGTCAGTTGACTGACTGACATCACGTATTAAATATGTCAGCACGTCAGCAAAGCCAAGAGGGGAACACCATGGCGACCAATTTGAACGTTAACGGTACGTCGTACCAGGTGGATTTGCCTGACGATGTTCCCCTGCTTTGGGTTCTGAGGGATGAGGTTGGCCTGACCGGTACCAAATTTGGCTGCGGTGTTGCCGCCTGTGGTGCCTGTACTGTCCATATCGACGGCGAGGCCGTGCGGTCCTGTCAGGTTGCGTTGTCTGATGTCTGGGGCGACGTAACAACCATCGAGGGTCTCGGCACTCCGGACGCGATGGCTAAGATCCAGCAAGCTTGGGTCGACCATCAGGTTGCGCAATGCGGTTACTGCCAATCAGGTCAGATCATGCAAGCGGCGGCCTTGCTGGCCGAGAACCCCTCTCCGACAGATGCTGACATCGACGACGCGATGCAGGGCAACCTGTGTCGTTGTGGAACCTATCCACGCATCCGGGCCGCAATCCACGATGCGGCTTCCAAGTTGAAGGAGGCGTGAGCAATGGCATCTGTTGGTAAAATCCTTCGCCGAACATTCCTGATCGGTTCGGCAGCTATCGTCGGCGGCGTTGCATTTGGTGCGTATTACGTTACCCGCCCAGCAGCGAACCCGCTGAAGCCGACAAAAGGTGAAACCGCACTCAGCCCGTTTATCCTGATTGACCAGCAGGGCGTGACCTTGTTCGCCCCACGCGCCGAGATGGGACAGGGCGTGATGACCACCTGGGCCGCCCTGATCGCAGAAGAACTGGACGTGGAAATGGACGATATCCGCGTTCTGCATGGTCCTGCTGCGGCAGCCTACTATAACTCTGCTTTGGTTGGTGAAGGTCTGCCGAACAAGGGATATGACATCTCCGACTTCCAACACAATCTGGGTGAAGCCCTTGGTGTCCTCGGCAAAACCCTCAGCTTGCAAGTCACCGGCGGCTCGACCTCGATGAAAGACGGATTTGAGCGTATGCGCGAGGCGGGAGCAACCGCGCGGGAAACATTGAAACAGGCGGCGGCGGACCGGTTGGGCGTTGACCGCGCGCAGTTGAAAACCGAAGCGGGCGTGGTGATCGCACCGGATGGCACACGCATCCCCTATACGGAACTGGCCGAAGCCGCAGGCCGGATCGACCCGCCTCATGCGGAACTGCGCGATCCGTCGGACTGGCGTCTGCTGGGGCAGAGTCTGCCGCGTGTGGATATCGTAGGTAAATCCACCGGCACCGCCGAGTTCGGCATAGACGTGCGCCCCGAAGGTCTGAAATTCGCTTCGGTTCGAATGAATCCCAAGCTGGGCGGCGAGATGAACGGCTTTGATGCCAGCGCGGCCCAGTCCATGCCCGGCGTTGAAAAAGTCTTGGATCTGGGCAATGGAGTGGCGGTTGTCGCCACCAACACATGGCTGGCTATTCAAGCGGTCGAGGCGATCGACGTTGATTGGGCCGACGCCCCCTACCCGTCCGAGACCGAAGACCTGTTCACCACCATCGCCCAGGCGTTTGACGACGCGCCAAACTCAACCATGCGGGACGATGGCGATGTGGACGTGTTGCCCGACGGCGCGACCGAGATCACCGCCGAATACCGCGTGCCCTATCTGGCGCATTCCACGATGGAGCCGATGAACGCCACCGCGCTGTTCACCGGCACCAAGCTGGACCTGTGGTGCGGTAACCAGGCCCCGACCCTGTTGCTGATCCGCGCCGCAAACACCGCCAATCTGGACAAGGATGCCGTCGAAATTCACACCACTTATCTGGGCGGCGGCTTTGGGCGGCGCGGAGAGTTGGACTTTGCCGAGATTGCCACCAAGGTCGCGATGGCCATGCCCAACTTTCCGGTCCAGACCACCTGGAGCCGCGAAGAAGATATGCGCCACGATTTCTATCGCCCCGGCGCGCTGGCGCGGATGCGGGGTGCGGTCAAGGATGGTACAGCGGTCCTGATCGACGGCAAGGTTGCGGCCCAATCCTGCACCCAGCAAGCTGTCGAGCGGTATACCGGTATGCCGGGCGGCGGCCCTGACAAGGTGCTGGTCGAAGGTCTGTTCAACCAACCCTATGCGGTGCCGAATTATCGCATCAGCGGTCACATTGCAGATCTGGACGTGCCCGTGGGGTTCTGGCGCTCGGTCGGCAACAGCCACAACGGTTTCTTCCACGAGACGTTCATGGATGAGATGGCCCATGCCGCAGGACGTGACCCGCTGGAGTTTCGTCTGGAACTGGCCAAGGGCGAACACACGCCCAGCGCAGGTGTTCTGCAGGCCGTCAAGGAAATGTCAGGCTGGACCGGCCGAACCCCAGATGGCGTCGGACGCGGCGTTGCGATGACCTACAGCTTTGGTACGCCGGTCGCACAAGTGATCGAAGTAGTTGACGAAGATGGCACTATCCGCATCGCTAAGGCGTGGATCGCCTGTGACGTCGGCCTCGCGCTGGACCCCGGCACGGTCAAGGCACAGATGGTCGGCGGCATGATCTATGGTCTGTCGGCGGCGGTAACGGGCGAGATTACTTTCTCGGACGGTGAAGTCGAACAGTACAACTTCCCCGACTATGACGCCCTGCGGATGCACAACGCTCCGCTCACCGAAATTCGGGTTCTTGAAACCAACCCGCGTCTGGGTGGTGTTGGTGAACCTGGAACACCTCCGTCCATGCCAGCTTTGGGAAATGCGCTTTTTGACCTGACAGGTGAACGCGCGCGGACGCTACCCCTGATCAATCAGTTCAATCTGCTGGTTTGATCGCGTTGCGCCGGTCTGGTTCTTCTCTCCCGGACCGGCGCACGAATTACGCACTCTGCTGGATGAGCCTCGCGCCGGACCCTTCAGACCAAGCATGAACGGCTGCTCCGAACGCTTTGAACAACGGCCGCGACACGGGATCGTTTTCAGCATCCCATTCCGGGTGCCATTGAACCGACAGGGTGAAGCCCGGCGCATCCTTGACATAGATCGCCTCTGGCGTCCCATCCGGCGCATGGCCTTCGATCACAATCCTATGTCCCACGGTTTTGATACCCTGCCCATGCAGCGTGTTTGTCATCACCTCACAAGCGCCCATAAGCCGATGGAACACACCACCTTCGGACAGGGTCACGATATGGCGCAGCGCGAATTTTTCTTCCAGCGTTCCATCGGGCGGCATACGGTGGTTCATCCGACCCGGCAGCTCGCGGATTTCCGGATACAACGTTCCGCCCATTGCGACGTTGACCTCTTGGAACCCCCGACAGATTCCAAAGAACGGCTGCCCTCGCTCGACGCAGGCCCGCACCAGCGGCAGGGTGATCGCGTCACGCGCACGGTCAAATTCACCATGCGCTTCGGTCTCGGGTTCACCGTATTCTTCCGGGTGCACGTTGGGTCGACCACCCGTCAGTAGAAAGCCGTCGCACACCTCAAGCAATTCTTCGACCGAAACATAGCGCGGATCAGCCGGGATCAGCAGCGGCAGACAGCCCGACACGTTCGCCACGGCTTCAGAATTCATCGTCCCGCCCGCATGGGTCGGGTATTCATCGTTCATAAGGTAAGAGTTGCCGATGATACCGACGACGGGCCGAGACATTCCGCTTTCCTAATCTGTTGCGCGTTTCACGAAAGCTATCCGCAGGGTCAAAAGCGTGCAATAGCACACCCCCTGTGTATCAGCGCAAGTACTTGTTCACCCCTGCACATTAGGGCACCTGTGACGGCATTTGCCCATTTTGGCGTCGTTCCGCGAATTCCGCAGATCAAAGAGCATCTGCTGCTCGCGGAATATTTCAACCAATCAGACTTCGCCGACCAGACCAGCGGCCTCTATCCCGGCCATCGCCGCAACAGCATCGTTGTCCGAGGTATCGCCGGTCACACCAACGGCCCCAATCACAGCGCCCTTCTTGTCGCGCAGCAACACGCCGCCCGGAACCGGGACGACCTGCCCGCCATACACTCCGTTCACGGCGGCCATGAAATAAGCCTGCGCCTCGGCCCGCGCCATCTGCGCCGTGCCCGCCATGCCCAGCATGACCGAGCCATAGGCCTTGCCCTGCGCAATCGCAAAGCGGCCTGGCGCGGCACCATCTTCGCGTTCAAACGCAATCACATGCCCGCCGGCATCCAGAACTACAACCGAAAGCGGTTTCAATTCCAACTCACGGCCCTTTTCCAAAGCTTTGCGCACAATGGTGCGCGCCTTACGCAATGTAACAACCAACCCTGATCCCTTTCATCTGGCCAAAAATATCCTCGGGGGAGCGCGAGGGGGCAGACAGCCCCCTCGTTCCCATTCTATCCACTCAACCCAAGCTGGCTTTCAGCTCCAAACGGCGGGCGTGCAGGACCGGCTCGGTATAGCCCGAGGGCTGCACCCGACCTTTGAAAACCAGATCACAGGCCGCTTGAAACGCAATACCGTCAAATTCAGGAGCCATCGGGCGGTAGCTTGGGTCGCCCTTATTCTGACGATCCACCACGGCGGCCATCTTCTTCATCGCGGCCATCACCTGTTCCTCGCTGACCACATCATGATGCAGCCAGTTGGCCAGCGCCTGCGACGAAATCCGGCAAGTCGCGCGGTCTTCCATCAGGCCGATATCGTTGATGTCCGGCACTTTCGAACAGCCCACACCCTGATCGACCCAGCGCACCACATAACCAAGAATGCCCTGTGCGTTGTTCTCGACCTCACGCGCAATTTCATCATCGCTTGGGTTACGCCCACCCAACAGCGGAACCGTCAGCAGATCATCCAGCGTGCCGCGCGCTCCACCGGCGGCAAGCGCATCCTGACGGGCCAGAACATCGACCTTATGGTAATGCGTGGCGTGCAGGGTTGCGGCGGTCGGTGACGGCACCCAAGCGCAGGTCGCGCCGGACTTCGGGTGGCCGATCTTCTGATCCAACATGTCCCCCATCCGGTCGGGCATCGCCCACATGCCTTTGCCGATCTGCGCCTTGCCCTTCAGACCACAGGCCAGACCGATATTGACATTGCGATCCTCATAAGACGCAATCCACGGTGTCGCTTTCATATCGCCTTTGGGCAACATCGGGCCTGCCTCAATCGAGGTATGAATCTCATCCCCCGTGCGGTCCAGAAAGCCGGTGTTGATAAAGGCCACACGCGATTTCGCGGCGCGGATGCATTCCCGCAGGTTGGCCGAGGTGCGGCGCTCTTCATCCATGATGCCCAATTTCACGGTGTTGCGCGGCAGGCCAAGGATGTCTTCAACCATATCGAAAATCTCAACCGCAAAGGCCACTTCGGCGGGGCCGTGCATCTTTGGCTTGACCACATAGACCGACCCCTTGACCGAGTTTCCGCCCTCACGCTGCAGGTCATGCATCGCAATCAGCGTGGTGCAGAGCGCGTCCATCAGGCCCTCGCCAATCTCATTGCCATCACCGTCCAGAACGGCCGGATTGGTCATCAGGTGGCCCACATTGCGGATCAGCATCAGCGAGCGGCCTTTCAACACGGCCTGTTCGCCGCCTGCGGTGGTATAGGTCAGGTCATCAGCCAGCTTCCGAGTGAAGGTGGTGCCGCCCTTGGTTACCTCTTCGGCCAGATCACCCTTCATCAGACCCAGCCAGTTGCCATAGGCCACGACCTTGTCCTCGGCATCCACACAGGCGACCGAGTCCTCGCAGTCCATAATCGTGGACAGCGCCGATTCCAGATGAACGTCAGCAATTCCAGCCGGATCAGCCGCGCCAATATTACTAGAGGCATCGACGACGATTTTCACATGCAGCCCGTTATTCTTCAGCAGTACGAAATCGGGCTTCTCAGCCTCACCGCCAAAGCCAACAAATGCCGAAGCGTCGGCCAGCGCGGGTACCAGCGCACCGCCTTCGACGCGCAGATCGGACACATCGGCCCACGACCCTGCGGTCAGCGGCACAGCATCATCCAAAAAGCTTTTGGCCCAGGCAATCACACGGGCGCCGCGCGCTTCGTCATACCCTCCAGCGGCGGGCAGATCACCCATCGCGTCGGTTCCATACAGCGCATCGTACAGGCTGCCCCAACGTGCATTGGCGGCGTTCAGCGCAAAGCGGGCATTGGTGATTGGCACAACCAGTTGCGGGCCGGGAATGGTGGCAATCTCAGGGTCGACATTGGCGGTTTTGATCTGAAAATCTTCGCCTTCTTCGACCAGATAACCGATCTCACGCAAGAAGGCTTGATAGGCGTCGGCGTCATGATCCTGACCTTTACGGTCCACGTGCCATGCGTCGATCCGGCCCTGAAGCTCTTCTCGTTTGGCAAGAAAGGCACGGTTTTTCGGTCCCAACTCGGCTACCATCCGCGACAGACCATCCCAGAACGTATCGGCGGATACACCGGTTCCCGGCAGGGCCTTGCCCTCGATGAATTCGGCCAGAACCGTATCGACCTGAAGTCCGCTGCGTGCCTGTCTGCTGCTCATTTGGTGTCTCTCCGCCATTGTGCGCCATTGTATGCAGCCTGCATTTAGGCCGATTGTTTCCGATAGGCAACTTTCGACGTCACATTTAAACCCTTCGGCGTTGCACGAAGCTGCTTCAAATACGACAAGGCAATGAAGCCGCTGTTGCAGCCCATCGCCTCAGACCATAACGTCGCGCCAGTTATCAAATGATGCGAGGTCCCGATGCGCGACGCTGCCCCCCAAACGATCTACCTGAAAGACTACACGCCGTTCGGCTACATCGTGGATAGCGTGCATCTGACCTTTGATCTGGCCGCACACGCCACCCGCGTCACCTCGCGCATGGCGTTCCGCCCCAACCCTGAGGCGACGGACCGCACATTCTTTTTGCACGGCGAAGACCTGACCCTGATCCGCGCGTCCATTGACGGCATCGATGTCACGCCCGAGGTGACCGACAAGGGTCTGACCGCCCCTGCCCCCGATGCACCCTTTGTTTGGGAGGCTGAGGTTGAGACCGACCCCGGCAACAACACCGCGCTTGAGGGGCTGTATATGTCGAACGGCATGTACTGCACCCAGTGCGAGGCCGAAGGGTTCCGCAAGATCACCTACTACCCCGACCGTCCCGATGTGATGTCCACCTTTACTGTGCGCATCAACGGCGATCTTCCGGTGTTACTGTCCAACGGCAACCCAAGCGGCAAAGGCGAAGGCTGGGCCGAATGGACCGACCCATGGCCTAAACCCGCCTATTTGTTCGCGCTCGTCGCGGGCGATCTGATCGCGCATCCCGGCCGATTCACCACCATGTCGGGCCGGGACGTCGAACTGAACCTCTGGGTGCGTCCCGGCGACGAAGGTAAATGCGCTTTTGGTATGGAAGCGCTGAAAAAATCTATGAAATGGGATGAAGACGTCTATGGCCGGGAATACGATCTGGACGTGTTCAACATCGTGGCCGTCGACGATTTCAACATGGGCGCGATGGAGAACAAGGGGCTGAACATCTTCAACTCTTCCGCCGTTCTGGCCAGCCCCGAGACCTCAACCGACATGAATTTCGAACGGATCGAGGCGATCATTGCCCATGAGTATTTCCACAATTGGACCGGCAACCGCATCACCTGCCGCGACTGGTTTCAGCTGTGTTTGAAAGAGGGGCTGACCGTGTTCCGCGATGCGCAGTTCACGTCCGACATGCGCTCGGCCCCGGTGAAACGTATCCACGATGCCATCGACCTGCGCGCGCGGCAATTCCCCGAGGATAACGGGCCTTTGTCCCATCCGGTGCGACCCGAAAGCTTTCAGGAAATCAACAACTTCTACACCGCCACCGTCTACGAAAAAGGCGCCGAAGTCATCGGGATGCTAAAACGGCTGGTCGGGGATAAGGCGTACACGAAGGCGCTGGACCTGTATTTTGATCGTCACGACGGTCAGGCCTGCACCATCGAAGACTGGATCAAAGTGTTCGAGGATACGACGGGCCGTGATCTGTCACAGTTCAAACGCTGGTACAGCCAATCCGGCACCCCCCGCGTGACCGTGGCCGAGGATTGGGCAGACGGCACCTATACTTTGACCCTGTCGCAACGCACCGAACCGACCCCGGGGCAGGATGAGAAACTGCCGCAGGTGATCCCGGTGGCCGTGGGCCTGCTGAGCCCCAACGGGGATGAGGTCCGCGCGACCGAGGTGCTGGAACTGACAGAGGCCAGCCAGAGCTTTACCTTCACAGGGCTGGCCGCCAAACCGACGGCTTCGATCCTGCGGGATTTCTCGGCCCCGGTCATTCTTGAACAGAATCAGAGCAATACCGAACGCGCCTTCCTACTGGCCCATGACACGGACCCGTTCAACCGCTGGCAGGCCGGGCGTTCGTTGGCCGAAGACACTCTGTTGGCGATGATCCAAACCGGTGCGTCGCCTGATGCCGACTATCTTGACGGGCTGCTGGCCGTGCTGCGCGATCGTGATCTTGACCCGGCCTATCGTGCACTGATGCTGGGCCTGCCGACACAATCGGAACTGGCGGCAGCTCTGCACGAACGCGGTTTAACACCTGATCCAATGGCGATCTGGACCGCAGTAGAAACCCTGCGGCAGGTCACGGCGCAACACGTGCAGGACTTGCTACCGCGCCTGCACAGCGAAACCATGATTGATGCGCCCTTTAGTCCTGACGCCGATCAATCAGGCAAGCGTGCGCTGGGTGGGGCGGCACTGGCGCTGACCACGCGATTGGATGGCGGAGCCAAGGCCGCTGTCAGCTATGAGACCGCTGACAACATGACCCTGCAACTTTCCGCCCTATCCTGCCTACTGCGCGCTGGCAAAGGTGAGGCTGAATTGACCGCCTTCTACGATCAGTGGAAGCACGATCGGCTTGTGGTGGACAAATGGTTCGGCCTGCAGGTCGCGATGGCCGCACCTGAATCCGCTGCGGATTCAGCACGCAAACTGACTGAGCATCCAGATTTCAACTGGAAAAACCCAAACCGATTCCGCGCGGTCATTGGTTCTTTGGCGATGAATCACGCTGGCTTCCACCGCGAAGACGGCGCTGGGTATGCGTTGCTGGCCGACTGGTTGATCAAGCTGGATCCGGTCAACCCGCAAACCACCGCAAGGATGTGCTCGGCCTTTCAGACTTGGAAACGCTATGACGCGGGCCGTCAGGACCTGATCCGCACGCACCTGAGGCGCATTGCCGATACAGCGGACTTGTCGCGTGATACGACCGAAATGGTCTCGCGTATTCTGGGCGCATGACACCGTTCACTTATACACGTCATAACCGAACACCCCGAACGGTCGTGATCCTGATCCTTGTGTATGCGGCGTTGATTTCGCTGGTGATCCTGTTTGACGCCGTCTGGTGGCTGATTGGGTTGCTGGCGCTTCCAACGCTGCCGGCCCTTTGGGACGTTGTACGGGATACCAGCGCGGGCCTGTCGCTTGATCAGAACAAGCTGAATTGGTTCACCGGCAATCGAACAGCCGAGGTGAAATTGTCGGAAATTCACTATGTCCGCTTTGACACCCGCTGGGATTTTTCCGTGCGCGTTTCGTTGATTACGATCTCGGGAAAACGAATTCGGCTGCCGGATGAGTCGATCCCCCCACACGCAGAGTTTGAGTCCATCTTTGAGCGGGCCGGGATCCGAGTGGAGCGGCATCACTTCAGTGTATTCTGACGGCAATGCCGGGAAAAAAGTCTCACTGTTCACCAAAACGACACAAATACCCCCCCAAATCTTGAATTTGATGCAAATTCCAGAGAAGCTTGGTTCCTAAGTTACCAGTTTTTACAGTTCCGAGTTTCACCATGTTCCGGTTGTTCCGCACCTCTTCATCCAACGCACAGGCTTCTTCTCTGCCGATGCCGTCCGACTTGGCGCTTTCGCCTGAGGTCGCTGCGGCAATGCCTGATCAGGGGCAGTTGAATATCCCTGTAGCAGAGCTTCAGGCCGAGGATCTGGTGGGTCGCAAGACGATCGAAGCCGGGCGTCATCTGGCGCGTCAGGGCCGCTGGTCCGAGCTGTCGCGGCAAATGCGGGCCGCGGACGAGGCTCGGGAGTCTGCGCCTGACGGTATGCCGATTGCAGACCTTCTGGCGTTTGGTGCCCGCGCCGACGTTGTTCTGGCGGTTGAGCACGCGCTTTCTGATTGGAAAGCGCTGTCTGATTATGACGTGCTGTGTGGCATTTCCGAACTGGAAGACGAAATGCGAGAGCACGAAGGCGATCCGATGATCGCACTGGTTGTTGCACTTGCACATATTGATCTGGCCTGGGCATGGCGCGGGACCTCCGTGGACGCGAAATTGCCGCCCTTGCACCAATCGCGCTGCGCTGCACATTTCGACCGGGCGGCAGCAATCCTTCCGAAATGCCGCGAGGCCGCACCCGAAAGCCCGCTTGTTGCTGCGGCCGACTGCGCTCTGCTGGCCGGGCAACGTAAGTCGAACATCCGGGTGGCCGACAAATACGAGCGTCTGATTACTCTGGACCCGCACAATCAGCGTCACATGCGTGCTATGGGCACCCACCTGCTGCCGCGTTGGTTCGGCAGCTATGAAGAGCTTGAGGTTCAGGCCCTTCGCAACGCCGCACGGACACACGAAATCTGGGGTGCTGGCGGGTATACCTGGGCGCAGTTCGACGCGATTGCCCTTGACCCAGAGGCATGTGCCCGGCTGGACGTGGAATATTTCCTGGAAGGGCTGCGTGACATCCTGCGTCAACGCCCCGATCAGGAAACCGTCAACATGTTGGCCGCTTATTGCGCCATCACCATTCAGAACGGGCTTGGCCTGAACGAAAAAGCCGATGAAGTACGCGCGCAAATTCATGAGGCTGCGAACTGGCTGATCCGTGATCACATGACCGAGCTGCATCCGCTGATCTGGGCGCATGCTGCGAATGGGTTCAACAACTCGGTCCGCATCAACTCGCCCGAGAGGTTTGCGGCGCGTGGTCACCGCGATGCCCTGCGTGCGATTGGCGATTTGTTCCGTGAAGAATTGCGCAGCGGCATGGACGTCACCTTTACGCCTTCGGGTCTGCACCTGTCAGGTCACTGATTCCCCCTTGCTCCTTTGGCGCAGCGCGCCTAATACGCAGGCTTAGACTTCTGCGGAAATAGAGGCGCTCCATGCTCGACCTGACATACGAAATGCCCAAAATCAAAACCATTGCCGGGGCCAAGCACGATTGGGAACTGGTCATCGGGATGGAGGTGCACGCTCAGGTCTCATCCAACGCCAAGCTGTTTTCTGGTGCATCGACCCAATTCGGGGCGGAGCCGAATTCGAACGTGGCCTTTGTGGACGCCGCGATGCCGGGGATGCTGCCGGTCATCAACGAATACTGCGTTGAACAGGCGGTGCGCACCGGGCTGGGCCTTAAGGCGGATATCAACCTGAAATCGGCCTTTGACCGCAAGAACTATTTCTACCCCGACCTGCCGCAGGGCTATCAGATCTCCCAGCTTTACCACCCCATCGTGGGCGAAGGTGAAGTACTGGTGGAAATGGGCGACGGCACCGCGCGCATGGTTCGGATCGAGCGCATCCATATGGAACAGGACGCGGGTAAATCCATCCACGACATGGACCCGCATATGTCCTTTGTCGACCTGAACCGGACCGGCGTCTGCCTGATGGAGATTGTCAGCCGCCCCGACATCCGTAGCCCCGAAGAAGCCGCCGCCTATATCGCCAAGCTGCGCCAGATCATGCGGTATCTGGGCACCTGTGATGGCAACATGCAGAACGGCAACCTGCGGGCGGACGTCAACGTGTCGATCTGTTTGCCGGGTGCGTATGAGAAATATCAGGAAACACAGGATTTCTCGCATCTGGGCACACGGTGCGAAATCAAGAACATGAACTCGATGCGCTTTATTCAACAGGCCATTGAGGTTGAAGCCCGCCGTCAGATCGCCATTGTCGAAGGTGGTGGTGAGGTCGAGCAGGAAACCCGCCTGTACGACCCGGACAAGGGCGAGACACGCTCGATGCGATCCAAGGAAGAAGCGCATGATTACCGCTATTTCCCCGACCCCGACCTGCTGCCGCTTGAGATCGAGCAGGCGTGGGTGGACGACATCGCCGCCAAACTGCCCGAACTGCCCGACGCCAAGAAAGCGCGCTTTATCGAGGCGTTTGGCCTGACCGATTACGACGCCTCGGTCCTGACTGCTGAGGTGGAAAGCGCCTCCTATTTCGAAGAAGTCGCCAAGGGCCGCAACGGCAAACTGGCCGCAAACTGGGTGATCAACGAACTGTTCGGCCGGTTGAAGAAAGAAGACCACGATATCACCGATAGCCCCGTGTCTCCGGCACAGTTGGGTGGGATCATCGACCTTATTTCCTCGGATGCCATCTCAGGCAAGATCGCCAAGGACCTGTTCGAGATCGTCTATACCGAAGGCGGCGACCCCGCGCAGATCGTGGAAGAGCGCGGCATGAAGCAGGTCACCGACACCGGCGCGATTGAGGCTGCGTTGGACGAGATCATCGCCGCCAACCCCGCTCAGGTTGAAAAGGCCAAGGTGAACCCCAAGTTGGCAGGCTGGTTCGTGGGTCAGGTGATGAAAGCCACCGGCGGCAAGGCCAACCCCAAGGCTGTGAACGAGCTGGTGAGCAAGAAACTAGGCGACTAAGTCATCGAAAATTAGTGCAAGGGCGGCAAGGGGCATCCCCTCTGCAGCCTTTCTTTTGCGCTGTGGCGTGGCAACACACGCTGCGGACTGCGCGAAGATGACTTTCCCAATAGCCTCAACATGCTAGATTGCCGGGAACGAACAGGTAGGAAGAACCGATGCCGCGCTACGAATACAAAGTTGTCGCCGCCCCGCAAAAAGGCGGCAAGGCGAAAGGGGCCAAGACCGCCGAAGACCGGTTTGCCGTCTCGATTGAACAGGTGCTGAACCAGATGGGTCAGGACGGCTGGGAATACCAGCGCGCGGAATTACTGCCCAGCGAAGAGCGTTCGGGCCTGACCAGTTCTACCGTGAACTGGCGCAATGTTTTGGTCTTTCGGCGCGAAATTGAAGTGAACTTTGTCTCAACCCGTGGCCCAAGCGAAACGCCCGAGGGTGTGCCGTTGGCGCAGCCCTTACCCGGACCCGAGGCCGTTGTTGCCCCAGCCCCAATTGCCGAAGAGGTGAAAGAACCCCCACTGTCGCTGAAAGGGGCAGAAGCACCCGAGCAACAAGATAAACCCTAGCCAAGTTCGAACTTATCCGCAGCACGCCTGCCCCGCCTGAATCGGCGGGCATGGCACTGTCGCGTAGGAGCAATAGACACAGCAATCACCTTCCAGCGGCTTCAGGATTTCACGACACGATTTGCATTCGTAAAACCACTGGCACGCGTCTGTTGGCATAGTTTCCGTTTCGGCATGTCCGCAAGCGGGACAAGTCAAAGTCGACTCGAGAATTATGGTTGTCTCTGTGTCTTCCATCTCCCCCTCCTCAATAAACGAGTTGGCGCATTTACTCCCCAATATCCAGCGCCAGCGCGTGAATACGTGGCACGATATCGCCGAGCGCTTTATGCACAGCCCTGTGACGCGCGACTCGGGATTGTCCCTTGAAGGCGGCCGCGCGGATACGGACGTTGAAATGGCTCTCACCGCCCTCTTGATACCCCGAATGCCCACGATGGCTTTCGCTGTCGTCAACTACCTCAAGCTCATGCGGATCAAAGGCAGCTTGCAGGCAGGTTCGGATTTCGTCGGTCACAGTCATTTTTACGCCTAGCGGTAAAAATTTTACCGCCCCCCTCTTCTACTTTCGGCTGCTTAGACTAAACTGCTGCCTCCGAGTCGAGAAGATGCGTTCTTAAGGATCACAGCATGACGAAATCAGACCCTTTCGGATTCGATATGTCCGTCTCCAGCGCCAAGAAAAAGAACCCGCGCGGGCGCCGGGGGATGTCGGGCGCGTCTGAGACATCGGTGCGAATCTGCGACCATGAAGGCTGTGAAGAGGCGGGCAAATTCCGCGCGCCCAAAGCGCCGGATGTACTGGATGATTTCTTCTGGTTCTGCCAGCAACACGTGCGCGAATATAACCAGAAGTGGAACTTCTTCGACGGCACGACCGAGGCCGAACTGAACGCGCAGCGGTCGAAGGACAAAGTGTGGGAACGTGAAACCAAGCCCATGGGTGACCCCGAAGCCCGTGCATGGGCGCGTTTGGGCATAGAAGACCCGCATCAGGTTCTGGGCGCAAACGCCACCAAGAACCCTGGCCGTACTTCCGGCGGCGGTGGCCGCCGTCTACCCCCCACTGAACGCCGCGCGATTGAGATTCTGGAAGCCAATGACAGTTGGACCAAAGCCGAGGTGCGTAAGGCTTACAAAAAACTGATCAAAGTACTGCACCCGGATATGAACGGCGGCGACCGGTCCCAGGAAGAACAACTGCAAGAAGTCGTCTGGGCCTGGGATCAGATCAAGGACAGCCGGAATTTTAAGTAATTCGGCACATCGCTAAAACAAACCTTGCAATGCGTTGGCTTCGGCCCGCTTGAGGCAACGCAGCCGCGTTTTTAGC
The DNA here is from genome assembly GCF_013031165.1 of Ruegeria sp. HKCCD7251. Taxonomy (NCBI): domain Bacteria; kingdom Pseudomonadati; phylum Pseudomonadota; class Alphaproteobacteria; order Rhodobacterales; family Roseobacteraceae; genus Ruegeria; species Ruegeria sp. HKCCD7251. Next base: position 329,865 of record NZ_WPZC01000001.1, on the reverse strand, counting down.
ATTGATCTGGTACCTTCCAGTTCGGGAAATAACGCAAGCAATTCGGCGACGTCCTCGCGCTGAAAGGACTTTAGCGCGCGATCCCCCAGATACAGGCTTTCGCTGTGCAAACCCTGGGAAGTCAGTATAGCGTGTTCCTCGCAGGCGATGTGATAGTACGTCACCGGCTTATCTGCTTGCACTTGATGAACCGTATCTCCGTTGACCAGATGAATAGCGGCGCAAAATACGCTCTCTTCACCAAACAGCAATTCGGCCCGCCACCCCTCGAGAACGATCCGGTGCTGGGGTGACACATATAGATCCCGGTTGGGCAATCCCGCACCCAACGCGTCCCGTTGGATCCGCACTGGCCGGTACTTTGGCTGTATACGCAAGGTCTGCGCAGTAAGGGTTCGCTGACCGATCCAGACAATGGGTAGAGATTGTCCCCCTGCCCCGCGAACCCATTCCCCAATTTTCAGGTCTTCTACCGGGCGTGGACCCCGATCTGTCTCGATTAATGTTCCCGCCACAAAGCATGGCGGGTCCGTTGGGTCGAGATCGCCCTCATCAATCTTCCAATTTCCGGTTTGCATTGGGCCAGTCGGATCATCGGTATCCCAGGCATAGATATTGCCGCCAACTTGGATAAATTCACCGGATTCCCCTGTGCCCCGATAGTTCCCTTGACCAAGATAGGTATAGGGCTGAAAGGTCGTTCCCCCATCAAACGAAATTGTCTGGCCATCAATGATCGCGGTTTGGGTCGAGTTGCGAACGATATAGTCGCCACCACCGGTGGTCCCGACATTATGAAGGAGCACGTCAAATGGCATGGACCGCGCCCCTAGCCCTGCAAGGTATCAAAACAGTCCGACCACCGCCCGACATGACGCAGCAATCAAAAGAGGCTTTGATCTTGGAACCCATGACCAACACTCTGCACTCATACAAAAAACACCATGTATTATCACCTTAATTGTCAATTAACGCAAATCAAAGGCGCGCAGGCGACTATTCGGGTGATTGCCGCAGAGCCATCCGAGAATTGCTAAAACGTCCCGACAGACGACCGATGACCGGCTCAGAATGAATGGTTGGGAAACATTTCAAACTCGCCCTGGGCTGGTGAAGCGACACAGCCCCAAAGGCCCTCAGCGACATTTCTCAGTGACGAAAAATACACGACTTTCAGGCCAGCACCGAAGAAACACCCGCCTGCGCCACTGCTCAGGCGGCTTTCCCTTGCCCTTGCTCTCAATATGTTGCACCACACACAGTGTCGAAGGCCCCTCGTGAGGCTGCGGTATCAGGATAAGGACGACAGGCATGGATTGGCCGATTGACGCAAACGCAAAACCATCAGATGAGATTTCGGTTCGCGAAGTCTTCGGCATCGACACCGACATGCAGGTCAAACGCTTCTACGAAGTGACCGAGCGGGTGCCCGAGATTGATCCGACCTATAAGTTCGACCCTGATACCACGCTGGCGATTTTGGCAGGATTTACCCACAACCGCCGGGTGATGATCCAAGGCTATCACGGCACGGGTAAGTCGACGCATATTGAACAGGTTGCCGCGCGTCTGAACTGGCCCGCCGTGCGCGTTAATCTCGACAGCCACATCAGCCGGATCGACCTGATCGGCAAAGACGCGATCAAACTACGCGACGGCGTTCAAATCACCGAATTCAGCGAAGGTATTCTGCCTTGGGCCCTGCGCAATCCGGTTGCGATCGTGTTCGACGAATACGACGCCGGGCGCGCGGACGTGATGTTCGTGCTGCAGCGCGTGCTGGAAGCCAACGGCAGCCTGACCCTGCTGGATCAGAACGAAATCCTGACGCCGCACCGGTATTTCCGCATGTTCGCAACCGCCAACACCGTTGGTCTGGGCGACACGACGGGTCTGTACCACGGCACCCAGCAGATCAACCAGGCGCAAATGGACCGCTGGTCTTTGGTCGCAACGCTGAACTACCTCAGCCATGACGCTGAAACGATGATCGTTCTGTCCAAGGCCCCTCATTATAACACGGCGGAAGGACGCAAGATCGTTAGCCAGATGGTCACTGTTGCAGACCTGACACGAACCGCCTTCATGAATGGCGATCTGTCCACAGTCATGAGCCCCCGAACGGTCATCAACTGGGCGCAAAACGCCGAAATTTTCCGCAATGTCGGCTACGCGTTCCGCCTGTCTTTCCTGAACAAATGTGATGAACTTGAACGTCAGACGGTTGCCGAGTTCTACCAGCGCTGCTTTGACGAAGAACTGCCTGAAAGCGCGGCAAACGCCTCATTGGGATAAGTCGTAAATGCTGTTCGGATCTGACCCGCGTCCGTCCACCGGACTCGGTGTCTTTGAGGGCATTATCGACCGGATTATTGTCTTGAGCCTTCCCGAGGCTCAGGAACGTCGCGATCGTATCCCTTCTCATCTGGCAGAGTACGGGATCACTGCATTTGAATGGCATGACGCTTTTACGCCGGATCATCCAGCCGTTCAGTCGCTCTATGAAGAACAACGCATAGCGACGTTCCCGCCGTGTTTTCGGTGCGGGATGAACGATTGCGATTGCCCTAACAACGTGCTGATTCCTCAGCAGGTCGCAAACTTTGCCAGTCACTTGGACATATGGCGGCTTACCAGTCAGCAGGACGGTAGGGTCCTCGTGATGGAAGATGATATTGTGCTCCACCCTTGGACGTCGCGTGTATTGCGAAAGCTCTGGCACGGGATCGAGCGTGGAAACATCGACTTCACCCGAAGATCAACAATGATGTTGCGACTTGGGTGGGCATTGTCCAAGGATCATGGTCGTTTCAAGCGATTCCGCACAAATCACAAGGTCAAAATGTCGAACCCGTGCTATGCGCTCACTTCGGGGTTTGCCGCAAAGCTCATTGATCGCTTCGACCGTGTGGACACAACGTCGGATGTGTTTTTGCATGGCGAGGTTGCGACGCCCGAGGATTCTCTCACGATTTTCCCGCCTGTTGCTTCGGATTTGTCCTGGTCCGAAGGCGCAACGGATTCCTACATTCACCCCAAGAAAAACCGCTTGGAATACCTAAAGAAACACAATCGGGACACTGAACTTGCCGAGTTTGAGCGTCGGTTGAAGCACCATGTTCAGCATGTATATCAACGACCAATTTTATGCGTAGGTCATCCTCGAACCGGAACTGGTTTCGTGGCCGAACTGTGTACCAAGTCCGGCTTGGATGTCGGTCACGAAGCTGACGGTAAGGACGGCATTAGTTCGTGGATGTTTGCGGTGGACGCGGCGGAAAACCCTTGGGCCGCTGACCCGGTCGCCCAAACGCGCAAAGCCCTAAAGTGGCAATTCATGATCCAGACGGTTCGGGATCCGGCCACAGCCATTCCCTCGATTATTCGCGAAAACGCACATGCCCCTGCATCATACGAGTTTCGCCGGACCCACATTCTTGCGGAAACAGGGATTGATCTGAACGGTTTTGAGACTGATATCGAACGGGCTATCGCGTCGCTTTGATTGTGGGCGTCCATCATTCGTGGGCAGAACCCGGACTTTGTATTCCGAATTGAAACCGACTCTGAGGCCCTGATCGACTTTCTTCAGGACAAAGGTTTCAAGGTTCACAAGGACAATCTGGATATCGGCCCTGTAAACGCCGAGAAGCTGTATAAGGGCAAGCATCACGAAAAACCTCAGATCGACGCAGAACAGTGGGAAGTGATCGGACCACAAGCCCGGGCGCTTCTGAATGAATACTGTGAGGAATACGGCTACAACTCCCCCGTGGGAGCAACCTAGTCAAATTTTCCGCCTTATCGGGCCCCGATTTAGCGACCACATTGGTTAAAACCATATATCAATGTTGTGTTTTGATCACGTAGCGCGATGTATTTTGTATAATTAAAGTATATACAATTAATATCCATGCTACATTCACACATGTCATGTTTCAGATTTCTTTTAATCGTGGTCACGATTGCCGTTACGTTTTCCTCGCCGGTTGCAGCCCTTCCTTCCAAGCCCACTGACCGGGCAGAGTTGTTTGCCGTATGTTCAGGACGGCTCGAAGCATTGGCTGCGCGGCAAAAGGCCCGCTTGGGTAGCAAAGCGAATTCGGCAGAGATCCTTCGCGTTCAATTTGACCAGATGCTCGAAGCGGTGTTGCCTTGGGCGCTGTCCGAAGGCGTTGAGGAGCATCAGCCCAAACGCTGGCGTGTGCGTGGCTGGGTTGAGGTCGCGTATCTATTGGCCGATATGGACTACAGCTTTGATGCCCGGATCGCCGCTGGGGCTGAACTCCAATTGGAGCACCGGATATCCGAGTGCCGCGCCGTCCTGTTGTAACCCTGTTTGCATGAAAACAGGGCTGGCCCTATGGTCAAGACCCCGGAATGGTTCTAGGTTGCCGGGACAGAACACAACCGGACCTGCCGCCGATGAGCAAACCAATCGATAACCCCGCTGATCCGTTCAAGAAAGCTTTGGCCGAAGCCACGAAAGTGATGGCCGATGATCCCGAGCTGAACGTCTCATACACGGTCGATCCGTCGGGCATGTCGGGTGAATCTATGCGCCTGCCGCAAGTCAGCCGCCGCATGACTCGCGAAGAGGTTCTGCTGGCGCGCGGAACCGCCGATGCACTGGCGCTGCAACGCAAATACCACGACGATGCAACGCACGCACGCTATGCCCCTCCGGGAGATATGGCGCGCGATCTGTACGAAGCGATGGAGACCGCCCGGTGCGAGGCGATGGGCGCACGGGACATGCCCGGCACCGCGTCCAATATCGACGTCAAAATTGAACACGAAGCTATCCGCCGTGGGTATGACCAGTGCAAACAACCTGCTGATGCGCCTTTGGCCGTTGCGGCAGGTTATCTGATCCGACATCTGGCGACTGGTCGTGACCTGCCCCAGGCAGCAGATAACATCATGAACCTTTGGCGCGGATTCATCGAAGAACAAGCTGGGGGAACGCTTGAAAGCCTCGATGATATTCTCTCGGATCAGGCAGAGTTTGCAAAGTTTGCCCGTAAGATGATCAAGGATCTGGGATACGGCGACCAATTGGGGGATGACCCTGACGAGCTGGACGAAGAACAGGAAGATCGGGCCGAGGACGACGCAGAAGAACAGCCCGATCCTGATAGCACCGGCCAGGACGATCAGGATGAACAAGAAGCCGATGCCACCCCTGAGCAATCTCAGGAAGAGCAGCAGGACCAATCTCAGGCTCAGGTCTCGATGGACGAAATGGCCGACGACGAGATGGGCGAAGAGGCAGAGATGCCCGAAGGCGAGGCCCCGCTAGAGCCGCCCGCCCCGCCTCCGGCCTCTGAGGCGGACCCTGATTACAAAGTCTACCTGAATACTTTTGACGAAGAGATCGAGGCCGAGGATTTGGCCGAACCCGCCGAGTTGGAACGGCTGCGCGCCTATCTCGATCAACAGCTTGAACCGCTGAAGGGCGCGGTCAGCCGTCTGGCCAACAAACTGCAACGCCGCCTGCAGGCGCAGCAGAACCGATCGTGGGAATTCGACCGTGAGGAAGGCATTTTGGATGCTGGACGTCTGGCACGTGTCATCGCGAACCCGACAACTCCGCTCAGTTTCAAAATCGAGAAGGATACCGAGTTCCGCGACACCGTCGTGACGCTTTTGTTGGATAATTCCGGGTCGATGCGCGGGCGTCCGATCTCGATCGCAGCGATATGCGCTGATGTTCTGGCGCGGACGCTGGAACGCTGCAATGTTAAGGTCGAAATTCTGGGCTTCACCACCCGCGCCTGGAAGGGTGGTCAGGCACGCGAGGCGTGGCTGAACGACGGTCGCCCCCAGCAACCCGGGCGGCTGAACGACCTTCGCCATATTATTTACAAGGGCGCGGATGCTCCGTGGCGTCGCGCACGCCCCAACCTTGGCCTGATGATGAAAGAAGGTCTGCTGAAGGAAAACATCGACGGCGAGGCGCTGGAATGGGCGCATCGTCGGATGATGGCCCGGCGCGAACAGCGCAAGATCTTGATGGTGATTTCCGATGGTGCGCCGGTCGATGATTCAACTCTCAGCGTTAACCCTGCAAATTATCTGGAAAAACACCTGCGCGACGTGATCGCAATGGTTGAGAAGCGCAAGATGGTCGAACTGCTTGCTATCGGGATCGGCCATGACGTGACGCGTTATTACGACCGCGCGGTTACAATTACGGACGTCGAACAACTGGCCGGTGCGATGACCGAACAATTGGCAGCACTGTTTGACAGCGACCCAAGGGCGCGCGCCAGGGTCATGGGGATGAGGAAAGTAGGCTAACGCGCCTAATCCTAAAACTAAACGGAGTGCACTCCGATCTGAATGAGGTGAGACATGTTTCAATCCTTTGCCGTGACCGCACGTCCGGAACAAGGCCCACCGCGCTTGGCTGCGCTGCGGAAGGAGCTAGCGCAAGAGGGGTTGGATGGTTTCCTGACCCCGCGCGCGGACGCGCATCAGGGAGAATATGTCGCCCCACGGGACGAGCGTCTGGCGTGGTTGACCGGATTTACCGGATCAGCCGGATTTTGTGTTGCCCTGTCAGACATCGCAGGCGTGTTTGTTGACGGACGCTACCGTACTCAGGTCAAGGCACAGGTCGCGTCCGACTTCACCCCGGTGCCTTGGCCCGAAGTCGGCCTGAGTGCGTGGTTGAAGGAACAACTGCCGAACGGGGGAAAAGTTGGCTTTGACCCTTGGTTGCACGCCGCCGGGCAGATCTCAGCCGCCCAGAAAGAGCTGTCCGGCAGTGGTATCGAACTGATGCGCAGCGATAACCTCGTCGACCGTGTTTGGAACGACCAACCGGAGCCGCCATTAAATCCCGTCAAGGCTCACCCTCTGGAATTCGCTGGAGAAACCGCAGAAAGCAAAATCACACGCTTGGCCAAGGGCCTGCGCGATGCAGGATGTTCGGCCGCTGTGATTACCCTGCCGGACTCGATCATGTGGTTGTTGAACATTCGCGGCTCAGATATCGGCTACAATCCTGTGGCACACGGATTCGCGATTCTACATGCCGATGGGCTGGTGGATCTGTTCATGACCAAGGAAAAACTGGTCATTCCTCTGGGTGACAGGGTGAATATCCACGAACCGAACGCGTTCTTGGACAGCCTCGCTGCGCTTGATGGCAAGGTACAGGTCGATCTGGGCACGTTGCCACAAGCCGTAGCGGATATCTTGTCAGATCGGATGAATGACGGCGGCGACCCGTGCGCCCTGCCCAAGGCCTGCAAGAACCTGGCCGAAATCGCTGGCAGCGCCAAGGCGCACTTGCGCGACGCCGTAGCGGTTGTCGAAACCCTGTGCTGGCTGGATGCACAGCCCCCCGGCACAGTGACCGAGACCCAAGTCGTTACCCGGCTGGAAGAAAACCGGCGCACGGACAACGCCCTGCAGGACATCTCGTTCGACACGATCGCCGGAACCGGCCCCAACGGTGCGATCATGCACTATCGCGTGACCGAAGAAACCGACAGCTTGTTAAAAGACGGACACATACTGGTTCTGGACAGCGGCGGCCAGTATTTGGATGGTACGACAGATATCACCCGGACCATCGCCGTCGGAGAGGTCGGCGAAGAGGAAAAAACCTGCTTCACCCGCGTGTTGAAGGGCATGATTAACATGTCCATGTTGCGCTGGCCCGTTGGTTTGGCAGGACGCGACGTTGAATGTATCGCGCGCGCACCGCTCTGGGCGGCAGGGCAGGATTTCAATCACGGGGTCGGCCACGGGGTCGGCGCTTATCTAAGCGTTCACGAAGGCCCCCAGCGTCTGTCGCGTGTCAGCTCAGTCCCGCTGCAACCCGGTATGATCCTGTCAAACGAACCTGGCTACTACCGCGAGGGCGCTTTCGGAATCCGGATCGAAAATCTGGTGGCTGTGCAAGAGGCGCCCGCCCTGCCCGGTGGTGATGCCGAACGCGCGATGCTGAACTGGTGTACTCTGACTTTTGTCCCGATTGACCAACGGTTGATTGTGGTCGAGATGCTTACCACTGACGAACGCGATTGGCTGAACGCCTATCACCGCGACGTTGCGGAAAAAATCAGGCCTAGGCTGGGCGCAGAGGCGCAGCTGTGGTTGGATGCCGCAACCGGGCCGGTCTGACACCGGACTGTTACAAACACCGGGCAGAGGAGAAGCCCAGAACAAAGGGATGGAATACGTATGACCAAGATCACAATCCGTAAAGCACCGGGGAAATGGAGCGTCCGGTCCGGAGGCGCTATCCTTGGTGAAAGCACAAATGCGCTGGAGCTTTTGGAAGGCGATCTTGACCCTGTAATCTACTTCCCTCGCTCAGACATTGCCATGGCGTTTCTGGATCGCACCGAAAAACGCACGCATTGCCCGCACAAGGGCGATGCCACGCATTTTTCGATTGTGAACAAATCCTCTGTCACTGAAAACGCAGCATGGAGCTACGAAGACCCAATCCCATCAGCCCTGGAAATCAAGGGCTACGTTGCCTTTTATAAGATCGAGTCGGTCAAGGTCGAACAAATCTAGATCGCCTCTTTCACCGCCTCGACAGTTGCCATGTCATGACGGACACGTCCGAACGCCTGCGCCATTGAGGTCAACGTATGCGGAGGGCAGCCAATCTCAGGCAGGCAGGATGCGTCGATCACACGGACCTTCCCGTCGAAAGCAGATCGCACGACCCGATCCACGGGCTCATGACGCTGCCCAAGGGTCAGCCTGTGATAGTGAAACCCTTGACCGGGGTCAGTGATGCCCAATGCGCTGCGCACGCCATGAGAGGCGAGCCAGTCGAGAAGATGCTGCAAGTATTCGTCCATATCCGGTTTCGGCGTCTGTATCGCCTCTATCCGGTCCTGGCCCGGTAAATGGTGGAACTGAACCAGCGTTTTCGGTGTCCAAATCCGCACTGGCTGGACAAAATCAATAATGCGTCCAATGCGTCGACCACGGAAGTGAGGCCCCAGACCAAACCTGGTCGTTAGCATACTCAGCGGGGCTTGGGACACCGTGTAGACTGAGGCAAACAGCTTACAAAGCCCGTCTTGTTTCCACTTGAGCGTCAGCGCGTTGAAATTCCCTCGGTTCGTATAGCTGCGGGGCGACCCAAGTATACGGGCGAGCCTGAGGCAATTGATCGTGTAAGGTGCATGATCACGAAATCTGATCTCGGTCGCTGCCCTTAGGCTACGTGCCAGCAAAGTTGCCGTGCCAAGAACACCGGCAGCCAGAAACACGCGACGAGCCTTAATCCGGGTACCGTCGTCAAGCTCTAACCGAACAAGTTCCTGTTCGGTTTCGATACGCTGTACCCGACCGTCGCGGATTTCGACATCCGGCATTTCACGCAGGCGCTTTTCCACCGCATTTGCCATAGCGCGCAATCCAGACCCGGGCTCGTCCTTGGTTCCCGTCAGAAGGCGCGGTGCGCTTTTTTCAAATCCGTTTTCCAGTTTCTGCCGACGAACGCCGCCAACCACTTCAAAATCGGATTGTACTGCGTCGCACGCTTCGCGGTAAGCCCGCCAGTTTTCAAGGAATCGTCCCTGTCCCCAAGGGTCATCCCTGTCATAGACCTGAAGCTGTTTTCCCCAATAATTGGCCAAACCACCAATTTCTGCGGCAACAAACATTGGAGGGGCATCTCCGGACACTGCCGTTCGTTCGGCCAAATAGGCGGGCTCGCGCCGTTCATAAGCAACCGAAACTATTTTGGCCGGCCCCCCCTCAAAGGGTTGGGACGTCGCACCCGTAACAACAACCAACGATCCGGAATAACCCTTCATCGCGGTCAGGGCGGCATAACCAGCAGGGCCAGCGCCGATCAATGCGGCATCAAAAACGCGCATGCAAAGACCCTTTTCTACACGAAACCGGATTTAGAATTCGCTTTCCGCCCCGGCAATTCATCGGAACACGGGCGTGAACCAAAGGGTACTCTGCGCATCTGAAAGGTTCAGAGCGGAGTATTCGGAACTTCCACAAGCAATAGATGGCCCAAGTTCTGCCAAGCGGCCCCAAAAGCGCCGGACACCATGCACGCGCAGAGGCAGTAGTGTAATTTGATGTACACAAAGCGAGACGCAGTAAAAACATAATAAGTTGCCCCCAAATCTCATGAGCCTTGGTGCAAATTCGTATATTTGTCGTCTAGTTGTTTGAAATTACGTGTATTCGTAGTGCCAGATACCCGGTTAAGAAGAACGAATACCAATTGAACTCAATAAATTATCCGGGCCAACTTTGCCGATAATAGCTGAAATTTGCTGTTTGAATCAAGAAAACAAGCCATTCCAATGGGCGTCGAACAAGTTCCACTGCTGGCTCGGTGCGTTCTTAAGCACGCAAGAATGCCCAAAGCCTAACTTTGCGGCGATTGCTGTTTCCAAGCAAAAATCCGTGCTGCTTCAGACGCGCCCGAGGCCTTCCTTCACACAAAAATCAGAGGTTATTCAGCCTGCTCGCGCAGAGAAATCAGGATATCCACCAAAGCGTTAATAACTTCTGGGTCGTCCAGCGCCGGGTCAGGCATCGAGGTGTCCTGGGCCACAGATTGCGGATTGTCCAGAAATGCTACCAACTGCTCGCGCGTCCACTCTCCTCCGACCGACGAAAGCGACTGCGAATAATCAAAATCTGTGAGACCCGCGATCTTTCTGCCGTAGACCTCGCCCAATGACGGGGCGCTTGCGCTAGGAAGTACGCCAAAACCGTGACATTCGGCGCAACCGTCCAATGCGGTTTCGACTGCGCCGGCGGTTCTGTTCGACAAACCAAGATCGCCAATTTTGGCAACAGCGAACTGGTAGCTTGGATCAAACTCTCCAACCGTCAGATGCAGCACCTTTTTCTGGTCGGTCCAAAGTGCGATCGTGTCTCCATGCTGATGGACATAGCGGATGCGAAAGCCAAGCGGAATGCGCTCGGCGAACAGGATGCCTTCGCCGTTCGTGCGAATGCGGAACAGGCTGTTTCCGGCCAAGGACCCCGCCAGCATGTCACCGTCCCACGCCGGATGGAAATCGTCCACTGGCGCTAATGAGCTTACGGCGACCGAGGGCAACCACGAATAGGCTGGAAGCTGGAATTCCGGGTGGCGTCCGTAATCAAGCGTATCCGGCAAAGGCAACTTATTGTACCGCGTACCCAGCGAAACCTGCGGCCACCCGTAATCTGACCCCTCACGAATAAGGTTCAGTTCATCCCCTCCGCGACGGCCATGCTCGACCGTCCACAATCGGCCATCGGCATCAAACGCGATCCCCTGCATGTTCGAGTGGCCCTGACTGAGAACGCGGTGCTCACCTGTTGCCGTATCGACGGCAAGTACCTTGCCGTACATCTGGTCAGGATCCTGCGACAGCGCCACCGGCGAATAGGTTCCGTCCATCGCATAGTCGCCAGCCGCCAGATACAATGTCCCATCATCGTCCACACGGAACCGACCGCCCGCCATATGGCCCTGAATCGCGCGCCCGTCCGGGTTGGGCGCAAGACAGGGATCCGTTGCGTATAGAATGGTCCAGTCATCCGAACTGATTGACACCGCATCGACAGAGGTGCCGTTCAGCGGAGCAGTGGACAAGGTCGTGCGATAGCAATTGTCGGCTTCTACCCACTCGGTGAATGAGACAATCAGCTTACCGTCGACGACGTCTACGTCGTTATAGCGAAAGTAAAAATGCGCAAAGTTGTAATCCGGGTTGGCCTCTTCGAAATCAAGCATGGCCTCCCACCCGTTGGGCGGCGGCGCAATATCAAGCGTCACGGCTTCATCGCCGCTGACTTCGAAAAACCCGCCTTCATGAGTCATGACGATCAGGTCATTTCCTAAACTGGTCAACGCTCCACCGCTGCCCGCACGGTCCACGGGGACGTCCAGTTCTTTCATGTTGAGGGCGGTGAAAATGGTTTCGACTTGCGCAACGCGATCCCCAGACCAGATCGGAGCGGAATGAGTTATCCCAACATGACTTGTGCGCAGTTGGTGGACTTCCCACATCATCAGGCCCAGCGAACCTGCCAACGTCACCGTGATAACGGGGCTACTCAACAGTCGTTTCACGATGCTCATTGCCTGACCTCAACCTAGTTTTTTTGTTATCCGCCATTACTGCGGGTGCTGCTCGGGCTCATAGAAACCGGAAACTTCAACAGTATCAACCCGGCTTGCCAATTCCTGCGAACGATTGGGGCCAATAGACTTCAACCACGCCCCAAATCGAACAAACTTCACGCGTTCCTCACGCGCCTTTTCAATGCAAGTGAACCGATTTGCGGGCAAAATGGCACAACACATCATCGGAGGACGCCATGTCGATCACCCGCCGCAGTTTCGTCGGAGCATTTGGGGCCGGGCTTGCCCTGCCCACAGCGTTGTGGTCACAATCCGATCCTGTTTTGCAGGCGGTGCGTTCCACCCTGTATGGCAGCAATTCCGAGTTTGCCGAAGGTATGGCTTATCTGGTCGCGCGTGGAAATCCGGATGTCGTCCCTGCCCTGCTGACCGCGATGCGGTACGGGCGGCAGCGAAGCAACGAGATCACCGGCGTGATGCGCGATCTTACGGGCGAGACTATCGGAACCGATTGGTTCGATTGGATGCTGTGGCAAGAGAACAACCCGCAACTGACCCCACATCCGTCGCTGATCCCATTCAAGCGCGAGGTGCTATTGGGAATCGATCCGAATTTCGACGATTTTCTGCGCCCTGAATACCTTCAGCCCGAGAAGATGAAAATCCGGCTAGAAGAGATCACATGGGGTGGGGTTCACAAGGATGGTATCCCATCTCTGGATAATCCGACACTGGTGCCGGTGTCTCGGGCGGAATACCTGAAAGACAGCGATCTGGTTTTCGGGGTCTCGATCAACGGAGACACACGCGCCTATCCGTTACGGATTATGGGCTGGCACGAAATGTTCAATGAAGTCATCGGCGGCGCACCTGTCGCGCTGGCCTATTGTACGCTGTGTGGTTCTGGAATTCTATTTGAAACGCAAGTGGCCGGGCGGAGCAAGCCTCTGGTCTTTGGCTCATCAGGTTTTCTATACCGCTCGAACAAGCTGATGTTCGACCGCGAGACACACTCGTTATGGAACCAATACACCGGTAAACCGGTTGTTGGCCCCTTGGTCAGCAGCGGGATTGAACTGAAGCAGCGACCAGTTGTGATCACCACATGGCAAAGCTGGAAAACCTCGCACCCGGACACCAAGGTTCTGTCCCTCAAAACCGGGCACCGCAGAAACTATGGATCGGGCGTAGTCTATCGCGATTACTTCGCATCGCCCGAGTTGATGTTCCCGGCGCTGGTCGATCAATCCAGACATCAGCAGAAGGACTATGTGTTCGCCATTCGTCAATTTGGCGCGGCGCGGGCTTGGCCTTTGAACGCTTTCAGCAAGACCCGCGTGATCAATGACGCAATCGACAACAAGGCGCTGGTTTTGGTCGGAAACCCAGACAAGCGCGCGGTCCGGGCCTACGAGAGGAAGTCAAACCAATTCACGGCGTCTGACAGCGGTTTGGTTGATCAGGCGGGCCGGAAATGGACAATGACCGAAGAGGCCTTGATCGGGCCTGATGGCACCCGGTTGCCACGCGTCGCGGGACATATCTCGTACTGGTTTGCGTGGGATAACTATCTGGGGGACGCCGCGACTGTGTATCCCGGTTAAGAATGTTCCTCGGCCGCCGTCGCCGCCAAAGCCCGGTTATAGGCTTTGAGCGCGTCAATGTGGTACAGGGCACCAACGGGGTTTTCGCAGCCGTCCTCATCCATCACGACGACCGGAATGCACGGGATGTCCACCCGGTCGAAGTAAGGCATCGCGGCCTCTAACGTGGCGCTGGCCTGAACGCACAGGCCTTGTTCTATCAGATCCTGTGCTTCGTCCTTGGTGATTGACTGTGGATCACCGATCGGGCGCATCACTGATCCGGCGCGGAGCATCGCCAACAGATAAGCCTGCGGGCCAGCGGCCAGGTGGACATCGCGGCGCTCAAGCTGTGTCAGGAAGAACGATCTGTCGACTAAGCGCGAGGCCAGCGCGGTCGACATGGACACCGAAACCATTACGGCCAGACCGATTTGCCAGTCTCCGGTCAGTTCAAAAACAATCATCGTGGTCGATATCGGCGCCCCCAGCACCGCGGCGGCAACGGCCCCCATCCCCGCAAACGCATAGAGAGTATGCGTGCCAGATACATCCGGCAGCAGACCCGTCGCGACAAGGCCGAAGGCCAACCCGGTCAGCGCGCCGATCATCAGCGAAGGCGAGAACACCCCGCCCCCCATCCGTCCGCCCATCGTAATGGCCAACGCAACGGTTTTGACCACGGCAAAGACAATAGCAGCGGAAAGCACCAAATCTCCGGTCAAGGCACGGACCGTGGTTTCGTATCCAACCCCGATGATGTGCGGGAACCAGATCGCCAGAAGCCCCAGCATCGCGCCCGACACGGCTGGCCGCAACCAACGCGGCAGGGACAATCGGGCCTGAATGTGGTTGCCGAAGTCCTCGGCGAAAAAGATTGATCGCATCAGCAGCAGGGAAACCAGCCCGCAGATCAGGCCAAGGATCAGAAATGCGGGTAGCTCGACATAGAATTGCAGCGAGCCGGGCGTTTCCAGAACGAACTCGGTGACGTCGCCATATTCCAACCTGTTGATCACCGTGCCCGCCACCGACGCGATGACGATCGGCGCAAAAGCGTGAACTGCAAAATGCCGCAAGACGACCTCGAGCGCGAAAAGCGCACCCGCGATCGGAGAATTGAAGCTGGCCGATACTGCGGCCGCAACCGCACATCCCAACAGGTCGCGCCCGGTAATGCCGTCGGCGTTAATACGGTCGCTGACCCATGTCGAGATGACACCGGCCATGTGCACCACCGGACCTTCGCGGCCCGTCGATCCGCCCGTACTTAGTGTAATCAGGGACGCGAACAAGGACGCGATCCCGGCCTTGCGTTCAACCCGGCCATCGGTCAGCGCCGCGCCCTCAATCACGTCGGCGACGGAACGAACGCGCCCGTCATCGGTGAATCTGTGCAGGATGATGCCAACAACCAGACCGCCAATGATGGGCGTGATCAGGATCACGAACCACGGCAGCTTTTCCGCATGGCTATGCAGCAGCAGGATGTCTTCGGTGTCATAGACATAGGCCTGAAGTGCCCGGATTGCCTTGCGAAATCCCAGCGCCATGAAGCCAGCCGCGATCCCGATGGCCAAAGCAATGAACCAGAACTGAATTTGGCTGGGGCCCCGACGCCGCATCACCCGCCACGCATCCTTCATCGCGGCCATAGCCTGATTGAGCTGGTTGCGCAAAACGGTACGGGTCGACTGAGTCATGTGCCCTCGGGGATCAATTCATATGCCTTACTAAGCCACGGTGGGCACATATAAAAGGCGGATCGCGCGGGTGTGAGCAGCTATGCGTCCAACAAGGCACGGGCGGCGGCGCGTGCTTCGTCAGTTATGGTATCGCCGGCAACCATTCGGGCAATTTCGTCCACCCTGTCAAGGTCAGCCAGCGGGATCACCGTCGAAAGCGTCTGACCGTCCGTGACATGTTTCTGAACCCGCCAGTGATGCGCGGCTCGGGCGGCGACCTGCGGTGAATGCGTCACCACAAGAACCTGCCCACCATCCGCCAAAGACGCCAGTCGACGGCCAACAGCATCCGCCGTGGCACCGCCTACACCCCGATCAATTTCATCAAAGATCATGGTGTGCGCACTGTCTTCCCCGGTCAGGCACACCTTGAGTGCCAACAGAAATCGGCTGAGTTCTCCGCCGGACGCGATCTTGTTCAGCGGACCGGACGGGGCGCCCGGGTTGGTGGCAACCGTGAAGGCAACCACGTCAATACCTTCGGGGCCGGGGTCGCCTGGGGTCACTTCGGTCCGAAACACCGCACGCTCCATTTTCAACGGTGCCAGTTCTGCCATTACGGCTGCGTCCAACTCGACGGCAGCCTTTTGCCGAGCGGCGCTCATAGCCGAAGCAGCAGCGTCATAGCGCTCCTGCGCGGCCGCAACCGCAGCGCGCTGATCGGCCAGATTCGCGTCCCCTGCTTCCAAGCGGTTCAAACGGTCCCGCAAGGTCTCGGCAAAGCCACCCAGATCATCGGGGGCAACGTCGTGTTTGCGGGCCAGCGCGCGAATAGCAAAAAGACGCTCTTCGGTCAGCTCCAACTCGGATGGGTTGAACTCAAGCGCGTCAAGACAGGCGCTGACACCGTCTTGCGCCTCACCCAATTCGATCAAGGCGCGGCCCAACGCGGCAATCGGTTCCTCCAACTGCCCACCGGCATTATCGGATACACCTTCCAACCAACGCACGGCGTCAGACATCGCGCCCTCTGCGCCGTCGCCGCCCAGCAGATCAAATGCGCGGGCAACGTCGTCACGGATGCGCTCGGCACCCTGCATCAATCGACGACGTGCATCCAGATCAGCATCTTCGCCCGGTTGCGGGTTCAACTGATCAAGTTCGGCTACCGAATGGCGCAGAAACTCTTCTTCTGCGCGCATCGCTGTCAAAGTGGCCTCGGTCTGGGTAAGAGCTTTGCGGGCGCGCGAAACTTCAGACCACGCGGTGCGAACGTCGGCAAGCTGCTCACCAGCGCCCGAATAGCTGTCCAGCATGGCCCTGTGACCGCGCGGATTCAACAATCCGCGATCATCATGCTGACCATGCAGCTCCACCAGAGTCTCAGATAGCGCCCGCAGCACCTCGCCCGAGCAGCGCCGGTCATTGACCCAGGCTGTCTTGCGCCCTTCGGCTGTGTTTACGCGGCGCAGGATCAATTCCTCTCCGGCTGGCAATCCGGCCTCCGCCAAGATTGCATGGGCCGGATGGTCCGGGGACAGTTCAAATTCGGCCACAACCTCGCCCTGAACAGCGCCCTGACGCACCAGTTCGGCCCGACCCCGCCACCCCAGAACGAAGCCGAGCGAATCCAGCAGGATTGACTTGCCTGCCCCTGTCTCGCCGGTCAACGCGTTCAAACCCGGTTGAAACGTCAGTTCCAACCGGTCGATGATCAGCATGTCGCGGATATCGAGGGCGCGCAGCATCGGGTCTTAGCGTCCCACGCCTTTGGTCATGGCGATTACAACCACTCACCCTTGATCGTCTGGCGATAGATCTGGCTGAGCCAATTATTTCCTCGGCTCTTCAGGTCCAGCCCACGCGAGGTCAACAGCTTGTAACCCGCGTCGTACCACTCGGACGACTGATAGTTGTATCCCAGAATCGCACCGGCCGACTGCGCTTCGTCCACCAGACCCAGCGACAGATAGGCTTCGATCAAACGATACAGCGCCTCGGCTGTGTGCGACGTGGTCTGGAAATCCTCAACCACGACACGGAACCGGTTGATGGCTGCGGAATAATGATCTTGGCGCAGGTAATACCGGCCAATCTCCATTTCCTTTCCGGCCAGATGGTCAAAAGCCAGATCGAATTTCAACACCGCCGACGTTGCGTATTCACTGTCGGGGTAAACTTCGATGACCGTGCGCAAGGACTGAAGCGCCTGAAATGTCAGGCCCTGATCACGCCCGACCTCGTCAATCTGATCATAATAGCTCAGCGCAAGCAGGTACTGGGCATAGGCCGCATCTTCATCCGTGGGGTAAAAGTCGATATACCGCTGCGCCGCCGCCCGGCTTTCTTCATAGTTCTTGTCCGAATGGTATGAGAACGCCTGCATGATCAGCGCGCGTTTGGCCCAATCGGAATAAGGATACAGACGTTCAACTTCCGAGAAGTACCACGCCGCATCATCCGAACGATTCTGCGACAGCTCGTATTCGCCGCGCGTGAAAATCTGTTCCGGAGTGAACCCATCCAGGTTCTGATCGCGGTCTGCGCCTTGTCTGCCGCAAGCCGTCAAAACTGCTGCCAGAAGAATCGCCGCTGCGAATCTGACTGCCGCTTTGGTGCCAACCATTCCGCCTATCCTTGTCGTCTTGATTATTGGGGCAAACCCCGGATTTGGCCTTGGTTTAGCACATATAATTGCGGGGCAAAACGCCTTAGTAAGCCCTCTGGCGCAATTGTCGACAGAGTTGATCCAATCAGGCGACTTCGGGGATTTCGTCCCACACAAGGCCTTGCCCCGGCAGGCGCGCGGCCTGTTCGGGCGTGCAAAGGATCGGACGAACGGCACCCGGCGTTTCAAACAGCTTGCGCAGCAAGGTGTTTGTCATCGCATGGCCCGACTTGTCGCCTGTGAAATGACCCAGGATCGGCCCTCCGGCTAGGTAAAGGTCACCCAGAGCGTCCAGCATCTTGTGACGCACGGCTTCATCAGCGTGGCGAAGTCCGCCGGGGGTCAACACTTCGTCCCCCTGAACAACCACGGCGTTTTCCAATGTTCCGCCAAGCGCAAGACCGTTCTCGCGCATTTCTTCTACGTCTGTGCGGCGGCAGAACGTACGGCAATCGCTCAGCTCACGCGCAAAGGATCCGTTACGCATATCCAATGTCTTGGTCTGACTGCCAATCGCTGCGTCTTCGAAATCTATGTGGAAGTCGATGATCAGGCCATCGGCGGGCGCGATTGAGGCGCTTGCCCCTTCGCGGGTCGCTGTTACGGGCTTAAGAACTTCGTAGGCCAGAACCGGGCTCGCCTGCCGACGCACGCCTTTGGTCATGATGCCGCGCACGAAGTCGATCGACGATCCGTCCATGATCGGAACTTCGGGGCCGTCAATCTCGATCAGAGCGTTATGAACACCGCACCCGGCCAAAGCTGCCATGATATGTTCGATGGTCGACACCGACACACCCGCGTCGTTCACTAGACGGGTACATAGCGGAGTGCGTTCCACCACGTCGTAGATCGCCGGGATCAGCGCGTTGCCCAGTTCGATATCCGACCGCCTGAACCAGATGCCGTGACCGGCAGCCGCTGGCTTCAGGACCATCGTCGCTGGTTTGCCGCTGTGCAGCCCGACGCCTGTAAACGTGATCGGAGTTTTGAGCGTATGTTGCAAAGTGAACCTCGGTGAGTGGTGTCCGGCCCATCCCGGCCGTGTTGGACATTCAGTTAAGGAACACGGGCAAAAGGCTCAACTCACTCTTTGTAACTGAATGAAACATGTATGTAACAGATCGGCAAAAGACTGCTTATATCCACCTAAGGTACTGTATTTAAATTAAAAAGGGCCGCCAAGTGGCGACCCCTAAAACGTATATTGTTACCGTGATCAGTTCGCTTGACGCCGCAGAAATGCCGGAATTTCGATGCGATCCTGTTCGGGATCGGCCTCATCCTGTGCTGGTGCCGTAGCGTCAGATTGGCGCATAACCGGCTGTTGGCGCGGTGGTTGCGCCGGCGTATCGGCCGCGTGCCCCGTCATCCGGTCGATCAAACGGTTGAAGCCAAACCGGGGACGATCAGCCTCAGCATGGGCCGTCGGCTGAGGTGCGGGCTGCGGTGCCGCCGGGCGCGGCGCTGGGTGGCCACGCTCGGACGCCGGAACGTTCTGAACTGCGGCTTGCAGGCGCTGCAGGGCCTCGGGCGACGGGGTGCCCGCCGCTGGTTGAGGCTGAGGCGCGACATAGTTTTCCGGAGCAGGTTCAACCGGCTCGGGAGTCGGTTCGAACTCAGCGACCTGCGGCTGATAGGCCGGGGGGGGCAGGCCATCATCGTCTTGTTCGGCACGCGGCTGGTACTGTGGTTCCGTCGGTTCCTCGGTCGTTTCAAACAAAGACGGTTCGCGGTTCACTTCGGGCTGAGGCTCAGTAACGACCTCTTCCGCTGCGACGAGGGTCTCTTCTTGCAGCGGTTCTTCTGCCGAAACTGTGCGTGTCAGTGGGGCTGACATCGAACGACGGGCAACGGGGACGTCATCGTGCTTTTCACTGGCGTCAATACCGGTTGCGACAACCGAAACGCGCATGCCGCCTTCCATCGCGGTATCCAGGGTCGAACCAACGATGATGTTCGCCTCGGGGTCCACTTCCTCGCGGATGCGGTTGGCGGCTTCGTCCAATTCGAACAGGGTCAGGTCGTGCGAACCGGTGATATTGATCAGCACGCCCTTGGCACCCTTGAGGCTGATTTCGTCCAGCAGCGGGTTGGCGATTGCTTTCTCGGCCGCCTGAACCGCGCGATCTTCGCCGGTCGCCTCGCCCGTACCCATCATCGCCTTGCCCATCTCGTCCATCACGGCGCGGACGTCGGCAAAGTCGAGGTTGATCAGACCCGGACGCACCATCAGGTCGGTCACGCCCTTCACGCCCTGATACAGAACGTCATCGGCCATCGAGAACGCCTCGGTAAACGTGGTCTTTTCATTGGCCAAACGGAACAGGTTCTGGTTCGGAATGATGATCAGCGTGTCAACGACCTCTTGCAGCGCCTCAACACCGTCTTCGGCCTGACGCATCCGCTTGGCCCCTTCGAACTGGAAGGGTTTGGTTACCACGCCAACAGTCAGAACGCCCAACTCACGCGCAGCCTGAGCGATGATCGGAGCAGCGCCTGTACCGGTTCCACCGCCCATGCCGGCGGTGATGAAACACATATGTGCGCCCGCCAGATGATCGACGATCTGTTCGATGCTTTCCTCTGCAGCCGCAGCCCCAACGGTAGGCCGCGCGCCAGCGCCCAGACCCTCGGTCACTTTGACGCCCAATTGCACCCGCGCCGAGGAATGGCTTTGCTGAAGTGCTTGTGCGTCGGTATTGGCGACCACGAAATCCACGCCATCCAACTGTTTTTCAATCATGTTATTGACAGCGTTACCGCCTGCGCCACCAACGCCAAATACAGTAATCCGAGGCTTCAGTTCGTCGTGCCCGGGCATCGAAAGATTCAATGTCATGCTCTGTCCGCCTGTTTATATGATCCGCCAAAGCGGTGTTTTTCTTACCTATCCTTCAACAATCCTACCGACCGAAACGCCAAAGGTCACGCCAAAAATCGCCAGAATCCACAAAATATGGAGGAAATAAGGCGGATCACCGCCGTATTTTGCATTGATTGCCAGATGTTGCGGATTGAACTCAAAGCACCACGAAAAATGCGACCGGCACACCGCAGTTGGCGGGCGCGTCACCTAAAAATCCATCATCTTCTGTGTGCGGAAAACTGCTCAGGTCCTGCCGCGGGGCCTCTGACGGGCCCTGTGGATATTTTGCGGGATTTCAACGGCGTCCGCAACACATTTCTTTAGCCAATTGGGGCACTTGGACAGTTCAGACCGTCTTCGGAAATATCACGAACTTCTTGGATTTCAGTATAGGCGAATGTGGCCAGACGAACCATCAGCCGATCCTCGTGCGCAAAGGGCCACCAGCAAACCGGAATGCCGTCGACATCATCGTCATAGAGAAAGCAGATCTGCCCGTCAGGAGTTGTAATCTGACCATAGACACAACCCCTGCCCTCCATTCGCCAAACCGAGAGAGTCGGGCTGAGGAATTCTTCGGCCCCCACCAGATCGCCGCTCGGGTAGTCGTGGAACTTGACGGTTTTGCCCTCGACCGCGCTTAGAAACGCCTCAGGCGTGATGCGAGTCTGGGCCGATGGGGTAGTGGGAATCGCAGCGACAAGCGCCGCGATCAGGACCTTACCAATTGTCACGGAACCAGCGCACTGCGCGCTTGAAAGGGCGCGCCGCATAGGTATCGACCGGGATTTCAAAGTCCCACCATTCATCCTGCGGATGCGCCGCAAACAGGCTAAGGCCCACGGCCGAGGAAAATCCCGGCCCGGTTGCCGATTGCGGCAACCCATGAACGCGAAGGGGGCGGCCAAGGCGGACGCGCTGACCCAGAATACGGGTCGCAAGCCCATCGAGGCCCATGATCTGGCTACCACCGCCCGTTAGAACAATCTGCTGACTGGGCATGTGTTCGAACCCCGCAGCATCCAGACGAATGCGGACCTCTTCCAGGATTTCTTCTACACGAGGACGCATGATCCCAATCAACTCGGCCCGGCTTACGGTCCGGCGATCGTGCTCCCAGTCGCCGGTATCGCCACCGATGTCGATCAGGTCACGATCATCTGCGCCTGTCGCATGAACCCCCCCATTGAATGTTTTGATACGTTCAGCCACATGCGCGGGAACACCCAACCCCATCGAGATATCCGAGGTCACGTGATCACCGCCCATACGCACGCAATCGGCGTAGATCATGTGTTTCTTCATGAAGATCGACACGCTGGTCGTGCCACCGCCCATGTCAATACAGGCCGCGCCCAGTTCCTGCTCGTCCTCGACCAAGGCCGAAACACCCGACACATAGGCCGAGTTCGCGATCCCGGCGAGCTCTAGATCACAACGCTTGATACAGCGCACGATGTTCTGGATTGCAACGGCGTCAACGGTGAGCATGTGCATGTCAACGGCCAGCGATTGCCCCATCTGACCGCGTGGGTCGATCAGGCCAGAGCGGTTGTCCAAAGCAAAGTTCACCGGCTGCGCATGCAGCACTTCGCGCCCCGCACCGTAATCGGGAACGTCGCAGGCATTCAGAACGCGACCAACCTCGGCCTCAGTCACGACCTGCCCTTCAAGATCGACCTGAGCGTCCAAACCGTAAGATCGGGGATTGGCCCCCGAAAAACATGCGATCACGTGATCCACGCGGATATCGGCCATCTTCTGCGCTGTTTGCAGCGCGGTTCGAATGGCGCGCTCAGTTTCCTGCATGGCCGTGACTTCGCCAAACTGCACGCCACGAGACCGGGTCGTTGCAGCACCAATCACGCGAAAGCCTGACTGACCGGCGAGCGATCCGATTCCGCTGTCTTCGTTCAGGCGACCGGCGCCGTCAAACCGAAGCACAAGGCAGGCAATCTTTGAGCTGCCGACATCCAGAATGGCAACCACACCGCGCTGCATTGCCTGTCTGCGCATTTGCCGCATGGCCCGTTGAGACTGATAAAGGTCGGTCATCATAATCGTTACTGCCCGCTACTTACATCTACTTTTGTATTCCACCAGTCTTCGCTGGCAGCTTTGGTCATTCGGATGGTTGGTCGCTGACCCAAACGCATGTCGACCACGGCCACGTCGCGTTCCAGCAGATCCTGAACTTCGTTTACGGCCAGCACGCGCTCCAACGCCCGGACGGGGCGTTCTGTCGGCAGCATGATGCGCTGACCCCGATCCAGCACCAGATCCCAACGGCGTTCGCCTATACGCACAAGCCCGCGCACCCGGTTGCCAAGGCTGCGCGCCGTCACCAACAGTTCCAACGCTTGCGGCACATGGGCATCGGCACCCTTGCCCGCGATCAAAGGCAGACCGGAATGGTCCTTGCGCGAGACAATTCGTTCGACATGCGCGCCGGTGTCATCCAGCAGCTCGATACCGCCCCGCGTACGCCAGACGACAACAGGCTGGCGCTCAACAACATCCACCTGAAGGATTCCACCTGGGCGCACGCGCACAGTCGCTGATTTGACAGGGTCCAGCCCCGTGATCGTATCGCGGATCTGATCGGCATCCAGGTCCCAAGAACTGATCGGGAAATCCAACGGCACCACCGCACGGATATCATCCGCCAGACCGGGGCCTGCCCCGTCGATCGCCATCAGGTTGACCATGAATTCGGGGCGTTGCTGGATAGAAGTCTTGATATCGTTGGCATAAGCCACCAATGCGTCGCGCCGCTCTGCCGCGCTGAAATAGAGGCCAACAGCCGCGCAGATCGCAAAAATCGGCAACCCAACCTTCAGGCCACGCCGCACACCCGGTGTCAGCATCCAACGCTGCACCCGGTAGCTGAGGCGCGAGGGCGCGGGGTCAAAGCGAAGGGACTTGCGGCCAAACAGCTTTGCGCCTTGCAAACGCAGTTTCGGCTCAACATCGTGATGTTCGCCCGACACGAAATCCGCATCCGGCCCCGACAATGGTTTTGACCGGTGTATGACAGGTGCGCGGGTGGCTCTTAACGGTCGCATGAGGCATCCTCCACCATCCAGGCGCAAAGCTGTCCGAACGTCATACCGCAATGTTCTGCCTGCTCGGGCACCAAAGACGTTGGCGTCATACCCGGTTGCGTGTTGGTCTCGAGCAGGAACAACCCATCCGCGCCCATGCTGTCATCCCAGCGATAGTCAGTACGGCTTACGCCCCGGCAACCCAAAGCGTTGTGGGCCTTAATTGCGTATTCCATGCAAAGTTGGAAAATGTTCTGCGGAATATCAGCAGGCAGTACGTGCCACGAACCGCCCGGCTTATACTTGGCGTCATAGTCGTACCAGCCGCCATCCGTCATGATTTCGGTCACTGTAAGGGCGCGATCCCCCACCACCGTCACCGTCAATTCACGCCCGGCCACGTATTTCTCGACCATGACATGTTCGGGCATATCATCCGACAGTTTCGGCGGTCCGTTGGACCCTTCGTGAACGATGTAGATCCCTACGCTGGACCCTTCGTTATTGGGCTTGGCCACGTAGGGCGGCTCCATCACGTGAACTTCGACAACCTCGACCTTGGGCACGATCACGCTGGGTACGATAGGCAGACCCTCGGTCTGGTAAATTTCCTTGCTGCGCTGTTTGTCCATCGCCAAAGCCGAGGCCAGCACGCCGGAATGCGTATAGGGTATCCGCATCCATTCCAGCAGGCCCTGCACGCAGCCATCCTCACCCCAGCGGCCATGCAGGGCATTGAAAACAACATCTGGCTTGATGTCCAAAAGGCGCGCGTAAAGGTCGGGACCCGCGTCCAGCTCGACCACTTCAAAGCCTTCTCCCCTGAGGGCGGCTGCGCATTCGCGCCCGCTGCTGAGTGACACCTCGCGTTCTGCCGAGGGGCCGCCCATCAATACCGCCACTTTGGGGTGTGTCCTGCTCGACTTACCCACTTAGCGCCTCAATGTCCCCGGACCTTATCTGGTGGTCCGTATACGTTTATACCCTTGATCCGTCGCCTGAATTTGCCTGTTTTGGTCTGACGGTTGGGGTCTTAATCTGTCTGCGGATCACCGACCCGCATGATTTCCCACTCTAGCGTGATGCCGCTTGTTTCGTAAACCTTTTTTCGCACCTCTTCACCCAGACCTTCAAGGTCGGCGGCGGTTGCGGTGCCAGTATTGATCATGAAATTCGAATGCTTGGGACTCATCTGCGCGCCGCCTCTGGCCGCGCCGCGCATTCCCGCATCGTCAATCACCTTCCACGCCTTCAGATCATGCACATCATCGGCTTGGCCGGTCGAGGAATACCCCGCCGGATTGCGAAAAGTGGACCCCGCGCTGCGGTCCTTGGTGGGCTGGGTTTCGTCGCGTTTCTTAAGTTGCGCGGTCATGCGATCATGCAAGACCTGCGGATCAGCGGAAGGCCCCTCAAACGTCGCCGAGATCAGCACCGCACCTTCGGGCAGGTCCGAATGGCGATAGCTAAAGTTCAGCTCGTCAGGGGTCAGGTCCACAACGTCGCCCTGACGGGTCACGATAGTCGCATTGCGCAGGACATCCGCCGTGTAGCTGCCATAACACCCCGCGTTCATCCGCACAGCACCACCGATAGACCCGGGAATGGTGCGCAGGAACGTTAGATCAACCCCCGCATCCGCCGCTTTGCGCGCAACATGCGCATCCAGCGCAGCAGCCCCTGCCGTTACTCGGTTGCCTTCGACGCCAATGCCATTGAAGCCCCGCCCCAAACGGATCACAACCGCCCTCAGCCCCCCGTCGCGCACAATGAGGTTAGAGCCGACACCCATCGGAAAAACCGCCATGTCTCCGGGAAGCCGCCGCAGGAAATCCCGCAGGTCCTCCAAATCGGCTGGTTGGAACAGATAGTCCGCCGGCCCGCCGACGCGCAGCCATGTCAGATCATTCAAAGGTCGGTTTTCAGAGAGTTTGCCGCGTGGCGTGGGAAGAGCTGTCATGCCTGCTAATTCGCGGATTTGAACCTGCAACGCAAGCTGTATTGGTCAGAGCGTCGCGCCAAGTACTTTGCGCACCCACCGCCCCAGATAGATCACCGGCCAGCGCAACACGGACATTCCCGCCGCCAGAACGACCAAGCCAATCCAGGGACCATTTTGCAAAGTCACATAGCCAAGGATCGGAATGCCAACAGCAATCAGAACATAAGCCCTGGTCCAGTGGTTGTCTTTGCTTGGGATCATCGCCAGCACATTCGCAGCGATCCCCCACATGAAAGCAAGAGCAAGAGACAAGTTCACTCTTCTACCTCCTGCCCTGTCCAACGGTGCCAGTAATGACGGATGGGATTGCGGAACATTGACGCAAAGGCAGCAAATGCCAGCACTGAAAAGAACCAGCCGAAATCATGGCTTAACCAGACGATCAGTGCAGGTGCCGCCACGAACAGAACAACGCCGGGTGGAAATTGCAGACGCATCGGCAGCATGGCCACGACGGTCGAGGCCACCACCCACAATCCTGCAAATACCACTGAATAAACCATTCGCCCCTCCAAGGACGCTTTCTGGCGAGTCCGACCACGCTCTTTAAGGTTGCGCGTCGGCAGAGTCCATTACCTTATCCAGCCTGCTTGCGCAGCAACCGTTCCGGCAAACCATTGGCCCATGCGCTGATCGTACCGGCCCCCAGACAGACGACCATGTCGCCGGGACGGGCCTGTTCGCGGACCAGCCGTTCCAGATCGTTTTCATCCAGCAGCGCGCGGGCATGGCGGTGGCCGTGGCGGATCAGGCCCTGCACCAAATCATCGCGGGATGCCCCCTCGATCGGATCTTCTCCGGCGGCAAAGATTTCGGCAATGGCGACCACGTCGGCGTCATTGAAACAGGTGCAGAAATCATCAAACAAGTTCGACAGGCGTGAATACCGGTGCGGTTGATGCACTGCGATTACGCGGCCTTCGGAAGCCTGACGTGCAGCTTTTAGTACGGCGGCGATTTCAACCGGGTGGTGGCCGTAATCGTCGATAATTGTGACTCCGTCGACCTCTCCAACCTTGGTGAAACGGCGATTGACGCCGCCGAAATTGGCCAAAGCCTCGCGGATTTCCGCGGTTTTCATACCCAGATGACGCGCAACGGCCACGGCGCTTAATGCGTTCGAGACATTGTGGTCGCCCGGCATCGGCAGCGTGCAGCCTTCGATCACCGTGTCTTCATATTGCAGATGAACATCAAAATGCGCGACGCCGCCCTTATAGGTCAGGTTCACCGCCCGCACATCGGCCTGCGCGTTAAACCCATAAGTGCGCACGCGGCGGTCGGTGATACGACCCACCAGCGTCTGCACCTCGGCATGATCCGTGCAACAGACCGCCAGCCCATAGAAAGGCAAGTTCGAGACGAACTCATAGAACCCATCGCGAAGTTTATCGAAATCGCCCCAATGCTCCATATGTTCGGGGTCGATATTGGTGACAATAGCAATGGTCGCGGGCAGACGGTTGAACGAGCCATCCGATTCGTCGGCCTCGACCACCATCCATTCGCCCTGCCCCATCCGCGCGTTGCTGCCATAGGCGTGAATGATGCCGCCATTGATCACGGTGGGGTCGAAATCTCCGGCGACCATGAGTTCAGCCATCATGGTGGTGGTGGTTGTTTTGCCATGGGTTCCGGCGATGGCAATGTTGGACTTCAGGCGCATCAGCTCCGCCAGCATGTCGGCACGGCGCACCACTGGCAGGCCCTGCGCACGGGCACCGTCCAATTCGGGATTCCCCGCCTTGATCGCAGTAGACACCACCACAACGGCTGCATTTTCAAGGTTTTCGGCGCGCTGGCCCACGAAAATCTCGGCCCCCAAACCGGCCAGACGGCCAGTGATCTTGGACGCTTTCAGGTCCGAGCCCTGCACCCGGTAGCCCAGGTTCAGCAGAACCTCGGCAATCCCCGACATCCCAATCCCGCCGATCCCGACAAAGTGGATCGACCCTACGTCTTGCGGCAGTTTAGTTGCTGGATTCATGTGGTCTCCTTCTGCGCCAACTGTTCGACGAGGTGCACCAGACGCTCGGTCGCATCGGGCGCGCCGGTCGAGAGGGCGGCGTGGGCCATCTTTTGCGCGGCTTCGGGGTTTGTCAGAACTGCGGTGATTTGCTCGCTCAACGCAGCAACGTCAAGCAGGTTTTCCGGGATCATGATTGCGCCCCCGGCCTGCACCAACCCGCGAGCATTGGCGGTTTGGTGATCTCCGGCAGCAGCGGCAAAAGGGATCAGGATCGAAGGCCGCCCGATTACCGAGATATCGGCAACGCTGGAGGCACCCGAGCGGCTTATGACAAGTTGCGCATCGGACATGCGTCGCGGGACGTCATCGAAGAATGGCAAGACTTCGGCGCGAATTCCGTTATCGGCATAAAACGCGGTGACACGTTCGCCATCCTCATTCCGCGCCTGATGCGCCACGCGGATATGGGCGCGCAGGGCTTCGGGCAATGCCGCGATCGCACCGGGCACAACGTCGCTGAGAATACGTGCCCCCTGCGAGCCGCCCATAACAAGCACAGACATCGGGTAGTCGCCGGGGGGGATGTACCCCGACGCTGCACGCTCTAACACGGCGGCGCGGACCGGGTTGCCGGTGTGGACCCCCTGCGCGCCGTCTGGCAGGTCCGTGGGCCACACACCGCAAGCCACCTGCGCCACGCGCTTGGCAAACAACTGGTTCACGCGGCCCAGCACACCGTTCTGTTCGTGGATCATGCGCGGGATTTTCAGCAACGTTGCCGCCCCCAACGCAGGGATTGAGGGGTATCCACCAAAGCCGACAACCACGTCAGGTCGCTCGCGCATCATCTGCATTGCCATGCTGGTCACGCCGCCCGCGATCTTTGGGCCCACCATCGCTTTGGCGGCCAAACCGCCCCGCGCGAAAGTGGCGGAACTGGCCTCGACAATCTCGGTCGAATGAGGAAAGCCACCGGTATAACGCGCACCGCGCGCATCAGTTGACAAACGGACGCGCCAGCCTTTGTGCAGCATTGCCTCGGCCAGCGCCTGTGCCGGGAACATGTGACCCCCGGTGCCGCCCGCCGCAATCAGAAGATAAGGTGCTGTCATCAACCTCGTCCGCGCAGTATGTCGCCCAGTTCGCCCTGTGGCCGGGTGCGGGTAAAGGCCAGCAACATGCCAACCGCAATTCCACCCGCAATCAGCGAGGAACCACCATAGCTGACGAACGGCAATGTCATGCCCTTGGCGGGCAGCAGACGCACGGCCACCCCCATGTTGATCATCGCCTGAACGCCGAACATGCAGGCCAGACCTGTCCCTGCCAGACGGATGAACATGTCGCGTTCACGCATCAGCCGCAGGAGCGAACGCACGACGATCAGCGAATAAAGCGCGATGATGATCAACACCAGGATCAGGCCGTATTCCTCGGCCGCAACAGCTATGATGAAATCCGTATGCGCATCTGGCAACGACCATTTCACCTGCCCCTCGCCCACGCCCACACCGAACAACCCGCCCTCGCGGATCGCGTTGGTGGCATAGCCAAGCTGGGTGGTCGGATCGACCTCTTGGTTCAGGAAGCCGTCAATGCGGCGCGCAAAATGTTCCGAGTTCGAATAAGCGAACATCCCGCCCAGAACGACCGCGCCCGCCATGCCGACCAGCAGCAGCATCGGCGCACCGGCCACGAAATACATCACGCCCCAACCAAACAGGATCAGGCAGGCCTGACCAAAGTCGGGTTGCAGCACCAACATCGCCACGATCGCCATACACAGCGCAAAAGACCACAACCGCCCCGGAGGGCCGTTGATTTCCTGCGACGCGGCCAGCAACCATGCAGCCACGACGATGAAACCGGGTTTCAGAAATTCGGACGGTTGCAGCGAGGCAAAGCCCAGCGAATACCAGCGCACCGCCCCTTTACCGAAATCGGTCCCGAAGACAGGCAGAAAGGCCAGCGCCACAAACGCGCCGAGAAAACCCAGCACAGCCAGTCGCCGCACCAAAGTCGGCGACATCATCGAGGTCAGCAGCATCGCAATCAGAGCTAAGCCGCCGAACAACGCCTGCCGCTCAACGTAGTGAAAAGGATCAAACCCATTGCGGCTTGCCAGCGGCGGCGAGGACGCCAACCCCAGCAACAAGCCGATGACAAACAGGATCAGAACGCAGGACATCGTCCAGCGGTCAATCGTGCGCCACCACTTTGGTAGAATCGGTTCGCCGCGCTGGTCCTGGACCGCGCCATACACCATCTCAGTCATGAGATACCGCCACTCTCTGCCTCGTTCACGTCCCGTTTTCGGGATCTGATTGAGAGTCTATCCCGGTTTTTGCCTTTGGGCCAGTAAAATGAGGGGTTTGAGCAAAAACAAACCGCCGTCAGCAAAGTCCCGCCGGGACGGGGGTTTGCGGAATGATGTTCGCCTAAATCTGACTACTCAACTTCTTCAACCGGTGCACCGGACTTGGCCCAAGCGGTAAACCCACCTTCGATATGAACAACCGGCTTTAGCCCCATCTCCATCGCGATTTTGGCACTAAGCGCCGACCGCCACGCGCTGGCGCAATAGAACACGTAGGTCTTGTCCTGATCAAAGACGTCCTTGTGATATGGGCTTTCGGGGTCGATCCAAAACTCGAGCATCCCTCTGGGGCATGAGAATGCTCCGGGGATCTTGCCAGACCGTTTTAATTCGCGAAAGTCGCGCAAGTCGATCAGAACGTGGTCGTCACTGTCTAGCATGGCTTGGGCCTGCTCAACCGAAACCGACGAAACAACGGCATTCGCTTCGGCCAGCAGTGCCTTGATTCCCTTTATTATTGTCTGGGGCATATTGGACCTTTCCTGAATACGTCACGCATCGGTGCAGAGAATACCCGACAGCTCATAGCATCAAAGAAAGGGCCGCGACAAACATGGCACGCACCAAGTCCCCCTTGCCATCCCAGGTAATCCGCGCCATGCGCAACACATGGACTTTGACACGATCATCCTTGGTGCCGGGGCAGCCGGTATGATGTGCGCCGCCCATTGCGGTGGGCGCGTATTGGTGATCGACCATGCGAAGGCCGCGGGTGAGAAAATCCGTATCTCGGGCGGCGGGCGCTGCAACTTTACGAACATGTACGCAGGGCCTGGCAACTTCCTGTCGCAGAACCCGCATTTTTGCAAATCCGCATTGGCCCGGTACACCCAGTGGGATTTCATCGATCTGGTCGGGCGGCACAAGATTGCGTGGCACGAGAAAACGCTAGGGCAGTTGTTCTGCGACGGTTCCTCAAAACAGATCATTCAGATGCTGATGGATGAGATGGCGAATGCAGGGGCCGAATTGTGGGTCCGGGCCGAGTTGAGGTACCTTCGCAAGACGGAAAGCGGGTTCGCCCTTGACGTCGATCGCGAAGGACAGCGCGTTTCCCTGACCTGCGCCAATCTGGTGCTGGCCACGGGCGGCAAGTCGATCCCCAAAATGGGTGCGACCGGGCTGGCCTATGACATCGCGCGACAATTCGGGTTGGGCATTACTGATACAAGGGCGGCGCTGGTGCCATTCACGTTTTCGGACGCAAAATTCAAAGAGCTTTCAGGCGTTTCCCTGCCTGCCCGACTGTCGAACACGCGCACCAGCTTTGACGAAGCGCTGCTGTTCACCCATCGCGGCCTCAGCGGACCGTCTGTCCTGCAACTGTCCTCTTACTGGCGCGAGGGCGAAGACATCAGCGTCAATCTGATCCCTGATCTCGCTCTGTTTGACGTGCTGCGCGATCAGCGGCAGGCCGGAGGGCGCAAAGCTCTGACCACCGAACTGGCCCGGCACCTGCCCAGTCGTCTGGTGGAATTCCTCAGCCGCATCATCCCCATGCAAGGCAATCTGGCCGACCAATCCGATGCCGCTCTGATTGAACTGGTCAAAGCCCTATCAAACTGGCAACTGACCCCATCTGGCACCGAGGGCTACCGGACCGCCGAGGTCACATTGGGTGGGATCGACACCGACGACCTTTCGTCCAGAACGATGGAGGCCAGGGATGTCCCCGGCCTCTACGCGATTGGCGAAGCAGTGGATGTCACAGGCTGGCTGGGCGGATACAACTTCCAGTGGGCGTGGTCATCGGGCCACGCCGCCGGAACTGCGATCGCGGGCCGTTAACCTACGACGTTATACCCACGTCCGCGCATACAGTTGCGCACGATCACTTCCTGATTTTGAGTATTGTTAATCGCGCTCGCACCCGCACCTACCAGCGCACCCGCAACGGCGGCACGTCCCAGATCGCTGGCGCTGTCGTCAATGATCGCCTTGGTGCCGGCAGCACCCGCCGCGCCGATGGCAGCAGCGCCAGCCGTCCGGCTATCCACTGTCGGCTGAGACCGTGCAAGCGCCTGACACTGGGCCAGATCCGCGTTGTAGTTTGGCCCAACCGGTCCATCGACGACCGGCTGGTAATTGGCACCGACATTGGAGCAGGCTCCAACCACCAAAATAGCGGGCAGGATCAAAGAGAATTTACGGTATGGCATAATCATAACCTCACGTTGAATTTGAAGGCAGGCAAAACCAATAATCTTGGCGCGTCAAGCTGATAGCAACTCAGCTTCGCTCAACCGGCGATCAATTGCAAACCTCTATTCTGACAGCCTCTGCCGAACCTGCGCCTCAAAGTCTTCTCCGCGTCGCTCGAAACTGTCGTATTGGTCAAAACTAGCCGCCGCTGGGGCCAATAGCACAGTTTCACCCGGCTGCGCATCCGACATGGCCTGCGCCACGGCCTCGGCCATCGTCGTGCAAACCAGCGTTTCCGCGTCAAGCTGCATGGCAAATCCGGCCGCCTCGCGCCCGATCACATAGGCTTTGATGACTCTGTCCGATGCTGCGTTCAATGCCGACAATCCGCCCTCTTTCTCTAGCCCACCGCAAATCCAGCGGATTTTTCCAAATGCGTTCAGCGCCTTCAGAGCACTGTCCACGTTGGTGGCCTTGGAGTCGTTCACAAAAGTAACGCCATCTGCTTCGGCGATGATCTGGCTGCGGTGCGGCAAGCCGGGATAGCTGTGCAGTGCGTCCTCGATCACGCGGGGGGCTAAGCCCAACGCACGACAGGCTGCGTATGCCGCGCATGCGTTCTGGTGGTTATGCGAACCGGGCAGTCCCTTGATCCCACGCATGTCAATCGACCCGGCCTGCCGACCTTTGCGATATTCCGACAAAAAACCCTTGCGCGCGAAGACCTGCCATCCGGGACCCGTCAATTTGCGTGCGACCGATACGCGGATCACCCGGTCGTCAGAGGGCCCCTCGGCAAGCTGACCGGCCAAAAACGCTCCTTCTTTTTCGTCGATGCCGATCACGGCGCGGTCTGGTCCGCCTTCGGCAAACAACCGGCGCTTGGCCGCAAAATACCCGCCCATCCCGCCGTGGCGATCTAGATGATCCGGTGAAAGATTGGTGAACACCGCTACATCCGGCGTCAAAGCGCGGGCAAGTTCTGTCTGATAGCTGCTCAGCTCCAGCACCACGACAGAGCCATCCCCGCCCGGCTCAATATCCAGAACACCCCGCCCGATGTTCCCCGCCAACTGAGCCTCTCGCCCCGCTTCGGTAAGGATATGATGGATCAAAGCGGCCGTGGTCGATTTACCGTTCGACCCCGTAACCGCAATCACGCGCGGAGGCATATCGTAGTTGTTCCATTCCGCACCCGCGAAAGAGCGGAAGAACAGCCCGATGTCGTTGTCTACCGGCACGCCCGCATCCAATGCAGCGGCCACCACAGGGTTCGGGTCAGGATAAAGATGCGGAATACCCGGCGAGACGATCAGCGTGGCGATGTCGTCAAACGCGCCATGGCGCAAAAGGTCGGCGCAGGCAAAACCTTCGCCTTCCGCCTTCTCGCGGGCCGCTGGGTTGTCATCCCAACAGACCGGCTCGGCGCCGCCAGCCCTTAATGCGCGTGCGGCGGCCAGCCCTGACCGACCAAGCCCCAGAACCGCAACTTTATGTCCTGAAAACCCTTTGACCGGGATCATGCTGCCCACCCTTTTTTGACTTTGGCTTGGGCGTCACCCTGCGCAGAAGACCCCCTCATTGGCAAGGGGATAGACAGGCTCGCGCGCCAGCGCGAGCCGGGCCCAACAGGTGGCAGGTGGACCGAAGGTCCGCCGAACCTGGCGGGAGGGCTACCGGACCTTCAGCGTCGCTAGACCAATCATCGCGAGGATCAGGGAAATGATCCAGAACCGAATCACGATCGTCGGTTCCGCCCACCCCTTTTTCTCATAGTGATGGTGGATCGGCGCCATCAGGAATACGCGGCGACCGGTGCGTTTGAAGTACAGGACCTGAATGATCACGCTCAGTGCCTCGACGACGAACAGACCGCCGACAACGGCCAGTACCAACTCGTGCTTGGTGGCAACTGCGATTGCACCCAGCGCGCCCCCTAAGGCCAGTGACCCAGTATCGCCCATGAACACAGCGGCAGGCGGCGCGTTATACCAAAGAAACCCAAGCCCCGCTCCAAAAAGCGCCGAGGTAAAGATAAAGATTTCGCCCGTTCCCGGCACATAGTGCACGTCCAGATATTCGGTAAAGTCGACCCGGCCCACCGCATAAGCGATGATCCCCAGCGTCGATGCCGCGATCATTGCAGGCATGATCGCAAGCCCGTCCAACCCGTCGGTCAGGTTCACGGCATTCGCCGCACCCACAATCACGATAATCGAGAACGGAATGTAGAATATCCCCAGATTGACCAGCGTGTCCTTGAAAACCGGCACGGCAAGCTGGTTCTGCAAAGCCTCGGGATGGTGCAAAGTCGCCCATAGCGAAGCCAGAACCGCAATAATGATCCCCAGAGCAAGCCTCATTTTACCCGAAACGCCCTTAGTGTTCTGCTTGGACACCTTGGCGTAATCGTCGGCAAAACCAATGGCTGCGTAAGCCAAAGTTACGAACAGCACCATCCAGACATAGGGGTTGTCCCACCGCGCCCAGACCAGAGTAGACGTCACAAGCGCCCCGACTATCAGCAGGCCGCCCATGGTTGGCGTTCCGGCCTTTGAGAAATGCCCCTCGGGACCGTCATCCCGGATCGGCTGACCCTTGCCCTGCTTGCGGCGCAACACATTGATCAGCGGTTTTCCAAACAGGAACCCAAAGATCAACGCAGTCATAAAGGCCCCACCTGCACGGAACGTGATGTACCGAAAGAGGTTAAAGAAATCCCCCCCGTCCGACAGGCCGGTCAACCAATAAAGCATCTTAAAACCTTTCTCGTGCGGCGATCATGGGTCAGGCGCGCTCCCTTGCCCCATTTTCCGCAAACCGTCAACAATCTGCGCCAAAGCCATGCTCAGAGAGCCTTTGGCCAATACGGTATCACCGGCTCGGATCAGCTCTGGCAAACGCGCGACCATTTCAGTGCTGGTTTCAAACCAGAGGCCGCGTTTTTCGTCCGGCAAAGCGTCGTGAAGCGTCTTCATCAGTGGGCCGATACAATGAACACGATCAACACGTTGCATGGCATCCACGTGGGCCATATTGGCGTGCATTTCGGCTTCTTGTGCGCCCAACTCTTTCATATCGCCCAAGAACGCGATCCTACGGTCACCCTGCGACGCGGCCAGCACATCCAGCGCGGCCTCCATCGAGGTTGGGTTGGCGTTATAACTGTCGTCCAGCAATTCGACCTGACCGCCCGCAATCAGCGCAATCTGCTCTCGCACCCCGCGCCCCTTGACCGGAGACCACCGGGCCAACCCAGTAATCGCGTCGTCCAGTTCAACGCCCATCTCTACACAGGCGGCCAATGCCCCTAGCGCGTTCATCGCAAAATGCGTGCCGGCAGATTGTACGTCAAACTTGAATGGGACATCGCCCACGGTCGCCGACGCATGTACCGAATCCGAGGCCTGCGTGACATCTTTCAGCACATAATCCACAGCGGATCGCCCGAACTCTACGACCCCAGCCCCGTTTTCCATTGCACACTCGCGTAGAATTTCTGCGTGTTCCACATCCGCGTTGACGATCGCCGCGCCACCTTTGGTCAGACCTTCGAAAATCGCAGCCTTTTCATGGGCGATTCCGGCAACGGACTCGAACGCCTCTAGGTGGACAGCCGCCACGGTCGTTACCAATGCCACGTGGGGATGGGCCTGCCTTGCCAAGGGCGCGATCTCTCCGGGGTGGTTCATGCCAATCTCGATTACCGCGTAGTCGGTGTCGCGCGGCATCCGGGCCAATGTCAGAGGAACACCCCAATGATTGTTGTAGCTGGCAACGCTGGCATGTGTTTTTCCCTGCGTTTCCAAGATAGTAGACAGCATTTCCTTGGTCGAGGTTTTCCCGACGCTGCCCGTAACGCCCATCACCCGCGCATCCGTGCGCGCACGCGCGGCCTGCCCCAGCGCCTCCAACCCTGCCTGAACGTCGTCCACGATCAGCAGCGGCGCATCTTCGGGCACACCTTCGGGCACACGGGACACAAGCGCTGCACCTGCCCCTTTTTCCAATGCCTGCGCAACGAATTCGTGCCCGTCACGCGCCGCTGTCAACGCTACGAAAAGATCGTCGGGCTGCAGGGTTCGCGTGTCAATGGACACGCCGTTTGCTGTCCAATCCGCTGTAGCACGCCCACCGGTTGCTTCGGCGGCTTCGGATGCGGTCCACAAAGTCATGCGACCCTCCCGTCAAGTGCAGCGACGCTTATGCTGGCCTGTTCCACATCGTCAAATGGCAGAACCTGATCGCCAACAATCTGGCCTGTTTCATGCCCTTTGCCTGCAATCAGCAGCGCGTCCCCGGGTTGCATGGCATCGACACCGCGCAGAATGGCCTCGGCCCTGTCTCCGACTTCGGTTGCACCCGGTGCCCCTTGCATCACGGCCTCGCGGATCACTGCGGGGTCTTCGCTGCGCGGGTTGTCATCCGTTACAAATACCACATCGGCGTTGTTCGCCGCGGCCTTGCCCATCAAAGGGCGCTTTCCCGCATCCCGATCGCCACCCGCGCCAACGATTGCAATCAGCCGACCCATGACATGCGGGCGCATCGCCTTGAGCGCAGTCGCAACCGCATCCGGCGTGTGGGCGTAGTCCACGAACACCGCCGCCCCATTCTCTCGCGTTGCAGCCAGTTGCATTCGTCCACGCACGGTTGTCAGGTGCGGCAAGGTTTCAAAAACGCGCTCGGGATCATCTCCGCCCGCGATCACAAGCCCGCAGGCCAAAAGGACATTCTCGGCCTGAAATCCCCCAATCAGGTTCAGGCGCGTTTGAAAGACCTTTCCTTTCCACGAAAAGCGCAGGTCCTGACCCGTGGCATCGAAACGCTGGTTCATCAGACACAGGTCTGCATCACCCAAACCAACGGTCAGCACATCCTGCCCCCGGTCTTCGGCGATCTTACGGACATGCAGCCCTTTGGGGTCGCTCATGTTGATAACGACGGTTCCGTCCTGCGGCAGAACGCGATCGAACAGACCGGCCTTGGCCGCAAAATAGGCCTCAAACGTTTCGTGGTAGTCCAGATGGTCCTGCGTGAAGTTTGAAAAGCCCGCCGCAGTCAGATTCACCCCGTCCAGGCGCCGTTGTTCCAAACCGTGCGACGACGCCTCCATCGCGGCATGGGTCACACCGTTTTCTGCCGCTTCTGCGAGACAACGGTGCAGGGTTATAGGCTCTGGCGTGGTATGGGCCAGAGGCGCGGTCCAGGCACCTTCGACACCGGTTGTGCCAAGATTGACCGCGGCGTGGCCCAGCTCCATCCAGATCTGACGTACAAAGGTTGCAACCGATGTCTTGCCGTTTGTTCCGGTCACGGCAACGATAGTCTGCGGTTGAGAGCCAAACCAAAGCGCCGCACATCCCGCCAGCGCCTGACGAGGGTCTTCAACGACGACCAGCGCCGCATCCGAGCCCGACAACTCATCCGCCGCGATCACAGCGCCCTCGGCATCCGTCAGGATGGCCGCAGCGCCCATCCGCAGGGCGAACTGGATAAACTCGCCCCCGTGAACCCGCGTTCCGGGAAGGGCTGCGAACAAGTAGCCTTCCTTAACCTCTCGGCTATCGACGGCCAGCCCGGTAATTTCCGGGTTTGCGCCACCTCGGGCGGTCAGGGCCAGTTGGCTGAGTTTCTTTGTCCTTGTGCCCATCGCCCACCTCTTGCCGGACAGTCTAATTTGAGGTCAGCGTTATAGCAGCGCGCGCCTCAGGCTCAAGCCGGGGACGCAAGCCCAGCAAAGGCGCGACACGACCGATCAATTCGGCAGCCACGGGCACCGCTGTCCAGCCCGCCGTGCGGCGCTTTTCGCCATAGGCAACAATGGACGGCTCGTCCAGCGTGACGATCAGAACGTATTTGGGATCATAGGCCGGAAAGATCGTCGCGAACGTCGCGATGACCTTGTCATCATAGTAACCGCCGCGTGGCTTCGGCTTGTCGGCTGTGCCGGTTTTACCGGCGACATCATACCCCGCCACGTCCCCGAAACTGGCCGTCCCGTCCGTGACCACCTTGCGCAACATCTTTTGCGCCTGAAGCGCGGCACCATGTGACAGCACGCGGGGACCATACTGAGGGCCGTTCTTACGCAACACCGTTGGACTGACGTAGTGCCCGCCATTGGCGATCGCCGCGTAACCGGCTGCCAGATGCATTGGGCTGGTCGACAGCCCATGACCATAGGAAATGGTAACGGTACTCAGCTCGCCCCACTTCTTGGGCTTGAGGGGCTCGCCACCCGCGGCTTCGACAATCTCAAACGGGGTGGGTTCAAACATGCCGAGCGCGCGCAAGAACTCCTGCTGACGCTGCGCGCCGATCTGCAACGCCAGCCGCCCGGTCCCCCGGTTCGAGCTGTGAACAATCACATCCGCGACGCTGATCTTGCCATAGTTCTTGCCGTTGAACTCACCAATTGGAAAGCGTCCGATCCGCATAGGCCCAGACGTGTCGATGATTGTCTCAGAATTCACCAGCCCCAGTTGCACCGCCTGCGCGGCCGTGAAGATCTTGAAAACTGATCCCAGCTCGTACACGCCCTGCACATAGCGGTTGAACAAGGGGCTGTCAGACGGATCAAACCCCGAGGTCGGCGGGCGCGGACGGTCGTTTGGGTCAAATGACGGCAACGACGCCGCCGAGATCACTTCACCCGTATGCGCGTTCATCAAAACGGCCGAGGCACCCTTGGCGTTCATGATATTCATGCCGCCATACAGAACCTGCTCGACCGCAGCCTGAATGGTCAGGTCCAATGACAGTTGCAGCGGCTTGTTCCCATTGGCCGGGTTGCGCAGATAGTCATCAAACTGTTTCTCGACCCCGGCAACACCGATCACCTCGGCTGCGCTGACGCCTTCACGCCCGAATCCCGATCCGCCAAGAATATGCGCGGCCAGCTTGCCGTTGGGGTACAGCCGCATCTCACGCGGGCCGAACAGAATGCCGGGATCACCGATGTCGTGAACGGCTTGTTTCTGTTCCGGCGAGATACGCTTTTTGATCCACAGGAACTTGCGGTCGCCGGTGAAATCCTTGACCAGACGTTCTTTTTCCAGATCAGGGAAAATCGCGACCAACTGATCAGCGGCGGCCACCGGGTCGATCATCAGGGGCGGCTGGGCATAGACCGAATAGGTGTCCAGATTGGTTGCCAGAATACGCCCCTCGCGGTCGACAATATTGGCCCGCTGCATGGCAATCGCGGCACCGGGGGCGCTGGCCAGCGGCTCTTGCGCCTCGGATGTTGCCAGCATCCCCATGCGAAACCCAACCACTGCAAAGGCACAGAAAAAGAACAGGCCAAGCACCAGAAGCCGACCTTCTGCACGGGCGCGGGCGTGATCCTTCATGTCTTCGTGGCGCTTCCTGATATTTTCACGCTCGATGGCCTTGGGGTTTTCCCCGCGCGCGCGTGCATCAAGGATACGGGCCAGAGGTCGGAGGGGCGTGCGCGTCATGGGATCTGCACCTCGCCCAAAGCCTGAATGTTAGTCAGCGACTGCAGCTCAAACGGGTCTACGATCGGCAAG
This sequence comes from Ruegeria sp. HKCCD7251, assembly GCF_013031165.1. Classification (NCBI taxonomy): domain Bacteria; kingdom Pseudomonadati; phylum Pseudomonadota; class Alphaproteobacteria; order Rhodobacterales; family Roseobacteraceae; genus Ruegeria; species Ruegeria sp. HKCCD7251. The sequence goes on along the minus strand of NZ_WPZC01000001.1, from coordinate 289,900 downwards.
TCAGGGTCTTCTGCATATGCAATCTGGTCAGCGCGCCCGAACTGCTCGGCACGAAGGGGTAGCAAACCCAGACGTTCAAAATTCAGATCGGCCAGTTCGCGCAGTCGATCAGGGCGATTAAGATACGCCCATTCCGCGTTCAAAACCGCAAGCCGGACCTGAGCCACGCCAATCTCGCGCTGCAACTTCTGCGTTTCCTTAACGACCTGCTGGGTGCGATAGTTCTCTTGATACGCCCAAAGCGCCAATCCGAACACGGCCAAGGCAGTCAACGCATACAAAACACTTTTCATTTTGCCCTTCCCCCAAGTTGCGGCATCCCAATGGCGCGGGCATCAATTTCCCCCGCCGGTGCCTCGGTCCGCACAGCGACACGCAGCTTGGCCGAGCGCGCGCGCGGATTTTCCTGTAATTCCTGTTCATCCGGTCCAACAGCCTTGCGCGTCTTAAGCGTAAACTGCGGCTGGTCCTGCTCCACCTCAGGCGCATAGCGATTTGCACGCCCAGTCTTGCCAGCACGTGACTGAAAGAACCGTTTGACCATGCGGTCCTCGATAGAATGGAACGTCACAACAGCCAGTTGCCCGCCCGGCTTCAAAGCACGTTCCGCAGCCATAAGCCCTTGGAAAAGCTCTTCATATTCCGCGTTCACCGCGATCCGCAGGCCCTGAAAGCTGCGTGTCGCCGGATGCGATTGACCCGGTTTCGGACGCGGGAGGCAGGATTCGATAATCTCAGCCAGTCGCAGTGTTGTGGTAATCGGCGCCTCGGCCCGCGCCTTCACAATCGCCTTGGCAATCCGGCGGCTAGCGCGTTCCTCGCCAAAATGGAAAAGGATGTCGGCCAGTTGCGCCTCGGTCGCTGTGTTGACCAAATCGGCAGCACTCTCTCCTTCCTGACTCATCCGCATATCCAGCGGACCGTCTTTCATGAAGGAAAAACCACGCTCCGCCTGATCCAACTGCATGGACGAGACCCCAAGGTCCAGCACCACGCCATCCAGATCCTGCGCGAATTCATCCATGCGAGAGAACACACCCTGCTGCATCACCAGTCGGTCACCGTATTCGCCGACCCAATCAGCGGCCATCTCAAATGCCAGCGGATCACGGTCCACACCGATAACCTTCTCGGCCCCGGCTTCCAGCAAGCCGCGCGTGTACCCTCCCGCTCCAAAGGTGCCGTCGAGCCAGGTGCCCGAGACAGGCGCCACGGTCGCAAGCAACGGACGCAGAAGGACAGGGATGTGGGGTTTTTCGGTGGGGGTTTCAGCGCCGGCCATGCCGTTACGCATCCCCGGTGCCGTCTAGGAACTCCAGAGGGTCAAAGTCCCCTGGCTGTTCGTCCAACCATTCTTCGGCCGAAGCCAGTTCTTCCGATTCATATGTTTCGGGCTTCCAAATCTGGAACGTGTCCCCGGCGGCAATAAAGAACGCCTCGCCCTCAAGTCCGATCTTGTTGCGCAACTTAGCAGGCAACACCAGACGACCGGTCTCATCCACCGTGGTCGGGAAAGACTGACCGTGGAACATGCGTTGCAGCAGTTTCCGCTGCATCGAACCACGTGGCAGCGCGTCGATCTTGTCATCAACCTCGTCGATCGCCCGCATCGTATAGCATTCAAGAAACTTCCGGCGGTGATCGCCGTAGACAATAACAAGCTCTGGATTATCGCCGGGCTGCCAATTGGGGTCACAGGATTCAAGCACACGGCGAAAAGAGGCCGGGATCGAGACCCTGCCCTTCGTGTCCACCTTATGGTGGCTTTCACCTCTAAACCTGCGCGCCAAGACGACTGTCCCTTTCGCTTGCGCCCCACCTAAAATTCACGTTCCCCCCGGATGAAAAACGGCGGGTTGATCTGCTGCCACTGATCAACCCGCCGCATTGACCCGCTGAGCGGGAAGTCCAGCTGCGCGCGCCACCTGGGGGGATGTCTGCTCGCCCGCGCGCCGGATCTCTTGAGTGATGAAAGCGAGATGCCTGTATGAAACCTGAATTTTATTGGTTCGGGGTCGTTTGGTGCCCCATGTGCCTCGTCCTCATCGGATGCATAAGGGATGACATGGGAATTCATGGAAATCAATAGGAAAATTCGCCCGCTCATGACTGAAGACCCATCCTAATAAGGCCGCAACCAAAAGGAAAGACCACTAATTGCACCACAAATTGTCTGTTTGAAGAAAATGCACACCATATATAGCTGAGTTCACGTTGACCCAATCTATCCCATGATTTCCCAAAAATTTTTCAATTTTTGTGATTCCCAGCCCAACCACACGGCAACACCGCACAAAATTAGTCGAATCACCCAGCCTCAGACATGGCTGCACCACCTAAATTCAACTGCAGCCCACGGCGCGCCCACGAATTCCCATAGCTCTAAATTTCGCCCAGCCCGCGCCTCAACTCTCAAGACGGGATTTACAATATGCACAAATTTCGGAATATGCCGCCCAATCAAGGGGCAAACCCATGCACCCTGAAATCGCGCCGAGGCGATGCCCCTCATGCGCAAGCGGCCAAAAGTCATATTTTAAAGGCACTTTCACCGCAAGGTTTACAACTTGTTGATATCCATGCGTTTGCTGCATAGCAGCAATGACTACGTAGGCTATTGTGCAGGCGCAGCATTTGCCTATTTTTGTAACCAAGCAAGCGCTGGAACACTCCGGCGACAACATACAAACCGGGTTACGCACATGGCTGTAGCAACACATCATACTGCGCTGAAGAACGCGCCCGCAACCGGCTTGGCTTCGTTGATTGAGGCCGCAAAGGCCCGGTACGCGCGTCACCGCGTCTATCGTCAGACCGTTAATGAACTGTCTGAACTTTCGAACCGCGAACTGGCCGATCTGGGCCTGCACCGCTCGATGATCCGCCGGCTGGCACTTCGGGCCGCAGAAGAATTCGCCGCGCGTTAATCGCGGCACGACATAACCGAGATCAGGTCCTTCCTCCTCCCTTTAGGACCTGTATTACAGCAGCGGCATCTCTCCTCCTCCCTGATGCCGCTGCACCAAATACCGGCCCAACCTGCCGGAAACCGACACACCGGGTACTCCTCCTCCCTTTCCCGGTGTTGAAAGCGCGCGGCGACGTCTCTCCTCCTCCCTGACGTCGCCGCGTCTTACAGATACCGGGATCAGACCCGGAGACGGATACATCGGGGCTCTCCTCCTCCCTGCCCTGATGTTGAAAGAGCGCGACGACACCTCTCCTCCTCCCTGGTGTCGTCGCGACTTACACATACCGGGATCAAACCCGGGTTCGGATACATCGGGACTCTCCTCCTCCCTGTCTCGATGTTGCAAAGAACGGCGGTTTCCTCTCCTCCTCCCTGGAAACCGCCGTTTTTCTTTGCCCAAAAACAAAAAAGGGGACGCAAACGCCCCCTGCTTCTTCTGTTAAAATACTTCGGAGCGCGAGGCAGAGCCTCGCAATAACTCAGAACGGCACGTCATCCTTGGCAGATAAGAACCGCGAGACGACCTTCTTCACCCCGGCCTTGTCGAAATCGACTTCGACCTTGTCACCCTCAATGCCAATCACCGCGCCATAGCCGAACTTCTGGTGAAAAACCCGTTCACCCAAGGTGAAACTGGCCACCGCTGTCGCATCAATCACAGTGTTCCGGCTTTCGCGGGGCTGAGACGTCCCATATTGCCCCTGACGCGCCTGCATCCTTTTCCAGCCCGGGGAATTATAGACATTCGCTTCGGCTGCTCGGCTTTCGATGCTGGCCGTAACCTGCCCCCCACCGTAAAGACCCGGAGGCGTCAGAACTTCCACGTGATCTTCCGGCAATTCATCAATGAATCGCGAAGGCATGGAGTTCTGCCACTGCCCGAACACCCGCCGATTTGCAGCAAAGGAAATCGTGCAAACTTCTTCGGCGCGGGTAATTCCCACATAGGCCAAACGCCGCTCTTCCTCGAGCCCCTTGATACCGGATTCGTCCATTGACCGCTGTGACGGGAACAAGCCATCCTCCCAGCCCGGCAGGAACACGGCTGGAAACTCCAACCCCTTGGCCGCATGCAGCGTCATGATCGAGACCTTGGCGCCGTCGCTGTCCTGCTCGTTATCCATAACCAGACTGACATGTTCCAAGAATCCTTGCAGATTCTCGAAATTGTCCAACTGATTGACCAGTTCCTTGAGGTTTTCCAACCGCCCCGGTGCCTCGGGCGTCTTTTCATTCTGCCAATGGGCCGTATAGCCGGATTCATCCAGAATGATCTGCGCCAGTTCGATATGCGATACTTCAGGCTCACCAAAACGAAGGGGTGCGCCGTCGTCGATGACCGTATCATCCTCGACCTCAATCCTCGGGCCGCGCGTCATCGCATTCCAGCGCGCCAGCCCCTCGATCAGCTCGCGCAGCGCCTTGCCGCCTTTGCCCTTAATTAGCCCATTGTCGACCGCAATCCGCGCGCCATCGACCAGCGAAACACCGTGTTCACGCGCGGTCATTTGGATAGTCTGCTGCGCCTTGTCGCCCAAACCTCGTTTCGGCGTGTTCACAATCCGCTCAAACGCCAGATCGTCGCCGGGGCTGACCACCAGCCGGAAATAGGCCATGGCATCGCGAACCTCCATCCGCTCATAGAACCGAGGGCCACCGATCACCTTATAAGGCAGGCCAATGGTCAGAAACCGATCCTCGAACGCGCGCATCTGGTGCGAGGCGCGGACAAGAATGGCGATCTCATCCAGATTCATAGGACGAATTCCGCGCGTTCCACCCTGCAAGGCGTCGATTTCCTCACCGATCCAACGGGCCTCTTCCTCGCCATCCCAGTGGCCGATCAGATTGACCTTGTGGCCGTCTTCGGCATCCGTCCACAGCTCTTTGCCCAGACGGTTTTCATTGCCGCGAATGACGTTCGAAGCTGCGGCCAGAATATGCGGGGTCGAGCGGTAATTCTGTTCCAGCCGCACCACGAACGCGCCTGGGAAATCCTTTTCGAACCGAAGGATGTTGCCCACCTCGGCCCCGCGCCAGCCATAGATCGACTGGTCATCATCGCCCACGCAACAGATATTCTTATGCGCCCCGGCCAACAGCCGCAGCCACAGGTATTGGGCGACGTTGGTATCCTGATACTCGTCCACCAGAATGTACCGGAACCAGCGTTGATATTGCTCAAGAACATCCGCGTGGGTCTGAAAAATCGTGACCATGTGCAACAGGAGGTCACCGAAATCGACCGCGTTCAGCTCACGTAGGCGGGTTTGGTATTGGGCATACAGCGCAATACCTTTGTTGTTATACGCCCCCGCATCTGCAGCGGGCACCTTATCGGGTGTCAGAGCACGGTTCTTCCAATCGTCGATAATCCCCGCCAGCATTCGCGCGGGCCAGCGTTTGTCATCAATATTGGCCGCTTGGATTAGTTGCTTGAGCAGCCGTAGCTGATCATCCGTATCCAGAATGGTGAAATTCGATTTCAGATCGACCAGTTCCGCGTGACGGCGCAGCAGCTTGACGCAGATCGAGTGAAACGTCCCCAGCCACGGCATCCCCTCGGCGGGTTGTCCTAGCAGGCGGCCCACACGTTCTTTCATCTCGCGCGCGGCCTTATTGGTGAAAGTGACCGACAAAATTTCGTTGGGTCGCGCGCGTCCAGCACTGAGCAGATGGGCTATCCGCGCCGTCAGCGCCTTGGTTTTACCTGTCCCGGCACCAGCCAACATCAGCACAGGACCATCCAACCGCTCGACAGCTTCACGCTGCGCTGGATTCAATTCGTCCAGATAAGGCATAGGCCGCGCGGCCATGGCCCGCGCAGACAGCGATGCGCCTTCGAAGGCGTCCATTTCGTCGAAACTGCTCATATCGTCAAACTACGCTGGTTACGCCGCGAGGGAAAGAGTTTGTTCACGCCTTGTTCACAAGACATTCCGCATTGATTTCACACCAATTCTACTCGGATTGGTATGGTGGCCCGACAGACCGTTGGCCTTCTTTCAACGCTTGCGTGCGATGTTTACCGTCGGATTTACGGGTGCCAGAAAGTGAAACCAAACGCGCCAAAAGGGTAATGTCCTTGCCGAATCGCGCCTTAGGTCTGATCAATCCGTATGGAACTACACAGCAGCTATCCCGGAATTGCCGACCTAAAACGCCGCGCCAAACGCAGGATTCCGCATTTCGTGTGGGAGTATCTGGATAGCGGAACCGGGTCCGAGGCAACTTTGCAACGCAACAGGGTCTCACTGGATCGCATGGGGTTTCTGCCGTCGATCCTGCATGGCCCGTTGGAGTTTGACACACAGCGTCAATTTTTGGGTCAAACCTATCCATTGCCGTTTGGAGTCGCACCGATCGGCATGGCGGGGTTGATCTGGCCCGACGCCGAGGGGTTGTTAGCCCGGGCGGCAGCGACGGCTGGCCTACCCTTTACCCTGTCAAACGTCGCCACGCAAAGCCCCGAGGATGTGGCCCCTCATCTGGGACAGAATGCGTGGTTTCAGCTTTACCCGCCCAAAGACCCCGACATTCGCCGGGACTTGCTGGATCGAGTAAAACAGGCGGGATTTTCGACACTGGTAATGACTGCTGATGTTCCCGTTGCGTCACGACGCGAACGCCAGACGCGGTCTGGCCTGACCAACCCGCCTAAACTGACCCCGCGCTTGCTAATGCAGATTGCGCAGCGTCCGGCATGGGCCATGGCAATGGCACGCAATGGCCCGCCAAGGATGCGGACACTGGACAAGTACACCGACAACTCCAGCAACCTGCCCCCGACAGCGCATGTCGGGTATCTGCTCAGAACATCGCCAGATATGGAGTATGTGCACTGGCTGCGCGATGCATGGGATGGCAATCTGATCGTCAAAGGCGTGATGCGGGCCGAGGATGCAGAGCCCCTTAAGAAGGCTGGTGTTGACGCGATCTGGATTTCGAATCACGGCGGGCGGCAGTTTGATGGAGCACCATCCAGTATTGAGGCCCTGCCAGCGATCCGGGCGGCGACCGACCTTCCCCTTATCTTCGACAGCGGGGTTGAAAGCGGGCTGGACATACTGCGTGCGCTGGCACTTGGGGCTGATTTTGTCATGCTGGGCCGTGGCTTCATGTACGGTTTGGCCGCATTAGGTCAGAATGGACCCGCGCATGTGATCGACATTTTGCGGCAGGATCTACAGGCGAATATGGGCCAACTGGGCGCCGAAAATCTGGGGCAAATCCCACCTAGCCTAACACTGGATTGATGCCGCAGCGCAGCGCGTGTAATAAGATAGCGCTAACAGAAGGCGTTTGCGAGCGTTAACATGCCGGTTCTACCCAGAACGACTGATTTACGTGCGCGTATTGTCCGCCTATCAACACGGCCAAAGAAGTAGGACCGGGACCTGACATGACCGACTTTAACAAGATCCTGATCGCCAACCGCGGCGAGATTGCCATTCGCGTGATGCGCGCGGCCAACGAGATGGGCAAACGCACCGTCGCTGTCTTCGCCGAAGAAGACAAGCTGGGCCTGCATCGCTTCAAGGCGGATGAGGCATATCGCATCGGTGAAGGGATGGGCCCGGTTGCAGCATATCTCAGCATTGATGAGATCATTCGCGTCGCCAAGGAATGCGGTGCTGATGCGATCCATCCCGGTTACGGCCTGTTGTCGGAAAATCCCGATTTCGTGGATGCCTGTGTGCAAAACGGCATCACCTTCATCGGCCCCAAGGCCGAAACAATGCGCGCCCTTGGTGACAAGGCCAGTGCCAGGCGCGTTGCGATTGAGGCAGGCGTGCCGGTCATCCCGGCGACCGAGGTTCTAGGTGACGACATGGATGCGATCCGTGCTGAGGCCGCCGAGATCGGCTATCCCTTGATGCTGAAAGCATCTTGGGGCGGCGGCGGACGCGGGATGCGCCCCATCGAATCCGAGGATGAGTTGGAAGAAAAAGTTCTGGAAGGCCGCCGCGAGGCCGAAGCCGCCTTTGGCAATGGCGAAGGCTATCTGGAAAAGATGATCACCCGCGCCCGCCATGTCGAAGTGCAGATTCTGGGCGACAAGCATGGTGAGATTTACCACCTCTATGAACGCGACTGCTCGGTGCAGCGCCGCAACCAGAAGGTTGTGGAACGCGCCCCTGCCCCGTATCTTTCCGACGAACAGCGTGCAGAGATCTGTGAGTTGGGCCGCAAGATCTGCGCCCATGTGAACTACGAATGCGCGGGCACGGTCGAATTCCTGATGGATATGGAAACCCGCAAGTTCTACTTCATCGAAGTGAACCCCCGCGTACAGGTCGAACACACCGTCACCGAGGAAGTCACCGGTATCGACATCGTGCAGGCGCAGATTCTGATCGCCGAGGGGAAGACTCTGGCCGAGGCCACCGGAGCGGCCAGCCAGTCGGATGTGCATCTGAACGGCCACGCGCTGCAGACCCGCGTCACCACCGAGGACCCGCAGAACAACTTCATCCCCGATTATGGCCGCATCACTGCTTATCGCTCGGCCACCGGGATGGGCATCCGTCTGGATGGAGGCACGGCCTACGCAGGTGGGGTGATCACGCGGTATTACGACTCGTTGCTGACCAAGGTGACGGCCAAGGCCCCCACGCCGCAGGCCGCAATAGCGCGGATGGACCGCGCCCTGCGCGAATTCCGTATTCGCGGCGTCAGCACCAATATCGACTTTGTTATCAACCTGCTGAAACACCCGACCTTCCTGTCGAACGAATACACCACCAAATTCATCGACACGACGCCCGACTTGTTCAGCTTTCAGCGCCGCCGCGACCGGGGCACCAAGGTTCTGACCTATATCGCGGACATCACCGTGAACGGGCATCCCGAAACCAAGGACCGCCCCGAACCCCGCGCCGACCTCAAAGAGGCCAAGCCCCCGGCACTGAAGGCCGAGCCGCAGATGGGCACGCGCAACCTGCTTGAACAAAAAGGTCCGCACGCCGTGGCTGACTGGATGAAGGCCCAGCGGCAGTTGCTGATCACCGACACGACCATGCGCGACGGGCATCAGTCGCTGTTGGCGACCCGGATGCGGTCAATCGACATGATCAAGGTCGCTCCGACTTATGCGGCGAACCTGCCGCAACTGTTCAGCGTAGAATGCTGGGGCGGTGCGACGTTCGACGTGGCTTATCGGTTCCTTCAGGAATGCCCGTGGCAACGACTGCGCGACCTGCGCGAGGCGATGCCGAACCTGATGACCCAGATGCTGCTGCGTGGCGCGAACGGGGTTGGGTATACCAACTATCCCGACAATGTGGTGCAGGAGTTCGTCCGGCAAGCATCGCAGAACATCGACGTGTTCCGTGTGTTCGACTCGCTCAACTGGGTCGAGAATATGCGAGTAGCTATGGATGCAGTCGTCGAGAACGGCAAAATCTGTGAAGGCACCGTTTGCTATACCGGCGATATTCTGGACCCCGATCGTGCCAAGTATGACCTGAAATATTATGTCGGCATGGCGAAAGAGCTGCGCGACGCGGGCGCGCATGTGCTGGGACTGAAGGATATGGCGGGGCTGATGAAGCCAGCCTCGGCCAAGATTCTGATCCGCGCGCTGAAAGAAGAGGTTGGGCTGCCGATCCATTTCCACACCCACGACACCGCAGGTATCGCCAGCGCCACCATTCTGGCGGCGTCCGAGGCGGGCGTGGACGCGGTGGATTGCGCCATGGACAGCTTCAGCGGCAACACCTCTCAGGCGACGTTGGGCACCGTGGTAGAGGCCCTGCGCCACACCGATCGCGACACCGGGCTGGACATCAAGGCGATCCGTGAGATCAGCGATTATTTCGAGGCCGTGCGCGGTCAGTACGCGGCCTTCGAATCCGGCCTTCAGGCCCCGGCGTCTGAAGTGTATTTGCACGAAATGCCCGGCGGTCAGTTTACCAACCTCAAGGCGCAAGCACGGTCTTTGGGGCTGGAGGAACGCTGGCACGAGGTCGCGCAGATGTACGCGGACGTGAACCAGATGTTCGGTGATATCGTGAAAGTGACGCCCTCGTCCAAGGTGGTGGGTGACATGGCGCTGATGATGGTCAGCCAGGGCCTGACACGCGCCGACGTGGAAAGCGCGGACACGGATGTGGCATTCCCCGACTCGGTCGTCGATATGATGCGCGGCAATCTGGGCCAACCTCCGGGCGGGTTCCCCGATACGATCATCAAGAAGGTGCTGAAGGACGAAGCCCCCAACACCGAACGCCCCGGAAAGGACGTGCCCGCCGTCGATCTTGAGGCTACCCGCGCCGAGTTGTCCAAACAGTTGGAAGGTAAAGAGGTCGATGATGAGGACCTGAACGGGTACCTGATGTATCCCAAGGTGTTCCTCGACTATATGGGCCGCCACCGGGTCTATGGTCCGGTCCGGACCCTTCCCACGCGCACCTTCTTCTATGGCATGGACCCCGGCGAAGAGATCACGGCCGAAATCGACCCCGGAAAGACGCTGGAAATCCGCTGTCAGGCAATCGGTGAGACTGACGAGAATGGTGAGGTCAAAGTGTTCTTTGAACTCAACGGCCAACCCCGCGTGATCCGGGTTCCCAACCGACTGGTGACGTCATCCACACAGGCCCGACCCAAGGCCGAGGCGGGCAATCCCAACCATATCGGCGCGCCAATGCCGGGGGTTGTTGCGACCGTAGCCGTATCCGCCGGTCAAGAGGTCAAAGAAGGTGATCTGTTGCTAACCATCGAAGCCATGAAGATGGAAACCGGCATCCATGCCGAACGTGACGCGGTGGTCAAGGCCACTCATGTCCAGCCCGGTGGCCAGATTGACGCAAAGGACCTGCTGGTCGAACTGGAGTGAACGCTCTAGTTTCTTGATCAAGTGACGGGCCGCTCGGACAACCGGGCGGCCTTTTTCGTAAGTTAAGGAAGGAAACCATGTTGTCCATTACACCGATCTACGCCGCTTTGCTGGCAATCGTTTATGTCTTTCTCAGCGGATGGGTCATCAATACGCGCCGGACACAGAAGATTTCCTACGGCGACTCTGGTGACGACAGTATGCTCAAGTCCATTCGCACGCATTCCAACTTTGCGGAATACGCGCCGTTTGCCTTGTTGCTGATCGCGATGGTCGAGCTTCAGGGTGCCGGGGGCGTATTGGTGAACATTCTGGGCCTTGGCCTACTGACGGGCAGGGTGTTCCACGCCTATGGGTTCGGCAAAACACCGCAGATCGTCATTCTGCGTCAGATGGGCATGATTCTGACATTCGCTGTTTTGCTGATTGCTGCTGTCGCCAACCTTGTTCTAGCGCTTTGAGTTGTTCTCGGGCTGAAACGCCGAAAGGCGTTCAACCTGTCAGAGGTTTGGACACTATCGTATGGGCCGACGTCCAGACCTGAGTTGGCTCGACGCTCTGCTCTGCTGGAATATGCGATAAGATCGCGGCAATTGTCATTAAAATGGCCAATGCCGTGATTTTGTATCTTTCTTTGGGTTTCACCTGTCACCTCCGTCGTTTTTTGCAACTCTCTGAACCTTCAACGCATTCACAGAAGAGTTCCGTCGCCAAAAAAGAAATTTTCCAAGAGATGCGTTTTTCCGCTTGCAGCCCCGCTTGGGAATTTATACATCCCTCCTCACTCAACGGCGCGGGCGTAGCTCAGGGGTAGAGCATAACCTTGCCAAGGTTAGGGTCGGGCGTTCGAATCGCCTCGCCCGCTCCATTGAGAGGTCTTTAGGACCGACACATATGTATCTGATGCGGGCGTAGCTCAGGGGTAGAGCATAACCTTGCCAAGGTTAGGGTCGGGCGTTCGAATCGCCTCGCCCGCTCCAGATACGATTGTTTCCTAAACTTTTCTGGTTTCCTGCCGAATGTTGCGCCATTGTATTGGCATTAACGATTGCAGGATTTTAACGATGTCAGATTATTCTATCCGGCCCCTTTCGGCCGTAGAGTTGCAGTATGCCGTCGATTGGGCAGGCAGCGAAGGATGGAATCCGGGCTTGCGCGATGCAGAATGTTTCCGCTCCACCGACCCGGAAGGGTTCTTGGGCGGGTTCCTTGATGGGGATATGATCGCCTCGGTTTCAGCGGTGAACTACGATGACGCGTTTGCCTTCCTGGGTTTTTACATCGTGCGCCCCGAGTTTCGTCACCACGGTCACGGGCTAGAGATCGCGCAGCATGCTCTAGCGCATTGCGAGGGGCGCAATATGGGGCTGGATGGCGTGGTCGAGCAGCAGGACAACTACCGAAAGTCAGGCTTTTCCTTTGCCTATAACAATTATCGGTTCGGCGGGACTATCGGTGAAGTCCTACCGGAACTTGGTCAGGTGCTGGGTAACGGCGTTGCACCACTGGAATCTGCCACAAACGCGCTGCGCGCCTATGATCGTAAATTGTTCCCTGCCCCGCGCGACGCGTTCCTGCAAAGCTGGCTGGGCGCATCGGATCATATTTCACGCGTTTATTCCGAGAACGGTCAGATAAAGGGCTATGCCACCCTGCGCCCCTGCCGATCGGGTTACAAGGTTGGTCCACTTTTTGCGGATGAGGTTGGCATCGCGCAGGCACTTTTGGCCAGCTTACTGGCCGCTGTACCCCAAGATCATCACGATCACGACGTCTTTGTCGACATGCCACAACCCAACGATGCCGCGTTTGCAATGGCCAGACAGTTAGGGTTGACCAAAGTCTTCGAAACCGCCCGGATGTATTCCGATCACGAACCGGAAATTGACCTCAACCGAATCTTCGGAGTGACCACGTTCGAACTTGGCTAACGCCAGGTTTCGAGACCCCGCTTCGACGTCCAACCTTATGCGCAGGGACTTTATGCATGCTGGGAGAACACCAAAAACGGCTGTTGCAGGACATGTTCGAGAACCTGCCGGGGATCAGCTTTTTGATCCTGTCCCGTGCCACTGACGATTTGCGTCTGGCCGGGTGGGTCGGAACCGTGCTCGCGACCCTTGTGTGCCTGGCGTATGTCAAACGGGTTCTGCGCGCACATCCCATCTTGTTGGGGATCAATATTTTCATGGTGGTCATAACACCTTTGATCGAAATTCTGGTGCTGTCCGGCAGCCGGAACGCAGCTGATCTATTGATCGGCAATATCGACTCACTTGTGCTGGGCAGTGTTTTCTTAACGGGCGTTGTGTTGACCCTGTTCACAGCCAAAGGCTTTCTGACCTATGACGCAAAAAGCGCCAAGCAAACGCGCATCCATTCCACGGCAATGTTGGCGCTGTGCGTCGCCGGGATTGTCTGGTCCGCAGCCATGGGACAGAACTACCTGATAACGCTGGCGGTTCCGCTCATGGTGCTTTTTGGATGTCAGCGCTTTCTGCGTGCGGGCGCGACAGACCGTCAATCGCGCGGAGGCGTTTTACTAAGCGGGACCATACCGATGGACCCGCCCGCCGAGACTGTCGCCTGATCTAGAACGCCTTGAATGTCATCGTGGTCAGCGACCTTTCTATATTCGGTATCACCAGCAGATGTTCGTTGATGAAATGCCCGACATCTTCGGTCTCGGGGATATAGAGCTTTAGCAGCAGATCGTATTCGCCGCTGGTCGAATACAGCTCGGAATGGATTTCGCGCAGGGCGATTTCCTCGGCCACCTTGTATGTTGTGCCGGGTTTGCAGCGGATTTGGATGAAGACGCAGGTGGACATGGGCCGAGCCTTGGTTGTTCAGGTTGCTTGCAGGCTGGCACGGGCCGCGCCGGGGTGCAATCCCCTGCAACAGTTTGGCGGGAAAGACAGATGCGGTCTGGAAAGTGCTGCCCCTCCGCGTCTATAAGCGCGGCTGTAGCAAAAGGAATTCGCCCATGCGCAGCGCAAAGATCAGCCGTCAGACCGCCGAGACCGAAATCTCGGTCGAGGTCAATCTGGACGGCACCGGCCAGTATGACAACCAGACAGGCGTCGGGTTCTTCGATCACATGCTGGACCAGCTTGCGCGCCATTCGCTGATCGACATGACGATCCGCGCCAAGGGTGATTACCACATCGACGACCACCACACCGTCGAGGATACGGGGATTGCGCTCGGTCAGGCGCTGACGCAGGCGTTGGGTGACAAGAAGGGCATCCGCCGGTATGGCGAATGCCACCTGCCTATGGATGATGCGCAGGTACGCTGCGCGCTGGACCTGTCTGGCCGTCCGTTCCTGATCTGGAATGTCGACCTGCCCACGCCCAAGATCGGCACGTTCGACACCGAATTAGTGCGTGAGTTCTTTCAGGCGCTGGCCACCCATGGCGGCATCACACTGCATATCGACCAATTGCACGGGTTCAACAGCCACCACATTGCCGAGGCAGCGTTCAAGGCGGTCGCGCGCGCGTTGCGTCTGGCGGTTGAAACCGACCCGCGCAAGGCCGATGCGATTCCGTCCACCAAGGGCGCGCTGTAAATGCTGACAGCCATTATCGACTATGAGAGCGGCAATCTGCACTCGGCAGAGAAGGCGTTTCAACGCATGGCGAGCGAGTTGAATGCGGGCGAGGTGGTTGTGACCTCGGACGCAGACGTCGTTGCGCGCGCGGATCGTCTGGTTCTGCCGGGCGACGGCGCGTTTCCCGCCTGCGCTGCCGAGTTGCGGGGCCACAAAGGTATTTATGACGCCATGGTCGAGGCGGTTGAGCAAAAGGGGCGACCGTTTCTGGGTATCTGCGTCGGGATGCAGCTGATGGCGTCAAAAGGCCATGAATACACCGAGACTGACGGTCTGAACTGGGTTGCCGGGGACGTGGTGCGCATCGCCCCTTCTGACAGCGCGCTAAAGGTGCCGCATATGGGCTGGAATAATCTGGTTCTCGAATGTGATCACCCGGTCTTTGACGGGGTGAAGTCGGGCGACCATACCTATTTCGTCCACTCCTACCATTTTCGCGTCACCGATCCGGCGCAACGGCTGGCCTATGTGGATTATGGTCAGGAAGTCACGGCCGTGATCGGCCGCGACACGATGATTGGTATGCAATTTCATCCCGAAAAAAGCCAGGATGTGGGCCTGCGTATGATCGGGAATTTCCTTACCTGGGCCCCCTGAGCCCTTATTGAACGCGGGTCCAGGTCTGACCACGGCAGACCAGACCACCCGCGACACAACCCTTGACGGTCAGCGCATTCTGGCTGTCCAGCGTCATCTTCGAGTTATAGGTCTTGTCCCGGTCCGGCGCCCAGATCTTGCCGTTGTCATAAGCGCCGTTGCCCTCGGGCTCCATGTCCCAGATGATCTTTTTGCCCAGGTTCTCATAGGAAAGTTGCTGATTGCCGTTGCCATCAAACGCGGTGTCGATGGTACCGCAGATCGCACTGCCGCACGGTGCAATCGTCACGTGCAGATAGCCGCCTTCGTCGCCGGGTTCGGTCTTCCACAGACCGTCAACTGGGTCAGCCGATGCAACCGTGGAAAAAACGCACAGGGCTGCCGCTGCAATGATTGAGTGTTTCATGATGTTCTCCCTTAGATGGCGGTACTGTGTCGCGCAGCAACCGAACCGGCAAGATTAACCCCACGTCGCGTTGCATCCCCTATCCGGCTTGTGCGATATCCCGCGCGTACAACTCTGATATAGGGCCGCCTAAAATGATCCTCTACCCCGCTATCGACCTCAAAGACGGCCAGGCCGTGCGCCTGCTGCGCGGTGAAATGGACAAGGCAACCGTATTCAACGAAGACCCTGCGGCGCAGGCCAAAGCCTTCGTTGATGCCGGTTGTGACTGGCTGCATCTGGTTGATCTGAACGGTGCCTTCGCGGGCGAGCCTGTAAATGCTGCACCGGTCGAGGCGATTCTGGCGGCCTGCAACGTACCCGCACAACTGGGCGGCGGCATCCGCGACATGGCCACCATCGAAACTTGGATCAACAAAGGACTGGCGCGGGTTATTCTGGGCACTGTGGCAGTCGAGAACCCTGACCTGGTGCGTGAAGCCGCGCGTGAATTCCCCGGCAAAGTCGCCGTGGGCATCGATGCCCGCAACGGCATGGTTGCCACCAAAGGCTGGGCCGAAGAAACGGACGTGCAAGTAACCGATCTTGCCCGCAGCTTCGAGGACGCGGGCGTTGCGGCCATCATCTATACTGACATCAACCGCGACGGAGCCATGCAGGGCCCCAATATCGAGGCAACTGCCGACCTTGCCCGGGCCGTGTCAATTCCAGTGATCGCGTCAGGCGGCGTCAGCTCTTTGGACGATCTGATCGCTCTGCGTGATTGCGGCGTGGAACTGGACGGCGCGATTTCAGGGCGCGCACTTTACGACGGCGCGATTGATCTGGCCGAAGCCATCCGCGCCCTGAACTAGGTTACTGCGCGGCCGCAGCAGTCAACTTGGCCAATGCGCCGCGCATTTTGTCGATCACCGGCGAATTCTCGACCTCGTCCAACTCGTCCATTGTCTCTTTGGGGTCTTCATAGGCCAGCCAAACCTGACCATCAGCGTCTTGATAGGCCTGAATCTTCAATGGCAGGAACAGGCCGGCCCTCGGGTCGATCTGCATCGCGGGTGTGCCCAACGCAGGATTGCCAAAGATCAGGACCTGATTGGCGGGGATCGGGGTACCAACTTTTTCGGCACCGGCTGCATGGTCGACCCGGGCGAATACGGTTGCGCCCGCATTGCCAACGGCTGCCTCGAGCGCATCCAGTGCTTCAGCGACAGATTTGTCTGTAGGGATTTTGATAATATCGTCAGCCATAGCGGACAGAGTACCTCCGAAAATCAGAAACGTTGCCAGTATCAGTTTGTGCATATCGGAATTCCTTTATTGAATTTCACCCCAGTTTTCACAGCTTTGCGCCGTGCGGCAATCACAAGTCTAGCATCGGCGGGGCTTTGCCGTTAGAGGTGCCCGCTATAGAGGATACCACATGCTAAAAACCCGCATCATTCCCTGTCTGGATGTCGCCGATGGCCGTGTGGTCAAGGGCGTCAATTTTGTTGGCCTGCGTGATGCGGGCGATCCGGTAGAGTCGGCAAAAGCTTATGACGCAGCCGGAGCTGACGAGATCTGTTTTCTCGACATCCACGCCACCCATGAAAACCGAGGCACCATGTTCGATGTGGTCCAACGGACTGCCGAACAGTGCTTTGTGCCTCTGACCGTGGGCGGCGGTGTGCGCACCAAAGAAGACGTGCGCGCCCTGCTGCTGGCCGGTGCTGACAAGGTCAGCTTCAACTCGGCGGCTGCGGCGAACCCGGATGTGATCGCGGAATCGGCGGATCAGTTTGGCAGTCAGTGCATCGTCTGCGCGATCGACGCCAAAACCGTCAGCCCCGGAAAATGGGAAATATTCACCCATGGCGGGCGCAAGCCCACAGGTATCGACGCAGTTGAATTCGCGAAAACCGTGGTCGCCAAGGGTGCCGGGGAAATCCTGCTAACTTCGATGGATCGCGACGGCACGAAAGCTGGGTTCAACCTGCCTCTGACCCGCGCCATTTCCGACGCCGTAGACGTTCCGGTTATCGCTTCTGGTGGTGTTGGCAATCTCGACCATCTGGTAGAAGGCGTGACCGAAGGCGGCGCAAGCGCTGTTCTTGCCGCCTCGATCTTTCATTTCGGCGAGTACACAATCCGCGAGGCCAAAGAGCATATGGCCGCCGCAGGCATTCCGATGAGGCTGACATGAGCATCCTGCAAGATCTGGCCGCAACCATTGAGGCCCGCAAAAAGACTGATCCAGACAGCAGTTGGACCGCCAAGCTGCTGGCCAAAGGCCCGGAAAAATGCGCCGAGAAGTTCGGGGAAGAGGCCGTCGAGGCGATTATCGAGGCTGTCAAAGGCGATCAGGCAAAACTGACGTCTGAGGCTGCGGATGTGTTGTATCATCTTCTCGTAATGCTGGCCGCGCGTGACGTCGCTTTGGACGATGTGTTGGATGAGCTGGCGCGGCGTCAGGGCGTCAGCGGCCTGGAAGAAAAGGCAGCGCGACCAAAGGGGTGACGCCTGCCCTCGCAATCTCGTAATGTGGTTCGGCAAGGTTCACGGATTGAAGGCGCGGATATGATCAAAGCTTTGGCGTTTGTATTTGCGCTTGGAATACTGGGGGCCTGTTCAGTCGCACCGCCGTCAACCGGAGACGAGGTTCAGCGGCTTGCGGCCGAAATTCGCAGCCTTGGCCCGGATATCGACCCCGAAGAAGCAGAGCGTGCGGCGCGCATCGCTTATTCCTATACCGTGCAGTTAGCACAGGAATACGAAATCACCGATCCCCCACTGATTCACAACGCCAAGGTCAACAAGGGTTTGCGCCCCCGGGGGTTGTGCTGGCATTGGGCCGAAGACATCGAACGGCGGCTGGATCAGGAAGGCTTTCAAACGCTGGAGATGCATCGCGCCATCGCCAATGCAGATAACCCGTTCCGCATCGACCACAGTACCGCCATCATCAGCCGCAAAGGGGAAACTATGTATGATGGTGTCGTACTGGACCCCTGGCGGTACGGTGGCACCTTATTCTGGTCTCCGCTGCCGGAAGATACGAAATACGAGTGGGTGCCGCGCGAAATCGTTCTGGAAAAGCGACGGCTAGAGCAGGTCGCGCGACTGAAGCCCCTGCCTGGCACCTGAACATTCAAAGCTTGGACGATATGACCCCGGTCGCGAAGCCGCCCATGCGCAGTTCTCCGAAAAGGCGTTGATATTCGATTTTCGGGCAACGATTCATCACAACATCAACACCGCGTGCTTCGGCTACGGCGGCGGCTTTGTCATTTTCCACGCCAATCTGCATCCAGATTGTGCGTAGACCAGGAAATGCCCCAAGCGCCTCATCAACGATTGGCGGAACTGCTTCTGAGCGCCGGAAAATATCCACCATATCCACCTGCTCTGGAATATCAGACAGCGAAGCCCGCACTGTTTGACCAAACAGCTGCTTGCCTGCATGGCCCGGATTCACGGGAATAACGGTGTACCCCTTAAGCGACAGATAACGCGCCACATAGTAACTTGGCCGCACCGGATTCATCGAAACACCGACAACGGCAATCGACTTGGTTCGCTGGAGGATGTCTTTCAGAAACGCATCAGAGTATTCGGTCATGCGCCCACCCTATTCGGACGATACAGAATAAAAAAGCGCCCAGGTAAAAACCTGAGCGCAAGTTGTTGGAACGAGGGACAGTGAAATGACCCGCGGCAGTTCCGTTCCGCGGTCACTGTGACATTTAGGCATAAGTTGAGAGAAAAAAAGAGGGGGTGCGCAATTTTGTGATGACAGATCACAAAAAGCGGAAACCCGCCTATTGCTCGTACAGCGCGGTGGGCCAATGTGCTTCGGCCATGCGGATGTATTCTGCAGTGTCGGTGTTCCATACTTGCTCGATCCCGGGTGAGTGCGTCAGGTACAGCCGTCCGTCAATCACTGTCCAAAGCTTCGGGTCTGTACTCACCAACTCTCCCATCGCCATGGCATACGCGCAGTATCCGCCGAACTGGGGCGCATAGGCCCTTGGGTTCATCTCGAAAGCATCGCGATTCTCGGCCGAGGCAAAGTGCCATTCGGCACCCTTCCACTTTACCGAAAATTCAGGAAGCCCAAGGCGCGGGGTGTCTTCGGTGAAATACGAAACCGCATCATATCCGGCCATAACTGCCCCGTCCGTCTGATAAAAGACGGGCATGTCCTGGGCAAACGCCGCCGGAGCAAACAGGGTGGCGGCCATCGCGCCAAGTAGGAAACGTCGGTTCATAACCACCAAGTCATGGTTTGAGGTTCAGTGTATTAATTTGCAATTTTTTGACACATCCGAAACCCCCATTAACGAGGTTGTGATCGCCTGAGATGCGAATACGTCCCCTCAATCAAAGATATCTTCAACAACGTCCCAGGCTTCATCCAGAACGCGCGAAAACAAACCCTTTTTCCTCTTTTTCTTCTTGTTCTTGTACGGGTGCTGGGTTTTCGCGGCATTACGAACCGGCTTGCTGTCCGAAAGTTTGCGCTTGGGCACCATTTTCAGGTCGTGCAGAGGCGCGCCGCAGTTTGAACAACTTAGCTCATGACGCTGCTTTCCCCTTAGAACCAGCGCCGCGCGGGTTCCACAGTAGCAGCAGGTGGCGATTTTTGAGGGCGTGGAAATGGTGCTCTCCTGTTTATCTGTGCCTTGAGGCATATAGGGCAATCGCAGCCGCGTTTGAGACGTTCAAGGACCCGAACCCACCCGCTGCGTCGATTTTCACCAGATGATCAACGGTTTCCTTGGTCTTCTGGCGCAAACCCGGCCCTTCGGCGCCAAGCACCAACGCCACCGGGTGATCCAGTTTGCCGTCCAAAGTGGCCTCGATCGTAAGGTCCGCTTCGCCGTCCAGCCCCAGCACCAAAAAGCCCATACCCTGCAACTCGACTATTGCGTCGGCCAGATTGCGAACACGAAGGTACGGCTGCCTTTCCAGCGCCCCACTTGCAGTTTTTGCCAATGCCCCCGTTTCCGGTGCCGAATGATGGCGCGTTCCGATAACTGCGCTGGCCCCCAGCACTTCGGCCGAGCGTAGAATCGCCCCGACGTTGTGCGGGTCTGTCACGCGGTCCAGTAGGATCACTCGCGGATGTTCTCGCCCGATACAGTTCTCGGCCAGCCCACCCCAGTCCAAGGGCTTCACTTCCAATGCCGCGCCCTGATGCACAGACCCCGGATCAATCGGGGCGGTGAATTTGCGTGGATCGACCATCTCGGGCTCAATCCCTGCAAACTCAATGGCTTCGGTCAGCTTGTCCCGCGCATTTCGGGTCACAATCAAGCGCAGCTTCTGCCGATCCGGGTTCATTAGGGCGTCGCGCACAGCGTGCAGACCAAACAGCCAGACGGTTTCCGACGCCGCAGCTTTGCGCGCCTGTTCCTTTTCAACGACCCACTTGGGTTTCTTCATTTCTTGGGCCTCCGGGCCGGGAAATCGGTTTCCTGCGCCAAAGCGATATTTTCCTGTTGACGCTCCTTTAAGGCGCTAGTAATCACGCCTCCACGTCAGGTGCAACGCCTGACAGTGGGCGACAGGCCGCAAGGTGTGGCAGGGGACTGTAACTCCCTCGCGGAGACGCACGCCTGGTTCGATTCCAGGGTCGCCCACCACTTCCAATCCACCAATAAAATATAGCTCATTTGCATGCCTTTCGGTGTTTGCGGTGGTTACACCGTGTTCCCATCATTTCCACACCAATGCCCTTGAATGCGCGTCGACGACTTCCTCAGTCTGGACAAAGTCTGGAAAAGTATTATGTTCATTTTAGTGACCCAGGGTGCTGTAACACCCTGAGTCGTCCACCCGTCCAGCTGAAAGGAAAGACGGAATGAACGCTGACACTATAGCTTTTGACGGCACCAATCATCTACTCCAAAACATCAACCCGATTATCGATCGGCTGGTCGGCTACCTCATAACGGGCAAGCCCGCTGTTGACCGCACATTGGATGCTCACCGGGATTTTTTACTTGGGAAGGCGGTCGAGCCACTGTCCAAGGATGACCTAGACGGTTTTGCCCAACATCAGTCGCGTGTGCTGAATTACGACAACGCTCTCAACCAGGTCGTCGATGTTGACCTGCCAGCCAGCCGACTTCGCACCTATTGCATCGACACGGAGGGCAAACCCGTCTTTTTCGGCTCTCTAAAGAACATCGTGCAACTCAAAAAGACGCTGGAGCCATACGCGCAGCCGAAACGGTGGAACGGCGACTTGTGGGAGCTGTTTCCGGTCATCCAATCTCAGGACGACGACCCTATCACCGACATGCTGCACCTCGCCGCAATCCGCATCGACTTTGACAAGGCGCGCGAGCGCCGCGCTGCGTTGGAGGCGAGCAGATGAACAAACGCAAGACAAAAGGCCAGCGTGATGCCATCGACCTGCTCTATCAGGCTCACGATATGGTCAGGGGGCCGCTCAGGACCGCCATTGCAGCCGCCATCGAGGTCGGAGAACAGGGCAACGGGACCGACCTTAACAACCTGTCATACGACCAGCTACGACCCGGCCAAAAACTCACTGACCCCAAACGGCCCGGCCTGCTTATGCGACATGGGAAGCTGGATGGTCGCCGGTGGGTTTTCCGCACCACCGAGCCAATGACACGCCACCAGATTGAGGTGCCGATGGGCAGCTACCCGGGTGTCAGCATCACTCAGGCCAGAGAGATGTGGCGACAACTGCGCGACCTGCGTAGGGATGCGAACGCAAAGTTTACCGAGGTGGTCGATGGCAAGCCGAGGCCGATGCACGCGGATAAGCTGCTTGGCAATGAGCCGACCGACCAGGTGATGACGGTCGAGCGCCTGATGCGCAGATACATCGAGGACTACGCCAAAAAGGTTAAGCGGTCGTGGACTGTCGACGAACGGCTGCTGGACAAACACATTGTGCCAAAGCTCGGCAAACAAGCGGTGTCAGGGGTCGAGGCTAAGGACATCACCCAGATTGTGCACTCGCTTCACGACCGGGCACCTCGGGAAGCCGAGAAACTGCTGGCTTGCCTGTCGACGATGTTCAATGTGGCCAAAGGCAAGACGCGCAAAATCAAGATTGCTGAGCCGTGGTTGCCCGAGGACATCGCCAACCCGATGTCAGGGGTGCCGCCCCTGCCCTCACGCAAGGTCGATGCTTACAAGCCGACAATAGACGAGATGCGCCGTTACTATGACAACCTCGACGAACTCGGCGAACTCAACGCTGATGCGTTGCGGCTGCAAACACTGACTGCGACTCGCATCAGTGAGGCAGTAGACCTACCGTGGTCGGAGATTGACCTGGATACCGGTCGGTGGACGCTGCCAGCCGAGCGCGCCAAGAACGGCACCGAGCATATTATCCTGATGCCTGTGCAGGCGGTCGAGATATTGAAGCGTCGTCGTGAAGCTGACCCTGACGGGCAATGGGTGTTCCCGTCTGTGAAGTATGCTGACGAGCATATGTCGGCGGAGACTGTGGCCAAAGCGTTGTCAGCCGGTCGAGGAACACTGGAAATCGACAAGCGTTTTGTCTCTCATTCTGTCAGGCACGCCGCAACAACCTGGTTTGCCGAGAACCTGGTACCCATTGAGGTCCGGGACCGTGTGCTGAACCACCTGCCACCCTCGACCCGTGTCGACAGCACCTATAATGGCGCGGCGCTGAACCAGCCAGCAGCGACTGCCTGGCAGCGGTGGGCAGACGCGGTCGTTGGCAATGAGAGCGCGGGTGTTGTGAGCCTTGACGGTGCGCGCGCGTGAGTGTGCGCAAACCTTGGAGCGGGGTGGTCGTTGTCGATGTCACCGACAAGACAACCAACCAGAAGGCCGAGGACATACTCCGCGACATCATCGCCGCCGACGCGCCAGCCATTTGCAACGGCGAGATGACCGCTGCGCAGCGAGCGTCAGAGTTTGAGCGTCTTTTCCGCTATCAGAAAGGTGTCGACGAGCTGGTGCGTGAGACAGAGGCCGCGCGGCGGGTGGCTGGTGCGAACAAGACGAACGCTATGCAGAGCCGGGCGGCGGCTGACTTCCGAAAACCCTGGCTCGCCAGATACAGGGCGTTGCGCGCAGACGGTCTGAGCCGCAAACGAGCAATCGACAGGGTCGACGAGGAAATGATTGCAGCCGGAAAAATGCGGTCGCGCGCCTGGCTCTACAGAAATCTGACCGATAGCTGACCCATTTTCTACGCCGCTTAGCGGCGTAGACCGATGACCTACCTGGGTCTGCCAAAGTGCTTCCTATCGACAAACGAAAGGAGGCACTTATGCCTTTCACTAACCACGGACTACCCGCCCAGGATGGCGGTGGTTTCGGCCACCGCGACTGGTCAATCCGCGAGCTGTATCACGCAGCTGGCTGGAGTGAAAATTTCATCTACGGCCTTATCCGGTCAGGTGAGATTAAGGCTTACAAGCGTGGTCGCGTCACCTCGATTGTGGGCCAGTCGGTTGACGACTACCGCGCGCGCAACGCGATCCAGCCGCAGACGGATGCCGCGGCGTGACGCGGCTTTTCGACACCTACCACCTCCAGAGTCGGATTCGGGAGGTTTACAATGACTGACCCCGCAATGGTTAAATCTGGCCACGACCGCATAGAGAACGACGCCTACGACACCTTAGAGGCCAAGTGGCTGGTCAAGGCCCTGAAACGGGCCTACGGCCTGCCATCGGTGGCCTGGGAGCCTCATGCGGGCAAGGGCGACCTGGTGGACGCATTGAAGAACGAGTCTGTGGCGGTTTACGCCTCCGACAAGACGCCGCGCCGCCACGATGTGCTGGAGCGGAATTTCTTTGATTATCGGCAGGTTCCGTCAGGTCAGATTCGCGGAATCGTAATGAATCCGCCCTATGACGATTTGGACATTCACGTCGAACACGCGCTGTTCCTGATGGCGCAGGTCAAAGGGACGGTGGCGCTGCTGGCACGGGCTGAATGGTCCTATGCCAAGTCACGGGCGCACCTGTTCAAGTTCGATGCCTTCGCAGCCAAGGTAGAGCTGACAACCCGACCGCGTTGGTTCGCGGATGGCAGCGGTAGTCCGCGGCACAACTTCGCTTGGTATATTTGGGACTTTATCAAGTCACCAAAACAGAAACCCGTCATCACCTGGGGGGTGAAGTGATGGAAGTCGTTGTCATCGACGACGACCAGCGCAAACACCACGAAATGCGCCTGCGACGGCTTAAGGAGAAACGAAAGAGGTCGCGTGCAGCTGACCCGGCGACACGCGACCCCAATCCAAAGGATAATTGAGATGAAACCGACAATATCAGATGACACCCGCAAAGTCATCGACGAGGTCTGGCCTGACCGAGACAAGAGCGCCGATGACCTGAGCCTGTCGAAGCCGCTGACGCTGGAACTGACCGGCAAAGAGAAAGTTCCCGTGGTCCTTGAGGCTGGCGAGTATATGCTCCGCGTCGTCGGGGCCAGGGGACAAATCACCCGCAACCGCGCGCAGCTGGTGCAACTAGACCTCAAGACATTTGGGGGCGAAAGCGTCGACGCGGCTCCGCTGGTTGTCGGTGTCACGCCTGGCAAGGCCGACAGCAGTCATGCACGGCAGTTTGTCGAGCGGAACCTGGGGGCACTGACCGCCATCATCAACGCTTGTGGCCTGAGCCAACGACTACCTGGCCTGGCCGCTCCTGTTCTGGATGAGCTGATGGGCCGTGAGGCGCTGTTCACGCTTGGCTGTGAGCAACGGCAAGGCCGGGTGCAGAACACCATCCTGAGCGCACGGGCATTGTCAGCTGACAACCCTGCCAATGCTGAAACCCCTGACTCTAAACCCGACGAGTCAGACGATGTCATCGGTATGGCCCTATGAGTGCGCACAAAGAGACCCCAACCCGCTTTGGTGAAGTCGCAGCGACGCTGTGGCAGCACGGATACCGACCCATCCGTCTCAAACCGGATACGAAAATTGCCTATCTGAGGGGGTGGAACAACCGCAACGAAACTCAGTGGACGCAAAACGCGCTGACCAGGCAGATACAAGCGAGCGGAGACGACGCTTGCGGCATCGCAGTCCATAAGGAACTGTGCGTACTCGACATCGACATCCTTGATCCAGCCGTCAATCAAGAAGTTGTCGGGCTGGCCAACGAATTACTCGGTTTGACCTCGCTTGTGCGCATCGGCAACGCACCAAAGCAGGTGCAGGTCAGGCGGTCAGACGGCACCACAAGGTCCAGGAAGGCCCACCCGCTGGAGGTCTTCAGCGGCTCTGGCCAGGTGGCCGTGTTCGGTTTTCACCAGAAGGCCGGACGACCTTACCAGTGGCCAGAGCAGTCGTTGCTGGATGTGAATGCCACCGACCCGTCAATCCCGATTGTCAGCGGTGCCCAGGTCGATGCGTTTATGGTCGCCGCCGAGCCTATCCTGCGCGAACTGCGTGCCGAGATGGCAGCTAAGCGGGGGCATCGTCTGAGCAGGTCAGGAAGTGTCGGATCGTGGCCTGCGCGGTGGAAAGAACTCGCGGCTATGGGGCCGACGCGCGCGGCATTGACCATCGCCCAGGAAGCCGTGGCTATCGGGTCGGGGCGGCACGACGCGTTCTTTTACCTGGTCAACCAATGGGTGCGAGAGGGTAAGTCGCCCGACGAGCTGACTTATCTGCTGGAGCGGGCCGCGCCCGCCCTGATGGCTCATATCGACAAAGGCGACGACTACTCAGGCAGGGTCGTCGGTTTCGCCCTGGACAACCGCTGACGCGAGTTTGACGCCGATAATGAGCCATGTCTGGAACGGCAGGCGGCTCAGCCCAACACAACATCAAAAACAGGGGGATGATACATCCCTCGAAAGGAAATTGAGATGCAAAACGAAAGCGAACAGCTGGACGCAATGCTCGGCGTTGTGCTGGGCGAACCGGATGTGCGGCTCAACGGAGCGTCCGCACCGTTAGTCGTCGACACGCACGACGAGGCGACAGACGAAAACCCATACACTGCTGGCGCGATTAAAACAGCCGCCGATATGCTTGCGATATTTGAGGAGCGGGTCAGTCGTGGCGGTGCTGACCTGCTCTTGGAAATGTCGATGGTCGCTGAGATACTGGCCACCAGAGACGACATCCCCGGGCTATACGACTTGATGCACGCCAGTGTTGTTGCCGCAGGGTGGACAATCACCAAAGAGGCGTTCGTGGACGGGTTAACGAGCGAAGTCGAGTCTCGCAGGGCAAACGAAGCGGCTACGCAAACGGACGAAGACGACGAGCCCCCGAGACTGGCAGCGGTCGACAAAGTGCTCCAGATTGCGAAACAACACACCCTCTATACCGACCCCAGCGGGGAGGCTTACGCAGATTGTGTCGTCATCGGGCACAACGAAACTTTTCGCGTGGGCGGCAAGCAATACAAGGAACTGCTGGCTGGCGCATATCTGCACCAGACAGGCAGGGCGGTAGTGCCAACGACCCTCGACAACGCGGTTCATACCATCAAGGCACTCGCCAAGCACGGCAACGGTGTTACCGCTCCGCAGGTCCACGAGGTGTATGTGCGTTGCGGTCGTCACGGTCAGGATATTTACATCGACCTTGGCACACCTGACTGGCAGATTGTGAGAGCCACGGCATCAGGGTGGGACATCATCTCGTATGATGTGTGCCCTTGCAAATTTGTTCGGTCGTCTGGAGCGAAGGAACTGCCAACACCCGTGCGTGGCGGGTCGGTCGACGACCTTAAGAAACTGATAAGGTTTCAGACCGAGAACGACTTTCTGCTGGCGGTCGCGTGGCTTCACGCAACGCTCAAACCCGAGGGGCCGTTTCCCATACTGGCAATCTCGGGTGCGCACGGGGCCAGCAAAACCGGGTCAACGCGCGCCTTGCGAAAACTGGTCGACAACCACTCGCCACTGGATGTTGTCTTTCCCAAAAAGACCGAAGACCTGATGATTGCGGCCAAGCACCAGCGCGTTGTGGCCTATGACAATGTCAGTTTCGTCAGCGAGGACCAAAGCGATGCGCTTTGCAGGCTGGCGACTGGTGGCGGGTTGTCGAAGCGGGCGCTCTACACGGACGACGACGAAGCAACAATCGAGGTAAAACGCCCGGTCTTGCTGAACGGAATTAATGAGCTGTTCGTCCGCGAAGACCTGGCCGACCGGATGTTGTCGATAGAGTTGCCCAGGATACCCGACAAAGAACGGAAGACCGAAGCGGCGATGGAAGCGAGGTTTGACCGCCTGGCTGGTGGCATCCTTGGTGGCCTGCTGGACGGGGTCGTTGCTGGTTTGAAGCACGGACCTACCCTCAAATTGCCAGCGCTGCCGAGAATGGCCGACTTCGCGTCCTGGGCCGCTGCCTGCTCGCTTGCCACCAACAACAATCCCGACGCCTTTCTGGATGCCTATACGGAGAACCAGGGCGAAGTTCTGGCCGGTGTGCTGGAGAACAATCCGGTCGCGGGGGCGATAGTCGCTGTTATGCACGACCCCAACGGACCATCAAAGCTGACCGGGTCGTCGAGCGAACTCAAACGGCACCTGGAGGGACTGCTGGTCGATGATGGCAAGGGCAACAAAGTGTTCCTGGTCGACAAAACCGCACGAGGATGGCCGAAAGCGCCCAACGCGTTTAGCAGCGCCCTCGCACGAGCCAAACCGCTTTTGGGCCACAACGGCATCTATGTCGGTGGGGGGAGACGGAGCAAAAAAGACCGTGTCAGACGGCATGTTTTGAAGCTGGTAACCCCTAAGCCGAAGGTGCCGTAGTCGTGGCTAAGGCGACAACGGTAGAGGCGAACGGTCGCGAACGATGGGTGAACGATGATTTTCGGGGGCCATCGTTCTACCTTAACCCATTGTCTTTAAAAGTTATTTTTAAAAAATGCGAACGGTGCGAACGATGTTTTCGCGAAACCTTTTATTTAAACCCTGAAAAAGACCCCAATATTTACACAGACGACCGCTGTGTAATTAAAGCCAACGACTTCAACGACTTAAGAATTACACAGGAGTCGTTGATATTTGACGGTGCAGCTGTCGGTTTCTGGATGTCTAATAAGGAGTTTGCCGAAAACATCGTTCGCATCGTCCGCCCATCTGGATTAACCGTTTTTTATCATAGGCTTAAGGTAGAACGACGCCCCCTCGAAAACATCGTTCGCACATCTTTCGGACATCGTTCGCATCGTTCACCCCCCGAAATGCTCATCGTTCACCCCCCAAAACCAACGCGGAGAACCGGTTATGACCCGCGCCGACCCAGAGCTGTATGACGTGCGAACCGAGCGCGTCGAGATGGAAACTGACGAGCCTTGCGGCGCGTTCGCTGACCCTTCAGTGCCCCTGCCACCACCCGACAACCCGCAGGCCCTGTTATCACCGATGGTCACTGTTCACGCCGCGCTGGCGAGCTGTATGCCAAGGGCGCAGCAACACCGCGTGACCGCCACCAACACAGGCAGGAAGTGGAAGTGCCCCCGCCCCACTCCAATGCCCCCGCTGACCGTTCGGACAGTCCGAAAGAAAGTCGACCGGCTCAAGGTCGTGGTCCGCGAACACCAACCCGACCTCGCGCCATACCTGTCGGTTCTGGATGCTGATGTCAGGGCACTTGAGCGGTTATTCCTGACGACGACCAAACCATCCGGCACGGCAATGCTTAGGGCACGCAACCTATGTCGGTGCTCACTCCTGCGCCTGGCTTGTCTGGTAGTCGGTGTCCGGCACGGCTCGGTCGTCCTCTACAAATCCGACCAGGTCGGCGTTGCCAGGTTTCCCCCAGTCAGAAAGATGCTGGAGCTGCCCAGGATAACAGTGACCGCGATGTCGGTCGAGGGCGGTGCACTCGACGCACCCGGCGTCTGGCAGCGGATTTACGCAGCAGCAAAGCGCCAGGGAAAGCCGGACCACTATGGCTATATGCGTGGCACATACGACCAGCTGGTCAAACCCCTGCGTTGGCACACCACAAACAGCGTCAGTATGGGTGTCAGGGGGGTTATGGCCAACCTCGTCGGTTTTGGTGCCGACGCAACCCTACCACTTGAGACGCGGATGCTGCTCGGCCCAGATTGCGCGTGGGATGTTGTCGAGGCCATCGCCAGGACGCACCCACCTAAGCGCCTGCTTTGAGGCTTTTGTGGTTGTCTGGTATCCTCGGCAACGACGAACACACCAGCGGAAACCGGATTATGTCGTTTATCGAGGAACTGGCCAGGAAGTCAGGACGACCACCAAACTTTTTCTCAAGGGCGTTCTTTGAGCAACTAAGATACATCGAACACCAGGACACCCTCGACATCCCTGCCCAGAAGGTCGCCGACTGGATACGCGCCAACGGACAACGATTTGCTTGTCTGAAAGTCGAGCGCGACAAAGGTCAGAGGAAACTGAGATACGAATACGAGCTTTTGTCGGCTCCAGACGATGGGTCGCTTGTCGGGATGGTCATTGAGTCATCTGAGGCGTTGTCGACTGCCGGTGCGTTCCTGGTGTTCTGCTCTGCCTTCGACGACCTTGCAGCCGAGGTCGGAATGGCACCGAGGATGTTGCGCGAAGAACTGAACACCGGCGGCTATCTCAAACGCGACAAAAACAGGCTGACCCTGTCATTGACTCCGACGCCGGTTTCCAAAATCCCACCGGAGGCGGGGCCGCGCGCTCGCAGGGCTGTTGGCATCAAGGGTCGTCTGCTCGACGACCACCCACCAATCTGAGCAAATATGTATTCCGGTGGTAAACAACGGTTTTGCTGTCAGCCAAGCCAACGCGTTGCTCTTTCGAGGCGTTTCTGCTGCTAAATAAGGTCACGAAACCCGGCTTCAGACACATATTTTATCTGTTCGTCGAAACCGGAAATCTTTTTGGATAGCTCCGTTAGCCACTTGACTGCCCATTCACGATATTCGTGGTTTTCGACGTGACGAGCGGTCATCAACAGAAAAATCGCGTCATACCAGCTCGCGCCATGGACATTGGACTTGAGACGCTCGGCGCACTCTAGCATTTCTTTCCCAAAGAGCTTTTTGTCCAACTCATATTCTACAGAATAAAGCCCCACCAACGCGGTCAATCCAAGTTTCTTCCGAGATTTTGCCAACTTCTGAAAAAGCGAGAAGGTAAATGGTACGTCTCTGACTTTACGTCCAGGGTTTTCATCCCAAACGACAAACTCACCGCTTATACTTGGCGTGCTCGCCGCTCCGTTTTCTCCAACTATCGTTTGGGCAGAATATTTCTTTTTGAAGCGGGATAGGCTGTGCTTCTTGTTCAAGGAAACTATAGGCATCTGTTTGGCTCCAGCAAAAAAAATTGTGTTAAGAACTACGACCATGTCCGCTTCGCGATTTAGGTTCAGATCGGTTTTGTAGGTTGCTTTTTCGCGCCAACTTTGTTTGAAGTTCTGCCAATATCCAAAGTGTTTACCAGCAGCCGACACCTAATTTTGGCTGACTCAAATGAGAATGACACCCATATAAAAACTCAGACAGGCACCCCCTTGGACACCCCCCGGGTGGGGTAGTCTTAAGGGATGCGAAAATTCGCGCAAAAATATAATCGAAGGACTTATTGTCCCAAGCTAACCACTGAATTTATAAATACTTGCACAGCCAATTCCAGACATGGCTCGCTATGAACATCTTGCTGTCAAAACCCACTAGCCCGATGCCGTTGGTGAGCGATAGTTGAACCGCGAGCTCTGAAGCGATCAGTAGTTGAACCATGAATAGTCGATATCGAACAAGCGTCTAATCCGATCGGCTTGTTCAGGAGTAGACGAGAACTCAGAGGTAGATTGGTTTATGCGTTTTGCGGTGACCGTCCCGTTTTCAACCTCATGTTCGCTGAACTGCTCTGATAGATTGATCAGTTCTTTGTTCAAAGCCTCCACTTTTCCAATACGGCTATATTTTATGATGTCGGGGCGGAGATTAAAGAATTGAGGGCGAAAATGTGGATCGAAACGCCGTGGATTTTCTGAAATACCGTATTCGATATAGTCTAGGAAGATATCGAACTTTTGGCTGCTTGTGCGGTCGGAATTGAACCCAAAGCCTTTGATGTAGGGCAAATGGCGGCTGTGCTCTGGGTTTTTGAAATCGAGAAAAAAGTTCTTGAATGCACTTTCGACCCGATTTTTCGGATCTCGCACAAAGCTAAATTTGAAAACCTTGTCGTCTAGTAGGCCACTCAATAGCTCGTGCGGGCAGTCTTTCCCTCGTACTAACTCAGGGCATTGATGTATGTCGCCGATGTATTTTCTTCCGTACTGCCATTCATATATCTTTGCGGCCACTGCACTTGTGCCACACTTGGGGTTTTTGACATAGACGTACGCCCCATTGTTGGAAAAGACCGATCGACGTGCCAACTCCTGGATTTCTGTGTCTAGTTTTCCCAGATGCGCTTTGTTCTTGTAGGCGGGAAAAAGAGCGGACAGAAATCTGTACCTGTAGATCTTCGGTGCGCTGGAATAACGTACTTTGGACAACATGTAACTTTGCACTCAGCCTCTGGGACAGAAACGATCTCGTACTTGAAGATATCCGGTTTGCATTCTCATGACAATTTCGAGTGACATAGCTCTAACTACAACAGTGCTCCTTTTTGTAGACTGCCAATATTGCGGAAAAGACGTGTTCTATATTTGGGCGCGAGATCGGAAAGGACGGATTTGGTTACCAAAAAACGCATTGCCATATTCGCACAGGGCTCTCGTGGAGACGTTCAGCCATATATAGCGTTGGCCCTGGGGTTAGCGCGGCGTGGGCACGACGTGGTGCTCGCGGCACCCGACGATTTTGCGAGTTGGATCGGCAGTTTCGGTTTGTCGTACGCCGCGATGGGTACCAATATACAGGATCTTCTCCAATCCAGTGAAATCCGCAAAATTTTGGCGGGCAATCCGTTTGGTATTGGAAAAATTTGGAAAAGCATTGCAATACCGATGCTCGAAAAGTCGCTCGAGACCCTGTGGGAAGTCGGGCAGAACGCCGATATATTGGTTCATCATCCAAAGGTCATAGGTGCTGCAGATATTGCTGAGGTCACAGGCGCTCCGGTTGTCCGAGACTGGATCGCCGCAGTTGGCGCCCAGACGGCTTACATTGAACCTGGGAGCCCGTGGGAGAACGGATACTGTGAAAGTTTCAATGGCAGGTTCAGGGATGAGCTACTCAACGGTGAAGTCTTCTACAGCCTGCGCGAAGCTCAAATTCTGATCGAACAATGGAGGAGACACTACAACACAAAGCGGCCCCACAGTGCACTGGGCTATCGCCCGCCAGCACCTGAAACCATCATCCCAATGGATTACAGGCCGACGATGCACTAACAATCAATTTGGACCAGTCAGATGAGGCTGCTCAGTCCGGCTTACACGGATTTGCTGGAAGCCTGTGTAGCAGACAGCAACACTACTCCGGTACCTTAGTGTGAGAACTTGTATTATCTGGAAGACGTCTGGAAAAGACCTTTGCAAGCTTAGAAATTACTCTCACAAGACGAGGACTGTAACTCCCTCGCGGAGACGCACGCCTGGTTCGATTCCAGGGTCGCCCACCATCTTCTTCAGATGGTGAAAAAGTTCAACAGGCCGTTAATTCGGCAGGCATTGCCATTCATCCACCACCTGCCCCCCTTTCAAAACCAAAAGTGGCCCGAACTGGTTCAGTACCGCCTCGCTTTGTGTTGGTCGCAATAGGGCGATGTTCCCAGGTGTCACGCTGGAATCCAAGGGACCGGTCCATACTTCTTGATTGCTTGATCGGCCGAAAATCGACGAATAGGAAAAACCGTCTGGGAACACGGGCTGCCCCAGAAAATGCCCGCCGAATATCGCCAAGTCCGTCTTCCGTCTGGGCAGAAAGTCCAAACCCGGTAACGCGTTGCCCTGCATCACTTTCAGGATTGGCGAGGCGATAAAGGCCGCTGGTTGAAACGCTGCCGTCGTCGGGTGGTCAAAGTCCGTGGGCTTTACCAGAACGGACCCAAAGGCGACCTCATTTGCGGCGCTGCCAGCAGCATAGGACTGGAACGTCAGGCTGCCCCCTGTATTCAGGCAAAGCCCCTCACCTGCATTTGGCAGCCCTGCTATCGCACGTTGGAATGCGCTTGCGCTGGACCGCATGGCGCGGGATTTCAGAACATGCGGCAGCTTGGCCAGATGCGCCTCATACCCCATGACCCCGGCCAACGTCGCATAGGGATGGCTGCCAATACGTTGCGCGATCTGAGGAATGTCTTCAGCGCGCAACCCGCCCCGGTGTAGGCCGATATCAACCTCAAGCGACAGACGAAGCCGAAGATTGAGAGCTTGGGCCAGCGCCAAATAGGCATCCAGATTTTCAGCCGTGTCGATGAGCCATTGGACGCGTTCCGCCGCGGTCGGGTTCTTTTTCAGCACACGTGCCGCCGAACTGACTGGCAAAGGCTTACCGATCAAATGGTCAGTATCAGGCTCTGCGTCCAGCAGCGTCGACAACATAGGCTCGGAGAAGGTCATGAGCCCTGATGCCGGAACTTTCGCCCGAATGTGATCCAGCAACGGCAGACATGGGAGGGATTTGGCCACAAGACGGCTTGCCAAGCCCTGAGCAGCCAAACTAACCGCCAGAGAACAATTAGCGTCGAGCCGATCAAGATCGACCACGGCCACTGGTTTATCCACCCCATAGTCACGCAGCGCTGCGGACAAGTTTTGTAGGTATTCCGCCGTCATGGTCGGAACAGTTTGTTCAAAGCGGACGTAAGAAACTTTCCGTTTGGGTCCAATTGCTCTCTCACCGCGCAGAAACGGTCGAAGTCGGGATACAGGCGCGAAAGTTCTTTATACGTCAAACTATGGATCTTACCCCAGTGCGGGCGCCCTCCGGCCTCAAGGAGTATTGGCTCGATATCGGCAAAGTAACGCGTGTGATCTTCGGCGGCGTCGGTATGAATCGCAACCGAAACACGCGGGCCACCCTGAAACGGAGAAATGCAGGCCGTATCGCCCGCGGTGTGCCTGACCTCAATCGGAAAATATATGTCCGGATGGTCACGGTGCAGACGCGTGAACACATCCCTAAGCACATCCCCGGCGACATCGGGCGGCAGGTGATACTCCATCTCATTGAACCGAATGTGGCGATCACTGCACAGCACGCGCCAGCTTTCGCCGACGTAATCCTCATACGACTGGGCCAGAGTCAGCAGCTTAAGTAGCGCACTGCGCAGACCGCTGCTGTAGCGTCCTGCGTTTCTAGCCAGCTTCAGCACCTTGACCGCAATCATGTCCAGATCGCGCGGGGCCTTGGTCTCGGGCGCGTCTGTCATTTCATGGCAAATCTCAACGGCCTTTCCGGTGAAGGGGATGTAGAAAAACTCAAAATTCCGAAACTCCGCCCATTTTTGGTGCATGCTGGCAATCGTTTCTTCAAGCGGTACCAAGGTTACACGACGACGCAGGCTATACTTCGGAATTACGGCGATTTGCGCGTCGGTCAGTACGCCAAGTAACCCAAGCGAGACCTGAGCCATCTCAAGGGGGATATCCTCGGTCGACAGGATGTCTCCACATGCCCCGACAAAACTGGCCGCGGTGATTTCGGCGGAAATGCAGGGTAATTCCCGGCCGGTTCCGTGTGTTGCGGTCGCGGCCGCACCCGCCAGCGATTGCGCGTTGATGTCCCCAAGGTTGCGAAAGGCCAACCCGTGATCGGCCAACGCCGGAGAAAGATCGCGCAAACGCGCGTTGGCGTTTACCCAGACGCGGTCTTCGCTGACCTGTCCCAATGTCGGTAAATTCAAGTTGGACAAATCCAGAATGCGATCCGCACCAGCCACGATCGGCGTAAAGGAATGCCCCGCACCAACAACGCGCATACCGTCAGGTTGTGCGACAGCGTGTTGCAGTTCGGCAAGGGTAGAAGGGCGCAATATGGGTGCGCTTGAGCTTTGGCCACCTGCCCAGTTGGTCCACATCTGCAATCTCCTCCCAATTGAAGGATTGCAGCACATCGACCCCAAAACAAGTCAGGTTTCCAGCAGGTTACCCAACGGCAACTAAGATCAGGCGGCCGCCGCGCGCTCTGCTGTTACGCGGGCGAACCACTCGATGATCGCGTCGACCTCGGGTGCGATCTGTTCGGCGGCCCCATCGGTGAAGGCTTCGAATTTTTCCCTGTTCAACCCATTCACTCCAACCAGAACCGGAATGTCCAGCGCAAGCGCCTCGGCGATAACAGGGCGAAAACCGCGCCCGTCGGCTTCGTGTTTGCCGAACTTGTTCACGACCAAGAGTTGAGGTGCATCGGCCAGTGACGAAGTGACATACCCCACGGCCTGCTCTAGTGCGGCGGGGTCCAGACGACATCCACGCGACTGTTCGCCCAGCGACTGCGAAATGCGGATCGTTTCGCCTGCGGGCAAAACACGAACATCCATGTCGCATTTGCTGCTGTCCGCGCATTCGGTGTTGGTTTGCACGACACCCGCTAGCTGTGCACCGGTTTTCAGCAACTGCTCAGCAGCCGCGCTAAGCAGTCGATCGGTTGCGCCACGCTCTGTCGTGGTTACGTAGGCCAGGTACATTCAAAGACCCCTTGATAAAACTGTGACATTCCAGATAGCACGCAAGTCGCCCTCGGACCACTCTTTGCATTATGGCAGCGGTGAAAGTCCGATCACAGACTCGTGCGCACCAAGCCGAACCAGGTACGCCGCCAGCGACGCGACCCAAACCCAAGCACGTGACCATGGCTGCGGAACCCGCAGAGACAGCCGCGCGGTGTTGCGGGACAAACGGACCCATTCCGGCCCCATCTCGCGAGATTTGCGGCGATCAATCACAGCCATACCCATGCCTGCGAATCCAGCGAACAAACCAAACAAGATCACATGTGACAAGCTGCCATTGGCCAACAGATGTGCCACAGCCCACAGCTTCAGGGTGGCCAGAACAGGGTGGCGGGTGGTGCGCAATATGCCGGGGTTCTCGGGATCAAACGGACGATGACCCAAGCCACCGAAAGAGAACGGGTTTTGCACAGACACACCACTGACAGCCAACCAGCACACAACGGGCATACACAATAGCGGAATCCACCTCAGGATCGCGAGTGGCGGAATGACCTCAACATAAGGCGCGTGGGCGGCTGCGACGATCAGCCAGACGAGAACCACCAGAGACAGGACAGAATATGCGCTGTAATACCC
Organism: Ruegeria sp. HKCCD7251; assembly: GCF_013031165.1. Classification (NCBI taxonomy): domain Bacteria; kingdom Pseudomonadati; phylum Pseudomonadota; class Alphaproteobacteria; order Rhodobacterales; family Roseobacteraceae; genus Ruegeria; species Ruegeria sp. HKCCD7251. Next base: position 253,308 of record NZ_WPZC01000001.1, on the reverse strand, counting down.
CCGCCGACCAAGCAATGAGATCAGATACCCGCGCACAGCGGGCCGGGCTGGAATCATATGGCTCAGAAGAAATACAATCAGCGCGGCAAAGAAAGGTCCCCAGCTCATCATCATAGACTCCGTATATTCTGCACCTGATTTACGGCAGCGCGGCTGGGCGAAACTTGTCCGAAATCAAGTCGGGGGCGGGGCAGTCGCGCTGCCCCTGCCCTTTTATAATCCCAGCGCCTTGCGGCGTTCTTCGGCAAAGCCCTGCACCATGCGGTCGGCGATCAGCGCCAGAATCGCCATCGCAGCACCAGCCGAGATGCCAAGCCCGACATCCGCCTGCCCCAGCGCCAGATAAATCGACTGGCCCAGACCGGTGGTCCCGATCAGCGCCGCAATCACCAGCATCGCAAAGGCATAAAGGATCGTCTGGTTCAGCCCCAGCAGAATGGTCGGCGCAGCATAAGGCGCACGAACATCGCGCATGATCTGCCACTCGGTGGCGCCGCTAGAGATCGCGGCCTCCATCATTTCCTCGGGCGTGTTGACCAGCCCATGCCGGGTGTAGCGGATCATTGGCACGATCGCGTAGGCGCAGATCGCTAGAAAGGCCGAGAACTCTCCGATCTGGAACACCATCAGCACTGGGATCAGGAACACGAACAAAGGGATCGTCTGCAGCATGTCACAAACCGGTCGGACGATTTTCCAGACGGGTTCCCATACGGCGCTGGCCAGACCGATCAGCCCGCCGACCACGGCGCAGGAAAACACCGCCGCACCGCTGAGGTAGAGCGACAGCAAAGCGCGCTCCCAAAGGCCCGACACAAGGATGGTGCACAGCAGCCCCACCGACAGCACCGCCAGTCGCCAACCGCCCGCCACATAGCTGAGCGCGGCAGCCCCGGTCAGAACGAAGGGCCACGGAAGGTTTGCGATGCCCGTTTCCAACATGCCGATCAGGATCAGCACGACCAACCCTCCGGTCAGATGCCCGCGCCATGCCATCAGTGCGGCGATGACGGCGGCAACGATGAACAGGCCATAGCTCATGCCCTGCGTCCACTGGAATCCCCATGTGAAGGGCAGCACCGCTTGATCCAAGCCAATCCGCAGCGGCAGCAGCACGTAGAACAGAGAATTGTTCTTGAGCGCATCCAGCCACGGGCCGTTGGCCTGCGTAAAGGCGGTCAAGCCACTGTCGATCGCCTCGGCCATTGGGTCCAGCAGGGTCAGCTCGGACGGGTTCGGCAGCCACAGCCAGAAGGCGGCCGTGAACAGCACGGTAAAGCCCAGAACCGCCCAGACGACACGCTGGTCATAGCGTTTGCGCTCAGTCGCCAGCGTCCCGCTCATCCGGTCGATGACGACGGCGAAGACCACGATCACAAGACCGGCCATCAGGGATTCGCCGAACTGCGCCTTGCGCATGGTCAGCAGAACCTCCCAACCGATATCATTGAAGCCACCGATTACGGCCGCGATGATCACCATCGAAAGCGCCGCCATCAGGCACTGGTTCACACCGACCATGATCTGCGTTGCCGCCGCCGGGATTTCCACCTGAAACAGTTGCTGGAACCGCGTGCCGCCAGACATGATGGCAGCCTCTTTGATTTCGGGTTCGACCCGTTCCAGACCCAGCATCACGTTCCGCGCCATGGGCGGTGCGGCGTAGATGGCCGAGGCGATCAGACCCACCACCGGGCCAAAGCCGAACAGCAGCAAAAGCGGCGTTAGATAGGCAAAGGTCGGCACCGTCTGCATCACATCCAGCACGGCCTGAACAAAACTCTTCACGCGGGGGATTTCATTGGCAAGAATACCGATCCCGCCCCCCACAACCAGCGCCACGGGAACTGAGACAACAACCAGCGCCAGTGTGTTCATGCTTTCGGCCCAATAGCCCGAGGCAAGTACAAATGTCAGGCCAAAAAATCCAAGCGCCGCCATGGGCAACCCGCCAAGATACCAGCCCAGCGCGGTGACAAGCCCGATCAGGATCGGCCACGGGGTATTCCCCAGCACGAAATTGGCCGCATCCATTGGATAGGTCATCAGGTCCGAGAACAATCGCATCGCCGGTTTGATGCCGTTCAGGAACCAGTCCAGAAAGGCTCCGACCCACTGGGTTGCGGGCAGCTCCCACGCGGTGGGCCATTTGACCAACCACGGGGCAATGCCCTCAAGCGCAAGGCACAGCGCGCCGACCACAGCGGTAATAAGCGCGGCCTTGGCCCCAACCGTTAGACGCGCCTGCGCGGGAACGTCGGTCATCGCGGTCATGTCTCGTCCACCTGAAGTGCCGCAGCCAGGTCGGACGGGTGGACCGTGCCAACGATATTGCCTGTCTCATCCCGCACAGGAACGGGCTCATACAGCTCCATGCAATGCGCCAGCGCGGCGTCCAGCGTCATACTGGTGGTCAAACCGGGATCATCCGGGCCACGCTCGGATTCATCACGCATGACCGAGGCGACCTTGGCGTGCTGACCCTTGGCAACATCTTTTGAGAATTCGCGCACATAGTCATCGACCGGGCGCAGAACGATGTCCGTCGGTGTCCCGATCTGAACGATCTTGCCATCGCGCATGATGGCAATGCGGTCGGCCAGCTTCAGCGCCTCTTGAATGTCGTGAGTGATAAAGACGATGGATTTCTTCAACGTCGCCTGAATGCGCAGGAACTCATCCTGCAACTGGCGACGGATCAGGGGATCGAGTGCCGAGAACGGCTCGTCCAGAAACCAGATATCGGGGTTCACGGCCAGAGACCGCGCAATGCCCACACGTTGCCTCTGACCACCGGACAGCTGCCGGGGGAAGCTGTCCTCGCGCCCCTCAAGACCGACCAGCGAGATCACTTCCTGCGCGCGGGTCAGACGTTCTTTTTTACCCACGCCCTGCACGCGCAGCGGGTAAGCGACGTTTTCGGCAACGGTCATATGCGGGAACAGGCCGAAATGCTGGAACACCATGCCCAGCTTTTTGCGGCGCAAGTCCGTCAGCACCTTTTTCGACGCGCCCATGACATTCTCACCATCCACGCGGATTTCGCCACCCGTGCCGGGAAGCAATTGCGAGATACAGCGGATCAGCGTCGATTTACCTGAGCCCGACAGGCCCATTATGACGAACAGCTCGCCCTCTTTGACCTCAAAATTGGCGTCTTGCACGGCGGGGATAAAGCCATGTTCCCTCAGATCCGAGGCGGCCTTGTCGGCGTCATTCCCTGACCGAGACAGCGCGTCGGTCAGGGCCTTGTCAGCACCTTGGCCAAAGACCTGCCAGAGGTTCTGGCAGGCGATGGCTGGCATTTTAGCGTCAGTCACTTAGGCTGGCTCACTGCGTTGCTGCGTCAACGACCGGACGCCACTTGCCTTCGTTCTCGGCCATCCATGCCGCGACAACTTCTTCGACTTTACCGCCGTCAACGTCAATCGCGCCCATCATCGGCTGCTGGTCTTCGACCGCCAGTTGATAGTTGGTAAGGATCTCATAAGCAGCAGGCCATTTGTCTTCCATGCCGCTCCAGCTTGCCTTGAAGATGCGGGAGGGCGAGAAATCGCAGTCGTTTACCGCGTTCGGGTTCGGCCCCCAGGATGGGTCGTTAAAGCACGCTTCTTCACCTGCTGGCAGCTCGACGAATTGCACGTCATAGGCCGACATCGCCCAATGCGGCTGCCAGAAAGTGATCAGCAACGGCGATTTACGCTCGGTCGAGGCACGCAGTTCGGCAATCAGCGCGCCTTCAGACCCGGCAGGAACGGCTTTGAACGGCAGTTCCAGGCCAGTCATCCGGTCCGCGCCGGGGGTGCCCCAATCGGCCGGGTAATCCACCAAACGACCGCCGGGCAGCGTTTCCGCAGTTGCAAAGACCTGCGCGCAGTCTTTCAGGGCTTCCCAGGCAGGCAGGCCCGGACACAGTTCGGCCACGTGCGCGGGATACGCAATGCCTTCCTTGGCATCGAGGCCCAGATCACCGATTTCAACGACGGTGCCTTCCTCAACCTTTTTGGCATACTCATCCGAGACATTCGACGACCAGATCTCCAGCGTTGCATCGATATCGCCATCGGCCAACGCCTGGAACTGGTTCATCATGCCTGCAGTGACATATTCCACGTTATAGCCCGCGGCCTTGAGCATCTCACCGGCAACATGTGTCGTGACATGCTGGCCGGTCCATTCATTGATCGCCAGTTTGATCGGTTCGTCCACAGCGCCCATATCGGCTGCGTATGCAGATCCGGCTACCGTCATCGCCAAAAGGCTTACACTCAGTTTTTTCATCGACATTCTCCCTGTCTTCTATTCTTTGCCCAGACCGGCGCGATCGCGCGCCGGAAAGCTTGTCGCATGACAATACCATGTCGCAACATGCACAAATTTGGCTGGGAAAGGAAAGTGAACAGTTTGATGCATGGCTGGGTCGCCATGATCGAAATCCCACCTGATTCCCCGCCTTTCACTATGCGCCGCGCCCCACCCCTTGTGTTTACGCCATATTCATCGAGGCGGGAAGTTGATTGACGAGTCAATCACAAACCAAAATCGTACAGTTTGTCGAGCATTTCTTTTACGTATTGAGTGATTTTCTGACCCTCGCCCAAGAATTGATCTTCCGTACATGCCTTGCATCACCGGCACTTAAACGCGACCCTGTGGTCGGAGGGCGTTTTTTATGCATCATTTCGACGAGATCTTTTCCATAGCAGCTAAACGGCATGGCGGTCACGGCGCGCTGGATCAAAAACTCAGCAAACCCAAAACCATAGACGAACTTGCTGCGGTTCCGGATGACCGCTGGCTTGCGATCATAACCAAGTGCATCTTTCAGGCTGGGTTCAACTGGAAAGTCATTGAGGCCAAATGGGATGGCTTTGAAACGGCCTTTGATGGGTTCGATGTCGGGCGCTGTGCTTTCATGGATGACGAAAAGTTCGACTCGCTGCTGCAAGACACCCGAATCGTGCGAAACGGTACAAAAATCGCGACCGTCAGAGACAATGCGGCCTTTCTTCTTGAACTGCGGCAAGAAGGGGGTGCAGGCAAGGTGCTGGGCGGATGGCCTTCGACAGATTTCATCGGATTGCTAACGATGCTGGGCAAGCGAGGGTCGCGTCTGGGTGGGGCCTCGGCCCAATACGCCATGCGGTTTGCCGGGCGCGACAGTTTCATCCTTTCGCAGGACGTGACCGCCCGGCTGATTGCAGAAGGGGTTGTGGACAAGGCCCCGACGTCCAAGAAAGCGATGATTACCGTTCAGGATGCGTTCAATGTCTGGATGGACCAATCGGGCCGGTCGCTAACCGAAATCAGCCGTGTTTTGGCAATGAGTGTATGAAAACGGGTTACAGAGTGATTGCAACGCACTAGGCTTTGAACATGATGCGCCTTATTTTGATGACGTTTCTATTGCTGTTTGCCTCCTGTGGACGGCCGCTGACGGATCAGGAGGTAGCCTTTGCCAGCGCTGTTCAGGGCGACACGCTGAATCTTGAAAGCGTGCGACTGGTCGAGGGCGCCCCGGTCGCGCCAATTACGTTTTATCGTGAAAAGCGACCGCGCCTTGCCTGCCGGGAACGTATTCTACCCCCGGCTGAGGAAGGTGTTGTAACAGCGAAACCCGCAGCCGTTGCCCTGTTCAATCGCGTCTACTTCACACGCGAATGGTATCTGGAAGACTATATGTCTGACTTTCCGGAACAAATGGACCTGATCGCCGCGATGCTTCTGGCCCACGAACTGACCCATGTTTGGCAATGGCAGAACCGCAAGACAACGGGATATCACCCCTTGCGGGCGGCGGCCGAGCATGGCGGCAACAAGGACCCCTACCTGTTTGATCTGGATACCTCGCCTGATTTCCTTTCCTACGGGTTTGAACAACAGGGCGCGATTGTCGAGGAATATGTGTGTTGCCGGGCGCTGGACCCGACCGCTCCGCGTACAATGCGGTTGCACGAAATGCTGGGCCAGCATTTCGACCTGTCGCCATTGCCAAAGCAAGAACGGGAACGGGCCGTGGTTATCCCTTGGTCCGAGGCAAAGGTTGAAGGCATCTGCCGCTAAAAATCAGCCACCCTGAATCGTCTCAAGATACGCGACCAGATCAACAATCGGCTGGCTGGTTAAGATAGGCTGACCTTCAGGTGTTTTCATTGAGGTGTCCTGCCCGTCAAAATAAGGCCCGTATACCGGCATCGGGCTGCCGTGGCTGACCAGAGGGTCGCGCCCGTCAATGCGGGCCACAACCCGGGCCGTCGGGAACACTCCGCCGTCACCGGAAAGCTGGGTCAGGTCGGTCGGTTGAATAACCAAAACGCCGGCCATAGGCCCATGACCTGTTGCGTCGATCCCGTGACAGGTCGCGCAATAGTGCTGATAAAGTTCGGCCCCGGTCTCAACGTCCTGGGCGACTGCCTGAGAGGCCACCGCCATCAGCCCTAAAGAAACAGCCCCGAGTATCCGTCTGGTCATCCTATCCTCCTGTCGCGATTGACATTTGCAGGCTTGCCCGAAGGCCCGCTTGGCGCAATGATCCAGATCAACGAAGCAGGAGGGTTCGGGCGATGACACAATACGCAGCTATTATGCTGGCAGCCGGGATTGGTGTGCCTATCCTTGCGGCCCTGAACGCGGCGTTGGGAAAGCTGATCGGCTCACCCACCACCGCCGCAGTGATCCTGTTTGCCATCGCCTTTCTGTCATCCGCTTTGGTGATGCTGTTGTTTCCCGGTGTCAGCGCATTGTCCAAAGTCACTGACGCCCCCAAACACCTTTTGCTGGGCGGCGTCCTGATCGCCTTTTACGTCCTGTCGATCACCCATGTCGCGCCACATTTCGGCGTTGGCAACGCGGTGTTTTTCGTGCTTGTGGGGCAGTTAATCAGCGCGGCCGCCATCGACCACTTTGGGCTGTTTGGCGCGCAGGTCACACCTTTGACCTGGATTCGCGCGGGCGGCATCGCAGTTATGGCGGCCGGGGTCGCAATTACTCAACTGGCTTAAGCACACCACCATCCAGCCGCAGCTTGCGGTCCATCCGCGCCGCAAGATCCATATTGTGCGTCGCGATCAGGGCTGAAAGCCCCTCGTCCCGCACCAACGCCATCAGCGCGTCGAACACCTGATCCGATGTCTCAGGGTCCAGATTGCCTGTGGGTTCATCGGCCAGCAAAACGCGGGGTTTGTTGGCCAAAGCACGGCAAAACGCCACCCGCTGCTGCTCGCCCCCCGACAGGGCTGCGGGGCGGTGATCCGCGCGGGCGGCAACACCTACGCGGTCCAAAAGGGTCATCGCTCTGTTCTGAGCAACTTTTTCCGAAACGCCGTTGGCCAGTTGCGGCAGGATAATATTCTCAAGCGCCGTGAACTCGGGCAACAGATGGTGAAACTGATAGACGAACCCGACATCCTGCCGCCTGAGCGCGGTACGGGTGCGGTCGCCTTTTCCGGTGACACTTTGCCCGGCTATTTCCACCGTCCCCGCATCGGGCGTGTCCAGCAAACCGGCGATATGCAAGAGGGTCGATTTACCGGCACCCGACGGCGCGACAAGCGCAACCGCCTCACCCGCGCGCAGGTCCAGATCAACACCACGCAGAACCTGCACCTCGCCCGGCGTTCCTTTCAGGTAGGTCTTGGTCAGACCGTCCAACCGCAACGTGATATCACTCATAGCGCAGCGCCTCTACCGGGTTCAGCCGCGCCGCGCGACGGGCCGGGAAATAGGTGACAAAAAAGGACAGACCCAGAGACAATCCAACCGCCTTCAACACGTCGACCAAGTGCAACTCGGCGGGCAAAGCATAAATCCCGCGTATGGATGGATCCCAGACCCCGCCGCCCATAACAAAGTTCACAAAACTGAAAATCGGATCAATATAGATCGCAAACAAACACCCCAACGCCACACCCATCCCGGTGCCGATGATCCCCGTAAAGGCCCCGCAGATAAAAAAAACCCTAAGCACCGACCCTTCACTCAGGCCGATTGTTCGCAGAATTCCGATGTCCCGACCCTTGTTTTTGACCAGCATGATCAACCCGGACACAATGTTCATCGCGGCAATCAGCACAAGGATCGACAGGATGATGAACATGACGTTGTCCTCGACTTCAAGCGCGCGCAGAAACCCGCCTGATGCGTCCTGCCATGTCCAGATGCGGCTGTTTTCTCCAGCGGCCTGCAAGATCAGATATATGGTCGGGTCCAGCTCTTCGGGCTGATCCACCATGACTTCGATCTCGTCAGCGACACCTTCGCGGTTAAAAAAGCCCTGCGCCTGCTCGAACGGCATGTATACACGTGTGCGATCGATGTCATAGCGCCCGGCCGAAAACACATAGACCACGCGATAGGCATTAACCCGCGGCGACGTACCAAACGCGGTCTTCACGCCGTTGGGCGACGTCAGTTTGACCGTGTCCCCAACGGTCGCGCCGATGCTGCGGGCCACCCCTGATCCGATGGCGATCACATCCTCGCCGTTCTGAAATTGCGAAAGATCCCCGGCGGCCTGCTCACTTTCGGCCACCCCCGGCAGATCAAGCAAGTCATCGGGCTGGATGCCAAAAACCTCGACGCCGCTGCTGCGGTCGCGGTTGGTGATCAACACCTGCCCTTTGACCAAAGGCGCGGCTCGGTTCACTCCGGGGACCTCTGCAATACGCCCAGCCATGTCTGTATAATCCGCGATGGTGCGGTCCAAGCGGCCTTGCGCATCCATCTCTCCGGCCGAGTAAACCGTGACATGAGCATTGGCCCCCAGAATGGTCCCCACAAATTCTGACCGGAACCCGGACCGCACCGCCAATGTCGCGATCAGAGCGAAGACCGCCAGTGTGATCCCGATCAGCGAGATCCACGTCATGACACTTACGCCACCTTCCGCACGGCGCGCGCGCAGGTACCGCCAGGCGATCTTCCATTCAAAGGGGGCAAAGGGCGGGGGCGTCGTGGCCATGTCTGCTCCGGTTCTTACTACTTGGCGCGACCCTTTCGGCATTTCACCCGATGGTCAAGTTCGTTATGCGCCACCTGGGCCCGGATGGGCAACAGCGCCTTCTGACCCGGCGCGAATCACCCCTGAAGCCAGAACATCCTCTCCGCCAAAAGGAGAGAGTCACGCTACTTCCTACACCTTTGGTTGTGACGCCCTTCACAGACAAACACCAATTGTTTCAGCTATGAAGCTAATGTGGCAGTTGCGTGAACGACTGAACTCGAAATGCAACATTCATCAAGCAACTTTGTTTCGCCTTTTGCTTATTTTCAGAAACTTTGTCACCCTAGGTTTAAGGGGGATACCATTTTCAGAGCGGGAGACGCTCATGTTAGTAAAGAGTAGTACGGAATTGATGGACCCGATATTGGTCCGAAATGCATCTTCAGAGTTGGATTGCGAAACCGCTGCGCTATTGCGCGCAACCATCCGCCCGATATTCGATACTGCGGCAAGCTGGGCAAATTTGTCCGATATCCTAAGAGATAAAGGTTACCGCCTCGCCTTTCGCGAAGGGCGGATGTGCATCACAGATCGCACGACGGACGAACGTGTTTGCGGGATTCGTTTTCTAGGGTTCGAGTTCAAAGAACTGGTCAAACGTCTGGGACGTCCGATCGTCGTTGCACATGGCAACAACAGCGCCGATGGCGAAATTCTTTCTGAACGGCCGGACGCACAGCGCGGCTAGTAGCTGCGCCAGAATTGAGCTTTGCGTCTTAGTGTCTTTGACAGGCTGTATAGCGCAGCGCGTGCGATCGCAGGCTTCGACAGGGATTTCATCAAAATAGCACCGGACACCCGAACCGGCAGATGGCCTTGTCTGTACCACCCCAGTCGATCTTCATCCGTATATCGGGACATATCGCAGAACTGGCTATAGTTCTTGAACCAACTCGCGGCCATTTCAGCACCCGCGGCATCGGTGTCCGCAGACACCCCACCAATCCGAAACAGAGACACCGGCATCTGTAACCGATGACCGGAATGGCCGGACAAAATCATCCGCAAAACCATGTCGTAATCCGCAGCAATCTGAAACTGCAGGTCATGTCCACCCATTTCCAAGAACAGAGATCTTTTCAGGACCATCGCATTGTGACCGAATGGCAGACGTTGAAGAATGGACTTTGGCGTCAGTCGGCGCGCGTGGCGCCGGTTGCCTTCATCGTCAAAGAAAACCGTTTCCCCATAAACAAAATCAGGCTTCCCGGGCACGATGGCTTTCTGGACATTCGCTAGGCTGTCTGCATCCGCGATCAAGTCATCAGAATTCAGAAACAGCACATATTCCCCGGTACAACGCGCAACCGCCTGGTTCATCGCATCATAAAGGCTTTTGTCCGCCTCACAGAAATACCGCACCGGGATCAGATCGCCTGATTTTTCGATCTTTTGAATCGCGCCCTCAAGCAGCTCTTGCGTGCCATCGGTGGACTGACCGTCCCAGACCACATGCTCAACGTTGCGGAACGTCTGCGCCTGCACACTGTCAAGCGCGGCAAGGACTTGGTCACCCCGCCCCGCTTCGATCAGGTTTCTGGTTACAGTAACGACCGAGATCAGCGGCCCGGGATGCTGTTCAGGCGATTTGTTCATAGATTTTGGCAACTTTCGTAACGGCGGCCTCTGGGCTAAGCTCCTCGCTTTCCCCGGTGCGGCGGCAGGTCAGTTCAACCACACCGTTTTTCAGACCGCGCGGACCAACGGTGATGCGCCACGGCAGACCGATCAGGTCCATAGTCGCGAACTTGCCCCCTGCCCGTTCGTTGCGGTCATCATAAAGCGGCTCAAGCCCCAGAGCGGTCAGCGCGGCGTAGAGTTTGTCACAAGCGGCATCGGCTTCTTCGTCACCTTGCTTGAGATTCACGATCCCGCAATGGAACGGCGTCACGCCCTCGGGCCAGATGATGCCCTTGTCGTCATGGCTGGCCTCGATGATCGCGCCAATCAGGCGACTGACGCCGATGCCGTGGCTGCCCATGTGAACGGGGGTCGGTTTACCATCGGGGCCTTGAACGGTTGCGCCCATGGCTTCCGAATACTTGGTGCCAAAGTAGAAGATCTGCCCCACTTCGATCCCGCGCGCCACGCGGCGGCGGTCCTCGGGCACCTGATTAAACAACGCCTCGTCATGGGTTTCATCGGTGCGCGCGTATTTCGAGGTGAACTCCTCCAAAATCGCCTGACATTGATCGCGGTCGTCATAGTCAATCTGACGATCACCAAAACTCAGGTCGGTTACGGCGCTGTCATAGAAGACCTCGGATTCACCGGTGTCGGCCAGCACAAGGAATTCGTGGGTATCATCGCCGCCAATGGGGCCAGAGTCCGCACGCATCGGGATGGCTTGCAGGCCCATTCGTTCATATGTACGCAAATAGCTGACCAGATGGCGGTTATAAGCGTGCAGCGCGTCCTCCTTGGTCAGGTCGAAATTGTAGCCGTCCTTCATGTAGAACTCGCGCCCCCGCATCACGCCGAAACGCGGACGGATTTCATCGCGGAATTTCCACTGGATCTGATAGAGCGTCAGCGGCAGGTCTTTGTAGCTGTTGACGTGCCCACGGAAGATATCGGTCACCAGTTCCTCGGCGGTGGGTGTGAACAGCATATCCCGGTCGTGCCGGTCCTTCATCCGCAGCATTTCCTGACCGTAGTCATCATAACGCCCGGATTCGCGCCACAGGTCTGCCGATTGGATGATCGGCATCTGGATCGCGATGTGGCCCGCGCGCGCCTGCTCTTCGTGGATGATGTTTTCCAGCTTGCGCAGCACTTTGAAGCCCAACGGCAACCAGGAATAAATCCCAGCGGATGCCTGCTTGATCATCCCCGCGCGCAGCATCAGCCGGTGGCTGACGATCTGAGCCTCGGAGGGGTTTTCCTTGAGAACGGGCAGAAAGTAACGGCTGAGGCGCATTGGGTGACCTTCAAAGGTGAGAATTTCGCTGCAAGGTGATTATGCCAAAGCCTCGCCGGGGGCAATCACGCAATGGCGTTTTTGCGACCTCGGGTCAGTCGCATTTTTTATTGACCCGCCAGTCAGGAAACTCAAATGTGACGGGAATGTAAAAGCAAGAGGCCGCGATGCAGACAATCTCGGAACCCGCCCGCCAAATTCCTGTTGTCCACCAGACGGATGTCCTGGTTGTGGGTTCCGGCCCTGCCGGGCTTGCCGCTGCGCTGGCCGCCGCGCGTGCCGGAGCCGAAGTATCTTTGGTCGATCGGTTCGGCTGCATGGGCGGCAATATCACCGCCGTGGGGGTCGAGGGGTTCGCGTGGTATCGCCATGAACAAACAGTCGAGGCAGGCGGTATCGGTATGGAGTTCGAGACCCGAGCCAAGGACATGGGCGCGGCAGTGCCGGAAAGCCAGTCACTCAGCTATGAGCTGGACAGCGAAGGCTTCAAGCTGGTGGCTGACAAACTGGTCGAAGAGGCGGGCGTGCACCCCATGCTGCACCGTCAGTTCGTCGCCCCCATCATGGAGGGAGACCTGATCACCGGAATCATCACCGAATCCAAAGCCGGGCGCGAGGCGATTCTGGCCCGCGTGGTAATTGACGCCACCGGCGACGCCGATGTCGCCCACCGCGCCGGTTCCCCCACCCACAAAACCGCGCGCGAGGATATGATGGCCGCCTCGGTCATGTTCCATCTGGCCGGTGTCGACAAACGCGCCTTTATGGAAGGCGTGAAGGCCGATCCGCAGACCTACAAGGACTGGGGCGGCGGCGGTGAGTGGAATATCGAGACCTCGGGCAAAGAAGACAACATGTTCTCGCCCTTCGTTCACAAACCGTTCCAGCAAGCGATTGATGCAGGGATGATCCCACCGCATCTGAACACCATCGCGGGCACGTGGGGCGCGATGCACGATACGGGTGAGCTGACCTATATGAACCTCATCCATCTGGCCGAGATTGACGGCACCGATCCCGACAGCCTGACTAAAGGTGAGATCGAGGGCCGTCGCCAATCCATGCTGGCCATCGAGGCGCTACGGCGCTTCATGCCGGGATGTGAAAACGCCCGGCTGCGGAATTTCGGCATGACCATCGGCATCCGCGACACTCGCAAGATCGACGCGGTCTACAACATGACCGAGAATGACGCCCGCCATCAGGGACGGTTCGAAGATACCATCGGCATCTACCCCGAATTCATCGACGGGTACGGCATCCTGATCCTGCCAACGACGGGGCGGTATATGCAGATACCGTACCGGTCCATGCTGCCCAAGGGGATCAAGGGCCTGCTGGTCGCGGGGCGTTCGCACGGATCAGACAAGGTAGCACATGCGGCTACACGCAACATGGCGTGCTGCGCCGTTATGGGGCAAGGCGCGGGAATCGCCGCCGCGCTATCACTGAAAAGCAATCAGGACGTTCACGACATGAACCTGACCCCCGTTCACAAGGAACTGGACCGCCAGGGCGTCAGGATACACTGATGGATCACATCCCGACGATAGACATCGCACCGCTGTTTGAACCGGACCACCCGCTCTATGGGCAAACAGTGGATCGAGTCATCGACGCCTGCACCGGCATCGGTTTTCTGTCCATCACCGGCACTGGAATTGAGCCCGAGACCGTAAAGACCGTACGTGCCTGTGTTCGGGAAATCTTTGCTGTCGAAGAAACCTCGAAATGGGATCAGGCGATCACGCGCGAGAATTACAGGGGATATATCCCCATGGGGTTTTTCACCCCAAATGACGGGACGGGCAAAGCAGACAAATACGAAGGCTATAAGCTGCACTATGACGTTGCCCCTGACGCAACTGTCCGGACGGAATGCAGTCTGTATGGCCCCAACATCTGGCCTAGGGAAGTGCCAGAAGCCCGCGGGATCATTCTGGACTATTGGGCCCAACTGGATGATGTCACTGACGTATTGCTGGCCGCGCTAGAAGCGGGGTTTGGATTGGAAGACAAGGTGTTACGCAAGGCATTTCACACTCCGATGACCAATATGACCCTACTGCACTATCCGCCACAGGCCGCTGACGAAGGCGGTTACGGCATTCATCCGCACAAGGATACTGACGCCTTGACGATCATCGCGCCAGATCCGGTCGGCGGGTTGGAGGTGCAGACCCGCGACGGAGGATGGATCACCCCGGACTGCCCACCGGATGGGTTTATCGTGAATATCGGCGACATGCTGGAGCTGTGGTCAGGCGGCAGGCTTAAGTCGACGCCTCACCGGGTCGTTAATCGCTCGGGAAAAGAGCGATACTCGTTCCCCTATTTCGCAGTACCACGCCATGATGTGGTTGTTTCGCCATTATTGGACCCCGTCGACGGCTTTGATCGTCCCTCGGTCCATTGCGGCCATTGGTCTGCTGAAATTTGGCGCACCAACTGGCCCGACGAAACGGCCCACGATCAGACGCCCGAACTGGGCACGCTAGGCGATTAACCGCGCCAATAGTCCAAAGAAATGAAACGCTTGCATCGCAGGCGTTCATAAGCCAATAACTTGTCCAAGAACCGATAAAAAGGGGATGAGCATGGCTTTGCCCGTGAAGGATCAACTCAGATACTGGGGCATTGCTGCGGCGATTTTTGTGCTTCTGTTATGGGCACTTGGCGACGTTTTGCTGCCTTTTGTAATCGGTGGTGCAATTGCTTATTTTCTGGATCCCGTCGCCGACCGGCTTGAGGGGTGGGGCCTGTCGCGGATCGCGGCAACCGGACTGATAACGGTCGTTGGCGTATTGGGTTTTGTCCTGATGGTGCTGATGGTCGTGCCAGCGCTCGTCACGCAGTTGATCGAATTGATCGAGGTCCTGCCCAGCCTGATCAAGCAACTGCGCGGTTTCATCGAACAACAATTTCCCTCACTTCTGGACCGCGAATCCAGCTCGCATCAGTTCCTTGTATCGTTGGGGGAAACGCTGAAATCCAAGTCCGGCGACGTGCTGCAGTCTGTCGCCGCATCGTTCAGCTCGGCCATCAATGTGGTTGTCCTGCTGGTGATTGTGCCGGTTGTTGCTGTTTATCTGCTGCTGGACTGGGATCGCATGGTCGCCCGTATCGGAGAACTGCTGCCACGCGATCATGCCCCCACCATCAAACGGCTTGCCGGGGAAATTGACGACGTCCTTGCCTCGTTCGTGCGCGGCATGGGCACGGTCTGCCTGATCCTTGGTACATATTATGCCGTTGCGCTGATGGCCGTGGGATTGCAATTCGGCCTTATCGTAGGATTCATCGCCGGGCTGGTGACCTTTATTCCCTATCTCGGTGCGCTCATCGGCGGCATGCTGGCCATTGGATTGGCCCTGTTTCAGTTCTGGGGGGATTGGGTGCAAATTGGCCTGGTCGCCGGGATATTTGCGTTGGGTCAGGTGACCGAGGGCAACTTTCTGACCCCGAAATTGGTCGGCAATTCAGTCGGGCTGCACCCGGTGTGGTTGCTGCTGGCCTTGTCAGTCTTCGGGGCCTTGTTCGGATTTGTCGGCATGCTGATTGCCGTCCCGGTCGCGGCGGCGTTGGGCGTACTGGCACGGTTTGCCACCTCGATCTATCTGGAAAGCCGGCTATACACCGGTTTAGAAAGCGCCGAACAGGCTGACCAGAAAGACGAATAAATGGCCCAACAACTGAGCTTTGATCTTCCGGCCAAGACCGCGCTGGGGCGAGAGGATTTTTTCGTTTCCCCAGCAAACGCGCTGGCCGTTGCCATGATTTCGGCAACGTCATGGCCGGGAAACAAGCTGGTCCTCAGCGGTCCCGCCGGGGCAGGCAAGACGCATCTGGCCCATGTCTGGGCTGCCGAAACGGGCGGGCGCATTGTACAGGCGAAGGACATCACGCACGACGACGTGCCCACCCTTGCCCAATCAGCGATAGCCGTCGAAGATGTGCCCATGATCGCTGGTGATATCGAGCAGCAGAAAACGCTGTTTCACCTGCACAATCTGGTTCTGGCCGAAGGAAATGCCCTGCTGATGACAGGGCGTATGGCTCCGAAGTTCTGGGAATTGCCCCTGCCCGATCTGCAAAGCCGAATTGAAGGCGCGCATCATGTCGCCCTAGACCCGCCGGATGACGCGCTGTTGGGGGCGGTCCTGGCCAAGCTATTTGTCGACAGGCAACTGAACCCCGGCCCCGAGGTCATTGCCTATCTGGTCAAGCACATGGACAGACGCTTCGAGACAGCCGCCAGTGTCGTGGCGCAACTGGACCAATTGGCGTTGTCGGAAAAACGTGAAATTACGCGGGCTTTGGCCGTGCGTGTCCTAAGTTCAGAGCGCGATGAATTCCAATCTGGTAATTGACCCGCACACGGCGATTTCGCATTCTAAGCCCGGAATATCTGGAAGAGACATGGATCAGACCGTCGAAACCGACATCCCCGACTGGGGGCCTTTCGGAAAACCTCTGTTCGATGACCCCGAGGCCCGCGCCCTGTCGCGTGTGGGTGTTGTTGATGTCGGCTCAAACTCGGTCAGGATGGTGATCTTTGACGGGGCCGCGCGATCTCCGGCGTATTTCTACAATGAAAAAGTCATGTGCGAACTTGGCGCTGGCCTTTCTGAAACCGGTCGCCTGAACCCGCGTGGGCGCGTGCGTGCGCTGTCTGCCTTGCAGAGGTTCAACCAACTGGCCGATGATCTGGGCCTTCCGGGGTTACATGTCGTAGCCACTGCCGCCGTGCGCGAGGCCGAGGACGGACCTGAGTTTTGCGCAGAGGTTTACGACCAAACTGGCCTGACGGTATCGGTAATCGATGGCGAAGAAGAGGCGCGCCTGTCTGCGCAGGGTGTCCTATTGGGGTGGCCAGGTGCCTATGGTTTGATCTGTGACATTGGCGGATCTTCCATGGAGTTGGCCGAAATCGGCGGAGGAGAGGTCGGACGACGTGTCACCTCGGCCCTTGGCCCGCTTAAACTGAGGGATATCAAGGGCGGTCGACGCGCGCGCAAGGCCCACATCAAAGAGACAATGGAAGACCTGCGCGCCCAGATGGGCCCGCAACGTGACCGTCTGTTTCTGGTCGGGGGCAGTTGGCGGGCGTTCGCACGTCTGGACATGCTGCGCCGGGGGTATCCGCTGAACGTCTTGCACGAATACCGCATGACGACGTCGCAAGTTCGCGAAACCATTAAGTTCATCGAAAAGGGTGACCCTGAGAAACTGCGCAGCCTGGCCGGGGTTTCGGGGTCTCGGATGTCTCTGATCCCCTATGCGATGGACGTGCTTGCGCGACTGGTTCGAACATTCAAACCCAAGGACATCGCCATTTCCAGCTATGGCATCCGTGAGGGCCTGCTTTACGAGCAAATGCCGCAAGTCTTACGAGACCGCGACCCGCTCATTGAAGCCAGCCGGTTTTCCGAGGCCAAGGACGCGCGTCTTCCGGGGTTTGGCAAACACCTCTTTGACTTTGTGATGCCGCTTTTCAAATCGGCCCCCCCTGCACAGGTCAGGCTGATCAAGGCTGCGTGCCTTCTGCATGACGTAAGCTGGCGCGCCCATCCCGACTATCGGGCGGAAGTCTGTTTTGACAATGTTACACGTGCCAATCTAGGCGGGCTGAAACATTCTGAACGCGTTTTCATCGGCCTTGCGCTGCAGCATAGGTACCGCAACAAGCGCGAAGGCAACAGGTTCGCGCCCCTTTATGAATTGCTGAACGAGAAGGACCAGAAACAGGCCGAAATTTTGGGCAAGGCCATGCGGTTTGGCGCAATGCTCTGGATGCAAAGCAACGCAAAAATGGGAACATTGCGGTTCTATCCCAAAAAGCGGCAGCTAGATCTGTATCTGCCGAAATCAGCCTGTCTGCTGTTCAACGAAGTTGCCGAAGCGCGGCTGAATTCGCTAGCGTCCGCGCTGAAATCTGACACGCGCGTCATCACAAAAGGCTAAAGCTCAGATATCGGTCGCGCCTTCGGGTAGGTCTTCGGATTGATCGGGGGCAATTTCTGGTTCCGGAGTATCTTCGGACACGGGCGGCTTTTTCCGGATGATGATATCACCATTAGGCAGAATTTCCGGAGCTTCATATGCGCTCCAATCCTGAATCTCACTCGCCAACTCTGCCAAAGCCGGCCCCATTTCTTCAAAGAACGACTGCATGGCCGGACCGAACTGATCCGCCAATCCCAGCAAATCCTCCAGCGCCGGTTCCATTTCCTGACGCAGCCCTTCAAAGAACAGTTCTGCGCCCTGCTCCATCAAGGACGGCCCGGTTTCATCCTCTGCGTACGCAGGCGTCGCCAGAGCCAGTGTGACTGCACAAATCGAAACAAGGTTTTTCATACTAAAAGATATATGCGTTTGAGGCAGTTGATTAAAGATCAAAGGTCTATATTCAAAGTGACCGGGAAATGATCCGACGCTGTCAAAAGCGCGTCGTGCAGGTCTGTTTGGGCTTTACAGATCGGATCATGAAATGGGTGCCAGATACGCCACTCGGGACGGTGCGCGCGCAATCTGTCGCTGATCATGATGTAGTCCAGCAGCGCCTCAAGATGCCCGCCAGTATTGGGTCTTGGAAAACGCGCGGTCGAGGGGGCGACGCCCGGCTCTGGCCCATATGCCGTGGCTGCATTCGGATCGAACAGCCCCGCCCCAAGCAGAATCTCGACCGAAGACCGCCCAAACAGGTTCTCAAACTCATCAAGCCCCGGCCCGTCGTTCAGGTCACCCAAAAGAATGACGTCTTCGTCATCGGCGATATGGGCCTTGATCCGCCGCGCTAACCAAACCGCCTGCGCAAGTTGCTTGCGGCGATTGGCGATTGAAATTCGGACCGCTTCATCCCGACTGCCGGCCCCGTGCGGGGCCTTGGACTTCAAATGGGCTCCGATCAATCGAAACAAAGCACCGGCCGGAGTTTTGACGGCCAACTCCATAGGAGGCTTTGAAAATTGAACCTGATCCTCGGTCGCGTCGATATCGAGATCAATTTCAAACACCGAATCGAAACGGGGTGCATCCGATCGCGCGCCATCATCACCGATCGGATCGTGGCGTACCGAAAGACAGGCCGGATCATACAGCAAGGCCAGCTCCTGATGCGTGTTGTTCGGAAACCCCATGACCGCATGACTTGTTCGAAGGTCAAAATCCTCGGCAAACCGCTGCAAGGCACGGACTGTATTCTGAGTTTTGCCGGTATTCGGTGCTTCGACAATCAAAATGGCGTCGGCGTCTACTGCGGTCAGGACCTTGGCAATCGCTTCGACCTGCTGGGCGGTCGTGACATCATGTCTGCCTGACCATGTATCATCGCAGATCAACCGGTCTTTACGATCGAAAAGATTGGCAAACCACTCGATATTGTAGGTCGCCAACCGCATGGGTATCAGGCTCGGGCGCCGTTGATCTGATCCCAGGCGCGATTGATGTCGATCATCTTCTTTTCGGCCAGGCGAATGGCTTCTTCTGGGACCCCGCGGGAAATCATTGCATCGGGATGAGTTTCGCGCACCAACTGCCGCCAGACCTTGCGGATATCGGGCAAAGGCATGTCGCGCGGAACGCCCAGCACCGTATAGGGATCCTTGGGCGCATCCGGTACAAACCTTTCCCTCAGCGCAAGAAACTGGGCTTCAGTCTGCCCGAATATACGGCTAACCTCTTCCAGAAACTCATTTTCGTTCGGGTGATAGAACCCGTCAGCCATCGCGATATGGAACAGTCCTTCCATCAAATCGCAGAGCGTGGTGCTGTCATCGGCAAACATTCCGGCGATCTTGCGGGCGTATTCCTGATACCCAGCGACGTCGGTTCGGGCCATGTCGAAAACGCGGGCGGCGTCGGCTTCATCCTCGCGCGCGATTTGGAACACATCACGAAAGGCTGTGACCTCGTCCCGCGTCACCTGCCCATCGGCCTTGGCCATTTTTGCGCCCAGCGCAATAACAGCAATAGTAAACGCGACCGACCGTTCAGGCGGTGTGCGAAGAATTTCAAAAACAGCGGTCAGGCTTTCGCCCTGCGCAAGCGCGCTTAGCGCGTCGGATATGCGGGTCCAGATCGACATGAGGGCACCCTAGCGCCCCAATTCGCCGGTGTCAGGTGCAACCAATGGGTCTGCGGCAAGAATTTTCTGCATCAGCACAAGATCCAGCCTTTTGCCCCACTTGGACCCAACTTCTGGCATGCACCCAACTTTTTCGAATCCGATGGCCGCGTGAAACGAAATTGCCGCCGGGTTTACCGACGATATTCCTGCAACCAAGACATGAACGCCCTCGTCCCTTGCCACGGCCTCTAGCGCGGCCATTAACGCGCGACCAGTGCCATGCCCACGCGCCATGGGCAACAGTTGGATAGAGTGTTCCCGGCATTGGGCGTATCCGGGACCTGAGCGAAACAGGCCGTAAGTGGCAAAACCCACAACCTGCCCTTCCAACTCGGACACTAGAAAAGCGGGTCCACGGGCTTGGATGTCGCTTGCTATGCTGCCTACATCCCGCTCGGCTGTGGTAAAGGTCACAAGCGTATCCCGAATGATCTGATTGGTGATCTCAGCAATGGCATCAGCGTCCGCGACTTTTGCCTGACGGATGATCATTCCAGCACGCGTAGACCATGGGGTGTTTCGAATTCCGCACGCATCGCGGCAGGGCCGGAATCAAATACCACGCGGTCCAAAGCACCCAGCAGTTTTGCCAGCTCCAGTGCTTCGGGATGGAACACAATCAACTGCCGCAGACGGCATCCCCTATCTTGCAGCATCTGCGCCGGGTGCAGGTCACCGTGCCATTGAATTAGCGCGGGAAACAGATTGTCAAACGGTAGCCGCCCGCTGGGGGGAACAGCCATACGCCAGCGCAGCGCGCCTCTGGTCAGGTCAATGGGGTGCCCAACGCCGTCAGGGAACACATCCAGCGATGCTTCAATGTTCGGGACACGACAAATCCAGTTTGTCAGTCGCGAGCTTCCCTGAAACCGGTCAAGGTCAAACCAGCGCGTCCGTTCGGGGCGAGGTGCAGACGGGTCAATCGCGATCGCCTCAAGGTACAGACCATCCGCCAGACCCAGAAGCCGATTATAGGTTCCGAATTTCTCATGCTTTCCGCCGTCCTGTAGGGAAACACCCAGTGCCTGCTCGACATGAGCAGCGGCTTCTTCAAGCGTTTCACCCGCAACAGCCAGATGATCGAGCAACATTCGCACCCTCCTGCAAAAAACGACCAGACCCAAGCGGATCTGGTCGCATGTTTCCGTCAAAGACGCGGGATCACAAGAGGTTTCGGCGGGAAACCCGCATTATCCCTTGGTCTTGCCGATCAGGCCCAGAATGTCCTGCGCTGCCTCGGGGATGTTTGTCCCCGGACCAAAGATCGCCTTGACGCCGTGATCATAGAGGAACTGATAATCCTGCTGCGGAATCACGCCGCCACAAATCACGATGATATCCTCGGCTCCAGCCTTTTTCAGCTCTTCCACCAGTTGCGGCGCGAGGGTCTTATGCCCCGCTGCCTGCGAGGAAATACCGACCACATGCACGTCATTGTCTACCGCGTCCTGCGCCGCCTCGGCGGGTGTCTGGAATAGTGGACCAACATCCACGTCAAACCCGATATCGGCAAAGGCGGTCGCGATCACTTTGGCACCCCGGTCGTGACCGTCCTGCCCCATCTTGACCACCAGCAAACGCGGACGGCGGCCTTCAGCCTCGGCGAATTCCTCGATGGACTTCTGGATCGCGGCAAAGCCTTCGTCACCCTCATAGGCCGCTCCGTACACACCGGCCAGCGTTTTCACTTCGGCGCGGTGGCGACCGAATTCCTTTTCCATTGCCATGCTGATCTCTCCTACGGATGCGCGGGCGCGCGCGGCTTCGACCGCAGCAGCCAGCAGGTTTCCGCCCTCTTGGGCGGCCTTGGTCAGGGCGCCCAACGCCTGTTGGCACGCGGCCTCGTCGCGCGTGGCGCGGATACGCTCCAAACGTGCGACCTGCGCTTCGCGCACAGCGACGTTGTCGACGTCCAGAATGTCGATCGGGTCTTCCTGTTCCTTGCGGTACTTGTTGACACCGACGATCACCTCTTCGCCCCGGTCGATCATGGCCTGACGGCGCGCGGCGCTTTCTTCGATCCGCAGCTTGGGCATGCCTGAAGCGACGGCCTTGGTCATGCCGCCCATCTCTTCGACCTCTTCCATCAGGGCCCAGGCTTTTTCGACCAGTTCATTAGTCAGGCTTTCGATGTAATAGGACCCCGCCAGCGGATCGACCACATCGGTCACGCCGGTTTCTTCCTGCAGCACAAGCTGCGTGTTCCGGGCAATGCGGGCTGAGAAATCGGTGGGCAGGGCAATCGCCTCATCCAGCGCGTTGGTGTGCAACGACTGGGTACCGCCCAGAACCGCGCTCATCGCCTCATACGCTGTCCGGATCACGTTGTTATAGGGGTCTTGTTCCTGCAACGACACACCCGAGGTCTGGCAATGGGTGCGCAGCATCTTGGAGCGTTCAGACTTCGCGCCAAAATCGGTCATCACACGGTGCCAGAGGGTGCGTGCGGCGCGCAGTTTGGCGATTTCCATGAAGAAGTTCATGCCGATGGCAAAGAAGAACGACAAACGGCCCGCAAACTTGTCGACGTCCATACCGGCTTGCGTCGCGGCGCGGACATATTCGCGGCCGTCGGCAAGCGTATAGGCCAGTTCCTGCACCAAGTTCGCGCCAGCCTCTTGCATGTGATAGCCCGAGATCGAGATCGAGTTGAACTTGGGCATCTCGTTCGAGGTATAGTCGATAATGTCCGAAATGATCTTCATCGACGGCTCGGGCGGGTAAATATAAGTATTCCGCACCATGAACTCTTTCAGAATGTCATTCTGAATGGTGCCGGACAGGACGGATTTGTCATGGCCCTGCTCCTCACCGGCGACAATGAAATTCGCCAAAATAGGGATCACTGCACCGTTCATGGTCATCGAGACCGAGACCTTGTCCAACGGGATACCGTCAAACAGGATCTTCATATCTTCAACGCTGTCGATGGCAACACCAGCCTTACCCACGTCGCCAACCACACGCGGGTGGTCGCTGTCATAGCCGCGGTGCGTAGCCAGATCGAAGGCTACGGACACACCCTGCTGACCGGCGGCCAGATTGCGGCGATAAAAGGCATTCGATTCCTCAGCCGTCGAAAAGCCAGCATACTGGCGGATCGTCCACGGACGACCTGCGTACATCGTGGCCTTCACGCCCCGGGTAAACGGGCCGAATCCCGGCAGCGTGCCCATATGCGGCAGATCGGCGGTGTCCTCGGCTGTATAAAGAGGTTTGACGTCGATGCCTTCAAGCGTCTCCTTGGTAAGGTCTTCCAGCGGACGACCGCGCAGCTCTTTCTCGGCCAGCGCCTGCCAGTCTTTGGTATCGGTCATGGCGAATTCCTTTTCCTATTTAGGATCGCGCGCAGAGAGGAACCTGCCCGCAATTATGTTTCGGATTGCCCGGTCCATTCGGGCTGCGCGCAACAAATTGAGCGCACAGTGCATTTCACTGGTCGCATTCATCGACACAGGGGCTATATTCGATGGGACAGGAGGCCCAATGACACGAACGCTTGCCCTTGTTTTCTCGGCACTAATCCCGCTGGCGGCCTTTGCCGCTGACGGGTCTGCACCTGCCGAAGACGAATTCGTCCGCCCCGCTGGTGACAGCGACCTCAGCGAGTTTTTGTGGGTCAGCCGACCCATCGTCGTCTTTGCCGACACCCCTGCGGATCCACGTTTCCAGCAGCAGATCGACATGCTGGTCGAGGGCGAAGCCGCCATGCGGGACCGCGACGTCGTGGTATTGACCGACACCGACCCATCGGCCCGATCCCCGATCCGGTCGCAGTTGCGCCCGCGCGGGTTCCAGATGGTATTTGTCGACAAGGACGGCGTGGTCAAACTGCGCAAACCGTCCCCGTGGAGCGTGCGCGAGATTGGCCGCTCCATCGACAAGACCCCCTTACGCGAACGCGAAATTCGCGAACGGCGCGAGGGCGGTTGAGCGTCTTCGCCACACCCAAGCCGCCCGGCACAGAACGCCGGGACAACAAAGGGATATGGCAAAAACGCCACCATGATCACTCGAACTCGATGATCACATCGTCCACGGCAAGGCTGTCGCCGGGACCAGCGTTGATCTTGGCGACCACGCCTTTCTTCTCGGCGCGCAGGATGTTTTCCATCTTCATCGCCTCGACGGTGCAAAGGGCCTGACCTTCCTGCACTTCCTGACCTACTTCGACGTCGATCTTCACGATCAGGCCGGGCATCGGGCAAAGCAGCATTTTCGAGGTGTCTGGCGGCAGCTTTTCAGGCATCAGCTTGGCCAATTCCGCCTGGTGCGGGCGGCGCACATGCACTTTCAGGTCCGCACCCCGGTTGCGGATGCGGAACCCGCCCGAGATTTTTCCGACCTTCATGACCAGCGGATCACCATCGACATCCAGCACGGCCAATTGATCACCCGGCGTCCAGTCCGAAGCGACGCGAAGCGTCGTTCCGTCTGTAAAGGCGACAGTCGCGCCCTCTTTGTCGGCCTCGATCTTGACGTCAAACTCGTGCCCTTGCAGCGCGACATTCCAATGTGCGCCGACCTTACGTTCGTGGTTATCCATACGGCCCGACACTCGGGTCCTGCGGATTTCAGCAACACGGTACATGGCCGCGCAAGACGCTGCGATACGACGCAAGTCCGCTTCGGGCAGGGTCACGCCTTCGAACCCCTCGGGGTATTCCTCGGCGATGAATGCGGTGGTCATGTCGCCGCTAATGAATTTCGGGTGATCCATCACGGCAGACAGGAACGGCAGGTTGTGGCCGATGCCTTCGACTTCAAAACTGTCCAGCGCCACGCGCATCGCCTCGATCGCCTGATCGCGGGTCGGGGCCCAGGTACACAGCTTGGCGATCATCGGGTCGTAGTACATGCTGATCTCGCCGCCTTCATAAACGCCGGTATCGTTACGCACCGCGGCCTCGCCTTCGGGCGCGTCGCCTTGCCACTTGCCGTTCACCAACATGGGACCAGCAGCCGTTTCCATCGGCGGACGATACCGGGTCAGACGGCCAATCGAGGGCAAAAACCCGCGATACGGGTCTTCG
Source organism: Ruegeria sp. HKCCD7251 (assembly GCF_013031165.1). Taxonomy (NCBI): domain Bacteria; kingdom Pseudomonadati; phylum Pseudomonadota; class Alphaproteobacteria; order Rhodobacterales; family Roseobacteraceae; genus Ruegeria; species Ruegeria sp. HKCCD7251. The sequence goes on along the minus strand of NZ_WPZC01000001.1, from coordinate 228,226 downwards.
GCATACAGGCGGTTTTCAATCGCCCAGCCGGTCAGGGTCACGTCATCTTGGGTAATGGTCAGTTTCTCACCAGCCGCCACACGGATCATCTGTTCCACCAGATCGACACCGGTAATTAGCTCGGTCACCGGGTGTTCCACCTGCAGGCGGGTGTTCATCTCAAGAAAGTAAAAGTTCTTTTCCCCATCCACGATGAATTCAACTGTCCCAGCGCTGGCATAGTTCACGGCCTTGGCCAAAGCGACCGCCTGTTCGCCCATCGCTTTGCGGGTTTCGGGATCAAGGAACGGCGACGGAGCCTCTTCCACAACCTTCTGGTTCCGGCGCTGGATCGAGCATTCGCGCTCGCCCAGGTAAATGCCGTTGCCGTGGCTGTCACACAGAACCTGAATCTCGATATGGCGCGGCTGGGTCACGAATTTCTCAATGAAAATCCGGTCGTCGCCAAAGGAATTTGCAGCCTCATTCTTGGAGGATTGGAAGCCTTCGCGCGCTTCGTCGTCGTTCCACGCGATCCGCATGCCTTTACCACCGCCACCGGCGCTGGCCTTGATCATTACCGGATAGCCGATGTCGTTGGAAATCTTCACCGCCTCATCGGCGTCTTCGATCAGCCCCATATAGCCGGGCACTGTCGAAACGCCTGCATCCTGAGCGATCTTCTTCGAGGTGATCTTGTCACCCATGCTTTCAATCGCACCGACCGGGGGGCCAACAAAGGCCACGCCCTCGGCCTCCAACGCCTCGGCGAATTTGGCGTTTTCCGACAGGAAGCCGTAGCCGGGATGAACCGCCTGTGCGCCGCTTTGACGGATCGCGTCCATAACCTTGTCGATCACGATATAGGACTGGTTCGCGGGGGGCGGGCCGATATGGACAGCTTCATCCGCCATCGACACATGCAATGCGTTCTTGTCCGCGTCCGAGTAGATGGCGACAGTGCCAATACCCATTTTACGCGCGGTCTTGATGACCCGGCAGGCGATCTCGCCCCGGTTGGCGATCAGGATCTTGTTGAACATGGGACGTCCTTTGTCTTGGTGTTCTGGGAACGCAAAACGCCGCCGCAGGGTCTAATCCCCACGACGGCGTGATGCGCGATGACGGTCGAGGCGACGCGCGCCCCGAAGACTACGTTAGTAGCAGTTTCTTTGTGTTTTGCAGAAAAGCACGTTGCCTGCGGCACCGACCGCAGCCCCGACAAACGGGTCGGCGCTGAGGACGGCCGCGCCCAACGCGCCCGCGCCGCCACCAAGCAGCGCCTGTTCGCCCGTGTTTTCACCGCAGGCCGTAAGGCCCGCACAGGTCGCCAATACGAGGACGACTTTTGAAATTCGCATGTTATCTGCCCCTTCAGGTTATTTGATGCATTCGGGGGCACATGTCGGATTTGCGCCTTGTTATTCAATATCAGGCGGATCAAATTTGGCGTTTGCGCAGAATTATGCCGCTTTTTGCGCAATTCATGCGCAAAGAAAAACGCGGGCAGGGAATTGTGAGTTTCACAAGCCTGCCCGCGGAAGGAAGGGGTACGGAATAGTAGGTGCATGTGCGGCGCAGGCAAAGTAGAGCCGCACGGCCTATCAACCATGCACGCCACCAATTCGGCCGCCAACCACTCATCGTTTCCTTTTGATTTTCCGGCTGAATCCTGCCCATACATCGAAACCTCGCGCAAATATGCGCCGACGGGAATTTGTAGACATGTGTTCACAGACGCTCTGCTAGCCGTCACATAGCCGTTACACAAAGTTATCAATTCGACACTTCGCGCCAAATCGACCTCACGGCGTGCTGCGGGTGCGAAGATAACAAAACCCATGTTTTGCAACGCATTGGTATTTGCGTTCACCCCGCCGTGAAAGCCGGCGAGCGAAATAACACAGTCGCATGAGAAATCCGGCCCAAATCCTCCCGACTTGGTGATTTCCCTCCGCAAAGCTTGCGTGAAACCTTGGCCCTGCACACTCGCATACATGGAATTATCCCCATGAAAACAAAGGGTAAATACGCTCGCCTGCTTGCTGCCAGCGCGCTCTGCGCGGTTGGCGTGCCGGCCTTGGCGCAAGATGCTGAAACCCAGGCCGAACTGGAGAACCTGCGACTCCGGGTCGAGGCGCTGGAGTCGCAGGATCCGAACTCGACCCCCGGCGAGTTCCGGATTGGGAACACGACCCTGGACCTGTACGGCTATGTCAAAGCTGATTTCTTCTACGACTTTGACTTTGATCAGGGCGACACGGCCTTCGTGAACGTCGTGGGTGAGCCCTCTGCCGCGACCAGCGGGACGTTCGGTGCAACCGTTCGGCAATCCCGACTCGGGCTTCTGACAAGTACGCCCAGCGCGATTGGCGATATCGGCGGGCAACTGGAACTTGACCTGTTCGCAGGTGGAGGTGCCGCCGAATTGCGCCTGCGTCACGCCAACATCCGCATTGGCGAACAATGGTTGATCGGTCAGTTCTGGACCAACTTCCAGCCACTGGACACCTACCCGACCTCGGTCGAATTCAACGGCCCGGTTGGTATTGCCTTCGCCCGTGTTCCGCAGGTGCGTTATACCAATTCGTTCTCCAGCAACGCTGAATTCGCACTGTCCATCGAGGAAAATGTCGGCGGTTCGAATTCGGATGATCCGGTCCTGACGGCCTCGGCCGAGTATAATGATGGCAGGTTCATCGCGCGCGGTGCCCTGCTTTACGGTAAGGCCGAGGGCGGCGGTGTCGAAGTCGATCAGACCGGTCTGACCCTGTCGGGTTCGGCGCGCTTGTGGGAAGGCGGCCTGTTCCAGGTCAATTACGTCACCGGTGAGGCGCTTGGCCCGTGGCTGATCGGCCTTGGTGATGCGGTCGTCGGAGGCGAGGCGAACGACGTCGACGGATTCACCGTCGAACTGCGTCAGCAGCTGAACCCCAAATGGAATGTGGGCATCGCCTACGGCTATGAAGACTATGACTTGGCGACCTCGACCGGTACGCTGGCCTTTACCGAGCTTGAGACGATCCACGTCAACGCCTTCTATCAGGCGACCGACAACCTGACGCTGAGCGCCGAATACATCTTTGGCGAACGCAACGACGCCCCCACCGGACGGACGTTCGACGCCAACCGTGTTCAGGTGGCCGCGCAGCTTAACTTCTGACGCACGAACCTGACCCTGCCCCACACGGGGCGGGGTCAACCAGTCAGGACCTGACGTCCGCTGATATGTGGCGGCCAAAGGCACGTTCAGCGCACCCCATCGAAAATATCGGGAAATGACTGCCGCGCAGCGTCGACGTCAATCACCAAAAGCGCATCATAGCTGGCGGGATCAAACGGATCTTCGGCCGGGATCACCTCGCGCTGGAACAGCCAGCTCAGCCGCCCTGCATCCAGATTTCCACGCTCAAATGGTTGATCCCCGAAATGCTCCCACAGCGCCTGCATGAAAGCTGTATCTGCGCGCCTGTCCGCCGGTTTGCGGTCACGAAACCGTTCACGGGAGGTTATTGGGGTCACCCCCTTTGGATTGGCTCGACGGATGGTGAACTGAAAATCCGTTCCGGCCAGACGGCCCGGGAAACCGCGATGTTTCAACATGCTGTCACCTCGCGAAAATAAGAACAAAACGCACATCCGTTGCAGGACGAAGCCATTTCAAACACCCCCATAGCGTCTTTACTGGTCAGAAATGCTTTGACTGGTTTACACACGGTCATCATGGTCAAAGCCCCTCCCAGATACACCGGGACTGTTCCAGCCGGTAGGCCTCGAAAAACTGCGTGGCATCAGGAGCAGAGCGGCCAAATTCCGTAGGACGATCAGATAGGGAGATAACGACGCGAGCCGGCTCAAGCTCGTACTGCTCGACGTAGGCAACAGCCAGTGTCTGACATAGATGCTCCATATCAACCGAAGCGACGTCATAGCCAATTCGCCCGACATCAGACCCGATCTTTGGCGCGATAAACCGAAACCGCACCCACAGCTCTCCGGGGTTGTTGTCCAGAAGAACATCGCGCAGGAGTACGGGCTGACCTGACGGGACCGGCAACAGCGCCGAAGTCTCGGCAAAAGTCGTAGCGGGCTGCGCAAGAAGGGTCAGAATAAAGGCACGACCCCAGACCTGCCAATGGCAAGCTCCTCTCTCCGGGATCGTGCGCGCATGGCTTTTGGCCCGCGCTTTCCTATTTCTGATAAGGACATTCATTTAACAGCTTTGACCTCAAAGTCAAACTTGACTTTCATTAAGCCTAGTTGCCCGGTTCAAGTTCGGCCCTCGAACCAAGCAACCTGTTCTGCACCAATACCTTACAGCGGGATATTGTCGTGCTTTTTCCACGGATTCTTGAGCTGCTTGTTCCGCAGGCTGGCAAAGGCACGGGACACGCGGCGGCGCGTTGACTGCGGCATGATCACCTCGTCAATGAAGCCACGCTCAGCAGCGACAAAGGGATTGGCAAAACGGTCTTCATAGTCCTGCGTATGCTGTGCAATTTTCTCAGCATCCCCCAGATCGGCACGGTGAATGATCTCGGTCGCGCCCTTGGCACCCATCACAGCGATCTCAGCAGTCGGCCACGCATAGTTAAAGTCCCCGCGCAGGTGCTTGGACGCCATAACGTCATAGGCCCCGCCATAGGCTTTGCGGGTGATCACGGTAACCTTCGGAACGGTCGCCTCACCATAAGCAAACAGCAGCTTTGCACCGTGTTTGATGACGCCGCCATATTCCTGACTGGTCCCCGGCAGGAAGCCCGGCACATCAACCAGCGTCAGGATCGGAATTTCGAAGCAATCGCAGAAACGCACGAACCGAGCCGCCTTGCGGGAACTGTCGATGTCCAGACAGCCTGCCAAAACCATTGGCTGGTTTGCGACAACACCAACGGTCTGGCCTTCCAAGCGGATAAAGCCGGTGATGATGTTCTTGGCGTAGTCTTCCTGAATTTCGTAGAAATCCCCCTCATCCGCCACTTTGGTGATGAGTTCTTTCATGTCATAGGGGGTATTCGGATTATCTGGGATCAACGTGTCCAGAGAAGCCTCAATCCGGTCAGGTTCGTCAAAGAAGGGGCGGACCGGTGGTTTTTCACGGTTGTTCAGCGGCAGGAAGTCAACCAAGCGGCGAACTTCGGCCAGCGCTTCAACATCGTTCTCGAACGCTCCGTCCGCGACCGAGGATTTCTTGGTGTGGGTCGAAGCACCGCCCAATTCCTCGGCAGTGACGACCTCGTTGGTGACAGTTTTCACAACGTCGGGGCCTGTCACGAACATGTAGGAGGTGTCTTTGACCATGAAGATAAAGTCGGTCATCGCCGGGCTGTAGACCGCACCACCTGCACATGGCCCCATGATCACGCTGATCTGCGGCACCACGCCCGAGGCCATGATGTTGCGCTGGAAAACTTCTGCATAACCGGCCAGCGACGCAACGCCTTCCTGAATCCGCGCACCACCCGAGTCATTGATACCAATCACAGGTGCTCCGTTCTGGATCGCCATGTCCATGATCTTGCAGATTTTCTGCGCGTGGGTTTCCGAAAGGGATCCGCCAAAAACGGTAAAGTCCTGACTGAACACATAAACCATGCGGCCATTAATCGTGCCCCATCCGGTCACGACACCATCGCCAGCGGGCTTTTGGTTCTCCATCCCGAAATCAGTGCAACGGTGGCTGACAAACATGTCGAATTCTTCAAAGCTGCCTTCGTCCATCAGCAACTCAATCCGCTCACGCGCGGTAAGTTTGCCTCTTGCGTGCTGTGCGTCGATACGTTTTTGTCCGCCCCCTAGACGGGCATCGTTGCGGCGGCTTTCTAGTTCGGTCAGGATGTCTTTCATGACGATGATCCCCTCTAAAATTTGTCGGGACACTATACGCATCGCACCAAGGACCAAAGCACCATTCGGCAAATTTGCAAATCTTTGGAAATATCCTTTCGGAAAATTGTAAATTTGCTAATATTGTATCGAGTTCGGCAAGACGGATGGTAATTGCGACGCCGCTCACTATACATGTGAACCATGCAGTTCAGTTCACCCTCGACGCGACGTTCGCCGCCCACGATTACAACGCTCGTCCTTTTGTCGGGGCTGTCTGCGCTAAGCCTGAACCTGTTCCTGCCCAGCCTTCCGAATATGGCGCTGTATTTCAACGCGGACTACAAGGTCATGCAGTTGTCAATCGCCCTGTACTTGCTGGTCAACGCCGTTCTGCAAATTCTGATTGGACCGATCGCGGACAAGGCCGGTCGCAGGCCAGTCCTGCTTTGGGGATTATCTTTGTTCTTGCTTGCCACACTCGGCAGCATCTACGCACCCAATGTCGAAGTTTTCTTGGCCTTCCGCATGTGTCAGGCGGTCATTGTCGTCGGAATGGTGCTTAGCCGTGCAGCCGTGCGCGACCTTTATGATCAGGATCAAGCCGCCTCGATGATCGGATATGTCACTATGGGGATGGCCGTCGTTCCCATGATCGGTCCTGCAGTCGGTGGCCTTCTGGAAGAAAGCTTCGGCTGGAAGGCAAACTTTTGGCTGCCATTCGTCCTTGGCGCGTTGACTCTGCTGCTTGTATATCTCGACTTTGGCGAAACCAGCGCCAAAAGCGGCAAAACGTTGGGACAGCAATTCAAGGAATACCCCGAGTTGCTGACGTCGCCACGGTTCTGGGGATATTCGTTGTCATCGGCCCTGTCATCAGGTGCCTTTTTTGCCTATCTCGGCGGCGCGCCCTTTATCGGCACCGAGCTTTTTGGCCTGACCGCATCCGAGGTTGGAATTTACTTTGGCGCACCCGCAATCGGGTATTTCTTCGGGAACTTTATCAGCGGGCGGTATTCGGTTCGATTTGGCGTAAACCGCATGGTTCTTTGGGGGAGCGCATTGAACGCCGCGGGAGTCTTACTGTCCGCTATACTGTTCCTTGCCGGTTTCGGTACTGCAGTCAGCTTTTTTGGCTTCATGACCTTCGTCGGTGTTGGCAATGGCATGACGATACCGAACGCCACCTCGGGCGCCCTGTCCGTTCGCCCCCATTTGGCCGCCACAGCCTCTGGCCTCAGCGGTGCCATCATGCTCGGCGGCGGCGCTGGCCTTAGCGCACTGGCTGGCACCTTGTTGACGCATGAGACCGGCGCGATGCCCTTGTTGTGGCTAATGCTCGCCACCGCTGCACTCGCGGTTTGCGCAATCGCAACGGTGATCCGACGCGAGCGGCAATTGGGCCTATAAGACGGCTTGCACCCAATAGTTTGCAAAGTTAGCCTAGCGCGACAGAAAAGTTGCAAAGGCAGACCATGGCGACCCAAAAGCTATATGCTGGTGCGAAACTGCGCGAAATGCGCACACGTCTGGCGCTGACTCAAAAGGAATTCGCAACCAAACTGGGTGTTTCGCTGCCATACCTAAACCAAATGGAGAACAACAACCGCCCGATATCGACGACGGTTGTTCTGGCTCTGGCGCAAGAGTTTGGAATGGACGTGACCGAACTCAGCACAGGTGACAGCGAACGGCTTGTCTCGGACATGCGGGAGGCTTTGGCAGACCCTGTGTTCGATGACGCGACCCCTCCGCTGGCAGACCTGCGCCTGACGGCATCAAATGCGCCCGCACTTGCTCGTGCGTTTATTGCGCTACACCGCACGTACCGGCAGACCCACGAAAGACTGGCGTCGCTTGACGAAGCGCTGGGGCGTGAGGACGCCCAGATACAAGCAAGTCCCTGGGAAGAAGTTCGTGACTTCTTTCATTATTGCGACAACTACATCGACGCCGTCGACCGCGCCGCCGAGAGGTTTTCCAGCCGGGCTCCAGACGCCGGCAATATTCGCACGGCAGCCATAGAAAGCCTGAGCGAGCGCGGTATCAGAGTTCAGTTTCCGGATATCGCAGAAACGCGGAAATACGACGCAGACAGTAAAACGCTTTTCCTGTCGTCACGCATTGCGCCCCAGACACAGGTGTTCCAACTGTTGCTGCAGGTCGCCCTGATCGACCAGGACAAGCTGCTCGAAGCGACACTGGATTTTGCAAAATTTCAAAGTGACGAGGCCCGCGCAATCGCGAAAATCGGTCTTGCCAACTACTTCGCGGGCGCCTCCCTGATGCCATACAGCAAATTTCTAGCGGCGGCACAGGAATACAGGCACGATCTGGAATTGCTCAGCAACAGTTTTGGCGCGTCGATTGAACAGGTGGCCCACCGACTTTCCACCCTACAACGCCCCGGAGCCAAGGGGATTCCGTTCTTTTTCGTACGTGTGGATCAGGCCGGAACGATTACCAAACGCCACTCAGCCACCCGACTGCAATTTGCCCGGTTCGGAGGCGCATGTCCGCTGTGGAACGTGCACCGTGCCTTTGAAACGCCCGGCCACTTCCTAAGACAACTTGCCGAAACGCCAGACGGCGTCCAGTATATCTCCCTTGCGCGGGACGTGTCCAAATCGGGGGGATCGTTTGGCGCGCCAGTGCGCCGCTATGCCATAGCGCTTGGATGTGAAGTGCGCCATACCGAGGCACTGGTTTACGCAGACAATCTGGATATCAACAACGCCAGCGCATACGAACCCATCGGCATATCCTGCCGCATCTGCGAACGTCAAAATTGCCATCAACGCTCTGTTCCACCGCTGGAGCGCCGTCTGTCAATCGACGCGCATTCACGTGGCACGCTGCCCTACGAAGTCACCTGATCTTCACCTGGCAAGAAAATATCCCGGGGGAGTCGCGGCCTGCCGCGACGGGGGCAGAGCCCCCGCCCTTTTGGATCAGGCTTTCGACAAGATCGACCAGATCTCATCCTTCAGGGCTGCGCGTTTCTTGCGCAGCTCGCCTTCGGCCAGTTCTTCCATCGGTTCAACATTGGTTTCCGCGCGGTGAACGCTGCGATTAATCTCGTGATACTCATCTGCCAGCCGCGCGAAATGCGCGTCCGACTGCTTGAGCTGGCTCATCAGGTCAACTTTGTCCGGAAACTCTTCGGCCAGTTCATGCGGGGTGTGGGACATTCCTGTTCGCTCCTTGAATATGTCGTTGCGATTCAGACTATAGATGATTCCCATACCCCGCTTTGACGCGGATCAAATTACCGTTGTGCAGTAGCCCATTGCGGATGAATCCAGGGCCGGTCATTGGCCTTTGGCAAGGGATCTCGGCCCAGAAGATGATCCGAGACTTTCTCACCCACCATAATCGACGGGGCATTCAAGTTGCCGTTGGTGATCTGCGGAAAGAGTGAACTGTCAGCCACACGCAACCCGTCCACCCCAATCACTCGGCCCTGCGGATCTACAACAGCATTCCTGTCGTCCGCCCGCCCCATTCGGCATGTGCCGCAGGGATGATACGCGCTCTCGGCATGCTCGGCGATAAAGCCGTTTAGCTCTTCATCGCTTTGAACGCCTTCACCCGGCTGAATTTCCTTCCCGGCAAATGGCTTGAAAGCCTCCTGCCCGAATATTTCACGCGTCAGTCGTATACAGGTCCGGAAATCCTCCCAGTCCTGTTCGTGGCTCATGTAGTTAAAGCGGATCACAGGTGCATCCTCGGCCCGCGCTGAACGCAAGGTTACAGACCCGCGCGACGGAGACCGCATCGGCCCCACATGTGCCTGAAACCCGTGCCCTTCGGCCGCCGCCTGCCCGTCATAGCGCACCGCGATTGGCAGGAAGTGGTATTGGATATCGGGGTACTCGACCCCTGGCTTTGACCGAATAAAGGCCGCACTTTCGAACTGGTTCGACGCCCCAAGCCCGGTTTTGGTGAACAACCACTGCGCCCCGATCAAACCCTTGCTGATCAGGTTCCAATGCTTATACAACGTGATCGGCTGCAACGACGCTTGCTGGATATACAGTTCCAAATGGTCTTGCAGGTTTGCCCCCACACCGGGGCGATCAGCGACAACCTCGATTCCATGTTCAGCCAATTGTGCCGCAGGGCCAATTCCCGACAGCATCAACAGCTTGGGTGAGTTGATCGACGACGCCGCCAGAACTACCTCGCGCCGCGCACGGATGATCTCTTTCTTGCCGGCTCGGATCAGTTCGACGCCCGTGGCGCGACCATTCTCAATCACGACCCGTGAGGCAAGACCGCGGACAATATCGCAATTCTCGCGCTTGAGGGCGGGCTTCAGATAAGCATTTGCCGCCGACCAGCGCCGCCCCTTCCAGACGGTCTGCTCCATCGGGCCAAAGCCTTCCTGCTTTTCGCCGTTATAGTCGCCCGTGACCTCGTACCCGGCTTGCTGACCCGCATCGACGAACGCATTGAACAGTGGGTTCTCGCGCGGGCCGCGTGACACGTGCAACGGACCATCGGTGCCGCGCCACGCGGTATCGCCACCATGACCTCCGTCGTGCCACGTTTCCATGCGCTTGTAGTAGGGCAGCACATCCGCGTAGGACCAGCCATCCGCGCCCATCTCAGCCCAGGTGTCAAAATCCCGCGCATGGCCACGTACATAGACCATGCCGTTGATTGAGGACGATCCGCCAATCACCTTCCCGCGCGGACAGGCCAGCCGGCGGTTGTTCAGATGCGGCTCGGGCTCGGACTGGTAGCCCCAGTCGTACCGCGCCATGTTCATCGGATAGCTGAGAGCGGCAGGCATCTGGATGAACGGTCCGGCATCGGTGCCGCCATGTTCGATCACCAGAACCGAGGCCCCGGCCTCGCTCAGTCGATATGCCATCGCGCAGCCAGCGGAGCCTGCGCCAACGATGACGAAATCTGCTTCCATTTTCGGGTCTCCATTGCCGCTTCAGCGCCAAGATCTCTGTCGAATACTCTCAGCAAGACTGAAGGGGGTATTTCTAATTCAGTCAGTTATTCTCCTCGGGGAAAGCGTTGGCTTTCCTCGACGATATTCAGGTCCATGTGATTGCGCATGTAACGTTCGGACGCCTTCTGCAGCGGCTGATAATCCCACGGGTAATAGCCGCCCTGACGCAACGCCTCGTAAACGATCCAACGGCGGGCCTGGCTTGCACGGACATCTGCGTCAAAGCGGTCCAGATCCCAGCGAGCCTCGGACTTGGCGCGCAAGGTTTGCAGGGTGCCGGCGTGTTCGGGCTTGCCCGCAAGGTTTTCCAACTCGTACGGGTCGGCCTCAAGGTCGAAAAGCTGATCGGGGTCCAATGCACAGCGATTGTATTTCCACTTGCCATAGCGCAGCGAAACCAGCGGGGCATAGGACGCCTCCGCCGCGTATTCCATTGCAACGGGGGCCGTGCGCTCAGATCCCTGCGCCAGCGGAACAAGGTTCTCACCATCGGTCCACGGCGCGATCTCGGCCATATCCACACCAGCCAGCGCACCCAGTGTTGGGGTCACGTCGATGGTTGAAACAGGCGTATCAATTCGGCCCACTGCAAGGTCAGGCGCTGAAATCATCAACGGCACACGGGACGAGCCTTCAAAGAAGGTCATCTTGAACCACAAGCCCCGTTCGCCCAGCATGTCACCATGGTCCGAGACGAACAGGATGATCGCTTCCTGGCGCGTGGTTTCCAGCACCTCAAGAATCTCGCCGATCTTGTCGTCCAGATAGGAGATGTTTGCGAAGTAAGCCTGCCGTGACTTGCGGATATCATCCTCAGTGATATCGAAGCTGCGCCAGTCGTTTGCGTCGAAAATCCGTTTCGAATGTGCGTCCTGATTGTCATAACCAAGGTCCGGAACCTCGGGCATCAGGTGCTCGCAATCTTTGTACAGGTCCCAGTATTTTCGGCGGGCCACATAGGGATCGTGCGGATGGGTAAAGCTGACGGTCACACACCAAGGCCGCTCATCCTTGCCTCGCGCCAGATCATACAGTTTGGCTTTCGCGTTGTAGGCAACCTCGTCGTCGTACTCCATCTGGTTCGAGATTTCGGCCACGCCCGCGCCCGTCACCGAGCCCATATTGTGATACCACCAGTCGATCCGCTCACCCGGCTTGCGATAATCCGGCGTCCAGCCGAAATCGGCAGGGTAAATATCGGTGGTCAGGCGATCCTCGAACCCGTGTAGCTGATCGGGGCCGACAAAATGCATCTTGCCGGACAGACAGGTGTAGTACCCCGCCCGGCGCAGATGATGCGCATAAGTCGGGATGTCGCTGCGAAATTCAGCCGCGTTATCATAAACACCAGTCCGAGAGGGCAACTGCCCGGACATGAAGCTTGCGCGCCCCGGCGCGCATAGTGGCGATGCCGTATAGGCATTGGCAAACCGGGTCGAACGATCAGCCAGCTTTTTCAGGTTCGGAGCATGAAGCCATTCGGCGGGACCGTCTGGAAAGAGGGTCCCGTTCAACTGATCCACCATCAGGATCAGAATGTTCGGTTGTGTCATTTTTCTGCCTCGAGAAAGGTGTTGAGCACCCGAATGGCGTGATTAACCGCCAGTTGCGGTTCTTCCGGGGCACTAAGCGCGGCGCGGATATAAAGCCCGTCAATCAGCGCGATCATGTTTTCCGCCGCTTCAACCGGATCAGACAGCAGCGGCCGCAGCGCAAATATCAGATTTGACCGGATGCGGGCCTGATAAATCTGCCACAAACGAAGCGCGTCTTCGTTTGTCTGCGCAAGGACATAGAATGTCATCCACGCGGCGATCACGTCAGGCGTGAAACAGGACGGCGCAAAGCAGGATCGGATGATGGCTTGCGCACGTTCATCGGGTGCTGCGGACTTGAGTTCCTCCCGCGCTTCGGCCCCGAAGTCGGATAGGATTTGGCGCATCGCAGCAAGGAATATCTGATCTTTCCCACCGAAATAGTGATGGGCCAGCGCGCTGGACATCCCTGCACGTTTCGCAATTTGGCTTACGGTCACATCAAGGGATTTCTTGGACCCAAGCTCGGCAATCGTCGCCTTGACGATCGCATCACGACGAATTGGCTCCATTCCGAGTTTCGGCATCACGGCCCCCTCACCTGCTACTGGTAAGGAAACGCTATGCGGTTTTTATTGACTCGTCAATCAATAACGATCTTTCGGCCGCTACACGCTTAAAGTTTGGGCGCGATACTGGGCGTGGTCAAGCTGCTGCGGTTCAGAACAGCTTCGCGCCATGCAATGAAACTTACGGCTGCAAGAATCAAAGTTCCCCCTGCAACGACCCAGATGTCGACGCTCTCGTGAAACACCAATGCGCCAAGAAGTGTGGCCCAGATCAGTTGCAAGAACGTCACCGGCTGAGTGACGGCCACAGGTGCCGCCTGAAGCGCAAGCGTCATGAAATAATGGCCAAGAGTCGCAAAACTGGCGACCAGAAAGAGAACGCCCAGATCATACAGACTGGGCGGGGTCCAAACCGCAGCGGCAAAGGGAACCAGTGCCACCGTTACCCAAATCGACATATGCGCGACAACGACCGAGGGCGGCAGGTCCCGCACCAACGTTTTAGCCAACAGGTACGACGCCCCCAGCATCAGGGACGTCCCCAACATCGCCAGATGACCGGCCGAGATTTCACGAAAACCCGGGCGCAGAATGATTGCAACCCCGATCATGGCAACAAGGATCGCTGCAATCCGGCGAAAGGCCAGCTTTTCGCCCAGAAACAACGCCGCACCCAGCGTCACATAAACAGGCGTCATGTAATTCATGGCGGTGACCTCGGCCAACGGAATTTGCGTCATGGAAAAGAACCACAGCATGACCGCGACTGCATGGACCAGACCACGCACTCCGAACATCGCAACATGCTTGCGTGTCAGATGTGTGGTAACGATCAGGCGCAGCGCGGGCAGCAAAAAGACCAACCCAAAGGCAAACCGCAAAAAGGCCGCTTGAATAGGGTTCATGGACGTCCCCAGCGATTTGACCAGCGCCGTCATAACGACAAACGCCAAACCGGCGGAAAACATCCAGAACATGCCCGCGACAGGGCGATACAAAGCGGCTTGAGTTGTCATGTTAACGATTCAATACCGAATTGCCGCCGGGAACAACCCTTCACATCGCAACAAGCTTTGCCGCAAGCGTCAGCATCACGACCCCGATTACCACGTCCAGCACTTGCCATGCTCTGGGTCGGGCAAAGACAGGCGACAAAAGACCCGCCCCGTATCCGAGAGAAAAGAAGAAAACGAAACTGGCGGACATAGCCCCCAACGCAAAGGCCAATTGATCTTCGTATTGGGCGGAAATCGAGCCGATCAACACAACCGTATCCAGATAGACATGGGGGTTGAGCCACGTAAACGCGAGCACTGTCAGCAAAACGGATTTCAGGCTGGCCGTCTGCCCCTGCCCCACCTCCATAACGGCCCCGCCGCGCCAGGCCGAGCTGAGGCTGCGCAACCCGTACCACGTCAGGAATATCGCACCGCCATAGCGCATGGCCGTTTCAAACCAGGGAAAAATCTGCGCCAGTGTGCCGAAACCCGCGACGCCCGCTGCGATCAGAATTGCGTCTGAAACGGCACATGTCAGACACAAGGAAAACACATGTTCGCGCCGCAGCCCCTGACGCAGGACGAATGCGTTCTGCGCACCAATGGCAAGGATCAGACTAAAGCCAAGCACAAAGCCTGCAATCAGAGATGTGGACATTTAACCTCCTGTGTTTGGACGTTGACTATGCCCATCCTTGCGTTCTATCAAATTAAAGATGTTGATGCTGGTTAAGTTCTACTAATGATAATCGACCCCCATCACTTGTCTGCATTGTCGGCTATTTTGCGACACGGCAGTTTCGAGGCCGCGGCCGATGACCTGTCTGTAACGCCGTCGGCGATTTCTCAACGGATCAAGGCCTTGGAAGATCGTGTTGGGGCGGCTTTGATACATCGCGGCACACCTTGTACGGCCACCCCAATGGGGTTGCGGATCGCGCAACACGCCGAGGATATCGGATTGCTCGAGGCGAAACTGGCACGAGAGCTTACCCTCGATCGCAAATCAGGTCCGGCGCGGGTGCGTATCGCAGTTCCGGCAGATTGTCTGGCAACCTGGTTTATTGATGCGATGGCCCAGGTCGACGACTTGCTGTTCGATCTGGTCATTGACGATCAGGATTACTCAGCCGAGTGGTTGCGGCGCGGCGAAGTCAGCGCCGCGGTAACCGTCGGCGGACAAACAATTGCCGGATGTGACGCGATTGCCTTGGGCGCGCTGAGGTATCTTCCCACGGCCAGTCCGGAATACCTGCGGACATGGTTCCCAAACGGTGTAAACGAAGCCAGTTTAGCCCGCGCGCCCTGCCTGACCTTCAATCGAAAGGACAGCTTGCAAAAGGAATGGATCGCCCTGCAGACGGGCCGCCGTCTTTCTCCGCCTTCGCACTTCCTGCCCTCTTCGCAGGGGTTCGTGGATGCGGCAATTGCAGGATTGGGATGGGGGATGAACCCGGTGGGTCTGGTGGACACAGCCCTATCGGACGGACGGCTGAGATTGCTGGTTGAAGATGCGCCGCTGGATATCCCGATGACGTGGCAGGTCGGGCGTATTCTGGCCCCCGCGCTCAGGCCGTTAACCGCCGCTGTCCTGAAATGCGCCCAGCGCGCCCTTCGGCCTGACGCATAACTCGCTGATCAAGACTAAACTGGAACTTTGGAACGCGGAACAACCACGCAATAACATGCGATGGCAGCAAAAAGGCTTGCAATAACGATGAACAGGATCGCCCAGGCCACTTCGTGCATATGGGCAATCCCTGCAAGTGCGGCAGACAGAATAACCCCGGAAATTCGGCAGATACTCTTGATAGCGGCGGCACCTTTTACCCGCTGATCTTTGGGCGCGACGTCAAGAAAGTAAAGCTTCCGCGCACTGCTGATCCCCGTAACTGCGACCGTCACAATAAACAACGCAACCGCGTGCAGGTGGACGTCATGATCGACACCCAAGTAGTGAACGGACAAAAGGGCGGCTCCGGTCACGGCGACCATCAGGTTTCCCGTAACCATGACCGCACGATGCGATTTCATGTTCACCAATTGCCACAACGGAGCCGAGACCAGATAGCCTGACGCCGATGAAATTATCATCGCGGTCAGACCCTTGGCCGAGGTGTGGTGTGCTTCGGCTGCGATCAGGGCGAAGAACGGCACAGATAGGGACACCACGACAATCGGCAGGCGCATGATCATATAGCGACGGAACCACGCCTCGTTAAACATGGCTGCGATATCCGTGAAATTCTCGGTGAACTTCCGTTTTTTCGCGGCAGAGGCTTGGTCGCTCATCGGTGGCCGCGAAGTTCCTTCGGACATCGCCAAAATGGACAGACCAGACAACACAAAGAATGTCACCGACACCGCAATAATCGCGGAATGGCGCGAAAATGGTGGGTTTTCCTTTGTAATTTCGTGAACCAATAGCGCCAGCCCGATGGCACCTAACCCACCAACGCCAAGCTGCAGATAATGCATGATCATCCGCGACTTTGATTGAACGTGATCGCCCAGAAGGTCCGTGTACATCAGCGATTGGATTTCTTCGATCAGACCGATCAGAAAGAACGCGGACACAAAGGCAATCGCGATAAGGGGAACCTTTCCGGTCGCGGCAATGACAAGTGCCACAACGAGGCATGCGCCTATTGCGATTTCCGTCATTGCGATACCGCGCTTCTTGCGCTCGCGGGCTGAAATCGGCTGGGCAAGGAACACATCGGAAATCATGCTGCCGACCATGCGCACCGATACCAGCGCACCCGCGACGAACATCGGCAGTTCCAGCGAAACGGCAAGAAAAGGCAAAACGATGGACGGGCTGCCAAGTGTCCAGGCGACCTGAGACAGAATGCTCTGCCCGGTCAGAACGGGGATGTTCCGTTTTGCAGTATTAGAAGGGCTGTTCGTCATTCACTCGATCATGTGACACGCCTTTTTCGGCCTGAATTAAGGCTAAGGGTCGATTGCGTTTCATGGCAGCTTACCGAGTTTAACAGCACCGGCCAAGCATCCGGAAAACGCAAACAAAAAACCCGGCCAATGGCCGGGTTCTTGCAGAGTAATTCAGGTTCGGATCAAAGTTGAGCCATAACCTCGTCCGATGCCTCGAAATTGGTTGTGACGCGCTGAACGTCATCATCGTCTTCCAACGCATCGACCAGCTTCATCAGCTTCTGCATGTCGTCCAAACCCAACTCAGTGGTCGTAGTCGGTCTCCAGACCAGCTTAGTCGACTCGGTCTCGCCCAGTGCCGCTTCCAATGCGTTCGACACGTCATTCAGATCGGTATCGGCGCACCAGATGATGTGACCCTCGTCCGAGCTTTCGACATCTTCGGCACCTGCCTCGATCGCCGCTTCAAACACGGTATCAGCATCGCCCACGGTCGCGGGGTAAACAACTTCGCCCTTGCGTTCGAACATGAACCCGACCGAGCCGGTCTCGCCAAGATTTCCGCCATTTTTCGAAAAGGTCGAGCGCACCGTCGACGCAGTCCGGTTACGGTTGTCGGTCATTGTTTCGACAATTACAGCCACACCGTTCGGGCCATAGCCCTCATACCGGATTTCCTCGTAATCGTCGCCTTCACCTGCGACCGACTTCTTGATTGCGCGGTCGATCACGTCCTTGGGGACCGAGTTTGACTTGGCTTCTTTCACCGCCAGACGCAGGCGCGGGTTCTTGTCGGGATCGGGATCGCCCATCTTGGCGGCAACGGTGATCTCTTTCGACAGCTTGGAAAACAGCTTGGACCGCGCGGCGTCCTGACGTCCCTTGCGGTGCTGGATATTGGCCCATTTGGAGTGGCCTGCCATGGTGCGTCCTCGTGATAGTGATTGCGTATTCGGCGCTCATATAGACGTTTGCGGGCCTCGGGATCAAGAGAGCGGCTTGTCCGGTGGCCACTTGCGGGTATGGTGTCGGCATGACGACAGATCAGATTATTCTTTTTACCCTTTTTGCAACTGTATTTGGAATGCTGCTGTGGGGGCGTTACCGGTATGATCTCGTGGCGTTTTCCGCCCTGTTGATCGGGGTCGTGCTTGGGGTCGTACCAGTGGACGATGCCTTTGCCGGGTTCGGTCATCCGGCCACGATTATCGTAGCGCTGGTTCTTGTCGTTTCCGCCGGGCTGGTGCGGTCGGGTGCCGTTTTCATGATCACACGCACATTGGTCGATGCGTCGCGCGGCCTGGGTGCTCATATCGCTCTGATGGGCGGAATCGGGGCTGTTCTGTCAGCCTTCATGAATAACGTGGCAGCGCTGGCGCTTTTGATGCCTGTCGACATTCAGACCGCGCGAAAAGCGGGGCGGTCCGTCGGGCTAACGCTGATGCCGCTTAGCTTTGCGACCATTCTGGGCGGTATGGCCACGCTGATCGGCACACCCCCCAATATCATCATTGCCTCGATCCGCGCGGAAACACTGGGTGAGCCGTTCCATATGTTCGATTTTGCCCCGGTTGGCGGTCTGGCGGCTATTGCGGGCCTGGCTTTTGTCTCGTTGATTGGCTGGCGGCTGATTCCCAATCGCGGACCGCAAGAAGAAAGCTCCGAGGCGCTGGCCGAGTATATTGCCGAACTGACGATCCCACCATATTCGGCCCACATCGGCAAACGGGTCAGCGAACTGTACGAGGTCGCCGAAAAATCGGACGTCGCCATCATCGGCCTGATCCGGGATGGCAAACGGCGGTACGGCCGTTCGGCACATGCAACCCTGCACGAGGGCGACGCGCTTGTATTGGAGGCCCGCCCCGAAGCACTGGACGAATTCCGCGCGGCGCTGAACCTGAATTTCTCGGACACGCGTCGACAGGAATTGCTGACGGCCGAAGGTGATGGGCTGGAAGTGATCGAAGTCGTCGCCACCGAGAGCGCGCGCATTACTGGACGTACCGCGCAAGGGTTGGGCTTGGCTTGGCGCCAAAGCACGGTTCTTATGGGTATCTCGCGCCAGGGTCGCAGGATCACCCAGCAAGTTCGGAAAACTGAAGTCGAGGCCGGTGATATCCTTTTGCTGCTCTGCCCACGCGACCGGAGTGCGGATGTCACCGAATGGCTTGGATGCCTGCCTTTGGCTGAACGCGGGTTGAATGTCACCGCCAATGACAAGGCTTGGCTGGCGATTGGCCTGTTTGCTGCTGCCGTTATTGCAGCCAGCGTTGGGCTGTTCTACCTGCCGATTGCGCTGGGGCTGGTGGTCGTTGCCTACGTGCTGACCAAGATCATGCCCATTGCAGATCTCTACAACCATATCGAATGGCCCGTGGTCGTTCTGCTGGGGTCGATGATCCCGTTGGGCAGCGCGCTTGAAACCTCTGGCGGTACGGAACTGATTGCAAACGGGCTGATCCAACTCACCAATGGAATGCCCGCCTGGGCTATTTTGACGGTGCTGATGGTCGTCACGATGACGCTGTCCGATGTGCTGAATAACACGGCAACGGCGATCGTCGCGGCCCCGGTCGGCATCCAGATGGCCCGCATGCTTGAGGTTTCGCCTGACCCGTTTCTAATGACCGTCGCCGTCGCAGCCTCGGCCGCGTTCCTCACGCCGATCGGACATAAGAACAACACGCTGGTGCTGGGCCCCGGCGGGTATCGCTTTGGCGACTACTGGCGCATGGGGCTGCCGCTGGAAATTCTGATCATTGCGGTTTCGATCCCCGCAATCCTTGTGTTCTGGCCGCTGTGACGGGTAAAGGCTGCGTATGAAACGATTTCTGATCCTGCAACTGCGCCCTGAAACCGATGCATCGGACGCTGAGTATGCCTCGATCCTGGACAAGACCGGGCTGACACCCGACCAGACGCATCGTTTCCGGCTGGACCGCGAAGACCTGCCCGAAGGTTTGAACGTGACGGATTATGCAGGCGTGATTGTCGGCGGAGGTCCCGGTTGTGTCAGCGACGACCCGGCGACAAAATCTGCGGTCGATGCGCGGGTTGAGGCGGCGATCATGGGGCTGATGCCGCAGATCACCGCGCAGGACCATCCCTTCATGGGGTGCTGTTACGGTTTGGGGATTCTGGCGGCCCATCTGGGCGGAGAAGTTAGTAAAGATCGCTTCGGCGAACCCGTCGGCCCATCTACTTGCCGCCTGACGGAAGACGGAATGCAGGACCCGCTGACCTCGGGGCTAGAGCCACGCTTTGACGCCTTTGTTGGCCACAAGGAAGCGGTTCAGGCCTTGCCCGAGGGTTGCGTGCACCTGTTGGCCTCGGACCCCTGCCCGTTTCAGATGATCCGTTGGGGCCAGAACGTATATGCCACTCAGTTCCATCCCGAAGCCGACGCGCGCGATTTTGAAGAACGGATCAACATCTACAAGCATCACGGCTATTTCCCGCCCGAAGATGCCCAGCGCCTGATCGACATCTGCCATGCGGCGGACGTCACCCAGCCGCGCAAAATCCTTCGGCGGTTTGCACAACGGTATGGATGACCCTACGGCGCTGTTGCCTGATCGCGCGCCCCTCGCATAGGCTGCCCGGAACGGCTTTGGGAGGAGTTGTTCTTGGATCTCATAATAAATGTCGGCCTGCCCTTGTCGCTGGCCATCATCATGCTGTCATTGGGCATCGGGCTGGAACTCGCCGATTTTCGCCGCGTCCTAAGCAGGGGCTACCCGTTCGCGATCGGCGCCATATCGCAGATAATCCTGCTGCCCGTTGCAGCCTTTGCGACCGTAAAGCTGTTTGCCTTGCCGCCGGAAATCGCGGTCGGCTTCATGCTTCTCAGCTTTTGCCCCGGCGGGGTCACAAGCAATATCCTGTCCAAACTGGCCAAGGGTGATGTCGCGCTTTCCGTCAGCCTGACGGCGGTCATCAGCCTGCTGTCCATGCTGACCGTTCCCATTCTGGCCGCTTGGTCCATTGCTCATTTCATGGGAGAGGACGCGCCCGAAGTCTCGATCACAGTGCTGGCCATCGCCCTATTCCTGATCACCACATTGCCTGTCGCCATCGGCGTCAGCATCCGACATTTCGCAACCGGGTTCGCCAATCGGGTCGACGCGCCGTTATCAAAGCTTGCCACGATCCTGTTTGTCCTGATCGTCATTGCCGCGCTTGCCGGTAACTGGCAGTTGTTCGTGGACAATCTCAGCGTTATGGGCGCAAGCTTGATCACGCTTAATATCGCCTTGCTGCTGATTGGCCTTGGTTTAGCGCGCGCAGCTAACCTGTCGTGGGATGAGAGTAAGACGGTCTCAATCGAAACCGGCATTCAGAACTCGACCTTGGGAATAACACTGGCCGCCTTGATTACAGGCACGGAAAGCGGGTTCAGTCCGCTTGCACTTCCGTCCGCCGTTTACGGGATCACGATGTACGCGGTCGCACTTCCCCTGATCCTTTGGTTCCGCCGCCGCTGAGAGGAGTTTTCATGTCCAACAATACTGCTGACGCCATTGTCGTCGGGGCTGGTCTGGCTGGTCTGGCCGCCGCAGCCGAACTAGGGGATCGCGGCAAGAAAGTGATCATACTGGATCAGGAACCGCAGCACTTTCTTGGCGGGCAAGCGTTCTGGAGCCTTGGCGGACTGTTCATGGTCGACACGCCCGAACAGCGCCGGATGGGAATTCGCGACAGTCACGAACTGGCCATGAAAGATTGGCTGGGCAGCGCCCAATTCGACCGGGACGACGACGCCTGGCCGCGTAAATGGGCGGAAGCCTATGTCGAGTTCGCCGCCGGGGAAATGCGCCCCTGGCTGCATGATATGGGTCTGCGGTGGTTCCCAATCGTCGGCTGGGCAGAACGCGGCGGGTCCTATGCGGACGGTCACGGAAACTCGGTTCCCCGGTTTCACATCACATGGGGTACCGGTCCGGGGGTTCTGGAACACTTCATCCGCCGTGTGCAAGAGCATGTCGCCACCGGACTGGTCGAAATCAAGTTCCGCCATCAGGTCAGCCACATCATCATGCAAAACGGCTGCGCCAAAGGAGTCTCTGGCGAGGTGTTGGCCGATGACCCCGCCCAGCATGGGGCCAAAACCAACCGCGACGAAGTCGGAGAATTCGAGATTTACGCACCATCTGTCATCGTTAGTTCCGGCGGGATCGGTGGTAATTTCGAGATGGTCCGCAAGAACTGGCCCCGCGACCGGCTTGGGGAACCCCCAAAGGATATGGTTGCGGGCGTGCCCTTTCACGTTGATGGCCGAATGATCGCGATCAGTGAAAAGGCTGGTGGGCACGTGATCAATGGCGACCGGATGTGGCATTATACCGAAGGGGTGCGAAACTGGAATCCGATCTGGCCCTCGCACGGAATTCGTATCTTGCCCGGCCCAAGTTCGATGTGGTTTGATGCGCGTGGAAACCGGATGAAACCACCCTGCCTGCCGGGGTTTGACACACTGGGCACACTGAAGGAAATCTTGAAAACCGGGTATGAATACAGCTGGTTCGTCCTGACCCAGAAGGTGATCAAAAAAGAATTCGCGCTTTCGGGGTCCGAGCAGAACCCTGACATGACCGATGGCGGTTGGCGCGAAGTTCTGTTGCAGCGCATTTTGACCGGCTCGAAGGCAACAGCCCCGGTTGAGGCGTTCAAGGAACACGGTGAGGATTTCATAGTCGCCAATACGTTGACCGAGCTGGTGAGCGGCATGAATCAGATGGGCAGTGGTCTGATCGACGAAGCCCACCTTCGCGCCCAGATCGAAGCGCGGGACTCACAGATCGACAATCCGTTCACCAAAGATGCGCAGATGGCGGCGATTCTGGCGGCGCGCAACTATCGCGGGG
The DNA here is from genome assembly GCF_013031165.1 of Ruegeria sp. HKCCD7251. Lineage (NCBI taxonomy): Bacteria > Pseudomonadati > Pseudomonadota > Alphaproteobacteria > Rhodobacterales > Roseobacteraceae > Ruegeria > Ruegeria sp. HKCCD7251. Next base: position 205,588 of record NZ_WPZC01000001.1, on the reverse strand, counting down.
ATCGTTTGATCCGAACCGCCAAACCGCACAAGTTTCTTGATCCGACCAATGGGCCACTGATCGCGGTTAAGCTGAACGTTCTGACCCGTAAAACTCTGGGCGGTCTGCAAACAAATCTCGACAGTCAGATGGTCGGAGCCGACGGTCAGGTCGTCCCCGGCCTGTTTGCCGCCGGAGAGGTCGCCGGGTTCGGTGGTGGCGGCTACCACGGGTACAACGCGCTCGAGGGCACGTTCCTTGGGGGCTGCATTTTCTCTGGCCGCAATGCCGGGCGGTCTCGGGCCGTCGCGTGACGGCCCCAGCTATCAACTCGCGCGTGCGAACTGGATAACGGCCTGTCCTGCGCTGTCTAGCAGCACAAGCGTGTCGCCTTTGAACGCATAAGCCGTCACGCCGGACAGGGCTTTGAAGAACTCGCGCTCGATCTCATCCAGCGGCGGCGGGCAAGCCATCAGGGTCGCGGCCATGTTGTCCGGAAAGTCAATCTGACTTCCGGTAATCTTGGCCTCGCCTGCGAACCGGTTGCAGCCGCCGCTGCCTGAAAACGCCCCACCTTCGGCAAAGGCAAGTTCTGGGCGCTTTTCTGTCTCAAGCGGTTTTCCGTTCAGCCCGGTCGCCATCCACTTTGTGTTTTCCAACGTGGCGACCCCCTGTGGTTGGGCTTGGACCAGAACCAGATTGACAGTGTTTCCATCCCCGTTCGTCAGAACCGGATACGCCGTGTCCGTCGTGAACAGCAGCTTGTCACCCTGAAAGATCGACCCGCGCACGACATACCGCATCCTGTCGCGGATCAGCGCATCGTCATAGCTAAGCTCGAATTGGGCGGGCACTCCGGTCAATGCATAGCGTTTGGAAGACAGCGTCACTGACGGCGCATCGGCGCGCGAAACATCCTGCAACTGCACCAACAGGGTTGCATCAGGCGGCACTGCGATACGTTCGCGATAGGTGGCCGTGCCTTCAATCGTTCCGGCACTCGCAGCGCCCCCCAGAACGGCGGTCAGCGCGACAGCAGCCAGGGCAGAAGATCCGGATTTGAGCATATGTTTGCTCCTTCCTGCAAAATCATTTCCAGAAACATTGTAATAGAGGTCGATTTTACAAGGACTTCGCCGGAAAACCAGCGATAATACGCCGATCTTACAACGGCCAGATCAGCGGGATCAGAAGCGACGCCAGCAAGCCCACGGTCAGGTTCAGTGGGATACCCACCTTCATGAAGTCGACGAACCTGTACCCGCCCGGACCATAAACCATCATGTTGGTTTGATACCCAATCGGAGTAGCGAATGACGCCGAGGCCGCAACCATTACCGCAACGACAAGTGGGCGCGGGTCAATACCAACGGCCTGCGCCAACCCAATGGCGATGGGCGTCACAACGACAGCGACCGCATTGTTGGACACCAGTTCGGTCAGCACTGAGGTCAGCAGGTACACGGCCCAAATGATCAGGAAAGGCGGCAGCGCGCTAAGTCCCGGCGCGACAGCTTCGACGATCAGCGAGACTGCGCCCGATTTGTCCAGCGCGGCACCAATGGCGAGCATGGAAAAGATCAGCGCCAACAGGCGGCCTTCGACAAAGGAAAAAGCCTCGTCCGCGTCGATACACCGTGTCAGCAGAACCACGGCAACGGCCAGAACCGACAACAGCAGAATTGGTGCAATGCCCAGTGCGGCCAGCACGACGATGCCTGCAAGTGCCCCGATCGCAATCGGCGCATGGCTGCGGCGGAACGCGCGGGCCGAGGGCTGCGTGACATCGACCATCTCCATATCTGCCGCAAGCCGCTGAATATCCTCGGGCGAACCTTCCAGCAGCAGAGTATCACCTACACGCACCACAAGTTCATCCAGTTGCCGCCCGATATTCTGGTTCCGGCGGTGTACCGCCAGCACATAAACGCCATAGCGCCGCCGCAAGCGCATCGCGCCCAGCGTTCGCCCAACCATGCGGCAACCCGGAGTGATCAGTACCTCGACCGTTTTGGTCTCAACCGCTGAAACCTGATCCACACGCTTCAGTTCCTTGTTGCGCTGCAGGCTTAACAACTCGGTCATCTGGGTACGCAAAACCACGCGATCACCAAGCTGTAGCTGAACGCCTTTAAGGTTCCGGCGCAGCGATTCGTCACCACGGATGACGTCGATCAGGCGCACGCCGGGGCGTTTAAAAAGCTGAACACCGGTGACTTCGCGGCCGATCAGGTTGCTTTCCGGGGGGATAACCGCCTCGGTAAAGAACTTCATCTTGGACCTGTCGCTTAACAGCGACGCCATGCTGTCGCGCTCAGGCAGTAAACGTGGCGCGATGAATCGGAGATACACCATACCATAGATCACCAGCGCGATCCCCAGCGGCGTAACCTCGAAAATCGTGAACGGAGTCATGCCCTGCGACCGGGCGACACCGTCCACCAAAAGGTTGGTCGACGTGCCGATAAGGGTCAGCGTTCCGCCCAGAATGGCCGCATAGCTGAGTGGGATCAGCAGTTTTGAGGCCGGGACGTTAAGCGTCCGCGCAATCTGCACAAATACCGGGATCATCACGACAACGACCGGTGTGTTCGACACAACCGCCGACGCCAGAACCACGAAGGCCATCAGTAATCCGATAGCGATACGCGGGTTCACCTGCGCCTGTTTCTGGGCAGTCGAGGTGAACGCATCCAACGCTCCGGTCCGTACCAGCGCGCCCATGATGATGAACATCGCGACGATGGTCCACGGCGCGGGGTTTGACAGGACAGCCAAGGCGCTTTGGTATGGAAGAATGCCTGTCACCAGCATCACGGCCACGCCGCCAATGGCGACGACCTCGGTCGGATAGACCTCTCGCAGGAACATGACGAACATGCCTGCGACGACCAACAGCGCCAGTATCGCGCTTCCTGTTTCTGTCAGTTGGAGGAATTGCATTCTTGGTATTCTGTCCGAACCCTGGCTTGGCATACGCGCCCGGCACGCAGTTTCCCGCATTGCGCGGGCCAGAGCAAGCCTTACTGCGGCCCCACCTGCTGTAACCGCCCGCCAACGCGTACCATTTGAACAGATTTTGCCTGCCCGTTCTGATCGTCGGTCTCGACGAACACCCCGCTGAGGGTTGCCTCACCATTGGCCGGAGTAAATCTGGCCTTAGGCATTCCGGTGATAAAACGGCGCATGGGTTCTACCTTGTCCATGCCGATCACCGAGTCATAATCCCCGCACATACCCGCATCGGTCAAATAGGCCGTGCCGCCCGGAAGGATCTGCGCGTCCGCCGTTGGCACATGCGTATGCGTGCCCACCACAAGGCTGGCGCGTTTGTCGCAATAATGACCCATCGCCATTTTTTCCGAGGTCGCCTCACAATGCATGTCGACGATGATCGCATGAGCTTGCCCACCGCGCGGATGGGATTTCAGGATTGGCTCAACAGCCGAAAACGGGTCATCAAAGGGCCGCTTCATGAACACCTGCCCCAGCACCTGCACCACAAGCACCTTGCGTCCCCCCGGCGCGGTATACAGACGATGCCCCCGCCCCGGTGCGCCTTTGGCAAAGTTCACGGGGCGCACAATGCGCGGTTCATTTTCGATGAACTGCAGCATGTCCTTTTGGTCGAATGCGTGATCGCCCAACGTCAGGCAATCCGCGCCCGCATCCAGCAACAGTTTTGCGTGATCCCCGCTCAGCCCCATCCCGTTCGAGGCGTTCTCACCATTGACCACAACAAAATCGAGCTGCCATTCGTCGCGCAAACGCGGCAAGTGCTGCTGAACGGCCGAGCGTCCCGCCCGGCCCATGACGTCACCTAAAAACAGAATCCTCATTTAAACCGTCCTAAGTGTGGCATCCATCAAGCACAAGTGGTTAAACTGACACCATAAACCGCAAATTCCCATTCCAAAGGAGCTCTTGATGAACCGATTCCTTTTGTTGGCTGCAATTCTGACGCCGCTTGCCGCCTGTGACCCAGTGCCTGAGCAATCAGCAGAACTGGCGAATCCCGCAGCGACATTCTGCGTTGAAAGCGGTGGAACATACGAAATCCGTGACGGTGCCGACGGGCAGACCGGAATCTGCAAACTGGCAGACGGTCAGGAAGTCGATGCCTGGGATTATTTCCGCGAGAACCACTCGGGATAATATTCCATTCACGACGGAAAGGTCAGTACACGACTTTCTGTAACGACCATGTCCAACGGTTGATCGGTTGGCTCAAGAGGCAGCCGATCGGCCTGTTGCGCATCGAACGCAAAACCAATGGCAAGTGTTGGCCGCTTTGCCCGCAGCCCTTCCAGCGTGCGGTCATAAAAGCCGCCGCCATACCCCAGTCGTCCCCCTTGGGCGTCAAACGCGACCAGTGGGACGATCAGGATTTCCGGCTCGAAATAGTCATCGACCTCGGGAACTTTGGCCCCGAATGGCCCGTCCTTCAACGCGCCCTCAGGTATCCAGCGAGAGAACTTCAAGGGCTGTCCTGCGGCCTGTATGACAGGCACACCAACCGGGCCATAAGCCGATGCCTCGGCCATTGCCGGAAGTGGGTCAATTTCGGTTCGGATCGGCATATAGCCAGACAGCGGCACACCCCGGTGCCCCGCCAGAACTTCGGACAGGCGCCCGGCCGCACCGGGTAAGCGCGCATCAAACGCGGCCTTTCGACGGGCGAACGCCTCTTTCCGTGCTGCGGCCTTAATTTCGGTCAAATCGGTCACAATAGCACCACGCTGGCAAGTCCAAGGAACAGGAAGAACCCCATGACATCCGTCGTGGTTGTCACAAAGGTGCCGGACGCAAGCGCCGGGTCAGCGCCCAGACGGTCCAGCACCACCGGTACTACCGTACCAACGAAACCAGCGATGATCATGTTCACGACCAAGGCGGCCCCGATCACGACACCCAATAGCGGCGAGTCGAACCACAGCATCCCGACCGTTCCCAGCACGATGGCGAAACACAGGCCGTTCAACATCCCCACCAGCAACTCACGACGGATCACCCGCAGCACGTTCGACGGCGTCAGGTCGCGCGTTGCCAGTGCGCGCACGGCAACCGTCAACGACTGTGTCCCGGCATTGCCGCCCATCGACGCCACAATCGGCATCAGGATCGCCAGCGCCACCAACTGATCAATCGCCGCCTCGAATTGCGAGATAACCAGCGAAGCACAGATCGCTGTGCACAGGTTCACGGCCAGCCACGGCAGACGCCGCTTACTGGTTGCCGCCACCGAGTCGGACAGCGAGCTTTCGTCGCTCACCCCCGCCAGACGCAGGATGTCTTCCTCATGCTCTTCGTCCAGAACGACCATTGCGTCGTCGATTGTGATGACCCCAACCAGCCGACCGTCAGCATCGACAACCGGGGCCGAGATCAGGTGGTACTGGTTGAAGGCATAGGCCACGTCTTCCTCATCCTGATCGACGGGAATTGTGTGAAATTCCTCTTCGGTGATGTCCTGCAACGGCACGTCGCGCCGCGCCGCCATAAGCTTACCCAACATGACCTGAGCCGAGGGCTTCAGGCGGGGATCAACCAGCACGACGTGATAGAACTGCTCGGGCAGACCATCATTGGCTCGCATGAAATCGATGGCTTGTCCCACTGTCCAATGCTCAGGCGCCATGACGACTTCGCGCTGCATAAGACGACCGGCTGAATTTTCGGGGTAGGACAGGGCCTGTTCCGCCGCGATCCGCTCGGAATCCTCCAGCGCGTCCAGAATGGCTTCTTGCTGCGGTTCTTCAAGGTCCTCGAGCAGGTCAACGACATCGTCGCTTTCCATGTCGCGGACGGCATCGGCCAGAACGTCCGGCTTGAGGATGCCGATGATCTCCTCACGAACGGCCTCATCGAGTTCCGACAAGATATCGCCGTCGAATTCCTTGTCATAAAGCCGGATCAGCCGGGCGCGATCATATGGGTTGATCTGCTCAAGAAGGTCCGCGATGTCAGCCGGGTGCAACGGCTCCATCAACTCGATCAACTTGTCGCGGTCATCCACATCCACCGCGTAAAGGATCGAAGCCACGGTTTTGCGATCCAGCGCATAGACGTCTTCGTCGCTGTGCGTATCTATTACGGGTTCATCAAAGCCTGTGGTCATATCTGCCCCCGTTCCGTTCGGTCATTGCCCCCTAATTAGAAGAAGCAGCTACCGGAAAACAATGACAATGCGCCGATTTACCGGCAAGTTTCCCGCCCTTATGCTGTTTCGCAGTCCCATACAGGCGGAGATGAATGAAAATGGCGCAAAAAACGCTGCTGAAAGGGTGTGTTCTGAGCTTTACAGGTTCCCCCTTCGAAGGAGAGCCAACCGAGGCCGTCAAGATCAGCGAGGCCGTTCTGATCGAAGACGGCCGGATTTCGGCGGTGGCGGATGCTGACAGCCTGCGTTCCGCACATCCCGAGGCCGCCGTGGTTGACCACGGCAATCATGTCATCATGGCTGGGTTCGTGGATGCGCATGTGCACTATCCCCAGACCGCGATGATCGCCAGTTGGGGCAAACGCCTGATCGACTGGCTGAACACCTATACTTTCCCCGAAGAGATGAAATTTGGCGATCCGGCCTATGCCTCGGAGATTGCGAACCGCTATCTCGATCTGACGGCGGCCCATGGCACGACGACGATGTGCAGCTTCTGCACCATCCACCCCGAAAGCGTCGACGCCTTTTTCACAGCCGCGCAGCAGCGCAATCAGCGCGTTGTTTCGGGCAAGACCTGCATGGATCGCAACGCGCCCGAGCGGCTGCGGGACACGGCGCAGACGGCCTATGATCAGTCCCAAGCGTTGCTGGAGAAATGGCATGGAGTCGACCGCCTGTCTTATGCGATTACGCCCCGCTTCTCTCCAACATCCACGCCCGAACAACTTGAGGCGATGGGTGCGCTGTGGGCCGAGCACCCGCATTGCCTGATGCAAACCCATCTTAGCGAGCAGACCGACGAAATCGCATGGGTTCGCGAGCTGTTCCCCGAGGCGCGGGATTATTTGGATACATATGAGAAATTCGGCCTGCTGGGATCGTACGGCGTCTACGGCCACGTCATCCATCTGGAGGCGCGCGAACGCGATCGCCTGCGCGAAGTGGATGCGGCCCTGATCCACTGCCCGACGTCCAACACGTTCATCGGCTCAGGCTTGTTCGACATGACCGGCCTGATGCAGGACGGCCACCGCGTCGGCTTGGCAACGGATACAGGCGGCGGGTCAAGCTTTTCGATGCTGCACACCATGGCTTCGGCCTACGAGATTGGCCAACTGCGCGGCGCGCCTTTGCACGCGGCGCAACTGCTGTGGCTGGGCACCGTCGGTTCCGCCCGCTCGCTGCGGCTGGATGACAGCATCGGCAACGTCGCACCGGGGATGGAGGCGGACTTGGTCGTACTTGACCTTGCCTCAACCCCCGCGATTGCCCAGCGTGAAGCCTGCGCCGAGGATCTATGGGAAGCCATTTTCCCAACCATCATGATGGGCGACGACCGTGCCATTGCCGAGGTTTGGATCGGCGGGCGGGCCGTATCGCGCTGAAGGGAATAGGCCTACGGCCCATGCCTCCGGCGGGGATATTTTGAGCCAGATGAAGAGCGGACCCTGACCTAGCCTGCCAAAGCGCGGGCGAGGCGGTTTTGGGTTTCGATAGTTCTGGGCAGGTCGAGCGTTGTGATCTGCCCGTCACGCACGATCTGGCGGCCTTCTACAAACAGGTGCTTGACCTTCATCGGCCCCGCCAGCAGCAAGGCTGCCGGGTCCCAACTGCCGGCGCTTTCGATGCCGCGCGTATCCCAGATGGCAATATCGGCGCGTTTGCCGGGCGCTAACCGTCCGCAATCGGGGCGGTTCAGCACATCTGCGCCGCCTCGGGTGGCGATTTCCAGCGCCTCGCGCGAAGACATAGCATCGGCCCCGTTTGCGACCCGCTGCAGCAGCATGGCCTGCCGTGCCTCAAGGACCAAACTTCCATTATCATTGCTGGCGGACCCATCCGCGCCGAGCCCGACGGGTACACCGCGATCTCGCATGGCGCGCACTGGTGCGATGCCGGACCCAAGGCGGCAATTCGAACAGGGGCAATGAGCCACCCCGGTTTGTGTACGTGCGAATAGGTCGATCTCAGCCCCGTCCAGCTTAACGCAGTGGGCGTGCCAGACATCTGATCCGGTCCAGCCCAGTTCTTCGGCATATTGCCCCGGTCGGCAGCCAAACTGCGCCTGCGAATAAGCGATATCCTCGTCGTTCTCAGCCAAATGTGTATGAAGCATTACACCCTTGTCGCGGGCCAGAACCGCGGAGTCCCGCATAAGGTCGCGGCTGACCGAGAAAGGTGAACAGGGTGCTAGCCCCACCCGGCACATGGCTCCGTCAGAAGGGTCGTGGAATGTATCAACCACGCGGATCATGTCCTCGAGAATGGCGGGTTCGGCCTCGACCAGAGAATCCGGCGGAAGGCCACCTTCGCTTTCACCTATGCTCATCGCGCCGCGTGTGGGATGAAACCGCATACCGACCTCAGCCGCCGCAGCAATGGTGTCGTCCAGCTTGGCGCCGTTCGGATACAGGTACAGGTGATCTGAGCTCAGGGTGCATCCCGACAGGGCAAGCTCTGCCAGTCCAATCTGTGCTGAGACAAACATCTCTTCCGGTCCGAACCGGGACCAGATTGGATAGAGCGTTTTCAACCAGCCGAACAACAGCGCATCCTGCCCCCCCTGAACAGCGCGCGTCAGGGTTTGATACAGGTGGTGATGCGTGTTCACCAGTCCGGGGGTCACAACGCAACCCGAAGCATCGTGGATATCGCCGCCCGTCTGCAACGCATGCCCGACCTGGGCAATCTGGCCGTCACGGATCAGGATATCCGCGCCCGAAAGCTCTTGGCGCGTGTCATCCATTGTCAGGATTGTGTCGGCATTTTTGATAAGGATTTCGGTCATTTCGCCCTCCTTGCACAAGCCCGTTTCATGCATGGAGTGCGAAGGCTGGCGGAAAACGGGCATAAGAACCAGCCGGGCAGAACCTACCCGACCGGCTCCGCCACGGCAACAGGTTTCAATAATTGCGCAGGATTTCCAAAGCTGCGGCATGGACATCCGCATTTGCCGCAGCCAGTGCGCGCCCACCATTATGGGCAGCGCCGCCTTGCCAGTCGGTGACAATACCGCCTGCGGCCTGGATCACCGCAATTGGGGCTTGGATGTCATAGGCGTTCAGACCCGACTCGATCACCAGGTCAACCTGACCAGCGGCCAGCAAGGCATAAGCGTAGCAATCCATGCCGTACCGGGTCAGGCGCACGTGTTGTGCGACGGCCTCGAACCCTGCACGATCCTGCAAAGATCCGACTTCGGGGAACGTCGTGAACAGAATCGCTTCATCTAAAGTGCGCGTCGACCGCGTGCTGAGCTGCATCGTCCCAGTCGGCCCGACCGCCTGAGCGATATCTGTGGAACCCAAAAACCTTTCACCGATATAGGGCTGGTCAATGACGCCCATTATCGGGCCGTCCTGACCGCTCAACGCGATCAGAACACCCCAGGTCGGCGTGCCACTGATGAACCCCCGCGTACCGTCGATCGGGTCAAGAACCCACGTGCGACCTGTGCTGCCTTGGACCTGTCCGAATTCCTCGCCGAAAATGCCGTCATCGGGCCGGTGACGGGCAAGAACTTCGCGCATGGCTTTTTCAGCCTCGCGGTCGGCAATGGTGACGGGATCGAACCCACCAGACAGTTTATTGGATGTTTCCAGGTTGGATTGCCTGAAATAAGGAAGAATGGCCTCGCGTGCTGCATCGGCCATTTCTTCAGCGACTTCCAAGTCATTCAGCGAAGTTTTTTGCATGCGCTACCCGTGCGGCCCGCACGCACCGAAGTCAACCCGGCAAATTACGCGACATCGCTTAGGACACGCGCCAGTTCGAACAAACGGCGGCGCTGATTTTCGGGGATCGCGTAATAGGACCGGACCAGATCCAGCGCTTCTTTGTCGCCCATCAGATCGGCAGGAACAGACTTCTTGCCGGCTGTGTCTTTCTCGGTCTCTTCCAGACCTTCAAAGAAAAAACTGACGGGAACATCCAATGCTTCGGCAATATCCCACAGACGAGAGGCGCTGATCCGATTGGCGCCGGTCTCGTATTTTTGGATCTGTTGAAACTTAATACCAACCTGCTGCGCCAGCTGCTGCTGGGTCATGCCTATCAGCCAGCGGCGATGCCGGACGCGTTTGCCCACATGGACATCGACGTGATGAGTCATTGGTATTCTCCTCTTCTACACACAACCACAGGGGGCGCGCGACCGCTTTCACTGCCGCATCACTAGTGAGCTGTGCTTAACCACTCCCTAATTTGGATCATGCCCCCAAATCAGCACCATAGCGCAATATTGCTTCTTTTGGTTATTTTTTCAAGAAGGTTGAATCTTCGTCCGGTAACAAAGGTTTATGGTTGTACGGATCCACCAAAGCCTGCACGTGCACTTATTACATATAATGTTCAATATTGAGATTTCCGCCCCAATTGTCTCGTGGGGTAAACGATTGACATTCGCAGGCCAAAACGAATCTATGCACATAAAATACGGAGCGTGATCATGCTGGCCTATAGAATTCAATCCAAAGGGGCTGAGGCCCAACTTTGCAACATGCCCCAGCCCGAACCCGGCCCCGGCGAAATACGCATCCGGGTCAAGGCCTGTGGTTTGAATTTTGCCGACCTTCTGATGCAGAAAGGCACGTATCAGGACACACCTGATGCGCCGTTCACTCAGGGCATGGAAATCGCAGGTGTCGTAGATTCACTGGGCGCAGACGTCACGCATCTACGCCCCGGAGATCGCGTGGCGGTGTATTCCGGCCAAGGCGGACTGGCTGAGTTCGGTGTTTTCGACGCCGCTCGCGCGATTTCTTTGCCCGACTCGATGAGCTTTGAAGACGCAGCAGCGATCCAGATTGCCTACGGCACAAGCCATATCGCGCTGGACCATCGCGCGCGCCTTCAGCCCGGTGAAACGCTGTTGGTCACCGGTGCGGCTGGGGGCGTGGGTCTGACTGCTGTCGAGATCGGTAAACTGATGGGGGCGACGGTCATCGCGCAGGCGCGTGGCGCCGACAAGCTTGAAGTGGCCCGGGCCGCTGGCGCTGACCATCTGATCGACGCATCGGAAGACCTGCGCGAGAGGGTTCTGGAATTGGGCGGGGCAGACGTTGTTTACGACGCGATTGGCGGAGAGGTTTTCAAAGCGGCGTTTCGCGCGACAAACCCCGAGGGCCGCCTGCTTCCGATCGGTTTCGCCGGTGGGGATGTTCCCCAAATCCCCGCAAACCACCTGCTGGTCAAAAACCTGACCGTAATCGGCTTCTACATTGGCGGATACCTGAAATTCCGCCCCCAGATCGTTCAGGACAGCTTTGACACCTTGTTTCGGTGGCATACCGAAGGCCGGATCAAGCCCCACATCAGCCACACCCTGCCTTTGGCCGAGGTCGAAAAAGGGTTGCAGCTTTTGCGGGACCGTACAGCGACAGGCAAAGTCGTGATAACCCCCTAGCCCACTACGGCCTTCAACTGCGTCCCACCAACCAGACGGAAATTCTGCCGAACCAAAGAGGCCAATGCCTCAACAACCGCGCCGCGACCGGCTTCACCGCCATAGAGGTTGATCATGTGCGCCGGCAGTTCCGGCAAAACGCCCCCGTCGTCAATTTGCGCAAGATGCGCCGCTTCGGTTCCGTCCAGCATCGCATGAACGGCCAGATCCGCGCTGACCGTCGCTTCGATCGTGCGGTCGTTTTCGGTTTCGACCGACAGCTCCCACGGGATTTCTGCTTCGTCCAAGGCCGCGATCACTTGCGGGCGGAACAAACACCGACGACCAAGCGCCAAGGGTAAAGGGCGTTTGCGCCAGGCAGAGCCGCCGGGGGCCCCTATCCAACGCAGCGGAAGCTCGGCAATTGTTTCGGCCCCATCGCCGACAGACGCTTCTGTTGTCAGGATCAGGTCGCACTCTCCCTTTTTGTACATATCCTTCAGTTGCAGCGAATAGGACGACACCAACTGAACACGCACGCGCGGGAAATCGGCATTGAAGCGTTGCAGTACCCGAGGGATGGCCGGGTAGACAATGTCATGGGGCACACCCAAAACAACTTCTCCTTCAAATGCCTGATCCGTGAGCTTCGAAATCACCTCATCATTCAGGGCGATCATGCGACGGGCATAGGCCAGCAACTGTTCGCCAGACGCGGTCAACGCAATCGTTCTGCCGCTGCGGTCCAGCAATTCAAGCCCCAGCAGTTCCTCCAGACGTTTCAATTGCATGGAAACGGCGGATTGCGTCAGGTGCAAAAACCCCGCCGCCCGCGTCACACCGCCCTGATCGGCAACCGCCACGAAAGAGCGCAACGTGGTGATGTCCAGATTTCGCATGTTCACGATTCCTTATGCATCAGTTCATAAATATTCATTTTTAAAATGTGCCATATCGAGCCATATAAATCAAGGAAGTTGATAAGACCGGCGCAAACCATCGAAATTCACGGAAAGGACATAAGCTATGACCCAGTTAACACTCGCTTCGAATTGCAATCCACGCAGCCGTTTTTCAGTAACTTCTCTTTGGGACGCGCTGTCGCTCATGCGTCAACGCCGCGCCCTTGGCCAACTGGACGACCGGGCGTTAGAGGATATTGGAATCACAAGAGAACAAGCCCAATCAGAGGCAACCCGTCATATTTGGGACGCACCGGAGTTCTGGCAAAAGTGACCATAGGATGCATCTTTTTTCGCTGAATGGCGGCCCGTGTCAGCAGGCCGCCATTTTTGTAGCGTGTTTTAGCCAGTTTCCGGTGTTAAACCCTTGAAACGTAGCTCGCACTTGCCGATATTTGCGGGGAACGCGCACTGATTTCAGGGCGCAACAAGAATAAGTAAAGGGAGACCCTTTAATGGCACAATTTGACACGATCCGGACAGCGGCCGGTGCCCGCGCTGCCGAGATTGATGAGGGCCTGCGCGCCCATATGAACAAAGTCTACGGCACAATGTCCGTTGGCATGCTGATCACCTTTGCTGCGGCTTGGGCGATTGCTGGTCTTGCAACGACAACCGATCCGTCGGCCGCCGCGGCTCAGCTAAGCGCCAACAAATACCTGACCTCGTTCGGCGCAACGCTTTTCGCGTCGCCCCTGAAGTGGGTCATCATGTTTGCACCGCTGGCCTTTGTTTTTGGCTTCAGCGCCGGAATCAATCGCCTGTCCGCATCGGGCGCTCAGTCGGTCTTTTACTTGTTCGCCGCCGTCATGGGTGTGTCTATCAGCTGGATTTTCTTGGTCTTTACCGGTCAGTCGATCATTCAGGTCTTTCTGATCACGTCGATCGCCTTTGCCGGTCTGTCGCTGTACGGATACACCACCAAGAAAGACCTGTCCGCAATGGGCACGTTCCTGATCATGGGCGTTATCGGCCTGATCGTCGCGTCCATCGTGAACATCTTCATCGCCTCTTCCGCGGTGGCCTTCGCAATTTCGGTGATTGGCGTTCTGATCTTTGCTGGTCTGACGGCCTATGACACGCAGAACATCAAAACCACCTACCTGCAGATGGCGCACTCGGGCGATCAGGAATGGTTGGGCAAAGCCGCGATCATGGGCGCGCTGAGCCTGTATCTGGACTTTATCAACATGTTCATGTTCCTGCTGCAACTCTTCGGCAACCGGGAATAACAGACGAACAAGCTTCGGCTTTTTGGGGCGGGCCGTTGGGTCCGCCCTTTTCTTTTGGCCAGTGATGCAAGATTTTCCTGTGGCGCACTGCCCCCATTACGTCAAGCAGGGTAAGAAAAAGCCCCCACCGATTGGTGGAGGCTCTGTCAGCTATATGTGATTTGCTCTTAGCTACAGTTCAAAGGAACCGCAAAGCCCGAGCTGCGCTGCGACGAACCTTTGCGGAACACGTCACCTGCTGCAAGGCATCCGGTAAACTGTTCGGCATTCTGGCCGAACGCTGCGCCAATTTGATTGTCGACCCGGGTACTGTTGTTTTCCGTGCGCAGGACGCCATAGAGCGTGCCGTTTACGCTTACAGTGCTCAGGAACATGTTCGTGGACAATCCGGTCAGAACAACCGAGTTGGTGTCGCTGCGTCCGCCATTATCAATGGCAACCCGCGCGAGTTTCTGCGGATCGGTCTCACCGGAAGTCACCCGGATCGGCGGCAACACGGCCAATTCTGCGGGTACGTTGGTTGCCCGAGGCAGGAAAGCCACGGCTCCGGGGACATCAGACAAGGTTCGTGGTTCACCATCGATACCCGTGAACCCGACCCCCTGACGGTTGTAAGGGTCTTCACAAGCCGCAAGGGCCAACACAGTGATTGTGGATAACAAGATTTTTTTCATGACGGCCAACATTTTGGAACGAGTTGTTGAAGCGTAGTGGCAAGCCATTCAAAAAAGCAACCCATGCCCCATTCGATTGATCTGACCGCTGATGCTTCGTTGCAACGCGTGCTTTTCGATCGAGGGTCCGTTTTTTGTCTAGCACCCCATCATATTGCAAAGAAAAAGGGGCCTGCAGCAGCAGACCCCTGAACTTTGTCCAAGCTGGACGGCAGATTACTTAATCTTGCCTTCCTTGTACTCGACATGCTTCCGAGCGACCGGATCGTATTTACGAACGGTCATCTTCTCGGTCATGGTGCGCGCGTTCTTCTTGGTCACGTAGAAGTGGCCCGTGCCCGCGGTCGAGTTCAGGCGGATCTTGATTGTCGTCGGCTTCGCCATGGTTATCTCCTGCGTCCGAAAAGGCAGGGCCTTTCGGTTGAATTCCTATGAGCGTGCGCTTTTACGCCCTGCACCGCCCATGTCAAGCGCAATCGCACCTGATAACCAGCCTAAGCGGGATTGGCATCAGACGGACGGGTTGGCGAGCTGAAACAAGACTGAATCTGACCCGAATTAACTGCACGGAGCGCACTCCGCAGCACTTTCTGCATCAAGTCCGATGATCCATGATCGGTAACCGCCCGAATCGCGCCCTGCCCTCAGGATGTCAGATTTGGCGATCCGTTTAGTCTTAGAGGTCGCGGAAAAAGCGGCATCTCAATAAAACGATTTATGGCGAAAACCCCCAAAGTTTGTGGCAATCACTTAACCGTGATAACTTCCCCTCAGTTCCAAAATCGAAGAAGCCCCCGAACGGCTCGGTTTCGAGGCACCAAAAACAGGCAAGCACCAATGACAGCGGTGTTTGTAGCTATTTTTTTGGGGGGGACATCATGACGGAATGGACGATTCAGGGCGAAGAGCTGGCCAATTGCAACTGCAACTTCGGGTGCCCGTGCCAGTTCAGTGTGTTGCCGACGCACGGCAATTGCGAGGCGGTCGTCGCGTATGACATTCAATCCGGGCATTACGGGGACACCGATCTGGCTGGGCTGCGCGCGGCAGGCGTCTACTACTGGCCGGGCCCCATCCACGAAGGCAATGGCCAGATGCAATTGATCATCGACGAAAGCGCCTCGGCGGATCAAAGGGCTGCTTTGGAAGCCATCATGAAAGGCGAAGACACCGACGAGATGGCGACCTTCTGGTACGTCTACAGCGCGATGGCGCCGAAAAAACACGAAACACTTTACCTTCCGATTGAGTTGGATTGGTCCCGCGAAGACCGCAAGGGTTATGCAAAGGTAAAAGGTATCTTCGATCTTGAGGTGAACCCGATCCCTCATATCGTTTCCGGGCTGCCGCATCGAGCGTCCATCCAACTGCCCAACGGTTTTGAGTATCGGCACGCTGAGTCCGCATCCGGGACAACAAAAACCACGGGTGGGGAAATCAGCCTGACCTTTGATGCGACGCACGCGCATCTGGCCCACCTCAATATCTCTGGCCACGGCGTAATCGGCGCGTGATACCCAGCCGATATGACCTCTGAGACAAATCAATCGCACGCAGGAGCAGTAGATTACGTTCTGCGGCGCGACAGTGGCGTCGTGCTGCTTTGCATCACTCTGATCGTGTTGGGGGCCGCGTGGTACACCATTGTCGGTATCGGCATGAACATGACCGCTGTCGAGATGACCCGCATGGCAGGGCCGATCGGTGAGCCCATGCAGATGGGCGGGCCGGTCGTCTGGTCCCTGCCCTACACCATCCTGATATTCCTCATGTGGTGGGTCATGATGATCGCGATGATGACCCCCAGCGCCGCACCGACCGTGTTGTTGTACTCAGCCATCAAGCGCATGGGACCAGATAAGAAGCGCACAACATGGCTCAGCCTGGTTTTTCTAAGCGGCTACCTCGTCGCTTGGGCTGTGTTCAGCGCGCTTGCGACTGGTGGGCAATGGGGGCTGGAGCAGATTGGTCTGTCGGACGGTCCTATGATGACGATCCGGTCCAAGGTGTTTGCCGGGTGTGTTTTGCTGGCAGCGGGTCTGTATCAATTGTCCAGTCTGAAGTCCGCATGTCTGCGACACTGCCGCAGCCCGGCCCAGTTTCTGGCCGAGCACAACCGACCCGGCGCAACGGGTGCATTTCGCGTGGGCGCAGTGCACGGGGCATATTGTCTGGGCTGCTGCTGGGCGTTGATGCTGCTGCTGTTCGTCGGAGGCGTGATGAACCTCTACTGGATTGTCGGTATTGCTATTTATGTGGGGCTGGAAAAGCTCCTGCCGCGTGCGCGATGGCTAGGCCCCGCAACCGGGATTGCCCTGATCGTTGCGGGTCTGTGGCTGATTGGAAGCGCAATTGCTGTGGGGACTTAAAGTAAGAATACGCGCGGAGGGCCTGTAAGCCGGATCTTGTTCCAGGGTTGCCCCCTTCGATGACCATTCCTCTAGGCCGTGCATTGCTGCGCGGCTCAAGCTGCCAACCCGGTCCCTCTCGGCCAAGACGCGCTTAGCGGCGGTATCGGCTTGCGCCGACCGGCCCGCGCGGGGACCCTATTTGGCATTGCTCCCGGTGGGGCTTGCCGTGCCGCCCCTGTTACCAGGGGCGCGGTGGGCTCTTACCCCACCGTTTCACCCTTACCTTTGACCGAAGCCGCAGGCGGTCTGATTTCTGTGGCGCTTTCCGTCGGGTTGCCCCGCCCGGGCGTTACCCGGCACCGTTGTCTTTTGGAGTCCGGACTTTCCTCTCGGGCCTAGGCCCCAGCGGCCATCCGGCCCTCCGCGCAGTGCGGTGGGTATGCTTTGGGTTGGGTGGCGTCAAGGGGTTAGGACGTAAAGGGGCCAGCCCCTTCTTGGCCTGCGGCCAATTCAACACCGGGATATTTTTGGCCAGATGAAGAGCGGATCAGCTTGATCCGGTCTTCTCTATTAGCGGAGTGAGGTCGTCGGGTGTCAGAGGTCCCCTAGCCCAAGGTCGATATCGAAGGCGAACCGTATTTAGAAGTGTCTCATCGTCGACGTTTGCGGTGAAACCAGCCGCGCGCGCCGAGCTTATGAACTCTTGCATTTCAGCGATCTGTGGGGGCTGACCTTTGCCGCGCGGCTTTGCCAGCCCCTGATGCTCGAGGCGTTGCCAGTCAAATCGGGAACCCGGGTCCAGCTTGCGGCCGGGCGCCATATCAGAATGGCCGATGACGCCATTGGGGGGGATCTTCCATCTATGTAAAAGAGCGGTCAGAAGACGCTCAAGAACCATCATCTGCGGCTCAGCGAACGGATGGTCGCCGCGATTATCGAGTTCGATGCCGATTGACCGAGAGTTGATGTCGGACTGACCATGCCATTCTCCTGCTCCGGCGTGCCAGGCGCGATCCTTTTCGCGCACCATCTGCCAGAGTTTACCGTCTGAACCGATCAGGAAATGGGCGGAAACTTCGTGTTGCGGATCGCATAGGCGCTTTAAGGCGTCCTGCGCGCTGTCCATTGCGGTGTAGTGGATAACCACCATCGACGGCTTCAAACCGCCCCGGCGTTCCCCGAAATTGGGTGACGGGTGCCAGATTGGGTTAAGGTCAGTTATTGACGGCACTGCGGAACGCGCTTGGGTCCCAACCACATGCGTAGCCGTCCCCGTCCGGGTCCAGCCCTTTGCGATCGCGCTGGGGGCCGCCGCTTGCGAGGAATTCGATCTGTGCCTGATCTGACGACGGATACCGGGCGCAATTACGTTGTGCCTTGGCCTGCAAGTTAAACCCCGCGCGGCTGTAAAGCTGTGTGCCAACCGGGTTCGATGTATTCAGAGCGTATTGCACGATATTGGGCTGACCATCCGTGCCCCGTTGCGGCACGGCGGTCGGTGCCACAACTTCGTAGGTTTGGCGATTTTGCTCGATCCGGGCCGCGTCGGATTCAATGGTACGGCGCCCGGACACGGCCTCAAAATCCTGCTCGTCCGAAATCGCGTTATTGCTTGCGACTGGCGTCGTCGCAGGAACCGAGGTGTTGGCCAGGGCCACAGCAGTTGCCGACGCGATATCCGCGTTCTCTCCGGTTGGTGGAAGCGGATCGCCGGGGGCGCCAAGCTGTTGTTCGGTCACATCAACCGGTCCCAGCAAGGGGTTACCGGTCAGCCCTTGCCCAGCCAATTCAGCCTCGCGCTGCGCCTGATATTGCGGCGTATTGAAGCTTGTGCTCTGTATCGGGGCCACCGTATTGCAGGCGGCCACCAAGCCAATGGCGGGAATCAGAAGCGTAAGGCGCATTCGGCTGCTCCGTTTTAAGTCGTCTTGCCTGAACCGAGATTTACCACCATTTGCCCGGCTTGGCTACAAAACCCGCCGCGTTTTCCAGCGCGTAAGCCGTGTTCAGCAGATCGCCTTCGTCCCATGGACGACCGATCAGTTGAAGGCCAAGCGGCAAGCCCTGCGCATCCAGACCCGCAGGTACCGAAATGCCCGGAAGACCAGCCAAGTTTACGGTCACGGTAAAGACGTCGTTAAGATACATCTGCACCGGATCGGCCTCGGTCATCTCACCAAGACCAAACGAGGCCGACGGGGTGGCCGGGGTCAGTATCGCGTCGACACCTGCGGCAAAGACGTCTTCGAAGTCTTTCTTGATCAGGGTGCGAACACGGCGGGCGCGGTTGTAATATGCGTCGTAGAAACCTGCCGACAGTACGTAGGTGCCAACCATCACGCGGCGCTGGACCTCGTGACCGAAACCTTCAGCGCGGGTTTTCTCGTACATCTCGGTGATGCCGTCGCCCTGCGCCAGCGTCGCGCGGCGGCCATAGCGGACACCGTCATAGCGCGCGAGGTTCGAGGACGCCTCGGCCGGGGCAATCACGTAGTAGGCTGGCAGCGCGTATTTGGTGTGCGGCAGCGAGATATCGACGATCTCGGCCCCCGCGTCCTTGAGCATTGCCGCGCCGTCGGACCAGAGCTTTTCGATCTCGGCAGGCATACCGTCCATGCGGTATTCTTTCGGGATACCGATTTTCTTGCCCTTGATATCGCCGGTCAGCATCGCCTCAAAGTTCGGCACGGCCAGCTCGGCGCTGGTGGAATCCTTTGGGTCGTGGCCGCACATGGTTTCCAGCATGATTGCCGCGTCGCGCACGTTCTTTGTCATCGGACCAGCCTGATCCAGCGAGGACGCAAAGGCCACGATGCCCCAGCGTGAGCAGCGCCCGTAGGTGGGCTTGATGCCGGTGATCCCGGTGAAGGCCGCAGGCTGACGGATCGAACCGCCGGTATCTGTACCGGTCGCGGCCAGACACAGATCAGCGGCCACAGCCGAGGCCGACCCACCGGACGAGCCGCCCGGTGTCAATTGCGCATCGTCATTGCCGCGTCGCCACGGGCTGACGGCATTGCCGTAGACCGAGGTTTCATTGGACGAACCCATGGCGAATTCATCCATATTCAGCTTGCCCAGCATCACAGCGCCCGCATCGGCCAATTGCTGTGAAACAGTTGATTCATACTCGGGCTTAAAGCCTTCCAGAATCTTCGACGCCGCCTGCGAAGGAACACCCTTGGTGCAGAACAGATCCTTGATGCCGATCGGCAGACCGCACATGGCAGGCGCGTCGCCTTCTTTGATTCGGGCATCCGCAGCCTTGGCGCGCTCCAGAGCAATCTCAGGTGTTTTGTGGACGAAGGCGTTCAGCGCGTCTGCGTCATCAATGGCCTTCAGGCAGGATTCGGTCAGCTCGACCGAGGTCACATCACCCTTGCGCAGCGCGTCGCGGGCCTCGGACAGACCCAGTTTATTCAGATCGCTCATGTCTTACTCCACCACTTTGGGGACTGCGAAAAAGCCCTCGCGCGCGTCGGGGGCGTTGGCCAGAACTTTGTCCTGCTGATTTCCGTCGGTGACCACATCCTCACGACGTTTCAGGCGCATCGGCTCGACCGAGACCATCGGTTCGACGCCTTCGACATCCACTTCGTTAAGCTGTTCGATAAACCCAAGGATGGTGTTGAATTCGGATGCCAGCGCAGGCAGCGCATCATCCTCGACCTTGATCCGGGCCAGTTTAGCCACCTTTGCGGCAGTGCTTTGGTCAATCGACATCGGAAAACCTCATATGCGTTAGGGGGCGTTTACCTGTCTGATGCTTCGGTCGCAAGGGCACCGCTTAGCTGATCTGAGACTACGGCGCAGAGTTTTCCAGGGTGATCATTCATTTTTGCATATCGGGTATGTGAAAAAGTAAACCGATTAGTTCACTTTTGATCTTGAAAAAGTAAACTGAACTGTTCATTTCAATAACACGACACAGCCATCACCGGAGTAAGACGATGAAAACCCTCATGACTGCCTTTGTATTGGCAACCACGGTTCTTGCCGCGCAAGCCCATGCGTTTGGGCCAACAATGGACAGCATGTTTCCAGATCTGAGCTTCCCCGATCAGGTCTCGGAACCGGTATCACAAGATAAGGCGAAGCCTGCCAGCTAATTTGCCCGCTTCGTCCGGGCCGGGTACTCCTCTCCCCGGCCCGAAAATTCATTTGGCTGCTGCACGCAACTCGGCAACTCGATAGGGTAGCTTTGGATATACGGCCAGACATGACCGCTGAACCGGCACAACAACGGAGCACCCAATGAGCCCCCGCAAGCAAGCAGTACTGGACGCAATAGATGCGGCCAACGCCAAGGACCCCAATCTGGAAGACGGCCAGCCCGCCGCCCTGCTCTATGGTCAGCGCATGAGTGCCGAGCTGGACAGGTTATTTCCGGACGCCTCGGATGCGCTGACAATTGCCGCGCGCGGTCAGCACGTTGAACGCTGGAAACTGGCGCGTACCGAATTCCCGGAAGGGCGTGCAGGATATTTGGCCTGGCGAAAAGCGCAGGGCGTGCATCATGCCGAGATTGTCATGGGCCTAATGGAGCTGAGCGAATATGGCGCCGAAGATACCGAAGCGGCCGGTCGGATGCTGCGCAAACAGGGACTCAAGCGCGATGACGAGGTTCAGGCACTTGAGGACGTGATCTGCTTCGTTTTCCTAAAATGGTATTTTGCCCCTTTCGCTGCCAAACATTCGGCTGAAAAAATTCAAAGCATTGTCGAAAAGACAGCCCGCAAGATGTCAGCCGAAGGCCGCTCACGTGTGCTGGAAGAATTTGACCTGCCCGCAAACCTTGCCACTGCTTTTCAGGCCTGAGACGTTCGTTTCAGATGCCTGCGATATACTTCGATCATCCAGCCCAACATGGTCGCGTTCAAGATGTGCCACATGAAATGCGTTCCAGTTTCGAATTGAACGCAGATCGGTTCATCCAGTGCGCGGAACGTAATTGAGGCAATCAGGATCACAGCACCAAACGCCAGCCCTGCTGCCGTCTCGGGAAACCTACGGCGCAGGAAGACTGCGTAGATCAGGATCAGCAGCGGAACCGGCGCGTAAGCCGCCGACCCGCCCAGACCGGGCACCAGTTGAAAGACCGGGATTGTCGCAGTGGAATAGGGTACAAACAGCGCGGTGGCGACACCGGCATAAAGCGGACGCATTTGCCAGACGTCGCGATTGATCGCGTATATATAGACCAGAATATACAGCAGGATTGGCGCCACGTCCGCCAGTGCTGCCCAAACCTGCGCATGGGTGTGAAACAGGTAGCTGCCCAATCCGATCGCGGCCAGAATCACCACCAATGCCACTGCCAGCGGCATCCCCTGCCCGCGCACCCGCCTCCACATGATGAAAGCGGCGACGATAAATGCGGCGTTTGTCACCGCATTGATCGGCTCTGCCCAATAGTCGGGCGACAATCTCTCGCAATATCCGTCAATTTCCCGAAACCAATCCATGAAATTTTACATAGCCGATGCTAGGTTAATGCCAACAGTCTGTTTCGGAGGATTTTTTCATGAATATCATTTGGCTGGGCCACGGCAGTTTCCGCATCGAGACCGGAGGGCAAGTGCTGCTGATCGACCCTTGGCTGACCGGTAACCCCGTTCTGCCCGAGGATCAGCACGACGCGGCCCTTGACGGCGCGACGCATATCCTTCTGACACATACGCATTTCGACCACGTGGCCGATGTAGTCTCGCTGGCCAAACAACTCAAGGTTCCGGTTGTGGGTCAGTACGACCTGATGGGGTACTGGAGCGAGTCCGAGGGGATTGAGACCGTAGGCTTCAACAAAGGCGGCACTGTGAACTTGAACGGGGTGATGGTGTCGATGGTTCCGGCCTCGCATAGCTCGACCTTTTCCACACCCGACGGACTGCGTACCGGCGGCAGCGAGGTCGGGTTCATGATCGCGGGGGATGGTCACATGCTATATGTGTCAGGTGACACAGATATCATGGCCGACATGGACTGGATGGGGGATTATTACAAACCCGACATCGGCATTCTGTCGGCAGGCGGACACTTTACCATGGACATGAAGGGCGCAGCTTACGCCGCCAAGCGCTATTTCAACTTCAAGACCGTGATCCCCTGCCACTACAAGACTTTCCCGATTCTGGAACAATCGGCGCGGCCTTTGGTCGAGGGCTTGCCCGGCGTCGATGTAATCGAGCCCGAAGTGATGCAGCCCATCAAGTTATAAAAAAAACCTATAGGCCGGGCTTCAGCCCGGCACATCCCCCCGACGCGCCGCGAAGAATGCCTTTAGCAGTTCGGCAGCTTCCTGCGCTGCGATACCATCATAGACTTCGGGCACATGGTGCGCCTGCGAATGGGTGAAAACCCGCGCGCCATGGGCCACGCCACCCGATTTCGGGTCAGCCGCGCCGTAGTAGATCCGCCGGATACGCGCCGCAGCTAAAGCCGCCGCACACATCGCACAAGGCTCCAGCGTGACGTACAGGTCATGATCCGGCAAACGCTCGGACCCAACAGCGGCACAGGCTGCGCGCAAGGCAAGGATTTCGGCGTGTGCAGTCGGGTCGTTCATCTCGCGCGTGCGGTTGCCTGCTGCGGCCACGACGCGATCGCCTGCGACAATCACGGCCCCCACTGGAACCTCACCCCGGTCTGCCGCGGCGCGTGCCTCTTGCAGTGCGATATTCATGAATGATCTGAACTCCATGCCTTTGACTGCATCAGAAACGCGTCTTTCGCAAGGCAACGGGATGCGCTATGGGCTGCGGATGAGCAAAACCCCTCCTCCCGGCGACCGGATCGCCAAAGTGATTGCCCGCGCGGGCGTTGCCTCGCGCCGTGAAGCCGAACGCATGATCGAAGCCGGTCGTGTGAGCGTGAATGGCAAGACCATCACCAGCCCCGCACTGAACGTCACCGGCAAAGACAAGATCACCGTGGACGGCAAGCCGGTGTCCGAACCCGAGCCGTCGCGCCTGTGGCTTTATCATAAACCACCGGGTCTGGTGACGACGACACGGGACGAAAAGGGCCGCGCGACGATCTTCGACAACCTGCCTGAGGACATGCCCCGCGTCATGAGTGTCGGACGGCTGGACCTGAATTCAGAAGGGTTGCTGCTGCTGACGAATGACGGCGGCATCAAGCGTAAGCTGGAGCTGCCCTCGACCGGCTGGCTGCGCAATTACCGCGTGCGGGTGAATGGTCGCCCCAAGGACGAAGACTTCGCCCCCCTGCGCAAGGGTCTGGTGATCGACGGCGAACGGTTTCTGCCGATGGATGTCTCGCTGGACCGTCAACAGGGCGCAAACGCATGGCTGACAATCGGTCTTCGTGAAGGCAAGAACCGCGAAATTCGCCGCGCGATGGAGGATATCGGCTATGCCGTGAACCGGCTGTTGCGCGTATCTTATGGCCCATTCCAACTGGGCAATCTAAAGCCCGGCGAAGTCGAAGAAATCCGACGCCGCGTGATGCGCGACCAACTTGGTTTAGACGCTGATCCCGCAACTCCGGCCAAACGCCCCACGCGGCCGCAAAGAAAACGTGCGCCCATCGGCAAGAAACCTCGCAAGTGACGCCAGTTAAACAACCTTCCCCCTAGCTTCGCAGGGTCTCTTGCCCTAGATTTTCGAGTAGGAAAGTCTTTGGGGGGCGTCATGTCCGGGACCGGAGTACAAAAACTGGCCTATGTGGTCCTACTTGTACTGCTCTTCGGTGTTTGCACCGGCGTACTTGGGGGCTTGTGAGCAGATGGCCAAACGCTATGGCGGAAAATTTAGTCCTCAGGGCGACGCTTCTCAGCCAGACCAACCCGCGCGCGGTCAATTCGACGGCGCGCGCGTAGAACCTGCGGGCGCGCGCGCAAACCTGCTTTTCCTGCCTGCCGTGCCGCTGGTGTTCCTATCGCTCAACGATGGCGCGGTTGGAATGACGATCGGATTGATCGCGGCGGGCGTTCTGACTGCGGCAGCGTTCCTTTTGCGTGAAGGCCTGCGCGCCGAAGCCGCGTATAACGCGCGCCGCGTTGCGCGAAAGCCCGCATTTCCACGAAAAATTTTCGCAAGTATTCTCACCGGCCTCGGCGCAGCGCTGGCCTCCTATCGTTCCGAATTTTTGGACGCGGCCTCTGCGTCTGAGGTCAGCTTGATCGCGCCAATCCTGTTTGGCTGTGTGGCGACGGTATTGCATTCGGTTTCCTTCGGGTTTGATCCGCTTTCAGACAAAGGGATGGAAGGCGTCGACACATTCCAGCAAGACCGCGTTGCGCGGGTTGTAGAAGATGCCGAACAGCACCTGACTGAGATGACAGACGCCATTAAGCGCGCCGGCGACCGAAGGATCGAGGCCCGCGTGGAACAGTTTCAGGACACCGCCCGAGATTTGTTTCGAACCGTCGAAGAAGACCCCCGCGATCTGGCCGGGGCGCGCAAATACATGACTGTATATTTACAGGGCGCGCGGGATGCGACGATTAAGTTTGCTGATGTGTATGCACGTACCCGCGACGCGCAGGCATTGGCTGACTATTCGGCCCTTTTGGATGATCTTGAACAGAATTTCGCGGCGCGAACCCGTAAATTGCTTTTGGATGACCGCAGCGACCTGACTGTTGAAATTGACGTGCTGCGCGAAAGGTTGCAGCGCGAAGGGGTTCGGTTGGATTGACCGGCCATTTTTTGAGAAAGGATTTCAAATGTCCAATGAGATCAAGAACAAGGCGGTAGAAGCAGAAACGCTTGTGCAGGAAGTAACGGCCGTCGCGCTGCCCGAACCTGCAGCCGAAGTGGTTTCGCTGGAAGAAGCAGATGAACCCGTCAGCGCGGAAATTCGCAAACGCATGGACGAGATTGACATGGACAACACGAATTCGATTGTCGCGTTCGGTTCATCCGCCCAGGCCGAGTTGCAGGAAATCAGCCAGGCGATGCTGGCAGACGTACGAAACAAGGACGTCGGCCCAGCCGGAGACAGCCTGCGCAATATCGTCACCACGATCCGGGGATTCTCGGTTAGTGAACTGGATGTGCGCCGTGAAAGAAGCTGGTGGGAAAAGCTGATCGGAAAAGCGGCCCCATTTGCAAAGTTCACCGCGCAATACGAAGAGGTCCAGGGCCAAATCGACAAGATCACCGACGACTTGCTGGGGCATGAACACACGTTGCTCAAGGACATCAAGTCGCTGGATTTACTGTATGAAAAGACGCTTAGTTTCTATGACGAACTTGCGCTTTACATCGCCGCTGGCGAAGAAAAGCTGACCGAGCTGGACAGCCATGACATTCCTGAAAAGGAAGCGGAAGTTAACGCCGCGCCCGAAGAAGAACAGGTGATGAAGGCGCAGGAATTGCGCGACATGCGCGCTGCCCGTGACGATCTGGAGCGCCGGGTCCACGACCTGAAGCTGACGCGGCAGGTGACGATGCAATCTCTGCCCTCGATCCGGTTGGTGCAGGAAAACGACAAGTCGCTTGTAACCAAGATCAACTCGACATTGGTAAACACCGTCCCGCTGTGGGAGACTCAACTTGCGCAGGCCGTCACCATCCAGCGCAGCGCGGAAGCAGCCTCGGCTGTGCGGGATGCGAATGATCTGACCAACGAGTTGCTGACATCCAACGCGGCCAACCTGCGGCAATCGAACAAGATGATCCGCGAGGAAATGGAACGTGGCGTATTTGATATCGAAGCGGTCAAACAGGCCAATGCCGACCTGATCGGGACGATTAACGAAAGCCTGGCAATTGCAGACGAAGGCAAAGCGCGACGCGCAGCCGCGGAACAAGAATTGCAAAAGATGGAGGCCGAGTTGCGCGATACTTTGGCCTCGGCCAAAGCACGCAAGGACGGCACTGGCGACAACGCCGGCAACGCTGTGCCGGGATAACCGAATGCGGAGACCGGGATTTCCAAAAGCTGTTCTGGGCATTGTTTCGCTGTTGGCGCTGGCCAATTGTGATGAGACACTGACGTCTTCCGTCGTCCCTGAAACGCGGCCTGCGCCCCCAGCACCTGCGGCGAATGCCTATGTCGCTCCGTCTGCCGCAAGCCAGGACCTTGCGCGATTTTATGAACGGGTTGAGCGTGATCTGCTGACACGCGGTTTGCTACGCACCGATGGCGGCGGGCCGGACACCCCGTTCGATGCAGACGACTTGGCGCGGAACTTTGAAGCTATCGCTTTCTACAGCGAATATCCCGATCACGCGGTCGCAGCATCGTCCCGGCAGACAGACGGGCAACTCAGTCGCTGGTCGGGGCCTGTGAGGGTACAGACAGAGTTCGGTCCCTCGGTCTTGCCTGCCACACGCACGCAAGATGCAACCGAGGTTGAATCCTTTACCGCACGGCTGGCAAAACTGACCGGGCACCCGATCTCGGTCGTGAATCGCCGCGCAAACTTTCACGTCTTTTTCGCAGGCAAGGATGACAGCGCCTACGTCGTGACCCGTCTGAAAGAACTGATCCCGAATATCAGTCAGGCCTCGCTGGAACTGGTTGCCAATCCGCGCGCGAATATCGACTGTTTCGTCTTTGCCTCAGCCACAAGTTCTTCACCATATAAATACGTGCGTGCCGTCACCTTGATCCGAACCGAGTTGCCGGAATTGCTGCGTCGTAGCTGCATCCACGAAGAAATTGCACAAGGGTTGGGATTGTCGAACGACAGCCCTGCAGCGCGGCCTTCGATTTTCAACGATGATGATGAATTTGCGCTGTTGACCAGCCATGACGAAAAGCTTCTGACCATGCTGTATGATCCGCGCCTCGAACCCGGCGTGACGGTGGATAGCGCGCGCCCGGTGGTCCGGATTATTGCACGCGAATTAATGGGCCAGCCGCTCTGAGCCCCCTGAAAGGAGACCCCAAATGGGTATTTTCGATTTTCTGACCGGCGAATTTATTGACGTCATTCACTGGGTCGATGACACCCGCGACACAATGGTTTGGCGGTTCGAGCGTGAAGGTCATGAGATCAAATACGGGGCCAAACTGACCGTGCGCGAAGGTCAGGCCGCCGTGTTCGTGCATGAAGGACAATTGGCGGATGTGTTCACGCCGGGCCTTTATATGCTTGAGACCAACAACATGCCGATCCTGACAACCCTGCAGCATTGGGATCACGGGTTCCAGTCACCGTTCAAGTCCGAGATCTATTTCGTCAACACCACCCGGTTCAACGACCTGAAATGGGGCACCAAGAACCCTATCATGCTGCGCGACCCCGAATTCGGACCGACCCGAATTCGCGCGTTCGGAACCTATACAATCCGCGTCAAAGATCCGGCGAAATTCATGGTCGAGATTGTCGGCACTGATGGCGAATTCACGATGGATGAGATCAGCTTTCAGATCCGCAACATCATCGTGCAGGAATTCAGCCGCGTGATCGCCGGATCGGGCATTCCGGTTTTGGACATGGCCGCCAACACCGCGGATTTGGGCAAGCTGATCGCGGCCGAAGTCTCACCGGTATTGGACAGCTACGGGCTGGAGATGCCCGAGTTTTACATTGAGAATATCTCGCTTCCGCCTGCGGTCGAGGCGGCGCTGGACAAGCGCACGTCAATGGGGCTGGCGGGCGATCTGGGTAAGTTCACGCAATATTCAGCGGCCGAGGCAATGACAGCGGCTGCCAACAATCCCGGTCAGGGCGGCGGTATGGGCGCAGGTCTTGGAATGGGCATGGGAATGGCGATGGCCCAGCAGATGTCGAACATGGCAGCGGGTCAACAGAGCGGCCCGTGGGGAAGCCCCGCCCCCGCTGCCCCGCAACCGTCGGCGCACGCGGCACCGCCGCCGCCGCCACCCGTCGAACATGTCTGGCATATCGCCGTGGATGGGCAGACCAGCGGACCATTTTCGAAAGCTAAGATGGGACGCATGGCCGCCGAGGGTGAAGTCACACGCGACACCCACGTTTGGACAGCAGGTCAGGATGGGTGGAAAAAGGCCGGCGATGTTCAGGAGCTTGCTCAGTTGTTCACCATCCTGCCACCACCTCCGCCGGGGACCTGATCCGGTCCGCGTTTGTTTTTGATGAACGAGGGGGCAACATGACCAAAGAGCACAGATTTCCCTGCGATCAATGCGGTGCAGACTATCGGTTCAATCCGGGCGACGGAACGCTGAAGTGCGATCATTGCGGCCATTCCCAGAGCATCGCCGCCGGTCCTTGGGGCGGCGCAACCCTGAAGGAACTGGATTTCAACGCCGCCCTGTCAGAAAACCTGCCGGAAGGTGAAATCGAAGAAACCCGCGTTCTGACCTGCCCCAATTGCGCAGCCCAAGTCGAGTTTGACCCCGACACCCATGCAGC
Source organism: Ruegeria sp. HKCCD7251 (assembly GCF_013031165.1). Taxonomy (NCBI): domain Bacteria; kingdom Pseudomonadati; phylum Pseudomonadota; class Alphaproteobacteria; order Rhodobacterales; family Roseobacteraceae; genus Ruegeria; species Ruegeria sp. HKCCD7251. The sequence continues at coordinate 176,531 of NZ_WPZC01000001.1, read as the reverse complement.
GGAATGTCCGTTTTGCGCCACCCCAGTGGTCACAGGTACCGGCGTCAGCCGACATATCAAGCCACGCGGTGTTCTGCCCTTTGCACTGGACGAGCGTTCCGCGCACAAAGCGATGGGGGATTGGCTTGGTCGTTTGTGGTTCGCGCCCAACGGTCTCAAGGACTATGCCCGCAAAGGGCGCAAGATGCAGGGTATCTACGTACCCTACTGGACATTCGACGCGGATACGCAATCCTCTTACCGGGGCGAGCGCGGGACGGTTTATTACGAAACCCACACGGTGATGCGCGACGGAAAGCGGGTGCAGCAGCAGGTCGCCAAGATCCGCTGGTCACCGAAATCGGGACAGGTCGCGCGCTTTTTCGATGACGTTCTGGTCCTGGCTTCTCGATCCCTGCCCAAAAGCTATACCGATGCGTTGGAACCCTGGGACCTACCTGCGCTGGAACCTTATCAACCCGAGTATCTGGCGGGCTTTCGTGCTGAGGCTTACACCGTCGAACTGAACGAAGGTTATACTGAGGCTCGGGGGTATATGGCTCGTGTGATTGAACGCGACGTTCGGTTCGATATTGGTGGTGATCGCCAACGCATTCATTCGGTCGATACGGACGTTCGGGATGTGACCTTCAAGCATATTCTGCTGCCGGTCTGGATGGCCGCCTACAAGTACCGTGGCCAGACCTATCGGTTTGTTGTCAACGGACGTACCGGTCGGGTTCAAGGTGAGCGTCCATGGTCGGCGATCAAGATCACGATCGCGGTTGTTGTCGGCCTGCTGGTCGCGGCAGGGGTTGGGTATCTGCTGGCGACTGGGCAACAGTGATCGGGCGAACGGCATCAGGACCGGTTTCGCCGTTTAAGCGCTTGAACATCCTCAAACCACACGCCATCCTCGCCCCGTCGACGCCGATGGGGAGGCCAGTGTGACGTTATCGGACCTGAACACGCTATTGGCTGCGCGCCACTCCTGTCGGGCATTCCGCCCCGATCCGGTTCCACGGGAACACATCGAGCAAATCCTGATCAGCGCAGGCCGTGTGCCCAGTTGGTGCAATGCACAACCTTGGAATGTCGTGGTCACCAGCGGCACTGAAACCGAGCGTTTTCGCAATGCCCTGCGAGAGGAGGCAATGTCCGGCGCGCCAGCCCCTGACCTGCCCTTCCCCACATCCTATTCGGGCGTCTATCGGGATCGCCGCCGAGAATGCGGGTGGGCCCTTTATGAAGCCGTCGGCGTGGAACGTGGCGACCGCGCGGCTTCGGCACGACAAATGATGGAGAACTTTACTCTGTTTGATGCGCCGCACTGTGTGATCTTGTCTAGCCCGGCTGAGCTTGGGCCTTATGGGGCGATGGATTGCGGCGGGTTCGTCACCGCCTTTACGCTTGCGGCCCAAGCCCTTGGCGTGGCCACCATTCCGCAAGCGGCAGTTGCAAGTTATGGCCCGTTCCTGCACCGCTATTTTGACATCCCGGAAGACCGTCTGATCCTGTGCGCGATATCCTTTGGCTATGCCGACAAAGACCACCCGGCTAACGGTTTTCGTACGGATCGCGCCAGCCCGGACGCTTTTGTCGACTGGCTCGGCTAAGAACATTTTGGAGAAACAGATTGCGCGCAGTATTACAACGGGTCTCTCACGCCAAGGTTTCGGTGGATGGCGACGTGATTGGTCGAACTGGCCCCGGCCTCATGGTGCTTGTTTGTGCAATGCAGGAAGATGACGAGGCGTCTGCACAGCGGCTTGCGACCAAAATCTCCAAGCTACGCATATTCAAGGATGATGCAGGCAAGATGAACCGGTCCGTTCTGGATATTAGCGGATCCGCTCTTGTGATCAGTCAGTTCACGCTGGCCGCTGACACATCGCGCGGAAATCGCCCCGGGTTCTCAGAAGCTGCCTCGCCTGAGCTTGGTAAGCATCTGTACGAGGTGTTCGCTGCACAGTTGAGTAGTCTCGGTGTTCCAACGGAAACAGGGCAGTTCGGGGCGGATATGGCGGTGGAGCTGGTCAATGATGGCCCCGTCACGATTTGGGTAGAAAGCTGATGGATCAAAAACAATGTGCAATTCGCATCTGGCAAGCCGGTGTGGATGCAGTCGGCGGGCACGCGGCGACCACAGCAGTCTTGGACAGCATTGCGGCACCCGATCAAATTCTGGCCGTTGGGAAACCCGCCGCAGCGATGGCGCGAGCCGCGCTGGAACATTTTGGGCCTAAACCGACATTGGTTGTCACCAAAGATGATCACGGACGCGATCTGCCTGACCATGTGACGATTATAGAAGCCGCACACCCCGTGCCGAATTCTCGCAGCCTTGACGGGGGCCGCGCCCTACGTGAGGCAGTAGAAGCGATGGGCCCTGCCTCGCATTTGCTGCTGTTGGTGTCAGGCGGTGCATCCTCGCTTGCCGACGATCTTGTCCCCGGCAAAACGCTTGCTGATTTGGAGCAGTTGAACCAAAAGCTGCTGTCTGAAGGGCTGGACATAACGGCCATGAACGCCGAGCGTCGCAAGCTGTCGCGCATCAAGGGCGGTGGGCTTCTCTCGCATTTTCGCGGCGACAGGGCGACTGTACTTGCGATTTCTGACGTGCCCGGCGATGACCTGAATGTCATCGGGTCGGGAATTGGTGCATTGCCCGACGCACCAAAGTTTCAAGCCTCGACTCAGATCGTGGCCTCTAACGCCATTGCCCGGGCTGCTGCGGTTGCTGCCGCAAAGTCAGAAGGCTGCGATGTGATTGCGAATGAAGAATGCTTGCACGATGACTATCTGAGCGTCGCAAGTCAGTTGGGACAACGTCTGCGCGACATGCCGAAAGGCGTCATGGTCTTTGGCGGAGAACCAACGGTTGTTCTGCCAAAAAAACCCGGACGCGGTGGGCGCAATCAGGCGCTGGCGCTGGCCTTGGCCAAAGAGGTTTCGGGCATTCCTGGCATAACGATAGTGGTTGGTGGCACTGATGGAACGGACGGCCCGACAAACGCAGCGGGGGCCGTGATTGATGGGGCCACCTGGAATCCAACAGCGGAAGAATTTCTGAAAAACGCCGATAGCGGCAGCTATCTGGATCAGGTTGGGGCCTTGCTGGTTACGGGTCCGACCGGGACAAACGTAATGGACTTGCTTGTCGCAATCCGCACGTAGTTTGACGATTTTCAATGGACCGAGAAAATCAAAGACGCTGAGACTGAGACAATGACACCCAATCCCAATACGCTGTACGATATTCAGGATCTGCCGGATGTTGGCATTCACATGCCGGACGGTTGCCGCCTTTCGGCGCGAATCTGGATGCCCGAAAAAGCTACCGAGACCCCCGTTCCCGCCATTCTGGAATTTTTACCGTATCGCAAACGCGACGGGACCGCGACACGCGACGCGCTGACCCATCCCTGGTTTGCCAAACGCGGTTACGCCTGTATTCGTGTCGACATGCGCGGCAATGGCGATAGCGAAGGGCTGATGGAAGATGAATATACCCAGCAGGAACTGGACGATGCAGTCGCGACGATCGAATGGTTGACGAAACAGCCTTGGTGCACGGGCAGCGTCGGCATGATGGGTATCAGTTGGGGCGGCTTCAACGCATTGCAGGTCGCGGCCATGCAGCCCGAGGCGCTGAAGGCGATCATCACGCTCTGTTCGACGGCTGATCGCTATGCGGATGACATCCATTACAAGGGCGGTTGCCTGCTGAATGAAAACCTCGGATGGGGCGCGACAATGTGGTCCTATTCTTCGCGCGCGCCCGATCCGGCCTTACGCCCGAATTGGCGTCAACTTTGGCTGGACCGGCTTGAGAATGAACCGTTCCTGCCCTCGGTTTGGCTCCGCCATCAAACGCGGGATGCGTATTGGCAGCATGGCTCGGTTTGCGAGGACTTCAGCGCGATCCAAGCTGCGACTTTGGCCGTCGGGGGCTGGGGCGACGCGTACAAAAACACGGTTCCCTTGCTGGTTGAGCAGTTGAAGTCCCCGGCCAAAGGCATCGTTGGGCCTTGGGTCCACAAGTACCCGCATTTCGCCGTGCCCGAACCCCGGATCGGGTTTCTACAAGAAGCGTTGCGCTGGTGGAACCACTGGCTGAAAGATGCAGATACCGGGGTTGAGAGCGACCCGGATTACCGCGCGTATCTGATGGACGGGGTTCGCCCGCAACGCTGGTACAACGACCGCCCCGGGCGCTGGATCGCTGAGAATGAAGGCGCCACATCCCATTTGCCGACGCAAGATTGGCACCTGACCGATTCCGGAATGGGCGCGTCGGGTCCTATGGATGTCAGGGTCCGTTCGCCTCAGACATGCGGCATGGAAAGCGGTGAGTATTGCGCCATCTGGCTTGGTCCGGACATGCCAGGTGACCAGCGTACAGACGATGCCATGTCCGCCTGTTTTGACGGCGAACCATTGGGGGCGGATCTTGATATCGTCGGTGCACCCCGCATTCGGTTGCGGATCAGCGCAGACCGACCTCAGACGCAGGTTGCCATACGTCTGAATCACCTGCACCCGGACGGGGCCTCTACGCGCATCACATATGGCGTGTTAAACCTGTCCCATCGCGACAGCCATGCCCAACCTGCCCCCTTGTCCCCCGGCGTCGCGTATGATGTCACGCTGGATCTGGACCACATCGCCTATCGGGTTCCGAAAGGTCACCGCCTACGCGTGGCTGTTTCAAGTGCCTATTGGCCCTTGATCTGGCCGTCGCCGGAGCCGGTTGAACTACATCTGACTAAGGGCGAAGTCTCGATCCCTGTTCGTCCGACAGAAACAGATGAATATGTTTTCCCGCCCCCCGAATCCGAGGTGCCGCGTGACGCCACCATCCTACGCAAGGCCCAAAACAACAGACGTGTCGAAACGGATATGAACACCGGTGAGACCCGCCTGATCATCGAAGATGACTTTGGCCTGACAAAGGACAATCACCACGGCCTGACAAATGGCGGAACCGCTTACGAATGCTGGTCGATCCACCCGGATGACCCTCTTTCAGCCAAAGGGCAATGCCTCTGGACGCAGGAATTGAAGCGGGACGGTATCGAATTGCGCACCGAAACATCCTGTCAAATGTGGTCAGATCACACTAGTTTCTTCCTCAGGGCGAAATTGACAGCCTATGAGGGGGAGGTTGAGGTGTTTTCGAGGGAACTGGAGGATACCATACCGCGCAACCAGATGTGATTTTTCGAGCTGAAAAGGTAAGACATTTATCCTTGCTCAGAAGCGCGAATTGCGCCTAACTTGACTCATGCGTCAATAAAAGCCCGCAAAGGGCCAAAAATATCCAACCAATTGGGAGATCATTGGATGAACGAACAACTCACTCACATGACCAAAGAGGTCACAGCGGGCAAGCTGACCCGCCGCGAATTCATGGGGAAAGCTGCGGCCTTGGGTGTATCGACAGCGATGGCCAGCACACTGTTCGCAGATGCTGCACGCGCGGCAGGCCCGAAAAAAGGCGGTGATCTGAAATTTGGTCTGCAAGGCGGCGAATCGACCAACTCGCTTGATCCGGCAACCTATGCAAGCTCGGTTCCGTTCCAAAACGGCAAGCAGTTCGGCGACCAACTTGTCGAAGTTGCGCCTGACGGCTCGATCGAACCGCGCCTTGCTGAAAGCGTTGAAGGCAGCGCCGACGCTAAGGTCTGGACCTTCAAGCTGCGTCAGGGCGTGGAATTCCATAACGGCAAAACCATGACCAGCGAAGACGTGCTGAAGACGATGGAGCGCCACTCGAACGAAGACTCCAAGTCCGGTGCTTTGGGCATCATGAAGGGCATCGAGTCGATGAAGGCCGATGGCGACAATTTCCAGGTCACGCTGACCGAACCGAACGCCGACCTTCCTTACCTGATGGCCGATTATCACCTGATCGTCCAGCCTGATGGCGGCATGGACAACCCCGGCGCGGGTATCGGTACCGGCCCCTACCAGTTGGAAGTCGACGAGCCCGGCGTACGCCATGTGTTCAAAAAATTCGCTAACCACTGGAACTCGGATTTCGGCAATTTCGATAGCGTCGAAGTGGTCGTCATCAACGATGCCACCGCGCGTACCGCTGCGCTGCAATCCGGTCAGGTTCACGCGATCAACCGAGTCGAGCCCAAAGTCGCAGACCTGCTGGGTCGTGCGCCCAACCTGACCGTACACTCGACGGCCGGTCGTGGGCACTATGTGTTCATCATGCATTGCGACACTGCACCGTTCGACCAGAATGAGCTGCGTCTGGCACTTAAGCACGCAATCAATCGTCAGGAACTGGTGGACAAAGTTCTGCGTGGCTATGGCACCATCGGGAACGACATGCCAATCAACGCGGCCTATCCGCTGTTCGATGGTTCGATCCCGCAGCGTGAATTCAGCCTCGAAAAAGCGGCCGAGCACTATAAGAAGTCCGGCCATGACGGCTCGCCGATCATTCTGCGTGTTGCAGACGGCGCCTTCCCCGGTGCTGTCGACGCGGCGGCGCTGTTCCAGCAGACCGCAGCGCAAGCTGGTATCCCGCTGGAAATCAAGCGCGAGCCCAATGACGGCTATTGGTCCGAAGTCTGGAACGTACAGCCTTTCTGCGCCTCTTACTGGGGTGGCCGTCCGGTGCAGGATCAGATGTACGCAACCGCGTATCTGTCGACGGCGGATTGGAACGACACGCGCTTCAAGGTCCCGGCCTTTGACGAGATGCTGTTCCAGGCCCGTGCAGAGCTGGATAACGACAAGCGTAAGGACATCTACAGCCAGATGGGTCAGATGGTCCGCGACGAAGGCGGCCTGATCTGCCCGATGTTCAACGACTTTGTCGAAGGCATCAGCAACCAGCTTGCCGGGTGGGATTCCGATCCGACCCAAGAGATGATGAACGGCAACGTTTCTCGTAAGATGTGGTTCGCCTGATACGGGTCACGGATTTATGCATCCTATTTTGAAACTGGTTTCCCAGCGCCTGGCGCTGGGACTCCTTTTGCTGCTCGGCGCTTCGGCCCTGATTTTTGGCATGACCGAAGCCCTTCCCGGAGACGCCGCGCAAGCCGTCCTGGGGCAGTCCGCAACCCCAGAAGCCCTTGAAAACCTACGCGAAGAGATGGGCCTGAACCGGCCTGCGCTGACCCGCTATTTCGAATGGCTGGGGGGCCTTGTTCAAGGTGATCTGGGACAATCCCTGACCAACAAGCTCGACATTGCCGAATCCGTCGGTGGCCGTCTGAGCAATACCCTGTTTCTTGCATTCTGGGCGGCGGTTATATCCGTCCCGCTTGCTATCTTTCTGGGCCTGCTGGCCGTGCGCTACCGCAACCGCTGGCCCGACAAGCTGATCTCGGCGGTCACCCTAACCACGATCTCGATCCCCGAATTCCTGATCGGCTACGTTCTGGTCTATTTCGTGGCTGTGAAGCTGGGCATGTTCTCACCGCTTGCGATGATCAATGACAGCATGACACTTGGTCAAAAGCTGAACTCGATCGCATTGCCTGTTATCGTTCTGACGCTGGTGGTCCTTGCGCATATGATGCGAATGACACGCGCAGCGATCCTGAACGTGATGCAGTCGGCCTATGTCGAGACTGCTGAACTGAAGGGGTTGACCAACTTCAAGATCATCTACCGCCACGCGCTGCCCAACGCGGTTGCGCCAATTGTCAACGTGGTGATGCTGAACCTGGCCTATCTGGTGGTCGGCGTCGTCGTGGTCGAGGTGGTGTTCGTCTATCCCGGCATGGGACAGTACCTTGTGGACCACGTGACCAAGCGTGATGTTCCGGTGGTTCTGGCCTGCGGCGTGATCTTTGCCGCGATCTATATCGGGTTGAACATGGTTGCCGACATCGTTGCCATTCTTGCCAACCCAAGGCTGAGGCATCCGAAATGAAGAACATCCCAATCTCTGCAATGATCGGGCTGGCCTTCACAGCCCTCTACTTCATCATCGCTCTACTTGCGCCCCTGTTGGCCCCTTATGGCATGGCCGAGGTCGTGGGCGACGTGTGGGAGCCTTCGAGTTCTCAGTTCTGGCTTGGCACCGACAATATTGGGCGCGACCTTCTCAGCCGCATGATCTATGGCGGGCGGACGACGATCTTTATCGCTACTGCTGCGACTATCCTCAGCTTTGTGACCGGTTCTATCCTTGGGTTTCTGGCTGCTGTGCTGGGCGGTTGGGCCGATCAGGTCATGTCGCGGACCGTCGATCTGATCATGTCGATCCCGACGCTGATCAGCGCGCTGGTCGTTCTGGCGATGGTCCCAGTGACCATCCCGGTTCTTATCCTCGTCATGGGGCTGCTGGATTCCACCCGCGTCTATCGTCTGGCCCGCGCGGTCGCGGTAGATATCGCCGTGATGGATTATGTCGAAGCCGCAAAACTGCGCGGTGAAGGCCAATCGTGGATCATCTTCCGCGAAATCCTGCCCAACGCTTTGTCACCGCTGGTGGCGGAACTAGGTCTGCGCTTTATCTTTGCGGTTCTCTTTGTGTCGACACTGTCGTTCCTTGGCTTGGGTGTTCAACCACCCTTGGCCGATTGGGGCGGGATCGTGAAGGAAAACAAGGACGGTATCGTCTATGGCATCGGCGCGGCGCTATACCCGGCTGTGGCCATCGCAACGCTGGCGATCTCGGTCAACCTGGTGGCTGACTGGGTCTTGAACCGCACCACATCGCTGAAAGGAGGCCGGGGATGAGTGATACCCTTCTCAAGGTCCGCGACCTCAAGATCGGCGCGACCGTTTATCCACCGGGTGAAAAACCCCATGACATCGAGATCGTGCACGGGGTCAGCTTTGACCTCGAACGCGGCAAGGTGCTGGGGCTGATCGGAGAATCCGGCGCTGGTAAGTCAACCATCGGTCTGGCCTCGATGGCCTATGGCCGGGGCGGTGTGCAGATCACAGGCGGTGAGGTTTGGGTCAACGGGCGTGACATCCTGAAGACCTCATACGGCGATATCCGCAAGCTGCGCGGGGGTGAGGTTACTTACGTGTCTCAATCTGCAGCGGCGTCCTTCAACCCCGCCAAGAAGATCATGGATCAGGTGGTTGAGGCTGCGGTGGAACAAAAGAAGTTCAGCCGTAAAGAAGCCGAAAAACGCGCGCGGGAATTGTTTGCCAAGCTGGGTCTGCCCGACCCCGACAATATCGGTGAGCGTTATCCGCACCAGGTGTCAGGCGGTCAGCTACAGCGCTGTATGACTGCTTTGGCGCTATGTCCCGAACCCGATCTGGTGGTGTTTGATGAACCCACCACGGCGTTGGACGTGACCACCCAGATCGACGTTCTGATGGCCATCAAAGAAGCCATCGCGGATACCGGTGTTGCCGCGCTTTATATCACGCACGACCTTGCCGTGGTCGCGCAGGTCAGCGACGACATCATGGTTCTGCGCATGGGCAATACGGTCGAGTACGGCAATACCGACCAGATCATCAACAACCCGCAGGAAGAGTATACCAAGGCTCTGGTCTCGGTCCGCTCGATCGAACACGAAGAGAAAAAACCCACACCTGAACCGGTGCTGAGCGTTGACGGCATCACCGCGCGCTATAAGGGGCTGAATTTCGACGTGCTGCACAACGTCAATGTCGAGCTTCACCCGGGGCAGACGCTGGCGGTTGTGGGTGAATCCGGCTCGGGCAAGTCGACGCTGGCGCGGGTGATCACCGGCCTTCTGCCGCCGCGCGATGGTGAGATCACCTTTGCCGGGCGCAAGCTGTCGGCAGACCTTAAGGGTCGCACCCGCGAGGACCTGCGCGAGTTGCAGATGATCTACCAGATGGCCGACGTTGCGATGAATCCGCGTCAGACTGTCGGGACCATCATCGGTCGCCCGCTAGAGTTCTATTTCAACATGCGCGGCGCGGAAAAGCGCAAGCGGATCATCGAACTGCTGGATGAGATCGAGCTGGGCGAAAAGTTCATCGACCGTTATCCGGCGGAACTGTCGGGCGGGCAGAAACAGCGTGTCTGTATCGCCCGGTCTCTGGCGGCCAAGCCCAAGATGATCATCTGTGATGAGGTGACCTCGGCACTGGACCCGCTGGTGGCAGATGGCATCCTGAAACTGCTGCTGGACCTGCAAAAGATCGAGGATGTGGCCTATCTGTTCATCACGCACGATCTGGCGACGGTCCGCGCGATCAGCGACAGTATCGCGGTGATGTATCAGGGCCGTGTGGTCCGTTACGGCCCTAAGTCACAAGTGTTGAGCCCACCGTTCGACGACTATACCGACCTTCTGCTCAGCTCGGTCCCCGAGATGCATCTGGGCTGGTTGGAAGAGGTTGTCGCCCACCGCAAAATGGAAAGCGCGGGGAACTGATCCCGCAAAAAACACTCATGAAATCCCGGCACGTGTCACAAACAGGTGTCGGGATTTTGCTATTTGGGACTGGAATGGGCGGCTTATCCGGGGCGAATCCGCTAGGCTCACCCAAAGAACTAACGAAAAGGCCGGACCATGGACCGCAAACTCCTCCTCATCATTCTTGACGGTGTGCCGTGGCGCAATTTCCGCCGCTTGTTCGGCAATCTTGAGGGCTGGGTCGAGAGTGGTGAGGCGCGGGTCTGGAAGCTGCGTTCGGTGCTGCCATCGACCTCGGCCAGTTGCTATGCCTCGATCCACACGGGCGTCACTCCACAGGAACATGGGTGCACCGGCAACGGCAATGTCTTCCGCCTGAGTCACAAGGACGTGTTCAGTCAGGTGCGCGAGGCCGGGGGCATCACCGGGGCCGTCACCCACAGCTATTGGTCGCAATTCTTCAACCGCCACCCGTTCGATTACGTGCGCGACGTTGAATATGATGAACCGGACAGCAAGACGATCAATCATGGTCGGTTTCACACCATGACCGGCTATGGCAAGGCCAACCAGATGACGCCCTGCGACGTAGACCTATTTGCCCAGCTCACCAACATGTGCCTGCGCTTCGGGCTGGATTACGGCATCCTGCACACCTGCACGCTGGACAGCATGGGACATCGCTTTTTCCATGAAAGCGAGGAAATGGACCACGCCTGTTTTGTCATGGACGAGATGCTGGCCCCTTTCATCCCCCGTTGGCGGCAACTAGGATACGAGGTGATCGTCACGGCCGACCATGGCCAAGATGAACGTGGCCACCACGGAGGCCGCAGCCCATTGCAGCAGGAAACGGCGCTGTATTATTTCGGCGATGCAGAAGGCCCCGAGGCGGATGTGGTCATCGACCAGCTTCAACTTGCCCCTACGATCCTGACCCGGATGGGCACGCCCGTGGCCGAGACCATGAAGGCACAGCCATTCCTCAAGTAATCAGTCATAAGGCCATATCTGCTGACCCAGCGCTTCGATCGCCACGGATATCCGCTCAAAACTGTCCGCGGCACGCTTGACCGAGGTTCGCGCCCGTAGATAGCCGTGCACCAGCCCCGCTTCGTTGATGCAGTGTGCTTTGCCGCCGGCCTCGGTAATCCGGGCGCAATAGTCTGGCCCGTCATCGCGCAACGGATCGCAGTCTGCCGTTACGACCACAGTCGGCGGCAAGTTTGAGAAATCGCTATCGTGCAACGGAGCATAGGTCGGATCATCCTGCGGCGCTGGTCCGCCGCACCGCACCTTTTCATAGAAGACGATATCCTCCAGCGTCAAAAGCGGCGCATGGGCATGTTCAAGATACGACCCCTTCGACCGGTCCCCGCCCAGACCGGGATAGATCAGCACCTGCCCCAGAATCATATCCAAACGTCCGCGCGCGTGATGAGCGACAGCCGCTGCCAGATTCCCTCCGGCGCTGTCTCCGGCCAGTACCAACGCATCCCCGAATTCCGTTGCAGCCCAATTCACTGCAGTCCAGGCGTCCTGAAATTGGGCGGGATGAACATGTTCCGGGCACAGCCGGTAATCCACTGAGACAACCCGATAACCAGTTTGCGCGCAAATCTCGGCGCAAACATCATCGTGGCTGTCCAAGCCGCCTACGACAAAGCCGCCCCCATGCAGGTAAACTACCGTTCGTGTGGGATCGCCTGCAGCATAGACGCGAACAGGCACGCCGTCGGCATGCCTGTCTTCTGTTTCTACCCCCGCAGGACGCGGTTGGCGAAAGTCCTGACACATCGCGTCATAGACGCGGCGCTGGTCGTCAATCGACAGCTCGACCGCGTCATCGGGATAGCTTTCGGCGGTACGTCTTATGAACGCCCAGGTTTCTTCGTCAATCAGGCGTTCATAATCCATGTCCCCTCCGCGATCAGACAGCCCATTCCCATGGCTGGGTGAAAGAGCCCAGCACTTTGCTGACATCGTCGTCCGAGGAACCGTTCGCGTCAAGCTGTGCAACCAGCCCGCGCTTTTTGTCGTCAATCACCGATACAACGCGGGCATCGACGCCTGCTTTTTCCAGCGCGCCGTTATAGATACGTGTGATTGCCTGTTTGCGCAGTTCGGGTTTGAACACCTTGCCAACTGCGGTCTTGGGAAGCTCGTCCAGAATGGTCATGTGCTTGGGCTGCGCCGCACGTTCGTGAACATGGACGTCGCAATATTCCAACAGCTCCTTTTCGGTAACCGAGGCGCCCTCGACTAGTTCGACAAAGGCACAGGGTACCTCTCCCGCATAGGCATCGGGCTGTCCAATGGCACCGGCAAAGGCAACGGCATCATGTCCCAGCAGCGCCTCTTCGATTTCGGCGGGGTCGATATTGTGACCGCCACGGATGATCAGGTCCTTGGCGCGGCCTGTGATCCACAGATAACCGTCCTCGTCGAAACGACCCAGATCGCCGGTGCGCAGATATGTGTCAAAGTGGTAAAGATCCACGTTCTTGTCGGCCTCGGTATAGGTGTTGCCAGCATAGACCCCTGGGTTCGAGATACAGATCTCACCGATCTCGTTAGGGGCGGCTTCCGCCGGCCCATCCTGTCCATCGTTTAGGATTTTGACATCCGTATAGGGGAACGGAATCCCGATCGAACCGATCTTCTTCTCACCATCTGTCGGGTTACAGGACACCAGACAAGTCGCCTCGGTCAGGCCATAACCTTCGATGATGGTCACACCGGTCGCTTCCTCGAAGCGGCGGAACAGCTCTACCGGCAGCGGGGCCGAGCCCGAGAACGCAGTTTTCACGGTCGAGATATCGGCATCCACCGGGCGCTGCATCTTTGCGGCAATCGCGGTGGGCACGGTAATGATGAACGTGACTTTCCAACGCTCGATCAGTTTCCAGAAATTGTCGAACACGCCGTCGCCGCGATATCCGGCAGGTGTCGGGAACACCACATGCGCACCCGAAGACACAGCGGACATCATGATCACGTGAACCGCAAACACGTGGAACATCGGCAATGGACACATCACCACGTCCTTGTCCGTAAACAGCAGCGTGCCGCCCAGCCAGCCATTGTAAATCAGGCCAGAATACTTGTGCTGCGCCACCTTCGGCATACCCGTGGTTCCGCCGGTGTGGAAATAGCAGGCGACGCGGTCTTCCTTGCTGTCCTCGAAGGTCAGGGTCGTGGGCTGCTTTGCCAGCTCTTTGTTGAAATTTTTATAGTTCGCGTGGGCCAGATGTTCCTTGTCGCCCATCTTGGGGCGCAGGAACGGAACCAGCCATGATTTGGGAGGCGTCAGATAACGGTTCAGGTCAATTTCAAGAATGGTGTTGACCTTGGGCGCATGGCGCACGGCCTCTTCGACCTTTTGCGCCACATCCGTCTTGGGAAAAGACTTCAGCGTGACAACAACCTTGGCGCCGGTTTCGCGCAAAATGGCCGCGATCTGTTCGGGTTCCAACAGCGGGTTGATCGGGTTCACGATCCCTGCCACTGCACCACCCATCATGGTGATCAGCGTCTCGTTACAATTGGGCAGGATATAGGCCACCACATCCTTTTCACCCACACCCAACGAGCGGAACAGGTTCGCCGCCTGATTGACCTTTCCAAGCAATTCAGACCACGTCAGCGTTTCGGCCTTGTCCGTCGGACCGGACATAAGTTGAAAACTGATCGCGTTGTTATTGGGAAACTTACCCGCAGTCCGGGACAGCAGTTGGTGGAATGTGACCGGAACGTCCCGATCCTCCCACGGCATTTCCTGCTCCAGTTTTAGCTTGTCTTCCACTCCGACAAAGGCCATGCGGCACCTCCCTGATTGCTTCCCGCGTCACGCACGGGTTTTAAGTCCACCGTAGGATGGAAGCAAAACCGTGTACGCGCAAGCAGGCGCATAGCCAAAAAATGTGCAATTAAGCAGCGTGACGCAGCGGAGTGTTCAATACTGCCCCGACGTCATTTTATTCTGCGGCGACTCCATCAGTAAACTGCAGCCGCGCCAAACGCGCGTAAAGCCCGTCCTGGGCGACCAGATCATCATGGGTACCCTGCGCCACGATCTGCCCAGCTTCCATCACAATGATCCGATCTGCCTTTTTGACCGTTGCCAAGCGGTGGGCCACGATCAACGTCGTCCGACCCGCGCGCATCTGATCGACCGCCCCCTGAACCGCACGCTCACTTTCGGCATCCAGCGCCGAGGTTGCCTCGTCCAGCAACAGAACTGGCGCATCTCGCAGGATTGCCCGCGCGATGGCAATACGCTGTTTCTGCCCCCCTGACAGCATCACACCCCGTTCGCCAACGAAACTGTCATACCCTTCCGGGAGGGCCGAGATGAAGTCATGCGCAGCGGCAGCACGGGCAGCAGATTCCACTTCCGCGTCAGAAGCGTCCAGACGCCCAAAGCGAATGTTTTCCCGCGCTGATGCCGCGAAAATGATCGGGTCTTGCGGCACAAGGGCCATGTGACTGCGAAAATCACTCCTGTCCAGATCGCGCAAGTCGACACCATCAAGGCTGACACGGCCCGAATCCGGATCGTAGAAACGCTGGATCATTTGAATGACCGTCGTCTTCCCAGCACCCGACGGCCCCACGAACGCAACAGTTTCACCGGGTTTGACCGAAAGGGACAGGTGATCCAGCGCCACGACATCGGGTCGCGCAGGATAGTGGAATGTAACCTGATCAAAGTTGATCTCGCCCCGCACAGGCGTCGGCAAGTGAGAGGCGGATATGGGATCGGTCACGGTGTCCTGCGCGTTCAGCAATTCAACCAAACGCTCGGTCGCACCAGCCGCGCGCTGCAATTCGCTCCAGATCTCGGATAGGGCGGCGACCGAACCCGCCATTATGATCGAGTAGATAACGAACTGGATCAGAACACCTTCCGTCATCACACCGTTGCGAACGTCATTCGCCCCCATCCACAACACCCCGACAATGCCGGAGAACACCAGAAAGATCACAATCACGGTCAGCACGGCGCGCGTGCGAATACGGCGCAGCGACACGACATATGAGGTCTCGGTCATTTCACCAAACTGCTGGCGACTGGCCTGTTCATGGGTGAAGGCCTGCACGGTCTGAACGGCCGTCAGTGCCTCGCCTGCATTACCGGATGAGGCGGCGATCCAATCCTGATTTTCGCGGCTTATCACCCGTAGACGACGGCCCAGCACCAGAATCGGAACCACGACCAGCGGGATCAACAGCAACACCATTCCCGTCAGCTTGGCCGAGGTCAAAAGCATCAGGACCAGCCCACCGAAAAACATCAGCATGTTCCGCAGAGCGATGGAAACCGATGAACCGATTACGGACTGAATCAGCGTCGTGTCCGTCGTAATTCGGCTTAGGACTTCCCCCGTCATGATACGTTCATAGAACTCGGGGCTCATCCCGATTACCCGGTCGAAAACCGCCTTGCGAATATCCGCCACCACGCGTTCGCCCAACTTGGTAACCAGCGCATAGCGGATGCCCGTCCCGACAGCCAGAACAGCGGCAATTGCAAGCGCGGCAAGAAAATACCAGTCAAGCAGCTCGCCATCTTCGATCCGAAAATTGTCAACCACACGACGCACCGCCAGGGGCAAGGTCAAGGTCATGCTGGCCGTCAAAACCAAAGCAAGCCCTGCCCCGGCCATGAGCAATCGGTAGGGTTTCATAAAGGGCCACAAAGACCCAAGAACGCCTATCTTCCGTGAGCGCGCACGTTCTTCGGTCGCGCTGGGGGCGGAATTTCCTGCGGGCTTGGCGGCGTCGGATCTTGCCATGTCTGGGCCTTATGTCGTGTTCGCACTTGGGTGAACGCTTCTTGACCGCAGGAACAGTTGGGGTCAAGCAAAGCACCAGATTTTGGGCCTTCACAGGGCCTTTTGACGCAAAGATTTGGGCTGATTTGGAGCGGGCGGCGGGAATCGAACCCGCTTCATCAGCTTGGAAGGCTGAGGTAATAGCCAGTATACGACGCCCGCTCAGCGGAGGTCGGTTTAAGCGATGCGCAAGGTGCCGTCAAGCGCAGTTCTTGGGCTGATTTCGATTTCATCCGATATAGGTTCAATCGGGCCATCCATGCCGGGGCGGGCCCGGAAATCGGACTGGGCCGGGCGATGTTGATCAATCCCGCTGCGGCAGCCAGTCGCACGAATCCAGCGTCGCAGAGATACGGATCATCGACGCATACCGAAGCTGCTGCGCGCCAGAATGCGCGATCAATTGCGATGGATAGGATGTCGCCGCTGCCAAAGCTTGCGGCAAGGGTACACCAACCTGCGTGACCAAAACGCGAATGGCCGTCGTCAAATCCAGATCAGCCCCGGCCAATGTGCCATCCTCAAGCGTGAGTTTCCCGTTTGTCCGTGTGATCCTGCGGCTCTCCAACTCGAACGCGGTCAGGTCGGTGCCCGCAACAGCCATCGCGTCACTGACAAGGAATATCTGCCCCGGAGACGTCTTGGCCGCCCATGCAGCCCGCATGACTTCGGGATGCACGTGAATTCCATCAGCGATCAAACCGGCGGATAGCCCGCCATTTGCCAGCGCAGCCCCCACCAGACCGGGTTCGCGGTTTCCAAGCTGGCTCATTGCGTTGAACAAATGCGTCACGCACCGCGCACCAGCCGCCGCATAACGCTGACACGTCGCGAAATCCGCATCACTATGACCCAGAGATACCAGCACCCCAGCGTCATGGAGCACGGCGACTTGCTGCTCGGTCACGGCCTCGGGCGCAACCGTGACCATCAGACAGGGCAGCGCGTCTGCCGCGGCGATCAGCGCGGCCAAATCCGTGTCGTCCATTGGCCGGATCAGATCCGCGTCATGGGCGCCTTTGCGCGCTACCGACAAGTGAGGCCCCTCCAGATGCAGCCCGGCCACACCCGATACACCTTCGCGAACCGCCTGCACGGTCGCTTCAATTGCTGCCTGCGTTTTCTCTGCCGTATCCGTAATCAATGTGGGCAACAGCGACACAACGCCCAAACGCCGGTGAGCCGCCGCAATGCGTTGAACAGTCTGGACCGAGGGGTTGTCATTGAACATGATCCCATCGCCGCCATTGACTTGCAGGTCGCAATAGCCGGGGCTTAGAATATCGCCCTTCAGGTCGACAACTTCACCACCAACGGCATCAGACTCGGGCCGGATTTCACCTTCCTCCCCATCCCGGAAGGTGATCGCGTGGTCATACAGCAAACGGTTACCGTCGAAGATGGGACCGTTACGGAAGGTTACCGTGTTATTTGTCATACCGTCTCAGTCACTTTCTTCAGATGCCGCGGCGCATCGGGGTCAATCCCGCGGGCGCTGGCCAGGGATTCAACCATACCATAGAAAGCGGTGATCGCGGTGATCGGGTCGGTGATCCAATGGCCGGTCTTGACGACCGGAAGCGGGCCGGCCTGCGTGACTTTTTCCGTAGTTGCAAAGACAGCCGCGCCCTTCCCTGCCAATGCATCGGCGGCTTCAGCCGTTGCTTGCTCGGCCGCGTCACTTGCGGCGAACACGATAGCTGGGAAACCTTCCTCTACGATCGAGACCGGCCCATGCAGAACTTCGGCCACCGAATAGCTTTCGGCGTGGATCTGACAAGTTTCCTTGATCTTCAACGCTGCCTCGCTGGAGATTGCAAAAGAAGGGCCCCGCCCAAGGGTAAACAACGATCTACCCGTGATGGTGTCAGCCGCGGCAGACCAATCGCAATGAGCGGCCTTTTCAAGCAGCGGCGGCAAGGCTTGGATGGCCTTCAGAAGGTCTGCGTCGCGCTTGACCTCTGCCAACAGCCAAAGCCCGGCAACCAGAGATGTCACGAAGGTTTTGGTGGCAGCTACACTCAACTCGGGCCCGGCGTGCAGGGGAAGGACCGCACCGGCGACCTCGGCCAAACGAGAGTTGGTGTTGTTGGTGATCGCGACCGTAGCAGCTCCTGACCGACCCAACGAGCGCGCAAGGTCCACAATATCCGGGCTTTGCCCGGACTGCGAAACGGACAGGCAGACCGCGCCTTTTGCCTGCAACTCAACCCCGTAGATCGAACTGACCGATGGCCCGACCGAAGCGACGGGAAGGTTCAGCAACAGCTCGCTGGCATATTTGATGTAGCTGCACGCGTGATCAGACGATCCGCGCGCCACCGTGATCAGAAAGCGCGGATCAGCCTCGCGGAAAACCTTAGCGGCATTCTGGATGTCCTGCGCGCCTTGGGACAGCAATCTGTCAACCGCCGCAGGGATTTCCAGAATCTCTTGGCGCATTTTCGAAGTAGTTTCTGACATGAATTTCCGGTCCTTCCGGTTACAACCGTAGCTCGGCCACAAAGTCGTAGGCGTCACCGCGATACAACGACCGGGTCAGTTCTGCGACCCGCCCGTTCTTGAGAAATGAGATGCGCTCGATATTCAAACCGGCAGCACCTTCGGGAACTTCCAGCAACTCAGCCTCGCGCGCAGCAAGGTTGAGTGCCGAGATTTTTTGAACCGCCCGCACCGGACGACGCCCCAGACCTTCGAGAACTTCGTAGAGTGAGGTTGTCACCTCAATCGGATTAGGCAGGATATCCAAAGGCAACGCCGCGCGTTCAAGCGCAAGGGGTCGACCATCGGCCTCTCGCAATCGGTAGATGCGGGCAATTTGTTCACCCTCCGACAGGTTCAGCGCACTGATTTCTTCGGCAGTCGGTGCGAAAACTCCGCGCTCAAGCCATTTGGACGCGGTTTTCATACCACGGGTCGACATATCCTCGGTGAACGATGTTAGGTGGGTCAGAGATTGTTCGACCTTTGGAACGCGTTCGCGAATAAAAGAACCCGACCCCTGTCGCTGCTCAATAACGCCTTCCTGCACAAGCTCTTGTATCGCCTTGCGCACAGTAACCCGAGACAAGTCGGTGATTTCCACCAATTCACGTTCGGACGGCAACGACGAATTGGGGGCAAGCACACCCTTGTCGATCCCTTCCTGCAACCTGCGTCGCAGTTGAACGTATCGCGGGCCGTTTTCGGGCGAAAGCCACAGGTCTGCACGCAGGAAATCAGTTATGCTCATGCTGAATCTCCTTCGCCAATTCCAATGCTCCGACCAAAGGTTCCGCCAAAGGGGCAAGCACGGCAGACTGCATCTCCGGTGGCAAGTAATCTGCGTAATGCGACGCGATCCCTCCTGTCAGGCAAAACGCCTGATCCGGACGCCAGCCCAATTTCGCTGCCATCGACGCTATGTAATCGCCCCCTGCCTGCATGATCCGCTTGGCGATCGCATCGTTTTCACGTGCAGCCGCAGTCACCTCGGGCGCGAGAGCGCCGAATTGGTCAGGCGTTGCAGTCCCGGCAAAGCCGACAATACCGGCCGCACCGTCGAAGCGATCCAAAAGCTTGCGCGTCAAGCCGGTTTCCTCCTCGACCCCGTCCATCACATTCAATGTCTCGGTCAGGGCGCGTCGACCAACCCACTGAGCCGAGGCTTCGTCACCCAAAACAGGCCCCCACCCCCCGGCAAACCGCATTTCTCCATCCATCTGCACCGCAAGAAACGATCCCGTGCCGCAATGTGCAATCAAACCGTCCCGCGCGCCCAAGGCACCGCGTAGGGCCGCAGGTCGGTCGTCCTTAATCCGTGCCTGCGCCAATCCCAAAGACACGCGCAATCGGGACGCTATCCCGGCGTCCGTCACGCCGGCCAGCCCAACGAAGGACGGCCAGTGCAGCATGTCATCCGTTTTGCAGCCCACACTTTTGGCCAACCGTTCAAATCCGATGTTGATCTGCTTAATCGCGCCCTCAAAATCGCTCGAAACATTGGCTGGTCCGGTTTCTACTGAATGGACGGCACCATCCATGTCACAGGCAACACGGCACCGCGTTCCACCCCCATCAACCGCCAAAACGGCACTATTTCGAGACTCAGTCATGACAATACCATTATAATACCTATTGCTGTCAGGAAAGACAAAAATAGACCAATTTGAACCAATTCTCTCTTTCCTTTGTAGATTTCCTCATTTTTCCGAGCGCGGGAAGAAAATTATAGACAAGTGGTATTGAATAGGTATTGTAAGGAAAACCAATGGGGGATTCTCTTGACGCTGCCGTCGACTGAACAACTGCATCAAGAAGCTACGCGGCTTGACCGCAGCGACCTGACGCTGTCTGCCCGCCTTTTGGCTTCGGGGCAGGTTGCTGCTGCAAACACCGCGCTTGAGGCGGTGGACGTCATAGCAGACGGAGCGGAATCAATGGCAAATACCATTCGTTCTGGCGGCGTGATCCATTACATCGCTGCGGGCTCTTCTGGCCTGATGGCCGCTGCCGACGCGCAAGAGCTTGGGGGCACCTTCTCGATCCCTGCAAGCCAGTTGCGGATTCACATGGCGGGTGGCTTGCCGACCAGCGTGGAAATGCCCGGCGCTGCAGAAGATGAAGACGAAGGCCTCAGAAATGACCTGCAAGACCTTCAGGCCAAAGACACAGTTATCGCGGTGTCAGCCAGTGGTTCCACGCCTTACACATTAGCGGCCTGTGAAATCGCCAGGGAAAAAGGGGCCACCGTCATCGGCATCGCCAACAATGCGCAAAGTCCGCTGCTGGAAGGTGCCGACATCCCGATCCTTTTGGCCACACCGCCAGAGCTGATTTCCGGATCAACCCGCATGGGTGCTGGAACGGCGCAGAAGATCGCCTTGAACATGCTGTCTTCGCTAATGGCGCTGGAACTTGGTCACGTATATCGGGGCATGATGGTCAATCTGCGCGCTGACAATGACAAGCTGCGCGCACGGGCCGCTGGCATCGTTACACGGATCGCCGAAGTGGATACGGACACGGCACAATCCGCTTTGGAAACGGCTGACGGCGACGTTAAGCCCGCAATTCTGATTGCAGCGCGCGGCCTGTCTCTGGCCGAAGCAACAGAACAACTGAACGCGACAAACGGCATCCTGAGCACCGCATTGGAAATAAAAAACAACTGCTAACCAACTGGGAGAATACAATGAAACGCAAAAGCCTGAAACTTGCCCTATTGGGCACAACGCTTATGGCCACTTCGGCCTTGGCCGAGGACGTGACGCTGACCATCGAAAGCTGGCGCAACGACGACCTGACGCTGTGGCAGGAAAAGATCATCCCGGCATTCGAAGCCGCCAATCCGGGCATCAAGGTGAACTTCACGCCCTCTGCCCCTGCGGAATACAACGCGGTTCTGAACGCAAAACTGGAAGCTGGCTCTGCGGGCGATCTCATTACCTGCCGCCCCTTCGACACGTCGCTTTTGCTGTTTGAAAACGGAAACCTGGCGGATCTGAGCGATCTGGGTGCGATGGACAACTTTTCGGATGTAGCGAAATCCGCATGGCAGAACGATGACGGCTCCGCCACGTTCTGCGTGCCGATGGCATCGGTGATCCACGGGTTCATCTACAACAAAGACGCTTTTGCCGAGTTGGGTGTCGACGTTCCCACGACGGAAGACGAGTTCTTTGCCGCTTTGGACAAGTTCAAGGAAGACGGCACCTATATTCCGATGGCGATGGGGACCAACGACCAGTGGGAAGCCGCCACGATGGGCTATCAGAATATCGGCCCTAACTACTGGAAGGGCGAAGAAGGCCGTCTGGCGCTGATATCGGGCGAGCAGTCCTTGACCGATCCGCAGTGGGTCGAGCCGTATGAGACCATTGCGCGCTGGAAAGACTATCTGGGCGACGGGTTTGAGGCACAGACCTACCCCGACAGCCAGAACATCTTTACCCTTGGACGCGCCGCGATTTATCCGGCCGGTTCGTGGGAGATTTCGGGCTTCAACGCACAGGCCGATTTCGAAATGGGCGCGTTCAAGCCCCCGGTCCGTAATGCGGGCGACGGATGCTACATCTCTGACCACACGGACATTGCGATGGGTCTGAACGCAGCGTCGGAGAATGCCGAAGCAGCGCGCACCTTCCTTGACTGGATGGGCACGTCGGAATTCGCCACGATCTATGCTAACGCTCTGCCGGGCTTCTTCTCACTGTCGAGCCACGACATCGCGATGGAAGATCCGCTGGCGCAGGAATTTGTAAGCTGGCGGAATGACTGCGGCTCGACAATCCGGTCTACCTATCAGATCCTGTCGCGCGGCACGCCGAACCTTGAGAACGAAACCTGGAACGCTGCGGCTCAGGTCGTCAAAGGCGCGGAAAGCCCCGCCGATGCAGGCGCACGGCTGCAAGAGGGTCTGGCCTCGTGGTACGCACCGCATCAGTAAGCTGACACATACCCGGGCGGAACTGTTCGCCCGGGTACACCCTTTACTCCTTTGAAAGCTGATCCATGAACCGCCCCCGCTTCCGCTGGCATATCGTTGTATTTCTGGCACCTGCCGTGCTGGTTTATACGGCGGTGATGATCTTCCCTCTGTTCAACACGCTTCGACTGGCGCTGTATACAGAGATTGATCAAAGCCGTGTGTTCGTTGGATTGCAGAACTTTCAAACCCTGTTTTTCGACCCCATCTGGTCCGAGCAGTTCTGGAACGCCTTAGGCAACAATTTCTGGTTCTTCCTGATCCATATGTTGGTCCAGAACCCCATCGGGATCGCACTGGCCGCGCTGCTTAGCCACCCGCGCCTGCGCTTCTCGGCGCTGTATCGGTCGGCAATTTTCATCCCGACGATCCTGAGCTTTGTGATCGTTGGCTTTGCGTGGAAGCTGATCCTGTCGCCCATCTGGGGCATCGCACCTTCGATGTTGGATGCCGTGGGACTGAAATCCCTGTTCGCGCCGTGGCTTGGAAAAGAGGAATACGCCCTGACCACACTGGCGCTGATCTCGGTCTGGCAATTTGTGGGCATCCCGATGATGCTGATCTATGCCGCCCTGCTGACCATCCCCGAAGAAATTCTTGAGGCCGGAGAGATTGACGGCATCACCGGGGCCTCAGCCTTTTGGAAAATCAAGCTGCCGCTGATCCTGCCGTCGATCGGCATCATCTCGATCCTGACTTTCGTAGGTAACTTCAACGCGTTCGATCTGATCTATGCCGCGCAGGGCGCGCTGGCGGGGCCGGATTTCTCGACCGATATTCTGGGTACCTTCATGTACCGCACCTTCTTTGGCTTCCAGTTGCAACTGGGCGATCCGCATATGGGGTCGGCCATCGCCGGGGCCATGTTCGCGATCATCCTTGTGGGCGTCTGTATTTACCTCTTCGGCATCCAGACCCGGATGCGCCGATACCAGATGTGAGGGGGGGCTGAAATGAACAAAGCACGCCATAACCCGGTCAACACCGCCGCAATGCACGGGGCGCTGATCCTCTATACGCTGATCGCCCTGTTCCCGGTCTTTGTGATCCTGATCAACAGCTTCAAATCCCGCCGCGCGATCTTCCGGGAACCACTGGCGCTGCCGAATGCCGATAGTTTTTCGATGATCGGGTATGAGACAGTGATGAAGCAGGGGGATTTCTTCCTCTATTTCCAGAATTCGATGATCGTCACCGTGGCGTCGCTGTTCTTTATTCTGCTGTTCGGCGCGATGGCGGCTTATGCGCTGTCGGAATACCAATTCAAGGGCAATTTGGTGATGGGGCTGTATCTGGCGCTGGGGATCATGATCCCGATCCGCATCGGCACTGTGGCAATCCTTGAGATGATGGTGGCGACCGGGTTGGTGAACACGTTGTGGGCGCTGATACTGGTCTACACGGCACAAGGGTTACCGCTGGCGGTGTTCATCCTGTCCGAGTTTATGCGGCAGGTCAGCGATGATCTGAAAAATGCAGGCCGCATCGACGGGCTGTCGGAATATACGATCTTTTTCCGGCTGGTCCTGCCTCTGGTCCGGCCCGCGATGGCGACCGTGGCTGTGTTCAACATGATCCCGATCTGGAATGATCTGTGGTTCCCGCTGATCCTTGCCCCGGCCGAAGAGACCAAGACGCTCACACTGGGCAGTCAGGTCTTCATCGGCCAGTTCGTTACGGACTGGAACGCGGTTCTGTCGGCGCTGTCCATGGCGATCCTGCCGGTACTGATCCTCTATGTCATTTTCTCGCGCCAATTGATCCGCGGCATCACTTCAGGAGCTGTCAAATGACCAAAGTTCTGATCGCTGGCCTTGGGAATATGGGCCTGAGCCACGCGCTGGCCCATCATAACCACCCCGACGCACAGATCGTGGGGCTGGTGAATCGGTCGGGCCATGTGGATCACCCCGAACTGGGCCACTACCCTGCCTATTCGGATTTCCAGACCGCGCTGGCCGAGACCAAACCCGATCTGGTGGTCGTCGCCACCTATTCCGACAGCCACGCCGAATTCGCCTGCGCCGCGATGGAGGCAGGCGCGCATGTCTTTGTAGAAAAACCGCTGGCCACCAATGTCGCCGATGCAAAGCGTGTCGTCGAAACCGCAACCCGCCTAAACCGTAAACTGGTGATCGGCTATATCCTCCGCCACCACCCTTCGTGGATACGCTTGATTTCCGAAGCACGCGATCTGGGCGGGCCTTACGTGTTCCGCCTGAACCTGAACCAGCAATCCTCGGGTGCGGAGTGGCAGACACATAAGGCGCTGATGCAGACCACCTCGCCCATCGTGGATTGCGGTGTGCATTATGTGGATGTGATGTGCCAGATCACTGATGCACAGCCGGTCCGTGTGCATGGCATGGGCCTGCGCCTGTCTGATGAGATCGCCGAGGACATGTATAACTACGGCCAGTTTCAGGTGATCTTCGACGACGGATCGGTCGGCTGGTACGAGGCCGGATGGGGCCCGATGATGTCCGAGACTGCGTTTTTCGTAAAAGACATTGTCTCGCCCAACGGCTCGGTCTCGATCACCGACGGCAACAAGGGCGCTTCGGCGGATATCGACGGGCACACCAAGGTTGGTGGCCTGCTGATCCACACGCCGGGCGGCGACCGTACCGTCGACATGCCGGATGAGCCCGGCCACCAGGAACTGTGTGACGCCGAACAAGCCTTTATGCTGCGCGCTATCGCTGACGATATCGACCTGACGCGCCATATGAATGACGCCGTCCAATCCCTTGCCATTTGTCTGGCTGCCGATGAAAGCATCCGCACCGGCCGGCCCGTTTCGCTCAAGGAGCCCACGACATGACCGCTCTGACCCTGACTAATGTGAACAAGTCCTTTGGCGAGGTTCATGTCCTGAAAGACATCTCGCTTGAGGTGGAGGAAGGTGAGTTCGTCGTCTTCGTCGGCCCCTCAGGCTGCGGCAAGTCCACCCTGCTGCGCGTGATCGCAGGGTTGGAAGATGCGTCCTCGGGCGAGATCAATATCGACGGGCAAACCGTCAATCTGGTGCCTCCGTCGAAACGAGGGATCGCGATGGTTTTTCAAAGCTATGCGCTCTACCCCCATCTGAACGTGCGTGGAAACATGACGCTGGCTTTGAAACAAGAGAAGCAATCCAAAGCGGTGATTGAGGAACGTGTCGCCACGGCCAGCCGGATGCTGAACCTTGAGGAATATCTGGATCGCTACCCCTCGGAACTGTCCGGCGGTCAAAGGCAGCGCGTCGCCATCGGGCGCGCTATTGTGCGCGAGCCGAAACTGTTCCTGTTCGATGAACCGCTGTCCAATCTGGACGCCGCCCTACGGATGAACACCCGGATCGAGATCGCAAACCTGCACCGCGCGCTTGATGCTTCGATGATCTATGTCACCCACGACCAGACCGAGGCGATGACGCTGGCCGACAAGATCGTCGTGCTGCGTGACGGGCGGGTTGAGCAGATCGGCACTCCGATGGACTTGTACAACAACCCCGCCAACCAGTTCGTCGCCGGGTTCCTTGGGTCGCCGTCAATGAATTTCTTGCCCGAGGGGTTGTTGGGCGAAGGTCAAAACACCATCGGCATTCGGCCAGAAGACCTATTTCTGTCGGATGACGGCCCGCTGAAAGCGCGCGTCAGCCATGTCGAAAAGCTGGGCGGCGATACAAACGTTATCGCCAAGGTCAACGACCATTCCGTCACCGCCCGCTTGTTCGGCCAGCACGCGATCAGCGAAGGCGAGCAACTGCGATTCGCTTATACCGCCGACAAAGCTTATCGGTTTGACACCAATGGGCAGCGTTTGCGTTAGGCGCGCCCATTAACACCCCAAAACCTGAAGCGCCTGAACAAGCACCAAAGCTCCAAATTGCGGCGTTTTGGTTGGAATTACGGTGTGGTGGGACATAAATTTCTGGCAATGTCGGCCTGACAGAAGACTGGACAGACACATTTGCAGGGCCGTTATTCAACTGTCACAATGGGGTTCTAAGTCCATTTCATAGCTATTCATTTACAGCCAGGAGCCACCCCATGAAAGACGCTGATCGCATGCCCCTCTCTGCAGACGATTGGGACGAACTGCACTTTCCGCGCCCCGAGGAAAACGGGTTTGACCGAGTCGTCGAAAGCGCCATCTCTCGCCGAGGGTTTCTGGGTGGAGTCCTGGCGTTCGGCTCGGGCGCGGCGGCGATGGGCGCCGGTCTAATGGGGTCGACTTCGGCGCAGGCGGTCGAGGCCTCGCGCTTTGCCTTCACCCCTATTCCCGCGCAAACCGACGGGACCGTACATGTGCCCGAAGGGTATGACTGGAAGGTGCTGATGCGCTGGGGCGACCCAGTGTTTTCGGACGCGGATGGCTATGACATCACCGACGGTGGCCCGGTTGAAAAATCCGACCGTATCTTTGGCGAAAACACAGACGGGATGGAGAGCTTTTCATATCAGGGTCACGAACTGATCGCGATCAACCATGAGTTCCCAAATAACGGCATCAACCTTCCCTCTGCGCAAGAAGGTGTTCCCGCCAACGCAGGCGACGTTCTGAAAATGCAGAACATTCAGGGCGTTACGGTGATGGAGATCAAGGAGGCTGCTGACGGATGGTCTGTGGTAAAGGACAGCCCGTTCAATCGCCGCATCCACCACAATACGCCTTTGAAAATCGTGGGTCCCGCTGCTGGTCACGACCTGTTGAAAACCAAGGCTGACCCAACTGGCACGACGTCGCTGGGCACCATGAACAATTGTGGTGCAGGCAAAACGCCTTGGGGCACCTACCTGACCTGCGAAGAGAATTTTAACGGCTATTTCGGATCGTCCGATGAAACCGCCGTTTACGATAAACCGGTCGCGGACGGATATGCGCGCTATGGCGTCAAAGCCAAAAGCTGGAACGGCTACGAACTGTTTGACCCGCGTTTCGACACGTCGAAAAACCCGAATGAACCCCACCGCGTAGGCTGGATCGTGGAAATCGACCCGACCAAACCCGACAGCACACCTGTCAAGCATACCGGTCTGGGCCGCTTCAAGCACGAAAACGCCGAGGTAACTCTGGCCGCAGATGGTCGTGTGGTCGTCTACATGGGCGACGATGAGCGGGGCGAGTACTTGTACAAGTTCGTCTCGAACGGCACCTATCAGCCGGGCGGCGAGACCGAGAGCCTGCTGAACGACGGCACCTTATACGCAGCCAAGTTCGACGACGATCTGTCGGGCGAATGGCTGCCTTTGACGCCCGAAACAACAGACATGGACGCCGCAGAGATTTCGATCTTCACGCGTCTCGCGGCCTCGAAAGTGGGTGCCACGACCATGGACCGCCCCGAATGGGTTGCCTCCAGCCCGGTTGCGGTCGAGGCATATTGCTGCCTGACCAACAACAAAAACCGAGGCATCAAGCCAAACGCAGGCGGCGACGATACCCCGGTCAATGGACCCAACCCGCGTGAGGCTAACAAATACGGCCAGATCGTGCGCTGGCGCCCAAGCAACGACGACCACGCAGCAGATACGTTCGAATGGGATCTCTACGTCATGGCCGGCAACCCAACCGTGCATACGGATGCTTATGCCGGGTCGCCCAATGTCAATGAAGGCAACCTGTTCAATTCGCCGGATGGCATGGTCATCGACACAACCGGACTGATCTGGATTCAGACAGACGGCAATGACAACAACGCCGAGGACTTTGCCGGAAACGGGAACAACCAGATGCTGGTTGGTGATCCGATCACCGGAGAGATCGCGCGCTTTATGACGGGTCCGAATGGGTGCGAAGTCACTGGGCTCGCGTGGTCAACCGACCTGCGGACAATGTTCGTCGGAATTCAACACCCCGGCAGCAATTGGCCCGATGGCGGAACGCCACGGTCTTCGATCATCGCTATCAAGCGGAATGACAACGGCTTGGTCGGCTAATACATCTTTTGGTGGTGCCCTCTTCCGAATACGGGTGAGGGCGCTGTCAGATATCCTCGCCCGGCAAAGCCAACGGCCCGCCTGGAGCCATCAGGTGACGCTCTGACAGCCATGGGTTCAACTCCAATGCCTGCTGCAGAGCTTCTCGCGCTTCGTCCGTTCGCTGAAGACCCATCAACGTCAACGCACGGCCACTTATCGCGGCGACGTGGTTCGGTGACAGCTCAATAGCCCGGTCCAGGTCGGGCAATGCCGCCTGAAAATCCTGCCTCAGATAATGGGCAAAGGCACGCTGGTTATATCCCTCGGCGTAGGACGGGCAGTACTCGATCAGCTTGTCGAAATCCTCGATCGCGCCCAACAAATCCCATGCATTCCGACGCGTCATACCCCGGTCCAGAACGGCCTGAGCCGTTTCGTCCGGTGCATCCGTCCAGAACTCCCACAATTGATTGGACAGCGCGCGGGCGGCCTGTTCGTTTTCGGCCTGTTGTATCTGCGAGATCAACCCGGTCACTCCAGCAGAATGATCCGGTGCCATGGGGCAATCATCGGCAAAGGCAGCACCCGAGGTTGCGGCAACAAAGGCAGAGGCAAGGAAAAGCTGTTTCATACAGCAATGGTGACGCTTGCACGGCTTTCGTCAACCCAGCCTTCAGAACGCGCCCGAGACGCCGGTTTCCTTCACCGCCTCCATCGCAACAAAGGTCGACGTGCTGGCCACATGGGGTAACGACGAAATTTTCTCGGCCAGAACGGCCCGATACTCGGACATCGAACCGGTGCGAATTTTCAGAAGATAGTCGAAATTCGATGCAATCATATGGGCTTGCTCAATCTCGGCCACTTTGCGCACCGCCGCATTGAACTCGGCCAATGCCTTTTCGCGAGTATCTGTCAGACGCACCTCGACAAAGGCCACGTGGTCCAGACCAAGGCGGATCGGGTCAAGCAAGGCGCGATATCCGGTGATGATGCCATCGGCCTCAAGTCTCTTCACACGTGCTTGAGTGGGCGATTTCGACAACCCAATCCGCCGCGCAAGGTCAGCGATGGGGATGCGCCCATCCTCAGACAGAATCGTCAGAATTGACTGATCGAACCGATCAAGACCGGGAAAGTCTTTTTGCACTGTATCCTCCCAAAACTTCAGTCCATTCGCCTTAGTTTGGAAAGAAATAAGGCAATCCTCCTGTCAAATCGACCCTATATTTATCAAAAGCCCCGGAGGATACATGTCACACAGCCTGCGCGCCCATATCGACGGTCAGACCTATGCCGATCAGTCAGCCATACTGGCCCACCTGATTGCACAGTCTGATCTGACCCAAGCCGATCGTCAGTCCATATGCGCCTCTGCCGCTCAGTTGGTGCGCGATATTCGTTCCAGCACGTCGCCCGGCATGATGGAGGTATTTCTGGCCGAATACGGCCTGTCCACTGACGAAGGCGTGGCCTTGATGTGCCTGGCCGAAGCACTGTTGCGTGTCCCCGATGCCGACACGATCGACGCGCTGATCGAGGATAAGATTGCGCCATCCGATTGGGGTAAACATCTGGGGCAGTCCTCGTCCTCGCTGGTCAATGCCTCAACCTGGGCCTTGATGTTGACGGGCAAGGTTCTGGATGAAGGCAAATTATCTCCGGTCGGTGCCCTGCGCGGCGCAATCAAGCGATTGGGTGAGCCGGTGATCCGCACGGCCGTAGGCCGGGCCATGAAAGAAATGGGCCGTCAGTTCGTACTGGGCGAAACCATCCAAGCCGCAATGGACCGCGCCAAGGGGATGGAAGCCAAGGGCTATACCTATTCCTACGACATGCTGGGCGAGGCCGCCCGGACCGAGGCCGATGCTGCCCGCTATCACCTGTCCTATTCGCGCGCGATTGCGGCCATTGCCGATGCTTGCACCCATGACGACATACGCGCCAATCCGGGAATTTCGGTGAAGCTGTCGGCGCTGCACCCGCGTTATGAACTGGCGCAGGAACAGCGCGTGATGGATGAGCTTGTGCCCCGCCTGCGTGCGCTCTGCCTGCTGGCCAAGGCCGCCGGGATGGGCCTGAATGTAGATGCCGAAGAAGCCGACCGCCTGTCCCTGTCGCTGCAGGTCATAGAAGAGGTCATGTCCGAGCCCGCCCTGACCGGATGGGACGGGTTCGGGGTCGTGGTTCAGGCATATGGCCCACGCGCCGGGATCGTCTTGGACACACTTTATGACATGGCCCAACGCCACGATCGCAAGTTGATGGTCCGGTTGGTCAAAGGGGCCTATTGGGATACCGAGATCAAGCGTGCGCAGGTCGAAGGCGTCGATGGCTTCCCTGTCTTCACCCGCAAGGCGGCGACCGATATTTCCTACATCGCCAATGCGCGCAAATTGCTGGGTATGACCGACCGGATCTATCCGCAATTCGCCACCCACAACGCGCATACCGTCAGCGCGATCCTGCATATGGCCAAGGATCAACCCTATGAATTCCAGCGCCTGCACGGGATGGGCGAAACGCTGCACGGGTTGGTCAAAGATCAGAACTCTACCCGCTGCCGTATCTACGCTCCGGTCGGTGCGCATCGCGACCTGTTGGCGTATCTGGTGCGCCGACTGTTGGAGAACGGTGCGAATTCATCTTTCGTGAATCAGATTGTGGATGAGACTGTGCCGCCGGAAGAAGTCGCCGCCGACCCGTTCAACGATATCCGCGAACCGGCACGGCCACTGCCCACCGGACCTGAACTGTTTCAGCCCGAGCGCCCGAACTCGAGCGGGTTTGACTTGCAACACACGCCCACACTGGATCGGATCGACGCCGCCCGCGACGGGTTCCGAGCACATCACTGGTACGCGCGGCCACTTTTGTCCGGGGATGCCACGCCCGAGGACGACCAGCCTGTCATCAATCCGGCCCAACCTCAGGACCGGCCCGGCGCTGTCGCCCCAGCAAGCGCCGAGGACGTCGAACTGGCGCTGGCCTCTGCGGCGCCATGGCAATCGACAGCGACCGAGCGGTCCCGCATCCTGAACGCCGCCGCCGATCTGTACGAAGACCATTACGGCGAGCTTTTTGCGCTGTTGTCCCGCGAGGCTGGGAAATCACTTCCGGATGCTGTTGCTGAACTGCGTGAAGCCGTTGATTTTATGCGGTATTATGCTGCAAATATCCCTGATCTTGCGCCTGCTGGAACCTTCACATGCATCAGCCCGTGGAACTTTCCGCTGGCCATTTTCACCGGTCAGATTGCGGCGGCGCTTGCCACTGGTAACGCTGTACTGGCCAAACCCGCCCCGCAAACACCCCTGATCGCGCATCGCGCCGTGCAGTTGTTGCATGAAGCAGGTGTGCCACTGGATGTTCTGCAGTTGCTGCCGGGTGGCCCTATGGTGGGTGCGGCACTGACCTCGGACGCGCGGGTTTCGGGCGTGGCTTTTACAGGCTCGACCGCGACGGCGTTGAAAATCCGCGAGGCAATGGCAGAAAACCTGCGGCCCGGCACCCCTTTGATCGCGGAAACCGGCGGGCTGAATGCCATGATAGTGGACAGCACTGCCCTGCCAGAACAAGCCGTTCAATCCATCATCGAAAGCGCGTTTCAATCGGCGGGTCAGCGCTGCTCGGCCCTTCGGTGCCTTTATGTGCAAGAGGACATTGCGGACGACCTGCTAACGATGCTGAAGGGCGCGATGGAGGCCCTGCAGGTTGGCGACCCATGGTTGATTTCAACCGATTGCGGCCCTGTTATCGACAACGATGCACGGCAGGTCATCACGGATCACGTTGCAACGGCGCGTCGGGACGGGCGCATCCTGAAAGAGATGCCAACGCCGCCAGACGGCACATTCGTCGCTCCAACGCTTATTGAAATCCCTGGCATTGCCGCGCTAGAACGCGAGGTTTTCGGCCCGGTTCTGCATGTCGTGCGGTTCAAGGCGTCCGAGATTGATCAGGTGATCGCTGACATCAATGCCACGGGGTACGGCCTGACCTTTGGCTTGCACACGCGCATTGACGACCGTGTTCAGCACATCACCGAAGCCGTTCACGCAGGCAATATCTATGTGAACCGTAACCAGATTGGAGCGATTGTCGGATCGCAACCTTTTGGTGGTGAAGGGCTTTCCGGGACTGGCCCCAAGGCCGGTGGCCCAAACTACATGACCCGTTTCTGCGCACCCGACCGCCAGAACAGCGCCGGGACGTGGGACGCAACAATGGGCGGCATGCCTGCCGCGGACGGCGAACCGGCATCAGTTCAAACCCGTTCCCTGCCCGGCCCCACCGGAGAATCCAACCGCCTCAGCGAGTTCCCCCGCCCGCCTCTATTGTGTATGGGGCCGGGTGAGGCTGCAGTTCAGGCACAAGCGGTGGCCGTGCAGGAATTGGGCGGTTCAGTAATCCGCGCCACAGGTACGATCGACCTGCATCGGCTTGAAAATGCGACAGGTATCTCCGGCGTTTTGTGGTGGGGTGATGAAGCCACGGCCCGAGACATTGAACGGCATCTGGCCCGCCGCACTGGTCCGATCCTGCCCCTGATCCCCGGCTTGCCAGACAAGGCCCGAGTACAGGCCGAGCGCCACGTCTGCGTCGACATAACCGCCGCAGGGGGTAACGCGGCGTTGCTGGGTGGTGCGGCCTAAACAGACCTTGACGCTGGGCTAAGGAAAGCCCAGCGTCGCGCCATGTTTCCGATCCGCGATCATAACCCTTCGGGGCGCACTCCGTTCGTCGTTTACCTGCTAATGGCGGCGAATATTCTGATCTTTATCAGCTATGCAGGCGCCATGGACGACGCGCGGCTGATCAACCAGATTTACTATGATTACGCCGTTATTCCGGCTCGGATCACTGACGGATTTGCGTTCGATACTTTGGTGACATCAATGTTCCTGCACGGGGGCTGGATGCACCTGATCGGCAACATGCTGTTTCTGTGGATCTTTGGCGACAACCTCGAAGATGAGATGGGCCACCTACCCTTCCTTCTGTTCTATCTGGCCGCCGGGATCGGCGCTGGCCTGATTCACGTCCTGACAGCCCCCGGCTCATTGGTTCCCACAATCGGTGCATCGGGCGCGATTGCCGGAGTGATGGGCGGCTATTTGCTGCTGTTCCCCAAGGCGCAGGTTGATATCCTGTTGATCCTGATCGTCTATATTCGCGTCTTCACCATTCCGGCTTTTGTCATGCTTGGGGTCTGGCTTGGCATGCAGTTTCTGGGCAGCCTCTCCAGCAACCCCGACGAAGGGGGGATTGCATATTGGGCGCATACAGGCGGTTTCTTCGTCGGGCTGGTGTTGAGTATTCCGTTATGGTTGCGACGCGGTGGCGTCAAATTCTGGAACCAGACACACGGTCATCCACCCCACCCTGAGCAGACCTACAAGTTCTCGCAATCACGCATTCCCCGCATTCCGCGCAGGTAGACGCCCACCGCTTAGTTCAGTGATTTCCCGGGCAGCGGCCATAACCAACCCGCCCAAGTCCGGCGCGCGGTCCGTTTTGAATCGCACAGTCGGGCCGGACACGGATATCCCGGCACAGGGCTCGGCACGGTCATTGAATATCGCCGCGCCAATGCAGGACATGCCTTCATAGCGCTCTTCCCGATCATGCGACCAGCCCCGCTTTCGCGTCAGCGCCAAGTCCGACTGCAACTTTGACCCGGGCAGCAGAGTACTCTCGGTAAAGGCAACCGGTTCCCCCAAGCCTAGCGCTTTGGTCAACCCGGCCCCGCCCAGTTCGGCCAGGATCGCCTTGCCAGTTCCCGATGCATACATCGGGGTGCGGGCCCCCGGCGGAAAAAACGCCCGGATGGGGTTCCCGGTTTCGACCTGCCCAACAAACACAACCTCGAACCCATCGGGAACCGCAAGATTGGCTGTTTCACCGCTGTCCTGCATCAAGCGCCGCAGGATGGGTCGTCCGATCTCGATCACGCTGTTTCTACGCAAGAAAGACGCGCCGGTTCTGTATGCCTCGATGCCAATCACCCACTCCTGACGCTCTTCGTCAAAGCTGACGAAGCCGTGTTTTTGCAACGTGACCAGAATACGGTGCGTAGTGGCTGTGGGGACCCCGATCTCTCTGGCCAGATCACTCAGCGCGGCCCGCTCCATGCGCGCAACCGTGGTCATAACGCCCAACGCGCGATCCAAAGACTGCATGGTCCCGGCCGAGCTTTCCTTGAACATGGATTTCGGTCGACCTCGTGGTCTTTTTTGCGGCTCTTGTCCCAATTTCCCTTCCTCCTTTGCCCGATATTTTTTGTCGCGGTTGAAATTCGCCATCAAAATGAAAAACGGAAATCTTCACGAATTTCGCCGGTTACAGATTTTTTGGCAAAAATGAAAATATTTTTCAAGAAAATTGCATGACGCCACATAATCCTGGAAAATGTCCTCCAAAGCGGAGGAATAGAAGATGTCCAACCAAAACCCGGTCTTCATACCAGGGCCGACAAATATCCCCGACCGGCTGCGGCTGGCCATGCAGGTTCAAACGCAAGACCACCGCGCACCGGATTTTGTCGACACGTTCGCCCCTGTTCTGGAAGAGACAAAGCGTGTCTTCAGCACTCAAACCGGTCAGATCGTGACATTCCCTGCCTCGGGCACCGGCGGGTGGGAAGCGGCGATCACCAATACCCTCAGCCCTGGAGACAAGGTTCTGGTGGCCCGTTATGGCGTTTTCAGCCATCGCTGGATCGACCTGTGCCAACGGCACGGGTTGGGCGTGCAGATTATTGATTGCCCTTGGGGGACAGGTGCACCAGCAGACCTGTTTCAGGCAGCCCTTGCCAAGGACACGTCGCACGACATCCGCGCCGTTCTGGTGACCCATAACGAAACTGCCACCGGCGTGCTTTCGGATATCGGTGCTGTGCGTCAAGCCATTGACTCCGCAAACCATCCCGCGATGCTGTTTGTGGATTGCGTAAGCTCGCTGGCCTCTGTGCCATTTCAGTTTGACACATGGGGCGTCGATATCGCCGTGTCGGGGTCGCAAAAAGGATTCATGCTGGCGACCGGGATGGCGATCCTGTGTGTCAGCGAAAAGGCGCAAGAGGCGATGGCGTCCGCCAAGCTGCCCCGCACCTTTTTTGATTTCCGCGACATGATGGCTGCGAATACATCGGGCGGGTTTCCCTATACCCCGCCGCTGCAACTGATCTACGGGATGCGCGAAAGCCTTAAGATGCTGTTTGAGGAAGGTTTGGACAACGTCCATGCCCGCCACCACCGGCTGGCCGAAGGGGTTCGCCGTGCCACCGACGCGTGGGGCTTGAAGCTGGTTGCACAGTCGCCCGACCTTTATTCCGATACGGTCAGCGCAATCTATGTCCCCGATGGGTTCGACAGCAACGCCCTGACAGATCACGCGTTCAACGCATATGGCGTGTCCTTCGGGATCGGCCTTGGGCAACTGAACGGCAAGGCGTTTCGCATCGGTCATCTGGGCAGCCTGACGGACGTGATGGTCCTGTCTGGCCTCAGCACGATCGAAATGGCGATGGCGGACCTGAATTACCCGATCTCACTGGGCAGCGGGGTCGCGGCCGCGCAGGAATTCTATCGTTCCGGCTCGTCCGGCAACGCAATGGCGGCAGCCTGAGGAGATTGATCATGCTGGATCACACCCCCGCCGCGAAGCTGACAATCGACGACATGCGAGCGGCGCATGAACGGATCAAACCATATATCCGCCGAACCCCGGTCATGGTGTCCGACTACCTGAATGACCTGACAGGCGCCGATCTGTTTTTCAAGTGCGAGAACTTTCAAGAGGCCGGCGCCTTCAAGGTTCGCGGAGCAAGCAACGCCGTGTTTGGCCTAAGCGATGAGATGTCGGCAAAGGGTGTCTGCACCCATTCCAGCGGCAACCACGCGCTTTCGCTGTCGTATGCGGCCGGGCGGCGGGGCATTCCCTGCCACGTGGTCATGCCGCGCACGGCACCACAGGCCAAGAAAGATGCGGTCCGGCGCTTTGGCGGAACGATTACCGAGTGCGAGCCGTCGACCACCTCGCGCGAAGCGACGTTTGCCGAAGTGCAGGCCAAAACGGGCGGCGAATTCGTCCACCCCTATAACGACCCCCGCGTGATCGCTGGGCAGGCGACATGTTCGGCGGAACTGCTGGAACAAACTAACGGCGTGGATGCGGTCATCGCGCCGATTGGCGGCGGCGGTATGGTGTCCGGAACCTGTTTAACAGTGTCAAACCTGGCTCCCGGTACAGCGATCTATGCCGCGGAGCCGGAACAGGCGGATGACGCTTATCGTTCGTTTAAGGCGGGTCGCATTATCGCGGACGACGCCCCCAAAACGGTTGCCGATGGTCTGCTGGTGCCGCTCAAGGAAAACACGTGGCACTTTGTGTCCAACCACGTGACGGACATCTTCACCGCCTCGGAAGATGATATCGTCGAGGCGATGAAACTGACGTGGAAATATCTGCGCGTGGTGATGGAGCCGTCCTCGGCGGTGCCTCTGGCAACCATTCTCAAAAATCCGGACGTGTTTCGCGGAAAACGCGTCGGCGTAATCATCACCGGCGGCAACGTGGATTTGGACAAGCTGCCCTGGCTCAAAGGGTAAGGAGGAATAACATGAACAAACCTGTGAAATTTGACGACCTCGAAGTCGGCTTCGACATCCCCGCCTCAATCGGTATGGACGAAAAAGACATTCAAACACCGTGCCTGATACTCGATCTGGACGCGCTGGAGCGGAATATCAGGAAGATGGGCGACTATGCCAAGGCACATGGCATGCGCCACCGCGTACACGGCAAGATGCACAAATCCGTTGATGTCGCCAAACTTCAGGAAAAGCTGGGCGGCGCGGTGGGTGTCTGCTGTCAGAAAGTCTCGGAAGCAGAAGTTTTTGCGCGCGGCGGCATCAAGGATATCCTTGTATCAAATCAGGTGCGTGACCCGGCCAAGATCGACCGCCTGGCGCGACTGCCCAAGACCGGAGCGCGCACCATCGTCTGTGTGGACGACGTCAATAACGTCGCGGACCTGTCCGCTGCGGCAGTCAGCAACGGCACCGAATTAGAGGTTCTGGTCGAAATCGACTGCGGCGCGGGGCGGTGCGGTGTGACCACAACTCCGGCTGTAATCGAGATCGCCGAGGCGGTCGTGGCAGCCCCAAACCTGAAATTCACAGGCATTCAGGCATATCAGGGCGCAATGCAGCATCTCGACACGTACGAGGCCCGAAAAGAGAAACTGGATGCTGCAATCGCGATGGTAGAAGACGCAGTTGACGGGTTGAAGGCCGCAGGAATCGACTGCGAGCTGGTCTCGGGCGGCGGCACCGGTTCGTATTATTTCGAAAGCAATTCAGGTGTTTACAACGAGCTACAATGCGGCTCCTACGCCTTCATGGATGCCGACTATGGCCGTATTCTGGACAAGGATGGCAAGCGGATCGACCAGGGTGAGTGGGAAAACGCGTTGTTTATCCTAACAAGCGTCATGAGCCACGCCAAAGCAGATAAGGCGATCTGTGATGCAGGTCTAAAGGCGCAGTCCGTCGATAGCGGCTTGCCGTTCGTCTTTGGGCGCGATGATGTCGAATACCTCAAATGCTCGGATGAACACGGCGTGATCGGTGATCCCGGCAATGTTCTCAAGGTCAACGACAAGCTGCGTCTGGTTCCCGGTCATTGTGACCCAACCTGTAACGTCCATGACTGGTATGTGGGTGTGCGGGGCGGCAAGGTTGAAACGCTCTGGCCTGTTTCGGCCCGTGGAAAGGCGTTCTGAGCAATGAGGGATATCATGACTTCTCAAGACGGTCTGCTGATCGTAGGCGAAGATCTTTGCAAGCAACTGGTCGGCCGCCAGCAAGCCTTTGACGCGGTTCAGTCGGTCTTTGGCGCAATGGCCAACGGCGGGGCGTGGAATTTTCCTGTTGTGCGCGAGGCGCTGGGTTACGCGGACGCATTGTACGGCTTCAAGTCAGGGTTCGACAGGGAAGGACAGGTGCTGGGTGTAAAGTCGGGCGGATATTGGCCCGGCAATGCCGAAAAAAATCTGACCAACCACCAATCCACCGTCTTTCTGTTCGATCCTGACACCGGGCAGCTCTCTGCGCTTGTCGGGGGCAATTACCTGACGGCGGTGCGCACGGCGGCCTCGTCAGCGGTCTCGATTGCACATCTGGCGCGGCAAGATTCGAAGGTTCTGGGGATGGTTGGTGCAGGTCATCAGTCCGCCTTTCAACTGCGTGCGGCAGCCGAACAGCGCGCGTTCGAAAAGGTCGTCGCCTGGAACCCCCACCCGGACATGCTGCCGCGTCTGGCTGCCGTGGCCGAGGAAATCGGGTTGGAGTTCGAGGCCGTCAGCCAGCAGGAACTGGGCGCGCAGGCGGATGTGATCATCACGATCACCTCAGCCTTTGAACCGCTATTGATGAATGACTGGATCAAACCCGGCACGCACCTTGCCTGCATGGGCACCGACACGAAAGGCAAGCAAGAGGTCGACCCCGCGCTTTTGGCCGCAGCAACCGTCTTCACAGACGAGGTCGCCCAATCCATTACGATCGGCGAAGCCCAGCACGCTGTAAACTCGGGGGCGCTGAAGCAGGATCAGATCACACCAATTGGTGCCGTGATCAACGGGGATCACCCCGGCCGGACCAGCGAAGACGAAATCACCCTGTTCGACGGAACCGGGGTCGGTTTGCAGGATTTGGCAGTTGCGTCGGTCGCCGCGCGATTGGCGGATGAGGCAGGCTTGGCGCAGCGCGCGGCCCTATGAAACGAAAAAGCGCGCCTCGTTCGGGGCGCGCAACTTCGATCGTGGCGATCAGGTCTTAGCCCCGGATCACCTTTGCAAACTGGTCAAAAATCGGTTCGTTCGAACAGATCACCTCGCCATCTTCCAAGACACTGCCTTCGGGGTTTAGGGCCTGCACAAAGCCACCGGCCTCTTTCACGATGATGATCCCGGCCGCCACGTCCCATGCGTGCAGGCGGCGTTCCCAGAACCCTTCGTACCGACCTGCGGCCACGTATGCCAAGTCAAGCGCAGCCGAGCCCCAGCGGCGCACACCGGCGCAGGTCGGCATCAAACGCGCCAGATCCTGCAGCGTTGCTGGCAAGTCCGAACGGCCACCAAAGGGCAGGCCCGTCGAAAAGATAGACTCGATCATACGATGACGACTTGAGACGCGAATGCGGGTGTCATTCATCCACGCACCTTCACCTTTTTCGGCAAAGAACATTTCGTCCTTGGCCGGGTCGTAGATCACGCCAGCGACGATCTTGCCCTTATGTTCCAACGCGATTGAAATCGCCCAGTGCGGCAGGCCGTGCAGGAAATTCGTTGTCCCATCCAGCGGGTCCACGATCCAGCGGCGGGTGGGATCTTCGCCGGGGATTTCGCCGCCCTCTTCGGCCAGCCAACCATAGGTCGGGCGCGCGCCCAGCAGTTCCTCTTTCAGGATCGCCTCTGCGGCGATATCCGCCTTTGAGACAAAATCGCCTGCGCCTTTCATCGACACCTGAAGGTTCTCGACTTCGCGAAAATCTTTGACCAAAGACCGCCCCGCCTTGCGCGCGGCTTTAATCATGATGTTGAGGTTTGCACTGCCAACCATTGTCCAAAGGCTCCTGTTCGGTCAAACCGCGCGTATACTGATGCAAAGCGCCCTTGCCAAGAGGAATGATACGCATAGCAGACCCGCGATTTGCGCCTATTGCTGTTGCAGCTTGCGGGCCTCGGTTCCGGCCAGTTGAATCAACTCCTGCACATAGGGCTTTTCAAGGTCTTCCGTGCGAACCGCAGCGTACAAACTGCGCGTAATCCCATCCTTGGTCAGTGGGCGTGTCACATAGTCGGAATTGTACTTTACCTCGCGCACGACCCAGTCGGGCAACACCGAAATCCCACGGTTCGAGGCAACCAAAAGCAGGATGACCGCCGTCAGTTCCACCTGCCGGATCGCGGCCGGTTCCACCCGCGCAGGGATCAGCAACTGGCTGAACACATCCAGTCGCGTGCGCTCGACAGGATAAGTGATCAAGGTCTGCCCCCGGAAATCTTCGGCTTCGATATAGTCCTTTTGCGCCAAGGGATGCACCGACGCGGCGACAAATACGGCGTCATAGTCGAAAAGCTCGATGAACTCGACACCCGGCAGGTCTTCGGGGTCGGACGACACGACAAGATCGACCTCTTCTTTTTGCAGCGCTGGCAAAGCGTCGAACGCAAGACCTGGTTTGATATCTACATCGACATCCCCCCACGACTTGCGGAAGGTTTCCAGCACGGGAAACAACCACTCGAAACAGGCGTGGCACTCGATAGCGATATGCATCCGACCGGTACGACCATCACGCAGGGACGAGAATTCGTGCTGCGTCGCTTCGACCTGCGGCAGGATTTGCTCGGCCAACCGCAACAGGCGCAGACCAGCCGCCGATAATTTCATCGGCTTGGACCGACGTAGGAAAAGTTCAACACCCGCCTGATCTTCCAGCCCCTTGATCTGATGACTCAGCGCAGACTGCGTGATGTTCAACTGGTCCGCAGCGCGGGCAAGCCCACCACATTCATGGATCGCCTTGATTGTGCGCAGGTGCCGGAATTCGATGTGCATTTCAGATTCGCTCATGTTGTTCTTGAACAATATGAGTTTGTCTCACATAGCAGAAACTGGCACAAGACCCGGGACCGCAGCAAATGAGGCCAAGATGACCAAGCCAGAAATTTCGTTCGAGTTCTTCCCGCCGCAATCGCTGGAAGCCTCTTTTCGGTTGTGGGACACTGTTCAGACATTGGCCCCACTTGATCCTCGATTTGTGTCTGTCACCTACGGTGCAGGCGGAACCACGCGGGAACTGACCCGCGATGCGGTGGCAACTTTGCACAAATCTTCTGGCCTGCCTGTCGCGGCCC
Organism: Ruegeria sp. HKCCD7251; assembly: GCF_013031165.1. Taxonomy (NCBI): domain Bacteria; kingdom Pseudomonadati; phylum Pseudomonadota; class Alphaproteobacteria; order Rhodobacterales; family Roseobacteraceae; genus Ruegeria; species Ruegeria sp. HKCCD7251. The sequence continues at coordinate 135,081 of NZ_WPZC01000001.1, read as the reverse complement.
ACCTGACCTGTGTGGATGCGACGCGCGAGGAAACATTGGCCATTGCCGACAGTTTTGCCAAGTCAGGCGTCCAGGATATCGTCGCGTTGCGCGGTGACCCACCAAAAGGTCAGGACAGTTTTGTTCCGCACCCTGACGGCTTTCAGAACTCGGTCGAACTGATTGCGGCGCTGGCTGAAACAGGCAAGTTCAACATTCGCGTCGGCGCCTACCCCGATATCCATCCCGAGGCGCAAAATGCGCGCACAGACGTAGACTGGCTCAAGGCCAAATTGGACGCCGGTGCCGACGAAGCCCTGACGCAGTTCTTCTTTGAGGCAGAAACCTTCTTCCGCTTTCGCGACGACTGCGCCAAAGCGGGGATCGACAAGCCCATCGTGCCGGGAATTCTGCCGATCGAAAACTGGAAAGGGGCGCGCAACTTTGCCCGCCGCTGTGGAACGCGCATCCCGGCATGGGTTGAACAGGCGTTTGACAAGGCCGTTCGCGACGACCGCGAAGACCTGCTGGCCACGGCCCTATGCACCGAGCTGTGTTCCGACCTGATCGAAGGCGGTGTCGACAAGCTGCATTTCTATACGCTGAACCGCCCGGAACTTACCCGTGATGTCTGTTTTGCATTGGGCATCACACCCAAAACCGAGCTTCAGAACGTCGCCTGATCCAAAGGTCCGAACACACGATATTGTCGAGCCAAACCCGGGGACAATCCATTCGCAAACACCCCTATTGTGCCCTCTTCATATTCAATTTTTTGCCTAATTTGACAAAAATTCACCCGTCCTGACACTGGTTCTCGTAGTTGTTTAACGAGTGATTTGTTATGGAACCTGTTGATAGAATCAGGGCGCGTGCTGAGGCACTTCATGCCCTTGGATTGAACCAGCAAGCTGGTTCTGCAGACATCAGGAACGCGTGGCGACAGATCGCGTTTCACGCACATCCCGATTGTTCCTCGTCTGATGCGGCAGACTTCACACGCGCCAAGGAAGCTTACGATCTTTTGCGCGAAGAAGGGTTGGCTGGGAAAGCTGCTGATGCCGGAAAACCAAAGCGTCCCAGGTTGCGCAAACGCGTAATCACGCTGGAAGATGCGGATATCGATGCCTGTCGTTCATTGCTCGACAAAGCGCTTGCGCATGTTTCGGAAGAACTTGCGCATGTTTCGGAAGAACAGGAAGCCAATCAGACCGAGGCGACGGTCGATTTGCGGGCCGACTCGGATCATATCCCCGAGGCTGTCGGCTGCTATGGCCGCAACCTGACGTATTTCGTGCCATCTCCGGTTTGTGAAGGTGCAAACCGTATCGCGCTTCCTACGTCGATTTTGGCTGGGACTCGCCGCACCGAGACTGAGGTCCTCAGTTTTCAGTGCAAAGAGGCCGGTGCTGGCGAGGTGGTTGTCCCCGAGACAATCCTGAACCGCAAGTTCCCCGGCGCAAAAAGCGTCCGCATCCGGTTCGAGGCGGATCAGAAAACTCAGGATGAGTTTTGGCTGGCCAGTTGACTTCGACACAGAAAAACCCGGCTGAAACAGCCGGGTTTCCATTCGAATTTCCAGTTATCAGTTTGAAACCGGAGCGTCCGAGGTGAATTTCGGAATGACGGCGGTTGATGCTGCGTCGGCCTCGATCCCCGGCCAGTTCCCTTCGGCAAGGTTGATGTTGCCGGGAATGTCTTCCTCAAAGAAACCTACGACCACATCCGTGATGTTGAGATACAGCTTGTCGTCCACGATCCGCCAAAGGTTGGGATTTGCCGGAACCTTGCCGCCGCGCGAAACGCCATAAGCGCAATGGCCATCGTATTGGGGCGCATAAAAGGCGGGGTTCTCAAGGAACTTGTCGCGGTTTTCTTCGGTCGAAAACGCCCAGGTTGCACCATTGTATTCAGCGGTGATATCCGCCCGGCCGCGCACTCCTTCGGGCTGCGCCTGACCGACCGGAGACTGATCGAGGCCGCGATAGGCGACGACGTCATAACCTGAAACCGCAAAACCAGTGCCATCGACATACTGATCTCCGGCAAATGCGGGCAGCGACAGCGCAAGAGTAGCGGCCAGGGTCAGGGCAAAGCGTTTCATGTGTTCAATCCTCATGTCCGAGGAGCGGTTCATCGCTCCGGTTTCCGGGTTCGGTCTGAGGATAGGTGATTTGTGTGCTCTGCGCAGTCCCGCTCGCGCCGCTGTGACATCGCACGTGAAAACGTGAAGGTTTCGCCCCGTTTGTTACAAAAACGACCCAACTTCCGGGGTTGGACTCTGAAGTCTGCAATATTAGCTGTTGTGACGGACGGACAATTTACATGAAATCTTCTGGGAAAGACGGACAATGACCGAACAAACGACCTATACGCCCCCCAAGGTCTGGACATGGGACAGTCAGAATGGCGGCCAGTTCGCCAATATCAACCGGCCGATTGCCGGGGCCACACATGACAAGGACCTGCCGATCGGGCGTCACCCGCTGCAGTTGTACTCCTTGGCGACCCCGAACGGGGTAAAGGTAACCGTCATGCTCGAAGAGCTGTTGGCGCTGGGGCACGAAGGCGCCGAGTATAACGCATGGCTCGTCAATATTGGTGACGGTGACCAGTTTGGATCAGGTTTTGTCGAGGCCAATCCAAATTCGAAGATTCCTGCCCTTTGGGATCGCTCGGGTGAAAAGCCCGTACGTGTGTTCGAAAGCGCTTCGATCCTGTTTCATCTGGCGGAAAAGTTTGATGCCTTCCTTCCCAAATCCGGCCCAGAGCGCGTAGAGGTCATGAACTGGGTATTCTGGCAAATGGGCAGTGCGCCTTATCTGGGCGGCGGGTTCGGACATTTTTACGCCTACGCGCCCGAAAAGTTCGAATACCCGATCAACCGGTTCGCCATGGAAACCAAACGGCAACTGGACGTGCTGGATCGTGAACTGGCCGACAAGACCTATATCGCGGGTGACGACTATTCGATCGCAGATATTGCGATCTGGCCCTGGTACGGCCAACTGGTTCTGGGGCGTCTTTACAGCGCGGCCGAATTCCTGGACGTCGACTCCTACAAGAACGTCATGCGTTGGGCCAAAGCGATTGACGAGCGCCCAGCCGTCAAACACGGCCGGATGGTGAACCGCGCATTTGGTGAGAAACATACGCAGCTTCACGAACGTCACGAAGCCAGCGATTTCGAAACCCGCACGCAGGATAAGCTTGAGGCCGCGGCGGAATAAGACACCTAGACCTCGCGGGGAACGCTCCGCGGGGTCTTGTTCTACTTCAGGACAGGCGGTTCATCCGGGTCGCTGCCCGGCGCAACCTGCGTCATGGCCCGCGCTTCGGGCTGCGGCAGATCAAAGCGCAATCCCACACGGGCCAGAGATGCCGCCGCTGCATCTTGTGCACTGAAAAAACCGACATCCATCGCCCCGGCCTCAATCCCCGAAAACGTCAAAGCCTCGGACGCGGCTTTGGCCAAGGCGGCCTCGGCACCGTCTACCGCGTCGACGAATCCCAGCATGTGCCCTGCGCCACCTTCTTTCGATCTGGTGCCCACAAGAAACGCGGCCTGAGCCAGCCCAACAGCGGTGGCCAACTTGGTGTCCAGCGCGGTCAGCAGTTCATCTGGCAATCCCGCAGGCGGTACAAACTCAGCAAAGTGCTGCTCAACTTCTTCGGGGCCATGTTGAAGGGTTGTCGCCAGCCAGCCCAACGCCTCGGACGGAATCAACATCGAAGACGGGGCTGTCTCCAAATTCAGACCCAACCCGATACCTTGCCCCGCCAGCATCGACGACAGAACGCGCCCCGACACCGCGACATAGGGAACCGGGCGGCCAGCGAACTGCGCCAGACGGTCCTCACGATCAAAGGCCAGCACGAAACTGCCATCTGCAACGTCAAAGAGTTCGGGCGAAATGTTTTCGTCCCGTGCCTCTTCGGTCAGCATCAGGAACAGCTCGCTGTCCGCCAACCGTTCAAAGAACCTCAGACGCGCGGCGTCGTCCTGAGGCGCAGCGTCCATCGCGGCATGAGCCGAATCCAGCGCGGTTATCTCAGTCATTCAATACCTCTTGCACCCGCGCGCGCAGAACCGGCAACAGGTCGGACACGAACCACGGATTTTTCTTGATCCATGCCGTATTCCGCCACGACGGATGTGGCAAGGCGAAGACCCGCGGCGCATGGTCCCGCCAGTTGCGCACAGTGTCCGTCACCGACCCGCGCGCTTTGAGGTGATACTTGAATGCATGGCCGCCCACGAGGACAGTCAAAGGAACCTCACCGAGCGTCCGCATTACCTTGTCATGCCAGGTTTGGCCGCAAACCCGCGGCGGCGGCAAATCGGCCTTACGCACATCATACCCCGGAAAGCAAAACGCCATCGGCACAATGGATACGCAGGTGCGGTCATAAAACGTGGTTTCATCCACCCCCAGCCATTCGCGTAGCCGATCACCTGAGGGGTCTGTAAAAGGCCGCCCCGAGGCATGCACCCTTGCGCCCGGTGCCTGACCGGCTATGAGAATCGGGGCGCCTTTGCGAAACCAGACCACCGGTCTTGGTTCATGGGCCGTCTCAGTGGCCGCGAACCGATCCGCGCAAAGACGGCAGGCCGCAATTTCTTCTTCGAGTGAATTCATAAGATCGCAAGGTTTCCTGAAGCAAACTGCCCGAGAGTTACTCATAACCTAGTCACGGCGAGGTTCTTCCGAAACAGGTGGAAAAGTCACGATCAAAACAGGCCGCAACAGGATGCATTGAACATTTGTTTCATAATTCGACATAATGCAGCCATCGTGAATGGATAAAAACTCTTCTTTTCCGCCTCCCTGACCGGTAGGAATTGACAAGAAATATAGCAGGCCCAGAATGCTTGAATTCGAAAATGTCAGTAAGTCCTTTTGGACCGGGACACGCCGCAAAGTGATCCTGGACAGGGTTTCGTTCAGGGTCGATCTGGGCAGATCCGTTGGCATTCTCGCACCAAACGGAACCGGAAAAACCACACTGATCAACATGATGGCCGGGTTAGAGAAACCCGACGACGGGGTCATTCGCAAATCTTGCCGGGTGTCGTTTCCCATGGGCTTCACCGGCGGCGTGTCCAACAAGTTGTCAGCTTTGGAAAACGCACGCTACATCGCCAAGATCTATGGCATGGACCCGGACTACGTCGAAGCTTATTGCAGTTGGCTTTGTGGTTTGGGCGAGTATTTTGATCAACCGCTCGCCACCTATTCGTCAGGCATGAAAGCGCGCTTTACCTTTGCGCTCATGTTGGCGCTGGACTTTGACATGTACCTCATAGATGAGGGGATGCCAGCCACGACAGATGTGGAATTCAACAAAAAAGCGGGCGACATCCTGCGGGAAAGACTGCGCACCACCACTTTGGTGATCGTGTCGCACAGTCCGCAAGTTCTGGAGAAATTCGCGCGCCAAGCGGCTGTTCTGGTGGACGGCCAGCTATACATGTTCGACACCTTGGAAGAGGCAAAACAGCTATATGACTACCAAACCCAAGGCTAGAATCTATAACTGGCGGCGCAAGCGCAACGGATCGGGCACGGCCGAGGCGCGCGCCGACGCAATGTCGCGTATCCGAGAGGCAACCAGCGCACCCGAGGCGGCCAACGAACCGCAGCCGGGCACGGATATTGACGATATCAAACGTGAAGGTCTGACAGGACGCCAACTCAGGATCGCCCGCCGTCTGGCCCATAAACACGGTTTGGCGACAACGTCGGATTACGATGCGGTTCGGTTGTTGCGAAAGAAAGGCATAGATCCGTTTGAACGCGCCAGCCTGCTGGACCTTGCAGCGGAAAAGAAGCGGGCCGAGGACGAGACAACAGACAAGGTCAAAATCCAACTGCCGCAGACTTTTTCCGAAGGCCCTCAGACCCTACCCGGCCCTGAACTGAACCCTGCACAGCGCCGGGAATTCGAGATCGGCGAAATACAAAAGGACATCGCCCGCCGCCGCCGTCGCAAACTGTTTGCCCTGTTTGCGCGACTGGCTGTGTTTGTGCTGCTGCCGACAGTGGCCGTCGGCATGTATTTCTACCGCTACGCGACACCGATGTATGCCAGCGACTCGGCCTATTCGATATTGCAGGCCGATGGCGGCGGTGCCGCGTTTGGCGGTTTTCTGGCCGGAACACAGTACGCCACCGCGCAGGATTCGGTCGCAACGCAGGAATTTTTGGAATCCAAGGACGCTCTGATCAGGTTGGAGCGGGACATGGGCTTTTCGGACATCTTCAAACAAGAATGGATTGATCCGATCCAGCGCCTTTCCCCGGACGCAAGCCTCGAAGAAACCTACACGCTCTACAAGCGAATGGTCACGATTGGATATGATCCAAGCGATGGCATCATCCGCATGGAAGTTGCGGCCCCGGACCCTGATATCGCGGTGGGCTTGTCTGAAAAACTGCTGTCCTACGCGGAAGAAACGATCAACGGCCTGTCCGAATTGAAGCGCGAAGACCAGATGCGGGATGCACTGGAAAGCTTTGAACTCGCACAGGAAGATCGCAGGCAGGCGCAGGAAGCACTTATCGAGCTGCAATTGCAGGGTGCGATTCTGGACCCCGAAAATGTCATTGTCGGCTTACGCACGCGCATTAACACACTTGAAACCCAGCTTCAGGAGAAAGAGCTGCAGTTGGCGGCGCTATTGGACAACTTGCGTCCGAACAAGGCCAAGGTGGACGGCGCGCGCGCTGATATCGCCCGGTTGGAAGCCGTTCTTGAGGAACTGAATGCCGAAATGCTGGACGTTTCTGGCGGCGAAAACTCTCTGGCCCGGCTAAGCGTGCGGATTCAGATGGCGCAGGCAGATCTTGCCGCACGCGACATGATGCTGCAAACGGCCATGCAACAGATGGAAACCACCCGAACCGAAGCAAACCGCAAGGTCCGTTACTTGTCGGTATCGGTGAATCCGGTTCCCAGCCAGGATCCGACTTATCCGCGCAAATTCGAAAATACGATTTTGGCTTTCCTGTTGTTTGCTGGTATCTACCTGATGATCTCGCTAACAGCGTCGGTCCTTCGTGAACAGGTATCCTCGTAAGACATATGAAACATGTAAAAATCTCCGACCTCACGGTCGGCAATGATCTGCCTCTGACGATCATCGCCGGCCCCTGCCAACTTGAAACGGCCGATCACGCCCAGATGATCGCCGGCAAAATGAAAGAAGCCTGCGACGCTGCAGGCGCGCAATATATTTTCAAGGCCTCGTATGACAAAGCGAACCGGACCTCATTGTCCGGGAAACGGGGTATGGGGATCGACGCCGGACTGAAGGTTCTTGGCGACATCCGCAAGACCATGGGTATTCCGGTTCTGACCGATGTCCACACCGAAGCCCAATGCGCCGTTGCGGCCGAATCTGTGGATGTCCTGCAAATCCCGGCGTTTCTATGCCGGCAGACGGACATGTTGCTGGCTGCGGGTAACACCGGCAAGGCCGTGAACGTCAAAAAGGGTCAGTTCCTTGCCCCGTGGGAAATGACCAATATTGTCGACAAGGTCGAAAGCACAGGAAACCAGAACATCCTCTTGACCGAGCGTGGAACCTCGTTTGGGTACAACACGCTGGTCGCTGATATGCGGGCGCTGCCTCAGATGGCTCAGACCGGGTACCCCGTTGTTATGGATGCGACCCACTCGGTTCAGCAACCCGGTGGCAAAGGCGGATCATCCGGCGGACAGCGTGAATTTGCGCCAGTCATGGCCCGGGCTGCTGTCTCTTTAGGCGTTGGGGCGGTTTTCATTGAAACCCATCAAGACCCGGACTCGGCACCTTCTGATGGTCCGAATATGATCCCCTTGGATCAAATGCCTCAATTAATTGACACATTGATGCGCTTTGATGCGCTGGCGAAAGCCAACCCAATTCAAATTTGAGCACGAGCTATAGAATGAACAAACCCATCCCCGAGGTGACCCCAAACACCTGGAGCTTTCTGCGCGACGCGATGATCAAACCCACCGGGTTTCGCGAATATGACGCCCGTTGGAAATATCCCGAAGAGATCAACCTGCCCGGCATGACCGCGCTGGGTCTGGGTCTGGGCACCCAAATGCGCAAACGCGGGATCGAACCTGTGATCGCGGTGGGCAACGACTATCGTGATTATTCGCTGGCCATCAAAAACGCGTTGATTCTGGGCCTGATGCAGGCGGGGATTCAGGTCAAGGATATCGGCCCTGCACTTAGCCCGATGGCTTATTTCGCACAGTTCCATCTGGACGTACCTGCGGTCGCGATGGTCACTGCCAGCCACAACCCGAACGGCTGGACTGGAGTGAAGATGGGCTTTGACCGTCCACTGACCCACGGCCCGGACGAGATGTCAGAACTGCGCGATATCGTCCTGAACGGCGACGGTGTGGCGCATGAAGGTGGCTCGTATGAATTCGTTGATGGTGTGAAAGAAGCGTATATCGACGATCTGGTCGGTGATTTCAAAATGTCACGCCCGCTGAAAGTGGTCTGTGCGACCGGGAACGGCACCGCCTCGGCCTTTGCGCCCGAGATATTTGAGCGGATGGGCGTCGAAGTGGTCCCCAGCCACAATCGTCTGGATTACACCTTCCCCAACTATAACCCCAACCCCGAAGCCATGGAGATGTTGCATGACATGGCCGATACCGTGAAATCCAGCGGCGCGGATATGGCTCTGGGGTTTGACGGTGATGGCGACCGGTGTGGCGTTGTCGATGATGAGGGTGAAGAGATCTTCGCCGATAAGGTCGGTGTCATCATGGCGCGCGATCTGGCGAAGCTTTACCCCAACTCAACTTTTGTGGCCGATGTGAAGTCGACCGGCCTATTCGCCAGCGATCCAGAGTTGCAGGCCCTTGGGGTTAAGGCAGATTACTGGAAAACCGGCCACAGCCACATGAAGCGCCGGGTCAAGGAAATCAACGCGTTGGCCGGGTTCGAGAAGTCGGGTCATTACTTCTTGGCCGAGCCCATCGGGCGCGGATATGACTGCGGAATGCGCGTGGCTGTCGAGATTTGCAAGCTGATGGACCGCAACCCAAATCAAAGCATGTCGGATCTGCGAAAGGCCCTGCCGAAGACCTGGTCAACGCCGACCATGTCCCCCTATGCGGCAGATACCCAGAAATATGACATTCTCAAGCGGTTGGTCGAAAAGCTGGTCGCCAAGTCCGAAGCGGGCGAGACATTTGCTGGCCGCGCAATCAAAGAAGTCGTGACCGTCAACGGTGCGCGGGTCATTCTGGACAATGGCAGTTGGGGTCTGGTGCGCGCATCGTCAAACACACCTAATCTGGTTGTCGTTTGCGAAAGCAGCGAAAGCGAAGACGAAATGCGCGCAATCTTCGCTGATATTGACGCCGTTATTCGCACCGAACCCGGCGTTGGCGACTACGATCAAACTATCTGATTTTATCGTAGGGCTGGGGCGTAGATAACGCCCCAGCCCATCAATCTGCACCCAGCAGTTTCAAAAGCCCTTTCTTGGCTTCCTCTTCCAGCTTCTTCTTTACCGCCTTTTCAAGGCTTTCGCTGTCCGTGACGGCGGTACCCAATTCATCCTCGACCTTATCAAGGACTTGCTGTTTGGCGTCGCCTTCCAATTCCTTGATCTTTCCCTCTGCAGCGGCCTCGATCACTTTGCTCAGGTCCGGTTGAATCGAGGGGTTGCTCCACGGTCCCACGATTCTGACTGGTACCGACAACCCTTGCCCCGAGTTGGCCCTCAAGGCAGTCGGCGTGAAAAGATAGTCGATATTGCGGGCGCCTATACCAACCGTGCCCTTGCCGTCTGCCCTGAAGTTGTCCAGCGACATCAGCAGGTCCTCATTCCTGAGAACCCCTTGATCAATGGTGAAGCTGGCCGTCAGACTGTTGAACACCGTCGCACCGCCACTGCCGTCTCCGCGCCCCATTATCCGATCCAGATCAATGCCCGAGATTACGCCCCTGCCGACATCAAGCCGACCCTTGCCACTGAGGGAGCGCATGATCTGATCTTCGGTCTGACCCACCCCCAGAAACTCGAACGATCCAGAGCCGATACCAGATAGTCGCGTGACATCCGCCAAAGTGGACAAAGCGGATTGGAGGTCGATGCCCTCAGCCTGAAGATTACCGCCAACCGACAAACCGTTTCTGTTATTTGCCACGACCTGACCGGTCAGTTTTCCGGAAAACAGCGTGGCGGGATTCATTTGAAGCACCGCTCTTGAACGATCGAGGTTCAGCGTCAGGTCACTTGGCCCCAGAGTTAGCTCAGGCACAGCGATCGAATTGGCCGTCAGCCGGATTTTTCCATTGGCCAAAGCAAGGGCAGAGGCGTCAATTGGTGTGGTCGACCACCCTTCTGCGGCCGTAACCGCCGCCGATCCGCCGCCGTCACCTCCTTCGCCTGAAGGCGCGTTAAAACGTGAAAGATCAAGATCCCCGCCGTTCAGCCGTGCCGTAATCTGCGGAGGGTCCGAGATCACGATATCCGCTTCTCCGGTCAGCCGGTTGTCGTCCAGTTGCGCCACCATTTCTCGCAGCGAGATACGTCCCTCGCTGGTATAGGTCATATGGCCCGCGACTTCGGCTTTCCGCCCCAGACCAAGCGGTACGCCAACGCCAGCCTGCCCAAAAGCGGCCAGCATCCTTTCGGTGTCTTGCGCTTTGACATGCAGCTTGCCGTCCATCTCTCCGGCAAGGTTCACCAGGCCATCGAAATCCACTTCTCCGCCCGGTGCGCGCAAGAGCAGTTCCAGCGGCGCCGCGACGCCTGTGGCGTAGGCAGGCAAGTCCGGAATTTTCAGTTCAACCTCGACCTTGCCGCCGGGGACACCCATCTTGGCCTCGACAAATAGCGGGGCAGTCACGTCAGGCCAGTTCGCGGAAAGATCCACATTGGCAAAGTCGAACTTCACCGCGTTGTTTTCTACATAAACAAGACGTGCGTTGGTCAGTTCCAGAAAGTCCAGTGTTACCGTACCCGTCGTACTTTGAGATGGGGCACTGACAGCGTTGCCAGAGGATACAGGTGCCGCCCGGTCAAATTGCCAGTTGCCGCGCCCTTCGGACAGTTCAAGCCGAAGCGTCGGATTTTCCGCGATGATCCGACGTATCCTCAGATCCCCCGAGATCAACGCCGCAGCATCCACGCCAACCGCCATGCTGTCAGCGCTCAGCATGGGCTCTGGTCCGGCCCAAGACGCGTTACTGAATGTCACGGGGCCGGTTTCCATGCCCAAGACCGGCCAGAACGACAGGTTTACATCGCCGGACAGTTTCAAATCCCGCCCCGTCTGGCCGCGCACCTGCTCGGTCAGGATCGCCGCAAGCTTGTCACTGGGCATCATCAACAATGCTCCGATCACCAGCCCGATAACGGCCACAAGAAGGAAGACGATGCGCAACAGCCACTTCATTTTTCTGCTCTCCGCTTATCTGGCATGCGTTGAAAATATCATTCAAAGCCCAGCGGCCATTTGCAAGGGGAAGCGTTCCCCACTATATGCCGCGCCATGACAACGAACCCGCCGAACCTCCGCCCCGACCTGGCGCCTGCCGCCCGGATCACCGATACGCCCCGTTCAAACCAGCCAACAATCGGCATGGTCTCTTTGGGCTGCCCCAAGGCCTTGGTGGATAGTGAACGCATCTTGACCCGCTTGCGGGCCGAGGGGTACGGGATTTCGCCCGATTATTCAGGGGCGGATGCCGTGATCGTGAACACCTGCGGGTTTCTGGACAGTGCCAAGGCGGAATCGTTGGATGCCATCGGCGAAGCGCTGGTTGAGAATGGCAAAGTCATCGTCACGGGATGCCTGGGGGCCGAGCCGGATTACATCCGCGAACATCACCCCCGCATCATGGCCGTCACTGGCCCGCATCAATATGAACAGGTGCTGGATGCCGTGCATCAGGCGGTGCCGCCCGACCCCGACCCGTTCGTTGATCTGCTGCCTGCGGCAAGCGTGCAACTGACTCCGCGCCATTACAGCTATCTGAAAATCTCGGAAGGCTGTAACCACAAGTGCAAGTTCTGCATCATCCCCGATATGCGCGGCAAGCTGGCCAGCCGCCCGGCTCATGCAGTCCTGCGCGAGGCGGAAAAGCTGGTCGACAACGGCGTGCGAGAGCTGTTGGTGATCTCGCAGGACACCTCGGCCTATGGGCTGGATCGCAAATACGACGTGAACCCGTGGAAAGACCGTGAGGTCCGCAGCCATATCACCGATCTGGCGCGCGAGCTTGGGCAGTTGGACGCATGGGTGCGCTTGCACTACGTCTATCCCTACCCGCATGTGCGCGAGTTGATTCCGCTGATGGCCGATGCGGGCTGCAGCGTGCTGCCTTATTTGGACATTCCGTTCCAACACGCCCACCCCGACGTTCTGAAACGCATGGCACGCCCGGCAGCAGCCGCCAAGACGCTAGACGAGATCGCCGCATGGCGCGCCACCTGCCCCGATATCACCCTGCGCTCGACCTTTATCGTCGGTTATCCCGGCGAAACCGAGGCCGAGTTCCAAACCCTTCTGGATTGGATGAACGAGGCACAGTTGGATCGCGTTGGCTGCTTTCAATACGAAAACGTTGATGGCGCACGGTCGAACGATTTGCCGGATCACGTTCCAGCCGACGTCAAACAGGACCGCTGGGAACGCTTCATGGAAAAGGCGCAGGCGATATCCGAGGCAAAGCTGGCCGCCAAAGTGGGTCAGACACTCGACGTGATCGTGGACGAGGTGGATGACGAGGCTGCCACCTGCCGTACAAAAGCCGATGCACCGGAAATCGACGGCAACCTATTCATCGACGAGGCCTTCGAAAGCCTGAAACCCGGCGATATCGTTTCCGTCGAAGTGGACGAGGCTGGCGAATACGACCTATGGGGCAAGCTGGTCTGATCTGCTCACCCCAAGTCGTTGGTGCGTGAAACAAGTTTATTGGCGTTTTGCGCGCATATGGTGGATCATGACAGGGCAACCTGCTTTGTCGCCAGGAGGGTCCCTTGTCCAGTTTTAACGGCTTTGCCCCGAAGGTGTTCGCGCTTACCTTCATCGCCCAGCTTTGCGCCATGCCCGTTGTTGCAGATAGCAAAGGAACAGGCGGATTCATTTTCATCGGGTCCGACTCGGTCAGTCTGCACCTTCGCAGTAAGCATCAGGTCCATAGGCACTACGCCGCCCCGAAGGTGTATCAACGCAAGAACAAGCCTTCGGTGCATGGTCACAAATCCAGTGCGACAGGGATTGAATACACGGGAAAACCCAAGGCGCATTACCACAAAGGCCATCGCTACAAAGCCAAGTCAAAACGGTACTACCACAAACCAGCAAAGCGGTATCACTACTCGGTCCACAGCCCCTTCAACCGTTTGTCTTCACCCTATTACATTCCGCAAAACTATGGCATTCGGCGTCGGTAACCGTGGCCGAAATCTGACTTCAGAACAGGCTGACAAGCCCGATAATCCACGCCACGCCCGCGGCAAGAGCCGTCAGCGCAACAGCGGCACTTGCCGCGTCTTTCGCCTGTCCCGCCAGTACATTGTGATCCGTTGAAGTATGGTCCACTGCGCGTTCAACCGCCGTATTGAACAGCTCTGCCACCATCACCAAGACGCCCAACACAATAATAAGCGCGCGCAGACCGTCGGACAGGGGCAAGAAAAGGGCCAGCACAATAGAAACGAGGTTGGACCATGCCCAAGCGCGAAACGAATACTCTTCCTTCCACGTCGCGGCCAAACCCTGCCAGCTCCAACGCGTGCGGTCTTTCAGACGAACAAAGAAATTTTTCATGGGCCCTCTGCTTTCAGACAGAGCCGACAGAAACCTGATGGAAGGCGACTAGGCAAGAAAAAACCGCCCGGAAAGGCGGTTGAACGTCGGGTGCAGGTGGCCCGAACATGGGCCACCTGCAAAATTCTTATTGTGCGACAGGGTTACAAACGGTCTGTCCGGCTTCGGTTGTTGCCAGTTCAGTACCTGCCGGGCAGCTCGGCGTGCCGAACTTGTCATACTCAGGTGTGATGTAGACTGGTGTAGGCTCTTCTTGTTGCGAGCATGCAGCCAGAATCAGGGCAATTGCGCTAACGGCAGCGAATTTAATTTTCATGTCCGTCGTTCCTCTATCAATTTTCTAGTATTGCCCTGAAATTCGGGGCTGTCCTAAAACTACGCCCTTCAAGGGTTTTTTGCAACAAAATCAATCACGAAAATGTGAAAGCGGCAAAACCATGCTGTCTGGTCGGCATGGATGGTCACCCCTACAGTTTTGCCAAAAGCGCCCTACAGTTGGGAAACGCCTTTCGCAAACCACGGAGTAGCCATATGTCAGAAGCGCCAATTATCGCACAAAAAGCCCCATATCCTGTCGAGGTAACCGAGGGTAAAACCTATTTCTGGTGTGCGTGCGGCCAATCCAAGCGGCAGCCGTTTTGCGATGGCTCACATAAGGATACAGGCATCGAGCCAGTGAAATTCACCGCGGACACAAGCAAGAAAGTGTTTTTCTGCGGCTGCAAACACAGCGCAAATCCGCCGCTGTGCGACGGTTCACACTCCAAGCTCTGACTACTTTTTCAGGGAGTTGAGGATATCAGCGTTGGCGCAGAACTTCGGCGCCGACTTTGCTGTGGTCTGGCGTTCTGCCAGCCACGCCATGCACCGCTCAGTGCACTGAGATGCGCGGCAGCGGGTGACCATTTCGGCGTACAAAGTGGGGGAGATCTGCTTGTCAGCGATCGCCTCGGTCAGTGAGACGTCAAGACTTCTGGCAACGGACCGGGTCAGCCAGAAGTGCTTTTCAATGTCGCCCAGAACATCCTGCATCGTCAGCTACCCTTCGACTGCTGCGCCTTTAGTACCTCAAATCGCTTGTGATTGGGACATGTATTGGGGGGCTGTACTACACTGTCAGCTTTATCCAGCCAATCGGGACACTTGGCGGCCCACGTGCACCCCTGACAAGAGCGCACCATCTTGGCCCAGTCCTGCTGGGACAGCCGCCCCTGCCGGTGTGCGGCAACGACATCCGTGCCGGTTGCCTGTCCCATGCGCAGAACAAGACGCAGATGAGTCATAATGTGACCCAACCTTTGCATCACTTGTTCGCTTCCGGGATTAACTTGGCGAATAAGTCAGAGTTCCGACAATATTCTGGCGTCTTTTCCAGCCCCTCGGACCGCTCCATCAGGCTTTCGCAATGATCCGGGTTTGGGCACCCACTGCATCGAAGAACAGATTCCGAAATCTGGTCGATCGAGATTTCGCCGCCAAGCGCGGCTGCTTCCAGATCAACACCGATTTTCGTCGCCATGTTGTCTACCAAACCGGCGTGCCGCCTAAGCGTTTCTCGGCTGCGCATTCGACATCCTTTCCCTGACACGTGTAGGTCAGGATAGCCGATGCCGAACCGCAGACCTTTGACTCAGGTCAAGAGGGCGACGCGATATGATCGAGATAGGCGCGCGTGGCGTCCTGCACGCGACGAAAGCGGTCTCCGCCCAGTTTCTTGCCGCCATACCAGCGCGTGACGATGATCACATGACCTTCCAGTTCGGCACGCTCCATCATCCGCAGAATCACCATACCCGCACCACTTTCGCCATCGTCGGCCTTTAGTGCGCCGGTGGGCAGAACTGCGGCCCAAGTGTTGTGGGTGGCCTTGGCATAGCTCTTGTCAGATTTCAGCTCTTGCAGGACGGCGTCCACATCATCGCGCGTAGCCACAGGCGCGCCGGACACAGCGTATTTCGATCCGCGATCCGTCAGGATCACGCCCATGCATTCAATTGCGGTCATTGCGAAAGCCCAAGCTGTCTTGCGGTTTCCACAACGATCTGAACACGTTGCTCGTTGGGTGGATGTGTTCCCAGAAAACTGTCATCCGGGTCAGGCAAGCGGTCAAAATACTTGGCACCTATCAAAGGGTTGTACCCGGCCTTATACGTTATGACCGTGCCCAATTGATCTGCTTCCAGCTCGAAATCCTTGATGTAAACCTGTGCACCGACCTGAGCTCCCAATTTCTGAGCCTTTTCAACTCCGGCCCCGTCTGCCCCACCTAATCTGGCCAGTTCGCCAAAAATCTCGGCACTTTCCCGGGCGTTTACGGTTTGGCGCGGAATATGTCTTAGGATGTGATGCGCGGCCTCATGCCCCATGACAAATGCCAATTCATCAGCGTTTTGCGCAGATTCGATCATGGAACGGGTAAAGATGATGACCGGTTGATTGTCTTCGTCCAGCGTCTGAAAAGCATTGGCCGGGGCCCGCGGGTTCAGATCAACCACAATCGTGAAATCGCAATTGGAGACATTCCCACGCCTGAGGCATTCTGATCTGGCCTGTTGCCCAATCTGTCGGCTGATCTCCTGAAAGGTCGCAGCCTCAACTTGAAAATCGTCCCTGTCCTGTTGCCACTCTTCCGCTGGCTGAACGCGTAAAGTGTCGGCAACGCAGGCCGTCAGCATCAGGGGAAGCAACAGTAAAGTCAGACGGCGCATGGATCATCCTTTGAAACGGTCATGCCGTTTTTCGGACCATAGCGCGGGACGTGAGGGACCGCCACAGCCTGAATGCGATTGAACGGGTTGCAATGCGGTTCGCCGCCCTTCACTGTTGGATCATGTTTTCGATTGAGCATGAATTCGACTCGACGGTGATCACTCTGGTGGACGAAGGCGCAAAGCCTCTGCAAGAGGATGTGGTCATCAATAATTTCGCTGAATGCGTGACGCTAGAGCAATTGGACCCGCGCACGGACAAGGTACAGAAGATTACTTTGTCCCCAGAACAGGTCCGGGATCTGGCGGCGGCGTTGGACTTACCCGAAGGGGTCTATCAAATCCACGAAACGCCAGGTCAGGGTTCGTAGACAAATACCTTGTCCCGCGCCGCATGTCCGCGCGCCAGCAAAAATTGGGACGGCGCAACCCCCAACGCAGACGCATGAATGCGGCTCACCGCCTGATTTGCTTTGCCATTCTCAGGAAAAGCTGTGACGTGAATGCGGATGGACCCATTTTCAAACGTCATTCGGTCCGACGTGGATTTGGGGATGACTTTAGCCTCGAACCTAGCACCCGGCTTGGCCAGTCGGGTTAAGTCCGGCAAGGCGCGCGGTTTTGGTCTGGCCATTCCATCCTCCAATTCGCGAACATTCTTGCGCGACCGGCAATTGAATGAAATTGATCTGGGAAACCAAGCCGGTTCCACTTGAAACCCGCCAGGTGTTCGACCAGATAGACACTGCCCATGTAAAGGAAGTTAACATATGTCCTTGAAAAATCCGGCCGCCTTGGAGTTTCTACAATCGCGCCGGTCCCGGCCTGCCAAAACTCTGATCGCCCCTGCCCCGACCCGTGAACAATTGCAGCCGCTTTTGACCGCCGCCGCGCGCTGCCCGGATCACGGCAAGCTGGAGCCATGGCGATTCATCGTGATCGAGAAGGGAGCAATGCCACGATTGTCCAAGCTGACGCACGACCGGGGCGTGGCCTTGGGCAAGTCACCCGAGGACATCATTAAGGCGCGCAGCCAGTTCGAATTGGGCCATCTGGCGGTTGCCGTGATCGAGGTACAGAAGCCTTCAGAAAAAATTCCGGCGATTGAACAAACCTATTCGGCGGGTGCCGTGTGTCTGGGGCTTTTGAACGCCGCACTTGCGTCGGGCTGGGGGGCAAACTGGCTGTCGGGCTGGCAAACTCATGATCCGGATTTTTGCCGTGCCGCATTTGGGCTTGCAGATAATGAGCGCGTGGCGGGCCTGGTCCATATCGCAACCGAAGGTGTTGCCCCGCCTGAACGCCCCCGCCCTGATATTGAGGCGCTGACAGAATGGGTTTCAGAATGATGATCCTGAACTCTTTTTTTGCGGCATTGGGTCAGATCGGAGACCCCAAGTTTCGCTCGGTCCTGTTTCGTGGTGTTGGTCTGACGATCGTCCTGCTGATTGCGGCCTGCGCAGCGGCGATCTGGCTGATCAACTGGTTGGCCAGTGGTGAGATTTCGTTGCCATGGATTGGTGTCGTCCCGTGGTTAAACGACGTGCTGAACTATTCAGGTATTTTTGTGGTTCTGGTTCTTCCGGTTTTCCTGATGATGCCGGTCGCCTCGGCCATTATCTCAATGTTTCTGGAAGAGGTCGCGCAGGCGGTCGAAGATAAACACTATCCGGCCCTGCCCTCTGTTCGCGGCATTCTGTTCAGCGAAGGGCTGCGCGATGCGATCAGCTTTATGGGCGTGCTGATTGTTGCCAACCTTCTGGCGCTGGTCCTTTACGCCATCTTCACGCCGTTGGCCCCGTTTATCTTTTGGGCCGTGAACGGGTTCTTGCTGGGGCGTGAATACTTCACTCTGGCCGCCATGCGCCGGATTGGGCGCGACGGCGCGCGCAAATTGCGCGCAAAACACTCGGCTACGATTTGGATGGCGGGGACGCTGATGGCGATCCCCTTGTCAGTACCGCTGGTGAACCTGGTGATCCCGATTATCGGAGCCGCCACATTCACCCATATCTATCACAAGCTGTCTACCTGAGGATCAGTTGCGCGGCTCCAACTGGTTCAACCAATCAAAGTCGCGCACCGAGATTACGCCTGAGATGATGATCCCCGCGATGATCGCCCAGAGCACCACCGAGACACCGGTGGTGATCCACAGCTTTTTCTTCATGTGATGCACTTCCGGGGCACCCGCGTGTGTGCCCGGAACGATCTCACCGAGATCGCCCTGCGTCTTGATGCGGACCGGCAGCACGACCAACAGCGTCATGAACCAGATAACGGCGAACAGAACCAGTGCAGCAGTGATCGTCATGACAGCCTCGCTTGGGTTAGGCCTGTTCTAGTTCGACCAGACAGCCGTTAAAGTCCTTGGGGTGCAGAAACAGCACCGGCTTGCCATGCGCACCAATCTTGGGCTCACCCAAGCCCAGTACCCGCGCGCCGGTTTCCTTCAGGTGGTCGCGCGCGGCGATGATATCTTCGACCTCATAGCAGACATGGTGGATGCCGCCTGCGGGGTTTTTCTCTAGAAACCCGTTGATCGGGCTGTCTTCGCCCAATGGGTAAAGAAGTTCGATCTTGGTGTTTGGCAGCTCGATGAACACGACCGTTACACCGTGATCGGGTTCGTCCTGCGGTGCGCCAACTTTGGCCCCCAGTGCGGCGCGATACTGTTCGGACGCGGCCTCAAGGTCCGGTACGGCAATGGCAACGTGGTTCAGGCGACCAATCATGGAACTCTCCTATGTTCTGCGTTGCAGCGGTTTATGAGGGCAGTTCGGCCAAAGAACAAGTGCGCCAAATTGCCGTTAACGTGGTGTTAGCCAGAAGTTCCTAGCGTGAGGCATCTGCTGATTAGGAGTTCTGCCATGGACGATTCGAGCCACCTTGCCTCTCCCGCGCAGCCGACCGCCACGCGGCCTCTGCTGGGTCAAACAATCCTGGTTGTCGAGGACAGCCGTTACGCCTGCGACGCTATCCGGCTGATGTGCCTACATTCCGGCGCGCGTATTCGTCGGGCGGATTGTCTGAAGTCGGCCAGACGGCACCTGCAAATCTATCGGCCGTCCGTCATCCTTGTGGACATGGGGCTACCCGACGGGTCCGGGGCCGAGTTGATAGCCGAACTGGTCGAAGCAACCCCGCGCATCGGTGCCATTTTAGGAATGTCAGGGGATGATCACACCCAAAGCACAGCTTTGGAGGCGGGTGCTGACGGCTTTTTGGCAAAACCGCTAAAGTCGCTAGCTTATTTCCAAACCTCGATTTTGGAACGCTTACCGCAAGACCGCCGCCCAAACAGCCTCCACGCCGTTCGGGATGAGGTGATCATCCCGGACCCGATGGCCTATCAGGATGACATGGCCCATATCGCCGATGTCCTTGCTGGCCCGAACGATCACCGCACGCTGGATTATGCGGCCCAGTTCTTGCGCGGCATCGCTCAGGACGCGGATGACGCGGTGCTTGCCGACGCAGCCCGGAAACTTGCCACATCCCGGGCCGAAGGAACCCCAGTCACCGCGTTGGCTGCGCAGGTGGCCGGGATCGTACAGTCCCGGCTTGAACAGCGTGAGGCGATCTGAATGGTCGTTGCCTATTTCGTGACAGCCACCGTCTTGTGTCTTTGGATGTACCTGCAAACACGCGCAGCAGCACGAAAGATAAGGCTAGCACGGGACCAGTTGACCGACCCGGTCAAAAGAACCGGGCGGCTGTAGCAACAGTTCTATGGTAAGTTCGGACGTCAACCCGCCACACGGTCGGCGACGGGCTGCTTCTTACTCCTGAGGGATGATCCGCAGACCCAGTTCCATCAACTGATCCGACGTAGGGTCAGAGGGCGCGTCCATCATCAGGTCTTCGGCGCGCTGGTTCATCGGGAACATCATAACCTCGCGGATGTTGGCCTCATCTGCCAGCAGCATCACGATCCGGTCGATGCCCGCAGCACAACCACCGTGCGGCGGCGCGCCATAGTGGAACGCATTGAACAGCGCACCAAAGCGGGATTTCACTTCATCCGCGCCATAGCCAGCCAGTTCAAAGGCCTTCAGCATGATCTCGGGCTTGTGATTCCGGATCGCGCCCGAGACCAGCTCGTACCCGTTACAGGCCAGATCGTATTGATACCCGCGCACGTCCAGAGGGTTGCCGTTCAGCGCTTCCATCCCGCCCTGCGGCATCGAGAACGGGTTGTGTTCAAAGTCTATCACGCCGGTTTCTTCGTCCTGCTCATAGATCGGGAAATCGACGATCCAGGCAAAGGCAAAGCGGTCCTTTTCGGTGAGGCCAAGTTCGTCGCCAATCACATCACGGGCCTTGCCTGCAACCTTTTCAAAGGCTTTCGGCTTGCCGCCGAGGAAGAATGCTGCATCGCCGACGCCCAGACCCAGTTGCTGACGGATCGCTTCGGTGCGTTCGGGGCCGATGTTCTTGGCCAGAGGGCCAGCGGCCTCCATCCCTTCGCCCTGATCGCGCCAGAAGATGTAACCCATCCCCGGCAAGCCCTCTTTCTGGGCAAAGGCGTTCATACGGTCACAGAACTTGCGGCTACCGCCAGTCGGCGCTGGGATGGCGCGAATTTCGGTGCCCTCCTGCTCCAACAGCTTTGCGAAAATCGCAAAGCCAGACCCGCGGAAGTGGTCGGAGACCACTTGCATTTTAATCGGGTTCCGCAGGTCGGGCTTATCGCTGCCATACCACAGCGCCGCGTCCTTGTAGGAGATCTGCGCCCACTCCTGATCGACCTTGCGGCCACCGCCGAATTCCTCGAACACGCCTGTCAGCACGGGCTGGATTGTATCGAACACGTCCTGCTGCTCGACAAACGACATCTCAAGGTCAAGCTGGTAGAAATCGGTGGGCGACCGGTCGGCGCGCGGGTCTTCATCGCGGAAACAGGGCGCGATCTGGAAATATTTGTCGAAGCCCGACACCATGATCAGCTGTTTGAATTGCTGCGGTGCCTGCGGCAGCGCATAGAACTTGCCCGGATGCAGGCGCGACGGTACCAAAAAGTCACGCGCGCCTTCGGGCGACGAGGCGGTGATGATCGGCGTCTGATATTCACGGAAACCCTGATCCCACATGCGGCGGCGCATCGAGGCCACAACGTCCGAGCGCAGGGTCATGTTCTGCTGCATCGCCTCGCGGCGCAGGTCCAGATAGCGATAGCGCAGGCGGGTTTCCTCGGGGTATTCCTGATCGCCGAACACCATCAGCGGCAGTTCGTCGGCAGCACCCAGCACTTCCAACTCGCGCACGTAAACCTCGATCTCACCCGTGGGCAGTTTCGGGTTCACCAGATCGGCGTCGCGCGCTTTGACGGTGCCGTCGATGCGGATACACCATTCCGAGCGGACCTTTTCCAACTCGGCAAAAGCAGCGCTGTCACCATCGCATAGAACCTGCGTTACGCCGAAATGGTCGCGCAGGTCGATAAACAGCACGCCGCCATGATCTCGGACACGATGCACCCAACCGGATAGGCGGACAGTTTCACCGACATTGGCGGCGGTCAGAGCGGCGCAGGTGTGGCTGCGATAGGCGTGCATGGATCATATCCCTTCGGGCGCAGAATTCGTCGCGCCGATACACCCTGTCAGGCTTGGAAAGTCAAGGCAGGTCAGCCCGTCAAAACGGCCTTTGCACGTTGCCCGAGTAGAAATAGATGCCCAGACCCGCCGCAAAGATGATGTTCCCCGCAATCGCGTGCAACAGCGCCGCGTAGAAAAACGAGCCGCGCTTGCGATAGGCCCATGTGAACAGCAGCCCGCCGCCAAAGGTCATGATGGCAACGATCCAGCTCCAATACATAAGGTGAGCCAGTGAAAACAGGGACGCATTCAGCAGGTAAAAGGCACGGCCATCCGGCAGGATCGCGTGGTAACGGCGGCAAAACAGAACGCGAAACAGCAATTCCTGTGGCAATGCCGAGACCACTGGATAGAAGGTCCAGATGACGATCAGAAACTCGGGCCGGTTGCGTAGCAGAAAGAATGCGGCGTCGGGCCTTGTGGCCATTACAAGGGCGCTGCAAAACAGCGTCATCGCGACGGCAAAAACTGCCACTTCGCCCCAGGACCAGTTGCGCCAGTTATACCGCAGCTCAGCCCAGGCGAAGCCCGGCGTGAAATGCAGCAATACGATGCCTAGCCCCGTAAAGCCAAACAGGGACGGGAACATCCAGTTGGGCGGGAAAAACACCGCGATCAACACCGGTACAGCAATGAAGAATAGCCCAAATTCCAATCGCAACCGCATGTGCGGTGCCGCGCTGTTGGCCCAATCAATTTGTTTGCTCACGGTTATGCCAACTCCGCCCGGATCAGACCACGCAACGAATTGCCCATATAGAACTTTGTTGCGCTTTTCAGTTCGGTCAAGGTCAGGGTGGCTTCGGTAACCTGTTTATTACCCAGCAATTCTTCGCGCAGGATGCCCGGCAGCACGCCACTGGACAGTGCGGGCGTCAGGCGACGGCCGTCGGGCATATCGACAAACAGGTTGGTGATGGTGCCTTCACACAGCTCGTCACGTTCGTTCAGGAAGAGCAGTTCATCGACCCCGATGGGCAAGGCCGCGCGGGCGGCGTCGTAAACCACGCGCTGTGTGGTTTTGTGCTGCAACCAGATATCGGACGCGCACAAACGAGGCTCGGCAACAGCTACCTCCCAAACAGGTGGATTGTCGGCCAGTGCACCGGTGGTCACCTCCAACTGCCCGTCTGCGGCCAGAGTTAACCGGCAGCGCAGCGGTGACTCGCCAACGACCTTATCAAGCATTTCAACTGCATACACACCGTCGAATGGAATACCAAAAGCGGCGGCCGATCGCGCCATACGGGCCAAATGGCGATCCCGTCGCACAAACCCTTGTCCCGGCCGGAAGGCCAGCGTTTCGATTAAACGGAAGTCAGGGTCATCTGGCGGGCGAAGCGGGCTTTCCATAGCGCCTCCTCATATTCTGACGGAGCGGTGCTGTCCCAAACGACGCCTCCCCCTACGTTTAAGGTCGCTTTGCCACCCTCAACCATCAACGTGCGGATTGCCACGTTGAATTCCGACCGCACATCCGGCGCGGCCCAGCCAATCGCGCCGCAATAGATGTCGCGCGGCCAAGGCTCGAGGTCAGACAGAATCTCCATCGCGCGGATTTTGGGCGCGCCGGTGATCGAGCCGCAGGGGAACAGGGCCATCAAAATATCCGACAACTCGGCCCCGAGATGCAGTTGCGCCTGCACGAGTGAGATCATCTGATGCACGGTCGCGTAAGTCTCGACCTTGAACAATTCGGGCACCTTGACCGAGCCGGGCATCGCCACGCGGCTGATATCGTTGCGCAGCAAGTCGACGATCATCAGGTTTTCGGCACGGTTCTTGTCGTCACGCGACAGAAAATCACGGCGTCGGGCGTCTTCTGCCAAATCCTCGCTGCGCGGCTGGGTGCCTTTCATCGGCCGGGTCTCGATCATCCGATCGGCATCCGTGCGAAAGAACAACTCGGGTGAGCGGCTAAGCAAGTCGGGCAAGCCGTCCTGCTGCACAAGCGCGCCATGGCCCACAGACTGCCCCTCGGTAAGCGCAGCATATACGTCGGCGCTGTCGCCCTCGACCGTCAAATCAATCGGAAAGGTCAGGTTTGCCTGATAGATGTCGCCTGCGCCGATAGCATCGTGCACCTGTTGGAACGCGCGCGTGTATCGTGCCTCGTCCCAGCGTGGTTCAAACCCTGTCATTCCGCCCCGATTGGCGGGCAGATCGGTAGAGCGCGGTGTGTCATACACCCCGAAACACAGCAGCGGCAAACGTCGACCTTGGGGCATCCGGTCCGCAAGGCGCGGCTCTAGCGCATAGCCCAGTTCGTAACTGGCATAGCCTGCCAGCCACGCCCCACCCATGCGCGCGCCATCCAGCGCCGCCAAAGCCTGGGGCACCTCGTCCGCAGTATCAGCGCGGATCACGTCTGTTGGCCGGTCGAACGTTGTCCCCTGCCCGGCCGGGCCCTGATCAAAACGAATACGCAAGTGCATCCTCATTTGCCGTGCTGCGCGGTATAGAGAATACGGCGCTAAGGGAAAGAGGGGAAAGCGGCAATTTTGCCCCCGTTTCCGATACCCCTTGAACCTTTTCGCGCGGTCCCTATAACGCAGGACAATTTGGGCGCTCGGGGGGTGCCCTGACTCGCGAACAATCGAAGGAGCATGGCCATGCCCAAAAGAACCGACATCCAGTCGATCATGATCATCGGGGCCGGCCCCATTGTTATTGGTCAGGCCTGCGAATTCGACTATTCCGGTGCGCAAGCGTGTAAAGCGCTGCGGGAAGAAGGGTACCGGGTTATTCTGGTGAACTCAAACCCGGCCACGATCATGACCGATCCCGGGCTAGCGGATGCGACTTACATTGAGCCGATCACCCCCGAAGTTGTCGCCAAGATCATCGAGAAAGAGCGCCCTGACGCGCTGCTGCCTACCATGGGCGGGCAGACTGGGCTGAACACCTCGCTTGCCTTGGAAGAGATGGGCGTGCTGGACAAGTTCGGCGTCGAGATGATCGGCGCCAAGCGCGACGCCATCGAGATGGCCGAAGACCGCGCCCTGTTCCGCGAGGCGATGGACCGGCTGGGCATCGAAAACCCCAAGGCCGAGATTGTCACCGCCCCCAAAGGTGCGGATGGCAAGAAAGACCTTGAGGCTGGTGTTGCGCTGGCACTGGAAACGCTGGAAACGGTTGGTCTGCCCGCCATCATTCGACCCGCCTTTACACTGGGCGGCACTGGCGGCGGCGTGGCTTATAACCGCGAGGATTACATTCATATCTGCCGTACAGGCATGGATGCATCTCCCGTGGGTCAGATCCTGATCGACGAAAGCCTGCTGGGTTGGAAAGAATATGAGATGGAGGTGGTGCGCGACACTGCCGACAACGCCATCATCGTGTGTTCCATCGAAAACGTCGACCCGATGGGTGTGCATACGGGTGACTCGATCACCGTGGCCCCGGCGCTGACGCTGACTGACAAAGAATACCAGATCATGCGCAACCACTCGATTGCCGTGCTGCGCGAGATCGGGGTTGAGACCGGCGGATCGAACGTGCAATGGGCGATCAACCCCGTCGATGGCCGAATGGTTGTGATCGAGATGAACCCCCGTGTGTCTCGCTCGTCCGCGCTGGCCTCCAAGGCGACCGGCTTCCCGATTGCCAAGATCGCGGCCAAGCTGGCCGTGGGCTATACTCTGGATGAGTTGGACAACGACATCACCAAGGTCACGCCCGCCTCGTTCGAGCCGACCATTGACTATGTCGTCACCAAGATTCCGAAATTCGCGTTCGAGAAATTTCCCGGCTCGGAACCCTACCTGACCACCGCAATGAAATCGGTGGGTGAGGCGATGTCCATCGGCCGCACGATCCACGAATCGATGCAAAAGGCGCTGGCCTCGATGGAATCGGGCCTGACCGGGTTTGATGAAATTGAAATCCCCGGCCTGAACGTGGGTCTGTGGGACGAAGCGGACGACAAGGCCGCCGTCATCAAGGCTATCAGCCAGCAGACACCCGACCGCCTGCGCACCATCGCGCAGGCGATGCGTCATGGTTTGACCGATGATGAAATCTTCGGTGTCACCAAGTTTGACCCGTGGTTCCTGGCCCGCATCCGCGAGATCATCGACGCCGAGCGTCAGGTCCGCGCGGATGGCCTACCGGTGACCGAAGATGGCATCCGCAAGCTGAAAATGCTGGGCTTCACCGACGCGCGTTTGGGCAACCTGACTGGTCGGGATGAGGATAACGTCCGCCGCGCCCGCCGTAATCTGGGCGTCAACGCTGTGTTCAAACGCATCGACACCTGTGCCGCCGAGTTCGAGGCGCAAACGCCTTATATGTACTCGACCTACGAGGCCCCGATGATGGGCGAGGTCGAATGTGAGGCACGCCCGAGTGACCGAAAAAAGGTTGTCATTCTGGGCGGCGGCCCCAACCGGATCGGTCAGGGAATCGAGTTCGATTATTGCTGCTGCCACGCCTGTTTCGCACTGACCGAACAGGGGTATGAGACCATCATGGTCAACTGCAACCCCGAGACCGTCAGCACCGACTATGACACCTCGGACCGCCTGTATTTCGAGCCGCTGACCTTTGAACACGTCATGGAAATCCTGACGAAAGAGCAGGAAAACGGCACGCTGCACGGCGTCATCGTTCAGTTCGGCGGACAGACCCCGCTGAAACTGGCCAACGCGCTGGAGGCCGAAGGCATTCCGATCCTCGGCACCACGCCGGATGCGATTGACCTCGCTGAAGACCGCGAACGGTTCCAGTCGCTGGTCAACGATCTGGGTCTGAAACAGCCCAAGAACGGCATTGCCTCGACCGACGAACAGGCGTTGGAGATCGCGGACGAAATCGGTTTCCCGCTGGTGATCCGCCCCTCATACGTTCTGGGTGGTCGCGCGATGGAAATCGTGCGCGATATGGAGCAGCTTAAGCGCTATATCAACGAGGCCGTTGTGGTCTCGGGCGACAGCCCCGTTCTGCTGGACAGCTATCTGGCGGGTGCGGTTGAGCTGGACGTCGATGCGCTGTGTGATGGCACCGACGTGCACGTTGCGGGCATCATGCAGCATATCGAGGAAGCGGGCGTGCATTCGGGCGACTCGGCCTGTTCGCTGCCGCCCTACTCGCTGTCCAAGGATATCCTCGACCAGATCAAGGATCAGGCGTTCAAACTGGCCAAGGCGCTGAACGTCGTCGGCCTGATGAACGTGCAGTTCGCGATCAAGGACGGCGAGATCTACCTGATCGAAGTGAACCCTCGCGCCTCGCGCACCGTGCCATTCGTCGCCAAAGCCACCGACAGCGCGATTGCGTCGATCGCCGCGCGCATCATGGCTGGTGAAAAACTGGCAAGCTTCCCGATGCGCCCGGCGTACAAAGAGGGTCAGGACACCAAGATTGCGGACCAGATGACACTGGCCGACCCGGACATGCCGTGGTTCTCGGTGAAAGAGGCAGTGCTGCCCTTCGCCCGCTTCCCCGGCGTCGATACGATCCTTGGCCCCGAAATGCGATCGACTGGTGAGGTTATGGGCTGGGACCGCGACTTCCCGCGCGCCTTCCTCAAGGCGCAGATGGGGGCCGGTATGGTGCTGCCGTCCGAGGGCCGGGCATTTATCTCGATCAAGGATGCCGACAAGACGCCCGCAATGCTTGAGGCAGCGCAGGTACTGACCGAACAGGGCTTCTCGCTGGTCGCAACCCGCGGCACGCAGTCATGGCTGGCAGAACAGGGCGTGGCCTGCGACGTGGTCAATAAGGTCTATGAAGGTCGCCCCGACGTGGCGGACATGCTGAAAGACGGTCAGGTGCAGTTGCTGATGAACACCACCGAAGGCGCGCAGGCGGTCGAAGACAGCAAGTCTATCCGCTCCATCGCGCTCTATGACAAGATTCCCTATTTCACCACAGCGGCCGCCAGCCATGCAGCAGCTTTGGCAATCAAGGCGCAGGCCGAAGGCGATGTCGAGGTCAAATCGCTGCAAGGCTGACCCCGCCACCCCGCACCAGAATAAAGAAAAACCCCCGGTCAGTGACCGGGGGTTTTTCGTTCAAACAACAGGCTGCGGCGCTGATTTCCGCCGGTACTCAGGCAGGAAGAACACCATATAGAACACCGGAGCCGCCACCATGGTCAGGATCGTGGCAAAGGCCAGCCCCCCCATGATCGTCACCGCCATCGACTTGAAGAACGCATCCGTCAACAGCGGCGCCATCCCCAGAATGGTAGTAATCGCCGCCAGCATCACCGGCCGCAGACGCGAGACCGAAGCTTCGATGATCGACTCGCGCAGCCCCTTGCCGGTTTCGCGCACAAGGTCGATTTCCTCGACCAGAACGATCCCGTTCTTGATCAACATACCCGACAGGCTGAGCAGCCCCAGAAGGGCGGTAAAGGTGAAGGGCAGACCGGTTCCCAACAGGCCGATGACAACACCGTTGACCGACATGGGCACAAGCAACCAGATTATGATCGGCTGACGAATGGCGTTGAATATCAGAACCGAGATCAAGATCATGATCAGCAGGCTCAAAGGCAACTGACGGCCAAGGCTTTCATTCGCGTCACCCGCATTCTCAAACTCACCGCCCCATTCCATGCGATATCCTGGCGGAAGGTCCATGGATTCTATGGCGCTTCGCACTTCCGAATGCACTTGTGCCGCCGTCAGGTCAGACGGAATATCCGCCCCTACCGTGATGGTCAGCACCCTGTCGCGTCTATGCACCAGTGTGTTCAGGGCTTTGTATTCAAACCCATCAACCATTTGCTCGATGGGAACGAACTTTTCGGACTGATCCGAGAATACGACCTGATCAACGATTGAATAATCCCCGTCGGCTGGTCGCCGCAGAATAATCGGGATCAGGCGATCGCGTTCGCGCAACATGCCGCCAGATATCCCATCCGTCGAGAATTGCAGCGTGGCGGCAATATCCTCTCGCGTGACCCCTGCTGTCTGCGCCCGTTCGGTTGCATAGATCGGCTGCACCGCCAGTTCTTTCTCGCGCCAGTCGTGGTGCACATTCAGGACGTTGTCCGACGCTTCTCGCATCAGCAAGACGGCCTCATCCGCAAGCTGCCGCAATACGGCCGGATCACTGCCCGAGAAGCGCGCCTGAATGGGATCTCCTCCACCGGGACCGAATACCAGACGCCGGGTCCGGAATTCACCCTCGGGGAACTGGGCCGTTCCGAAGGTTTCGAGTTCCGCCTGCAGCGGCGGAATGTCGTCCAGCGTTTTTGTACGGATGATCAGATGACCGTAGCTGGGATTAGGCTTTTCCGCTGAATAGGTCAGCAGGAATCGGGTCGCGCCCTGCCCGACAAAAGTCGTGACCGAGACCACGTCTTCCCGTTCGGCCAGCCAGTCTTCGAAGACAGCCATGTCCTGCGCAGTGCGCGAGATTGGCGTGCCCTGAGGCAATTTGTAATGAACGAAGAATAGTGGCGTGTTCGAGTCGGGAAAGAACTGCTGTTTGACCAGACCGAAGCCCGCATAACAGGCAACGGTCACCCCGATCAATCCAGCGATCACCAGCCAGCGGAACCGCAGCGCCCAGCGCAGGATAGCGCCGTAGAAACGGAACATGATCCCGCCATAAGCATCCACCGCACCCTCTTTGCCCTGCTTGAAAAAGTAGTGGCCCAGCAGCGGCGTTACGGTCAGCGCCAACACCCAGCTCAGCAGTAGCGAGATGCCGATCACGGCAAACAGCGAGAACAGGAATTCGCCCGTCGCATCAGGGCTGAGACCGATACCGGCAAAGGCCATGATACCAATGATCGTCGCGCCCAACAGCGGGATCTGTGTCTTAGAGGCAGCCTCGTCCGCAGCATCGCGTGAGTTCTTACCCCGCAACATCGCGATCTGCATACCCTCGGCGACCACGATGGCATTGTCCACCAACATCCCCATGGCAATGATCAGTGCGCCAAGCGAAATCCTCTCCATCTCGATCGAAAAAATCGACATGAACAAAAGCGTCCCGACAACCGTCAGCAATAAGGTCGAACCGACGACAATCGCCGCACGCCAACCCATAAACAGGGCCAGCACTGCAACCACGATGGTCACAGAAAGCGCAAGGTTCACGAGAAAGTCGTTCGAGGCTTTTTCAACCACGACATGCTGCTGATAGATCGGCTGGATTTCGACGCCGAAGGGTACCTGAGAATCCAGCTCGGCGAACTTGGCGTCGGCCCGCTTGCCGACCTCGACAATATTCTCCGACGACAGGCCAGCAATGCCCAGCGTAAAGGCCTCGGCTCCGTCAAAGCGGATGATGACATCAGGATCAGTTTGACGTCCACGATATACGTCGGACATGTCGAACAGATTGATCACCTGCCCCTGTGACCCCACCGACAGCCCGGCGATGGCCGAAACGCTGTCAGACCCTTCTGCTGTCAGAATAGTCGTGCGCTCGTCCTCTGACCGCACGGACCCCGATGCGTTGACGGAATCCGCGTTGGCGATTGCTTCGTTGACCGCCTGAATAGGAACATTCTGGTTCACCGTGATCGCCAGATCGGGTTCGACGAAAATAGCCTCTTCCGGCAGCCCCATCACCTCAACATCGGCCACGCCTTCTACTGTTAGCAATTCGCGCCGTAAAAATGTTGAAAGCTCGTGCTTTTCCGCGTCTGAGAATCCATCCGCAGTCACGGCATAGAACAAACCGAACACATCTCCAAAACCGTCGTTGACCAACGGTTGCCCAACACCCGGGGGAAGATGGCGGGCGGCATCGCGCATTTTTGCACGCAGTTTGGTCCAGACCTCGGGCAATTCGGTGCCGTCATAGGTGGATTTGATCTCAACCTCGATCAGCGAAAATCCGGGCTGGTTGATCGAGGTGATAGTGTCGACCTCGCCCATCTGCTGAATGGCGGATTCCAACGGCTCAGATACTTCCAGCGCCACCTGTTCAGCCGTGGCACCGGGATATTGCGTCGAGATGACCCCGTTCTTGATTGTAAATGCAGGATCTTCAAGCCGACCAAGCGACAAGAATCCCCAAATACCGCCAAACAAGGCGATTAAGATGATCAGCCATGTGTAGATCGGGCGGTCGATGGAAGCGCGTGCGATGTTCATCCCTTGCCCCTCAGTTCGCAAATCCGACAAAGCGGCGCACCGCCTGCCCGTCGGTTAGGGCGCCGCCTCCGGCAACCACGATCTCATCGCCATTGTTCAGGCCCGTCAGAACACGAACATCACCTGATTCAGTGGGTTCGATCGTGACCGCAACCCGACGAACAGTGCCTCCATCTGCCCCGGCAGGTGAAAACACCATGATGCCCAGTTCCCCTTCCGCATCAGCGACAATGGCCGTCGACGGGACAATGATGCCAGTGCGCTGATCTTGCACCTGCACGTTTACCGTCACCGAAGAGCCGGGCAGAATCTGCAATCCTTCCGGCGGGGTAAGACCGAACTGGATGCGGAAAGTCTGCCCCACACTTGACGATTCCGCGTCAAACTCGCGAATCTGCAACGGGAAGACCTCGTCACTGACGGGGAACTTGGCGGTGATTTCGATGTCATCCTGCTGCCCAGAGCGCTGGAACAGAATTTCAGGCACATCGACTTCGATCCGTAATTCGGACATGTCGTGAATGCGCACAATCGGAGTGCCCGCCGATACGGTGGTAAAGGACTCGACCGCCCGACTTGATACCAAAGCATCAAACGGCGCGGTCAAAGTGGCCTGTTCCAGATCGTACTGCGCATCGCGTACTGCAATTTCGGCAAGCTGCGCGGCGGTTTCCGCGTCATCCACCGCCACCTGACTAGCTGCTGTCCCCCGCAAGCGCGACAAACGAGCCAAAGTGCGATCTGCCTGATCCTTTTGCAGCACCGCGCGGTCATACCGACGCTGGAACGGTTCCTGATCCAATTGGGCGATCAACCCATCCTTCGGGATAACGAAGCCCTGCGTCACGGGAAGCTCGACGATCTGCCCGGCCACCTGAAACGCCAGATCAACCGTCTGGCGCGCTGCCACCCGCCCGAAAAACTGACGCGAAAACCCCGGGCTTGTTTCCTTTGCAACCATGAGCTTAACCGGCTTTACAGCTTCCTGTGCCGCCAAGGGGGCTGCCAGAACGCTCAGAGCAAGGCTTAGAACAGAGAAAAGCTTCATTTCGTCATTCCCTCGGGTATTCCCGTTTTTAAGATGTTTTCCCGGATTTTCCGGGCCAGCCGCGCAAACTCGGCGGTTTCGGCATCGTTCAATCCAGAGGCCCGGTTAAACAAAGCACCGGCCTCGGCTAAAATTTCCTGGCGCATTTCCAGACCCTTGTCCGACAAAACCAACAGCCACGCGCGGCGATCCTCGGGGTCGCGCTGACGCGTCAGATATCCCGCCGCCTCAAGTGCGTCAGCCGTTGAGGTGATGGTTGAAGGAACCGTCAGCATATCCGCCGCCAAGATGCCCATACGTTTGGGTTGATCCAGCTTGATCAGCATGTGGCATTCCTGCTGGCTTACCGCTACGTCGATGAGATCCAGGCTTTCCTGCAACTTCCAGTAGAGAGCATAGACCCCCATCATTGCCTGCATTTCAGGGCTAAGGCGCTTTACCAGCTCACTGTCGTCTAAGGTCATTGGTCGAATCCATTTCAGATTTCGTCTTCGCCGTATACTTCGAAAAATGAAATATTCAACAAGTGAAGCTGATTAAATCCCCAACTTTGATATTCCCTTAGGTCAATCTACCTTGAACTAACCCCAAGTTGACTGCATTTTGGGCAAATTCGAGATATCCAGGGATGATCATGTACACGCCAGCTATCACCGGCACCGGTGTTTTCACGCCAGAGAATGTCATCACGAACGCCGAACTTGTCACCGCGTTCAATGCCTATGCCGACAAGATGAACGCCAAGAACGCAGACGCGATTGCCGCAGGCGAGATGGAGCCTATGCAACATTCGTCGGAAGAGTTCATCCTGAAAGCCTCTGGTATCGAAAACCGCTACGTGATGGACAAAAGCGGCGTTCTGGACCCTGACGTCATGCACCCACTTATGCGTCAGCGCAGCGATGACGAGCCGGGCATCATGACCGAGATGGCTGTAGACGCCTGCAAGAAAGCATTGGCACAGGCCGGGCGCACCGCAGAAGATGTCGATCTGGTCATCTGCGCAGCTTCGAACCACGAGCGCGCCTATCCCGCGATCGCGATCGAGATACAGCAAGCACTGGGCATAAACGGTTTTGGGTTTGACATGAACGTCGCCTGTTCTTCGGCGACGTTCGGCATTCAGGCCGCCGCCGACATGGTTCGGTCGGGTTCAGTCAAAAGCGCGCTGGTGGTGAACCCCGAGATTTGCACGGGGCATTTGGAATGGCGAGACCGTGATTGTCATTTTATCTTTGGCGACGTCGCAACAGCGACCTTGATCGAAAGGATCGAAGACGCGGATGGCCCGCATTTCGAAGTACTCTCGACACGTTGCGCAACCGAGTTTTCCAATAACATCCGAAACAACAACGGATTTCTGCGCCGCACCCGACCTGCCGGACTTGAGGATCGCCGTGACATGCAGTTCATGCAGAACGGCCGGAAGGTGTTCAAAGAGGTCTTGCCGATGGTCAGCAAACACATCGCAGACCACATGGAATCCGAGGGCGTCAGCAGCGAAGACCTAAAGCGCCTGTGGTTGCATCAGGCGAACAAGACCATGAACGATTTCATCGGTAAGAAAGTGATGGGACGGCAACCGGCACCCGAGGAACAGCCCAACATTTTGCAGGACTACGCCAACACGTCTTCGGCTGGGTCGATCATCGCGTTTTCAAAATACTCCGATGATTTTGCAGAAGGCGAAGTCGGCCTGATCTGCTCATTCGGGGCGGGGTATTCAGTTGGGTCGGTGATTGTGAAGCGCCACGGATAAGGCACTCATCCTGGCAAACCGGACTCCCTGACTGAAAGCTTTGGATTGGCCCCGGCCCAACAGGGGCCGGTGGTGGCGTCAGCTCACGCTTTCTTCTTCTAGGTGCAGCTTCATTTCGATCAGAACCTGTTGCAGCAGGCTGGTTTCTTTCAGCAGCCGTTTTGCTTCGTTGACCGTAATGATGCCATCTTCAATCGCGGCTTGATACTCGGTCATCAGCATCGCAAAGCGCTGGCTCAACGCAATCACGTCAGAATTCACCCCGCCCGTGCGCGGTGTTTCACTGTTTCGTCCATCATAGGACAGCGTGATATTTTTCAGATCCGCCAAGGCCGAGGTGACGTGCGGAAAATTGGCAACTCCCTCCAGACGGGCAACGGCGTCGACGGGCATAAAGCGGTCGGCATGTTCAGCGTTGTCAGAATAATAACGCCCAAGCGTCGCCTTGGATTTTCCGGTAATCTCGCACGCTGCTTCGATTCCGACATCCTTAACCAACGCTTCGGTATGCTTTTTCAGATAAGCCCCAATATCCGCCATGCTCCACCCTCTGCTGCCTGCCTCCCCAGTGTATTCTTCGTTGCGGGGGAAAGGGAAAAGAAATTTCCCATAACCGAGTCATAATTCAAATGGCATACATTGGCTATCCCTCAGATATGCGGGGGTTTTGTGAGTGAGTGGCGGCAGTTCTTGCCGAGTACGAGTGATTGTGGGGTAATTTTTGAATGCCCTGCTTTGTTTAGGCCGCATGTTGGCCGACGACGTCGCTGTTGTTGTCGTTCGGGTATCCATCCCCATTGAGCCTATGCTCGGCCCTGACAGCAACAACGGCGGCGTCGCTTCTACTGCGACATATGATGGCTTGTCCGCACCGTTCAGGCGTTTTAGACCCGGGACCATGGCAAAGCTGTACTTCAATTATTCTACAATGAACGCAGGCAAATCGACCGTCCTGTTGCAAGCCTCGCACAACTATCGCGAGCGGGGCATGGATACCTATTTGATGACCGCCGCGTTGGACGGACGTGCAGGTGTGGGCAAGATTGCATCCCGAATCGGGATATCGTCGGACGCCGACACGTTCACGGCTCAAGACGATGTTTTCGCAATGATCGAAGGGCGATTGGCGAAAGGTAAAGTCGCCTGCGTGTTTGTCGACGAAGCCCAATTTCTGACCGAAGATCAAGTTTGGCAACTGGCGCGCGCCGTAGACGACCTGAAAGTGCCAGTGCTTGCTTACGGGCTGCGCGTGGATTTTCAGGGCCGTCTATTTCCGGGCTCGGCTGCGTTGTTGGCATTGGCTGACGAAATGCGCGAGGTCCGCACCATATGCGAATGCGGGCGCAAGGCGACGATGGTGATTCGTCAGGACGAAAACGGAAACACCATCACCGAAGGCGCGCAGGTGCAGATTGGCGGGAACGAAACTTACGTCTCGCTATGCCGCAAACACTGGCGTGAGGCTGTGGGCACTTAGACCGGGTTCGGCAGTGGGCGTCCGTCGATAAAGGCGGCCACATTGTCCAGGGCCATATTCCCCATATCGCTGCGCACTTCTTCGGTCGCGGTGCCCAGATGGGGCAACAGTGTCACGTTCTCCATGTCGAGTAGGGCTTGCGGGACCGCGGGCTCAAACTCATAGACGTCCAATCCCGCCCCGGCGATCTGGCCGGCACGCAGCGCGGCAATCAATGCAGATTCGTCCACGACTTCTCCGCGCGCGATATTGATCAGAAGGGCCGACGGGTTCATAGCTTCTAGTATCTGCGCGTTGATCAGGTGACGGGTTTCCGCACCGCCAGGGACTGCCAGGATCAGGAAATCGACCCGAGCACCCAGCTCTTTCAGGTCAGGAACATATTCCGCCGGAAAGTCGATCTCTTTCTTGCTGCGGGATTGATAAAGGACCTGCATTCCAAACCCGAAATGACACCGACGGGCGATAGCCTGACCGATGCGCCCCATACCAACGATCCCAACACGTTTGCCCGTCACGTGGTGGCCCAGCATCTGCGTCGGATGCCATCCCTGCCAAGTGCCAGCCCGGACCTGCCGTTCCCCTTCCCCCGCACGCCGGGCTGTAGAAAGCAGCAAGGTCATCGCTATGTCAGCGGTTGCATCCGTTACGGCGCCCGGTGTGTTCGTCACGGCAACGCCTGCGGCCCGCGCCGCATCCACGTCGATGTGATTATACCCAACTCCGAAATTTGCCAGCAATTTGCATCGGGGGTTGGGCACCAGTGCGAATACCTGTTCCGAAAAAAGATCGCCCAAAGTCGGGACCACCACATCGAATTCGGTCAACGCACGCAGCATCTCATCCCGAGTCATCGGTAATGTATCTTCGCGAAACTCGACATCAAACTCTGCCCGCGCGCGGGCTGTGACTGCTGCTGTCATAGGGCGGGCAACAAGTAGTCTCATCAGTGCATCCGCCCGCCAACAGGAACGTCACCATCAGGGCCGATCAGAACAATCTCGCCACTTTCATCAGGAAGACCCAACACAAGCACTTCGGACATAAAGCGACCTATTTGGCGCGGGGGGAAGTTCACCACAGCCATCACCTGTTTACCCACCAGCGTGGCCGGGTCGTAATGCGCGGTGATCTGGGCCGATGTCTTACGCTCACCAATTTCATCGCCGAAGTCGATCCACATCTTGATCGCAGGCTTGCGCGCCTCGGGGTACGATTCGGCACGAACGACTTTGCCGACGCGGATGTCGACCTTGAGGAAATCGTCAAATGAAATCTCATTCACGAGAAAGCTCCTTGGATCGGTCGGTAGCGGCTTTCACGGCACGGTGCAGCAGATCGGGGAAGCCTTCTTCTTCGTGCATCAACACCTCAAGCGCGGCCTGAGTCGTACCGTTGGGAGAGGTCACGTTGATCCGCAATTGCGAGGGGTCGTCATCGGCGGCCATCGCCAGCGCACCAGCCCCGGCCACAGTCGACTTAGCCAGTTTCATTGCCAGATCGTGCGGCAAGCCCTGCGCCTGACCCGCAGCGGCCAGCGTTTCGATCAAGTGAAAGACATAGGCCGGGCCTGAACCGCTAAGGCCCGTTACTGCGTCCATCTGAGATTCGTCATCCAATCGGACGGTCTCGCCAATGGCTGACAACAGGTCTTCGGCCAGTGCGACATCGTCATTCGATGCGACAAAATTCCCGATCAAAGCTGTGATCCCCTGTCGGATCGCTGCGGGTGTGTTTGGCATCGCGCGCACGATCGGCGTGTCCGTGCCCAAAACGGCTTCGAAGGTGGCAATCGACGTCCCCGCCGCGACCGAGATAAACAGGCTGCCGCCGCCGCCCAGCGCCTTGATCGCAGGCAGGGCCTCGCCCATCATCTGCGGTTTGACAGCCACCAGCACCACAGCGGGGGCTTCGGGCAGCGGTGTGTTGATATTGACGCCCTGCGCCTTCAACCAGTCCGATGGATACGGGTCCACAACCCAAACCGATGACGCAGGAAGGCCATGCTCCAACCATCCAGCGAGCATGGCCGATCCCA
Organism: Ruegeria sp. HKCCD7251; assembly: GCF_013031165.1. NCBI lineage: Bacteria > Pseudomonadati > Pseudomonadota > Alphaproteobacteria > Rhodobacterales > Roseobacteraceae > Ruegeria > Ruegeria sp. HKCCD7251. The sequence continues at coordinate 97,595 of NZ_WPZC01000001.1, read as the reverse complement.
TCTTGCCGCAACCCAGAAGCACCAGCCCCTGTTCGGCGACGCGTGACATATCCATGATTGCCCCTCCCCCTTACTTGTCGGTTCGGGGCAAAGCTTTACGCGCGCCCGTAGGCCTCTGCAATGGCGACCTGCATCGCGTCTTCGGGATCGCGGTTGCCCCATGTGACCAACTGGATCGCGGGGTAATACCGCTCGGCGCTCAGGACGGCTGCGGTGATCATCGTGTCGATTTGTTCGGGGCTGGCCATCTGTCCGCCAGCAAGAACAAGACCGTAGCGATAAACCATCAGTTTCTGGTTGGCCCAATAGGTAAAGGCACCCGCCCAGCACTGATCATTCATCTTGTTCAGCAGTTCGTACAACTCGGACTCACGTTCGGACGGCGGGTCCATTTCAAACGAACACACCATGCGCAGGGTTTCGTCATAGTTCGACCAGGCCAGCGTGATTGAGTAGGTACGCCACTGCCCTTCGACAGCCATGGCGATCTGGTCATCCCCGATCCGGTCAAAGTCCCAGTCGTGGTGCTCAGCCAGGTGTTCAACAATATCTATTGGATGAAGATCTTCTTCGAGAAACTGCTCGGAAAGGGCCATAATGCCACCTCACTAATCTCTAGCATTTTGGGGCTGGCAGCGCCCCAGCGCTAGTTGCCTGCTCTACAAGCCGGGCTTCCCCCGTGGGCCTGTACTAAATATGGTGCGCTGCCAGTACCCGTCTGGCAACCCTATTTATTGGGGATAACAGCAATAAGTTGTGGACGAACGGTCACGGCGATCAAAATATTGGCGTCGCGTGCAGCTTTATCTTGATTAAATTCTGCAAGGCGGCAAGATGCACAACACCGCACAATCCCTACCCGTATCGCGCGGCGTTTCTCTTGCATCGAAAATTTGGATTCGGACGTTAATTGTCCAGTTTCGCCTCAAGCGCTGCGATGCGTTCTTCCAGCGCGGCATTCTCTTCGCGCGCTTTTTGGGCCATCGCACGGACCGCGTCGAATTCCTCGCGCGTCACGAAATCCCGATCCGCCAGCCAGCGGTCGATCATCGACTTCATCGCATTTTCGGCCTCTTCCCGCGCACCCTGTGCTACGCCCATGGCGTTGGTCATCAATTGGGATACGTCGTCCAGAATCTTGTTGCGGGTCTGCATGGCTTTTCTCCGAAATCGCGGTTGATCCCTATATGGGTAAAGTTTGCGTCAGGCTCAAGGTTGACTTGCCCCATAAAGCACGGGCAATGAGACGCACATGCAGGCTGTTCTGAATTTCCCCGATCTGTCGCCCGAGCTGTTCTCAATCTCACTCTTCGGGATGGAGTTCGCGCTGCGCTGGTACGCAATGGCTTATATTGCAGGTATTCTGATCGCGTGGCGCTTGGGTGCAATGGCGCTGCGGCGACCTGCCCTTTGGCCAGAATCGATCCCACCCATGAAGCCCGAGCAACTGGAAGACCTGCTCACATGGATCATTCTCGGAGTCATTCTGGGCGGTCGGCTGGGTTTCGTGTTGTTTTACCAACCCGCTTATTACTTGGCGAACCCGCAGGACATTCTAAAAGTCTGGCAGGGCGGAATGGCCTTTCACGGCGGACTGCTCGGAGTGGTCGTTGCCTCTTATCTGTATGCGCGTCGCCACAAGGTTCCGGTATTGTCCTTGGCCGACCTTATCGCACACGCGGTTCCGCCGGGGTTGTTGCTGGGGCGGTTGGCAAACTTTGTAAACGCGGAATTATGGGGACGCCCGAGCGAGCTGCCCTGGGCCGTCATTTTCCCCGGTGCGGCCGCGCAGGATTGCCCCGGCGTACTTGCTGGCATGTGCGCGCGGCACCCATCGCAACTCTATGAAGCGGCGCTGGAAGGGGTTCTGCTGGGGGCGGTGCTGCTGTGGCTGGCCTATCGACGCGGTGCGTTCAAGACACCCGCCTTGATCATGGGGGTTTTCCTGGCCGGTTACGGTGCCTCGCGATTTATTGTCGAGTTTTTCCGGCAGCCGGACGCACAATTCATCTCGCCCGGTAATCCGCTGGGGCTGGCGTGGCATATCGGCGGCTATGGGCTGACAATGGGTCAGTTGCTATCGATCCCCATGATCGCACTTGGCTTGTGGTTCGCGCTGCGAGCGCGATCTGCTCGATGACTCTGACCGATCACCTGCTTGCGCGCATCGCGCAAGACGGCCCGATGAGCGTGGCCGACTACATGACCGAATGCCTGCTGCATCCAACTCAGGGATATTACTCCACCCGCGACCCTCTGGGTGCTCTGGGCGATTTCATCACAGCGCCGGAAATCAGTCAGATGTTTGGCGAACTGATCGGATTGTCGCTGGCTCAAGCCTGGATAGATCAGGGTCACCCCAACCGCTTTGCGCTTGCCGAGCTGGGTCCGGGGCGCGGCACGTTGATGGCCGACATTCTGCGCACAACCCGAAACATTGAGGGCTTCCACGACGCCGCGGAAGTCACCTTGCTGGAGGCTTCCCCGATCCTTCGACAAATCCAGTCGGATACCCTGAAGGGATACACGCCACGCTGGATCGAAACGGTTGCCGACCTGCCCGATGCACCGCTGTTTGTGGTCGCGAACGAATTCTTCGACGCCCTCCCCATACGTCAATTCCTGCGCGACGGCGATGGATGGCGCGAGCGTCTGGTCGGGCGTGAAGGCGAATCACTGACGTATGGTCTGGGGGCACAGGCATCTCAGGTGGCACTGATGGATCGGCTGGACGATACACAAGATGGTGATCTCGTCGAACTCTGCCCATCCGCAATTCCAATTATCACCGTTTTGGCAGGCCGGATCGCGACGCAAGGCGGAGCCGGGCTGATTGTTGATTATGGCGACTGGCATTCGCTGGGCGATACCTTGCAGGCCGTTCGCAAGCATCAGCGGGCAGACCCTTTGCAGGCACCGGGACAGGCTGATCTGACCGCCCATGTCGATTTCGAGCCGCTGGCCACCGCCACACGCGCCGCCGGATGTGCCCACACGCGCCTGACGCCTCAGGGGGTATTTCTGGAGCGGCTGGGAATAACTGCGCGCGCGCAGAAGCTTTCTGCGACTCTCGGCGGGGTCGAGCTTGATAAACTGGTTTCCGCACATCGCAGGTTGACGCATCCGAATGAAATGGGAAACCTGTTCAAAGTACTGGGCCTCTACCCTTCCTATGCCGCCCCCCCTCCGGGACTGGAATCATGACACTGGAAATTCTGACTTCGGACATGCTGTCCTCTGTTCGCCACGGGTTCTTCAGCCGTCGCGGAGGCGCGTCTTCCGGCATATTCGCCGGGCTCAACTGTGGATATGGATCTTCGGATCAGACCGAGGCCGTAGCGATCAACCGCAATCGGGTTGCGGACGCAATGGAAGTTACGCCCGACGCAATGATTGGGGTTCATCAGGTCCACTCTCCAACCGTGCTGTCGGTCGACGGACCGATAAATGGGGAAAAGCCCAAGGCTGATGCGGTGGTAACATCGACGCCCGGTCTGGCGCTCACGATCCTGACAGCGGATTGTCAGCCAGTTCTGTTTGCCGACCCCGAAGCACAGGTCATCGGCGCAGCCCATGCAGGCTGGAAAGGCGCGCTGGATGGCGTGTTGGAGGCCACGCTCGACGCGATGGAGGCATTGGGCGCAAGTCGCGCAAATACGATTGCAGTGATCGGACCGACGATTTCGCAGACAGCCTATGAGGTGGGTCCAGAGTTTCTGGACGATTTCGTCGCGGATTCCCCAGACAACCTGCGGTTTTTTGCGAACGGCACTGGCGACAGGCTTCAGTTCGACCTGCCCGCATTTGGCCTTCACAGGCTGCGACAGGCGGGAATCGGTCAAGCCGAGTGGACTCGGCACTGCACCTATTCCGATCCGGTTAGATTTTATTCCTATCGCAGGGCGACCCACGCCAAAGAAGCCGACTATGGCAGACTGATTTCAGCAATCAAATTGTAAACCAAGACCGAATTGTGGCGATATCGCCGCTTTTTCGCCACATTCTTTGTGTCTATCTGAGTCGGAACAAATTGAGTTTTATTGTCCGCTCTCAGGTGCTTATCTGCCGATGCTCCAGCAGTGCGAGACAGTATGAAGAAAGAGGAGCTGCCAACCTTCATTTTGTCCTGAATTGATCCCGGATCAGCCTTATCGGCGCCTCAATATGGCGTCACATTGGCTAACCATAGGGAACGGGGTGTCAAACCCCCGAGGAGCAGGAACACAAAATGAAGATCAAATCTCGCTTTCTCAGCGCCGTTGTTGCGGCGAGCAAAGAGAAGGGGCTGGAGATGCCGTGGAAACACGTTTCCAGCCGCTCGGTCAGAGTTGCGCGCCGTTTGGCAAAGCAAGGCTGACCGACATGCCCAGGGTACCAAGCTGCCGGTCCCCAGGGCCAAGAAACACGCCGGAGGGGTGCTCCGGTCCGGTGTGTGGCCTGCCGCAGGTATTCAAAGCGGTCAGGTTCAGGGGCATGTGTGCGCCGGCAATTTCAGCCTGCGTTGGTGTGAGTTTGTTTGGGGGGTCAAAATGTTGGCCAAAGGTCTGCGGATTATTTTTTCATCGCGTCGTCGAATCGACCGCCGCCTTAGGGTCGCCCTTTCAATCAAAACAAAAAATAAGACTAATCAGACGGGTCTCTTTCGAGAGGTCACTCCGTCTGAGCGGGTACTAGAAGGGACGGAATAACTATGCCTATTCCACATTCGCTCTCACGGGCTGCCAGGAATGCCGTTGATACTTCGGCAATGCTGCAAGATGCCTCAAGATCGCCGAACAAACCCAAGGCGCAGCTGCGGCGCTATGAGGTCAGTTCGCTGATGCCAAACGGTGACGTTTCGCAGACACGGCACATCGCACCGGCTTTGCCGATGTTTGAAGATGCATTCTGCGCATTTACGCGCGGTTCACTGGTTGAAACAAAGATGGGTCCCTTGGCGATCGAAGACCTGCTGCCCGGTGACACCGTTCTGACGCAGGACGGTTCCTCGCAAACTGTTTTGTGGAAAGGATCAGTCACTCTTGTCCCAGGGCGCGAGGACTCGCGCGGGCGCACCCGCCCCTTGACCCGCATCATGGCGGACACGTTTGGGATGCAGAAACCTTTGTCTGGCGTAATCGCGGGTCCGGCCGCGCGTATCGTCGGGACACCGGCCCATCTGCGCCACCTGCATGGCAACGAAACGATTTTGACACCAGTCCACGAATTTCAAGACGGGATGAGTGTTATCGAAACCCTTCCGCCCACTCCGATCGAGCTGTTTCACATCTGCCTAAAACGCCACTCGGTCATCAAGGTTGATGGGCTACAGTTCGAAACTTATCACCCGGGGGTCAACGCAGTTCGGATGATCAGTCATTCGCTGCGGTCAATCTACCTGAACCTGTTTGCGCATGTCGATTCGCTGAACGATTTCGGCCCGCTGTTGATGCCGCGTGCCGGTGACGGAGAAGTAGACGCAATCACAGCGTAAACACAAAAATATTGCTGCAAAGTGGGGGCTTTATGCAGATTTTACTAGGTTGGGCACTGTTCTTGCTCGTCACGGCGATTCTACCGCCATGTTGTGCTGCGCATAAACGCGCGCGGTTCAAGCCATCCGGCTCATTCGTTCTTCCAGCACGTCAAAAGGTACGCCGGGCTCGTCCTTAGCGCCCCGGATCACAAGCGACGTTTTCACGCTTGCCACGTTCGGAGTGGTCAGAAGTTCACCTGTTAGAAATTGCTGAAAACTGCTTAGGTCCGGGGCCACGCATTTCAGGATGAAATCGACCTCGCCATTCAGCATGTGACACTCGCGCACCAGAGGCCAGTCGCGGCAGCGTTCTTCAAAAGCGCTGAGTTCGGATTCGGCCTGGCTTTCCAGTCCGACCATGGCAAAGACCTGAACTTCGAATCCCAACTCGCGCGCGTTCACCTCGGCATGATACCCGCGGATCAGCCCTGAATCTTCCAGCGTGCGCACACGCCTTAGGCAGGGCGGGGCTGAAATTCCCACTCGCTTTGCCAGTTCGACATTGGTCATGCGACCGTCTGCCTGCAATTCCGCCAGAATCTTGCGGTCAATCTCATCCAGCCGTGTCGCGACCATTCAATGCTCCTGAATTTTCGGTTGTTATATCAGCACCCCAAAGATGCGCAATAATCTTTCGCGTATGCGCAATTTTCTTTATTTTCAGTGTTCTTTTTTTAGGCGCTTTTCGCTGAACGCATAGCGGATGTGTGACAGGTAGGGGCTTTAAGCGCCGCACTGTGGTCGTTATATCCATTCGCCAAGGGGCCAAGCGCCCAAAACAGGCAGATCGAGTTGGGGGTACCATGGCCGAAACACGTCACACGAAGGTTCTGATCATCGGATCGGGACCGGCCGGTTATACAGCGGGCGTCTACGCCAGCCGCGCGATGCTTGAGCCGATTCTGGTTCAGGGCATTGAACCCGGCGGTCAGTTGACCACCACCACCGAGGTTGAGAACTGGCCCGGCGATACAGAAGTTCAGGGTCCCGATCTGATGGTTCGCATGCAGGACCACGCCAAGGCGATGGGTTGCGAAATCATCGGCGACATCATCAATGATCTGGACGTCTCGAAACGTCCGTTCACCGCCAAGGGTGACAGCGGAACGGTTTATACGGCCGATGCCGTCATTCTTGCCACGGGCGCCCGTGCCAAGTGGCTGGGCCTGCCGTCGGAAGAAAAGTTCAAGGGTTTCGGCGTATCCGCCTGTGCAACCTGTGACGGGTTCTTCTATCGCGGACAAGAAATCGTGGTGATCGGCGGTGGCAACACTGCGGTCGAAGAAGCGCTGTTCCTGACCAACTTCGCCAGCAAAGTGACATTGATCCACCGCCGCGACGAATTGCGGGCCGAGAAAATCTTGCAGGACCGGCTGCTGAAGCACGAAAAGATCGAGCCGCTGTGGTTCCACGAGCTTGAAGAAGTCATCGGCACGGATGCCCCTCTGGGCGTTGAAGGCGTGCGCGTCAAGAATGTGAAGACCGGCGAAGTCACCGAGATCCCATGCAAGGGCGTCTTTGTCGCGATCGGCCACGCGCCTGCGAACGAGCTGGTCAAAGACTCGCTGGAAACCCATATGGGCGGATATGTCGTAACCAAGCCTGGCTCGACCGAAACGTCGGTTCCGGGCGTATTCGCGGCGGGTGACCTGACCGACCACATCTATCGCCAGGCTGTGACCAGCGCCGGTATGGGTTGTATGGCTGCATTGGATGCGGAACGTTTTTTGGCCGAGCAGGAGTAACGTGATGATGGAGTTCTCCGGCCCGGTCTGGAGAATTCTGTTTCTATCCCAAATTAGCGCCCCTTTGGTTCCCGCTCAGGCACCCGAGGGGCGTTTTCATTATTCCGGGCAAATCGCTCTCTACGCTTCTCTTAGCGCCGAAGGGGCCGGTGTTGCCATCCGTCGATATGTCTCGCCCAACGACCCACCAAGAATATTGCAGAGGGCAGAAGTATCGGGCGCAAGGTTGATCGATCTGCGCGGTCAGCACAAAGCGTCGATAGTTTGGCAAGATATCCATAAAGAACATGGCTTTTCACCAACATGGCGGTTCTCAGATCAAGCACGTGCCAAACACGCTGACGGTTTGATCTACAGCTCTCGGACCCGCCCAGAGCTGAGCCACATCGTGCTGTTCAATCTTTCCCCGGCCATTATTTGCGCCCACGCTCAGGCAACCCCGTGGGAACCATCCTATTCTCAACCATAACTTGACCCATAGCCCCAGCCGCTCCAGACTCGGGCGCAAGAAATGCGAATACAGGTGGCTTGATTGAAAAGCGTTCTTTGGCAAGGCGGGTGGGCAACCCGGCTGCGGATTGGCAGCGGCTTAATCCTGTTTGCCTTCGCTTTCTTTCACTTCATCAATATTGGCCTGGGCCTATTCCACACCGATTATCTGCACGATATGCAAGACGGTCGCCACGCCGTCACACGCCATGACATCGGCAGCGCGGTTCTGTACGTGGCCTTGTTCACCCATTTCGGGCTTGCCCTGTATTCCATTAGCCAACGCCGCACATTGCGAATGCCGTTTAACACCGCCCTGCAAGTGGTGCTGGGTTTGCTGATCCCGCTGCAATTGATCGCGCACATCGTGCACACGCGCTATGCGCATGAGATATACAACGTCAACGACGAGATGGGGTATATCATCGCCCTGATGTGGCCCAGTTCCGCGATCTACATGCAAAGCCTTCTGTTGCTGGTCGTCTGGGTTCACAGTTGCATCGGGCTGCATATGTGGCTTCGCCTCACCCGTTGGTGGTCAAACGTAGCCCCCTATCTGATCGGGTTGGCGGTTTTTGTTCCGTCCTTTGCCTTTGCAGGCCTGCTGACCGAGGGTCGCAGGATTTGGACCGATTTTGCTGATCCTTCACTGCGCGAACAATATATCGAACATTACAACTGGCCCTCACCCGAAGAGTTTCAGGCCCTTTTCAGTGTAAAAGACAACGCAATGATGGCGTTCTGGATTGCACTGGCTGCGTCCATTGCCGTGTTTCTTGGTCGCAAACTCTGGCGGCGCAGACATTCTGTGCGGGTCAAATACGTCGAAGGCCCCGAAGTCGTGGCAGAGAAAGGCATGACGCTGCTGGAAATCTCACAGGCCAACGGCATCCCCCACACCGCCCTTTGTGGCGGCAAGGGACGCTGCACGACTTGTCGCGTGATCGTAGAAGACGGTGCCGAGAAACTTCCGGCCCCCAGTGACGTTGAAGCCCGCAGTCTGGCAGCCGTCAGCGCACCCGATGGTGCTCGGTTGGCGTGCCAGATACGCCCGACCGAACCGATCACGGCCTTTCGCATGTTCCGCCCCGACGGAGGGCGGCAGCGCGCACATGCCAGTCAGGGTCAGGAACGCAAACTGGCCGTGTTATTTCTGGATATGCGGGGATTCACCTCGCGGACCACGGGGCAGTTGCCTTATGACATCGTCTTTCTTCTGAACCGGTTCTTTGATGCCATCGTTCCGGCCATCACCGCCGACGGGGGTGTGGTTGATAAATACATGGGTGACGGGCTGCTGGCCGTGTTTGAAACGCCTGATGCCGAAAGTTCGGCAAAAGCGGGCTTGAAGGCAGCGGCAGATGTCAGCCACGCCCTCATGCGGTTCAATCAGCAGCTGGAAGCCGAAGGAAGCCCGCGCATTCGCATCGGAATGGGCCTTCATCTGGGCGATTTGGTTCTTGGTGAAATCGGTGCTGCGGGCAATGCCGCACGCACCATCATCGGCGATGCGGTCAATGTGGCCAGCCGGTTGGAGGCCGAAACAAAGGCATTGAAAGTGGAACTTCTTGTCTCAGACGACTTGCTGAAGATTGCCGGGTACCAAGGCGATCTGAACGGGATGAAGTCCTTTCAGCTGCGCGGTGTGACCCGACCGATTCCCGCTCTGCCTGTCCAAAGCGCGGCGGACCTATTGGAAAGTGCCTCCTCATAGGAACACATTCACGTTTTGGCACCATTTTGCCGACCATTGCTGGAACCACGGTCGTAATTTCCGCCGGATGTCAGAAAATCCTTCCATTCCGCGAAAAAACCGCGCATTTCGTCCTTTGTTTCATGAATGTATATGGACTTCGCCCAACTGTCGGGGCAAATGCCCCGCAAACGCCCTTGAATCACTGGCAAAACCGCACTTCGACAAGAGTATTCCAATGACGATGTTAAGCAATCTCGCTCCAATCCCTGAACTATATGTTTCCTACGAATCCGCACAGAAACTGAAAGTAGAAGCCGCTGACCTGACAAGCTGGGACCTGAGCCCCCGCCAGATTTGCGATCTGGAGCTTCTGATGAATGGCGGGTTCAACCCGCTGAAGGGGTTTCTGACCGAGGCTGATTACGACAACGTCGTAGACAACATGCGTCTGGCCGACGGCACCTTGTGGCCCATGCCCATCACGCTGGACGTCAGCGAAGAGTTTGCCGATACTATCGAACTGGGTCAGGACATCGCTCTGCGCGACCAAGAGGGCGTGATCCTTGGCACCATGACCGTGACCGACCGCTGGACCCCGAACAAGGCGCGCGAGGCTGAAAAAGTGTTCGGCGCAGATGATGACGCACACCCGGCGGTGAACTACCTGCATAACGTGGCAGGCAAGGTTTATCTGGGCGGTCCCGTTGTCGGCATCCAGCAACCCGTCCACTATGATTTCCGCGCCCGTCGCGACACCCCGAACGAGTTGCGCGCCTACTTCCGCAAGCTGGGCTGGCGTCGCATCGTTGCGTTCCAAACCCGCAACCCGCTGCACCGCGCGCATCAGGAACTGACGTTCCGCGCAGCCAAAGAAGCGCAGGCCAACCTGCTGATCCACCCGGTTGTCGGGATGACCAAGCCCGGCGACGTCGATCACTTTACCCGCGTGCGCTGCTATGAGGCGGTTTTGGACAAATACCCGGCCTCGACCACCTCGATGTCGCTGTTGAACTTGGCGATGCGCATGGCAGGCCCGCGCGAGGCGGTTTGGCACGGCCTGATCCGCGCGAACCACGGCTGCACCCACTTCATTGTCGGGCGTGACCACGCTGGCCCAGGCAAGAACAGCCAAGGCGAAGATTTCTACGGCCCCTATGACGCGCAGGATCTGTTCCGCAAGTTCCAGGACGAGATCGGCCTTGAGATGGTTGACTTCAAACACATGGTCTATGTGCAAGAGCGCGCCCAGTACGAGCCGAATGACGAGATCGAAGACAAGGACAACGTCACGATCCTGAACATCTCGGGCACCGAACTGCGCCGCCGTCTGGCCGAAGGTCTGGAAATCCCCGAATGGTTCAGCTTCCCCGAGGTTGTGGCCGAGCTGCGCAAGACCAAACCGCCGCGCAGCCAACAGGGTTTCACCGTGTTTTTCACCGGTTTCTCGGGCTCGGGCAAATCCACCATCGCCAACGCCTTGATGGTCAAGCTGATGGAAATGGGTGGCCGCCCCGTGACGCTACTGGACGGCGACATCGTGCGTAAAAACCTGTCGTCGGAACTGGGCTTCTCGAAAGAGCACCGCGACCTGAACATCCGTCGCATCGGCTATGTGGCCAGCGAGATCACCAAAAACGGTGGCATCGCTATTTGTGCACCGATTGCGCCCTACGCAACCACGCGCCGCGCGGTTCGGGAAGATATCGAACAGTTCGGTGCCTTCTGTGAAGTTCACGTCGCGACCAGCATCGAGGAATGTGAACGTCGCGACCGCAAGGGCCTGTACAAGCTGGCGCGCGAAGGCAAGATCAAGGAATTCACAGGAATTTCTGACCCTTATGACGTCCCCCAAAACCCCGAGTTGAGCGTCGAGACCGAGAATGTCGATGTCGACAACTGCGCCCATCAGGTGCTGCTCAAGCTGGAAAGCATGGGCCTGATCGCAGCGTCCTAAGACAGCGCATATGTTCTATGAAAGGCCCTCGCAGCGCGGGGGCCTTTTGCATTTCAGGTCAAAGTTCTGCGCGCAGGGCTGCGACCACGCGGCCTTCAAAGTCCCCAAACTCCGCAGCCTTGGCCTGAATCGCTTGCAACCGAGGCAAGCGGGCTGCGTAATCCTCGGGCGTCAGGGATTGGATCGCTTGCTGAATATCAGCCTCGGATTCGCATAGGATCATGCCCGAGCAATCCATGAAATCGTCGATATTCGGGCAACCCCAATAGATCGGCACAGTTGAACACAGGATCGCGTCGGTCAGTTTTTCGGAGAAATAGTTTTTCTCGCGCACGTTTTCGATCACTACGGAATAGCGATAAGGCGCAAGGCCGTCGGATTTTTGGTCAAAGGGGTTATAGCCCCGCCCCATGATATCCACGTCCGCATCAGTTTCCCGCACCCAGTCGATGACAGAGTGGCGCAACTGGTGCCCTTCGAGATCACGTTTGCCTGACGCGATCAACGAACAGGATTTTGACTTGGTCACATCCAATTCGCGCCAGTTTGGAATCATTGTGACGCCATAGGGCAGGAATACCGCGTTCGGGATACCTTGCAGCAAAACATCATGAAACGTCAGGACGCGGAAAAACCGCCGCCACGTCCAGCGCAGCATCCGGTCGTGTTTGGCGTGGATGGCCGAAGGTTCGCCCATCATCAGGGAAATCTGCGCACGGGTGCCCCGGCGCAGGCGTAGATGCACAGTTGAATTGGGGTACATGATCAAGTGATCGGTGGGCTCAAGGTCCCCGACGGATTTGCCGATCAGTCGCTCGGGGCACCCCTTGGGCCAGATCAGGTCAGCCAGGGGTAGCGATGACAGCTTTGGCCCCAAACGATTTCCATAAGGCAATATTGCAATGGCGGGTTCGGTCATACAGACACCTCTGGCAGGTTGACCTGACCACGCATCAGAACGTGACCACGCCCGGCAACCTTTATACCAGTCATCGCATCAGAAGGCCCGACGCGGGTCACGGTCGCTTGACCGGGGCGTCCCATGTCGTACCCCTGTTCGGCTGTGAACCTATCCTTCGCCATCAGACCGTGTTTCCACAGATAGGCGGCCATCGCCCCGGTTGCCGAACCGGTAAAGGGGTCCTCGGGCGGGCTGGGTGGCGCCAGCAACAAGCGCGAGAATGTGTCTCCTGAATCGGTTGCGCCCTTCAGCGTGACAAGAAAAGGTTCCGCCATGTCAGACCCAAAAAACCCTGCCATTTCTGACACATCCCGAAGCGCCTCGACATTCAACTTGGATGCTCGCAAGGCGTCGTGATCATGCAGCACCGTAACGCAAAAAGGCAGTCCCGTAGATACAAACTGCGGAGGAGATATGATGTCGTCCTGAGACAAACCAATCGCCGCAGCCACCAAATCGGCGGGAACATACGCACCAAACTGTGGCGCGACCTGAATCATCTCGATCTCATCCCCGATCAGGCGGATCGAAACAACACCGGCACCCGTTTCCAGCGTCAGCGTATTTCCCTGAATTAACCCACGGGACCGCATGGCCGCGACAGTCGCAATGGTTGGATGGCCGGCAAATGGGATTTCTCGGCTGGCCAGAAAGTAGCGGACCCGGATGTCGGCGACCTCGGACGGTCCTGTAAACGTGCACTCGACAAGCGAGGTCTCTTGCACAAAGGCCATCGAGGTGTTGTCAGATAGGGCCGCCCCACCGTGGACCACGGCGCAACCGTTTCCACCAAATGCCCTGTCGGTAAAGGCATCTACCCAGTCAAAATCAAACCAGCTCATTTCCGCGCGCTCTTTCTTATGCAAACCGTCTCCGGTTCGCATAACTCGCCCGACGGACAGCAGATGTCACGTGGAAAACGTCAGAGGGGCCGTGCTCAGTGCACGGCCACCGGCGAGAAGTCATGCTCGCGCGCAAGGTTGAACGCCAGCTTGCGGTCGGCGACCAGCGCCAGTTGCTGACCGTCCGAGTCGTGGACAGCATAGAGCAGATCCAGATCCCCTGCCTGTTCGCGCAGTTCCCGAGGCAGATCAGCGACTTCGACCGTTTTGACATAGACGATCCGGTCGCCTTCGGCGTTCAGTTCTATCGGCGTATTCATTGCTCTTACCCCTTTCTTATGTTGATCGTTTGCACCACGGTTTCCGGCACGGCGCGGGTCAAATCCACATGCAGCAGACCGTTTTCCATGATCGCCTCGCCCACCTCGACCCCGTCGGCCAGCACGAACATGCGCTGGAACTGACGCGCCGCGATGCCGCGATGCAGGAATATGCGCCCCTCGCTGTCGTCGCGTTGACGACCCCGGATCACCAGCTGGCGATCCTCGATGGTGATCGACAGATCCTCTTCCGCGAACCCGGCTACCGCCAGAGTGATACGATACGAAAAATCCGAGGTCTGCTCGATGTTATAGGGCGGGTATCCTTCATTTCCGGCCTTTGCAGACCGTTCCAAAAGGCGTTCCAATTGCTCGAACCCCAGAAGATGCGGGTATGAGCCAAGAGTAAGTTTTGACACGTATTTTCGTCCTTTATTGTCAAAGCGACGTGTTTTGCGGCCCCTTTTTGGCAACCGCATGCTATAGAATATGGGAAGAAACCAGGATGTCCACAAGGTCTGGCGGGATAACGCCTGACACACTATCTTGTGTGACAAGCACCACAATAACAACCGAGTCGCCCATGAACGCGCCCACCGATCTTTCAATGAAAACAGATGAGGTTTTAAGGGTGGAGCTGGAGGTTTTTCGTCGCCAGCACCGCGATCTGGATGAGGCGATCGAAGCGTTGCAGGCCAAGGGCACGTCCGATCAACTGACGATCAAACGACTGAAAAAACAAAAACTGCGCCTGAAAGACATCATCCGCCTGATCGAAGACCGTCTGACCCCGGATATCATCGCCTGAACGCTCTGTACCGCATTGCCACATAAGCGGATTTGGCTATAGTGCGCGCTCTTTCGAAACGCAGGGACACAAGCGGATGAGCGACGTGAAAGTGGGGATCATCATGGGCAGTCAATCGGACTGGCCCACGATGAAAGAAGCCGCAGACATTCTGGATGAATTGGGCGTGGCGTATGAAAAGCGCATTGTCTCAGCACACCGGACGCCTGACCGCCTTTGGGACTATGGGAAGACCGCCGTGTCGCGTGGCCTGCAGGTAATTATTGCTGGTGCGGGCGGAGCTGCACATTTGCCGGGCATGATGGCTTCGAAAACGCGGGTCCCGGTGATTGGGGTGCCCGTCCAGACGCGGGCGTTGTCTGGGGTCGATTCGCTTTATTCCATCGTGCAGATGCCCAAAGGGTTTCCCGTGGCGACCATGGCCATCGGGTCGGCAGGTGGCGCCAATGCCGGGCTTATGGCCGCTGGTATACTGGCGCTGCAGGACGATGCTCTGGCCGCACGGTTGGACACGTGGCGCGATGCGCTCTCGGCCTCGATCCCGCAGGAGCCTGTCGATGACTGAGATGCTGCAGCCCGGCGCAACAATCGGTATTCTTGGCGGCGGCCAATTGGGACGGATGCTGTCGGTTGCAGCGGCCCGTTTGGGATTTCTGACCCACATCTATGAGCCCGGCGCAAACCCTCCGGCCGGTCATGTGGCCGACCGGGTGACGACGGCAGCCTATGAGGACGCCGACGCTTTGAAAGCCTTCGCCGAGTCGGTTGATGTCATCACCTACGAGTTCGAAAACATCCCGACTGAGGCGCTGGACATTTTGGAAACCCACCGCCCCATTCGCCCCGGCCGCGAGGCGCTGCGCGTCAGCCAGGACCGCCTGACCGAAAAGACATTTCTGCAAGGGCTCGGCCTGCAAACCGCACCTTTTGCCGACATTACCGATCTGGACAGCCTGACAGCCGCGATTGAACAAATCGGAACGCCTGCGATCCTGAAAACCCGTCGTTTTGGTTATGACGGCAAGGGACAGGCCCGACTACGCACCCCCGAAGATGCCGAGACCGCTTTGGCGGACATGGCCGGCTCGCCTGCAATTCTTGAAGGGTTCGTCGATTTCAGTCACGAAATCTCGATCATTGCGGCCCGCGGGCTGGATGGTCAGGTGGCCTGTTTCGACCCCGGCGAAAATGTGCATCGCGACGGCATCCTGCACACCACAACGGTCCCGGCACGTTTGCGCCCCGCACAGCGTACGGATGCGGTTTTGCTGGCGGCCAATATCCTGAACGCTCTGGACTATGTGGGCGTGATGGGGGTCGAGCTGTTTGTAACGCCCGGCGGCCTGATCGTGAACGAGATCGCGCCACGTGTACATAACTCGGGCCATTGGACGCAGAACGGCTGTGCCGTCGACCAGTTCGAGCAGCATATTCGCGCCGTGGCCGGATGGCCCTTGGGCGACGAGCAGCGCCACTCGGATGTGGTGATGGAAAACCTGATCGGTGCCGACATGAACCGCGTGCCGGAACTGGCGCAGGAGCGTAACGTGGCCCTACATCTCTATGGAAAGGCCGAAGTTAAGGCAGGTCGGAAGATGGGGCATTTCAACCGTGTCATGCGCTAAGAAATCGCGCTGGCGTGCGATGCCCACGGTGGGGATATTTTTAGCCAGATGAAGCGCGCGGATCAGGCTAGGAACCGGGCCGCGATATCACCAGCCATGTAGCTGATCCGACCCGCTGCCATTGTGGCGGCAACCCGGTGTGTCTTTGCGTCTAGAATGACCAAATCAGCACGTTGGCCTGGCGCCAGCGTGCCACGATCCTGTAATCCCAGAACCTGCGCCGGACCAGAGGACACAAGCGTCCAGGCACCGGCAAAATCCAGCAGACCGCTTTTGGCCAGCATCAAAGCGGCACGGCGTGGACTGGGGTAATGGTAATCCGAGGCCAGAGCGTCGCACAGCCCCATAGCTATCAGGTCCAGCGCGCTGGCATTGCCTTTATGCGATCCGCCACGCACTACATTCGGGGATCCCAGAATAACGTGATCGCCGGCAGCGCGGGCGGCTTCGGCGGCCTCAAGCGTTTCGGGAAACTCAGAAATGCGCGCGCCCCGATTTCGCCAGTCGGCCCGGGTTGTCGAGGTCGCGTCATCGTGACTGCCCATGCGCACCCCCTGCCCCGCCAGCGTCGCGCAGAGATCATCCAGCGCCTGAGGCACCTCGGAGCTGCGAGCGTGCATGGATAGCAACATCTCAAAGTGTTTGTCTGGGTTGCGCCCAGCCTTCAGCGCCTGTCCAGTCAGGCGCGGCGGTTTGCGCCCTTCTACCAAGCGGTCATGCGGCAAGTGGTCGTTAAAGACGACATAGGGCACTTGCCACGCTGCGATACGTTCGGGCAAGCCCTTGTAATCGTCCAGCATATGCGTCTCAAACCGCAGTTGTGGCAGCAAGTCCGTTACGACCTGGCCTTTCAC
This sequence comes from Ruegeria sp. HKCCD7251, assembly GCF_013031165.1. Taxonomy (NCBI): domain Bacteria; kingdom Pseudomonadati; phylum Pseudomonadota; class Alphaproteobacteria; order Rhodobacterales; family Roseobacteraceae; genus Ruegeria; species Ruegeria sp. HKCCD7251. The sequence goes on along the minus strand of NZ_WPZC01000001.1, from coordinate 80,786 downwards.
CGACGCGATTGCATCAAACACCTGCCCCGCAAATTCAGGGCCGCGCACGCCGCCTTCCCAACTATAGAACTGCGCCAAGACAGCGGTCGTGATCCCGTTGGCGGCAAGCTCGGCTTCGACCGACAGGATACCCTCATCCATCTGTTTCATCGCCCCCCGGCGCGGCGCGATGTGACGTTCGAATCCGTCACCGTGCAGGTCTATGATTCCGGGCAGCAACAAATACCCCGACAGGTCGATGGATCGTCCTGTACAGTTAGATTGAAAGACACCCTCGGCCAATGACAGGTTGGCAACGGTCAGACCGGCGTCCGGCAACAGAACCTCTGCACCTGTCAGCGTCAGGTTCAGAGCAGTCACTGAGAGGGCTCCGAGACAGGTTCGGAGCAATCCTGCCCGATGCAGATTTCATCAATGATATCCTGCACCCCATCCAGCCAAGTAATTTCCGGATCGAACTGGCCAAACTCAATAAAATGCAGCGCCTGAGCCATGACACGGGGATTATTCATCATGAAGGTGTGGGTCACGGGCAAGACGATATGATCTTTCATCCCGTCGACCTTGGTGGTTTCGACAGAAACCTTACCGTCATCCTTTCCGTCGATCATTGAGGAAAACAAAGGATTCAAAGAATTTTCGCCGGCAATTACCCCCAACTCAAAATCAACCGGCGGTAACTGGGCCGGGATCCCTTCTGGGCCCGTTCCCAGCGCCAGACCCGCAGGCCCGTGCAGCATTCCGAACACCTCATATGCGCCCAACTCATCAACCAGTTGGCTTCCCTGATTGGGCGGTCCAAGCATCACCACGCGGCCCAGATTTTCAGGCTGGTTACCCTGCAGCCAATACCGCAAAAGGATCCCCCCCATCGAATGGGCCACGACGTTGACTGTGTCGTCGCCGCAGGCCGCAAACGCCTCGGGCAGAGTTTGGTTGGCCAGCTCAGGGATCGGCAAATCCGTTGAAGGGTAACTAGGCCGCACGACCGTATAGCCATGCGCCTTGAACAACTGCTCCATCACGGTAAAGGACGCCTCGGTACGCGCAAGCCCATGCAACAACACGACGCACTTTGCCTGCGCCACGGCAGGAAAAAGAAATAGAACAACGGCAAACAGGTATCTCATAGCGGCCAGATAAGCCCAAACAGGGTGCATTAAAACCCCTAGCGCGGCTTCAACTTAAGGACTGCCAACGCAATGCCACCCAACACCAGTGTCGCACCAAGTATTAAGCGCACCGAAGCTGTCTCGCCCAACAAGATGACGCCGCCTACAATCGCGATGATCGGAACGCTCAACTGGACCACCGCTGCAGTGGTCGGTGCCAACTGCGGCAGGACACGATACCAAAGCGCATAGCCCATTCCAGACGTAACACCCCCAGAGAGGGCGGCCAGCAGGTAACCGTTAGCAGTCATGTGCCAATCGGTGCTGCCGGACAACAGGGCCAATGTGGTGACCGGCAACGCGACAACAAAGTTGGCCGCTGTGCCGGCCAATGCGTCCGGCTCGGATCGGCCAACCAATGAGTAGATGGCCCAGCCCACCCCAGCAGCAGTCATCAGGGCGGCTCCGACTGGGTCCACGCGCAGTTCACCAGACGGCCATAGCACCCAAGCTAGCCCGCCAAGCGCAATCGCGGCCCCGGCAATCTGGCGGGTGCCCGGAGCTGTTCCGGTCACCGATGTCACTGCAAACATGGTGATTTGGACCACCCCGAACAGGATCAACGCGCCCAGTCCCGCGTCCAGTGTCAGGTAGGCAATCGAAAAGCCGATCATATAGAAAGACAGGGAACCCGCCCCGGCGATCCGACGCGTGTTTCGCAGCGGCAAATGCCCACCTCTGAGAAAAACCAGCACCGCCAGCACCACAGCCCCTGCCAGAACGCGCATAACGGCAAAACCGGCGGGATCAGCGGCACCGCTTTCAATGGCCAACCGATTAAGAATCGAATTCGCCGCAAAAGCGCACATGGTCAGGGCAGAGAGCAAAAACAGTCGCATACCCATCGCATAGCGGGTTCCACGCCGTTTGCACACTCACTTTCCCGCAACCAAAACCCCGATCTTCTTCTGTTCAAAAATACTTCCGCCGGAGGCATAACCGCGCAGCGGGCATTTCAAACGAAACGGGGCCGCCCGAAGGCGACCCCATCCATAAGCACTAAGGCTTAGACAGCTTACATCATGCCGCCCATGCCGCCCATGTCGGGCATGCCGCCGGCAGGTGCCGCGCCTTCTTTGGCAGGACGGTCTGCAACCATCGCTTCTGTGGTGACCAGCAGGCCAGCAACCGATGCCGCGTCTTCCAGAGCGGTACGAACGACTTTGGCAGGGTCGATCACGCCGAACGAGAACATGTCGCCATATTCTTCGGTCTGCGCGTTGAAACCGAATGCCACGTCGCCGGATTCGCGGACTTTGCCCGCAACAACCGCACCGTCAACACCTGCGTTTTCGGCGATCTGGCGCAGCGGCGCTTCAATTGCCTTACGAACGATGTTGATGCCTGCATTCTGGTCAGCGTTTGCACCTTCCAGAGTTTCCAGCGCTTTACCGGCCTGAACCAGGGCAACACCGCCGCCCACAACAACGCCTTCTTGAACAGCAGCACGCGTTGCGTTCAGAGCATCGTCCACACGGTCTTTACGCTCTTTCACTTCCACTTCGGTCATGCCACCGACGCGGATAACAGCAACACCGCCTGCCAGTTTGGCAACGCGCTCTTGCAGCTTCTCACGGTCGTAGTCCGACGAAGTTTCTTCGATCTGAGTGCGGATCTGAGCAACACGCGCTTCGATCTCGGCTTTCTCGCCAGCACCGTCGACGATGGTGGTTTCGTCTTTGGTGATTTCGATTTTCTTGGCGGTGCCCAGCATGTCCATGGTGACGGACTCGAGCTTCATGCCCAGATCTTCGCTGATGACCTGACCGCCGGTCAGGATTGCGATGTCCTGCAGCATGGCTTTGCGGCGATCGCCGAAGCCCGGTGCTTTGACAGCAGCAATTTTCAGGCCGCCGCGCAGTTTGTTGACAACCAGAGTTGCCAGCGCTTCGCCTTCAACGTCTTCAGCGATGATCAGCAGCGGTTTTTGCGACTGGATCACCTGCTCGAGCAGCGGAACCATCGGCTGCAGAGAAGACAGTTTCTTTTCGTGCAGCAGGATCATGCAGTCATCCAGATCTGCAATCATCTTGTCTGCGTTGGTGACGAAGTAAGGCGACAGGTAGCCGCGGTCGAACTGCATACCTTCGACAACATCGGTCTCGGTTTCCAGACCTTTGTTTTCTTCGACGGTGATAACGCCTTCGTTGCCGACCTTCTGCATCGCGTCTGCGATTTGCTGGCCGATTTCGGCTTCGCCGTTGGCCGAGATGGTGCCAACCTGAGCCACTTCTGCCGAGTCTTTGACTTCACGCGACGCGTCTTTGATGCCTGCAACGACTTTGGCAGTTGCCAGGTCGATGCCGCGCTTCAGGTCCATCGGGTTCAGACCAGCAGCAACCTGCTTGAGACCTTCGCGAACGATTGCTTGGGCCAGAACGGTCGCGGTGGTGGTGCCGTCACCGGCTTCGTCATTGGTGCGGCTGGCGACTTCTTTCACCATCTGCGCGCCCATGTTTTCGAACTTGTCTTCCAGTTCGATTTCCTTGGCAACCGAAACACCGTCTTTGGTGATGCGCGGTGCGCCAAAGGATTTGTCCAGAACCACGTTGCGGCCTTTGGGGCCCAGGGTCACTTTAACAGCATCGGCCAGGATGTTTACGCCTGCCAGCATGCGGTTACGGGCATCGGTGTCAAATTTGACGTCCTTTGCAGCCATGTCGTTTCTCCTTGAGAAATAAGTTGGGAATGAAGATCAGAGAAAGCGCGCGGCTTACTCGATGATCCCCATGATGTCGCTTTCTTTCATCATCAGCAGCTCTTCGCCATCGACCTGAACCTCGGTGCCCGACCATTTGCCGAACAGGATCTTGTCGCCAGCTTTTACAGCCATTGCGATCAGCTCGCCGCTGTCCTTGCGTGCGCCTTCGCCGGTCGCGACGACTTCGCCTTCGCTGGGCTTTTCTTTTGCGCTGTCAGGAATGATCAGGCCGCCTGCAGTTTTCTCTTCGCTTTCGGTACGGCGAACCAGCACACGGTCATGAAGCGGTTTCAATGCCATCTTTGCAGCTCCTTGGGCTCAAAGTTGTTAATCCTCCCCTCGCCGGATGGCGGGGCGTTAGCACTCAGGGTATGCGAGTGATAACGACGCATAGCTAGGGAGTTCAAATCCCCGAGTCAACAAGCCGTGAAGGTTTTTTTGACGTGGGGTCCTATTCCGGCTGCTCCCAACTGTAAGCCCAGTGCTTCAGCCCTTCCTGCCCGGCTTCGGTCAGGCAATAGACGCCCTTTTCTACTTTGTCGAACCAGCCATAGTGATTGTCACGCATCAGGCGGGTGGCTTCAGAAACACCGGTGGCCTTGGCGACCTCGGCCCCCTTGGTGGCACCCTGTTCGGCAAGATGGGCAGCACATCTCAAAGCATCCTGACGGTAGGCAGTAACGATCCCATGCCGCGTGGCGCCCCCGGCGTTAGGGTCGCCTTCCAACCGATCAAATTCGCGCAACAACCGAGCAGCCTTGGCCTTGTTTTTGCGCGGAGCATAAGGGCCGGGGTCGCACTGAACCTCGACTGCACCATCCGCGCGGACAGTGATCAGGCCCAACCCCAAACGCCGGCACAGCGCAACATTGTCCTTCAAAGCACGTCGTGCTGTGCGCCCTGTCGGTTTGCTTACCCCGATATAGACCTGATCCGTTACTTTCAGCCGGGTGATGGCCTGATGGAACAACGCCAATGAAAAGCGCAGCTTCAACTCGACTATCACCGGCTCCTCGCTATCACGAACGGCTACGATATCAGCCGCGCCAACCTCACCTTTAACGGTATAGCCCTGACGCTCTAACAGCGTTTTGATGGGGGGATAGAGGTCCTGCTCGCGGTTCATCCTGCCATGCTAGGCGTTTTGCTGTGGAATGCCAGACACAGATCAGCCTTACCCGCATCCAAGTCGCTTGAACCGACACCTTGAGCAGGGCAAGGTCGCGACACATATAAGTACTTGGTTTAACGGGATGGTGCCGATGCGATTTCTTTTTGTCTTCCTCTTTTCGCTTTTGCCGCTGGCGGTTCATGCCGCCTGCGAAGGGCGGGATCTAAGGCCCGATATTTCGGCTGAGATGCAAGAGGAACTGCAGCAGGCCTTGAAAGATTTCCCATTTCCCGAAGGCAATCACTGGACGGCCACAAAGGGTGACACGGTTCTGCACCTGATTGGTACTGTGCACACCAACGATCCGCGTATGGATGCTGTGGTTGAAAGACTGGCCCCGACGCTCAGCCAAGCCGACGCGTTCTATTTCGAGGTGACAAAATCCGAAATGGACGCCTTCGAAAAGCAACTGGCGCAGGACCTCAGCCCGGTTCTGATCACGTCAGGACCCACTTTGATCGACATGGTGTCAGAAGAAGACTGGGCCGCGCTATCCAAGGGGCTGGCCGATCGCGGCATTCCCGGCTGGATGGGTGCGAAAATGCGCCCATGGTTCCTGAGCATGACCCTTGGCATCCCACCTTGCATGATTCAAGACCCGGAAGCCAATCACGGGATGGATGCACGCCTGACAGATCTGGCAGCCGAGCATAACATCCCGCAGCTCTCGCTTGAACGCATCGAAGACCTGATGGCGATGTTCGATGAATTCCCCATGGAACAGCAAGTGCAATCTTTGGTGCGCATGGCGGACGCGTTTGAAAGCAGCGAGGACCAGTTGGCCACCATGCTGAATGCCTATCTGGAAGAAAAACACGGCGAGATCATCCAGTTCGCCCGCCTTCAGGGGCTCGAATCTTCGGGTCTTTCAGAAGAAATCTTTGACGAGGAATGGGGCGGTTTCGAACAGCAGCTTCTGGTCGAACGCAACAACAACTGGATGCAGCATATTTTGGGGATTCAGGATCAGATGGCCGTGATCGCAGTCGGTGCTGGTCATCTGGGTGGAGAGCACGGCTTGCTTAACCAACTTGAGCAGGCCGGATACACACTGGAACGTGCCGCATTCTGAGGCAAAGATCACCCTTCGTCGCAGTTTACGCGAGGGCGGGTGACAAGCCCGCAGGACCGCCCTATAAGGCGCGCAAAATGACCATCCTCAGGATCCTGACATGACAACCCTCGTATTTGGACACAAATCCCCCGACACCGATTCCACCGGCTCTCCGATCCTGTGGTCGTGGTACCTGAACGAAGTGAAAGGCGAACAGGCCGAGCCCGTTCTGCTGGGCGAACCCAACACCGAGGCCGCCTTTATGCTGCAACGCTGGGACCTGCCCAAGCCGCGCATCATCGCGGACGTGGACGCAGACGCGCCTGTTGTCATCGTTGACACCAACAACCCTGCCGAGCTGCCCGCCAGCGTCAACAGCGCCGATATCCGCGCCATCATCGACCACCACAAGCTGGTCGGCGGTCTGGAAACCAAAGGCCCCATCGACATCACCGTGCGCCCGCTGGCCTGCACCGCGACCATCATGGTTGACCTGATGGGTGACGACGCTGCCAAAATGCCCGACGCCGTAAAAGGCGCGGCGCTGACCTGCATCTTGTCGGATACGTTGGAGTTCCGCTCGCCCACCACCACCGCGCATGACCGCGCCGTGGCCGAGAAACTGGCGGCTGAGCTGGGTCTGGACGTTTCGGCCTATGCCGCTGACATGTTCGCAGCGAAGTCGGACGTGTCTTCGTTCTCGGACGCTGAACTGATCCGCATGGACAGCAAGGAATATGAGGTAGACGGCACCAAGTTCCGCGTCTCGGTTCTGGAAACCACCGCTCCGGGCGTTGTGCTGGATCGTAAAGACAGCCTGGCCGCGTCGATGGTTGATGTTGCCAAGGAAGACGGCGTCGATCAGGTTCTGCTATTCGTGGTCGACATCCTGAACGAAGAGGCCACCCTGCTGGTCCCCAACGATCTGGTCAAATCCGTCGCTGAGAAAAGCTTTGGCGCAAGCGTCGATGGCGATGCGGTCGTTCTGCCCGGCATCATGAGCCGCAAAAAACAGATCATCCCGAACCTTAAGGTCTGATCTGCCAACCCTGCGATTGAAAAGGCGCCCCCTCAGGGCGCCTTTATTGTTTGCGCCTAAAGATTTGCGAGATCCGTTTCCGTTGGTAATCTGTTCCAAGATAACTTGGGAACACGGGCCAAACCAATCACATGAGCATGCTCAGCTATAGCACGACGCGGGATATCCTGCGGTTTGAAGGCAAGGACCAAGCTGCTTATTGGCGGCGCTTTGCCATGCTGCTGACCTTGTCGGTGATCATCGCCACAATGGGTATGCTGCGCAATTCCGGCGCAGTTGTAATCGCTGCAATGCTGGTTGCCCCCCTGATGACGCCGATCCTCGGAATCGCCGCAGCCATGGTCATGGGGTGGCTAAAGCGGGCGCTGTTTCTGGCCTTGACCGTCTGTACCGCAGCGTTCCTGAGCGTTCTGCTGGCATGGTTCCTGGTCTACGTCGCGGACGTACCTCGGGGCATATTGATCCCCGATCAGGTGCTGGCGCGCACTGACCCGGGCACCGAAGACCTGATCGTCGCGCTGGCCGCTGGCGTGGCGGCAGCATATGTGCAGATCAACAGGTCAGAGGCCAGCTTGCTGCCCGGTGCCGCGATTGGTGTGTCGCTTGTGCCACCGCTATCGGCTTCGGGTGTATTGTTGTATTTCGGCGAACCCGCTGACGCCTATGAAGCCGGGTTGCTGTTTGCGACGAACCTTGGGGCAATTATCCTGTCCGCCTGCGCTGTCTATATAGTCTATGCCGCGCGGTCGGTGATGTTCAGCAAAGGCAAACGCAAACTCAGCTTTACAGCCAGCGTTTTCGTTACCCTTGCGTTTCTGGCTGTCGTGGTTCTGCAATTGGGGAAATCCACGTACAACCGGTACCTTGAAACCAGAACCGAGGCCCGCGTCGCTCAGGCGATCCGCGATTGGGCCGACCCGGTTTCGGTCGAGATCATCCGCATCGACGTCAGCGCCAAGCGCAAACACGCAGACCTGTGGCTAATCGTCGACCTGCCCATCGAAGCAGCCTTCAAGGTGTCCTCGATCGCGGGGCTACTGCCTGACAGCCTACGAGAAACTCCGCTAGTGGACGTATTGGAGGATGAGCTGGGCCCTGGCTACCTGATTGTCGTAAGGTTCCAGAACAGAATTGGTGCGCAACTCATCCTGGGGACCGAGAATGTCCAGCAGGCCCCGGACGTGGACAAGCTGTCAGAAGAAAACTGATAAGCACCCACACAAACGTCAGGAAATTGCATTGCGGGATGGTCAAAGCGCATCAGCTTTGCCATAGCTGACGCAAATGCGATATCTGTGCCCGGGGGCGATCAAATGACCCAGATCATTCATACACTTTCTGACATTTCTGACCGATACAAAGCCCTATTCGTGGACCTGTGGGGCTGCGTCCATAACGGCATCACCGCCTACCCCGAGGCAGTCGCGGCTTTGCAAGACTACCGCGCCAAGGGTGGAGTTGTTGTTTTGGTCACCAACTCCCCTAAACCCCGCGCGGGGGTGGCAGAGCAACTCGTGCAGTTCAACGTCCCCGAAGACGCCTATGACACAATTGCCAGCAGCGGCGATTCTGCCCGTTCAGCCATGTTCCAGGGCGCTGTCGGTGAGAAAGTTTACTTTATGGGGGAATGGGAGCGGGATGCAGGTTTTTTCGAGCCGCTGAAGCTTTTGCATCATCCCATCCAGATTGAGCGGGTTCCCCTAAGCGAAGCCCAAGGGATCGTCTGTTGCGGTCCATTCGACCCAATGGCGGACCCGTCCGTGAACCGCGCAGAATTTCTTTACGCCAAGCAAAAAGGCATGAAGCTGCTTTGCGCCAACCCAGACATCGTTGTTGATCGCGGTGAGGTACGAGAATGGTGCGCCGGCGCTTTGGCCAAGCTTTATACGGATATGGGGGGCGAAAGCCTGTATTTCGGCAAACCGCACCCGCCAATCTATGATCTGGCGCGTCGCAGGTTACAAGAACTGGGTCACGACTTCCCTGATGGCGATCTTTTGGTGATCGGTGACGGGCCACATACTGACATTCTGGGCGGAATGGGCGAAGGGATTGATTCTCTGTTCATCTCGGGCGGGCTGGCCGCCGCTGAAACCAAAACGTCGCACCATCCCCACCATGAATCCCTAACCGATTATATTGCAAGGGAAAACATCAATCCAACCTACACAATCGGCCGATTGCGTTGATCAGAAAGGGCTTGATTTTCTGCGCTTGCGAAGTAATAAAGTTGCCCAATATGGGCGACTTTAGTTTTTTTGTTGCCCAATCGAATCGAGTGAGGGCGACATGTTGGACAATCTTCCACGCGGCACGATCTGTATTGAAGACATCGAAATGGGCATGACCCGTCACCTGCGCAAAGTGGTTACAGACGAAGATATCGAGATGTTCGCGCAGGTTTCGACCGACCGGAACCCGGTGCATCTGGATGACGACTACGCCCGCGACACGATTTTCGAAGGCCGCATCGCCCATGGCATGCTGACAGCGGGATTGATCTCGGCCGTGATTGGCGAGCAATTGCCCGGCCATGGCACCGTTTACATGGGGCAGTCGCTGAAGTTCCTTGCACCCGTCCGTCCCGGCGACATGGTTTATGCCGAAGTCAAAGTGATCGACATCGACTTTGCCAAGCGTCGGGTCAAGCTAGATTGCCACTGCGCGGTTGACGGCAAAAAGGTGGTTGTTGGCGAAGCCATGGTATTGGCACCGTCGCGCAAGTTCGACTGACCTCTCAACCTCTTGAACACCGGCTGTAGTCCCGTTAGGCAGTCGCTATGCGCATCATCCGGGATTTTCAGTTTGTCGAGCCTCAAGACCGTGGCGCCAGCGTAGCCATCGGCAATTTTGACGGCGTTCACATCGGTCACCAGTCGGTTATTGAACTGGCGCGGAACGCCGCGCTAGATGCATCGCTTGGCGTGATGACATTTGAACCGCATCCCCGCGAATACTTCGCCCCGGATTCTCCGCCCTTTCGCCTGATGCGAGGCAATGCACGTGCGCACCGGTTGCAGAAACTGGGCGTGAAGAAATTGTACGAACTCCCCTTCAACGCTGCGCTGGCCGGGCTAACGCCCGAGCAGTTCGCGCGCTCGGTGATTTGTGAGGGGCTTGGGCTATCGCATGTGGTTGTTGGGTCGGATTTCTGTTTCGGCAAGGGGCGAAGCGGGACGGCAGAAGATCTGGTGCGTTTTGGAAATGAGATGGGGTTTGGTGTGACAATCGCGCCGTTAATGGAGCGGTCCGAAAACATCGTGTCCTCGACCGCGATCCGCACCGCGTTGACCGAAGGCAGACCGCGTGATGCCGCCACAATGCTGGGTCACTGGCACCGGATTGAGGGCAAGGTGATCGGTGGCGAACAGCGCGGGCGTGAACTGGGCTATCCCACCGCCAACATGTCGATTGAGGGGCTGCATCCTCCAAAATTTGGGGTTTACGCCGTGCTGGTCGATGTTCTGGATGGCCCGCATCAGGGCAGCTATCACGGAGCGGCCTCGGTGGGCACGCGCCCGATGTTCAACGGCGAAGTCCCGAATATCGAGACATTCTTGTTCGATTTCTCGGGCGATCTTTATGGTGCCACTCTCTCGGTTGGCTTGGTCGAATACCTGCGCCCCGAGATGACCTTTGACGGACTGAAAGGGCTGATCACCCAGATGGATACCGATTGCGACACGGCCCGCACGCTGCTGGCGGCTCTATGACCACCGACCCGATTGACCGCAATGGTCTGGCCACCCGGTTCTGGGAACGCAAGCCGCTAACCAAGATGAACCAGCGCGAGTGGGAAGCCCTGTGCGACGGCTGCGGCAAGTGCTGTCTGAACAAGCTAGAGGATGAAGATACTGGCGAGGTCGCCCTGACCTGCGTTGCCTGCCGCCTGCTGGACGATGAGACCTGCCGCTGCACGCAATATGACATCCGCCACCAATTCGTGCCGGAATGCATCGTTATGAAGCCCGACAATATCGACAGCCATGCCTATTGGCTGCCCCAGACCTGTGCCTATCGGCTGCTGTGGGAGGGTAAGCCCCTTTACGACTGGCACCCTTTGATATCTGGTACGCCCGACAGCGTACATTCCGCCGGGATCTCGGTTCAGGGGCGCACGGTGTCCGAGTTCGAAACCCCCATGGAAGAGTGGGAAGATTATATCATCGAGGAGCCTAGCTGATGTATTTCGCCTCTGACAATTCCGGGCCGGTGCACCCGCAGGTCATGGCCGCCTTGAACGCGGCCAACGAAGGCTATCAGATGGCGTATGGCGCCGACACGCTTATGAACGAGGTGCGCGATCGTATTCGCGGCATCTTTGAAGCTCCGGGGGCGGCGGTCTATCTGGTGGCAACCGGCACAGCAGCGAACTCGCTAGCACTGGCAACGCTTTCCAACCCTTGGGATACCGTATTCTGTTCTCCGGTTGCGCATATCCACGAAGATGAGTGCAACGCGCCCGAATTCTACTCTGGCGCAAAACTGACGCTTGTCCCGGGCAGCGACAAGATGGACCCCGACGCGTTGCGTGGCGCAATTCTGGCAGAGGAAACCCGCGGCGTACACGGCCCCCAGCGCGGACCGGTGTCCATCACACAAGTGACCGAGCGCGGGTCGGTGTATTCGTTGGGTGAATTGCAGGCATTGTGCGGCGTGGCAAAAGAATACGGCCTGCCCGTGCACCTTGACGGCGCGCGCTTCACCAACGCTCTGGTCGCGCTGAACTGTTCCCCAGCTGAGATGACATGGAAATCAGGGGTGGATGTCGTCAGTTTTGGCGGCACCAAAAACGGCCTGATGGGCGTTGAAGCCGTTGTATTCTTTGACGAAACAAAGGCTTGGGAATTTGAACTACGGCGCAAACGCGGAGCGCACCTGTTTTCCAAGCACCGTTACCTATCGGCGCAAATGGCGGCTTACCTTCAGGACGATCTGTGGCTGACAATGGCGCGTCAGGCCAACGCCAACTGCGCACGGCTTGCGGACGGGCTGCGCGCGAAAGGGGCCTCGTTTCTGCACGAACCGCAAGCCAACATGATCTTCGCCGAGTTTTCGCGCGCGCGTCACAGGCAGTTGCACGATGCTGGCGCGGTCTATCACCTGTGGGGCGCGGACCTTGATGGAGCAGACGAGGAAGAACCCCTCGCCTGCAGGCTCGTTTGCGACTGGTCAATAAGTTCGGATGATATCGACCGCTTTCTCGCTTTGCTCTGAAAACTCTCAGAGCAAACGCCAGCTTATTCAGATGACCCGGTGGTTTTCCAGAAATTCTGCACAAGCTTTGCGGTAGCTGCGGGATGGGAAATCGGCAGCATGTGCCCGGCTCCTTCGACGACATCGTAAGACGCGTTGGGCAGACGGTTCTGTAACCCCTGACCGATCACTGGCATGACGGGGTTCGATTTTGTGCCACTCAGAATCAAAATGGGCACGGTTGCACGATCCAGAACACCAGGCTTCAAAAAGCCCTTTTGGTCGTCAAACACCGCCTCTTTCACGGCAGGCACAACGGGCACGCCCCGTATCATCGCAGCGCGGGTCTTTTCCTGCATTTCTGTCCATCGTGGGCTGACATCCGCGCTCCACATCCTGTTGAACAGACGAGCCGCCAACTGCATGTCCCCAGCGGCCAAGGCATCGGCATAAGGCTGCGCCTCTTGATCATGGCGTGCAAGAACGTCAGGCGCATCCTGCGCTGCCACGGCAAAGAAAACCGGTTCTATCAACACGGCACTGCGGACGCGGTCCGGGTATTCCAGGGCAAGCCGCAGCGCGATCATCGCGCCGAAGGAATGGCCAATTACATCCATCGGCTCGGCCAACAGATCGGCAGAGAAACCGGCCGTGAGATCAAAGAAATCCCCCTGCCCGTCCCAATCCGGGCTGTTCCCATGCGAAAGCATGTCCGGAGCGGTCAAAGTGGCCTGGTCACCCAGCGCTGAAGCCAGACCGGCCCACACGCCAGAATGCGCGATTGTGCAATGAAGGGCGAGCACTTTGCGCGCGCCCTGTCCAAGTGTTCTGACGAAAACTGGGGACGTGCTTTCTGCGTCCTTCACCCCTTCATCTCCGACAGGTGCCGATCCAGATCGTCCAGTCGATCCTGCCCCCAGAACCGTTGGCCGTCTTCAGTTAGATAAAACGGGGCACCAAACACACCGCGGTCGACGGCTTCCTCCAGATTCGCGGAATAGGTCTCGGCCCCAACCAGCAGCCCGCTGTCTGCTAGCCCCGGATCAAACCCGGCTTGCGTCAGGCAATCGCGGATCACATCATCCTGCGCGATGTCTTTTTCCTCGGCCCAGCACGCGCGAACGAAGGAATGAACCAGCTTTCCAATATCCCCTGATCCATCCTTGATTGCAGCGATTACCGCATAGGACGATGGCGCGGCGTTGGTTGGCCAATGTGCGGGTTGCAGGTTGAAGTCCATACCCAGGTTTTTAGCCGTTCGTTGCAGATCCTGCGCCCGGTACTCGATGCGCGAGATATGCCGATCCTTTGGGGGTGTTCCCCCGGTGCGGCCGAAAAGGGCCATAATATCCAGCGGTTTGTAGTTGATTGTCGCGCCGTGTTTCGCCGCCACCTCTTCCAGCCGGGTTCCAGCCAGATAGGTAAAGGGCGAGAGTGTCGCAAAATAGTAGTCAATGGTGGCCATGTTCACTTTCTCCGCTGCGTTATCTTTGCGAGACGGTAAGGCCATGATAAGCGGTGTCAACATCACGAATCTGTCACATTGCTATTGCTGCCCGGGGAAAAACAGCCGATGCCGACACTCAACGAACCCAAGCTGATTGCTGGGAACGCCAACCTTCCTCTTGCCGAAACCATCTCGCGACGCATGAGCCTGTATCGCGGCGTCGATCAGGGTTTGGTCGATGCGCGCGTCGAACGGTTCAACGACGGCGAGATTTTCGTCGAAGTTTTCGAAAACGTGCGGGGCGAGGACATGTTCATCGTCCAGCCAACCTCGAACCCGGCAAACGACAACTTGATGGAGCTGCTGATCATCGCCGACGCGCTGCGCCGTTCGTCCGCGCAGCGGATCACCGCCGTGATCCCTTATTTCGGCTACGCTCGTCAGGACCGCCGCACCAAAGCCCGCACGCCGATTTCCGCCAAGCTGGTCGCCAATATGCTGACCGGTGCCGGGATCGAACGCGTTTTGACCATGGATCTGCACGCCGCGCAGATTCAGGGGTTCTTTGATATTCCGGTGGACAACCTTTATGCCTCGCCGATCTTTGCGCTGGACGTGAAAAACCAGTTCAAGGACAATCTGGACGAGATCATGGTGGTTTCACCCGACGTAGGCGGCGTTGCACGCGCGCGAGAACTGGCCAAGCGCATCAATGCACCCCTGTCGATCGTGGATAAACGCCGCGAGAAGGCTGGTGAAGTGGCCGAGATGACGGTGATCGGCGACGTAAAAGACAAGATCTGCCTGATCGTAGACGATATGTGCGACACGGCGGGAACGTTGTGTAAGGCGGCGCAGGTGCTGCTGGATAACGGCGCCAAAGAAGTTCATTCCTACATCACACACGGCGTCATGAGCGGCCCCGCAGTCGAGCGCGTTACCAATTCGGTGATGAAATCTCTGGTGCTGACAGACACGATCCAGCCCACCAAAGAGGTCGCCAAGGCCAAGAACATCCGCATCGTGCCGACCGCGCCGATCTTTACACAGGCGATCCTGAACATCTGGAATGGCACAAGCGTGTCGTCCCTGTTCGAGGATAAGACCCTGACCCCGATCTACGAATCCATGTACCATATGGACTGATCTGAAAGGGCGGCCCACCAGCCGCCCTTTTTCGTGACCACCAAGTCAGGAGCTTCCCGTGACAGCCCCCAAACGTATTGTTCTTTCCAGTGACCACGCCGCAATCGAACTGCGCCAAGCGGTAGGCGACCACATCTCCGCCCAAGGCTGGGAGGTCATGGATATCGGCCCGACCTCGCCGGAAAGCACCCACTATCCTCTGCATGGCAAGGCCGCCGCTCAGGCCGTTGCCTCGGGCGATTGTGCGCTTGGGATCATTTTTTGCGGCACCGGTCAAGGGATCATGATGGCCGCCAACAAGGTGCCCGGCATCCGCTGTGGTGTTTGTTCCGATGCGTTCTCGGCGCGGATGATCCGTCAGCACAATAACGCCAATATGCTGTCCATCGGCGCACGTGTCGTTGGCGAAGGTCAGGCGCTGGACATCGTGGACGCTTTTCTGAACGCCGAATTCGAAGGCGGCCGCCACGCTACCCGCGTGGACATGATCGAACCTCAGGACGAGTAAATACGGCCAAAACTCTTGATCAGTGGCTTATGAGATATCCCAATCATCGTCATGGGCCACCTCACCAATCGCAGTCCATTTAACGCGAATTCGGGCGATGCGCGTGTCTGACCACGTACGGAACACAGCATTGAATCCAGTGGCAGTGACATCTTCGGCCACGACTTCTGCGCGCAACGGCGCGGATGTGTCTACATCCCAAAGCGAAATGTTGACCTGAACGACAGGTACAGAGCGGAACGGCTGGCTGAACGAAACAGCCGAGCGCCTTTCCCGCGCGCCCTCGCCTGTCCACATATCCCCGCCGTTCGAAAAGTCAGAAAACAAGACTGTTTCGCCTTGGTCGATACCAATCGGGTGTGTCTGAAAAACCTTCATTTATGTCTTCGATTTTTGTTCTTTACCAAATATTCCGACAGCTTATTCGGAGGCATTGTCAAAATCACGACAAAAAAACGGCCCCGCTTTTGCAGGGCCGTCTTACTATCCGGGTATGATATGAACCTTACAGGCTCATATGTGTCCCAAGTGCTTCCATGTCAGCCAGCAGCTTGGCTGCATCGTCAACGATCGACTGATCCTCACCGGCCTTGGCAGCCTCGTGCGAAGCACGGGCCTCGGCGATCAGGTCATCCAGGTGCGACCGAGTCACTTCCGCAACCGGAATGGCCTTTTCTGCCAGAACCGACATGCTATCGCCGTTGATCTGGGCAAACCCGCCAGTGACCAGGTATTCGCTGGCTCCGGCAGGCGCCTCAACCTTCAGCAGACCGGGGCGCAGCGTGGTGATGGTGGGGGCATGATCGGGCATCGCCGTCATGTCCCCGTCCGCGCCGGGTAGCTGGACCGCGGTGGCCTCAAGCGAAGCAAGGCTCCGCTCGGGGCTGACGAGGTCGAATTGCATCGTGTTTGCCATCAGGGATACTCCTTAGGCGGCTTCTGCGGCCATCTTTTCCGCTTTGGCGATTACTTCGTCGATGCCGCCAACCATCAGGAAGGCCGCTTCGGGCAGGTGATCGTATTCGCCAGCTACAACGGCTTTGAACGAAGAGATGGTGACATCCAGAGGAACCTGAACACCCGGCGAACCGGTGAAGACTTCGGCCACGTCGAACGGCTGCGACAGGAAGCGTTCAATCTTACGGGCACGGGCCACGGTCAGTTTGTCTTCTTCCGACAGTTCGTCCATGCCGAGGATGGCGATGATGTCCTGCAGCGACTTGTAGCGCTGGAGGATCTGCTGAACGTCGGTCGCAACCGCGTAGTGCTCTTCACCCACAATCGCGGGGTCCAGCAGACGCGAGGACGAGTCGAGCGGGTCAACAGCCGGGTAGATACCTTTTTCCGAGATCGCACGGTTAAGAACGGTTGTTGCGTCCAAGTGGGCAAACGAGGTTGCCGGCGCGGGGTCGGTAAGGTCGTCCGCAGGCACGTAGATCGCCTGCACCGAGGTGATCGAGCCCGACTTAGTCGAGGTGATGCGTTCCTGCAGGGCGCCCATGTCAGTGGCCAGTGTCGGCTGGTAGCCCACAGCCGAAGGAATACGACCCAGCAGAGCCGAAACCTCGGAACCCGCCTGCGTGAAGCGGAAGATGTTGTCGACGAAGAACAGAACGTCGGTACCGGACTGGTCGCGGAACTGCTCGGCCAGGGTCAGACCAGTCAGAGCAACACGCGCACGCGCTCCCGGAGGTTCGTTCATCTGACCGTAAACCAGGGCCACCTGCGATTCCGACAGGTTGTCGGGCTTGATGACGTTCGATTCGATCATCTCGTGGTACAGGTCGTTCCCTTCACGGGTCCGTTCACCAACACCCGCGAACACCGAGAAGCCCGAGTGCACTTTTGCGATGTTGTTGATCAGCTCCATGATCAGAACGGTTTTACCAACGCCGGCGCCGCCGAACAGGCCGATTTTACCGCCTTTGGCGTAGGGGGCCAGCAGGTCAACAACCTTGATGCCGGTCACCAGGATTTCCGACTCGGTCGACTGCTCCGCGAACTCAGGCGCGGGCTGGTGGATTGCGCGGGTTTCCGACGCAACAACGTCGCCTTTTTCGTCGATCGGCTCGCCGACCACGTTCAGGATGCGGCCCAGGGTGGCGTTGCCAACCGGAACCGAGATCGGTGCGCCGGTGTCGGTCACAACCTCGCCACGGACCAGACCTTCGGTCGCGTCCATCGCGATGGTGCGGACGGTGTTTTCACCCAGGTGCTGAGCAACTTCCAACACCAGGCGCTTGCCGTTGTTGGTGGTTTCCAGCGCGTTCAGAATTTCAGGCAGCTGATCTTCGAAGTGCACGTCGACGACGGCCCCGATGATCTGTGTGACTTTGCCTTTTGCATTCGCCATGTTTCGTCTCCGGTATGTCTCTACAGCGCTTCGGCGCCGGAAATAATTTCAATCAGCTCGTTGGTGATCACGGCCTGACGCGAGCGGTTGAACTGGATCGTCAGCTTGTCGATCATCTCACCCGCGTTGCGAGTCGCGTTGTCCATCGCGGACATCCGTGCACCCTGTTCAGATGCTCCGTTTTCGAGCAGAGCCGAGAAGATTGCGGTCGCAACCCCCTTGGGCAACAGGTCGGCCAGAATGGCTTCTTCGCTGGGCTCGTAATCGAAAATGGCACCGCTGTCGTCACCCGCTGCGTCGTCCTCAAACGAAGCAGGAATGATTTGCTGTGCCGTCGGGATCTGGGTCACGACGTTGACGAACTTCGAGTAGAAGATCGTGGCAACATCGAACTCAGCCCCGTCAAAGCGAGACAGAATGTCCTTCGCGATGTCCTGCGCGTTGGTGTACCCAATGCGCTTGACCTCGCTCAGGTCGACATGTCCAACGAACAGATCGCCCAAATCGCGCTTGAGCGCGTCGCGGCCTTTCTTGCCGACGGTCAGAACCTTGACCGTCTTGCCCTTGCCGCGCAGCTCTTCCGCCTTTTGGCGGGCCAGCTTGGCGATGTTCGAGTTGAAGCCGCCGCAAAGGCCGCGTTCAGCTGTCATCACAACCAGCAGATGCACATCATCACTGCCCGTACCACGGAGCAGCTTGGGGGCGCTGTCGCTGCCCCCGACCGAAGCTGCCAGCCCCGCCATCACGGCATTGAACCGCTCGGCATAGGGACGCGAGGCTTCGGCAGATTCCTGGGCGCGGCGCAGTTTTGCTGCCGCGACCATCTGCATGGCCTTGGTGATCTTGCGGGTCGATTTGACCGACTCGATCCTGTTTTTAAGGTCCTTCAGACTAGGCATCGGAACCCCCCGTTACGCGAAGGTCGCGGCGTATTCGTCGATCGCTGCCTTGATCTTGTCGGACGCGTCACCTTTGATCTTCGGATCTTCGTCGGTGATCCACTTCAGCAGGTCGGCGTGCTTGCCGCGCAGGTGCGCCAGCAGACCGGCCTCATAGCGGCCAACGTCCGAGACGTCGATCTTGTCGAGGTAACCGTTGGTGCCCGCAAAGATAACGCAAACGATTTCCGCATTGGTCAGCGGCGAGTACTGCGGCTGTTTCATCAGCTCGGTCAGACGCGCACCACGGTTCAGCAGCTGCTGGGTCGCCGCGTCAAGGTCGGAACCAAACTGCGCAAACGCAGCCATTTCGCGGTACTGAGCCAGCTCCAGCTTAACCGGACCGGCAACCGACTTCATCGCGTCAGTCTGAGCCGACGAGCCCACACGCGAAACCGACAGACCGGTGTTCACAGCAGGACGGATCCCCTGATAGAACAGTTCGGTTTCCAGGAAGATCTGACCGTCGGTGATCGAGATCACGTTGGTCGGAATAAAGGCGGAAACGTCACCACCTTGCGTTTCGATCACCGGCAGAGCGGTCAGCGAGCCCGCACCGAAATCTTCGTTCAGCTTGGCCGAACGCTCCAGCAGGCGCGAGTGGAGGTAGAAAACGTCACCAGGATAAGCTTCACGTCCGGGCGGACGGCGCAGCAGCAGCGACATCTGACGATAAGACACAGCCTGTTTGGACAGGTCATCATAGATGATCAGCGCATGGCGGCCATTGTCACGGAAGAATTCAGCCATCGCGGTCGCCGCGTAAGGTGCCAGGAACTGCATCGGTGCCGGGTCAGACGCGGTCGCGGCCACAACGATCGAGTACTCAATCGCGCCGGACTCTTCCAGTTTCTTCACCAGCTGTGCAACGGTCGAACGCTTCTGACCAACAGCCACGTAGATGCAGTACAGTTTCTTAGACTCGTCGTCGCCTGCTGCGTCGTTATAGACTTTCTGGTTCAGGATGGTGTCCAGAGCCACGGCGGTCTTACCGGTCTGACGGTCACCAATGATCAGCTCACGCTGGCCACGGCCAATCGGGATCATCGCGTCAACCGATTTCAGGCCGGTTGCCATCGGCTCGTGCACCGATTTACGCGGGATGATGCCGGGGGCCTTGACGTCCGCAACACCACGCTTCGACGCGTTGATCGGGCCTTTACCGTCCAGCGGGTTGCCCAGACCGTCAACAACGCGGCCCAGCAGCTCGTCACCAATCGGAACGTCCACGATCGAGTTGGTGCGCTTAACAGTGTCACCTTCTTTGATGTCACGGTCAGAACCGAAGATAACGACACCAACGTTGTCGCTTTCCAGGTTCAGGGCCATGCCCATGATGCCACCGGGGAATTCGACCATCTCACCGGCTTGCACATTGTCCAGGCCGTATACGCGGGCGATACCGTCGCCGACGCTCAGCACGCGGCCGATTTCGGCTACTTCGGCTTCCTGACCAAAATTCTTGATCTGGTCCTTCAGAATTGCAGAAATCTCTGCAGCTTGGATTCCCATTTATCCGACCTCTTTCATTGCATTCTGTAGGGAGTTCAGCTTCGAACGGATCGAACTGTCGATCATCTTCGAGCCGACTTTAACGACAAGACCGCCGATGAGGCTTTCATCAACGGTCGCATTGATTGTCACGGTTTTGCCCACACGCTCGGACAGCGTTTTGGACAGTTTATCCATTTGCGTCTTAGTCAACGCCTTGGCCGAGGCGACATCGGCGGTCACTTCGCCGCGCTCTTCGGCCAGCATGTCGCGCAGAACCTGAATCAGTTGCGGTGCAACAAACAGGCGGCGTTTCTGCGCCATCAGACCCAGCGTATTACGCAGGATGGCATTCAGACCCATTTTATCGGCAATTGCAGTAATGGCGCCTTCCTGTTCGGCGCGCGAAACCAGAGGCGAGGCAATCAGGTCGCGCAGTTCGGCGCTGTCGCCCAAAGCTGCTGCCAAATCGTTGATTCCGGTTTCCAGACCTGCAAGGTCCTTGTTCTCTTTCGCGATCTCGAAAATCGCCGTGGCATAGCGTTCAGCTATGCCAGTGGAAATCGAAGCTGGTTCGGACACGTCCACCCTTCCGAATATTAGGCCCCGAAAAACCGCGCGCGCAGCCATCCCGGGGGCGTGAAGAAACCCCGCCCTTACGGCCGGGGATCAAAATCACCGGGGATGTAGCAGAGCCGAACCCAGCTAGCAATACGTTATAATCCCCTCCGCGTTATCCACAAAATACGCCATTTCAAACACTTACGGTGGGTGCGGCCCTTTTTTCCTGCTGGAGGGCGCGAAAAATGTTACCAAACTGTAAGTTTTTGCGATTCCTGCGGCCTTTTTGCCGCAATTTCTACGCCCGACGCGGCGTAAAACGCCTGGCTTGGCCTAGGCCGGTTTCAGCAGACCATCAAGCGCCTTGATCGGACGCCGTTCGGCATCCTTCGTAACGCTGCCGCTGGGCGGTCGGATATGCTTGGTCACTTCGACCATTAACACCCCACCCGCCATGATCGTCGGCAGACGTTGTCCGGTTTTTTCGATCAAGCTTCCGGATTTCAGCCAAAATCGACGGAACGATGGCGGCAGATACAAAGCCGAGCAGTGGTTTTCCGGAATAAAGTGATGGGACTTGAGCTGGCTCTCAAGCTGCGACGCCGAATAAGGGCGGCCAAATCCAAAAGGCGTGCGATCTGTCCGCGACCATAGCCCCGCCCGGTTGGGCACAATAAAGAATGCCCGACCTCCGGGTCCCAAGACACGCCAGCATTCGTCCAACAATTCGCTGGGGCGCTGTGATGTCTCAAGACCGTGCATGACGACCAGCTTGTCGACATGACCCGTTTCAATCGGCCACAGTGTCTCTTCCGTCAGGACGGACACGTTGGGCATACCCGCAGGCCAAGGCATCACCCCCTGAGGGCCCGGCATCAAACCGATCACCCGCCGCGCCTCGGTCAGATAGGGCCGCAGCAGCGGGACGGCAAAGCCGAAACCGACCACTGTTTGCCCTTTGGCTTCGGGCCACAATTCCGTCAAACGCCCGCGTATCGCGGCCTGCGCCGCACGACCCAGGGTGCTGCGGTAGTAAAAGTTCCTCAGATCCTGCACATCAAGATGCATTGCGGACACCCGGTCAATCGGCTTAGCTTCGGCGCAGTCTAGCAACGAAAGGGCAAAAGGCCATGCCTCTTGAGATCGTCACCATCCCATGCCTAAGCGATAACTACGCTTTTTTGGCCCATGACGCAGAAAGCGGCAACACCGCATTGATCGACGCGCCAGAGGCCGGCCCCATTCTGGCCGAACTGGAAAACCGGGGATGGACGCTTAGTCACATATTGTTAACCCACCATCATTTCGACCACGTGGACGGCCTGCCCGCCATTCTCGAGAAACACCCGGCCAAGGTGATCGGCGCTGCCGCCGACGCACATCGCCTGCCGCCGCTGGATCAACAGGTTGCCGAGGGCGACCGGTTCGAGATTGGTAGAGAGCCCGTGCAAGTCATGGATGTCTCGGGCCACACAGTCGGGCATATCGCATTCTACATGCCACAGAGCTCGACCGTTTTCACCGCCGATAGCCTGATGGCCCTTGGCTGCGGTCGCCTGTTTGAAGGCACCGCGCCGCAAATGTGGGCCTCGCTGTCGAAACTGGCCGCCCTGCCCGATGACACGTTGGTATGCTCGGGTCACGAATACACGCAGTCCAACGGGAAATTCGCGTTAACTGTCGATCCTGATAACACGGCCCTGCTGGAGCGTGTCGCAGATATCGCACGCGCCCGCGCCGCCAATGAGTCTACAGTGCCGTCCTCATTAGCGCTGGAAAAGGCCACAAATCCGTTCCTTCGCGCCACAGATCCGGCGATTCAGGCGCATCTTGGGATGAAAAATACCGATCCTGCTGCAGTTTTCGCAGAAATCCGGGCTAGAAAAGATCGCTTTTAGTGCTTATTTCGCGCTCTTCACGGCCACGGTCACAATAAATGTGACTGTCAAGTGAAAGAAAACCCTTGAAGCCGGGCCGCGATCAACCAAACTCTAATAGTATGAGGACATGGTTGGGATGGGGATCCGGCCTAAAGCCCGCGCCCCTTCCGACCCAAGACAGAGGAGCACCCGCGTGCCTTCATTCTCGAGCACATTAGAACAAGCCATTCACGCGGCCTTGGCTGCTGCGAACGAACGGCGACATGAATTTGCAACGCTGGAGCATCTGTTGCTGGCGCTGTTGGAAGAACCTGATGCCATCCGCGTTATGAAAGCCTGCAGCGTTGATCTGGATGAGCTGCGAAGCACTCTGGTCGAATTCATCGACGAAGACCTGTCAAACCTTGTGACGGATATTGACGGATCCGAAGCGGTTCCAACGGCGGCCTTCCAGCGTGTCATCCAACGCGCCGCGATCCACGTGCAAAGCTCGGGCCGGACCGAAGTGACCGGTGCCAACGTGTTGGTTGCGATCTTTGCTGAACGCGAAAGCAACGCAGCCTACTTCCTGCAAGAACAGGACATGACCCGCTATGACGCGGTGAATTTCATCGCGCATGGTGTTGCCAAAGACCCCGCCTATGGCGAGAACCGGTCGGTTTCAGGCGCGGATCAGGTCGAAGAAGAAGTTCAATCCACTGCGGGCGAAGGCGAACAGAAAGAAAGCGCGCTGGGAAAATACTGCGTCGATCTGAACGTCAAGTCCCGTGCAGGTGACGTGGATCCGCTGATTGGACGCTCGGATGAGGTTGAGCGCTGCATTCAGGTGCTTTGCCGCCGCCGAAAGAACAATCCGCTGCTGGTGGGGGATCCCGGTGTAGGCAAAACCGCCATTGCAGAAGGTCTGGCCCATAAAATCGTCGCGGGTGAAGCCCCCGATGTGCTGTCCGAGACCACGATTTATTCGCTCGACATGGGCGCATTGCTGGCGGGCACCCGCTATCGCGGTGATTTCGAAGAGCGGTTGAAAGCGGTTGTGACCGAACTGGAAGAACATCCCGACGCCGTGCTGTTCATTGACGAAATTCACACGGTGATCGGTGCAGGTGCCACGTCTGGTGGCGCTATGGATGCGTCGAACCTGCTGAAACCCGCGCTGCAGGGTGGCAAGCTGCGTACCATGGGTTCGACCACATACAAGGAGTTCCGCCAGCACTTTGAAAAAGACCGTGCGCTCAGCCGTAGGTTCCAGAAGATTGATGTGAACGAGCCTTCGGTCGAGGACAGCGTGAAAATCCTGCGCGGTCTCAAGCCCTATTTCGAAGAGCATCACGCCATCAAATATACCGCGGACGCAATCAAAACGGCGGTGGAATTGTCGGCAAGGTACATCAACGACCGCAAACTGCCCGACAAGGCGATTGACGTGATTGACGAAGCCGGTGCCGCACAGCATCTGGTGGCCGAAAGCAAGCGCCGCAAGACAATCGGCGTCAAGGAAATCGAGGCTGTCGTCGCCAAGATTGCCCGCATCCCGCCCAAGAACGTCACCAAAGATGATGCCGAAGTTCTGAAAGACCTTGAGACATCGCTGAAACGGGTGGTGTTCGGACAGGATGACGCCATCGTGGCGCTCTCCAGCGCGATCAAACTGGCGCGGGCTGGCCTGCGTGAGCCTGAGAAACCCATCGGCAACTACCTATTCGCCGGTCCGACCGGTGTGGGTAAAACCGAGGTGGCGAAACAACTGGCGGATACGCTGGGCGTGGAACTGCTGCGCTTTGACATGTCGGAATACATGGAGAAACACGCGGTCTCGCGTCTTATTGGCGCGCCTCCGGGCTATGTTGGGTTTGATCAGGGTGGCCTGCTGACCGATGGCGTTGATCAACATCCACATTGCGTGCTGCTGCTGGACGAGATCGAGAAAGCGCACCCGGACGTGTTCAACATCCTGTTGCAGGTGATGGACCACGGTGAGTTGACAGATCACAACGGCCGCACGGTGAATTTCCGCAACGTGGTGCTGATCATGACCTCGAACGCGGGTGCACAGGAACAGGCCAAGGCCGCAATCGGCTTTGGGCGGGACCGCCGCGAAGGTGAAGACACCGCCGCGATCGAGCGGACCTTCACGCCTGAGTTCCGCAACCGACTGGACGCTGTGATCTCATTCGCACCGCTGCCGAAAGAGGTCATTCTGCAGGTTGTCGAGAAATTCGTCCTGCAGCTTGAGGCCCAGTTGCTGGATCGCAACGTGACCATCGACCTGACACCCAAAGCGGCCGAATGGCTGGCCGACAAGGGTTATGACGACAAGATGGGTGCGCGTCCACTGGGCCGGGTCATTCAGGAGCACATCAAGAAACCGCTGGCCGAGGAGTTGCTATTCGGCAAACTGGCCAAGGGCGGTGTGGTCCGTGTCTCGGTCAAGAAGGGTGATCTGAACCTGGAAATTCTCGGCCCCGATCAGCCGCGTATTCCGGGCGACAAGCCGCCATTGCTAACAGCGGACTGAGAATTCCACTAACACTGACACAAAGCCCGCCATCTTCTGATTGGCGGGCTTTTTCTAACCTGTGGCAGAACGATTAAAGCCCTGACAACGTCTCCATTGGTTGCCAACCTTGCAGCGGTTTCATTTGATCAAGACTGAACTGAAACCAATTTCCGCCTCCGTTCGGGCCCTTATCATAGCGGCGGTCAATCGGCAGACAGGACAAGGCGCAGTAAAGCAAAGTTCCCACACCTCCGTGACCAACAAACAGAATGTCGCCGCCATCGCCGCTGGGCAAACACGCCTTCACCGCGTTCAATATTCGCGCCTGCGCATCAATGGCCCGTTCCCATCCCCGTACTGAACACTCTGGCTGCGCAAAGAACTGATCAGCGACGTCTTCGAATTCGTCAGGGGGCAGAAAACCCGTGCTTGAACGGTCATTCTCATGCATCTCGGGGTTCAACTCGACCCCAATCCCCAGCGCGTCAGCGAAGGGCTGGGCCGTTTCCAAGGGCTTGACCTCCAGACTGCTGACAATACGCGTGGTATGTTTCAATGCTCCTAGGTTCGCGGCCAAGTGCATTACCCGAATTTTGCCTGTTTCGTTTAACGACCAGCGTGTCACGTCGACTGCAGGATCAATCGAAACCTGAGGATGTGTCAGGTATCGGGCGACGCGCCCCTTGGACAGGTCCATTACCGCTCGGTCAGCTTCAATTCGATTCGACGGTTCTGAGCGCGGGCATCTGGCGTGTCGGCGGGGTTGACGGGTTGGAATTCTCCGAAACCGTTGGCTGCCAGCCGTTCGGGCGGGATGCCTAGCGCGTCCACCATGTAACGCACCACCGACAGGGCCCGTCCCTGACTCAATTCCCAGTTATCGCGGTAACGCCCTGTCCCAGCCAGCGGTACGTTGTCCGTGTGGCCATCGACCCTGATAACCCAGTTCAAGCCGTCTGGAATCTCTGCCGCTACGGTTCGCAGAATACTTGCAACTTTGGCGACTTCTAACTGCCCTTCCCCGGACAGAACGGCCGAACCTGTGTCGAAAAGAACCTCGGACGAAAATACGAACCGGTCACCTTCAATCCGAACACCTTCCTGATCACCCAAAACATCACGCAACCGACCAAAGAATTCTGAGCGGTAGCGTTGCAGGTCCTCTGCTTGGGCCACCAGTTCCTCGTTCTGACCTGACAATGCCTCAGCTTCGGCTTCCAAACGGGCGCGTTCGGCTTCCTCGAGCAAGCGGCGACGGCGTTCTTCTGACGCAGCGCGCGCGAGGGCCGCATTCAAATCCTGACCCAGCGACTGGATTTGGATATCCGCAGCCGCATTGCGCTCTTCATAGTCGTCAAGCAAAGCCTGCAGCCCACCCAATTGCTGTCGCAGAGCGGCCATTTGCTGATTTAACAAGGCCGCCTCACGCTGCGCTTTTTCGGAAATCGTCTGCTCAACCGAAAGGGTATCGCGCGCGACCGCAAGCAGGGCTGCGCGTTCTTCGGCCAGCGTCCGCTGCGCCTGAGCCTCATCCTGCGCTTCGACCTGCGCGGCAAGCGCAGCCTCAAGCCGGGCCTGAAGGTCTTGCGCGCTCAACTCTCCGAACTGCCGCTCCAATTCAGCCTTTGCAGCTTGCGCCGCCGCCAAAAGGGTCAGAGTGTCCTCAGCCTCTTTGCGCTGCGCCTCAAGCGCCAGCGTCATAGCCGTTAATTCGGCGTCGGCGTCTTGCAACCTGTTGCGCAGGTTTTCGGCAGCGGCGGCTTCGGCCAGTCTTGCAGCTTCTTCGGCGCTCAGTTGGTCCTCAAGTTCCGTGATTAGCGCCGACTGCGCAGTCTCGGTTTGCTCAAGATCAGCGATCAGCGCTTCAAGCGCCTCACGCCGGGCAGCGGCAAGGCGCGCGGCCTCGGTCTGTTCGTCAATCTCGGCGCGGCTTTGGGCAAGCGCCAGATTCAACGCGTCTTGCTCGGTCAACAGTTCATCGCGCTCTACCTCAAGCCCCGCAATGGCGCCTTCCGCCCGCTCTTGTTCCGCCAATAGCGCGGTGACCTGATCCTCGAAGTCCGTTAGGCGAATTTGGGCTTGAACAAGTTCAGTTTCGACCTGCGTTAAAGTTGAATTCAAAACCCCTAGTCTTGCTTGCAAACGGCTGTTTTCACGTTCTTCCAAACCCAAAGCTCTGGCGAGCGCAGCGATTTCATCAGACAGCGCCGTCAGTTCATCCTCTTGCCCCGAGATCGTTTCGCGCAAGACAAACTGTACGACCATAAAAATGGTCAGCACGAATGTGAGAACCATCAACAACCCGGTGATCGCGTCCACAAATCCGGGCCAGACCGACCCCTGGAACCGTTGACCAGTGCGACGGGACAGCGCCATGGCTTACTCTCCTTCCGGAGCGGTACGCACGGCGCCTCGGGGAAGTGTGAGCGCCTTGACCAGCAACTCGATATCTTTGCGCAATTCGCTCATGCTTTCCTGACGGCCTGCCGAAATCTCTTCGAGTATCCGCAGCAGTTGCACGTCCATCGACCGCAGGCGCATCCGGCTTTCGGCATCGATACCGTCGCCTGTCCCCTGCTCGCGCATTTGATCCAGCAAGGCATCCTGTCCCAGCGCAACACGTTCCAGCGCAGCCGTGACTCCTTCGCTTTCGGATTGCCTTTGATTCATGTCGCCAATCACGTCGACCAGTTGGCCCAGCTTGGCTGACAACTCCACACGGTCGCGCTCCTGCGCTGAAAATAGGTCCTGCAGCGCGTTCATCTGTTCCGACATCGTATCCAGAACCGGGGTCAGGACCGCCAGCTCGGCGCTGCTGCCTTCATCCCCTGCGGCAAATCCAACGCGTGTGATCGAGGACAGCCATTCTTCCAGTTCGCGATAGAACCGGTTTTGTCCGTGCCCCGCAAAAAGCTCTAGCAGACCCACGATCAGCGATCCGGCCAGCCCTAAAAGCGAGGATCCGAACGCAACGCCCATGCCCTGCAACTGCGATTCCAGCCCGACCATGAGGCGATTGAAAACGGCAAGACCTTCTTCGCCTTCCTGCGGATTAAGGCTGCGGATCGTGTCGACAATGGCTGGAACCGTGGTGGCCAATCCAAAGAAAGTCCCCAGAAGGCCCAGATAAATCAGCACGTTGGTGATGTAGCGCGTGATCTCGCGCTCTTCTTCCACCCGTTCGGCCACCGAATCCAGAATGGACCGTGTCGAACTGGAACTGATCTGAGACCGCGCACCGCGTTCGCGCAGCAGCGAAGCCAAGGGGGCCAAAAGCTGCGGGGTGCGGGCATCTTCGCGGACAACACCGCCGACAAACGCCTCAATCCACCGGACCGAGCCGATCAATTGGGTTACCTGATAAAAACAGGCAAAGACGCCGACCACAAAGACCAGCAGGATGAACCCGTTCAGGTAAGGGTTTGCGTAAAAGACCGGCAGGACATATGGCGTCGCCATGAAGACGCCCAACCCCGCCAAACCAATCGCGACCAGCATCGTTACGATCTGGCGAATGGGTTGCGAGAAATGCGGTCTCGCGCCCTGATGTGCCTGCGCCATGCGCGTGGTTCCCGGTTTTTTTCCTGCTCTGCGCTGAATCTAGCGAAATTCCGCCGGTTACGCCAAGGGTTTATGCGGTAATGGTCCGCACCCGTTGCGCCAACCACTCAAGATCAGGATCGTGCAGGCCAATCTCGGTCAGGTGTTCAGCCGTATTATAAAGGTATTCTGTATTCGGACCGCGCCCCCCAACCGCATACGCGATGATCTGCGCCTGCTCCTCCAGCGGCATCCCGCCGCAGTACTGCACATGGTCGGGGTCGATGACATAGGTCACCGCCGTCACGACCTGTCCATCGTGCAGATGCACGTCCAGCATTTTCTCAACATAGGCCGATGAGATCAGTTCGCGGTCGCGCAATTCCTGCAACGTGCGATCCTCGTGCCCCGCCTCAACTGCAAGGGCCAGACCAGTGCAACTCGCGTCGGCCTGTTCATCCAAAGCCAAAACCAGCCCCGGGTCTTCTTCGGTGCCGCGATGGTGGATCGAACTCATGCAAAATGAACGTGCATATCCGTGCAAGGTGGCATGTTCGCTTCGGGCTACGGGAAAGCCGGGATTCCACAACAGCGACCCATATCCGAATACCCACATTGTCATTGCACTGGTCCTTGCTCGTTTGCGCCTATAAACATCAATTCCAAGGCGGGAAAAAGGGCCAACTGCCATGCGCGGTTTGATCAGAGCAGTCATATTCGTATTCGCGATCTGGAGCGCGTACTGGCTCATCGCCGGGTTTGGGCTGCGTAACGCAATAACGACCTGGTTCGACAAGCAGGAAGAAATGGGCTGGCAAGCGGACTTCTCTGCCGTTGAAACCGCGGGCTACCCAACGCATCACGTCACACGGCTGAACAATCCAGCCCTCGCCGATCCCGTCAACGGCACCGCCTGGAGCGCGGATTGGATTGAATTCCAAAGCCCTGCAATCTGGCCGGGTCGTCAAATGCTGCGGTTCGCCGACACGCCGCAGCGCCTGTCCTACTTCGATCAGACTGCAACAATTCAAGCCAGTGACCTTCAGGCAGAATTACAATTGCAACCCGGTGTGGCCCTTGTGTTGGAAAAGATGGCACTGACGGCAGGACCGTGGGCCATCACAGACGATGCCGAGGCGCTGGCAGGCGGCGAGACTCTTGGCTTGGTCATGGAACAAACCGAAATGCCAGAAGCCTATGACATCAGCGCGCGAATTGACGGCTTTACCCCCGGTGACGACCTGCGTGATCTCATGCGTTCAGCAACCACCCTGCCCCAGTCATTCGAGACGTTGGAATTGGACATGACAACCACCTTCGACAAGGTGTGGGATCGCTCGGCGCTTGAACAAAGCAGGCCCCAGCCAGAAAAGATCGACCTTCACCTGGCGGAGATGAAATGGGGTGCGCTACGCCTGTTCGCGACTGGTCAACTGGACGTTGACAATCAGGGCATTCCAACCGGTGAAATCGCGATAAAGGCCGAGAACTGGCGGGACATGGTCGCTATGGCCAATGCCGCGGGTGCCCTGCCCGATCAGGCCGTCAACCCAGTGACACGCGCATTGAATTTCATGGCAGGGCTTGGCGGCAATCCCAATGCGCTGGATATGCAGTTGAATTTCCGAGACGGGTTTGTTGCCTTGGGCCCATTGCCCCTTGGACCCGCACCGCGCCTGATCCTGCGTTAACGGCAGTATGCCCCACGGCGATGGCGCGCCGTGTCCAAGTGGAAATGATCGCGGTGATACCGATCTGAGTTTGGCCCCAACACTGTGCCAAACGGCCCGCACGCGCCGCGCCAGATCTTGATCAACTGTTTCTGTGAAGGGTTCTTGCGCCACCCGTTCAGCACGGTCACGACCTCTCCGTCCGCCATCTTGAAGCCAGAGATATCAATTGCGCGCCCCTTGCCGTGTTCAGAGATACGCGCGCCCTTTTGATTGTTTCGGGTCCGGCAGGCGTAGTGCGCCGCGACTTGCAGTTCGACCACCGGACCACGTCGTTTGAAAGTCGGAATGACCGTCTTGTCCACCCATTCATTCAAAGCAATCGCCGTACCGCAGTCCATTGTCGACGGGCGACTTAACGCGACACCCGATATGGACGTGATCTGAACCGCATCCTTGATCCCGCAGGCCTTGATCTTGCCGGGAACCTTGCCAACGGCCTTGCCCTGTATTTGAATATCACCACAGACTGACCCTTTGCGAAGCTTGCGCTTTTTGAACAACGCCTCCTGTTCCAGCGCTTTCGGGCGCAGATAGGGCATAAGGGACGTATCTGGCCCAAGCGTCGGCACATTCACCGGGCGCGCAGCGACCGCCAGAACCTGAGCTGAAACAGGGCGCAACTCGGGGCGCATCTTGGATGGGGTCGGGCTTGCAAAGGCCAAGACCGGGGCCGCAGAGGGTCGCACCATGGGGATCAGGGAATGTTCCAAAGGGGCCGCGTTCGAAAGCGAGGCGCTGAGCGCCACAATTCCAACCGCCAGAACCCTTTGGACACCTATCATGAGCCAGCTTTCCCCCGTCCAAAATCGGGCGCATCCGTATCCTGCCCCGCGTCAATGATCCCACGGCGGATCGCGCGGGTCCGTGTGAAATAGTCGAACAACTGATCGCCATCACCGGTACGAATAGCCCGCTGCAGGGCGAAAAGCTCTTCGGTGAAGCGGCCCAGAATTTCCAGCGTTGCATCCTTGTTGGTCAGGAACACGTCGCGCCACATGGTCGGGTCCGAGGCAGCAATCCGCGTGAAATCCCGAAAACCGGCGGCCGAATACTTGATGACTTCGCTATCGGTCACCCGGCGCAAGTCGTCCGCCACACCGACCATCGTATAAGCGATCAGATGCGGCGCGTGCGATGTTACGGCGAGAACCAGATCGTGGTGATCCGCATCCATCTCATCGACGTTGGAGCCCATCCCCTCCCACAATGCGCGCAATTGCGCGACGGCTTCGGGGTCGGTGCCTTCGACCGGGACCAACAGACACCAGCGGTTGTCAAACAACTCAGCGAAACCGGCTTCGGGGCCGGAATGCTCGGTTCCCGCCAGGGGATGCGCAGGGATGAAATGCACGCCGTCGGGGATGTGCGGCGACACCGCCTCAATCACATGGCGCTTGACCGAGCCCACATCCGATACGGTTGCACCCGGCTTCAATACTGGCGCTATATCGGCGGCTACCGCGCCCATCGCGCCAACCGGCACACAGAGAACGACCAGATCGGCCCCTTTAACGGCCTCCTGAGCCGTATCACAGACCCGATCGCACAGGCCAATCTTGCGCGCGGTTTCGCGCGTCGCGTGGGACCGGGCGTACCCCGTCACCTCACCCGCCAGACCCGCGCGCTTGATGGCCCAGAACATCGAAGATGCAATCAGGCCCAGCCCAATCAGCGCGACACGGTCGTAAACTTGGGTCATGCGGCGCCCTCTTTGAATTCAGTGATCGCCGCGACGACGCGGCGGCAGGCTTCTTCGTCGCCCACGGTGATCCGCAAAGCGTTCGGCAGGTTGTAACCCGCCACACGGCGCACGATCAAACCCTGCGTTTTCAGGTAATCGTCACATGCCTCAGCTTCGACCTGATCGCGGAACCGCGCGAGAATAAAATTCGTGCTGGACGCGTCCGACGGCACGCCGATCTTGGCAAGTTCATCCGCCAGCCACACCCGCAGCCGCGCATTTTCCGTGTGACAGAAGGTCAGATACTCTTCGTCCTTGATCGCAGCTTCGGCCGCCGCCAGCGCAGTCAGCGACAGATTGAAGGGCTGGCGCACCCGATTCAACACATCGATAATCGCCTGCGCGGCATAGCCCCAGCCGACGCGCATCCCGCCAAGCCCGTAAATCTTGGAGAACGTCCGGGTCATGATCACGTTCTCGAACCGGTCCACCAGCGCTGCCCCACCGTCGAAATTTGCGACAAATTCCGCATAGGCCCCGTCGATGACCATCAGGCACGATTGCGGAAGGGCCTCGGCCAAGCGCAACAATTCAGCCTCTGGGATCATGGTCGAGGTCGGGTTGCCCGGATTGGTCACGTACACGATCCGTGTCTGCCCGGTTACGGCCGCCAGAATATTATCGACATCCACGCGACGGTCCGTCTCGGGCACCATGACCGGAGTTGCCCCCGCCATCTTTGCGATGATGGGGTACATAGAAAAGCCGTGCTCGGTATAGATGACCTCATCCCCCGGGCCAGCATAGGCTTGAGCCACGAATTGAAGCACTTCATCACTGCCGACACCGCAAATGATCCGCGCCGGGTCCAGACCGTGGCGCGCACCAATCGCAGCGCGTAGGCTGGCGTGATCGGTGCTGGGATAACGATGCAAGGTGGCCGCAGTGTCGCGCACAGCCTCAATCGCCTTGGGACTGGGACCAAACGGGTTTTCGTTGGAACTCAGCTTGATCACATGCTTGACCCCGGCCACATGCGACTGTCCGCCCTGATAGAGCGCGATGTCCATAATGCCGGGTTGCGGGGTGATCTTTGTCATAAGAGGCTCCGTTTATTGAAGCCTCTCATACCTGTCTCAACGCCTTGAGAAAAGCGGCAATTCCGTCACGCCGCTTTGAAGCGGGCCGTTGCCGGATCAGCATCGTAATAGGGCGCGAATTCCTCGGTCCGGTGGGACAGGTCATTGACGCTGTCGATTATGAATTGAACCGTCTCATCGCTCATCAGGTACGAAAAGTTCAGACGCACCCAGCCCGGTTTCTTCATCTCTTCCCCCGCCGACAAAGCCGCGTGCAGCCCCTCGGACGCGGCCTGGTCGATTCCCAGCAAACGATGCGCATAAGGTCCGGCGCAGGCGCAGCCCCCACGTGCCTGAATACCGTAGATGTCGCTGAGCATCCGGGTGAAGAGTTGCTGGTGAACCGGATGACCCGCATTGTCGCGCACAAGGAAGGAATAGATCGGTAGCCGATGCGGATGATCCGCGCCCAGCAAGGTCAGGTTCGGGTTGTCGCCCCATCCGTCCAAAGCCATTTGGTTATTGCGTTCCTCCCTTCTGGCAATCTCATCCGTGCCGACCACATCCTTGACGATAAAGGCCAGCGCAGCCCGAATATCTCCGATCACGTTCGGTGTTCCCGCTTCCTCGCGCGTGGCAAGGTCTTCGCTGTAATCGTGTCGCCATGGTGAGACAAAGCTGACGGTGCCACCGCCCGGCCAACTGGGGCAGTTGCGTTTGACCGCAGCCTTGTTGACGATCAAAACCCCGGATGCACCCGGCCCGCCAGGAAATTTGTGGGGTGAAACGACGATAGCGTCCTTGCGCGCATCTTCAGGCCCCATGTCCATTGGCAGGTACGGCCCGCCCCCCGCATAATCCCAAACTGACAAAGCCCCATGAGCCTTGAGCAGTCGGGTCACAGAATCCGGGTCGGTAACGATGCCGGTCACGTTTGATGCCGCCGAGAATGACCCGATGATCAAATCCGACGCGGCATGATCTACCAGCATCCTCTCCAATACGTCGAGGTCGATGCCACCTTCCGGTGCCTCAGGAATCTCGATCACACGCGCTTTGCTTTCGCGCCAGGGCAGAATGTTGGAATGGTGTTCATAAGGCCCGATAAATACAACCGGCCGGTCAGCCGCCTCCACACCAAGCAGACTGACCAGCCGATTGAGACCCGCAGTGGCGCCGGCCCCAGTGAAGATCACCGCGTCCTCTTCCTTGGCACCAACAATGCGAGCGATCTCTGCGCGTGCCTCACGGCGCAGACGGGTCATGTAGGACCCGCAATAGGAAGCCTCGGTATGGCTATTTGCATAAAAGGGCAGCACCTGTTCAGCGACAAACTCTTCGACCTGCCGCAGCGCCCGACCCGAGGCGACGTAATCCGCGTAAACCAGCGGAACATCCCCATGCAGACCAGGAATCAGAGCATTCTCTCCGATCAATCCGTCACGCAGACTTGTGATAGGAGTGGTGGCTTCTAGTGCTGCGCGAAATCTGGATAGGGTCATTTTATGGCTCCGTATTGTACCATCAAATATGATTGAGGTTACTCAAATAAACTTCACCGTTCTTTTGGTAGTTTTTCGATTTTTTGTGTCATATGATTAGGAATGTCGAAAAAAATAGATCAAATAGATAATCGAATACTGCGTGAGCTTCAGAAGGACGCGACCTTGTCACAGCGGGAATTGGCAGATCGTGTCGGGCTGTCGCAGAACGCATGTTGGCGCCGGTTGAAGGCGTTGAACGAGGATGGGGTAATAACCGGCTCATCAGCCCGAATCTCGCGCGAGAAATTGGGCCTAAACCTGATTGTCTTTGTCATGCTACGCACCCGGCACCATTCTGCGGAATGGCTACAATCTTTCAGAAGCCACGTTCTGACCATTCCCGAAGTTGTGGATTTCCACCGGATCGGCGGCGACTATGACTATCAACTGAAAGTGGTGACCGAAGACATGGTGGCCTATGACAAGGTCTATCAGCGTTTGATCGAAAAAGTCGAACTGGACAGTGTGACCTCGTATTTTGCAATGGAAGCTATTGCCGAAGGTCGACCGCTGCCGATCTGACCCGCCTCTTCATCTGGCCAGAAATATCCCGGGGGAGTCGCGCAGCGACGGGGGCAGAGCCCCCACAAAAAAAAGACCGCGCTGAAAGCGCGGCCCTTTGGATCATGTGTATCGGCGAAGATTAGTTCTTCGCGTAGAATTCGACGACCAGGTTCGGCTCCATCATGACCGGGTAAGGCACATCGCTCAGGCCCGGTGCACGAACGAAAGTCGCGGTCATTTTCGAGTGATCAGCGTCGATGTAGTCAGGCACATCACGCTCGGCCAGAGCAACAGCTTCCAGAACAACAGCCAGTTGCTTGGACTTGTCGCGCACTTCGATCACGTCGCCTTCTTTGACGCGGTAGCTGGGGATGTTGACCCGCTTGCCGTTCACTTTGACGTGGCCGTGGTTCACGAACTGACGTGCGGCAAACACGGTCGGAACGAACTTGGCGCGGTAGACGACGGCGTCCAGACGACGCTCCAGCAGACCGATCAGGTTTTCACCGGTGTCGCCTTTGACACGCTCGGCTTCGGCGTAGATGCGGCGGAACTGCTTCTCGGTCAGGTCGCCATAGTAGCCTTTCAGCTTCTGCTTGGCGCGCAGCTGCAGACCGAAGTCCGACAGTTTGCCCTTACGGCGCTGGCCGTGCTGGCCGGGACCGTATTCGCGACGGTTGATCGGGGATTTCGGACGACCCCAGATATTTTCGCCCATCCGGCGGTCGATTTTGTACTTGGCAGACGTGCGTTTGGTCACGGCTGATCTCCTTCGATTAGGTCGAAGCCCATGCAGGCCACTATGAAGGGCGTTGTCCTCTTGAGGTTTCCCCCATGACAGGCATCCCCTTGCGGGGGCCACCAACACCAATGAAGCCGCGCTTATATCCGCAGAAGCGGCAG
This sequence comes from Ruegeria sp. HKCCD7251, assembly GCF_013031165.1. Classification (NCBI taxonomy): domain Bacteria; kingdom Pseudomonadati; phylum Pseudomonadota; class Alphaproteobacteria; order Rhodobacterales; family Roseobacteraceae; genus Ruegeria; species Ruegeria sp. HKCCD7251. The sequence continues at coordinate 44,645 of NZ_WPZC01000001.1, read as the reverse complement.
AGTCAACACACCGATTGACACATAACCAGAGTTTGCAGAAACCTTTTGCCGGTCGCTTAGTCCAGCGCGGTACCCACATTCACCGCAGGCAGGGGCGCAAGCTCACGGTGGTCTGCATTTGCCTGCAATCTGCCGGGAAACGCAACGACCCGATCATCGCCAGAAACGGCCTCGCCGCTGTACTGCCGCAACTGAACAAGTTCGCTCACCCAATAGTCCTGATCGCGGGCCGGGCATCCATTGTCGAAGACAAGAACCGGCGTTGGCTCGTCTAGTACAGAATACAGCACACCGGTGAATTCCTGCGCACCGTTGGTCAGAACGACTACTCCTGCCTCAGAACAATCCAGATCATCTATCGACAGAAACTGGTTCGGCATGACCGCCGTCTGTGACCCCGCCTGCTCAACCGGGCCCACCAAAATCATTGCCTGGCCCCGCCAAGACCACGCTGCGCCGATGTTCAGAAACGAAAGAGGTGCGGCCTCGAGCCCATCGAGTTCCGTCTGCTTCCATTGGATGACTACACGACCGCTTTGTCCGGCTCTCATTTTGTACCGCCCGCACCCTTCAACACGTCACTGCTCACGTGGTCGTTCTTATCAGCGAAGAATCTGGCAGAAAAGAGACGTTAATATACTGTTAACAAAAATGTGGCCAAAGAGATTCAACTTTTGGACGCCAGCGGGAAACTATCCCGCCGGCGAAAGGGTCATTATAGCCACCTTATAACAGATCGTTTAGCCGCATTTGGAATGCCCGCAGCTTCGGCATGTCATACAGCCCTCGATCATTACCATATCGAACTGCCCGCAAGACGGGCACGCCTTGCTGCGTGGCCCATCCATGTTCACCACTTGCGCCTGCGGGTCGGACTTGAGGCCCATTCCCTCGCCTTCCAGGAATCCGATGTTGATAAGGTGTTGTTCGATGACGCCACCAATCGCAGCAAGGATCGACGGGATGTACTTGCCCTGAACCCAGGCCCCGCCGCGCGGGTCGAACACGGCCTTCAGCTCTTCCACCACGAATGACACATCACCACCACGCCGAAACACGGCCGAGATCATCCGGGTCAGCGCCAGCGTCCAGGCGTAGTGCTCCATGTTTTTCGAGTTGATGAACACCTCGAACGGACGACGACGCCCACCAATCACGATATCGTTGATGGTCAGGTAGATCGCGTGCTCGCTATCGGGCCATTTCAGCTTGTAGGTCGACCCCTCCAGCGATTGCGGCCGGTCCAGCGGTTCGGACATGTAGATCACGTCGCCGCCATCAACCTCGTGCGGCGCGTCGGCGCTCTCGCCCGGGACCTTGTCCGCGCTTTCAGAAACCGTCAGGACCGATCCGGTCACATCATTTGGACGATAGGTCGTGCAGCCTTTGCAGCCTTGATCCCAGGCCTGCATGTAGACGTCTTTGAACGCGTCAAAGCTGATGTCTTCGGGGCAGTTGATCGTCTTGGAAATCGAGCTGTCGATCCATTTCTGCGCCGCCGCCTGCATTTTGACGTGATCCGAAGGGGACAGCGTCTGCGCGTTCACGAAATAATCGGGCAGGGCGGTCTCGCCGAACTTGTCGCGCCACATCTGCACGGCATAATCCACGACCTCTTCTTCGGTGCGCGAGCCATCTTTCTGCAGCACCTTGCGCGTGTAGGCATAGGCAAAGACCGGCTCGATCCCCGAAGATACGTTACCCGCATAAAGCGATATCGTCCCCGTCGGCGCGATCGAGGTCAGCAAAGCGTTACGAATGCCGTGTTCGCGAATGGCATCGCGTACATCCTCATCCATCTGCTGCATCGTGCCGCTGGCCAGATATTTCTCGGCGTCAAACAAAGGGAACGCGCCTTTTTCCTTCGCCAAATCCACCGACGCCAGATACGCGGCGCGGGCGATCGCGTGCAACCAGCGTTCGGTCTGACGCGCCGCCTCGTCCGAGCCATAGCGCAGACCCAGCATCAACAGCGCATCGGCCAGCCCGGTCACACCCAGCCCGATGCGGCGCTTGTCCTGCGCCTCGGCTTCTTGTTCGATCAACGGGAATTTCGACGCATCCACCACGTTGTCCATCATACGGACGGCTGTGGCGACCAGTTCCTGCAATGCAGCCTCATCCAGATGGGCGGCGTCCTCAAAGGGTTCCGCCACCAGCCGCGCAAGGTTGATCGAGCCCAGCAGACACGCGCCATATGGCGGCAGGGGCTGCTCGCCACAGGGGTTCGTCGCCGCAATGGTTTCCACATAGCTGAGGTTGTTGGCCTGATTGATGCGGTCGATGAAGATCACGCCCGGCTCGGCATAATCATAGGTGGCCTGCATGATCTTGTTCCACAGATCACGCGCTTGCACCGTTTGATAGACCTTGCCGCCAAAGACCAATTCCCACGGTCCGTCGGCCTTGACCGCCTCCATGAACGGGTCTGTCACAAGAACCGACATGTTGAACATGCGCAAACGGGCGGGGTCGGATTTGGCGGTGATGAACTGTTCGATGTCCGGGTGATCGCAGCGCATGGTCGCCATCATCGCCCCACGGCGCGAACCCGCAGACATGATGGTGCGGCACATCGCGTCCCACACATCCATGAACGACAGCGGGCCAGAGGCATCCGCAGCTACCCCATGCACATCCGCGCCGCGTGGTCGGATGGTTGAGAAATCGTAACCGATCCCCCCGCCCTGCTGCATCGTCAGTGCGGCCTCTTTCAGCATATCGAAAATGCCGCCCATACTGTCGGGAATAGTGCCCATGACAAAACAGTTGAACAGCGTTACCTGACGCGCGGTCCCGGCGCCCGCGGTGATGCGTCCGGCGGGGAGGTATTTGAAATCCTCCAGCGCCTCAAAGAACTTGTCCTCCCAATGGGCCGCGTCTTTTTCCACACGTGCCAGATCGCGGGCGATGCGTCGCCAGCTATCCTCGACGGTTTGGTCAATAGGTGTGCCATCCGCCTGCTTGAAGCGGTATTTCATGTCCCAGATCTGCTCGGCGATGGGGGCGGCAAAGCGGCTCATTGGTGATTCCCTGTCCTGAAAGAGGTATCCAGACTACCTCAAATCACAACAAGACCACAACACCTTGATAGCATCGCCATGCAAGCTACAATATAGGGGTGGACCTAGGGACGACTCTGTGGGAAAGCTGTGGATAAGTACGTAAACCTCATCAAACTTTCGGTCGGATCGGAAAGCGTCGATACGTTGATGGCGTGGCAGGACAGCCGCAAACCGCTCTATGAGGACGGCTGCCCGCGCCATGTCACCCGCATGTGGCCCAAACGCGAGACCGAGATTCTGAACGGCGGATCAATCTATTGGGTGATCAAAGGCGTGATCCAATGCCGCCAGCGCATCTTGCGATTGGACGAGGTTCGGGGCGAGGACGGCATCCGTCGTTGCGCGATCGTACTGGACCCCGAAGTACACCGCACCCAGAACGCCCTGAAGCGCCCCTTTCAAGGCTGGCGCTATCTGAAACCCGAGGATACTCCGGCCGATCTGCCCAAGGGCCGCGAGCAAGACGACGCCCTGCCCGACGATCTGAACCGCGCATTGGCGGATATCGGGTTGCTTTAGCTAAGGCGGTCCAGCAGTTCGGATAGAACGGCTTTGTCCTCAGCCTCATACTTGGCCACACGGCTGCGCCATAGCGTTGCCTGCGATTGCAGGATTAGCCCGTCGGTCAGGATTTTCAGGTGGTTCGCGCGCAGGGTTTCCCCGGTCGAGGTGATGTCAGCAATCGCCTCGGCGGTTTCGTTCATCACGGTGCCCTCGGTCGCGCCCTGACTGTCGACCAGCGTATAATCCGCCACGCCCGCATCCGTCAGGAATTCCCGCACCAGCCGGTGATACTTGGTCGCAATCCGCAGCCGGTGACCATGAGTTTTTCGGAAGGCTGCCGCCGCCGCATCCAGATCGTCCAGCGTATCCACGTCCACCCAACAGGAGGGGGTCGCGATGATCAGGTCCGCCTTGCCAAAACCAAGCTGTGATATCTGTTCGACCTGCTGTTCCCAGCGCGGCAGTTTCTCATGCACCAGATCAATACCGGTCACACCCAGATGAATGCGCCCAGCGGCCAGTTCGCGCGGGATTTCCCCTGCGGATAGCAGGATCAGTGAAACACCGTCGATCCCATCGACTTTACCCGCGTATTCCCGGTCCGATCCGCTGCGCGACAGGGTGATGCCGCGCTTTTCGAACCAGCCAAAGGTCTTGTCCATCAACCGGCCCTTCGAGGGCACGCCCAGTTTCAAACTCATTGCGCGGCCTCCTCGATTTCAAGCATCAGGTCAGGGCGAATGACCCCGCCCACAGCCGGAATTTCGGCCCCGTTCCCCAACTGCCGGGTCAGCGCGTCATAGCGTCCGCCGGTTGCAACGGGCGGCAGGTCGGGACGACCTTCGGCGTAAAAACCGAAAACAAAGCCGTCGTAATATTCCATCGACGTGCGGCCATAGGCGGCTTCGAAATCCAGCCGCTCCACATCCACGCCACGCGCCTGCAGCGACGCGACCCGCGCCTCGAGCCTGTCCAACGCCGGGGTGACCTGCGGTAAATCCACCGCCACATCTCGCAATTGCTCCAGTGCGAAGGGCATCGTTTCGCGCACGTTCAACAGGGTTTCCAGCCCGACCAATTCGTTATCCGAAATCGGAGACGTATCGCGATCTTCGCGCAACGCGGCGATCCGCGCCTCGATCTCAGCGGCGCGGCGTTTGCCGATCATAGGCGCTTCATTGGCAAGTGGGTCTTTGGCATCCAGCAGAGTGTCACGCCCTTCCGGGCCGGGCTTGCGACCAGCGAAGCGATCCAAAAGAACGCGGAAGCGGCGAGGCCGCCACAGGTGCCGCATCAGCGCGGCTTTTCGGCGGTCGGTGGTTTTCAGACCCGCAACGGCGGCGGTCAGGATACCGATATCCCCGGTCGCCGCGCGCAACGGCAAGCCACGCAATTGCAGCGCAAATAACGAGAAAACTTCCGCATCCGCGCCTGCGGGGTCGTTGCGGTCGAATACCTCATACCCGACCTGAATATATTCATTCGAACGGTCCGGGTCGTGCTCTTGACGGCGGAAAACCTCACCGGAATAGGTATAGCGCGCTGGCTCGGCCCCGTCTGACATATGCATCTGCACCACGGGCAGGGTGAAGTCCGGGCGCAACATCTGTTCGCCCCGCAACGCGTCCGAGGTCACATAGGCGCGCGCGCGGATATCCTCGCCATAAAGGTCCAGCAGTGTGTCCGCAGGTTGCAGCAGCGGAGGGTCCACGACCTGCGCGCCTGCCGCCTCGAACCTGACGCGCATCATCGCGGCGCGGGCTTGTATCTGGGAACGGTTGGCCATGGGTCAGTCCTGACTGTCCAGAATTTCGCGCACCTTGGCGACCAGCTCGCCGCGCGGCACTTCGAACTGGCTGGGGCGTTCTTTCCATTCCTCAAGCGTGGCGCTTTCGGCGATCTTGGCCCCAAGGATCAGGTCCTTGATCTGCACGATCCCGTTGGCTTTTTCATCGCCACCTTCGATCACCGCGATGGGTGAGTTCCGCTTATCCGCATATTTCAGCTGATTGCCAAAGTTCTTGGGGTTGCCCAGATAAACCTCGGCCCGGATGCCGGCGTTGCGCAGCTCGGCCACCATAGCTTGATAATCGGCCATACGGTCGCGGTCCATTACCGTGACAACGACGGGGCCGCTGGCTTGCGCCGCAATCCGGCCCTTTTCGCGTAGGGCCGCCAGCAGACGGTCAACTCCGATGGACACGCCGGTCGCAGGAACCTCCTGCCCAGTAAACCGTTTGACCAGATCATCATAGCGACCGCCCCCGGCAACCGACCCGAACTGCCGCTTACGGCCCTTCTCATCGAATATTTCAAAAGTCAGCTCGGCCTCATAGACCGGGCCGGTGTAGTAGCCCAGTCCACGCACGACCGAGGGGTCGATGACAATGCGGTCAGGGCCATAGCCAAGTGCGTCCAAAAGCGTCGCGATTTGCTCGAGTTCCCCTATGCCAGCACGACCTACTTCACTCTTACCAACTGCAGTATTAAGGTTTTGAAGAGTTTCAGAATTGCTGTGCCCCTTAGCTGTCAAGAAAGCCAGTACTGGCTCCACTTGCTCAGGGTTCAACCCAACACCCTTTATGAAAGCGCCAGAGGAATCTGTCCGCCCGGCTCCTAATAGTTCGCGCACACCGTCTTCGCCAACTTTGTCAAATTTATCTATTGTTCTGAGAACATTATCTCGAATATGGCTGTCTTCCAGAACCCTTTTGGTAACTTGTTGCTTGATCCATTCGCCTTTGGTTTTCTCAGAGAGGTCTACAATTTCATTGTCACCTTCATCCGAAGTGAACACATTTTCCAACACGCCGTTCAAAACTTTTCGGTTGTTGACACGGATCAGATAGTCACCTCTTTCAATGCCTACTGCCTCCAACGTGTCCGACAGCATCGCGCAAATCTCGGCGTCCGCAGCCATCGACGCCGTGCCCACCGTATCCGCATCGCATTGATAAAACTGACGATACCGCCCCGGCCCCGGCTTTTCGTTGCGCCAGACCGGTCCCATCGCATAGCGGCGATAAGGCGTCGGTAGATCATTGCGGTGCTGCGCATAGACACGGGCCAAGGGTGCTGTCAGGTCATAGCGCAGGGCCATCCAGTCACCATTTCCGCCCTCGTCAAATTCCTGCCACGCAAACACGCCCTCATTCGGGCGATCCACATCCGGAAGGAACTTGCCAAGTGCCTCAACGGTTTCCACCGCGCTGCTTTCCAATGCGTCAAATCCGTACCGATGATAGACGTCCGCAATCGTCTGCAGCATCTGCGCGCGCTGCGAGACTTCCTGGCCGAAATAGTCGCGGAACCCTTTCGGCGTTACGGCCTTGGGGCGGGGCTGTTTCTTGGGCTTGGCCATGTGGGGCGTCCTTGGGCGTTTAGTGTTCCGCGCGCGGTCTATCCCATGCCCCGCATCGGGGCAAGGCGCGCTTTCGCTGGTCATGGTCCGCCCGTGCCGCTATGACCACGCCCAAAGGAGATCCCCATGCAGCATCTGGAAGAACAGATCGCCCACCTGACCCGCACGGTCGAAGATCTGAACGCAGTCGTCACGGCCCAGCAATCCGAGATCGACCGCCTGACCCGACGCGTCGAGATGCTATTGCAACGCGAGGCTGAACGGGCACAAGAAGGGTCCGGAGGTGTCGTCTTTGGCGACGAACGCCCGCCGCATTACTGAAGACTTACAATCCCAAGGTCTTTTTTACCGCTGAATCGACCACACCACCCAACAGCGCGTCCTCGTCACCATCACATCCTTCGGTCAGCGCGGCCAGAAAGGTTTCGCGTAGTTTGGCCTTGTCTTCGTCGGACGCCGCATATGCTTCAATGTCGATCTGCCGATTAAACAGAGACAAAGCCGTCATCTTGCCGACGACATCCAGAACATATTCGTCATTCCCGTCCGCCTCGTCAATGACCGAGGCGCAGGTGTGATACATCAACGGCAAAGCGTCCTGCTTCATCTGATCAGCTTCGTCGTCGGCCTTAGCTGCCATAGGAACCGCCAAAAACGCAGCGGCTGAAACCAGCGTGAATACGTGAAAACGCATATCAAGTCCTTTCGAATTTAGCTTTTGCACTCGGTCCGACAGGTCCGGATACTACTTGTTGGCACCGATTATGGCCCCGACAACCGCGCCAGCCGCCGCACCTTTGCCGTCACCGACCAAAGCTCCGACCCCTGCGCCTATCAAAGCGCCCTTGATCGCGTCTTCTTCCTTTTTCTTGTCCGCGAGCGCCTGTGTCGCCGGCATCAGAACCAGCGAGGTTGCAACCGCGACCACCCATATTTTGAAATACAGCCTGGAATTTCCCATTTGGCGTCCTCCCGCGACTTAACCCAAATGAATTTCAACAGAATTCCAGCCTACCCCGACGGGCGTCTTCTGGCAATGAACCGTGGGTTTTCAGATTTCCTCAACCGACATGACACCGTCCAGAGATTTGATTGCCCCCTTTATCTGCGGGTTGATCGGAAAATCATGTCCCAGTTCCATCTCGACCTCACCCGGCAGGCCGGGGGCCATCAACAACAATTGGATCGGCCCGCGCGCGGCGTTTTTGGCAGCACCCGCCGCATCCTCCAGCACTTTGGCCACGGTGGGCAGGGCTTGTTCTTCGTCCACAAAAATGCGCAGACCGGTGGCCCCCGCATCGGCCACGACCGTATCTACTGGGCCTACCGACCGACCCAGCAACTTCAACTGATCAGCCTCCATTGTGGCTTCGGCGGTCAAAACTACCTGTGCGCCAGTTTCCAGATATTCCCGCGACTTCTCAAGCGTTTCAGAGAATAGCGTCACCTCATACGCGCCCGTTGGGTCAGACAATTGCGCAAAGGCGAACCGATTGCCTTTGGCGGATTTCCTTTCTTGCCGCCCGGCGACCACGCCTGCCATTTTCGCAATAAACGGGCCAGAGCGCGCCTTTTCCATTACCTCATCCAGCGTCATCACTTGTTTGCGCTTCAATGCGGGCATGTAGTCGTCCAACGGATGGCCCGACAGGTAAAACCCGATGGCCTTGAATTCTTCGCTCAGACGTTCGGCTGGCAACCAGTCCGGCGTAGTGGACAGGCGCGGCTCAGGCAGATCATCCCCGGCCTCGCCGAACAGGGACACCTGGTTTGAATTCTTCTGATCATGGATCGCGGCTGAATACTGCACCAATTGCTCAAGGCTTTCGAACACGCGGCGGCGGTTCTTGTCGAGCTGATCAAACGCCCCCGCCCGTGCCATCATCTCAAGTGGGCGTTTACCGACCTTTTTCAAATCCACCCGGCGGGCAAAATCGAACAGGTTCACGAAAGGCTTATCGCTCGTTTCATCCTGCGCTCCTCCGGCGCGACGTCCATCGACCACAAGGTTCATCGCCTCAACGCCCACGTTTTTCAGCGCGCCCAACGCATAGACCAGATGCCCTTCAACCACGTCGAACGTCGCCAAGGACCGGTTCACGCAGGGCGGCACATAGGGCAGTTCCAGCCCCTTGCGGACTTCTTCGAAATAGACAGCCAGCTTGTCGGTCAGGTGGATATCGCAGTTCATGACACCGGCCATGAACTCGACCGGGTGGTTCGCTTTCAGCCAGCCGGTCTGATAGCTGACCACCGCATAAGCCGCCGCGTGGGATTTGTTGAAGCCGTAGTTGGCGAATTTCTCCAGCAGGTCGAACACCTCGGATGCCTTCTTGGCGTCTACGCCGTTTTCACCCGCACCCTTTTCAAACTTGGGGCGTTCGGCGTCCATCGCCTCTTTTATCTTTTTACCCATCGCGCGGCGCAGCAGGTCCGCGCCGCCAAGGCTGTACCCCGCCATGACCTGAGCGATCTGCATAACCTGCTCCTGATAGACGATGATGCCCTGCGTTTCCTCAAGGATGTGGTCAATCAGCGGATGCACGGATTCGATTTTCCGCTGCCCGTTCTTGACCTCGCAATAGGTCGGGATGTTCTCCATCGGGCCGGGGCGGTACAGCGCCACAAGGGCCACGATATCCTCGATACAAGTGGGTTTCATGCGCTTGAGCGCATCCATCATGCCCGAGGATTCCACCTGGAACACCGCCACTGTCTTGGCCGCAGAATAGAGCTTATATGTCGCCTCATCATCCAGCGGGATGGCGTTGATCTGGTTCTCGGCCCCCTCTGCCGGTTCGTAAAGCTCGGTGCCATCGGCGGCGATATGCAGGGGTCGCCCGGATTTGAAGATGATGTCCATCGCGTTCTGGATCACCGTCAGCGTTTTCAGACCCAGAAAATCGAATTTCACCAGCCCGGCCTGTTCAACCCATTTCATGTTGAACTGGGTTGCGGGCATGTCCGAGCGCGGATCCTGATACAGAGGCACCAGCGCGTCCAAAGGCCGATCCCCGATCACAACCCCCGCCGCATGAGTCGAGGCGTTCCGCAGCAGCCCCTCGACCTGTTGGCCATAGGTTAGCAGCCGGTCCACGACTTCCTCGTTGCGCGCTTCTTCACGCAGACGGGGTTCGTCTTTCAGCGCCTTTTCGATGGAGACGGGTTTGACCCCTTCGACCGGGATCATCTTCGACAGGCGATCCACCTGCCCATAAGGCATCTGCAGCACTCGCCCGATATCGCGCACGGCAGCCTTGGACAGCAACGCACCAAAGGTGATGATCTGCCCCACCTTGTCGCGCCCGTATTTCTGCTGAACATAGCGGATCACTTCTTCGCGGCGATCCATGCAGAAGTCGATATCAAAGTCGGGCATCGAGACCCGCTCGGGGTTCAGGAACCGTTCAAACAGCAAGCTGTAGCGCAGCGGATCAAGGTCAGTAATCGTAAGTGCATATGCCACCAACGAACCCGCGCCAGACCCCCGCCCCGGCCCGACGGGAATGTCGTGGTCCTTGGCCCATTGGATGAAATCCGCAACGATCAGGAAGTAGCCGGGGAACCCCATCCCTTCGATGATGCCAAGTTCGAAATCCAGCCGTTCCTGATATTCCTCGGGCGTCACCGCATGCGGGATCACTGCCAGACGTTTCTGCAACCCCTCGTTGGCGATACGGCGCAGCTCAGCCACCTCGTCATCGGCAAATTTGGGCAAGATCGGATCGCGGCGATAGGCCATGAAGGCGCAACGTCGCGCTATTTCAACCGTGTTTTCAAGCGCCTCGGGCAGATCAGCGAACAACGTCGTCATCTCTTGCTGCGACTTGAAATAGTGCTGCGCTGTCAGGCGGCGGCGACCGTCCTGCTGATCGACATACGCACCCTCCGAGATACAGATCAGCGCATCATGCGCCTCATACATATCTGATGTCGGGAAATAGACATCATTGGTGGCGACCAAAGGCAGGTTCTTGGCATAGGCCATCTCGACATGACCACGCTCGGTCAGGCGTTCTGCCTCGGGCTGTCCACCCTCACCAGGATGGCGTTGCAATTCAATGTAAAGGCGATCCGGGAACATACCGGCAAGCCGATCCACCAAGGCCTCCGCCGCCGGGCGCTGCCCCTGTTGCAGCAACATACCAACTGGCCCATCCGGGCCGCCGGACAGGCAGATCAAGCCATGTGACCGATCCGCCAATTGCTCCAACGTGACCTGCGGCAACTGCCCGCCCTTGTCCACGTATAAGCATGAACTGAGCTTCATCAGGTTTTCATAACCAACCTCAGACTGCGCCAACAACACCAGTGGCGCGGGTGCTTTGGGCTTTTCGCCGGGCTGCGCCTGAACATATGTCAGATCAACCTGACACCCCATGATCGGCTGCACACCCGCGCCACTGGCTGTTACGGAAAACTCCAAAGCTGAGAACATGCTGTTGGTGTCAGTAACAGCGACGGCGGGCATCTCCATCTTTTCACACAGACCCGGCAGCTTTTTCAGCCGCACAGCGCCTTCCAGCAGGGAATATTCGGTGTGAACGCGGAGGTGAATGAATCGAGGGGTACTACTCATGACCGCTACGCTATCCCAGCCTGCGGCCCGGCAAAAGCGCGAACCGCACCTTTTCAATGCCTAAAAAATCGGCGTCTATTATTCGGCTTTTCCAGAAGGTGCTTCGGGAATGGCAGCGCTGCCACTTCAAAAATATGTTTAATAACAAATGATTAATTAGCAACGAGACCAAAAAATTCTCCATCAGATACGGTCAATGGTACATATCACAGGCAGTTTTTCTTGCCAGACAAGGCACGCTGTTTCTAACATCTGACGGCAAGCTATCCGCCCGCCACTCTTTCTACGTCGCATCGAAGGAGGGCACCCAAGGGCGCAACCGGGTAAGGCGACGGGTTTCACGAATGGATATCACGTTTCTTCTGAACGGAGAGACAGTGGAGCTGTCGGATGTTGATCCGGCGGCCACCTTGCTGGACTGGCTGCGCGACGATCGCGGCCTGACCGGTACCAAAGAAGGCTGCAACGAAGGCGATTGCGGGGCCTGCACCGTCATGGTCACGGATGAGGGCGGCGCGAAGGCGCTGAACTCCTGTATCCTGTTCCTCCCGCAACTGCATGGCAAAGCGGTACGCACTGTCGAAGGCGCCAGTAGCCCAAATGGTGACGCCCACCCGGTGCAACAGGCCATGGTCGACCTGCACGGATCGCAATGCGGCTTTTGCACCCCCGGTTTTGTGATGTCGATGGTCGCAAGCCACGCAAATGGCACAACCGACCACGATACGCAGCTTGCTGGCAACCTCTGCCGCTGCACCGGCTATGCCCCAATCATCCGCGCAGCCGAGGCCGCCGAACAACACCCCGTCCCGGAATGGATTACCGGCGACCAAACCTTCTCTTGTTCAAAAATACTTCGGGGGGAGGCCGCAGGCCGGGGGGCAGAGCCCCCCTACCTCCCCAACTCCGCCGACGAACTGGCAGAGCTTTATGCGCAATACCCCGATGCGACGTTGGTCGCCGGGGCCACGGATGTGGGCCTTTGGGTTACCAAACAACTGCGTGATCTCGACCCGGTGATTTTCCTTAGCCGCTGCGAAGACTTGAAACAGATCACGATCACCGACGAAGAAATTCGTTTCGGCGCCATGGTCGACATGAACCGGATGGGCGCGGCTCTGAGCGACCTCCACCCCTCTTACGCCGAGATGATCCGTCGTTATGCCAGCGTACAGGTCCGCCACGCCGCGACCGTGGGGGGTAATATCGCCAACGGATCGCCCATCGGGGACAACCCGCCTGCCTTGATTGCCCTTGGCGCAACTTTGCATCTGCGCAAAGCCGACGAGCGACGCTCGATGCCGCTGGAAGACTTCTTCATCGACTACGGCAAACAAGACCGCGCACCCGGAGAATTCGTTGAGGCCGTCAGCTTCCCGCGACAGGCGGACCGCCTAAAGGCATACAAGCTCAGCAAGCGGTTCGATCAGGATATCTCGGCCGTCTGCGGATGTTTCAATATCACCGTTTCAGAGGGCACCGTAACCCAAGCGCGGATCGCGTTTGGCGGAATGGCCGGCACGCCGAAACGGGCAACCCATGTCGAGGCCGCATTGATCGGTAAACAATGGACCGCTGCGATCATTCAGGCCGCGCTGCCTGCCTTTGCCGACGACTACCAACCACTCACGGACATGCGCGCCTCGGCCACTTATCGTCTGGAAACCGCTAAAGCGATGCTCGAGCGCTATTTCCTCGAAGATCAGGGCGAAGTGACCAACGTGTTGGAGGTGTCGGCATGAGCGTGACCAAACCCCTCCCCCACGACGCAGCCCCACTGCATGTTTCTGGCTCTGCGCGGTACGTGGACGACATCCCCACACCCAAGGGCAGCCTGCACCTGGTCTTTGGCCTCAGCCCGATCGCCAAGGGCAAGATATCAGGCATGGACCTGTCGGCTGTAAAAGCGGCTGATGGGGTTGTCATGGTCATGACGGCTGATGACCTGCCTTTTGCCAACGATGTCTCACCTTCAATCCATGATGAACCGCTGCTGTCGGACGGAACCGTTCACTATGTCGGTCAACCGGTATTTCTAGTCGTCGCCACCAGCCATCTGGCCGCGCGAAAGGCCGCGCGTCTGGGCAAGATCGACTATGCTGAGGAAACTCCGATCCTTACAATCGAAGATGCACTGGCCGCCGACAGCCGGTTCGAGGACGGTCCGCGCATTTACGCCAAGGGCGACGCGGATGCGGCCATTGCGGGCGCGGCTCATGTGATCGAAGGGTCGTTTGAACTTGGCGGGCAGGAGCATTTCTATCTGGAAGGCCAGGCTGCGCTTGCCGTGCCGAATGAGGGCGCGGACATGCTGGTGCACAGCTCGACCCAGCACCCGACCGAGATTCAGCACAAAGTAGCCGACGCTTTGGGCGTTCCAATGCACGCTGTTCGCGTGGAAACCCGCCGGATGGGTGGCGGTTTTGGCGGCAAGGAAAGTCAGGGCAACGCTCTGGCCGTCGCCTGCGCCGTGGCCGCGCGAGCGACGGGTAAGGCCTGCAAGATGCGCTATGACCGCGATGATGACATGATCATCACCGGCAAGCGCCATGCGTTCCGCATCTCCTACAAAGCCGGGTTCGATGAGAATGGTCATATTCAGGGTGTTTCGTTCCTGCACCACGCCATCTGCGGCTGGGCGCAGGACTTGTCCCTGCCCGTGGCGGACCGCGCGATGCTGCATTCCGACAACGCCTATCTGTTGCCCAACGCGCGGATTGAAAGCCACCGACTGAAAACAAACACCCAATCCGCCACCGCCTATCGCGGGTTCGGTGGCCCTCAGGGTATGGTCGGGATCGAACGCGTGATGGATCACGCCGCGCATGCGCTTGGATTGGACCCTGTGGAACTGCGACGCCGGAACTACTATGAACCCGCGCACAAGGTGGTCGAAGGTGAACCAGCCGACAAACCACTCGGCCATCCCGACCCGCATGAAGACCTGACCAGCCGCGGCGCTGTTGAGATGGGCGACACGCCTTTGCGCCCTCTTCCCGCTGGCGGCAATACCACGCCTTACGGCATGGAAGTCAGCGATTTTGAGCTGCACGGCATGACCGCAGCGTTGCTGAAATCCAGTGACTATGCGGCGCGCAAGGCAGCGATAGAAAAATGGAATGCCGAGAACAGCGTGATCAAGAAGGGCATCGCCTTTTCTCCGGTGAAGTTCGGGATTTCCTTCACGCTGACCCACCTCAATCAGGCGGGCGCGCTGGTGCATGTGTATCAGGACGGCTCGGTCCATCTGAACCATGGCGGTACCGAGATGGGACAGGGCCTGTTCCAGAAGGTCGCGCAAGTGGCTGCGTCACGGTTCGGGATTCCGTTGGACATGGTCAAGATCACCGCAACCGACACCGCCAAGGTGCCGAATACATCGGCAACTGCGGCATCCTCGGGCAGTGATCTGAACGGCATGGCCGTCAAAGCCGCCTGCGACACGATCCGTGACCGGATGGCTGACTATCTGGCCGAGCGGCATCAGGCCGATCCGTCGACAGTCACCTTCACGGATGGCCACGTTTCGGTCGGCGAAGAACGCTATACCTTTGCCGAGGCAGCGGCGCTGGCCTATCAGGGCCGGATTAGCCTGTCCGCCACGGGGTACTACAAAACTCCCAAGATCGAATGGGACAGGATCGCAGGCCGTGGGCGCCCGTTTTTCTACTTCGCATATGGGGCCTCGATCACCGAGGTCGCGGTGGACACTCTGACCGGTGAGAACCGCATCCTGCGCACCGATATCCTGCATGACGCGGGCGCATCGCTGAACCCGGCGTTGGACATCGGGCAGGTCGAAGGCGGCTACGTGCAGGGCGCGGGATGGCTGACGACCGAGGAGCTGGTCTGGGACGGCAAGGGCAATCTACGCACGCACGCCCCCTCGACCTACAAGATCCCGGCCTGTTCGGATCGGCCCGACATTTTCAACGTAGCGCTTTGGAATGGCGAGAACCGCGAGGACACGATCTATCGCTCGAAAGCGGTGGGTGAGCCACCATTTATGCTGGGTATCTCGGCATGGCTGGCGCTGTCGAATGCGGTCACCGCGTGCGGAGACAGCTATCCCGCGCTGGATGCCCCCGCCACGGCTGAACAGGTCTGGCATGGCATTCAACGGATGAAGGGAGACATCTGATGGGATTTGACCTTGAGGCTTTGAGGGAGGCGGTCAACACCCACGGGAAAGTCACCCGGGTCGTCATCGCTGCGATCAAGGGGTCATCCCCGCGCGAAGTCGGTGCCGCCATGCTGGTCTGGCAGGGCGGGCAATCCGGCACGATCGGCGGTGGCACGCTGGAATATCAAGCAGCAGAAGCGGCGCGCACTCAAACTGTGCCTTCCCGTCTGACGCAACACGCGCTTGGCCCCGATCTTGGACAATGCTGCGGTGGCGCAGTCTCGTTATTGACCGAGGTCTATGACCTTGATGCAGTGAACGCGCTGGACGACACGATCATCGCACGTTCGGCGTCCGGCGCCGAAATGCCCTTGTCAGTCAAACGGTTGATGGCACAGGTACGCGGACAAGGAACAGTTCCACAGCCCCACCTTCTTGACGGTTGGATGGTTGAGCCCGTCCACAAACCGACCCGCAAGCTGTGGATTTGGGGCGCTGGCCATGTCGGGCGCGCATTGGTCGATGTTCTGTCACCGCTGCCTGAGCTGGCAATCACATGGGTCGATACCGGCCCGGAACGGTTTCCCGGCGATATCCCGGCATCTGTTACGGCTGTACCCGCCGCAAAACCCGCCGAACTTGTCCGTCATGCCCCGCGTGATGCCGAGCATTTGGTTCTGACTTATTCCCACAATCTGGACCTGGAACTTTGCAACCGTTTGCTGACGCACGGTTTCGGCTTTGCCGGGCTGATCGGCTCGGCTACGAAGTGGGCGCGATTCCGGTCGCGGCTGGCCGCCCTTGGGCACTCGCCCGAACGGATCAGCCGGATCACCTGCCCCATCGGTGACCCCGGTCTGGGCAAGCACCCGCAGATGATCGCCGTTGGTGTCACAGCACAATTGCTGCGCCCCGCCCGGCAGAACGAGTTGAAGAAGGACCTGAGCGCGTGACCACTCCACTCCTAAGCTTACAAGGGCTGACTAAAGCCTATCCCGGCGTCGTGGCCAATGATCAGGTGTCTTTTGACATCGGCGAAGGCGAAGTTCACGCCCTGTTGGGCGAGAATGGCGCGGGCAAATCCACGCTGGTGAAAATGATCTATGGGCTGGTGAAACCCGACAGCGGCACGATGCTGCTGCGCGGCCAGCCCTTTGCACCACCCGAACCGCGTGCGGCGCGGGCTGACGGGATCGCGATGGTATTCCAGCATTTCTCGTTGTTTGACGCGCTGAACGTGGCCGAAAACATTGCGCTGGGGATGGAAAACCCGCCGCCAATGGGCGATTTGGCCTCGCGTATCCGCGAAGTGTCCGAAACATACGGCCTGCCTCTGGACCCGTTTCGCACCGTCGGCGATCTGTCGGCGGGCGAACGTCAGCGGGTCGAGATCATCCGCTGTCTGTTGCAGGATCCCAAGCTGCTGATCATGGACGAACCCACATCGGTTCTGACCCCGCAAGAGGTCGAGATCCTGTTTGAGACCCTGAACAAACTGCGGTCCGAGGGCACCTCGATCCTGTATATTTCGCACAAGCTGGAAGAGATCCGCACGCTCTGCGATCACGCCACAATTCTGCGGCTGGGCAAGAACGTCGGCGAATGTGTTCCGGCTGAAACCTCGGCCCGTGACATGGCTGAAATGATGGTGGGCTCGACCCTACAAACACCTGAACGCGGTGGCCGAGAATTTGGCGACGTCGCGCTGGATGTAAGCGGATTGTCGGTGCCCTCGCCTTCCGAGTTTGGCACGGCGCTGCGCAATGTACACATGACCGTCCGCAAGGGCGAGGTTCTGGGCATTGGTGGTGTCGCCGGGAACGGTCAGGACGAACTACTGGGCGTTTTGTCAGGTGAAATCCAGACAACAGCTGATGCGATCAAGTTCAACGGCCAACCGATTGGCAAGCTTGGCCCCACC
The DNA here is from genome assembly GCF_013031165.1 of Ruegeria sp. HKCCD7251. Lineage (NCBI taxonomy): Bacteria > Pseudomonadati > Pseudomonadota > Alphaproteobacteria > Rhodobacterales > Roseobacteraceae > Ruegeria > Ruegeria sp. HKCCD7251. The sequence continues at coordinate 27,092 of NZ_WPZC01000001.1, read as the reverse complement.
GCGCGACGCAAGCTGGGCGTGCTGACCGCGCCCGAAGAACGTCTGGGCCACGCGGCCGCACCGGACATGAGCCTGACGGAAAACGCCCTGCTGACGGGTTCTGTCCGCGAAGGACTGGAAAGCAATGGGTTCCTGAAGTGGGCCGACACCAAGAACTTTGCGGAAAAGATCATCGAGGCGTTCGACGTACGCACGCCGGGGCCAGAGAACGCCGCGCGATCGCTATCGGGCGGGAACCTGCAGAAATTCGTGATCGGACGCGAAGTTCTGCAAAACCCGGACGTTCTGGTCGTGAACCAACCCACTTGGGGTGTGGACGCGGCGGCGGCAGCCTCGATCCGGCAGGCCATTCTGGACCTGGCGGCCAAGGGCACAGCGGTCATCTGCATCAGTCAGGATCTGGATGAACTGATGGAAATCTCAGACAGTTTCGCGGCCTTGAACGAAGGACGACTAAGCGCACCCCGCCCGACCACTGGGCTGACGGTAGACGAAATCGGCCTGATGATGGGTGGCGCACACGGCATGGAGGTAGCCCATGTCTAAAGCATTACAGAAAAAGATGAAAACGGGGGTGTGAGTAGATGATTGTGTTGGAGAAACGGCCTCAGCCGTCCAAGGCGTGGTCTTATGCCACCCCTCTGGTCGCGGTAGTGGCGACCATGCTTTTCGGCGGCATCCTGTTCGCCATTTTGGGTAAGAACCCGGTCGAAGCCATCGGTACCATTTTCTGGGAACCGCTGTTTGGTGAGTTCGCCTTTTACTACCGCCCGCAACTTCTGGTGAAAGGTGCGCCGCTGGTGCTGATCGCCATTGGCCTGTCGCTGGGCTTTCGGGCCGGTATCTGGAATATCGGCGCCGAAGGGCAGTACATCATGGGCGCCATCTTTGGCGCAGGTGCAGGTCTGGCCTTTTATCCGCTGGACGCGTTCTACATCTTTCCGATCATGGTGATTGCCGGTGCGTTCGGTGGCTGGCTCTGGGCAATGATCCCTGCCTTTCTGAAGGTCCGCTTTGGCACCAACGAAATCCTTGTTTCGCTGATGCTGGTCTATGTGGCCGAACAGATGCTGGCCTCGGTTTCGCTGGGTCTGCTGAAAAACCCCGAAGGGTTCGGCTTTCCCGGATCGCGTAACCTGCAAGCCTATGACAGTGCGCATAACGCGGAACTGATCGCCGGGTCCGGGATGCACTGGGGTGTGGTGACAGCGCTGATCGCCGTGATCTTTGCCTATGTCCTGCTCAACCGTCACATGCTGGGCTTTCACATCCGCCTGACGGGTGAGGCACCGCGCGCTGCGAAATTCGCAGGCGTGAACCCGGCCCGCCTGATCCTGTTTTGCTTGGGCGTTTCCGGCGCATTGGCAGGACTGGCCGGAATGTTCGAGGTTTCGGGACCTTCAGGTGTGGTCAGCATCGACTTCAACGTCGGCTATGGCTTCACCGCGATCATTGTGGCCTTTCTCGGTCGTCTGCACCCGGTGGGTATCCTGCTGGCCGGTGGCCTGATGGCGCTGACCTATATCGGTGGTGAAATCGCGCAGTCCCAGCTTGGCCTGCCTGCCGCCGCCATTCAGGTGTTCCAGGGGATGCTTCTGTTCTTCCTGCTGGCCTTCGATCTTTTGACCAACTACCGCATCCGTGCGGCCCGTAGCGAGGTAGCGTAATGGACCTTGGTGAAATCAACCCCGTCCTCTTGGTCGCCTCTTTGATGGTGGCCGCAACCCCCCTGCTTTTGGCCGCGATCGGAGAGCTGGTCGTCGAAAAAGCAGGTGTTCTAAACCTCGGTGTCGAGGGCATGATGATCGTCGGCGCAATCAGCGGGTTTGCAATCTCGGTCGAGACCGGATCACCCTGGCTGGGCTTTATCGCTGCGGCGATCGGCGGCGCGGTACTGTCCCTGTTGTTTGTGCTGCTGACGCAGGTTGCGTTGGCCAACCAGGTTGCCAGTGGCCTTGCGCTCACCTTGTTTGGATTGGGTTTCAGCGCCCTTCTGGGTCAAAGCTATGTGGGGATCAAACCGCCCAGCATGGGGGATATTCACATCCCGCTGATCAGCGATATCCCGGTTATCGGCCCGATCCTGTTCCAGCACGACCCGATCCTTTACGTCGGAATTGCTCTGACTGCGGCGGTTTGGGCCACGCTGAAATACACCCGCGTCGGCCTGATCCTGCGCGCGGTCGGCGAAAACCACGACGCGGCCCACGCGCTTGGCTACAAGGTCATCAAGATCCGTATCATGGCGATCTTGTTCGGCGGCGCCTGCGCGGGTCTGGGTGGCGCTTACATCAGCCTTATTCGCGTGCCGCAATGGACCGAGGGCATGACGGCCGGTGTCGGCTGGATCGCCCTTGCGCTGGTGGTCTTCGCCAGTTGGAAACCGTGGCGCGCTTTGCTGGGTGCCTATTTGTTCGGCGGTATCACCGTGTTGCAGCTTAATTTGCAGGCAGCAGGCGTTGCCATTCCTGTCGAGTATCTGGCAATGTCGCCCTATATCATCACGATCCTTGTGCTTGTGATCCTTTCGGCCGACAAGAGCAGCGCACCTGCCTCACTGGGCCGGACCTTCCATGCCTCGCACTAGAGGCCAACTGAACCAACTTGGGGAGTAACTACATGAAATTCACTTCACTTCTGACAAGCGCGGCAATGGCGCTGGGTCTGGCGACAGGCGCCATGGCCGAAGACAAAACCAAGGTCGGCTTTGTCTATGTCGGCCCCGTAGGCGACGGCGGCTGGACGTATGAGCACAACAAGGGCCGTCTGGCCGTTGAAGAGGAATTCGGTGACAAGGTTGAAACCGTCTTCGTTGAATCCGTCCCCGAAGGCCCGGATGCGGAACGCGTAATGACACAGATGGCGCTGGAAGGCGCGGACCTGATCTTTACCACTTCGTTCGGCTACATGGACCCGACGATCAACGTTGCCAAGAAATTCCCCGACGTGAAGTTCGAGCACGCGACCGGCTATAAAACCGCGCCCAACGTCTCGGTCTACTCGGCCCGCTTCTACGAGGGCCGCGCCGTACAGGGTCACATCGCGGGCAAAATGACCAAGTCGAACATCATCGGGTATATCGGCTCGTACCCGATCCCCGAAGTGATCCGCGGCATCAACTCGGCCTATCTGCACGCCAAGGCCGTGAACCCGGATGTCGAATTCAAGATTGTCTGGGCCTACACCTGGTTCGACCCCGCAAAAGAAGCTGACGCTGCCACCGTTCTGATCGAACAGGGCGCAGACGTGATCCTGCAGCACACCGACTCGACCGCGCCGCAGGCCGCCGCGCAAGAGGCCGGCAATGTTGTCACCTTTGGTCAGGCGTCGGACATGAGCGAATACGCCCCCTTCCCGCGCGTATCGTCGATCATTGATGACTGGGCCCCCTACTATATCGCCCGGACCAAGGCCGTGATGGACGGAACCTGGGAAAGCGCGAACACCTGGGATGGTATCCGCGAAGGCATGGTCGCAATCGGTGAGATCTCCGACGCGGTGCCTGCTGACGTCAAAGAAGAAGCGCTGGCTTTGAAAGCCGCAATGGCTGCTGGTGAATACCACCCCTTCACCGGCCCGATCAAAAAGCAGGACGGCAGCGACTGGCTGGCGGACGGCGAAACCGCCGATGACGGCACACTGGCTGGCATGAACTTCTACGTCGAAGGGCTGGAGGGCGAAATTCCGCAGTAAGCCACGCGTATATAGTGTGAGACAAAGCCCGCCTCGTTTGGCGGGCTTTTTTCTTGTCATGCATTCATGGCGCAAACCGCGTAAGATAGCCCAAGGCACGGCTTGCGAGGGATCGCCGATGGAGGATTTTCTGGACGGCAAAAGACGTGCCGCCATTCTGGCCATGGATGTGTTGGGCTACGCCCATCTGACAGAAACCGATGAGGTCGGAACCCTGCGCGCTGTACGCGAACTGCGGAACGCGATCATTTCTCCCGCTTTGGATCAAAATCAGGGGCGATTGGTCAAAACGATGGGCGACGGCTTTCTGGCCGAATTCCCGGAGCCTGAAGCGGCGCTAACCGCTGCGATGCGCATTCAGGCCGAGGCCGCAGCCCAGGCCCGGCAGCAGCCACCGGACGCGCGCATTCTGCTGCGCATTGGGGCACATCTTGGGGATGTGTTCGTTGACGATCAGGACATTCTGGGTGACGGCGTCAATATTGCCGCCCGGTTGGAAGGGCTTTGCCACGCCGGGGGACTGGCCGCCTCGCTGGCATTTGTCGATGCGCTGCCGCAGGGTAAGACAAAAAACCTGACACATGATGGTCAACATCAACTCAAGAACATCTCGCGCCCTCTGACCGTGTTTCGCTGGCAGGCCGAAGGGATATCGCCCGTGCCGTCCCAACCTGCGATCCGAACCGGGCCGCCGACCCTTGCGGTATTACCTTTCCAGAATCACTCCCCCGATCCCGGACATGCCTTTTTTGCCGAAGGGCTGGCTGAAGACATCATCTCGGGGCTGCAACAGATGGGTCGAGTGCCGGTTGTTTCGGGCGCGTCCAGCCTGTCCCTGAACCCAGAACTGAGTGTCGAAGACGCTGCGAGGGTCCTGGGGGCGCAATACCTTGTGACCGGAACATTGCGCCGGTCGGGTCCACGGGTACGGGTGACCGTGGAATATATCGAGGGATCGACCGGACTTGCCCTCTGGTCCGAGAAATACGACCGGCCGTTCGAAGATGTGTTTGAGATTCAGGACGACATCACCCTGCGTGTTGTTACCGCATTGGACACCGAGCTGGTCGAGGGCGAGATCGACCGCATTCGCCGCAAACGCCCCGACCATCTGGGGGCATGGGAAAGGTACCTGAGGGGGATGTCGGGACTTAGAAAGCCTGGGCTGGAAGATTTGCAAGCGGCACAGATTGAGTTTCAGTCCGCTGTGGCACTGGATGAAGGCTATGGTGAGGCCTGGGCTGGGTTGGGATGGGCCTATCTTAAGGAATATGGGTTTGGTGCGTCCGAACGCTCAAAGGATGTTTTGGACAAGGGGATGGCCGCTGCGCAAAAGGGGCTGGAGCTAGCAAATAAATCTCCGTTTGCGCATTATGTGATGTCGACAGCCTATGTCTGGCAGGGAGAAAAAGCGTTAAGCCTCAAGGAATTGGAATACGCGATCCGCCTTAACCCCTTTTTCACACGCGCTAAACTGGCCTATTTCAACCGGTCCGAACTTGCCGATCCCAGTATCGGCCCACAGGCAGTCGAGGAAATACGCAAGGCTCTGGCCTTGTCTCCGCGGGAACCTGACCGCGGATTCTATTTCTGGGCAATTGCCCGAATGTATCTGGTTGCGGGTGAAAATATCGAAGCGTTGGACTGGGCAGATCGCGCCGTCAATGTGCGCCCCAACGATCCCAACATGCTGTATCGCCGCGCCATCTGCCTTGCCGCCTTGGACCGCGTGGGTGAAGCGCAAGAAGCTCTGACCGCCTGCGAAGGCCTGTCCAAGGGTTATGTCGACCGGATGCGGGACTGGCGGCCCTACGACGACGCCCGTAACGAAAAGGTTTTTGCGGGGCTGCACCGCAACGGTCTGGCCGGATAACGTGTACCCGGCCAGACTAAGTTGAAATCAGTGCCCCGTCAGCACCAGCGTATTCACCGGCATCAGGATCAAGCGCAGGCGCAGGCCTGCGGCGTGGACCACTCCGATCGTGTCGATCACATGCAGGGCGGCTGATTGCCAAAAGCCCAACTCTTCGTGCTCTAGCCGTTCGTGATTGTCGGTATAGACATTCGCAAGGCAATTACTGCCCGGTGGGATGTCATCGGCCGTGCCTTTGTAGAGCGGCTCCATGTAAACCAGAACAGATCCCGGGACTGTATTTGTCTGAACATCTCGCAACTCGTCGGTAGGCCGAATTTGGCCCGAAGGGATCACGTCTTGCACTTGAACCACCACCATGGGGATCACGGTGAAAGGTTTGGTCATGCAACCCAGCTCTCCGATCATGCCGGGCTTGATGACCTGCGCTGACATTTGGTTGAACGCCGCCTGAAACCGGTTATGGCCCGACTGCGAGGGAACAAGGATACCCGCTGGCCGCAATAGCGGACTGACGTAGTCGCCGACCTGCAAGCCAAACTGCTCCACCCGGCCAGTGACGCCCGCGTTGATCACGGTCTTTTCCAGCTCGGTCATTGCGGCGTCCAGTTGCGCGGTGGCACTGGCCATTTGCGCCGGGATCAGCTCTTCGATCTGCTGCCCCACAGCCGCACGCCGCGCTTGGGCAGCAACCAATTGTGCCTCACGCTCGGCCACAAGGTTTTCCAGCCGGTCAATCTCGGCCAGGCGCACCGCACTGGAGCCTTCGTCCCGCAGGGTAGTGTTACGCTCAAGGTCCTCCAGCGACTGATCCAGCGCAGCCTTGGCGCCAGCGATTCCCGCCTCAGCTTCGGCCAGATCAGTCTCGGCCACTTTCAAGGACGCCTGCACCTGCGCAATTTCTGCCCGGGCGGCCTCGACCATGGCGGTTTGGGTGAAGTCCTCGATCCGAAAGATCGGCTGACCTGCGACAACCTGCTGGTTATTCGTCACATAAACCTCGGATACGCGACCGCCCAACTGCGGCAGGATCGTCACCGTCCGGAAATACGAGGCCGCTGTTTTGCTGGCCGGGTGAAAGTAGAACAGCGTGGTGATCACGGTCAGCGCCAGAATGGCACAGGTGGTCAGGCCCCAGCGCAGCTCATACCACATGGTGAACAGCGTGATCTCATGACCGATCCGCTTGCCCTGCACATAGCGGCGGAACAAATAGTCAGGCAGCACCGTAATCAGTGCGCACGTCAACGTCTCAAGCATAACTTACGGCTCCTGCTGCACGGGCGGCTCGGAAGGTTGGGCCTCGGGCTTGCCCAAAGATCGGATCGCATCGGCAATCGCCCTAAGCGGTGCTGCAACGTCAGGGAACTGGAACCCGGCCACCAGAATAGCGGCAACCCAGAACAGCCCATTATGAGTGAACAGCGCCAGCAGCGCCAGAATGCCCACTAGCTGAAACTGAGGGTGGTTGGATTCATGCGCAATTTTTTCCGGGATCGAGTGGAGTGTGAAATAGCCCACACCAATCAGGATGATGACCCCAACCGTGAAAAAAAACATAAACGTCAAAAGAAAATCACTGCCATCCGCCTGTGTCACATAGGACGGAAGATGCCCCGTGGCCATTGGGTGTAGGTCTGCGGTACTCACCCTGCCCTCCTCTAATTGGTTGATCCTTGTTTGGATGGGTTGATGCGCAAATTCAACCCTGCTTAAAGTTCGCTGACACTTTCGCAAATAAAGCGCCATGCGCATCGCAAAGGGGTTAAATGATTGATTTCCTGATCATCGGCGGCGGAATAGCAGGTCTCAGCGCAGGCGCGCGGCTGTCACTTCACGGTAAGGTCATCGTGCTCGAGGTAGAAGACGTGCTTGGGTATCACGCCTCTGGGCGGTCGGCGGCGTTGTTTGAAGAAAGCTACGGTCCTGACTCGGTCGTCGCGCTGAACAAGGCAAGTGCAGAGTTTCTGGCCTCAGAAAATGGTGGATACCTCACGCCGAGGGGCCTGATGCTGATCGGAGGAAAAAACCAGCAAGACGTATTCGCCCGCGATGTGGTCGATTTGAACATGCAGGTATTGCCTGTTGCAGAAGCCCGTGACCGCGTTCCAATCCTGAACCCTGATTCAGTGGGGTTTACCGCGATCAGCGACGGTGCGTTTGATATTGATACCGACAGGCTATTGCAGGACTTTGCCCGTGTGATCCGTGCCAATGGCGGAAAGGTCCTGACCAGAAACAAGGTCACAGCCATACACAAAGACAGACACTGGATTGTCAGCGCCGGGCAGACTTACGATTCCCGAAATATTGTGAATGCAGCAGGCCCGTGGGTCGATGAAATTGCAATCATGGCTGGTATTGCCCCAATCGGCATTTCACCCCGCCGTCGGTCGATGGCACGATTGCCGGCCCCGGCCGGTCACAACCTGCGCGAATGGCCGATGCTTCTGGGCGTACAGGAGGCCTGGTATGCGAAACCCGATGCCGGGAAACTGATTGTCTCACCGTCCGAGGCTGATCCGGTCCCTCCACACGATGCGTATGCTGACGACATGGTTCTGGCCGAAGGTCTGGCCAGATATGAAGAGATGGTCACCGAACCTGTCACTCGGGTCGAGGCCAACTGGGCTGGTTTGCGCAGCTTTGCGCCTGACGGCACGCTGGTTCTTGGCCCTGATCCCGTAGATCCAACATTTATCTGGTCCGCTGGTCAGGGAGGGTATGGGTTCCAGACTGCCCCAGCCGCATCGAAGCTGGTGGCCGATCTTGCGACCGGCCACATGCCCGAATTGGATGACGCCAGTGTTCGGGCTCTGAAACCGGAAAGGTTATGCCAATGAGGAAACGAAACCTGCCTTCAAATGCCAGTGTTGCCACCGAAGGCGAAGATGGACGGCTAGTTGCACCCGCTGCGTCCCGTAATTCAGACGTGCTGTGCGATCTCTTGGTGCGGTGGGCACCCACCCAAGGTCGGGCGTTGGAAATAGCCAGCGGTACCGGACAGCATGTCAGCGCCTTCGCACAGCGCCTGCCACTGCTTCACTGGCAACCAACAGAAGTCGATCCAGAGCGGCGCGCCAGCATCAACGCGTATTGCCGAGATCTGCCCAATACCACGGACGCCGCTGCACTGGACGCGACGTCTGACGGGTGGCACCAACTCTTTGCCGGGCAGGACCTGATCGTGTTGATCAACCTGACCCACTTGATCAGTTGGCGAGAGACCCAAACGCTGATCTCAGAGACCGCACTTACCCTGTCACCAGAAGGGCGCTTTGTCCTCTATGGGCCGTTCATGCGATCGGGGACTCTCACCAGTGACGGGGATCAACGTTTCCATGACGCGTTGGTGCAGCAAGACGGCGAAATCGGCTACAAGAATGACGAGGACATCGCGGCGGAAATGTGCGCACAGGGACTGAATGTTATTGGGTTGATCGACATGCCAGCAAACAACCTCGCCTTCGTCGCCGAAAAACCCCAGACCTGATCAAGATCAAAGTTCGAACACGTATTCTCATTCACATTCCGCTTACCATATGTGAATGAGGATAGACATGACTTGGCAGGAAAAGCTAACGGACACCCGCAAGGGACTACGCACTCTCAACACCGCAATCCCCGAAACAGCACGCGCGTTTGGGTCCTTGGGAGAAACGGTCAAAAAAGGCGGAACGCTTGACTACAAGACTAAGGAATTCATTGCGCTAGGTATGTCAATGGCTATCCGCTGCGAACCTTGCATCACATTGCATACCGAAGCCTTGGCCAAGTCAGGCGCGTCCCGAGAAGAGGTTTCGGACGTACTTGCTATGGCCATCCAAATGGGCGGAGGACCGTCGATGATGTATGCAGCCAAAGCTCTGGAGTGTTTTGACGAATTGTTGGTCTGAACGCCTTTACCCGCAAAAAGCCTGCATACGCAGGCTTGCCTCCGGCGGAAGTATTTTTGAACAGAAGAAGAAACGGTTTCTTAACATATTGAGGCCACAAAATCTCTTGCGGTACAGGCGGAAGCGCCGATGGCCGTAACAGGAGAAGGCCCCCCTTGCCAAAAGCAGGGGGGCTGGATCATTTTCCAGCCCCCGCTTCTTCTGTTTAGAAATACTTCCGCCGGAGGCATGGGCCGCTGCAGGCGGCGCATTTCTTGGGCGCTGCCAACAACATCTTCCGGGATCAACCGTCCTTACGGATGGTCTCGTTTTTGGGGTCGTAAGGGCTGTCGCAGGTGACGACGGCATCCCACAATTTATCCTGAATTTTGATCTTCAGTTTGGTGCCTTCAACCGCCAATCCGGGCGTCACATAACCCATCCCGATGGATTTCTCGAACGCCACGGAATAGCCGCCCGAGGTCAGACGACCCACACGCTCACCTTCCGGCGTATATAGCGCCTCGCGGCCCCACGGGTCAGCATCTTCCGGCCCGTCGATAAGCAGGGTGCAGCATTTCACACGTACGCCGGTCTCTTCCAGCTTGGCCTTACCGTAGAATTCCTTGGATAGGTCGACAAAGCGCGGCAGGTCAGCCTCAAGCGGGGTCGCATCGCGACCAAGTTCAGTGCCGAAGGCGCGATAGGATTTTTCCTGACGCAGCCAGTTCTGGGCCCGGGCGCCGACCAACTTCATACCGTGTTTCTCACCCGCCTTTTCCAGAAGATCGAACAGGTAGTTCTGCATCTCGATCGGGTGGTGCAATTCCCAACCCAGTTCGCCGGTATAGGCTACGCGGATTGCGTTCACGGGGCACATGCCCAATTCGATCTGACGGGCCGACAGCCACGGGAAACGCTTGTTGGACAGTGCGGTTTCCGGATCGGCGTCTTTGATGACCTCTTTCAGAACGTCACGCGACTTGGGTCCGGCGATTGCGAAGACGCCCCACTGGGTGGTCACGTCCTGGATCTCGATGTAGCCGAACTCCACCATCTTGTCCTCAGCCGCCTTGCGCAGATAATCCGCGTCATATTCGGTCCAGGCGCCGGCAGAGACGAGATAGTAGTTGTTCTCGCCATTGCGGACGATGGTGTATTCGCTGCGGGTGGTGCCGTGTGATGTCAACGCATAGGTCAGGTTGATACGACCGACCTTGGGCAGTTTGTTGCAGGTGAACCAATCCAGAAACTGGGTCGCACCGGGGCCTTTAACGGCGTGCTTGGTGAAGGCCGACGCGTCGATCAGGCCAACGCCTTCGCGGATCGCCTTGGCTTCTTCCACCGCATGTTTCCACCAGCCACCGCGGCGAAACGAGCGGCTTTCCTTATCGAAATTGTCGGGTGCATCAACGGGGCCGAAATAGTTCGGGCGTTCCCAACCGTTAACCCAACCGAACTGAGCGCCGCGCGCTTTCTGGCGGTCATAGGCCGGGACGGTGCGCAGAGGACGGCAGGCTTCACGCTCTTCATCCGGGTGGTGCAGGATGTAGACATGCTCATAGCACTCTTCGTTCTTGCGCGCGGCGAACTCGGTCGTCATCCAGTTGCTGCTGTAGCGTTTGGGGTCCAGCGAGGCCATGTCGATCTCGGCTTCGCCATCGACCATCATCTGTGCCAGATAGTATCCGGTGCCGCCTGCAGCCGTGATACCAAACGAGAATCCTTCGGCCAGCCACATGTTACGCAGGCCCGGAGCCGGACCAACCAGGGGGTTGCCGTCGGGAGTATAGCAGATCGGACCGTTGAAATCATCTTTCAGGCCGGATTCGGCGCAGGACGGAACGCGTTCGGCCATCGCCATGTATTGATCCGCGATCCGGTCCAGATCCAGCGGGAAAAGGTCCGCGCGGAAGCTGTCCGGCACACCGTGTTCAAAGCGCGCGGGGGCGCCGTGCTCGTAGATGCCAAGAATCCAGCCACCACGCTCTTCACGGGCATAAGATTCATTGTCGGCGTCGCGCACAACGGGATGTTCCGGGTTGCCTGCTTCGCGCCAATTGACCAACTCAGGGTCTTTGTCCATGACGATGAAGGTGTGTTCAACCGGGATCGCGGGCATCTTGATGCCCAGCATCTTGGCGGTACGCTGTGCGTGGTTGCCCGAAGCGGTCACGACGTGTTCAGCGGTGATCACCACCTGCTCGTCGCTCTCGACCAGATTGCCGCCCTTTTCCACCATTTTGGTGCAGGTGACTTCCCAATGGGTGCCGTTCCAGTGGAAGGCATCGGCCTGCATCTTGCGGACAATGTCCACACCGCGCTGACGGGCACCCTTGGCCATGGCCTGCGTTACGTCGGCAGGGTTAATGTAGCCGTCCTCGGTATGATAAATCGCACCTTTCAGGTCCGAAGTTTCGATTAGCGGCCAGCGTTCCTTGATCTGCTCGGGTGTCAGCCACTCGTATGCGACGTCACAGGTTTCGGCGGTTGAGGCATAGAGCATGTATTCGTCCATACGCTCTTGCGTTTGTGCCATGCGCAGGTTGCCGACCACGGCGAAGCCCGCGTTCAGGCCGGTTTCTGCCTCAAGCTGCTTGTAGAAATCGACCGAATACTTGTGGATGTGAGTCGTCGCATAAGACATGTTGAACAGCGGCAGAAGCCCCGCCGCGTGCCAGGTCGAGCCCGATGTCAGCTCGTCCCGTTCAATCAGCATCACGTCATCCCAGCCCGCTTTGGCCAGATGATAAGCGATCGAGGTCCCAACGGCGCCGCCGCCTACGACCAGTGCTTTGACTTGGGTTTTCATAACCGGGCGTCTCCCCTTGAATTAAGTTGACACCATATGGCGCATTTGAGGGGCTCGGCGCGACATTCATCCGACCAGTGATATAAAAAAAACGACCCCCGGATTGCTGGGGGTCGTTTTTCCGCGTCTGGTTTCGATCTCTTAGCCGTCAGTCAGCGTGCAGGTCTTGAAGGCGTCCTTGGTGGCGCACTTGCTGACTAGACCCGCGCCACCCTTGTTGACGCGGACCTCGGGCGCCTGCGCGGTTTCGCTATTTTGGAACATGGATTTCAGCCCATCCAGAAAGCCACCGCCCTTGCTGCTTGCCTCTTGCGGGTTATCGCCACCTTTGAATGACGCAAACAGACGGCCGAACATGTTTCCGCCTTCCGCGTCGGCTTTTTGAACCTCACCATCCAGAAGAGAGGTAAGGCCGGTGCGATAACCAACTTGGATCAGATCATCCGCAGATTTGATCTTGTTTGCGGTCAAGTCGAACGTATCGCCGGACAACCCGTATTGCGCAGCCAGGGTGTTGGCCACAAGCGAAAGCCCATTGATGTTGTCAAGCCGTAGTCGCGCCAGTTCAGCCCGCAGCTTCATGAACTCACCACGAAGGCCTGCCATTTCGATGGCCAGCTCATCCTCGGTTTCGGGGTTCGTGGTCCTGTCGTTGCTGACACCGGGTACCGGCTTGCGAAGCAACGCATTCATACCGTCATAGTCCAGCTTCGCCAGAAACTTTCTAACCTCATGCGGGGGTGCGTTGGAATAGAGTTGCATCCGGACCTCCTGACCAAGGCCAAGTGTGCCCTTGTAGATGTCAAACTCGACCGGAGCATCCAAATCCGTGATACCCGCCGTGACCATTGACCAGAAGGATCGGTCATTCACGGTGATGACGCTGTATTTGTTCTGCTTGAATTGAAAGTAGGCCACGCCACCGACAATTGCGAATGGGGCATAATCGGCACCGCTTTGGCCCAGCGTGTCAACCGATCGCACGATATTGCCTGTCAGGGTGTTGGACCGCGCGTCCTCTTTCAGTGAAACCTGAAGCCAGATTGTATGCGTGCCGTTTTCATAGACCCAACTGGTGCGATCCAGCTTTTCAGCCAGTTGCTGCACCTTCTGCACCGCCACCTGCTTGGCTAGCGGGCGGGCGGCCTCGCTAATACCGTTTTGAAGAACACCTTCGCGGGCATCACGGGTATAGTCGCGATCCACAATTGCGCGGCGCACCCAGTCTTCGCCTGATTTCGGGGCATAGGGTTCGCTTCCGGCGCGCCAACGCTGCTTACGGTCGCGTTCAATCTGCTCGGCATCAAGCTCTTCGTTAAACAGTGCGAATCGCTCTTTGATCGTGTCGATATAGCCGCTGGCCGACAACGTATCCGCGCGTTTCTTGTCCTGCTGATAGTAGTCGAGCCCGGCAATGACCAAAACAACGACCAACGCAAATCCGACAATCCGTAATACGCCCATTTGAATACCTGAAAAAATTACTGCTCGTTGCGGTAACTGATACAGGCGAATTTGGGCATCCTTGTGTCCTAGGCGCGACGCTTCCGCAACGTTATCAATAATTCGATGAGGGAAAAATCTTTCCTGGATTCATAATGTTATCTGGGTCTAACGCCCTTTTGATGGCGCCCATATAGGCAACGGCTGGCCCCAGTTCTTTCAAAAGATACGGGCGCTTGCCCTGTCCGATTCCGTGTTCACCGGTACATGTCCCCTCCATCGAGATGGCGAGGTCGTTGAGCCAGCCCACAAATCCTTCGGCGTTGGTCACTTCGTCAGGGTTGTCCATGTCAATCAGCAACAACGTATGGAAGTTTCCATCGCCCACATGCCCAACCATAGGTGCCATCAGTCCCAGTTCACTCGCACGGTTCTGCGTTGCCGTCACACACTCTGCCAGATGTGAGATCGGTACGCATACGTCAGTCGAGATTCCGCGTGCACCGGGTCGCAGTTGCAGACACGCCCAATACATGTCGTGCCGGGCTTGCCACAGCTTGTTCCGCTCTTCCGTCGTTGACGTCGCTGCAAAATCTGTACCCCCGAATTCCTCGGCGATCTGACCAAAGGTTTCGGCCTGCTCAACTGCACCGCTTTCCGATCCGTGAAATTCGAGCAGCAGCAATGGCGTTTCCGGCAGGGTCAGGTTGGAATAGGCATTCGCAGCCTTCACTGACATTTCGTCCAGTAACTCGATCCGGGCGACCGGCACGCCGTACTGGATCGTCATCATTACAGCTTGGCAGGCCGCATCAACCGTTGGGAAGGAACACCGCGCCGAGGTGATCGCCTCGGGGATACCCTGAAGACGCAACGTGATCTCTGTAATGATACCAAGCGTTCCCTCAGCACCGATCAGCAACCGCGTCAGGTCATACCCAGCAGAGGACTTCTTGGCCCTGTGACCGGTACGAATAATCTGACCGTCGGGCATGACAGCTTCGAGGCTGAGGACGTTGTCTTTCATGGTCCCATAGCGTACCGCGTTGGTCCCCGACGCCCGGGTGGCAGCCATCCCCCCCAACGAGGCATTCGCACCGGGGTCGATGGGAAAGAACAGCCCCTGATCACGAAGGAATGTGTTCAGGTCTTCGCGCGTCACGCCGGGCTGCACGACACAATCCAGATCGCTGGCGTTGACTTTCAGCACCTTGTTCATCTGGGTCAGGTCGACCGAAATCCCACCGGCGGGCGCGTTCACATGCCCCTCAAGCGAGGTCCCCGTGCCAAAGGCGATCACTGGGACCTTGTGTTCGGCGCAAAGTCTGACGATCTCAGACACTTCTTCGGTCGAATGCGGGAACACCACGGCGTCTGGGGACTGGGTTTCAATCCACGTCGTAGTATGCCCATGCTGTTCGCGGATCGCCTGCCCTGTTTGTAGACGATCCCCGAAGGTAGACTTCAGAAGGCCAACGACCGTCTGAATGCCAGCCTCGTTCCGCGGCAATGCAACTGCTTGCGCCATGGTGTTCCCCCCTTAAACGCCAGGCTATTCGCCCAGCGCAATCCCTTCGCGGCGTGGATCGGCACCGCCTGTCAAAACGTCCCCAATCTCGATGGCGTGCAGCCCCGAGGTCAGGTCACGTGGATTAACCTCGTATCCCAGCGTCGTCAGCGCATCGACAAACCCCTCGGC
Source organism: Ruegeria sp. HKCCD7251 (assembly GCF_013031165.1). Taxonomy (NCBI): domain Bacteria; kingdom Pseudomonadati; phylum Pseudomonadota; class Alphaproteobacteria; order Rhodobacterales; family Roseobacteraceae; genus Ruegeria; species Ruegeria sp. HKCCD7251. The sequence continues at coordinate 11,697 of NZ_WPZC01000001.1, read as the reverse complement.
CGATGTGCCCTGTTCAACATCGTAGGTGCCAAAACGGTTGACCAGATGGGGCATCGACAATGCCTGCTGCACGTCCATGCCCCAATCCGCCCACGCAATGATTGACTTGGCAACATAACCGATAATCCGGCTTCCACCGGGTGAACCGATGGCCAGAACCGGTTTGCCGTCCTGCATTACAATGGTCGGGCTCATCGACGAACGGGGGCGTTTGCCCGGCTCAAGACGGTTCGCGATCGGGACACCATTGCTGTGGGTTTTGAACGAGAAATCCGTCAGTTCATTGTTCAGTAAGAACCCGTTGGTCATCAATCGGGACCCGAACCCGTTTTCGATCGTTGAGGTCATCGACAGGACGTTCCCATACTGGTCAACGATCGAGATATGAGAGGTCGACGGCAATTCCAGCGACACGTCATCCGCCCAATTCGACGAATGCTCGAATTCTGGGTTGCCGGGTGTTGCGTCAATCAGAGCTGCATCGCCGCTCATCAAGGCGCCACGTTCCGACAAGTAGGCCGGATCAACCAGCCCTTTTGTCGGCATCGGGACAAAGTCGTGATCCGCCATGTACCGCCCGCGATCCGCAAAAGCCAGACGCGAGGCGTCGCCGATCAGTCGCCACGTATTGATATCCTCGGGCCCCATCGCCGCCAGGTCATAGCCATCCAGCATGCCCAAAATCTGACCCACAGTCAGCGCACCAGAGGAAGGCGGCCCCATTCCGCACACCTCATAGGCGCGATACGCCGCACAGACGGGTTCGCGTTCAATCACCTGATACAGCGCCAAGTCAATTCCCGACAAAATCCCCGGATTCCCCGGTGCGCTCCGCACCGTGTTGACGATACCTGCGGCGATCTCGCCCCCGTAAAAACCCGCTGATCCTTCGCTGGCAAGAACGCGCAGAGTGTCCGCATAGTCGGGGTTCATCAGGCGCTGGCCCTGTGCCAATGGCGCCCCATCCGGCAGGAAATACGCAGCGGTCGCCGGGAAACGCGACAGGCGTTCGGCGTCTTTTTCCACAAGGCCGGCCAGACGCGGAGATACAAGAAACCCTTCATCAGCCAGCGCGATCCCATCGGCGAACAGGCTGGGCCACGGGCTGCGCCCCCAGCGCCGGTGCGCCTCTTCCAGCAAGGCGGGCGTACCCGGTGTCCCCACCGACAAACCACCCACGACGGCGTCAAAGAACTTCAGCGGTTCGCCATTTTCATCTTGGAACAGCCGGTGATTTGCCTCCAACGGCGCGGTTTCGCGCCCGTCCAGTGTCGTCAGTTCGCCAGTGGCGGCGTCGTACCAAACAAGAAACGCCCCACCGCCCAGTCCGGACGACTGCGGCTCGACCAGGCCAAGCACAACTTGTACAGCTACCATCGCATCCGCAGCCGATCCACCGGCCCGCAATACCTTGGCCCCGGCTTCAACGGCCAACGGGTTCGCGGCTGCCACCATCCAATTCTGCGAAGAAACCGGCGCGCCAGCCAGTTTCGCCTCAAGCGAGGCGATCACTTCTTCTGTCAGACCCAGAACCTGCCCTTCGGAGGCACCTTCGGGGGCAACAGCGTCGGCTGTCTCTTGTGCGAACAAAGGGCCGGAAATTGCCATTGCGGTCGCGAACAACCCTGAAATCAGACTTCTTTTCATATTATCCTCCTGAAAAAACATAAATTTGCGGGCTGCCGCACATTCCTACAGCATTGCAGGAACCACCTGGTCCGGTGGGCGGTGGCCATCTTCGAACGTCTTGATATTGATGATGACTTTCTCACCCATCTCGATCCGCCCTTCCAGTGTGGCCGATCCCATATGCGGCAGCAGGACGACATTCGGCAACTGCCGCAGGCGCGGGTTCACGTCCGTCCCGTGTTCGTAAACGTCCAACCCAGCCCCCGCGATATCGCCGGACCGGATCAGACGGGTTAGCGCGTTTTCGTCAAGCACTTCTCCCCGCGAGGTGTTCACAATTACCGCCGAAGGCTTCATCAGCTTCAATCGCCGCGCATTCATCAGGTGGAACGTGGACGGTGTGGACGGGCAGTTGATCGAGATGACGTCCATTCGCGCAACCATCTGATCAAGGCTTTCCCAATAGGTCGCTTCAAGCTCTTGTTCCGTTTCGGGACGAAGCCTGCGGCGGTTGTGGTAATGAACCTGCATCCCAAAGGCGCTGGCCCGGCGCGCCACGGCCTGACCAATGCGCCCCATGCCCAAAATACCAAGACGGCGGCCACCGATGCGGCCACCCAACAGGGCGTTCGGGGCCCAGCCCTCCCACTCACCTTTTTGCATCACCGACAGCCCCTCGGGGATACGCCGCGTGACAGCAAGTATAAGCGCCATGGTCATGTCGGCGGTATCATCTGTCAGAACACCCGGAGTGTTCGAGACAAGAATTCCACGCTGCCGCGCGGTTGCGACGTCGATATTGTCGACCCCTGCCCCATAATTCGCGATCAAGCGCAGGTTTTCACCCGCCTGTCCCAGCAATCCGCCGTCAATTGTGTCTGTGACCGTCGGTACAAGGACATCCGCGCTTTGGACTGCGGCGACCAGTTCTTCTCGGGACATTGGGGTGTCCTCGGTCCGCAACTGAACATCGAACAATTCGCTCAACCGGGTTTCTACCGCCTCGGGCAACCGTCGCGTTACGACAACACTCAGACGTTCTCTTGGCACCTGTGCACTCCCACTGCTTTGCAAACCTTCGCGCGCCATGGCATCGTGGCGCAGGATAAGGCGGGGCACAAGAACCCCCGAGGCATTGAGTCGACCTTTTTTCGAAACAAGATCAACAGGCACAAGAGCAGACAGTCCGTGAGTGGTATTCTACCCCCAAAGCGCCGTTTGACGGCGGTTTTGTCCGCATTTCTGGTCCTGGCTGGTGCAGTCGCTGCCAGCGCGCAGGACAAGCGCGGTCAGGTGACCAATCTGCCGTTGCCCCGATATGTTTCGATGAAAGCCGCCGAAGGCAATGTACGTCGCGGCCCGTCCCTGACCCATCGAATCGACTGGGTCTTCAAACGCCGTGGGATGCCTCTGCAAATCACCGCCGAATATGGAAACTGGCGGAAGGTTCAGGACCGCGACGGAGCCGGCGGCTGGGTACACTATGCGTTGTTGTCTGGCGTTCGCACAGTCCTGATCGAATCTGACATGCTGCCCGTTTATGCCAACCCGGACCCGAACTCGCAGGTCAGCGCACAGTTCGAATCCGGCGTGGTCGCCCGACTTGGAAGCTGTACCATTGACTGGTGCCGAATTTCGGCTGGCGGATACAAGGGCTGGACCCTCAAGTCGAACCTTTGGGGGGTCGACCCTTCGGAAGTCCGGGAATGACCCAGCACACCTCAGGACGTGCGCTGGATGAAATCGCAGGTTAGCTTTACCAGTTCAGGGCCTACGTCCTCTTGAAGAAAATGACCCGCATTGGGCAAGATCACATGAGGTTGCCCGGCCGCGCCGGGGCAAAGACGCTGAAACACCGCATCTATCCCAGCCATTACGTTGTCATCCGCACCAAAAGCCGTCAGGACGGGCGTTTGCAGGCCGCGCAGCACACCCCACGCCCGCCGGTTCGCATCCGACTCGGGATCATCGGGCGAAGCCGGCACCAGCATCGGGAATTGCCGCGCCCCCGCCTTGTAACTTTCGTCGGGATATGGCGCGTCATAAGCCGCAATGGCCGCGTCTGACAACGGTTTCGCTGTTCCACCCTTTAAAATCCCACCGGCTGGAAAAACAGGCACTTCCTGACTGAATTTGCGCCAACTATCAAAAGCCTCTCCCATCGGCTGATCGCCGGTCGGCAGCGCGGTATTGGCGACGACAACGCGCGCAAACCTGTCGGGCATTTCGGCCCAAAGCCTCAACCCAATCAACCCGCCCCAGTCCTGACAGAACAGCGTGATATTGCGCAGATCCACCTGACGCAGCCAGTCCCCCATCCAGGCGACGTGGCGAGCGTAGGTATAATCGCTACGTTCCGTCGGCTTGTCCGATCTGCCAAACCCAATCAAATCCGGCGCAACAGCGCGATACCCCTGCTGCACAAACCCCGCAATCATATGGCGATACAAATACGACCAGCTCGGCTCTCCGTGCATCATCAACACCGGATCGGCATCAGTAGGCCCTACATCCACATGATGGATTCGTAAATCTCCCGCCTCAGTATCGTCGACCAAAGTGTAGTTCGGCTGAAAGTCATAATCAGCCAGACCTTCAAATCGAGAGCCCGGCGTGCGTAGAAATTTCATGTGTCACCTATGATTGGGTATCCGGGATCTTGCCAATGTTGGTCCCTTTGCGAAGTTGAGCGTAACACTCAAATGCCCGTAGGCCATATGAAATTAACGGCATTTTCCTATGTGGGCGTATCAAGAAAGTGTTTTTAGGCCCTCCGCAGACCCACTGCATGCCAATCGGCACAGTGCCAAAGAAAGACCCCGAGAAAAGCCACCTCTGAGCACCAACCTTGGGGTCAAAAGTTTTTTCCAGACCTTCCTCATTTTTTTGCGGGAAAGGTCTTGAACCCTCCAAACAACAATCGTAGATAGCGCCTCACCGTTGGGGTGTAGCCAAGTGGTAAGGCAGCGGTTTTTGGTACCGTGTATCGTAGGTTCGAATCCTACCACCCCAGCCAGCTCATCAGAACTGCGAATTAACTATAAGCGTGCAAATTTCACTCGGTTCGTGCAAATCGATGTCAATAAGTTTGTCTACTCACACTGTGTCGATGATCTACCACCATCTGTGCATTTCTATTGAAAGCGCAGAACACTAGTTTTCCTCAGATAATTGCTGCTGGCTTTTTGTATCGAGCCTCGGGTGGTTGATGCAAAGGCCGCTTCTAGGGTTCGCTCCAGATTTGTTGGTTCCGTTCCCAGATCTTCTCGCCAATCAGGCAGTCATAGTCTGAGGGTGAGATGTATTGCGCCTTCATAACCTCTCCTATTGCTGGAACTAACCCAATTTCCAGCACCAGTTTTCGTCGTACGGCCTCCGCAAAGCCTTGCCAGTCAAGCACCGGGATTACGAATGAACCAGGCCCGCCCGTAACACAGTTCTGGTAGTAGACATCAAGATCGTCGAGGTGCCACTGACTCCCCATACCTTCACGGGTCATCAGCGGTAACCCATTTATGGTGATCGACTTCGACAATACTGCCTCACGGGCTTGCAAAACCGGGCGACCCTGATTGTTAGGCCCGTCGCCAGAAACGTCGATAACTTTACGCAGACCTTCGAATTTGTTCCCTTCGATCATCGTTGCCCCGAAGATCAGGGCCTCAGAGATTGAAGTGCGGCGCAAGGCGGGATCGAAACGCGTGGTCAGAACACCCGCAAACTCCTCCAGATCAGCGCGCGTTTCTAACAGCATCCAGTCAACAATAACGTCTTGTGTTCCCGCCCACTCGACGTATGTCAAAGCCACCCGTTGCAAAGGGCCCGACTGAACAGCGGCGAAAACTTCATCCGACATCAAGGCTGCGGCGTAACCCTGCCGCTGAATCTCGAGTTCTCGCTCAGTCATCGACCTTGAAACATCGACAAGAAGGGCCAATTCCAGATCGACTTCAATTTTCTCAGACGCGACAGGAGTTGCCGAGAGAGAGGCAATTGCGACAACTGTCAGGAGCAAGTTACGTAGCATCAGTTAACGGATGGCGCGATGTGCTGTTAAGTCAAGCTTCAAGTGGTTGATCAAGTTTTTGTGGACAAAAAACTCTACAATACGACGGCTTGGTTCAATCGTTGAGGATACGAATGTCACTTAAGCGGAGTTACTGGTATCACCCAATTGCGGACCTTCAAATCCGAACTTTGAAAATCCAGCTTGCGCCGCAAAACGAGGGATCAGTGTACCCGTTTGAAACTTCCATACTGCACGCCCCTTTACTCTCACCGGGGTTTTGGACAAAACCGATTATGCTGGTGCGAGAGGATAGACGGTTCAAGCGCTAAAATAATTCAACCTTCGGCGGGTCGCAGCCCGAAGCGGACCTTCGCAACCAAGCTTTGCTAACTCCGAAATACACAACGAAACGGCCAGTTGCAGAGGTTGTATCGGCGGTGGCAACCAACCATTCATGTCGTCGACTAACCTGTTCAACGTCGCACTACAACTTCTCCGAACTGATCCCACGAGGACCTAATCTTCGAAGCGTTCATTTGGCTCGACCACATTTACTTGCTTCGGAACTTGGTCGGTGTCATTCCGGTCTGACCTCGGAAAAAGCGAGTGAAATGGGACTTGTCAGAATAGCCGAGCATCAGTCCGATCTCTGCAATTGTCATCTGGTTTTGTTTGAGGTGCTCCTTGGCGACATCGATACGCAGCCGTTTGATTTCGCGCGGTAGCGTTGTGCCTTGTTTTTGAAGCGCTTTCAGAAACCGTTCCGGTTGTATTCCCAGCATTCCAGCCACCATCTCTGGTCCCAAATCGGTTTCATCCAGTTTGTCGCGTAAGACAGATCGCAAAGCTGCCACCACGGTTACTTCTTCATCTTGTCGAAGTGATGCTATGGGCTTGGCAGAACCCTCAGAGACGTGGTGCAAAAACAACCATTCCACAGGAAAACTAATTTGCATTCCGGGATCAGTCCCAAGGCCAACCTCGATCCCTTTGTAGTCGATAGGCAGCCCATTGATGTATCTGCTTTCCCATCGCACACGGGAAGAGTCCCAGGACTCTCCGACGACGGTCTGCAATAGGCGTACATAGATTGCGGCACCAAAACCGGTCACCTGAATGGGTGGGACGGTTGGTTCCTGTTGCCTCTCGATACGATAAGTCGCTTTGCCTGCTTCAATGACAAGGCTGTGCCGCACAGAATTGGACTCCTGCGGCACGAGCTCAACAAAGCGGGTAAAAAACTCGAACAGCGTTTTTGTAGATTGCAAGGCTTGAGCGAAGGGCGGCCATCCTTGTAGGTCAAACGCTTCCCCTACATTCAGTCCTAGGTATCGATCCCCTGATACTTCTGAGAAAGCATTTACCAAGCCGTAAACCAACTCGGAGTGAACGAACACGGATGGGTTAGTCATCAGTTCAGCTTTCAAGCCGACCTGATCCAATGCTGGTTGCGGATTGATCTTACGTTCGGTGAGATATTGCAGAAAGGGAGCGGCTAAAGAGAGGCGAACAAAGCCCTCGCTATGCTCTCGGGAGGTGGAGTTGAAAGGCAAGCTCATAACCCTTGTTGGATTAGCTTTAAGAAGTGGCCATTTTTGCAGTCACATTCGTACATCCTAATTCAAAAGGGGCAACCGAGCCAATGAATTCCAGACTATAGTTGGCAAAACATGAATATGAAGGGAGTACTTATGTCCGGCTTACGAATGTCTCTTTGCTCGACGGCAATTGTCGCGGCAGTTCTTTCTTTTTCGGCGACCGCGCAGGCTCAGGATCAAGAAGAACCCCAAACGCTGTTTACCAACGTGCATGTCTTCGACGGTGTGAATGAGCAACGCATTGAAAATGCCAGTGTTCTGGTCGAGGGCAATCTGATCAAGTCCGTCTCAACCGATGCCATTGATGCGCCGAGCGCGACGGTTATCGACGGCGGTGGGCGCACTCTGACACCGGGCTTTATAGAGAATCACGCGCACCTGATGCTCATGGGGCCATCGATTGCCGAGATGGAAACCAACTCGACCTGGGAGGATTTCGCCATCCACGGGACCCGGATGGCCGAAATGTACCTGATGCAGGGCTTCACGACCGTTCGCGATGCCGGGGGCGCTGGCGGCGGGCTGCGGCGCGCAATTGACGCCGGCCAGATCGTCGGCCCCCGCTTTTATCCTTCCGGGGCATTTCTCGGAACACGTGGTGGTCACGCCGATTTCGCATCCTTCACATCTCCGCCGGGTGGGGTGACCAACTTTGGGACTCTGAATATGGCCCAACAGGTCAACGGTGTTGACGAAATTTACATGTATGGCCGCAACAACCTGCGCATGGGTGCCACGCAATTGAAGTTCATGCAATCAGGTGGGGTGATTTCGGCATTCGATCCATGGCAGTTGCTCGCCGGTTCGAAAGAAGAGATCGAGGCCGCTGTTCAGGTTGCCAACGAGTACGGCACCTATGTCATGGCACATTCCTACCGCAAAGAAGCGATCATCAATGCCCTGAATGCAGGGGTCAGAACCATTGAACACGGATTTCACTTTGACTGCGAGATTTCTGCTTTGATGAAAGAAAAAGGAGCGTACATCACGACGAACATCACAGCATTTGATCCAGGCCTACTTGATGTTCCTTCCGTGAAAAACAACCCCAACAGTTTGAGGAAGGCCAAATCGGCCTCGGCGACCTTCGAAGCCTACATTCCAAGTATGAAGGAATGCCCGGCGCCGCGCGGTTTCCAAACCGATTGCGTCGGCTCGGTCGAAGCGTGCAACATCCAGATCGCCTACGAGAAACATCTGAATAACCATTTCTTCGGCCCCTATGCGTCGATGGTAACCCTAACTTCGGTAGGTGGCGAGATCGCGGCACTTAGCGGTGATTTCATGAACCCCTATCCGGAAGGCAAACTGGGTGTGATCGAAGAAGGCGCCTATGCCGACATCCTGCTGATAGACGGCAACCCCCTCGAAGACTTCTCTGTCGTTGGAACAGGCGATCAGTGGTTCGGTGCGGACCCGAGGCCGGACAGCCCGGAAACAATCCGCCTGATCATGAAGGACGGTGTGATCTACAAAAACACACTGGATTGACCAGATAAAGCAGCCGGAGAGCATTCATGCGAAATTGGTTTTGCTCCGCAGTATTCGCAGGGTTGGTTTTGTGCGGTTATGATGCTGCGGCGACGCCTGGAACCGCGTTGGACTGGGCAGATCTGCCAGATCCGTCTGCGCAGGTCTTTGATGACCCCTATCGTGAACTCAGCCCCGAACAGTTCGACGATGTTCTTTTCGTTGTGCGTATACGCGGCAGGTTGCAGCAGGAGGTTGGCAGCGCCGAAGAACGGCAGAAATGGCAATTGCTTTTAGCAGAGACCGAAGACGCCTTGGTGTCAGACGGAATTGACGTCGACTGGTTACTCGATCAGCGCGAGGTTGTGACTGAACGTCGAAGAAAGGCTGGAACGAGCGGAAACCCGCAATTCGACGGCAGAACAATCACACTCGCGGGCTTTGCCATTCCTGCTCCAAGCGATCCGGACGGCCGGCCTGTGGCGTATTTGGTGCCAGAAAGAGGGATGTGCAGCCACATGCCTCCACCTCCGCCTAACCAGATGATCCGTGTGCGGTTGAACGGGGACTGGGCGCCTAGCTATTTCCACGAACCCGTTCGGCTGACAGGCACGCTGACTATCGATCCTTCCGTTCATAATATGATGGTTGTGGATGGCCTCATGCCTATGAATGCGACTTTCCAGCTAGAGGCGGAACGTGTCGAAACTCTGGAAACCGAGGCAGACAGGTTGGAATGGAAGCAGCGTGCTGCTGATCGCATCCGCGCGGCAGGAAATCGCAAGACCGGTGGGGCACAGGCGTCAAAATGATAAGACTTCTGGTTGCCGCATTGAGCCTTGCATTTGCTGGCGCAGCGTCGGCTCAGGGACTATCCGGGCCATCTTCAGTCGAAGCCGATCTTGCGCCCGGAGACGGGCTCACCGATCCGCAATATCGTTCCGATTTTCCACGCAACATCGCACCGGGTTGGTTTCAGTGGAAAGACCGACTGGCTGAGGGTGGTTTTCGGTTCAACATTGACTACCTGGCATTGGGCCAAACCACGGATGCTGATCTGGGAACCGGCGAAGCAGCCAGCGGAATTGCGCGGTTCTACGGCAGTTGGCAGGCAACTGAACGGGGGTCTCTGACATTCAAGATCGAAGACAGGCACAGTTATACTGACGTTGCTCCGCAATTTCTCGGGCTGGATGGCGGAGCCCTTTCAATCACGGGAACAGCCTTCAATGACAACGGTTTGCTTCTGACCAATTTGTTCTGGACCCAAAGGGCTGAGAATGGGTCGTGGGCGCTGCAAGTCGGCCAGATTGATGTAACGGACTTTGTGGATATCTACGGGTTGGTAAGCCCCTACAGTGGTTTTCAAAACCTGTCTTTCAATACCAACCCGACAATCAACACGCCCAACCAAGGCCTTGGTATTGCCGGTGGGGTAAAGCTGAGCGAGAACCTCTACGCCGTTGCCAGCGTATCAGACGCAAACGCCGACCCGTCCGATCCAAACTTTGATGTGTTTAGCGACGGCAATCTCTTCAAGTCGCTCGAACTTGGGTACACGTCCGGCTTTGATCGCATCTACTTCGACAATATCCATCTGACCCTCTGGCATGCGGATGCGGCTGACGATGGCAGTCGAGCAGAAGATTACGGCGCAGCGTTTTCCGCCGCATGGTTTGTTGACAATAAATGGATGCCGTTCTTCCGTGCAGGGGCCTCGAAGGGAACCGCAGCGCTTTATGAACGGTCGATTTCTGCCGGTCTCGGTTACTATGGTCGCAACACCGATTTGGCCGGTCTGGGCCTAAACTGGGCCGAAGCAAGAGGCATAGATGGCGATCAGTTCACGCTTGAAGCTTTCTACCGCTTTTCAATCTCACCCGGACTGCAGATCACGCCATCGGTACAATTCATTTCCGACCCGCTTCTAAATCCCGATCAGGACCGGATTACCCTGTTCGGTCTAAGAACCCGGATCGTTTTCTAATGCGGGGTGAAGGCAGTCACTAAGGGGTGTGCCAAAGGGCAACTAAGAGAGATCAAGCGCGTGCCGGAATTTTCAACGCCGGTCGAATGAAGTTGGGAAGCAAAGGAACAATCTATGAAGATTGCATACGGAATTCTTGCAGCCTTAGCAGTTGTGTTTTTCATCCTTGGAGGCAGCGATGCCCATGCCAAAGACAACAAGGGTAAAAAGCCGAACAAGGGGGGCAAGAACGGTGATGTCAGCATTCAGATAGAAGACAAACCCGGCAAAGGCCCAAAAGCTGTACCACCTGGACAGATCAAGCGCTACACGCGCGGTGCCAAGCTCCCATCTGACCTGGAGTTCGAGGATATTGGGGACCTTTCCAAATGGAAGCTTGGGGAGCCGGGCAAAGGAAACCGCTACATTCTGGTCGATGACGAAGTCCTCGAAGTTACGAATGACCTGTCTACCGTGGTCGATGCCGTCGGCATCGTCGGTGATCTTCTAAATTAGGCGAAAGTACGATGTTTCAGGGCAAGAACTACCTCGTTTGCCCTGACGCTGGCCGGGGCGATCATTTGTGAACCCCGGCCCAAGTTCAAAACCCGGATCCGAGGCGCTACGATGATAAAGGCCCTTCTTGTTCTTTTTGCGCTTGCTACCTTTTCGTCAGCACGCGCCCTACTCGCTCATGAAAACGGTGCAACTGAAGTCCCGCAAACAATACGCTTTGAGGGCTATGTATAGCCCAGTCGCGAAGCAGAACTGTCGCCTTTGGTGGACAATGTGGTCAACCGGACTTTGCAAAGTCTGCTTTCTGCGCATCGCTGACGTAGTACAGTCGGGATGCTGCGCGGCAGAGAAGCGAAGCTTTGCCCGATAAAGCGGAAGTTGACCCGAGCCATCTCAACATCCGATTTCGGTGCAGTGGGTAGCTCTCGAAAAAGTCTTCGAGGTGCGATGCTCGCCGAAGCCCGTCAAATTTGCGATGGACTAGTGTTGTTTCAATATTTGCGGCATGG